>CAWFZL010000015.1:0-197851 GCA_963820275.1 uncultured Alphaproteobacteria bacterium
GCGCTGCCGTTGACCGCGGAAACCCGGCACTTGGTCAACTCGAGGACGATCGCCGCCATGAAACCGGGCGCAAGGCTGGTGAACCCTGCCCGCGGTTCGCTGGTGGACGAGGCCGCGGTGGCCGATGCGATCGACCGCGGTCACCTCTCCGGCTATGCGGCGGACGTCTTTGAGACCGAGGATTGGGCGTTGGAGGATCGGCCTTCCAGCATCGATCCGCGGCTCACAAGTCCCTCGGCGCCGACGGTTTTCACGCCGCACATCGGATCGGGTGTCGCGGAGATCAGGCGCGAGATCGAGCTTTCCGCCGCGCGGAGCATTCTCGATGTTCTCGCCGGGCGCGTTCCATTCGGCGCCGTCAACGACCCGCGCAAGCCGTCCGTTCATGCTCAATCTGGTGCACGCTAGAACGTTCCTGTCCGTTCTCGACGAGCGCGGATTCCGTGCCGCGGCGCGCGGCCTCGATCTGTCGCCCTCGACCGTTGTCGAGCACATCAGGCAGCTCGAGGAAGACCTTGCCGCACCGCTGCTCGTGCGCCGGCGCGGAATTGTCGAGCCGACCTCTCAGGGCGCGGCGTTCGCGCCGCTTGCCCGCGCGATGCTCGATACTGCCGAGCGCAGCCGCGTCGTAATTGCGCAAGCGGCCCTGCGTGTCGCCGCATCCAGCAACATCGGCACCTATCTGCTGCAATCCAGGCTTGCCATTTTTCAGACCGCCGATCCGGTCAAGATCGACCTGTGGATCGGTCCCAACCAGGACGTCGCCGACCGTCTGACGAACGGAGGCGCCGACGTGGCGCTGATGGAATGGTGGAGCGATCGCCCCGGCTTTTACCAGCATGGCTGGCGCAAGGAGCCGCTCGTGGTCATCGTCGCACCCGACCATCCCTGGGCAAGGCGAAGCACGATCGAGGCGGACGAACTTGCCGGCCAGCCGCTGCTCGGGGGTGAGGCAGGAACCGGAACGATCACGATCCTGAGGACGCAATTGGGGCCGTTGGCAGACCGTCTGACCGCCATCGGCGGCTTCGGGAATACGGAGGCGGTCAAACGGGCCGTCCGCGCCGGTCGTGGCATTTCCCTGGTTTTGGCGGCGGCGGTCGTGGACGAAGTCAGGGCGGGACAACTCGTGGCACTGCCGTTGACGGGGATAGAACTTGCCAAGGAATTGAAAATCATCGTGCCCGTCGGACTTCCCGAAACGGCACCCGCCGCGCGCTTCGTTAGCCACATTCTGAGAGATGCCCACTCAGGCTGACGCATCTCACCGCACTTTCCAGAACGTCAGGTTGATGCGCTGCCGGCCCAGCAGCGCATGCCTCCGCGAGCATGCGCGAGCGACAAAGTACGCCTACGCGGAGGGCCGCTGCTTTATGTATTGACAGACCGTGTTGTACGCTGGACAGAGGTGTCCGGCATCGCCGAGAGGATGAGCGGCGCGATCTCGCAGCGTCGGGACTGGCAGAGAATACCACTGTGTCGTGCGGGGAAGGTGATGACGAGGGCGGTCGGGTTATTCAACGCGATGGGGATGATATTGCTGCTCGCGGCATGCAATCAAACTGGCCCGACGCCTGACGAAGCCAGAGCCGCAGTCAATGCCTACCTCGGTTCGAGCGATCTCTATTGGGCATTTCGAAATGCTTGCAGTGAGTCACGCTATAGACCTCATGGCGCTGACGTCATTTCGGTAGGAGAGAGGCAAAGCCGGGAGCCACCGCTGGCCGTTGGACCGGGGCATGCAAAATCCAGCTGGTGGCCTGTAGTCGTAAGAGTGCACCTGCTCTGCGGAGAAGGTGAGCAGCAGGTGACGGTCGAACAGCATTGGTGGCTCACCACGGTCTCATCTGGCTGGCAAGCGTTCCATCTTTAAAGGACTACCGAATCAAAAGAGGCTCGCTAGCGGAGGTTCGGCTTCGGGTCTCGGCCGTGTAATAAAGGGTCTTAGGGTGTCGGCCCTGACAGCAAGAACGCGAGATTGCGGGGCTTAACCAGACGGCCCCCAACTTAAACACCTTCGCGTGCGGACAATATCGACGAGCGATCCGTCGTGGCTGCATCGGTATCAGCAGATTTGTGAGTACATGCCCTGGACTGGAAATGGGCATGATCAGTCGTCACCGCACTTTCCGGAACGTCAGGTTGATGCGCTGCCGGCCCAGCAGCGCATGCTCGCCATCGGCGAGCGGCGCAACCCCGTGATAAAAAAGCCGTGCCGGCCCACCCCACACCGCAATGTCACCGTGCTCCAGCCGAAACCGGCGAACCTTGTCGTTGCGCTTGATGCCACCGAACAGGAAAATTGCGGGTAGGCCCAGCGAGACCGAGACGATCGGCGCCTTGAAATCGAGTTCGTCCTTGTCCTGATGCAGGGACAGGCGCGCGCCAGGGACGTACCGATTGATCAGGCATACATCCGGTGCAAAATCTGAAAAGCCCGCTTCACCGGCGGCGCGGCGAGCGAGCTCTCGAAATGCCGGCGGCATGGACGGCCACGGCCTTCCGGTTTCGGGGTCAGTGGCGCCGTAGCGATAGCCGGTGCGGTCGGTGATCCACCCGGCGCTTCCGCAGTTGGTCATCGCCACCGACATTTGGTAGCCACCCGGCGTCACCATATGGCGAAGCGGTGCAGCGGCGACGATGTCGCGCAATGCGGCAATCAGTTCGGCTTCGCGGGATCTCGCCAATCCGCGCAACAGGAGGGCCCCGTCCGCCATCACCTCGCGCGCGGGGCGAGAATCAGAAACGCCGGCAAACAAATCCGCCGTCAACGGAGAGCACCTTCACTTGGCGTCATGGAAGATCACGCCCATCGTGAAGCGATGACCTGATCGAACCCGGCTGACGCCGTGTCGCATGTTCACGCGATAATATCCGCGCGTCCCCTGCACCGGCCGGACGTGCACGGCGAAGGCCACGGCATCGCCCTGACCAAGCGGCACCACTTCGGCCCGCGACTGCATGCGTGGCCGTTGCTCGGTCAGCACGAATTCACCACCTGTAAAATCGCGCCCCGGCTCGGACAACAGAAATGCAACCTGAATCGGAAAGACGTGCTCACCATAGAGATCCTGATGCAGGCAGTTGTAGTCATCAGGTCCATATTGCAGCAGCAGGGGCGTAGGCCGCGCCTGGCCGGCGGCGTGGCAGCGCTTGAGAAAGGCCTCGTGGCTTTCGGGATATCGAATGTCGATATCCATGGCCTCGTTCCAGCGGTTGGCGATGCCGTAGAGTTTGCCATAGAGCGCCGGCCGCAATTCCGTGACGAGCGCGGGGAGCGGGTAGGAAAAATACTTGTACTCGCCGCGGCCGAAACCATGACGGCCCATCACCACCCGGCTTCGGAAATGCGCATCATCGACGTAGAGAGCCGCGAGCGCGCGACACTCTTCCGCCGACAGCAACTCCTTGAGGACGGCGCAGCCCTGCGCATCGAGATCGTTTGCCGCTTCGATCCAGTCGATCGCGGCGAGGCGCGCACCGAGGTCGGAAGAGAATTGACGAATGCTTCGTTTGACGGCCGATTTCATGTGGCCGTTTTTCGCAAATCGAATGGATCGGCGCCACCCGATTTCCGGTTCCTCTTCAGAAGTTCCGGCCTGGTGCGCTTCGCCTGACCGCAACGATCAACCCCGCACGGGCATCTCGATCACGTCATAGGCATGGCGAATGCTGCGCTTGAGGATGGGATCCTCCAGCTCGCACTCGAAACGGCTCGAGGGCCGGATACCGCCCTTTGCCGCAAAGGTGCCACCGAACATGGCGCATCCGTCGGGCAGCTTCCCGTCGGCAAAGCCGCGCGCCAGAAGTTCCGGAACCGACAACATCGCATCCAGCGTACCCTCCTGGTACAGCTCGCGCTTGCCCCCGATCCAGGCATAGGAGCGCAGGATGAGACTGTCCCAGTGATCGATGACCTCCTCCAGTTCCCACAGCACGGAAGCCATCGGCTTGTCACACATCTGCTTGGAGACGGTGACGCCGTAGCATTCGACCTTGCGGTCGGTGTGGTCGGAGCCAAGGCCGACGAAGATCCGCCCCTGCCAGCCGATCAGCACGAATTCCACTTCCCCGCTGGAATCGCCGCCACAGACTTCGATCTGGTCTTCCGTCGTGAGCCGGCGCGCCGATACGCGATAATAGATCGGAGTGGTCGCCGGCCGGGCGATGCCGATCGCCTCGAGTTCGGCAATATGCTTGTCGCGCGCCACCGGATCGCGGCCGGTCCAGCCGGCGACGACGGCCTGGTCGATCGCAAGCGTCAACGGGGTCGTCGTACCCTGGGCGTCGATGGTGAATGTCAGGTCATACACGGATCACGGCCTCCATGGCTGCCGCCAGTTCGAAGATGCGCCGATCCGAGCCACCCGATGCCGCCAGCATCAATCCCACCGGTACATCCCCCTCGCGGTGGCAAGGCAGCGAGATTGCGCAACCGTCCATCATGTTGATGAGCGTGCAATTGCGCAGCGCCAATTGATTGGCCTTCGCAAACGCCTTGTCGTCGGCCAGATCGGCGATGCGCGGCGGCGTAATCGCAGTGGTCGGCATCACAAGGGCATCATAGGGCGCGAGGCGAGGAGTGATGCGCGCGATCAGCGACTTTCGTGCCTCCAGCAGATCGATGTAATCCGCAGCGCCGATGTCACCTCCGCGCGCGATCCGCAAGGACACGCGGGGATCGTAAACGTCGCCGTGGCTGACGATCAGGTAGCGGTGCCAGGCATAGCTCTCCGCTGCGGCAAAACCGCCTTTGGTGTTCATCACGCCAACGTCGAGGAATTCCGGCACCTCGATCCGCTCGATCGATGCACCCTGACGGGACAAGGTTTCCAGCGCCCTTTCGAAGGTTCGCGCCACCTCGTCGTCGAGGTCGTCGAGCGCAATCGTGGTCGGCACAGCAAGCCGCATTCCCTTGATCGGGCGCGGCCGCAACGGCTGCGCGGGCTCGTCGGCCAGCACGGCATCGAGCACCGCACAGCACGAAACCGAGCGCGCGAGCGGCCCGAAACTGTCGAGCGTAAAGGACAGTGGCACGCCGCCCTCTCGCGGCACCCGCCGCTGCGTGGGTTTGAAGCCGACGATGCCGTTATAGGCGGCCGGGATCCGGCACGATCCACCTGTGTCTGTGCCAAGCGCACCGTGTGCCATGCCATCGGCGACCGACACCGCGGCGCCCGAGGACGATCCGCCGGGCACGTGGCCGATGTCGCGCCGCCAGGTGCTCTTCGGCGTGCCGTAATGCGGATTGATGCCGATTCCGGAATAGGCGAATTCGGTCATGTTGGTGCGGCCGATCACGACAAAGCCGGCGCGGCGCAATCGCGCCACGACGGGAGCATCGGCTTCCGCCGGCGCCGAATCTTCGAGCGCCCGCGAGCCGGCGCGAGTCACCTGCCCCGTGATGTCGAACAGGTCCTTGATCGAGACGGGAATGCCCGCATAAGGCGACGGTGCAGCTTTCGCCTTGCGCAGGCGGTCCATCGCTTCTGCCGCTTCGATCGCGGCTTCCTTGTCGACATGGATGAAGGTGCGCTGGCCCTCACCGGCAGGATCGGCGATCCGGACCAGGCATTCATCAACGAGCCTGCGGGCGCTGGTGCGACCGCCTGCGAGATCTTCGGCCAGCGTGGCCAGTGTCGGGCTGTTCGGCATGGTTTTGTCGCCTCATCGAAGCGGCTATTTGTTGCCCGAAACGGCGTCGATTTCCAGATCGAGCAATGCCGAGCTCAGCGATTTGCCATGCGCATCAAGCGCAAGTGAACGCGTCACCCCGCCGCCAAGCGCCCTGGTCATGACGAAATTCAGCGCCGCGATCTCGGGCAGCTCATAGCGGACCACCTCGCCTTCGACGACGCCTGCAAAATGCGCTTTCACCCGCTCGCTCGTGACATGGTCGAGCAGCAGGGGATAGTCCTTCTCGCGATAGGCGATCACTGAAATATTCGACGTATTGCCCTTGTCGCCGGTGCGGGAGTGAGCGATTTCGCGCAGCTTCATCGCCGTTCATGCTCCGAAAAACTGAACTTTCGGCCTCGCCAACTCCCGCGGCAGCAGGACGGAAGCAACCGCAACCACGTCGCGCGCCGATTTGAAGGCCCCGCCTCCGCCCGCCGGACCGTTGGTATAGAGCGTTTCGACCTCGTTGCCGATCCTGGCCGCCTCGCGCAGACTTTCGGTGCGGCCGGCAACGCGCACGCGCACCTCATAGGGCTCGTTGGCATGGGAAGAGACCTCTGCTCCGTGCAGGGAATCGACGCCGATCAGATCGAAGCGCAATTCGCTTGCCGCAACGCCCGTAAGCTTCAGCCGTTCGCGAACGATTTCGAGCGCCAGCCTTCCGCGCGCCAAAGCGCCCGGGCCGGCATAGGAAATCTGGCCTTCTCCGATGAAGCCGTCGACATAGCCGACCGAAACCTTCAATGTCGAGGGGCGTTCCTTGCCGCGTCCGCCGCTGACCCGCACACGATTTTCTCCGATCTCCTCGACCATTACTTTGGAGAAATCGGCAATCACGTCGGGCTGCATGTACCGGGTGGGGTCGTGAACTTCGTAGAGCAGCTGTTCCTTGCATGTCTGCGGCGTCACTGCGCCACCCGAGCCGGCCACCTTGGTGATGACGAGGCTGCCATCCTCGCCGACTTCGCCGATGGGAAAGCCGAGCCGCGCCAGATCCGGAACGTCCTTGCAAGGGGGGTCGGCGAAGTAGCCACCCGTGATCTGGCCCGCGCATTCAAGGAGGTGGCCGGCAACCGTGCCCCGCCCCAGCATGTTCCAGTCGTCCATTGCCCAGCCAAAGGCATGGAGCATCGGCGCCAGGAACAGCGCGGGGTCGGAGGCCCGTCCGGTGATCACGACATCGGCGCCAGCCCTCAGCGCCTCCGCCATCGGCCCCGCGCCGAGATAGGCATTGGCCGATAACAGGCGGTTGCCGAGCTGCCCGATCGTTCCCTCGAACTCCATGATCGGAAGGTCGCGTTCCCTGCAGGCTTCGAGCACATCATCACCGACGACAGCGGCGACTTTCAGCGCGGAAAGTCCCAGCGATCTGGCAATCTCGGCGGTCTTGCGGGCCGCGGCAGGCGGATTGGCCGCGCCCATATTGGTGACGATCTTGATGCCCTTGGCGGCGCAGAGCGGGAGCACCGCGCGCATCCGTTCCTCGAGCAGCGGGTCAAAGCCGCTGTCCGGATTTTTCATGCGCGCCTGCTGCGCGAGCGCGACGGTGCGCTCGCCCAGGCATTCGAACACCAGATATTGGACCTCGCCCTTTTCGGCGAGTTCGACCGCGGGCTCGATCCGATCTCCCGAATAGCCCGCGCCCGATCCGATCCTGATGGTTCGCATTACTTCAGCCCGAAATATGCGCGCCGCAGCGCCTCATTGTCGGTCATTTCGGCTACCGTGCCGGAAAAACGGATGCGTCCGCCTTCCAGCACGAACACCCGGGTCGCCACTTCCAGAAAACCGATATTCTGCTCGGCAACCAGCAACGCAAGCCCTCTTCCCCGCAAATCGCTCAGGATTTTGATGACTTCCTTGACGAACAACGGCGACAGCCCCGCTGACGGCTCGTCCATCACCAGAAGCCGCGGCTCGGCAGCCAGCGCCTTGGCGATGCCGAGCATCTTGCGCTGGCCGCCGGACAGGCTCGACGCCGGCGCGCGGCGCTTCTCGCGCAACGCCGGGAAGATACCATAGAGTTCCTCGACGCGGGCCGACGTATCGGCGTGACCCAGGGCCTGCGCGCCGATGCGGATGTTCTCCTCAATCGACAGATCCGGGAACACGGCCAGTTCCGACATATAGGTCATGCCGCGCCGCATCCGCGCGCTGGAACGCATCCGCGTCACGTCCTCGCCACCGAGTTCGATGCGGCCGCGCCGCGCCTCGACCAGGCCGACGAGGGTCTTGAGGAAGGTCGTCTTGCCGGCGCCGTTCGCACCCAGGAGCAGAACGGTCTCGCCGGAGCGGACATCGAGATCGACGCCCCACAGCACCTGCATGGTGCCGTAGCCGGCATCAACGCCCTCCGCCTTCAAGAGCGCGGCCTCAGGCGGCATGTTCGCCTCCAAGGAACACTTCGATAACCTGCGGAACCTGGACGGCGACCGCGAGCGTGCCTTCGAAAATCTCCTTGCCCGCGTTCAGCACGATGACCCGATCGGTGACATGCTCGATGAAACCCATGAGATGCTCGACCACGATGATCGCCATGCCGCTTCGCGCCAGCGCCTTGATGCGTTCGGCGATCCAGTCGAGTTCCGCCGGATTGAGACCCGCGGCGAGTTCGTCAAGCAACAGCAATCGTGGACGGGTCGCAAGCGCCCGCACCAGGTCAAGCATCTTCTGCTGCGCGTTGTTGAGATCGGCCGCCGGCCGCTCGGCGACCTCCGCCAGGCGGTATTCGTCAAGCAGCTCCGTGATCGTCGGCGGCGCCACCGCAGCGCGCCCATAGGCCAGCGCGACCTCGATGTTTTGTCGCACCGTCAGCGACAGGAACGGCTTGGGGATCTGGAAGGTGCGGTTGATTCCGCGATGAACAAGCTTGTGCGAGGCGACGGCGCCGATCGAGGCCCCATCGAGGGCAACCTCGCCGCCATCGGGAGCATAGAGGCCCGAGATCACATTGATCGCGGTCGTCTTGCCCGAACCGTTGGGGCCGACCAGGCCCAGGATTTCGCCGGAGGCGACGTGAAAGCTCAATCCGTCGAGCGCGTAAAAGCCGCCGAAGCGCTTCACCAGCTTCGCGACGTTGAGAATGGGAGTGCTCTCAGGGGACATGCCAGCCCCTGCGGGTTGCCAGCGAAACCAGGCCCGCGGGCAGAAACAGCACGAGCCCCATGATCAGCAGACCATAGATCAGCTGGAAATATTGCGGCGTGGTGAAGCCGATCAGGTTGTAGATGCCATAGAGGATGACGACCCCGACGATCGGGCCGCTGATCGACGCCACGCCGCCAAACAGCGCGAACACGATTGCGAAAATGCTGAACTCGCCGCTGAAGACATTGTCCGGATAGAAGACCGAAACGTACCAGGCATAGACGCCGCCAGCGAGACCTGCCACCAGCGCAGAGGTGAGCCAGGCGATCACCCGCATGCGCACGACGTCGACGCCAGCCATCGACGCGCTCACGGCATCTTCCCGCACCGCCTGCAAGGCAAGGCCAAAGCGGGAATTCTTAAGGAACACGACGGCACCGAGCGTCAGCGCCAGCACGACAAGCGCGGCCGCATAGGCAGCCGTCGGATTGAAGGTGCCCGTGAGCGAGACGCCATAGGGTCCGCGCGTGATGTTCTCCAGCGCCGGATTGGCGACGAAGTGAAGCACCGCGAGCGAGGCTGCGAGATTGGCGATCGCGAAATAGGCGCCCGAGAGTCGCAACAGCGGCGTCAGCAACAGCCCGAGCGCAACGGCGACCACGCCGGCCACCAGAACCGCCGGTATCGCCGGCGACTGATAATGCATCACCAGGATTGCGAACCCGTAAGCGCCCGCGCCGAAGAAGCCGACATAGCCGAACGGCAGATAGCCGGTGAAGCCATAGATGATGTTCACGCCCTGGGCGAGGATCAGAAAGATCACGAAATTGAACAAGAGCAGATGGTTCTGATAGACGCCCGGCAACACCGCGAAAATCAGAAGCACCGGCGCGACGAGAAACAGGGCGTGCTTGAGCGAGCTAGGCAACTCGCACCTGCCTTCCAAGCAGACCGCTCGGGCGCAGCAGCAGGATGAAAATCAGGAGCACGTAGGGTAAGAGATCGGCCCACGAGCTGAGATAGGTCTGCACGACCATGTAGCAGATGCCATAGACCACGCCGCCGAGCGCGGTTCCGAGAGGATTGCCTAGCGATCCCAGCACCACGATCGCAAACGAGGTCACCGTGGCGTCGGCGCCAAACGCCGGCGTCACCGAACCGAACATGAAGGGCGCAAATATACCGGCGACCGCCGCCAATCCCAATCCGATGCCGAAGGCGGCCGCGGAAACCCGATCGACGTCGATGCCGGTTGCGAGGGCCTCGTCGCGCCGCGACATCACGGCCCGCGTCAGCGTACCCAGGCGGGTTTGGTACAGATAAACGTACACAAGCGCGATCACGATCAGGCTGGTGACGGCTGCAATCACCCATGATGCCGGAAATCCCTGACCGAAGATCTGGACCGGCCCGCCGCTGTCCGGCTTGCCGCCGAACAGCTTGACCTTGATCGCCGAAATCGAGGTACCGAGCGCACGGCTTTGAATCGAACGCTCGCTGGTACCGAGAAAAATTGTCGTGACCGCTTCGATCACCTGCGACAGCCCGAAGAACAGGATGATCGACAGCATTTCCGGATTGGCCGAGCCCTGCAGCCGCGGCACCAGTACCCAGTATAGAAGCACGCCTGCGATCAAAAAAATCACAAAGGCCAGCGGGACGGCAAACAGGGGGTCGATACCCACAAGCGTGGCAACGCCGAACGCAATAAACGCCCCCAGCATCAGGCAGTCGCCATGCGCTAAATTGACGATGCGCATGACGCCGAAGACGAGATTGAGACCGATCCCGACCAGGCTGAAATAAAGACCGAACAGAACGCCGGCGACGAGCGCATAGGTCAGCATCGAGGGGTCACTCCCGGCATCCGTTTTCCGGTCGCAATGGTATCATGGACGCGGGTAGACCGGCTTGCCGGTGGCGAAATCGTGGGGATAGATCGTGACGAATTCGACGTGACCGTGATCGTCGAGCCTCAGTTGGCCAAGTGGGGTCAATTCACCGATCTGGCCGCCCGTTTCGTCAAGCGCGAAGGTGCCGTCGAGCGTCTTGAGCTCTCCGGAAAGACTGAACACGGCACGGCGCAACTCGAGTTGGTCAAGGCTGGTTGCAACCGACAATGTCTTCTCGAGGATCAAGCCCGTCGTATAGCCGGCAACCGCGTTGAAGCCGAATTCGATCTTGCCGTCTGGATATTTCTTTTCCCAGGCCGCCTTATAGTCCTTGATGTTCATGCCGAAATTGACGGGGTATTCCAGCTCGGAGGGCGGAACATAGGTGAAAACATGCTCCAGCCCTTTGGCGCCAACGTTCTTCTCCAGAAGCTCGGTCTCGAGGCCTGCATAAATGGAGAACAGCATTTTGAACTTGATGCCGACATCGGCGACGTTGCGCAGAAACGCAATGTCGTTCGGCGCGTAGCCAAAGTGGAAAACCGCATCCGGCTGCGTGTTGTTGATGTTGTTGATGATGACGGTGTAATTGGTCGTCTCGGTGGGAACGCCCTGGTCGTAGACGATTTCGATCGGCGCGCCGGAATCCTTGACGAACTTGCGAAATGCATTCGCCTGGGTCCCCGTGAACTCGTTCGTCGAATAGAGAATTGCGATTTTCTTGATTCCCAGTCCCGGCCCGTCATGGGTGACAAAGTCGGCCACAGGCTTTGGCCAGATCGTGGAAACGGGATCCGCCATCAGCGCGATGTAGGGATTGTCCTTGGAGAAAAAGCTGGCGCCGGTTCCGGTCTGGTCGAACAGGAACGTCTTGTGATCGCGCGCGATCGCTACCGCGGGTGCGGTCAGCACCGAGCCGGAATCGGCAACCAGGAGGTCGACCTTGTCCTGGGTGACGAGCTGGTTGTAGAGCGTGGACGCGGTCGCGGTGTTGCTCTGATCGTCGTAAGCGACGAGCTTGACGGGCAACTTCTTGTCGAAGGCCTTCACATAGATGCCGCCGTCGGCGTTCTTCTGATCCGCCCAAAGCTTGAGCGAGCTGAAAACTGGCATCGAAATCGAGGCAAAGCGCCCTGACGAAGCATAGAGCGTGCCGATCTTGATCTCCGCTGGCGCATCCACAGCATATGCCGGCGCGGCAAACGTCAGAGCCACCAGCATCATCGCGCTCGTTAACCTCAGCATGAAATCCTCCCGGCATTTCTTCTTCTGACCGACAATAGCGCGGGCGGTCAGGCGGATACAAGCGCCCCGACTAGGCAAAAGTGCGAGTGTCGGAATGGGCCGCATGCAATGGCCCGGCTGGACCGTTGACGCCGAACGCTGCATTGTCGCATCAAGAGCAAAACAGCGGGTTGAAAGAACCCGGCTCAAGGGAGGACCACATGGCCGAGCCCGCGCGCGCACGACCCAAACCGACACCGGAAACCCGGCACTTCTGGGATGGCACGCGCGCGAACGAGCTGCGCCTCCAGCGCTGCGAAGCCTGCGCCCACGTCTATTTCCCGCCTCGCCCGTTCTGTCCCGCCTGTGCCTCGCGAAAGGTGAGCGTGTTCAAGGCAAGCGGCAAGGGAACGCTCTATAGCTACGTTATTCATCATCGCCCGGTTCCAGGCTTCACGCCGCCCTATTCCATCGCGGTTGTGGAGCTCGAAGAAGGTCCCCGCATGATGACCAATATCGTCGGTTGCCCGCAGACGCCCGAGGCGCTCGAACTCGACATGAAGCTCGAGGTCACGTTCGAAAAGCTCGACGACAACATCACCCTGCCGCTGTTCCGGCCAACGAAAGGTTAGGCACCATGCGCAGGAACCAGGTCGCCGTCGTGGGCGCTGCCGAGACCACCGAACTCGGCGTCATCCCCAATATGTCGCAAATCCAGCTGCACGCGGATGCGGCGCTGAACGCCATTGCCGATGCCGGCCTGAAATTGTCCGACATCGACGGCTTTGCGACCGCAGTCGAGACGCCACAGCAGATCGCGCATTATCTCGGCATCACTCCGACCTGGGTCGACGGCACCTCGGTCGGCGGCTGTTCGTTCATGCTGCACGTCCGCCACGCCGCGGCGGCGATCGAGGCCGGACTTTGCAGGACCGTCCTGATCACGCATGCCGAGAGTGGTAAATCGAATGTCGGCCGCACCCCGCGCATGATCGGACCTGACAGCCTGAACGGGCAGTTCGAGCTCCCCTATGGCGTCTCTACGCCAGCCAGCATGTTTCCGATTCCGGTGCTGCGCTACATGAAGACCCATGGCATCACTCATGAACAACTCGCCATGGTCGCGGTCGTGCAGCGAGAATGGGCGGCGAGGAATCCGCGTGCCACGATGAAGGAGCCGATCACGGTCGATGACGTCTTGAACTCGCGCATGATCGCCTATCCGTTCCGGCTTCTGCAATGCTGCCTCGTCACCGACGGAGGCGGCGCGCTGATCCTGACGTCGGCCGAACGCGCCAAGGACTTTCCGAGCAAGCCGGTCTATATCCTCGGCACCGGTGAGAGCGTGGAAACGCCGATGGTCAGCCAGATGCGGACATTCGACAGTTCGCGCGCCTTCAAGGTCGCCGGTCCCCTCGCCTTGCGGGAAGCCGGCATCACGCATGGGGATGTCGACCACCTGATGATCTATGATGCGTTTGCGCATCTGCCGCTCTATGGCCTGGGCGATCTCGGATTCATGCCGCATGAAGAGACTGGAAAGTTCATCGCCGACGGCCACACAAGGCCCGGCGGCAGGCTGCCGCTCAACACCAATGGCGGCGGGCTCAGCTACATGCATTCCGGCATGTACGGGATGTATGCGCTGCAGGAGAGTGTGCGGCAGATGCGCGGCACCGCACCGGCCCAGGTGAAGGGAGCCAAAATCTCGGTCTGCCACGGCGTCGGCGGCATGTTTGCGGCAAGCGGTACGATCATCTTTACGAACGAGCGGTGAACGTTGTCGGCAATTGAATGGAGGCAAACTTGACCAGGTCGCTTGAGGGCAAATCCGTCATCGTGACCGGCGCCGGGCGCGGCATCGGGCGCGAGATCGCCGTGCTTTGTGCCACAGAAGGCGCAAAGGTCGTGGTCAACGATCCCGGCGTCTCAGCCGATGGTTCGGGCTCGAGCGCTTCGCCGGCCGAAGAGGTCGTGGAAGAAATCCGAAAGCGCGGCGGCACGGCGGTGGCAAATTTCGAGACCGTTGCGGAAGCCGTCCCGGCCAGCCGCATTGTCAAGGCCGCGCTCGACCATTTCGGCAGGCTCGACGGCGTGGTCAACAACGCCGGCATCTTGCGTGATGCGATTTTTCACCGCATGAGCATCGATGCGTTCGAATCCGTCATCAAGGTGCATCTGATGGGCTCGTTCTATGTCTCGCATGCGGCAGCGCGGCTGTTCCGCGAGCAGGAGAGCGGTTCATTCGTGCACTTCACATCGACCTCGGGCCTCGTCGGCAATTTCGGCCAGGCCAACTACGCCGCCGCCAAGCTCGGCATTGTCGGCCTCTCGAAATCGATCGCGCTAGACATGAATCGCTTCAACGTGCGATCAAACTGTGTTTCGCCGTTTGCCTGGAGCCGGCTGATCGGCACCATCCCGACCGAAACCGAGGCGGAGAAGGCGCGCGTTGCAAAAATCCAGCAGATGGGGCCAGAAAAGATTGCACCCGTGGTCGCATTCCTGCTTGGCGACGCCGCAAAAGATGTCACCGGGCAAATCTTCGCTGTGCGGATGAACGAAATCTTCCTGATGAGCCAGTCGCGCCCCTTACGTTCGGTCCATCGCGGCGAAGGCTGGACGGTAGAGACTCTCGCCGAGCACGGCATGCCGGCGCTGAAACCGTCGTTCTACAAGCTCGATCGTTCGGCGGATGTCTTCAGCTGGGACGCGATCTGAGCGGAGGAACGCGAAGGTTCCATCGGCCACCTCCGGTTGTCTCGGCAGGATCGCCCGCTTTATGCCGAAATGTCGGCGCATGATTTCCTCCCAACAAAAAAATACGGGAGGAAATCATGACGAGTACACGACATGTCGATCGCGAGGCCGCTGGCGCCCATGCGGGGATCGATCGGCGCAATCTCCTGCGCGGCGCCACGGCTCTGGCCGCTACCGTTGCGACCACGATGGCCGCTTCCGCGGCAACCGTAGCGCCGCTCGGTCAAACCGGCGCTCCGACCCGGTCGACCAGCCCTCTGCCCCTGGGCCCGTTGGCTGGAAGCCGCTACCCGGATTCTCACCTGGAGTCTCTCAAGAAGCCCAGTGTTTCGTTCGGGCCTGCGGGCTTTCCCGCCTTCGCCGGCACCATGGCAGTCGAGCGCGTCGCGACCGGGATGCGCTGGGCCGAGGGCCCGGTCTATTTCCCAGCCGGGCGCTATGTGCTGTTCAGCGACATTCCCAATAACCGCATCATGCGTTTCTCGGAGGATGACGGGCACCTGAGCGTATTCCGCCAGCCGTCAATGAACTCGAACGGCAACACCATTGATCGGGAAGGACGCCTGATCACGTGCGAGCACAGCGGTCGGAGGGTCACCCGGACCGAACTCGACGGTTCCATCACCATCCTCGCCGACAAGTACAACGGCAAGAAGCTGAATTCACCAAACGACGCCGCCGTCGCTTCCGACGGTTCGATCTGGTTCACCGATCCCACTTATGGCATCGGCGGCTATTACGAGGGCGTCAAGGCAGAGCCCGAGCAGGATAAGCATAACGTCTACCGGGTCGACCCGAAATCCGGCGAGGTCAAGGTCGTCGTCGACGACTTCGTCGAACCCAACGGCATCGTCTTTTCGCCGGACGAGAAGAAGCTCTATGTCATAGACACAGGCTTCACGGACGGACCGGACAACCCTTCCCATATCCGCGTTTTCGACGTGGATGTAGCCGCCGGAAAGCTCTCGAACAGCAAGGTGTTTGCGGAAATGCCCAAGCCCAGCATCACCGACGGAATGCGTTGTGATACGGCGGGGCGGGTCTGGTGTTCGGTGGGCTGGGGCGATCCGAACGAGGACGGCGTGCGCTGCTACGCTTCCGACGGCGATCTGCTCGGCAAGATCCACATACCTGAAACTGTCGCCAATCTGTGCTTCGGCGGTCAGCAGCGCAACAGGCTCTATATCTGTGGCTCGACATCGCTCTACGCCGTCTACACGAGTGCCCAAGGCGCCATGAAGCCGTGAGTGACTTCGTCATTGCGAGCCAACGGGTCCGCGCGAAGCGCGGCCCGATGACAGGCTCCGCGAAGCAATCCAGTTTCATGAAAAACACACTGGATTGCTTCGGAACTCACGCTCCTCGCAATGACCGCCCAATATCCCAGTGAACCGAGCTTTCGTGTCCGACGCGCTCAGCCGCTGTTTCTCAAACCCGCCGAGATGCCGTTGATCGTGATCTGGATGCCACGCAAGACCTGCTCGTCAGGGTTCTGCGCCCGGTGCTCCTTGAGGAGCTCCACCTGCACGTGGTTGAGCGGGTCGAGATAGGGAAAACGGTTGCGGATCGAGCGCTCCAGAAGCGGGTTGCTCTGCAGCAGGCGCTGCTGCCCCGTGATGTCCAGAAGCATGTCGATCGAGGTCTGCCATTCGCGGCGAATGCGCCCGAAGATGCTGTCGCGAAGTGTCGCGTCCGGCACGAGTTCGGCATAGCGCGAGGCGATCGCGATCGAGCTCTTGGCCAGCACCATGTCCATGTTCGACAGGAGCGTCCGGAAAAATGGCCACTCGCGATAGAGTTCCTTCAAGAACGGCATGCCCTTGTCCGGGTGCTCCGCGATCCAGGCTTCCACCGCGCTGCCAAAGCCGTACCATCCTGGCAGCATCAGGCGGCATTGCGCCCAGCTGAACACCCAGGGAATCGCGCGAAGGTCCTCGATCGCCCGGGTCTTCTTGCGCGAGGCCGGCCGGCTGCCGATGTTGAGGGAGGCGATTTCCGTAATCACGGTGGAAGCCCAGAAATAGTCCGCAAAGCCCTCGGTTTCGTAGACCAACCCGCGATAGGCCGTAAACGCCAGCGCCGACAATTGCTCCATCGCCTTCAGATATTCCGGATTCGGCGCGCTTTGCCTGGGCTGCAAAAGGCTCGCCTCAAGCGTTGCGGCGGCCAGCACTTCCAGATTGTAGATGCCTACGTCGCTGTTCGAATATTTGCTGGAAATGATCTCGCCCTGTTCGGTGATCCGGATCTGTCCGTTCACGGCACCGCCGGGCTGCGCAATGATCGCATCATAACTCGGTCCGCCGCCGCGTCCCACCGAGCCGCCGCGTCCGTGGAACAGCCGCAAGCGCACGTGGTGGTGCGCGAACACGGAGACCAGGCCGATTTCGGCCTTGTAAAGCTCCCAACCCGAGGTGACGAAGCCGCCATCCTTGTTGCTGTCGGAATAGCCGAGCATTACTTCCTGGACCGCACCGCGGCTGTCCACCAGCTTGCGGTAGTCATGGATCGACAGCAGCCGGTCCATGACGCGGCCAGATGCCTGCAGATCCTCGATGGTCTCGAACAGCGGCACGATATTGATCGCGCTGCGGCCGGACGGGTCGACCAGCCCCGCCTCCTTGAGGAGCAGCGCGACCTCCAGCATGTCGGATACTCCCTTGCACATGGAAATGATGCATTGGGGGATTGCATCCGCGCCGAACTTTGCATGGGCCTCGGCAGCCGCGTGAAATACGGCGAGCTCGCCGATCGTTTCCTCGCTGTATTTCACGAAGCTCGAAGTCAGCGGGCGTGCATTGCGCAATTCGCCCGTCAGGAGCGCGATACGCGCCTCTTCGTTCAGGGCCAAATACGACATGCCGGGCATGGCCGCATCGATCAACTCGGCCACTGTGCGCTCGTGCACCGCTGAATTTTGTCTCATGTCGAGACTGGCGAGGTGAAAGCCGAAGCAATCCACCGCGCGCCGCAAATGCCGCAGCCGTCCGCGCGCGATCACGCGCGAATTGTTCGAGATCAGCGAACGATAGATGGTGTCGAGATCGGCCTGGAATTCCTGCGCACTGGCGTAAGGCGCGGCTTCGCCAACCGGTGCCCTCGTGGTTTCGACGTCGAGCCGCGCGGCGGTAGCGGTCAACCTTGCATAGATTCCCGATACGGCCAGCCGGTAAGGCTCGCCGGTTCGATGCGGCGACTTGTCAGGCGAGCGCTCGGCGAGGGCTCGCAAATCCTTCGAGACATCGGCAAGGTGCGCGGCTAGCGACAATTCGGAACCGAGCACATGCAGTTCGTCGAGATAGAACCGCAGCACGCGGCTTGACTGCAATTTCAACGTGCTGCGCATCACCTCGGCGGTCACGAACGGATTGCCGTCGCGATCGCCGCCGATCCAGCTTCCCATCCTCAGGAACGAAGTCAGTTCACCCTGAGATGCACCCTCGCCTTCGTTCAGCCGATCCTCCAGCGCGCAATGCAGTCGCGGCACCTCATGCAGGAAGGTGTAGTCATAAAAGGACAGCCCGTTGGCGACTTCATCCAGCACGGTAAGCTTGGTGCGGCGCAGCAGGTTGGTCTGCCACAAGGTCAGTACCGCGCGGCGCAATTGCTCGTCGCTCGCGGCGAATTCTTCCGGCGTCAGCTGCATCCGTTCGCGCCGGTCGAGCAGCGCCGCAATCTCCATCTCGCGGTCGATGGTGCTCTTGCGGCGCACTTCGGTCGGATGGGCGGTCAGCACCGGGCTGACCAGAGCGCCGGCAAAGAACTTGCGCAGATCGGCGATGCTGAAACCGGCATTGCGGGCATGCGACAATGTCAGCGCGAGCGTTCCCGGCCTCGGCGGTTCGGCAGCCTTGGAGCGTGCCCGCATCTGGCGAATGCTGTTCTGGTCCTCGGCAATATTGGCAAGGTGCGAAAAATAGCTGAAGGCGCGGATGATGCGCACGGTCTGGCTGGTCGACATGCTGTCGAGGATCAGCTCAAGTTCGCGCCGCGCCGGCTTGTCGTCATCGCGGTGAAAACGGATCGAGGTCTGCCGGATGCGCTCGACCAGATCGAACACGTCGGCGCCTTCCTGGTCGCGCACGGTATCGCCGAGGATGCGACCAAGCAGCCGGATATCGTTCTTGAGCCTTGTGTCTTCTTCAAGCGCCGAGGCTTCCTCGGCACGGTTGGACTTGAGCTCGGTTTCGGAAGCCACGATCTGAGGTGCCATCTCCAAAATGCTCCAGAGATTGCCCGGCACCCTTGAGTCGCAATTTTTACGGTGCAGCGCAAGACCAAGAAACGGGCAGTCGAATGACAGCCGGCGTCATCAGGACCGCGAATTGGTTCAGTCGTCAGCGAAACGGGGGGCGCGCTTCTCGATATTGGCACGCACCGCCTCGAGCTGATTGGGGCTCCCCATCAGCTTCATCTGTTCCATGGATTCGGCGAGCAGCGCCGGGCCGGGATCGACGGAGAGATTGTTCAGGAGCCGCTTGGCGGCGCGGATCGCGTCCGGGCTCCTCCCCGCGATCTCGCGTGCGACCTCGAAGGCGGCAGCGCGCGGGTTGTCGCAGACCCTCGTTGCCAGGCCATAACTCAAGGCTTCCTGTGCCGAGAAGATCCGGCCCGTGAAGGTCAGCTCGCGCAGGATGTCGTCGCGCACGAGACCGGCAAGGATCGGCGTTCCCGCCATGTCAGGTACCAGCCCCCATTTGATCTCCATGATCGACATTCGCGCATCTGGGCTGAGGAAGCGCATGTCGGCGCCAAGCGCGAGCTGGAAGCCGCCGCCAAAGGCGACGCCCTGGACCGCGGCGATCACCGGCACCGGCAGCTGCCGCCATCCCCAGACCGCAGCCTGCGGGAAGTTGGCAAGGCCATGGGTACGCACGGTAAGGTCGCGCGCCTCGCCGCCTGCAATTCCATTGCCGCCGCTTTCCTTCATCGCCGCGAAGCGGCCCATGTCGAGACCGGCACAAAACGCGCGACCCTCGCCGGATAATACTACCGCCCGCAATCCCTTTTCACCGGCGAGCTGCCGGTACGTTGCAACCAGCGCCTCGAACATCGGGATATCGAGCGCGTTCATCTTGTCCTGCCGTACCAGGCGGACATCGGCGATGCCTTCGGAGATCGAAACCGAGACGCGATCATTCATGAAGGTTCTCCACTAGTGTGGCGGTCCATCGCTTTACACGAAAGCGCCATCCGGCTTTAGTCGGATAACCGACTTATAAGACTTATAAGACTTTTCGGGAGGAAACCTCATGTTCCGTGAAAACCTGCTCGCGGGGCGGCGCATCCTGGTCACAGGCGGTGGCACCGGACTCGGCAAATCCATGGCGGGACGCTTTCTCGAGCTTGGCGCGGAGGTCCATATTTGCGGCCGCCGCAAGAGTGTTTGCGACGAAACCGCAACCGAGCTGATGGACCTCCACGGCGGCCGGGTGACGAGCCATGGCGTCGATATCCGCGACTCACTCGCGGTTGACCAGATGATCGAAACGATCTTCAAGGATGGCCCTCTCACCGATCTCGTCAACAACGCCGCCGGCAATTTCATCTCGCGCACCGAAGACCTTTCGCCGCGCGGCTTCGACGCGGTCGCCAACATCGTCATGCATGGCACGTTCTACGTCACGCACGCGGTCGGCCGGCGCTGGATTTCCGGAAAGCATCCCGGCAATGTGGTTTCGATCACCGTCACCTGGGTCCGCAACGGCAGCCCTTACGTGGTGCCGTCGGCGATGAGCAAATCGGCGGTACACGCCATGACGATGTCGCTGGCGACGGAATGGGGACGCTACGGCATCCGACTCAACACCATCGCACCCGGCGAGATTCCAACCGAAGGAATGAGCAAGCGCATCAAGCCCGGCGACGAGGCCGGCGCGCGCACCAAGGCCATGAATCCGATGGGCCGGGTCGGCAAGATGGAGGAGTTGCAAAACCTTGCCGTGTTCCTGATTTCCGGCGGCTGCGACTGGATCAACGGCGAGACCATCGCGATGGATGGCGGCCAGGCGCTGGCGATGGGCGGTAACTTCTATCAGTTGCGCAACTGGTCCGACACCGACTGGCAGAAGGCTCGGGAGCGGATCACGGCGCAGAACGAAAAGGACCGCGCCGCGAGGGGCTGATTCGTCTCTCGCATGCTTTGATATTGTCTTTGTCCCGCAACGACGCCAATATTGGCGTCAAAACGAAAAAAGCAAAAAACATCTGGAGGGAGACATGTCCGTTTCAGCGGAGCTGGCAAATCTTGCCGACGTGGTGCGCGCGCTTGCGAAGTCCCGCGGCAAGGCGATCGCCTTTGAATTCGAGGGAAGGCTGACGACCTTCGCCGAATTCGACAAGTCCACCAACCGTGTGGCCAACGGGCTGAAAGCGCTCGGCGTGCGGCCTCGCGAGCGTATCGCCTATCTCGGCAAGAACAGCGACATCTATTTCGAATTGCTGCTGGGTGCGATCAAGGCCAATGTGGTGATGACGCCCGTGAATTGGCGGCTCGCTGCACCCGAGATTGCCTTCATCGTTGCAGACTGCAAGGCACCCGTCCTTTTCGTCGGCCCCGAATGTGTGACGCAGGCTCACGCGATCCAGTTGCAGGCGCCGGACTTGCGCACGATCATCACCACCGAAGGCGGGGCACCGGAATGGCAGGATTACATCGCCTGGCGCGACGCGCAGAGTGCCGACGACCCCGGAATAGAGATCGGCCGGCAGGACATCGCGATCCAGCTCTATACGTCCGGTACGACAGGCAAGCCGAAGGGCGCGATGCTGTCGCATGCCAACCTTCTCAATCTGCTTGAGACCGGCGACGGCGAAAAGCCCGAATGGAACAGGTGGACCGAGGACGATGTCTCGCTGGTGGCGATGCCCATCTTCCACATCGGCGGCACCGGTTGGGGACTGCTGGGCCTTTATTACGGCGCCAAGGGCGTGATCGCGAGGGAGTTCGATCCCACCAGGGTCCTCGACTTCATCGAGCACTCCGCGATCACGAAGCTGTTCATGGTGCCCGCCGCGATGCAGTTCGTGGTACGGCAGCCGCGCGCGCGGCAGGTCGATTTCTCGAGGCTGAAATACATGCTCTATGGCGCCTCGCCCATTCCCGCGGCGCTCCTGAAGGAGTGCATCGAGGTGTTCGGCTGCGGTTTCGTGCAGTTATACGGCTTGACGGAAACTACCGGCAGCATCGTCGCGCTGCCGCCGGAAGACCATGTCGAGGGATCGGAGCGGATGCGCTCGGCAGGCAAGGCATTGCCCGGCATCGAGCTCGCGATCATCGACCTCGACGGCAGGCGATTGCCGCCGGGCCAGGTGGGCGAGATCGCGACCCGTTCCGGCTCCAACATGGTGGGCTACTGGAATCTGCCGGATGCCACCGCCAGGACGATAGGTCGCGACGGCTGGCTGCGCACGGGAGACGCCGGCTACCTGGACCAGGACGGCTATCTCTATATTCACGATCGTATCAAGGACATGATCATTTCGGGCGGCGAGAATATCTACCCGGCCGAGGTCGAAAGCGCGATATGCGATCATCCCGACGTGGCGGAGGCTGCCGTGGTCGGCGTGCCCGACGACACCTGGGGCGAAGCGGTCAAGGCGATCGTGGTGCTGCGGCAGGGCAAGCAGGCAACCGCTTCCGATATCATCAACTTCGCCCGCACCCGCATCGCCGGTTTCAAGACGCCGAAAACGGTGGACTTCATCGATGCCCTGCCGCGCAACGCTTCGGGCAAGATCCTGCGCCGCCATCTGCGCGATCCCTATTGGGCAGGCAAGGACCGTCAGGTGAATTGAAGGCCCCCGGGCGATGAGCCCCCTGTCTCATCTGCCTTGGAACTTCGCCGGGCGCTTCTCCAGGAACGCGGTGACGCCCTCCCGAAAATCTTCCGTTGCGCCCGCACGGCGTTGTGATTCGAATTCAAGGTTGAGCTGGTCTTCGAACGAATTGTCCGGGCTCTCCCAATAAAGCCCGCGAATCAGCGACAACGCGATGGTCGGGCCGTTTGCGAGTTCATGGGCGAGCTTCATGGTCTCCTCCCAAAGCACGGCATCCTCGCAGACCCGGTTGACGAGCCCCCACTCCAGCGCCTTCTCGGCCGGCAGCCGCTCGCCCATCAATGAAAGCTCGATCGCGCGCGCTTTTCCGATCAGCCGCGGCAACAGCCAGGTCGACCCGCAATCCGGCACGAGGCCAATTCGGCGGAAGGCCTGGAGAAAATAGGCCGAGCGCGCGCAGAGAATCATGTCACCCATCAACGCAAAGCTCATGCCGGCACCGGCTGCCGCCCCGTTGACCGAGGTCACGAGCGGGCAATGCAGGCTGCGCAGCCGCCGCAGGAAGGGATGAAACGCGGTCTCCAGCGCCGCCCCCGCGCCGCTCCTGCCCGGTTTCTGGACGTTGCGGCCCTGCAGGTTGGCGCCGGTGCAGAACGCTCTTCCGGCGCCGGTCATGACCAGACAACGCACTTCGGCCCGTTTGTCTTCGACAACCTCAAGCGCCTCGACGAGACCGGCGAGCATATCGAGCGAAACGGCGTTCATCACCTCCTGGTGGTCGAGCTTGAGAACGGCGACTGGCCCCTCGAAATCGAGCGTGGAGTGCGTGAACTGCATTGGCTTCCTCGCAAGTTGCATACGGCGGCGCCGGTAAAGCCCGGCACGCGCCAACGCTATCATGGGATGGTTGCCTTGTGAGAGGGAAACGGAAAACGCCGATCACTCCGGGTGCGGCGCCGCATCCGGCCGTGGGACTATCCTGCCGCGGGGAAACTATTGCGCCGACCAGCGAGCCGCCTGCGCGGTTTCCGTATCCGGGCCCCTGAGACAACGTCGGGCCGCCTCGATCTCCGCTTCGCTCGCCCCGTGACTGCGTGCCCACATCTCGGCGGTGGAGGCCGAGTATTTTGCGACATAATATCGGACCACCGCGCAAGACGCGCGATGGACAATCCCCGAATGCTCCGAAGCCTCGGCCTGGGGAATCACAGCCGCGGAAATAGCCGCAGCACACATCAAACGTGACAACATTCCTGAAATCCCCCGATCGCGATCAAGCTTCGACATGCAGGTTCCGTCGCAGGAACAAACATGCAAGACTCGCACCAACCACCCCAAAGCGAGCTAGCCAGTGTAACGACAGAGGGACAAGTTACAGATCGGTGGCGCCGGACTTCTCCACTGTCTTTCGCGGACGCGCCTTGTTGCTCCATCCTTTTGACCGAAGAAGTTTCCGGTGTACGATCCCCAAAGAACAAAAATAATCTTCGCGTGGAGTAGACGCATGATCGGCTCACTGAGGATGTTGCGGCTGGCCGTCGCGATGGCCGGCCTTGCCGGACCCGCTTTCGCCCAGCAACCGCCTCCGCCGATGGGCCAGCCTCCGAACGTGCCAGGTGTGCCGAAATTTCAGCCGGAGCCGTTCTGGCCAAAGCCTTTGCCCGGCAACTGGATCCTCGGCCAGGTCTCGGGCATTGCGGTCGATCGCGACGATCACATCTGGATCATCCATCGTCCCGCGACCCTGCTTGATGATGAAAAGGGCGCTGGCAAGAATCCACCGGAGACCAAATGCTGTACGGCGGCTCCGCCGGTCTTGGAATTCGATCAGGACGGCAATCTCCTGAAATATTGGGGCGGCCCCGGAGAAGGCTACGATTGGCCAAAATCAGAACATGGCATTCATGTCGACAGTCATGGCAACGTCTGGATTGCGGGCAACGACAATTCCGATCACCAGATCCTGAAGTTCACGGGCGACGGAAAATTCCTCCAGCAGATCGGCAAGGCCAATACGACCGGCGATTCCAACAGCCAGGACAAGCTTGGCAGGCCGGCGCACATGATGCTCGACGAAGAGGCAAATGAGCTCTATGTAGCCGACGGCTACAAGAATCGCCGCGTCATCGTGTTCGATGCCCAATCCGGCGCCTTCAGGCGTCTTTGGGGCGCCTATGGCCACAAGCCGAGCGATGAAAAGATGGCGGCCTACAGACCCGACGCGCCGCCGTCCGAACAGTTCTCAAACCCGGTACACTGCGTCCGAATATCCAGCGATGGCCTCGTTTACGTCTGCGACCGTGCCAATGATCGCATCCAGATCTTCCAGAAGGACGGCACGTTCGTGAGGGAGTTCCGGGTCCAGCCGGAAACCATGCAGAACGGTTCGGTCTGGGATCTCGTCCTGTCGGAGGATCCGGGACAGAAATACATTTTCATTGCCGATGGCGCCAACGGCCAGATCATCACGATCAACCGCGAGGACGGAAAGGTACTCACGCAATGGGGTCGTCACGGCCGCCAGCCCGGGCAGTTCAAATGGGTCCATAACATCGCCATCAACTCCAAGGGCAACATCTACACCGCAGAAGTGGGTTTTGGCCGCCGCACGCAGAAGTTCCGCCGGCTGGAGTGACCTTCAAAAGGCGCTTGATCGCCGCCGCGCGTTGCGGGAATGCGTAGGGACTTCAAATCGGCGGCACTAGGAGGACGCCGCGATCTTTTGCGGCCCATCCGCGGCGGTCACTACAAACCCCTGATAATCCTTGCCCGCAACATCGTTGCAGATCCGGCGATAGACCCCGACACCGCCGATATAGGGCATGAAGATCCGCGGCTTGCCCGGAATGTTGGCGCCCATATACCAGGAGTTGGCCTGCGGATAGAGCGTCATCTGCGCCACTTCATTGACATGCGCGACCCAGTGCTCTTCGGCTTCGCTACTGGCTTCGATGACCTCGAGGCCGCGCTCACGCATCCAGGCAAGGCATTCGGTGATCCAGTCGACATGCTGCTCGATCGAGACAATCATGTTGGACAACACTGACGGGCTGCCCGGTCCGGTGATGATGAAGAGATTGGGGAAGCCCGCGCTCATCAGGCCGAGATAGGTTTTCGGTCCATCGGCCCATTTCTGGTTCAGCGTCCGACCGTTGCGGCCGCAAATCTCGATTTTTGCGACCGAACCGGTCATCGCGTCGAAGCCGGTCGCCAGCACAATCGCATCGACCTCGTAATCCTTGCCCCCGGCGCGTACGGCGTTCGGCAGAATCCTCTCGATTCCATCTGTGCGAATGTCGATCAGGGTCACGTTGGGACGGTTGAAAGTGGCGTAGTAGTCGGTATCGACGCAGATGCGCTTGGAACCGATCGGGTGATTGTCCGGCTGCAGCAGCCTAGCGGTCTGCGGATCCTTTACGATCTCCGCGATCTTGTTGCGGACGAAATCGCCGGCCGTGTCGTTGGCGGCCTTGTCGAGAATGAGATTGTTATAGGCGAGCATGAAGGTCAGGCCGCCTTTGGCCCAGCGCTGCTCATATTTGGCGCGCCGCGCATTGTCGCCGTCGTCGAGCGCGCCGCGATCGGGCATCTCCGCATAGATGCCGTTCCGCGCCTCCTCCCGCGCAAAGCGCCTCACTTCCGGATAAACTTTCCGAAACGCCTCGCGCTCCTCTGCCGTCAGTTCGGCGTTGTGGGCGGGAATGGAAAAATTCGGCGTGCGCTGGAATACGTAGAGATGGCGCGCCTGTTGCGCGATAACAGGTATCGACTGTATGGCCGAAGACCCCGTGCCGATGACGGCAACGCGCTGGCCAGTGAAATCCACCGCCTCATGCGGCCAATGGCCGGTGTGGTAGACCTTGCCCCCGAAATCCGACAGCCCTTCGATGTCGGGCAGACGTGCATTCGAAAGGCAGCCGGTCGCAAGCACGACGAATTTCGCCGTCACGGTCCTGCCCTCGGATGTCGTCACCAGCCATCGGCTGGCGCGCTCGTCGAACACGGCTCGATCGACGCGTGTGTTGAGCTGAATATCGCTCCGCAGATTGAAGCGTTCGGCGACGTGCCGCGCATATTTCAGAATCTCGGGCTGCGGCGCATAGCGCTCGCTCCAGTCCCATTCCTGCTGCAGTTCATCGGAAAACGAATAGGAATACTGCATGCTTTCGACGTCGCAGCGCGCGCCGGGATAGCGGTTCCAGTACCAGGTTCCGCCGACGTCGCCGCCCTGCTCGTAGACACGCACCGACAGTCCGAGCCCCCGCAGCCGGTGAAGCATGTACAATCCGGAAAATCCCGCGCCGACCACCACGACGTCGTACGCGACTTCGCCCGCGGCCGGGTCTTTACCTGACATGGACGGCATGACGGACATGTTCTTTGCTCTCCCTGGGTCTCGGTTTTTCCGTAAAGCATTCCCCTGCCTGCGCGAAAGCGCAAGAGAAAACGCTTCTCGCTTGGCAGCGCCGTCGCTGATGCGCTAGCGTTGCCCCGAACCAGGCCCGCCAGAGGCCGACGCAGGGGAGTGAAGTCAGGATGAAATCGCCGGTTTGCGACCTGCTGGGTGTCGAATTTCCGCTGTTCGCCTTCAGCCATTGCCGCGACGTGGTCGCAGCGGTCAGTCGTGCCGGCGGTTTCGGTGTGCTGGGCGCAACCACGCACACGCCTGAGACTATCGAGCAGGAGCTGAAATGGATCGACGATCACGTCGACGGCATGCCCTATGGGCTCGACGTACTGATCCCTGAAAACACGTCAACATCAGGCGAAAAAAACGTCACGTGGAAGAGTCTCGAGGCGAGGATCTCGCCCGAACATCGCGACTTCACCCGCAATCTTCTGAGAAAACATGGCGTGGAGCTGACGACGGCTCCGATTCCCTGGGTCAGCCGCAGCCATTCGATGCCAGTCTCGCACTCGAGGTACTCGAGGCCTCCTTCCGTCACCCGATCCGCTTGATTGCGAACGCACTCGGCGTTCCTCCGAAGGCGATGATCGAGATGGGAAGAAAGCACGGCGTGCCCGTCGCGGCGTTGGTTGGCGCAAAGGAGCATGCGCTGCGCCAGGTCGCAGCTGGCGTCGATATTCTGGTGGTACAGGGCACCGAAGCCGGCGGCCATTGCGGCGAAGTATCAACCATGGTGCTGGTGCCCGAGGTGATAAAGGCGATCAAGAAGATCCGCGATGTGCCGGTGCTGGCCGCCGGAGGCATCATGACCGGACGGCAGATGGCGGCGTGCATGGCGATGGGCGCGGCAGGCGTCTGGACCGGCTCGGTGTGGCTTGCAACGATCGAATCCGAAACAAGCGAAATCTTCCGCGAAAAGATGATCACGGCTTCCTCGCGCGATGCGGTTCGCTCGACAAGCCGCACCGGAAAGCCCGCGCGGCAGTTACGCTCGGTCTGGACCGATGCATGGGACCGCGATCCCGGAAGTCCCGGCGCGCTGCCGATGCCGCTGCAAAGCATCATCAGCCGCGACGCGTTCAGCTCGATCGATCGATCCGCTGCCGCAGGCAATGCGAAGGCGCGCGAACTCGTCAGCTATTTCGTCGGACAGGGCGTCGGGCTGATCGACAGCGTGAAATCGGCAGGCGCGGTGGTGCAGGAATTCAAGGAGGATTTTGCCGAGGCCGTGGAGCGCATGAATGCATTGGTGGGAGAATGAGGAACCTCATGGTGAGGAGGCGCAGTTGCGCCGTCTCGAACCATGAGGCCGGGGCCTCATCCTTCGAGACCGCGCAAGCGCACTCCTCAGGATGAGGTTCGGCATCCTGAGCAGGTGACAACAGAAAAATGATGAATTCAAACGTCCCCGCCGAGCACATCCCCGTCATCGTCGGCGTCGGCGAAATCGTCGATCGCCCGAAGGAAATCACCGATGGCCTCGAGCCGCTTGCCCTTCTGGTCGAAGCGCTCAGACGCGCGGAAGAAGACAGCGGCGCACCGCTGCTCGCCGAGATCGACTCGCTCGACGTCGTCAACTTCCTGAGCTGGCGCTACCGCGATCCCGAAAAGCAGCTCGCCACGCGTCTTCACATCAATCCGAAACATGCCTGTTACGGCCCGGTCGGCGGTGAAAGCCCGATTCGTTTTATGCACGAAGCGGCGCAGCGCATCGCGCGGGGCGAATGCCACGTCGCCGCCATTTGCGGCGCCGAAGCGCAGAGTACCGCGACCAAGGCCGAACGCGCGCGTGTCGCCCTGCCCTGGACACCGTTCGCCCATGATGTCGCCGAACCCAAGCGTGGCGCTGCGTTCCAGAAGCCGATGGCAGTGAAACTCGGCGTGTTTCGCCCCGTGACGGTTTACCCGTTCTACGAGGCCGCCACCTCGGCCCATTGGGGCCAGACGCCGCGCGAAGCGATGGCGGAATCGGGCGCGCTGTGGTCGGCCTATTCCGCGGCCGCTTCGCAGAATCCCAATGCGTGGCTGAGGCGGCGGTTTGCCGCCGAGGAGATCACGACGCCGACGACGGAGAACCGGCTGATCGCGTGGCCTTACACGAAGCTCATGGTCGCCAATCCGATGGTCAATATGGGCGGCGCGGTGCTGATGACCAGTCTGGCCAAGGCGCGGGCCGCAGGCATTGACGAAGGTCGCCTCATCTACGTCCACGGCGGCGCCTCGGCGGAGGAGCCGCGTGACTATCTCGAGCGCGACCAGTTCACCGAAAGCCACGCACAGAATGCGGTGCTTGAGGCGGTGGTCGAGCTCGCAGGCGGCGACGGCAGAGCCTTCGATGCGATCGAACTCTACAGCTGCTTTCCCTGCGTGCCGAAAATGGCGCGGCGAACGCTGGGGCTTGGCGCCGACGTGCAGCCGACCGTGACCGGGGGCCTCACCTTCTTCGGCGCGCCACTCAACACCTACATGACGCATGCCGCTTGCGCGATGGCGAGGAAGCTTCGCGCTGGTGGCTCAGCTGGCGCCGCGCTCGGCCTCCTCTACGGTCAGGGCGGCTTCGTCACCAAGCATCACGCGCTGGTGCTGTCGCGAAAGCCGCCGCATGAAGCGCTTGCGCAGGAAACGAGCGTGCAGAGCGAGGCCGATCGTCATCGCGCGACGGTGCCCGAATTCGTGACCGAGGCCAGTGGCAAAGGAACCGTCGAAACTTTTACGGCGATCTATGGCCGCAACAACGAGGTCGAACACGGCGTGGTGATGCTGCGAACCTCGGAGAACAGGCGCGCCCTGGCGCGAGTGCCGGCCAGCGACCGCCAGACGCTGGCGCACCTGTTGAATCTGGACCGCACGCCGGTCGGCTCAGTGGGTGATATCGCCACGGCGGGGGACGGAGTGCTGGAATGGCGGGTGGGCTGAATCGTACCTTGTTGAGGAAGGCAATCAGGCCCTATCCCTTGCCGTCCTGCTTTGCCGAAACTGTCGCCGGCCTTCCCTTGGTGCTGACTACGCGAACCTGATCTCCGTCATTAAGACCGTCAGGCGGCGCGTTGATGATGCGGTCGTCCACGGTGACGCCCGAGGCGAGTTCGATATTGCGCCCGAGATCGCGCGCGATCGTCACGGTCTTGAAACTGACGCGGCCGTCAGGTCCGACGGTTGCCACACGCAGACCCTTCTGGTCGAAGACAAGCGCGCTGGAAGGGATGTGCATCGGCACGCCGTCGCGCTGAAGGATCAACTGCACATTGGCAAATCCTCCAGGCATCAATTCCCCGCCGCTGTTATCGATCGCAAGCTGCATCTGCGTCGTGCCGGAGTTGACATCGACGGACTGCGCCGACGCTTCCACCGTCGCATCGAAAGTGCGGGTCGGATATTCCGGTACCGAAATCACAGCCTTGGCGCCGATCTTGACCGAGGGCACGTAGGTCTGTGGCACGTTGACGTAGACGCGCAGCTTCCTGATGTCCGAAACCACGAACATCGGCGGGCCGCTGCCGCCTCCCGCATTGATCAGGGCGCCCACGTCGGTTGAGCGTGCGGTAACGATGCCGTCGAACGGCACGGTGATCTTCTTGTAGCCGGCCAGCGCCTCCAGCCGTTCGACATTGGCCTGGCTGGCGTTGACCGCGGCGTTCTTGTTGGAAAGGTCGGCGGAGCGCTCGTCGATCTCCTGCATCGAAACGAAATTCGATGCGATCAGCGTCTTGCGGCGTGCCAGCGTCACTTCCGAAAGCTTCGCGCTTGCCTGCTGGTTGACCAGGTCGGCACGCGCCTGCAGCAATTGCTGGTCGAGGTCCGGCGCATCGATTTCGGCGATCACTTCGCCGGCCTTGACCCGGGCGCCGATATCGGCGCTCCAGCTTTTCAGGTAGCCGTTGACGCGCGCGAAGATCGGCGCGCGGTAATAGGCCTCGAGCCGGCCCGGCAGGTCGATCTTGCCCGTCAGCGCGCCGGGATCGGCATAGATCACCGCGACTGACGGTATGGCCTGGTCATCGGTCCATTCGCGGAGCTTTGCGCTCGAGTCTTCCCGCGCGCGAATGCCGCTCACCACCAAAGTCAGGGCGGCGGTCATCCCGACCAGCCCGAAAATACCCAATTTCCAGCGAGAGATCGGGGTACGAGGCTCAGTGGGCATTCTTGGTCTCCGTCAAGACGGCGCCTTTGGCGTCCTGTTTCCTGTGCATCATACTGAAAACCACGGGAACAAACATCAGGGTGGCAATCGTCGAAAAAGTGAGGCCGCCGATCACGGCCCGGCCGAGCGGCGCGTTGGCTTCGCCGCCCTCGCCGAGCCCGAGCGACATCGGCAGCATGCCGATAATCATGGCGAGCGCGGTCATCAGAACGGGGCGGATTCGGACAAAACCGGCCTCGATCGCCGCGGCGATCGGGTCACCGGTTTCATCATAACGCTCGCGGGCAAAGCTGATCACCAGCACGCTGTTGGCGGTGGCGACGCCCATGCACATGATCGCGCCAGTCAGTGCTGGAACCGACAGGGTGGTGTGGCTCGCGAACAGCATCCAGACGATTCCCGCCAGCGCCGCGGGCAGCGCCGTGATGATGACGAACGGATCGGACCAGGACTGGAAGTTCACCACGATCAGGAAATAGATCAGCACGATCGCCCCCAGAAGGCCAAACAGCAGTCCGGTAAAGGAGCTGTTCATGGTCTGCACCTGCCCGGAAAGCGCGACGGTAGAGCCTTTCGGCACCTCCTTTGCGGTTTCCGCGATGACCTTCCTGACGTCGGTCGCGATGCTGCCGAGATCGCGTCCCTGAGGAGTGGCGAAAATCTGCACCATCGGCTGGATGTCATATTGCGAAACAACCGCGCTCGATGTCGTTCGGGTGAGTTTGGCGATGCCGCCGAGAATTGGCGCAGCCGTCGGTACATTTGAGGTGATCGGCAGCGTCTCCAGCGCGCTCAAGGAATCGATCTGGTATTGCGGCGTCTGCATGACGACCGAGTAGTTCACGCCGTTGTCGGGATTGAGAAAGAAGGTCGGCGCGACCTGGCCGCTGCCCGACAAATTGACGGTGAGGCTGTTGACCACGTCGCGTTCGGTGAGGCCGACATATTGCGCGCGCGTCCGGTCCACATCGATGTTGAAGGTCGGGTTACTCGGCGATTGCTGGATGCGCGCGTCCGCCACGCCGGGAATCCGACGAATGCGATTCAACAGGTTGTTGGCGTAATGGAAGTTCGCCTTCAAATTGTTGCCCCGGATCTGCAGGTCGATCGGCGCCGGTGCGCCGAAGTTCAGGATCTGGTTGACGATGTCGGCGGGGAGGAAAGCAAAAGTCGTTCCAGGGAAGAGGCGCGGAAGCTGCTCCCGCAACGCCTTGATATACTCCTCGGTCGGAGGGTGATCCTGCTTCAGCTTGATCTGGATATCGCCGTCCTGCGGACCGATCACGCCGGTGTTGTTGTAGGTCATGTTGATGCCGCTGATCGGCATCCCGATGTTGTCGGCCATGGTCTCTATTTTATCCGGCGGGATGATCTTGCGGACCGCCTTCTGGATGTCGGCAAACTGATTGGCGCTCTCCTCCAGCCGGGTGCCGATCTGGCCGCGCACATGCATCAGTATCTGGCCGGCATCGACCGAGGGAAAGAAGTTCTGCCCGAGATAGGGCACCATGAGGAACGAGGCGCCGACGAAGGCCAGGAAGCCGACCACGAAGGTCGGGCGGTGGCGCAGCGCGAGCGTCAGCATGTCGCGATAGCCTTCACGAAACCGCTCGAACCCGGCCTCGAAGCCGCGCTGGATCCAGACCAACGGATTGCGCGAGCGCGGCAGCGGCGCCCCGTGCTCATGTTGATGTCGCTTCAGGAGATACATCGCCATCGTCGGCACCAGCGTTCGCGACAGGATGAACGACCAGATCATCGCAAAGATCACCGCCTCCGCCATCGGCACGAACAGGAAGCGGGGAATGCCCTGCAGGAAGAACATCGGCACGAACACGATGCAGATGCAGAGCAACGATACGAAGGCCGGCACCACGATCTGCTGGGCACCGTCCAGGATCGCGGGGCGAACATCCTTGCCCTGCTCCAGATGCCAATTGATGTTTTCGATCGTCACGGTGGCTTCGTCGACGAGAATACCGACCGCGAGCGCCAGTCCGCCCAGCGTCATGATGTTGAGGGTCTCGCCGATCGCCGCCAGCATCACGATCGAACCGAACACCGCGAGCGGGATCGACGTCGCAATGATGATGGTGGAGCGCCAGCTTCCCAGGAACAAAAGGATCATGACGCTGGTGAGCAGCGCCGCGATCACGCCCTCGCGCACCACGCCCTCGATGGAGGCTGCGACGAACACGCCCTGATCGCCGACGAACCCGACCTTCAGCGTCTCGGGCAGCGAATCCTTGAAGGCGACGACCTTCTTCTTGATGCCGTCGATGATGTCCAGCGTCGAAATGTAACCCGACTTCAGCACCATCATCAGGACGGAGCGGTTGCCGTTGACGTGGACGATGTTGGTTTGCGGCGGGTTGCCGTCGCGCACGGTCGCGACGTCACGAACATAGACCGTGGCGCCGTTCACGACCTTGATCGGGAGATCGCCGAGTTCGTTGGTCTTCAACGGCGAATTGTTGACCTGAATGACGTATTCAAAACTGCCGATCTTCGACGTGCCCGCCGGCTGGATCAGGTTCTGCGCAGCCAGCGCATTGGCGACGTCCTGACCCGAAAGCCCCAGCGATTGCAGCTTCGACGGATCGACGTCGATCTGGATCTGGCGCTGCTTGCCGCCATAGGGGTACGGGATCGCCGCGCCGGGCACCGTAACCAGCGGGGTACGCAACTGGTTGATGGCGATGTCGGCGAGCATCTGCTCGGTGAGGCCTTCGCCTGACAGCGCGAGCTGGATAATCGGAACGGTCGAAGCACTGTAGTTGAGGATCAGCGGCGGGGTTGCTCCCGGCGGCATCTGCTTGATGATCGTCTGCGAAACGGCGGTGACCTGCGCATTGGCCGTGCGGATGTCGGCGTTCGGCTGGAAGAAGATCTTGACGATGCCGATGCCGTTATAGGAGTTCGCGGTGATGTGCTCGATGTCGTTGACGGTGGTGGTCAGAATTCGCTGATAGGGCGTAATCATGCGGCCGGACATCTGGTCGGGCGGCAGACCTGTGTATTGCCAGACCACGCCGATCACCGGGATCCGAATGTCGGGGAAGATATCGGTCGGCGTGCGCAACGCGGCCAGCGGCCCGATGATCAGGAGCAACAGCGCGAGCACGACGAATGTGTAGGGCCGGTTGAGGGCAATACGGACCAGCTCAGTCATGGCGCGTGCATTCCTGGATCAAACTCTGGGATCAACGGGAGAGTCGCGATGATGTACCCGAATTGCAGATAAATGGCTAACGCCTGTGCGCGGGAAGACTTCACTTCCGCGATACCCGCCTGCACTTCTGCAATACCCTCTTGCGCTTCTCTCATAGCTCGCTGAGTAATGCCCTTATTCCGGGCATAAATTGGTCAGGCGACGCGCAGGCTTGATGAAACTCATAACGAGTGTTGCAGCGGCGTCATTCAATTTGAATTTAATCGTCATGCCCTCGTTCGCGCCGCAGAACCCTTCCTGGCAGCGATTCCGAATGCACAGCGAACAGGAGCGTCAACGCATCAGCTTGAGCGCGTCGGAGAAGAATTCCGCCCCGCCGAAATTCCCCGATTTCAGCGCCAGCAGCATCTCGCCGTCCTTCGCGCCGACGGCCCGCAACACCGGCACGCCGGCTGCGATTTCGGCGCCGACCAGAAAGCCGGGAATACCCAGGCGATCCACCACAGCACCCGAGGTTTCGCCGCCGGCGACCACCAGACGCCTTACCCCCGATTGAACCAGGCCTTCGGCAATGTCTGCCATCGCCAGCTCGATCGCGTGTCCGGCGACATCGCGCCCGTGACGGGCCTGAAGGGCCTGCACCTCGTCCGGCGCCGAACTGCTGGCGATCAGGACCGGACCTTCCTTCAGCCGGTCCCTGGCCCAGGCCAGCGCGCGACGGGCTTCGTTCCCGCCGGCCAGGACCTGCTCGGGGTCGAGGTGCAACACCGGCATCGCCTTTTCCGCGTTGACGATCTGAAGCAGTGTTGCCTGCGAACAGCTTCCGGCAAGGCACGCCGCGGGACCGCCGACGGGCGCTTCGTGTGTTGCGCTCGAGGCACCCGCTTTCACCTTGCCCGATGCGACCAGCCCACGCGCCAGACCCAATCCAAATCCGGATGCGCCGACCGACAACCGATGGTCCAGCGCGACCTCGCCAATGGTTTCCAGATCGGAATCGAAAACGGCGTCGACGATGGCGGCGCCAATGCCGTTGCCGGACAATTCGGACAGGCGCGCCCGCACCGCGTCCGGTCCGCGCGTGACGGTTGAAAGATCGACCAGACCAATTCGGCTTTTGCTCTGGCGCGCCAGAACCCGCACGAGATTGGAGTCGTGCATCGGGTTGAGCGGGTGATCCTTCAGGGGACTCTCGTTGAGCGGCACGGAGCCTACGAACAGGTTACCCTGGTAGACCGTGCGCGCCGTCCCGGGAAAGGCCGGCGTCACCAGCACGATCTTGTCTTTGGAATCGGCGCGCAGCGCGTCCATCACCGGTCCGATATTGCCGGCGTCGGTGGAATCGAAGGTCGAGCAGATCTTGAACAGCACATGGCCCGCGCCCCGCCCGCGCAACCATTTGTCGGCAGCGCGCGAGCGCGACACGGCAAGGCTTGCCTCGATCGAACGGCTTTTCAGCGACACCACGACGGCGTCCACTTCGGGCAAAGCGAACTCGTCGGAGGGAACGCCGATCGTCTGCACCGTGCGCAGGCCGCAACGGGTCAGCGTATTGGCGAGGTCGGACGCGCCGGTGTAATCGTCGGCGATACAGCCAAGCGCCAGCGTCACGATGTCACTCCAACATAAGGCTTGAACCACGCAAGGCCGTCGGTGGTCTTGCCCCGCGGGTTGTATTCGCAGCCGACAAAGCCGCCATAGCCGAGCCTGTCGAGTTCGGCGAAGACAAAGGGATAGTTCAGTTCCTCGCCGTCGGGCTCGTGACGCGAGGGAATGCTGGCGATCTGGATATGACCGATGATCGGCATCATCTCCCGCAGCCACATCGTCACGTCGCCATGGATGATCTGGCAGTGATAGATGTCGAATTGCAGCTTGAGGTTCGGAATCTTCAACTCGTTGATCAGGTCGCGCGCGAACAGAAAGTCGTTGAGAAAATAGCCGGGCACGTTGCGCGGATTGATCGGCTCGATCACCACGTCGAGGCCGTGGGGTGCGAAGTATTCGCTCGCCCACGCCACCGATTTATAGAACGCCTCGACCGCCCTTGAATTGTTTCGGCTAGCAATGCCCGCCATCAGGTGCACGCGCTTGACGCCGGTCGCGTGCACGTAAGGCAGCGCCGTATCGAGGCTTTGCTGCAGATCGGAGAAACGCTCCGGCAGCGCGGCAAAGCCCTTTTCGCCGGCGTCCCAATTGCCGGGCGGCAGGTTGAACAGCGCCTGTGTCAGGCCGTTGGCGCGCAGGCGCTTGCCGATTTCTTCCGCCGGATATGCGTAGGGAAACAGGAATTCGACGGCCGTAAAGCCCGCTTTCGCCGCCGCCTCGAAACGGTCGAGGAACGACACTTCGTTGAACATCATGGTGAGGTTGGCGGCAAAGCGGGGCATCGACGTTCTCTTTCTTATCGCTATTTCGGCTCGCCCGGCAGATGCGTGCCCGTGACGCGGGCGTAGATCCGCGCCACCGAGGCATCGTCGTCGCGTCCCATGCCGGCGGCGGCCGTCATCAGGAACATCTGCAGCGCGGCGGCGGCGACCGGAACCGGAAAGCGCGCATTGCGCGCCATGTCCTGGATGATCCCCAGGTCCTTGACGAAAATCTCGACCGCGCTGCGCGGGCTGTAGTCGCCGTCAAGCACATGCGGCATGCGGTTTTCGAACATCCAGGAATTGCCGGCAGAGGCCGTGATCACCTCATACACTTTACGGATATCAAGCCCTTGCTTGGCGGCAAAGGCGATGGCTTCCGAAGCCGCGGCGATATGAACCCCTGCCAGCAACTGGTTGATCATCTTGAAGGCTGCGCCCTGGCCGGCGGCGTCGCCGAGTTCGTAAAGTTTTGCCGCCATCGCATCGAGCGCAGGCCGGGCTTTCGCGAAAGCCGCAGCGCTTCCCGATGCAAGGATCGTCAGTTCGCCTTGCGCGGCGCGCTGCGCGCCGCCGGAGATCGGCGCGTCGAGATAGTGGCGGCCTGTCGCCTCCAGCTGTTTGGCGAGGCGGCGCGCGACATCGGGGTCCATGGTTGCCGACGAGATGAACACGGCGTCCCTGGCCAGCGTTTCGGCAACACCATCCTTGCCGAACAGAATGGTTTCAGTCTGGGCCGCGTTGACGACGACGCTGACGACGATGTCGGCCTGCCCCGAAGCTTCCGCGGGCGTCTTCGCGCCCTTCCCGCCTTCGGACACAAATCGCGCGACGGTTTCAGCGGAAACATCGCAGCCGGTCACCTCGAAACCGGCGCGCTTGAGCGAGGTCGCCATGCCGAAGCCCATCGAGCCGAGCCCGATGACGGCGACGCGGGGTTTTGATGATGCGGGCTGGGACATACGGCGCTTCCCTGAGGTTCCTCTTTAACCGCCTTCGGCGGGCGTTGTCCCCCTGCGTATCACGGCTTGGCCGCGCTGCCAAAGCGTGGGACAAGGCGGAAGAAGGATAGCGCCATGAGCGAAACAAGGATCCGCGAGGACATCTGCCGGCTCGGCCGATCATTGTTCGAGCGCGGGCTGACGCCGGGCTCCTCGGGCAATATTTCCGCAAAACTCGACGATGGCGGCTATTTGGTGACACCGACCAATGCCTCGCTTGGCTTCCTCGACCCGGCGCTTCTGTCGCGGCTCGATGCCGGCGGCCGGCTTCTCTCCGGCGACGCCCCGACCAAGGAAGTGCCGCTGCATACCGCGCTGTACCAGACCCGCGCACCGGCACGTGCCGTGGTGCATCTGCATTCGACGCATTCGGTGGCATTGTCGATGCTGCCGGAGATCGACCCGCGCGCGGCGCTGCCGCCGATGACGGCCTATTACCTGATGAAATGCGGTGCCACCGCGCTCGTGCCTTACTACCGGCCGGGTGATCCGGCGGTGGCTGACGCCATCAAGGGGCTGGCCGGAAAATATTCATCCGTTCTGCTCGCCAATCACGGCCCGGTGGTCTCCGGCGACACGCTCGAAGCCGCCGTGTTTGCGATCGAGGAACTGGAGGAGACGGCGAAGCTTTATCTGCTATTGCGCGGGTTGAACCCGCGCTACCTGACGCCGGCGCAGGTAGCCGATTTGGTGAGGACGTTCGGCTTGGTGCTGCCGGAATAGATCTCATTTGTCATTGCGAGGAGCGTGAGCTCTCTTTCTTGCTTACTGGATTGCTTCGCTTCGCTCGCAATGACGGACCTTCGAACACTACAGCCCCAGATACGCCTTGCGAACGTCGGGATTGCCCCTGATCTCTTCCGACGTACCCTGCATCTGCAGCCGGCCGGTTTGCAGGATGTAGGCGCGGTCGGCGATGTCGAGGCATTCCGAAATGCGCTGCTCGACGATCAGCACGGTCATGCCGGCGTCGCGGATCCGCTTGACCGACTGAAAGATCTCGTCGACGAGCTTGGGCATGATGCCCTGCGACGGCTCGTCCAGCATCAGCAGGCGAGGCCGCGTCATCAGCGCCCGTCCGATCGCGAGCATCTGTTGCTCGCCGCCCGAGAGCGTCTCCGCGCGCTGATCCAGCCGCTCCGAGAGCCGCGGGAACAGCTTGAATACGAGCGCCAGCGGTTCGTCGCGATCGGACTTGCCGCGGTAAAGGTAACTGCCGAGCCTCAGATTGTCGCGCACCGACAGGCGCGGAAACAACCGGCGGTTTTCCGGCACGTAAGCGATGCCGCGCGCGGTGATGACATGTTGCGCCAGGGCGTCGATACGCGCGCCATCGAAGGTGACCGTGCCCGAACGCGGCCGTTCCGCGCCGGCAATGGTCTTCAGAAGCGTCGATTTGCCGGCACCGTTGGCCCCCGCGACGCAGACGATCTCGCCCTTTTCCACTTCGATCGAAACCGAGGAGATCGCAACCAGCCCCTGATAGGCGGTGGTGACTTCATGCACCGACAGCATGACGATCCCCAAGATAGGCGCTGATGACTTTCGGGTCGCGAACGACATCGGCAGGCTTGCCCTCGACCAGCACCTTGCCGAGATCGAGCACGATGGCGCGATCGACCAGCGGCATCACGATCTCCATGACGTGCTCGACCATCAAGACGGTCACGCCGGTGGCGCGCACCTTTCGCACCAGTTCGACGCCGCCCTGTGCCTCGATCGGGGTCAGCCCGGTGAGCACCTCGTCGAGCAGCAGGAGCTTCGGTTCGGTGGCAAGCGCGCGCGCAACCTCGAGCCGGCGCTTTTCGGACGGGATCAACTGGCTCGCCAGCACATCGGCGCGGCCCGCAAGCCCGCAGAATTCGAGCACCTGATGGGCCTTGCGCCGCGCCTGGCCCATCACGGTGGAGCGGACCAGCGCACCGACGATGACGTTGTCGATCACCGTCATGGTCTCGAAGCTTTTCACGACCTGGAAGGTACGCGCGATGCCGCGCTGGCAGCGTTCCGCCGCCGGAAGGGCCGTGACATCTTCGCCGTCGAACATGATCGAGCCTTGCGTGGGCGGCAGCACACCCGCGATCAGATTGAACAGCGTCGATTTGCCGGCGCCGTTGGGGCCGATCAGTCCGACGATTTCGCCGCGTCCCACAGAAATCGAGACGTCGCTGTTGGCGACCAGGCCGCCGAAACGCTGCCAGACCCCCCTGGTTTCGAGCAAGGCCGTCATCGGATGGCCTCCTTGCGCCGGGGCGAGAACAACCCGACCAGCCCTTGCGGCCGCGCCAGCGAGATCAACACGATCAGCGTGCCGTACACGATGAGATCGACGCCGCGGCCGGAGCCGCCGATGAAGGAACGCGTCAGCTCCGTCAACGGAATGAGGATGACGGCCCCCAACACCGGCCCCCACAGCGTGCCGATGCCTCCCAGCACCGCCGGCAGCGCCATCAGGAGCGAGAACTGGAAACCCATGACGCTTTCGGGATCGATGTAGGAGACGAACTGCGCATAAAAACCGCCTCCGACCGCGGTGAGAAACGCCGAGACCGCCGCCGCGCCCATCTTGGAATTGAACACGACCACGCCCAGGCTTTCGGCGGCGTCCGGATTGTCCTTCACGGCGCGCCACCAGTAGCCCCATTTGGAATCCTCAAGCCACCACGTCACGAACCAGGCAACGGAAGCGAGCGCCAGCGCGAAGTAAAAGTAAGGAAGCTTGCTGCGGGTGAACTGGAATTTCAGCCAGCTGTCGCCGCGCACGGGAATGTCGATGCCCAGCGCTGCGCCGGCCCAATCCCAGTTCTGGAACAGCAAAAGCGCCGTCTCGGCGATGACGATGGTCGCGATGACGAAATAATGCCCGCGCAGGCGGAAGCAGGGATAGCCAAGCGCGAGCGCGATCGCCGCCGATATCATGCCGCCGCCCACCATTCCGAACCAGGGCAGGACGCCGAACCTGGTGAAGAGGAGCGCGGTGGTGTAGGCGCCGAGCCCAAAATAAAGCGCGTGCCCGAGCGAGATCTGCCCGCAATAGCCGGAAAGGATGTTCCAGCTCTGCGACAAGGCCGCATACATCAGCGTCAGCACCATGATGTTCTGAACGTAGACGTCCCTGACGAAAAGCGGAACGAGGGCGGCGGCAACGGCGAGACAGACGGCGACGATCAGATCGCGGCGGCGGCGCTGGGCGAAGGCCGTATCCATCAGAGCGAGCCGAACAGGCCGCGCGGCCGCACGAACACGACCAGCAGGTAGACCGCATAAATCCCGACCGATTTCAGCGAAGGTGGCAGGATCAGCGCGGTGCTGGCTTCGACCAGTCCGACGATGATGCCGCCCGCGAAAGCTCCGAACACGCTGCCGAAACCGCCAAGCGCGACCGTGACATAGGCAATTAGCGCAAACGACGCGCCGACGTCGGGATAGATGTAGAAGAATATCGCCATGATCGCGCCGGCAAGCCCGACCAGCGCCGCGCCCAGACCCCAGCCGAGCGCAAACACCCTGTTCTTGTCGATGCCGACCAGCGCCACCGCGCCGGCATCCTCGCGCGTCGCCTCAAGGGCGCGGCCGAAGTCAGTGCGGTTGATGAAGAAATAAAGCGCGCCAAAGGCCAGGATCGCGACCAGCGCACCGAACAATTGCGGGACAGGCAGGAAAATCCCCCCGATCGAGATGGTTCTGCCGCCGAGCCAGGAATGGGTGATGCTGCGATAGTCGGGCGTGAAGAAGAACTGCGCGAGCCCGCGCATGACGATGGCAAGCCCGAAGGTTGAGAAGATCTGCACCATGCCGGCATTGGCTTTCGCCCGCATCGCAAAGCGAACGATCAGCAGGTAGACCACCGCGCCGAATACGAACAGTGCTGCCGCGACCAGCGGCGCCGACAGCAATGGATCGACGGCAAAGAACGCGAACAGGAAGAACGTCGCGTACATGGCGATCATCAGAAATTCGCCGTGGGCGAAGTTCACCACGTCCATCAGGCCGAAGATCAGCGCCAGGCCCACGGCGATCAGGCCGTAGAGCAGTCCGGTCAAAAGACCGCTGGCAAGGCTCTGGATGATGGTTTGCGCTGTCATGCCGCACAACGCTCCAGACGCCGCTGGAGACCTTCGTCATTGCGAGGAGCAAAGCGACGAAGCAGTCCAGAAATTCTCGCCCAAGACTCTGGATTGCTTCGCTGCGCTCGCAATGACGAAAGTGCCAAACCTTGGACAATCGTCTCCGTTGTCATCGCCCGGCCCCGCCCCGCTGGCCTATTTCATCGGCCAGACGGCCTCGGCAACGGCCGCTTGCGACGGAAAGATGGTGACGAATTTGCCGCCCACATATTGCAAGAGGACCGGGTCAGCGTCGTTGTTCTGGCCCATATCGTCGAACTTGATGCGCTTCCACGGCATGATGGTCTGTTCGCCGGGCAGGTCGGTTGCAACCAGCGCTTCGCGAATCTTGTCGCCGTCGGTGGATTTGGCGCGATTGATGGCCTCTGCCATCACAATCAGGGCCATGAACTGCCGCGACGAATAGTCGTTGAAGTCCTTGCCCGACTTCTCCTTGTACATCGCGTTGATCTTGCTGACCATCGGCCGCTTGGCCGCGAGATCGAGCGAGAAGGTGCCGCGCGAGATCACGCCTTCGAGCTTGTCGCCGACCGCGTCGTACAGCGCCTTTTCGGAGAAGCCCGCATCCTGGGCGACGATCGCGGGCGGCTTGTAGCCGAGTTCGCCCATGGTCTTCACCAGAAGGATGCCGTCGGTGGTGTAGCTCGAGGGCATCAGCACGTCGGCGTTCGCGGCCTTCAGCTGCTGCACCTCGGCCGAGAGCGAGGGCGAGTTCGCCCTGTACTTGATGTCGGAAACGACCTTGTAGCCCCGCTCATTGGCCAGTTTGAGCTGGGCGTTGCCGGAATCGGTGCCGAAGATCGTGTCCTCGTGGAACAGCGACAAGGTGTCGATCTTGACACCCTTCTTCCTCATCGCATCGAAGAAGTCGAACATCGCCTTGGAATACATCTCGTCGTGGGGCGAGGCGCGGAAATAGAACTTGAGGCCGCGGCGGTGCAGGCTCGGCGACGAATTGTCGGCCGACATGAACGGAATCTGGTAACGCTCGCAAACTTGGCTGACCGTGACCGCAACGGCGCTCTGATAGGTGCCGATGACCGCGCACACCTTTTCCTGGGTAATGAGGCGCTCGGCCTCGGCGCGACCCTTCTGAGGATCGGCCTGATGATCGGCAAACACCAGCCGCACCTTTGCACCGGAAAGACCCGGCAATCCCTCGCCGCGCGCCAGCGGCAGATCGAAATCGAAATTCTTGTTGATGATTTCGGCGGCGGTCTCGAACGCCTTCTGCGCGTCGACGCCGATCTGGGCGCTTGCGCCCGACAGCGGGTAGATCACGCCGATCACCACCTCGGAGGTTTGCGCGCGGGCCGCGATCGGCAGGAGCGCAGCGCTCGCGGTGGCTCCGAGCAACATGTTTCGGCGGGAGATTTTCATTTGAACTTCCTCTACTGATCGGCGGCTATCGATGAAACGATTGGAGATGTCCGTAAAGCCTCAAAGAGCGGCAGGCTCTGCCCATTTAGAGCACCGCGAGGTCTTTGTTGCGCAGGTCGGTCACCAGCATCAAGCCCGGCGCATGCGTGATCGCAAACGGTATCCTGGCTGCCGCAATGACCGACTGCGGTGTGACGCCGCAGGCCCAGAACACTGGAATCTCGTCGGACTCGACGGGCACCGCGTCGCCATAGTCGGGCCTCGCAATGTCGGCGATGCCGATCGAGCGCGGGTGTCCGAGATGCACCGGCGCGCCGTGCACAGAAGGAAAACGCGAAGTGATCTGCACCGCCCGGATCGCCTGGGCCGGCTTGAACGGGCGCATCGACACCACCATCGGACCTGCGAAAGGCCCCGAGGGGCTGCAGGCGATGTTGGTTCGGTACATGGGCACGCGCACCTTGCGCTCGATGTGACGGATCGGCAGGCCTTCCGCCATCAGCGCTTCTTCGAACGAAAACGAGCAGCCGAGCACGAAGGCAACGAGATCGTCGCGCCAATGCGCCGTGATGTCGGTGGGTTCTTCGATCACCTCGCCGTTTTGCCAGACACGATAGCGCGGCAGGTCGGTGCGGATGTCGAGATCGATCCCGAGCGACGGAATCCGTGGATCGCCCACCTCCGACATGCCGATGATGGGACACGGCTTCGGATTGAGCTGACAGAAGCGGTGAAATGAGGCCGCGCAGCTTTCAGGCAGGATCGCGAGATTGCCCTGAACGAATCCGTTGGCCACGCCCGCGGTCGTTGCCGCCATTCCGGAACGGCATGCAAGCCGCGCCTGCCTGCTCGGAAGCAGGTCCCGGTCTTCGCCGAACTGCCGCTCTGCCGCCAAAATGGTCATGACATCGCCCTGCCTAGTAACTCGACAGAAGAAAAGCGCATGCGTACCATAAAGTCTAATCTTACTTTCTAATCAAGTTGAATAAGCTGATTTTATTTGGCAGAGGCGCTTTCGTGGTGGACTTCAAGTCAATCGAGACATTCCTGTGGGTGGTGACGCTCGGCAGCTTTCGCGGGGCCGGTCAGCGGCTCAACACCACCCAACCCGCCATTTCGCAACGGATTGCCCAGCTCGAGCGCGAACTGGGCGTCAAGCTCCTGAACCGGGATCACCGCGTCGTGTCGCCGACACCGAGCGGCCGGCAATTGATGGTCTATGCGGAAAAGCTGATCGGCCTGCGATCGGAGATGATGGCGGAGGTCGGCGAGCGCTCGGCGATGCGCGGCGTATTGCGTCTCGGCGTCGCCGAAACCATCGTGCACACCTGGTTGTCGCGGCTGGTCAAGAGCGTCAACACGGCTCATCCCAATCTCTCTCTGGAGATCGAGGTCGACATCACGCCGAACCTGACCGCCCGCCTGCTGGCGCAGGAAATCGAGCTCGCCTTTCTGCTGGGACCATTGTCGGCTTCCGGGGTTCGCAACCGCGTCCTGTGCGACTATCCTATCGGCGTTCTCGCCAGCCCCTCCCTCGGCCTCGGCGATGGTCCGTTGAAGCTGCGCGATCTCGCCAGGTTTCCGATCATCACGTTTCCGCGCAAGTCCCAGCCTTCCGAGATCGTGCGCTCGCTGTTCAACCGGCCCGATCTGCCGCCGGTCCGACTGCATCACAGCGCTTCGCTTGCAACCGTCATCCACATGGCGATCGAGGGATTGGGCATTGCCGTGATCCCCACGTCGATCGTCGAGAACGAACTGGCGGACGGCCGGCTTCAGCTTTTGTCGACCGAATTGAAAATCCCGCCGCTGACGTTTTCTGCAAGCTGGCTCGCTTCACCCGACACGCTGGCCGTCGAACTGGTCGCCGATCTGGCCGCCAGGATAGCGCAGGAGAGCGCCGCGATTGTTGACGCGCCGCGACGGGCGCGTCATTGAAGCGAACACAGGACAAACTGAAAGGCTGGAATGGCTTCATGACCCAGGTCGCATCCAATCTGCAAATCGATTCCGCACGACTTTGGGGCACCATTCACGAAACCGCGCAATTCGGCGCCACGCCAAAGGGCGGCGTGCGGCGGCTGACGCTCGGCGTCGAAGACAAGCAGGTCCGCGACTGGTTCCGGAAGGCCTGCGAAGCCGCCGGCCTCGAAGTGCATGTCGACACGCTGGGCTCGATGTTCGCACTTCGAAAGGGGCGCGACATGTCCAGGCCTCCGGTTGGGCTCGGCTCGCATCTGGATACGCAACCGACCGGCGGCAAGTTCGACGGCGTGCTTGGCACGCTGGCGGCGCTTGAGGTTGTCCGCACGCTCAACGATGCCGGGATCGAGACCGAAATTCCGATATGCGTCGTCAACTGGACCAATGAGGAAGGCTCGCGTTTCGCGCCCGCCATGATGGCGTCCGCGGCTTACGTCGGCGATTTCACCGTCGACGATATCCTCTCGCGCAAGGACGCCGAAGGCGTCACGGTCGCGCAGGCGCTGGACAGCATCGGTTATCGCGGCGACAGTCCCGTCGGCCGGCAGAAATTTTCAAGCTTCATCGAACTGCATATCGAACAGGGACCCATTCTCGAGGCAGAAGGCAAGACCATCGGCGTGGTCGATTCCGGCCAGGGCGTATTGTGGTATGACGGCAAGATCACCGGTTTCGAGAGCCACGCCGGCTCCACGCCGATGCCGCTTCGGCGTGATGCGCTGGCAACCTTGTCGGAGATCGTGCTCGCGATGGAAGGCATTGCAAAGAAGCACGGCCCCAATGCGGTCGGTACGATCGGCGAAGCCGTCATCGCCAAGCCATCGCGCAACGTCATTCCCGGCGAGGTCGCCTTCACAGTCGATTGCCGCAGCGCCGATGCCGCGATCATGGATGCGCTCGACAGGGAGCTGCGCGAGGCCATCGCCGAGATTTCGGCGCTGCGCAAGGTCGAGGTCACCCTCGATCTGGTCTGGCGCAAGCCGCCCACCCATTTCGATCCCAGGCTGGTCGACGCGGTGGAGCAGGCAGCCGAGACGCTGGGCTTTTCCCATCGCCGCATCACCTCCGGCGCCGGCCACGACGCCTGTAACCTGAACACGAAAATTCCCGCCGCGATGGTGTTCGTGCCCTGCAAGGACGGCGTCAGCCACAACGAGCTCGAGGACGCAACGCAAGCCGATTGCACGGCGGGCGCCAATGTCCTGATGCATACCGTGCTGGCGCTTGCGGGCGTCGCTTCCTGACAGAGCATGACCCGAAAAAGGCCGGTACCGGCTTTTCGAAAAGGTCATGCACAAAGAACTGGGAGATTTCGGTGCGTGGAGTTTTTGTCGACGCCAACAAGTCGCTGGCCGATATTTTCGACCGCCAAGCCAGGCCGGGCGATCCGGCCGTGCGGGTCAATCGCGATCCCGACATCAAGCCGGAACAGATTCCGGTCTTGCTCGACGGTGCCGAGACCGTCATCATAGACCACACCTCCTTGCCGACCGACATCGCGCGGCGCTGCCACGGCCTCAAGCACGTCGTGTTCCTGGGCACCGGCGCGCGCAGCTACATGAATCCGGAGGAGCTGGGCGAGCTTGGCATCCAGGTCCATCTGATCAAGGGTTACGGCGACACGGCTGTCGCCGAATGCACGATCGCGCTGATGTGGGCCGCGGCGCGCGGGATTGCGCAAATGGACCGCGAGATGCGCGCGGGCAACTGGCTGCGCGACGACGGCATGCAGCTCACCGGCAAGACGCTTGGCCTCATCGGCTTTGGCGGCATCGCCGCGGAAGTGGCAAGGATTGCGCTCGGCACCGGCATGAAGGTGATTGCCTGGAACCGTTCGCCGAAGAAATCTGCCGGCGTGGATTTCGTTCCGCTCGATGCGCTGCTTGCGCAAAGCCACGTCGTTTCGCTGCACCTGCTGCTCAACGACGAGACCCGCGGCTTCCTGTCGCGCGACCGGATTGCTTTGATGAAGCCGGGTGTCATTCTCGTCAACACCGCGCGCGGGGCGATGGTGGACGAGGTCGCCATGATCGATGCGTTGAAATCGGGCCACATCCGCCATGCCGGTCTCGACGTCTTCAACGTCGAGCCGCTACCGGCGGATCATCCGCTGACAAAATTGCCGAACGTGACACTTTCGGCCCATTCGGCGTTCCGCACCCCAGAGGCGAGCGAAAACCTGATCCATGCGGCCTGGGAGCATTGCCGCAGGATCGGGAGGGGATAGCCAAGTCCCACTGCGGAAGTGCCCCCTCATCCTGAGGAGCCGCGAAGCGGCGTCTCGAAGGTTGAGGCCCACCTCCCTGATATCCGAACCTCATGGTTCGAGACGGCGCTAGCGCCTCCTCACCATGAGGGACCTCCCTACTCCACCATCTCCGCGACCGCCTTGCCGCAGGCAACCGTGTCGGCATTGCCGCCGAGATCGCGGGTGCGCAGCGTGCGTTCCCCAAGGGTCCGCTCGATCGCGGCGACGATGGAGGCAGCAGCCTCCTTTTGACCGAGGTGCTCCAGCATCATCGCGCCGGACCAGATCATGCCGATCGGGTTGGCAACGCCCTGGCCGGCAATATCCGGCGCAGAGCCATGCACCGGTTCGAACACCGACGGGAAATTGCGTTCCGGATTGATATTGCCTGAGGGCGCGATGCCGATGGTGCCGGTACAGGCCGGCCCCAGGTCGGAGAGGATGTCGCCGAACAGGTTCGAGCCGACCACGACGTCGAACCAGTCCGGATGCAGGACGAAATTCGCCGTCAGGATATCGATGTGATACTTGTCCCACTTCACCTTGGGATAGTTTTTGGCCATCGCCTCCACGCGCTCGTCCCAATAAGGCATCGTAATTGAGATGCCATTGGACTTCGTCGCCGAGGTCAGATGCTTCCTGGGACGCGATTGCGCCAGCTCAAACGCAAATTTCAGGATGCGATCGACCCCAATGCGCGTCATCACGGTCTGCTGCGTGACGAATTCGCGATCGGTGTCCGGAAACATGCGGCCGCCGACGGACGAATATTCGCCTTCGGTGTTTTCCCGAACCACCCAGAAATCGATATCGCCGGGCTTGCGGTTGGCGAGCGGCGACGGCACGCCCGGCATCAGCCGCACCGGGCGCAAATTGACGTACTGATCGAACTCCCTGCGGAACTTGATGAGCGAGCCCCACAAGGAAATGTGATCTGGAATTTTCGCCGGCCAGCCGACCGCGCCGAAATAGATCGCGTCGTGCTTGCCGATCCGCTCCTTCCAGTCCTCCGGCATCATCTCGCCGTGCTTTTCGTAGTAGTCCCAGCAGGCGAAATCGAAATGATCGAAATGAATGGCAACGCCGTGCTTTTTCGCCGCCGCTTCCAGGACACGAAGCCCTTCCGGTATCACTTCCTTGCCGATCCCGTCGCCGGGAATGACCGCTACCCGGTACTGCTTTTTTTCGTTGCTCATCGAGAGTTTCCCTGAATGGCCTGGTCCAGCTGTCTTACGATCGGATTGCAATGGACCAAACCCGGTTACGACGCAACGCTGCACTGCAATGTTGACCGCCCCGTCGGCGGCGGCTTAACAGTTTGAAATCCACCGTTCCCCCTTTCAGCGAGCAATCCCATGGATCTTCACCTGCGCGGCAAACGCGTCCTGATCACCGGCGCCTCCAAGGGCATTGGCGCGGCGGCCGCCGAAGCCTTTGCCGAGGAAGGTTGCCATCTCCGCCTTGCGGCCCGCAGCGGCGATCAATTGAAGGCGCTCGCGGAGCGCCTGCGATCGGCCCACCAGATCGACGCGACGGCTCATGTCGCCGATCTGCGAAATCCCGCGGATATCGCGCGGCTGGTGAAGGACGCCGCCGACATCGACATCCTTGTCAACAATGCCGGTGACATCCCCGGCGGATCAATCGACAAGATCGACGAGCCGACCTGGCGCCATGCCTGGGAGCTGAAAGTATTCGGCTATATCAACATCACCCGCGCGATCTACGCGCAGATGAAGGCGCGCGGGGGCGGCGTGATCGTCAACGACATCGGCGTTGCCGGCGAAAAATACGACGCCAATTATATCTGCGGCAGCACCGGCAACGCCGCGCTGATGTCGTTCACCCGCGCGCTCGGCAGCAAGAGCCTTGCCGACAACATCCGCGTGGTCGGGATCAACCCCGGGCCGGTCGGCACCGACCGCCATATCACGCTCTTGAAGACCCGCGCCAAAAACCAGTTCGGCGACGAGAGCCGCTACAAGGAATTCCAGAAAGGGCTTCCGCTCGGCCGTCCCGCACATGCGCGCGAGATCGGCGACCTGATGGCGTTCCTGGCCTCCGACCGCTCGGCCTATACGTCGGGCGTGATCTTTACCGTCGATGGCGGCATCGCGGCGGGCTGGGGGTAGCGAGTTGGGCCATCGCGAGCAATTGTGACTCTATATCCGCTCGAACAGCTGCCGGATCATCATCGTGATCCGCCCCGTCGGCGCGAGCATCTCGTCCATGATCGTGAAATGATTGGCGCCCGGGATCTCCTCATAGCTCACCGCGAGCCCGTGTCTCGCGCGCTGGCAGGCGAAGTCCGCCGTCTGCCTGCGTAACAGTGGCAGCTCCGCGGCTCCGACCGTCAGCCCCAACGGCTTCATCGCGCCTTCCAGCTGCATCATCGGCGAGTTGCGGCGGGACATCGCCTCGTCAAGGCCGAGCTTGATGTTGAGATAGCTGTGCCGGATCGGTTCGAGATCGTAAATGCCGCTGATCCCGACACCTCCCTTGACCTTCGGGTGCGACATCGCCATCGCCGTGAGGTGACCGCCGGCGGACCAGCCGGAGACTGCGATCCGGTCCGGATCGGCGCCGAGACCGGGCAAAGCGTCGGCGAGAAAGTCGATACCGGCGTGGATCTCGGCGACAATCCCGTCAAGCGTCGTATCGGGCGCAAGCGTGTAGCCGATCAGGGCGACATTGATGCCATGCGTCATCGGCCCGCCGGCAAAGAGCGAGAAGGCCTCCTTGGCGCGCATCTGCCAATAGCCGCCATGGATGAACAGAAGCGTCGGCGCGTTCAAGGCCGCCTTGAAGAAATCGATGCGGTTGCGTTCGCGCGGGCCATATCTGAGGTCGAGGTGGTCAGGCTGGGCCGCGCGGAAATCAGCCGAACGCCGGTCCCAGCCGGCGACCATGTCGCCGCTTCCGGCGACTGCCGTGCTGTTATTGAGGCCGCTGTCAAGGTCCTGCTGGCTCAGGCCGCGCCAATCGGGCGCGTCGAACGGCGTCGACATCATCAAATCTCCGCAAATAGTTGTCGCGTTTCCAACTTGTCGTAAAGTGTTTTACAGGGCTACACAATCCGCTACCAAGCTATGGGGGAAGATGGATGTCATCTGATCAGGCGCTGATACGGTCGACGGCGTGCGCGATTGTTGAGAAGCTCAACTCCGGCGAAGTCACCCCGCTCGACCTGCTTGAGGTGCTGGAGCGGCGGATTGCCGAGGTCGATGGCAAGGTGAATGCCTTGCCGATCCTGTGCTTCGACCGCGCGCGCAGGCAGGCGAAGGCCCTGATGCAAAGGCCAGTCGGCAGCCGTGGCCTGCTCGGTGGCATGCCAATCCCGATCAAGGATTTGACGAATGTCGCCGGCGTGAGGACCACGCAGGGCTCGCCGATCTACAAGGACACGGTGCCTGCCAGCTCCGATATCCTGGTCGAGCATCTCGAGGACAATGGCGGGATAGTCTACGCCAAATCGAACACCCCCGAATTCGGCGCCGGCGCCAACACCTTCAACGAGGTTTTCGGCGCGACGCGCAACCCGTGGGACACCTCGCGGTCCGCCGCTGGATCGTCCGGCGGTGCCGCGGTTGCCCTTGCCACCGGAACCGCCTGGCTTGCCCATGGCTCCGACATGGGCGGCTCGCTGCGCAACCCGGCGAGCTTCTGCGGCGTCGTCGGCATGCGGCCGAGCATCGGCCGGGTCGCCCATACGCCGGCGGCCAAGATCGATCGCAACCTCGGTGTGCAGGGTCCGATGGCGCGCAACGTCGAGGATCTTGCCCTGTTGCTCGACGCGATGAGCGGCGAGCATCCGGCCGATCCGCTGTCCCTGCCCGCGCTGCCGTCTTCTTTCCTGTCCGCCGCGCGCTCCGGCAACAAGCCGAAACGCGTCGCCTATTCGCCCGATCTCGGCATCACCCCGGTTGACCCCGAAATCGCGGCGATCACCCGCAAGGCGGCGCTGCGGCTTGCCGATGCAGGTGTCATCGTCGAGGAAGCCCATCCGGATTTGCGTGAAGCCCATGAATGCTTTCATGTGCTGCGCGCCTTCGACTTCGCGATCAGCAAGGCGTCCCTCTTGCGCAGCAAGCGCGATCTGCTGAAGCCGGAAGTGATCTGGAACATCGAGGAAGGCCTGAAGCTTTCGGTCGAGCAGCTTGAACGCGCCGAAGCGCAGCGCCTCGCGATGACCCAGCGCACGCTCGAGTTTTTCAAGACCTACGATCTGCTTCTGACGCCAGCGACCATCGTCGCTCCGTTTCCGATCGAGCATCGCTATGTCGCGGAATGCGCGGGCAAGAAATTCGACAACTACGTGCAGTGGCTCGGCATCGTCTATGCCATCACGCTGGTGTGCTGTCCGGCACTGTCGCTGCCATGCGGATTTACCGCCACCGGCCTTCCCGTCGGCCTGCAGATGGTGGCACCGCCGCGGGGCGAGGCCCGGCTTCTCTCCGGCGCAAATCAGCTTGAGGATATTCTGGGGTTGCGCGGCACCACCCCGATGGACCCAAATCCAGCGCGCTAAAGCATGATCCGGAAACGTGTGAAGCGGCTTTCCGAAAAGATCATGCGAAAACAAAAACCTAAAGCGCGATGGTGATTCAACTCAATTCCATTGCGCTCTGGTCGAGTGGATTTGTCGTTCGCAACCCATCCGGTCACCACGCGGAAGTGATCGGTCCAAGGCGCGATTTGGGCGCTGGTGAATGCCGCCTGCCCCGCTATAATCGTTCGAAACGACAAATGCGTCGCAATGGGCGCAACGACAAAGGGAGTCGAAATGTCCGGAAAGCTGAAGGTCCGCGTCGACCAGGACAAGTGCCAGGGGCATGCCCGGTGCAAATCGCTGGCGCCCGAATTATTCGAACTCGACAGGTTCGGCAATTCGCACGAAATCGGCGACGGAACCGTCCCCGCCGGACTTGAAGAGAAAGCGTGGCTTGCCCAGACCAACTGCCCCGAAATTGCGATCGAGGTCATCGAGGAATAAAACTGGTTCGCCCTTCAAGCTTCGTCTGATTCAGAAAATCTGGGCGACCCGAACCGGGAGGAAACTGTCTCATGTCGGATCACGGCCCCGTTACTGATTGGGTTCACGATTTTGACCATACCGATCCGCGCTGGACGGAAAACCCCTACCCGATATGGGACGAACTGCGCGCCGCGAGTCCAGTCGTTCACACCGAGCGGTTTCTCGGTTGCTATCTGCCGACGACCTACGAGGCGGTGAAGCAGGTCGCCTACGATACCGAGCATTTTTCTTCGCGCCGCATCATCGTGCGCGATATGAGGCCCGAAACCGTTCCGGCACCACCGATTACTTCCGACCCGCCCGAACACAAGCCGGCAAAGCAGCTGCTGTTGCCGCCATTCACGCCCGACGCCGTCAAAAAGCTGGAGCCGCGGGTTCGCGCCATCTGCAATGAACTCATCGACGATTTCATCGAGGATGAGGGCTGCGACGCAGCCGTGCAATATGGCAAGCATATTCCGGTGCGCACGATCGCACACATGCTCGGCATTCCTGAAACAGACAGCGATCTGTTCATCAAATGGATCCACGAAGTTCTCGAACTTGGCATCAAGGACCAAACCATTCTGATGCAGGCGGTTCAGGAAATGACCGAGTATTTCGCCGGTCATATCGAGTACCGCAAGAAGCATCCGACCGACGACCTGATCTCTACGCTGATGAACGCTCGGGACAGGAACGGGCAGCCGCTGTCGGACGCTCATGTGCAGGGTACGCTGCGGCTGCTGCTGATCGCGGGCATCGATACCACCTGGAGCGCTATCGGCGCCTCATTGTGGCATCTGGCGAAAACGCCCAAAGATCGGGAACGCCTGATCGCGGAGCCCGACCTGATGCCGATAGCGCTCGAGGAATTCCTGCGCGCCTATTCACCGGTGACGATGGCGCGCGAGGTGATGAAGGAAACCGAGATCGGCGGATGTCCCATCAAGCCCGGCAACATGGTGCTGCTGTCGTTCCCCGCCGCCAACCGCGACCCTGCGGTCTTCCCAGATGCCGACCGAGTCGTTATCGATCGCAAGCAGAACCCCCATGCCGCATTCGGTCTTGGCATTCACCGCTGCGTCGGTTCCAATCTCGCGCGCATGGAAATGACGGCGGCGATCGAGGAATGGCTGAAGCGCATTCCGCATTTCAGGCTCGATCCGGCCGGGAAAGTCGCCTGGTCGGAGGGCACGGTGCGCGGGCCACGCCGGCTTCCGGTGCTGTTTGAAAGGGCCGGTTGAAGCATTCACTTCCGTTCATGACGCTTCGAAACTGCAAGGGAACCAAACGTGATTGATCATGCTGCAAGTCTGACTGCCGAAGATCACCTCGACGTCCGCGACGTGGAGCGGCGGGTCAAGGCGATCTTCATAGGTTCGGTCGGCAATCTCGTCGAGTGGTATGATTTCTACGCCTACACGGCGTTCGCCCTGTATTTCGCGCCGGCTTTCTTTCCCAACAGCGATCCCGTCGTGCAGCAGCTCAATGCGGCGGTGCTGTTTGCTGCAACCTTCCTGATGCGGCCGCTCGGTGGCTGGCTGTTCGGCTACATCGCCGATCACCACGGTCGGCGGCTGTCGCTGACATTGTCGGTGGTCTGCATGTGCTTCGGATCGCTGATCATCGCGGTCACGCCCACCTACGCATCGATCGGCATCGCCGCGCCGGCGATCCTGGCGATCGCTCGCGTCATCGAGGGGTTGAGCCTGGGCGGCGAATACGGTGCGAGCGCGACCTACCTGAGCGAAGTCGCCGGCGCCACGCATCGCGGCTTCTATTCCAGCTTTCAATACGTCACCCTGATCGGAGGCCAGCTCACCGCGATCATCGTCCTGCTGTTGTTGCAACAGGTGTTCCTGACCCAGCAGGAGCTGCAGGAATGGGGCTGGCGGATACCCTTCGTGATCGGCGCGGTTCTTGCGATCGTCGCAGCCGTGATGCGGCGCAATCTGCACGAGACCGAGGCGTTCGAGGAAGCAAGCAAGATCGCGCGGCCGAGCGGTTCAATTGCGGGTCTGATGAAATATCCGCGCGAGCTTTTGCTCGTCGTTGGCCTGACCGCCGGCGGCACCGCCGCCTTCTACACGTTCACGACCTATATGCAGACCTTCGTCAAACAGTCGGTCGGCCTCAGCGCGGATCAGACCACCTTCGTCATTTTCGGCTCGCTGGTTTTTGCCACATTGCTGCAGCCGATTTACGGCGCGATATCGGACCGGATCGGCCGCAAGCCGGTTCTGATATTTTTCGGGGTGATGGGCACGATCGCGACCATTCCGATCCTGACCACGTTGAAGCAGACCAAGTCGCCGTTCATCGCGTTTCTCTTGATTTGCGCGGCCTGGATTTTCGTCGCCGGCTACACATCGATCAACGCCGTCGTGAAGGCGGAACTGTTTCCCACCAAGGTTCGTGCGCTCGGCGTCGGCCTGCCCTATGCCATCACCGTGTCGCTGTTCGGCGGCACGGCACCCGCGGTCGCCCTCTACTTCAAGAGCCTCGGCCATGAGGACTGGTTCTATTATTATCTCAGCGGCATGATTTTTCTTTCGCTGATCATCTATACGACCATGCGCGACACCAAGCACGAATCGATGATGCACCGCCACGAGTAGAGCGCGTAAGGGCTTACGGACGAGCAATGGCTGACGAAAGCAACGAGCCGCCGGCGTCCAAGCTCACCCGCACCAAGGAGCGCTGGGCGCGCGAGGGACGCTTCCTCACCGGAAAAATCTCGCGCCCCGAAGACCAGCGTCTGCCGCCGGGACAGCATTTGACCAGGGACTGGCCGGTTCTCGACCTTGGGCTGATGCCCAATATTTCGCGCGAACGCTGGCGGCTCGACGTGTACGGCGCGGTCGAACATCCCCTGTTCTGGGATTTTGCAGAGTTCACCGCGCAGCCGCAGACGAAATCCGTCTCCGATATCCATTGCGTGACCACCTGGTCGCGTTACGACAACGCGTGGGAGGGGCTGGCCGTTCGCGACCTTTTGATGGCTTGCCAACCTCGCGACGACGCGCGTCACGTTGTGCTGCATTCCCATGACGGTTACACCACCAACCTGGCCATCGAGGATTTTGCCGCCGAGGATGCCCTGCTCGCCCACAGCTGGGCGGGAAAGCCGCTGACATCCGAACATGGCGGTCCGGTACGGCTGATCGTTCCGCATCTTTATTTCTGGAAGAGCGCGAAATGGCTGCAGAGCATCGAATTCCGCGTTGAGGATGCGCCCGGTTACTGGGAGGTTCGCGGCTATCACAACCGCGGCGATCCCTGGGCCGAGCAACGTTACTCCGGCGACTGATTTTTTTGCTTCTCCCCAAGCGCTGGGAAGAGGCAACGCACCATCACTGTGGAGAGCCCCATGCCCACCGAGCGCTTTCAATTTACCGGTTCGGAGGGACAGCAGCTGGCTGCCGCACTCGATACGCCGGAAGGCCGGATTCGCGCCTACGCCCTTTTCGCCCACTGCTTTACCTGCGGCAAGGACGTGCTGGCTGCAAAACGGATCGCGGTGGCACTGGCGGCCAAGGGCATTGCAGTGCTTCGGTTCGACTTCACCGGCCTCGGCTCAAGCGAGGGCGATTTCGCCAACTCGACCTTCGCCTCCAACGTCGCCGATCTCGTGCGCGCCGCCGACCACCTGGGCGAAAGCAGGAAAGCACCGGAGATCCTGATCGGCCACAGCCTCGGAGGGGCGGCGATCCTGGCCGCGGCGGAACAGATTCCGCAAGCCAAAGCCGTCGTCACCATTGCCGCGCCGTCCGATCCCGCACATGTCACCGGCCTCTTTGCCGATAGCATCGAGGACATACGCACGCACGGCAAGGCGGAGGTCCTGCTCGCGGGCCGTCCGTTCACCATCCGGCGGGAATTCCTCGACGACATCGCCGAGCATGGGCTGATGAAGCACGTGTCGAATCTGCGCAAGGCGCTGCTGATCATGCACGCCCCGACCGACGACACCGTCGGCATCGACAACGCCACACGCATCTTTGCCGCGGCCAAGCATCCCAAGAGTTTCGTGTCGCTTGCCGGCGCCGACCACCTGTTGAGCGACCGACGGGATTCCGCCTATGTCGCCGACGTCGTCGCGGCCTGGGCCTCGCGCTATATCGATCCCGCGGTGCCGGAGGAGGCGATGGATCTTGGCGAGGCGGTGCGCAGCGTGGTGGTTCGCGAGACCCGCAACAGCAAGTTCCAGCAGACGATTTCGGTCGGGCCGCACCGCCTGCTGGCCGACGAGCCGGTGGCTGCGGGCGGCGAAGACACGGGACTGGCGCCCTATGACTTCGTCCTCGCCGGGCTCGGCGCCTGCACTTCGATGACGATGCGACTTTATGCCGAGCGCAAATCGCTGCCGCTGGAACGGACCACCGTCACGTTGATGCACAGCAAGATCCATGCGGAAGATTGCGCCGAATGCGAAACCAAAACCGGAATGCTGGACCAAATCGAGAGGGTCATCGCCATGGAGGGACCGCTGGATGCCGAGCAGCGCAAGAGGCTGATGGAAATCGCCGACAAGTGCCCGGTGCACCGCACCCTTACCTCCGAGATCCGCATCGTAACCCGTGCCGTCGGATTGACGAGCGAACCACCGAGCGTATGATTCCGGTCATCAAGGAGGACGCTCATGCCGGCCGTGGCGCGCATCGATCCAAAATCGGTTTTCTCGCCCGAGGAATGGAACCATCTCACCTCGCGCAGCACGGTGCGGAGCCTGTGGCTCGTAACCCACGCCTGGGGGATGATCGCCGGCGCGGTCGCGCTCGTGACCTGGTGGCCCAATCCCCTGACCTGGGTGCTCGCGGTGATGATCGTTGGCACGCGTCAGCTCGGGCTCGCCATCCTGATGCATGAAGCCGCCCATGGCGGACTTCATCCCAACCGGACGATCAATGAATGGATCGGGCAATGGCTCTGCGCAGTTCCCGTCGGCGCCGATCTCGCAAGCTACCGGTCCTATCATCTGCAGCATCACAAGTTCACCCAGCAGGTGGAAGATCCCGATCTCTCGCTCTCGGCGCCGTTTCCGATCACAAGGACAAGTTACGTCCGGAAAATCGTCCGCGACCTGACTGGGCAGACCTTTGTGAAGCAGCGGCTGCCGCTGTTCCTGTCGCTGTTCAAGCCCGCCAACGGCGAGGAAGCGGTGACCCATGAGAGCTTTGTCGCGAGCGGCGCCGACAAGATGGCGCGATTCCTTGCCGTCAACGCGATCCTGTTCAGCCTGTTCTGGCTCGCCGGCGCCGGCATCTGGTTTTGGGGCGTCTGGTTATTCGCGATGGCGACCTGGCTGTCGCTGGTTACGCGCATCCGCAACATCGCCGAGCACGCCTGCACCTCCACCGGCGAAGACCCGTTCAGCCATGCCCGTACGACGCTGGCCAGTCCGATCGAACGGCTGCTGATCGCGCCCTATTGGGTGAACTACCATGCCGAGCATCATCTCTTCATGTATTTGCCGTGCTATCGGCTTCCCGAAGCGCATCGGCTTCTGGTCGAGAAGGGTTTGATCAAGCGGATGGAAGTCCGCCCCTCCTATCTCGACGTGATGCGGCTGGCGACCTCGCGGCAGGCGTCCTGAACGTTTCGCCTGGCGCAGTCCCGCGCGTCAGCACTGCCCATCAGGCCGGCCGCAGGATGATGCGCTCGCGCGAGGAACCCGCCACCGCCAGAAATGCCGCCTTCGCCTCCTCCAGCGAAAAGATCGCGTTCGGCTTGATCGGAAACGGCCTGAGATGTCCGCTGGCAAAACCTGGACCAAGCTCCCTGAGCACGGCTCCCGTCGCGCTGGACGAGAGGCCTAGCGTGTCGATGCCGACATAGCTGTGCTGACCGCGATAGAATTCGAGGATGTTGAACTGCACGACCGGATTGATCGCCGCGATCAGAATCTGGCGTCCCCGGATGGCGAGCGATTTGTGTGCCGCCTGGAAATAAGGATCGCCTACCGTGTTGAACACGATGTCGGCGCCCTTTCCATCGGTAAGCTCGCGCACGCGCGGCGCCACTTCGGTCGCAGAAGCATCGATCACCTCGACCGGTGAATTGGCATGGCCAGCGTATGGTTCAGTCTTGCGCACCACGCCGATGACGCGTGCGCCGTTCCAGCTGGCGATCTGTACCGCGGCCTGTCCGACCTTGCCGTTGACGCCCATCACCAGCACCGTCTCGCCACTCCCAGGCATTCCCGCCCGCCGAAAGCCTTCGATCGCGGTGACGAAGGGAACGCCGATGCCTGCGGCCTCCTCCCAGGAAATGGCTTTCGGTTTCTCCACCACCGCGTCCGTTTCGACGGCAAGGTGGGTGGCATGGGTACCGTCGCGACGGATCCCCAGATCGCCCGAGGAGCCGAACACTTCACGGCCGATCGTGCCCGCCGGGCCATCGATCACGACCCCTGCATAGTCGCGGCCCGGGGTTCGCGGAAATACGGCGTAGGCCATCAGCCCGGTCGCGGCCTTGACGTCGGAAGGATTTACCGCCGCCGCCTTCACCTCGATCAGCACCTGGTTTTCGGCGCGCGACAGCGTTCGCCGCTCGAATACCGGCGCAAGCAAGGCAGGTGTCTCGGCCTTGGTCAGAAGGCGCACGCAGCGCGCTTCGACGGGAACCGGTCGGCCGTCGTTTCTGTTTTCAACTGGCATTGAAGTTTCCGATTATCTCAACCTTCGATCGCGACCCTGGTGCCTGCCGGGGTCGTTGACAGTACGGTCGCTTCGTCCCATGACTAACCGACTGAACACACAGCACAAGAGGCTTATTCCAACAAGCCCGGCGAGAATCGCGACCACTGGGAGGCAGAAGTGAACGTCAAGGCCACGCTTTCGCCCGACGATCTCGCACGCGCCTGCGCGGATGCGATGTGGAAGGAAGATGGCGCCAGCCAGGGCCTCGGCATGGAGATCCTTGAAATAAGGGCCGGCAAGGCCGTGCTGGCGATGACCATCCAGCCGCATATGGTCAACGGGCACGGCATCGCCCATGGCGGCTTCATTTTCACGCTCGCGGATTCCGCCTTCGCCTTTGCCTGCAACTCACACAACGAGCGCGCGGTCGCCGCGCAATGCGACATCGCCTTCATCAGGCCCGGCAAGCTCGGCAACCGGCTGGTCGCGACCGCGCGGGAAATCTCGCGAACCGGCCGCTCCGGGATTTACGACGTGCGCGTCACGGTCGACGATACGGCGATCGCCGAGCTGCGCGGTCACTCGCGCACCATAGGCGGGGCATGGGTGCCGACGGCTGCCGCCGGGTCTAAATGACTGGATAGGGAACGCGCGATGGCTTCGACCGACAGACAATCCAGCGTCCGCCACTATCGCCCCGAAATGGACGAGGCCGAAAGAGCCTCCCGCGACGAGATCACGGCGCTGCAAACCAGACGTCTCGCTTGGTCGCTGGCGCACGCCTACGACAACGTCGCGCATTACAAGAAAGCCTTCGACGGGGCGGGCGTGCATCCGAAAGATTTCAAGGAGCTTTCCGATCTCGCCAAGTTCCCCTTCACGACCAAGGGCAACCTGCGCGACAATTACCCGTTCAACATGTTCGCGGTGCCGCGCGAAAAACTGGTCCGAGTACACGCCTCCTCCGGCACCACCGGCAAGCCGATCGTGGTCGGATATACCAGGGCCGACATCGAGATCTGGTCGGACGTGATGGCCCGCTCGATCCGCGCCGCCGGAGGCCGTACCGGAATGATCATCCATAATGCCTATGGCTATGGTCTCTTCACGGGTGGGCTGGGGGTGCACTACGGCGCCGAAAAGCTCGGCTGCACCGTGGTGCCGGTCTCCGGCGGCATGACCGAACGGCAGGTACAGCTCATCAACGACTTCAGGCCCGACATCATCACGGTGACGCCGAGTTACATGCTGGCTATCCTGGACGAGTTCAAACGGCAGCGTTTCGACCCGCGCCAGTCATCGCTGAAAATCGGCATCTTCGGCGCCGAGCCCTGGACCAACGCGATGCGCGCCGAAATCGAGGCGTCCTTCGACATGAATGCCACCGACATCTACGGCCTGTCCGAGGTGATCGGCCCCGGCGTCGCGCAGGAATGCATCGAGACCAAGGACGGCCTGCATATCTGGGAAGATCATTTCTATCCCGAGGTGATTGATCCGGAGAGCGGCGCGGTGTTGAGCGATGGCGAGAGAGGCGAGCTCGTGTTCACCTCGCTCACCAAGGAAGCGTTCCCGGTCATCCGCTATCGCACCCGCGATCTCACCCGGCTATTGCCGGGCACCGCGCGTCCGGGCATGCGGCGGATGGAGAAGGTCACCGGCCGATCTGACGACATGATCATCCTGCGCGGCGTCAATGTGTTTCCGACCCAGATCGAGGAAGCGCTGCTTGCGACCGACTGGTGCGGCGGTCATTTCGTCATTGAATTGACCCGCGAGGGAAGGATGGACGAGATGACGGTGCTGGCCGAAGCGCGCCCCGAGAGCTGGGACGGCAGCGGATTGTCCGAGCACGTCGAGCAGGTCGTTCATCACATCAAGAGCACGATCGGGATTACCGCGCGGATCAGGGCGGTGGCGCCTGAAACGCTGGAGCGCTCGCTCGGCAAGGCCAAGCGCGTGATCGACAAGCGGCCGAAGGAGTAGATTGCCTCCCTCACCTTAAGGAGCGGCGTCTTCGCCGCATCTCGAAGGATGCGGCCTCCTACACGTGATCGTAGTCCACCACGACCCTGTCGGCCGTCGGGCGCGCCTGGCAGGTGAGAATGAAGCCCTTCTCGAGCTCCCACGGCTCGAGCGAATAGTTCACTTCCATTTGCGCCGTTCCCTCGACGAGCCGGGCGCGGCAGGTCGAGCACATGCCGCCCTTGCAGGCGAAGGGCAGATCGACGCCGGCACGCAGTGCGGCGTCGAGAATGGCTTCGCCTTCCGCGACCGGCACTTCGCGGCGCTTGCCGTCGATGATCAGCGCCGCCATGGCCTTTGGCGGCGCGCTCGCCGGCACGATGGCTTTCGGACGCGGCTTGCCGCCGAATTCGGAGACAAAGCGCTCGACATGAATACGATCTTCCGCGATGCCGATTTCGCGACAGGTTGCCTCGATGGCCTCGCTCATGCCGGCGGGTCCGCAGATGAAGACATGATCCACGCTTGCCGCCGGCACCAGCGAGCGCAACAGTACCCTCACCTTCTCGCCATCGAGCCGGCCATGGAGGATCGGGATGTCCTGCTCCTCGCCCGAAATGACGTGAAATACCGACAGCCGCTCGATGAAGCGGTCCTTGAGTTCCTCGAGAGCTTCGCGGAACAGCATGCCGCCGGTCGAGCGGTTGCCATAGAACAGAAAGAAGCGGCTTTTCGGCTCGCGCGCCAGCACGCCCTTGACGATCGACAGGATGGGCGTGATGCCGGAGCCGGCGGCGAAGCCGACATAGAGCCGGGCTTGCTCCGGCGCAGGCGCCACGCCGAAGCGGCCCGTCGGCGTCATGACGTCGAGCTGGTCGCCGCACTTGAGTTCATCGGCCGCCCAGCTGGAAAACGCCCCGCCGTCGACCTTCTTCACCGCGATGCGCAGCTCGCCATCGTCGGGACCGGAGCAGATGGAATAGGAGCGGCGAACCTCCTCGCCCTCCATCTTGGTTCGCAGGGTCAGATATTGGCCGGGAGAAAACCGGTAATCTTGCGTCAGCTCCTTCGGGATAGAGAAAGTCAGCGATATCGCATCGGGAGTTTCCCGGCGCAAATCGCTGATGGCCAGACGGTGAAAGCGTGGCGTCGACATTTTCAATGGCACTTGAAGTAATCGAAGGGCTCGCGGCATTTCTTGCAGCGCCACAGCGCCTTGCACGAAGTCGAGCCGAACTCGGACAGCACTTCGGTTTCATTCGACCCGCATTGCGGACATCGCACATGTTCCACACCGAACAACCCCCGTCTGGAGGTTGCGGTCTGCGGCGGAGCGATGCCGTATTCCCAAAGCTTGCGGCGGCCCTCCTCGCTCATCCAGTCGGTGGTCCAGGCGGGCGCCAGCACGGTGCGAACTCTTGAATCGCGAAAACCTTCACGCTCCAGCGCCAGCTCGATTTCAAGCGTGATCATGTTCATCGCGGGGCAGCCCGAATAGGTCGGCGTGATCGTCACCTCGACGCGCCCATCGCTGACCGTGACGTCGCGCAGCACACCGAGATCGGCGATGGTGAGCACCGGGATCTCGGGATCGACCACGCTCGCCGCAACATCCCAGGCGCGCTGCCGCAAGCCAGTATCGTCGAACATGGCGATCACCATGTGGCCCCCGGAAACGTTCGTTGCATCGATTGCAGTTCGCTGAGCAGATGCCCGAGATGCTCGCTGTGCCGCCCGCTGCGGCCACCCCGCTGCATCCAGTCGCTCTTTGGCAAGGACAGCGTCGCTTCGCTGACGACATCGGAAACGGTCTTCAGCCATTGCGTCCGCAAGGCCGCCGGATCGATCGCGATCCCGGCATCGATCATCGCGCGCTCGCTGTCGTCGGCCTCGAACATCTCGCCCGTGAAGGCCCAGAGGTCGTCGATCGCGGCCTGCGCGCGGGCATGGCTCTCGTCGGTGCCGTCGCCGAGGCGAATGACCCACTCCGAGCAATGCCGGACGTGATAGGCGCTTTCCTTCTCCGACTTCGCGGCGATCGCCGCCAGCGTTGCGTCCTTCGAACTGACCATCGCGCGCCAGTAAAGGTCCGCAAACGCGGCATAGAAAAACTGTCGCACCATGGTGTGCGCGAAATCGCCGTTCGGCTGTTCCAGAAGCAGGAGGTTGCGATACTGCCTCACGTCGCGAAGGTAGGCGAGCTTGTCTTCATCATTGTCCTTGCCTTCGACCAGGGCGGCGTAGGAATAGAGCTCGCGGGCCTGACCGAGCAGGTCGAGCGCCATATTGGCGAGCGCCATGTCCTCCTCGAGCATCGGCGCATGCCCGCACCATTCAGACAGCCTGTGCCCCAGAATCAGCGCATCGTCGGCGCGGCGCAGCGTGTACAGCACCAGAAGGGTTTCGGAGACCTTGATCGAAGGCGCGGCCATGGTTCATCCACTCGTTCAATCCTCATCCCGAGGAGGCGCGCAGGCGCCGTCACGAGGGATGTCCAGCAGGCCTCATGGTTCGAGACGCGTGCCAACGCACGCTCCTCACCATGAGGATCAGAGAATCACATATGCCCGACTTCCTCAGGCACCTCGTAAAAGGTCGGATGTCGATAGATCTTGGATTCCGCCGGTTCGAACATCATGCCTTTTTCCGCCGGGTCGGATGCGGTGATCGCGCTCGAGGGCACCACCCAGATCGACAGGCCCTCGCCGCGGCGGGTGTAGATGTCGCGTGCGGCCTGCAACGCAAGCGTCGGATCGGCGGCGTGCAGCGAGCCGACATGCTTGTGGGCGAGCCCGTTGCGGCTGCGAATGAAGACTTCCCAAAGCGGCGTGTTCGGCGTGGCCATCATGATCTCCGGAACTCTCTTTGCTTGAGCATGATCTCTTCGAAAAACCGGTTTCCACTTTTTCGGATCATGCTCTAGGCGGCTTTTGCCGCAGAACGCTGCCGGCGCTTTTGCGCGTAGGCGGCGGCTGCCTCGCGTACCCAGGCGCCCTCTTCATGCGCCTTGCGCCGCGCCGCCATTCGATCGCGATTGCAGGGGCCGTTGCCGGCCAGAACCTGCCTGAATTCCTCCCAGTCGATCGCGCTGTATTCGAAATGCCCTGTCGTCGCGTTCTGCTTCATTCCCGGATCGGGAATTGTCAGACCCAGGTAATGCGCCTGCGGTACCGTCGCATCGACGAACTTCTGGCGCAGCTCGTCATTGGAGAAGCGCTTGATCTTCCATTTCGTGGAGGTGTCGCTGTGCTGGCTCGCCTGATCCGGCGGACCGAACATCATCAGCACCGGCCACCACCAGCGGTTCAGCGCGTCCTGCGCCATCGCCTTCTGCTCCTCGGAGCCACGCGACAGCGTCAACATGATCTCGTAGCCCTGCCGCTGATGAAAGGATTCCTCCTTGCACACCCGGATCATCGCGCGCGCATAGGGCCCGTAAGAACAGCGGCACAGCGGGATCTGGTTCATGATCGCCGCGCCATCGACCAGCCAGCCGATCACGCCGATATCCGCCCAGGTCAGCGTCGGATAGTTGAAGATCGAGGAATATTTTGCCTTCCCCGCGAGCATCTGATCGACAAGCTCCTCGCGGGAAGCGCCGAGCGTCTCGGCCGCGGCGTAGAGATAAAGCCCATGGCCGCATTCGTCCTGAACCTTGGCGAGCAGTGCCGCCTTTCGGCGCAGCGTCGGCGCCCGGGTGATCCAGTTGCCCTCCGGCAGCATGCCGACGATCTCGGAATGGGCGTGCTGCGAAATCTGCCGGATCAACGTCTTGCGATAGGCCGCCGGCATCCAGTCGTTCGGCTCGATGCGCTCCTCGGCGTCGATGCGCGACTGGAACCGCGCCGCACGCGCCGCGTCCTCGACATTGCGGTCTTCGGTTTCCGACGTATTGAGCGCCTGGGTGTACATGCGCCGGCCTCCCGGATCATTGCGGGCGAAATATATAACAAAATAATCAACATGCAATATATTTCTGTAACATATTAATCTCCGAAACGGCGCGCCAGTTCCGCGCCCGCAGCGGGTAACGGGCCATTTTCGTTCGAGCCATGGCGGTCGAGCCAGCGTTCCGACGCCGGCAACAGGCCGCGATAGATTTCTCCACAGAGGCGGCGGGCCGCCCGCCCGGGCCAGTCCGAAGGAAGCAATGCCGCCGGCAGCAGCGGATCGCGCAGCACCACACGGCGGTAGTGGTGAATGAGCAGGATCCGCGCTGTGAAGGCGTCCGCATCGGAGAACTTTGCGCGCGGGGCGACCCAGCTACGCAACGGCTCGAATGTCCCGATGAATTTCAGGTAGGCTTCCGCGGTGCGATGGAGCGGCCAGCTCTCGACGAGCAAGCGCCGGCCGCTGTCGTCCTCGGCCGATACTTCCAGCCGGATCGCCGACGAGGCCTCCTCCGGGACTGGAACCCCCGAGGGCGCAACCCACACGCCCGGCAGCGGGCTTCCGAAACCTGCATTCCTGAGCGCCTCGCGCGAGGCGTCGCGATCCTCGGCTCTTCCGATCAGCAGAAGTTCAAAGCGGCCGGTCCAGTCGGAGGGCTGTGGATCGTAGATGTGCCTGGTGGCGGCAGCAAAGGTCTGCCGACCCTTCTTCACCAGCCGATAAAAACTGTTGCGGCCGACCTTCTCGCGTTCCAGCCACCCATCCGCTGCAAGGCGCGACATTGCCGTGCGCACCACCCCGCTATCGATATCGAGCGCGAGGAAGAATTCCAGCAGCGTTCCGAGCCAGACGGACCCGCCGCGCGGCACGATGGCATCGCCAAATACGGTGATGACGATGGAACCGGTGCGCGAGGGCTCGCGCTTGAGCTGGTCGATGATGCGGGCGAGCGGCTGCGGCATTATGGACGCTTAACGCCGGGAGCCGTCTCTATCTAGCCGGGTCGGGATAGACGAGGCTGCGCCAGCCGCTGCGGTCGAACGGCTTCCATTGGCCCTCGGGCTGCGCGAGGCGATCGGCGACGGCGTAGACGACGGCAGGATGATGCCCCATGCCGCAATGGCTGCTTTCGACCTCGATGCTTTCCGACATCGCGGAATTCTTTTCCATGCAGCCTTGCCAGGCGCAGATGCCGTCGGTGCGGCTGAAGATCGCCGTGGTCGGGACTGGCGGTGCTTCTGACAGCGACCCGCCGAACCGGGAATCCTCCTCGTCGGCGCGGCGGCCGCTTGCCATTTCGTAGACGCGCCAGGCGTTGGTCGCCTTCGGGTGGCCTGCGAACGGACTGCCGAGCGTGATCACGGAGCGGATGCGATCAGGCATCATCTTGGCGAGCTGCCGGGCGTAGAGGCCGCCGAGACTCCAGCCAACCATGCTGATCTTGCGCCCGTGGTTGTCGCTGAGTTCCGTCACGAGATCGACCATCGCCTGCTGCACACCGTGGCGCAGGCCGAGATTGCGGCCCTGGCGCCAGCCGGTGACGGCGTAGCCACGGCTGCGCAGGAAGCTGCGCAGTGGCCGCGTCGAAGCATCCGAAGCGACAAGTCCGGGAAATACCAGCACCGGATGGCCGTCGCCATGACGGGCCAGGCTCAGCAAAGGCAGCGCGCCGAGAAACGCGCCGAACTCGTGAATCGCTCGCCCCTCCAGTAACATCAGGGTTTTCGAGGGCGCGTGCAGCGTATGGACGGGAGCGGACATGGTATTCGTCTCCTTGACCCGCCTTGAAAAAAGCGGCCGACAATCAGTGCCTGGAAAACGCGGCTCTCACGCAATCCTTCCGCAGTGCAACAGTCTCCGTAAAGCTATGGCACCAATTCCCGCATTCAAGCGGCTGACGGCGAACGGGACAATAGCATGTGGCCGGTAAAATCAGGTGACCAATCCGAAAATCACAACAAGCGCAGGAGGACTTCGCCGGTGTAGAGGGCGAGGCCCGCCAATCCCCCGATCAATGATCCATTGAAACGGATGTATTGCAGATCCCGCCCGACATTGATTTCGATCAGCGCAATCAATTGTCCCATGTCCCAGGCCTTCACCTGGTCGGCGATGAAGGTGGAAACGCCGCTCTTTTGATCCGCGATGAAGCTGCGCAGCACGGTAACGAATCCCTCGTTGATCTCGGCGCGCAATTCCCCATCACCGGCAAGCATCTCGCCCGCCCTCGCGAACATTCCCCCAAGGTGCTGTTGCAGGACCTGGCTTTCGCCGCTGACGCTGCGTTCGATGAACATGCGTGCGTCCGACCACATGCTTTGCGCAAGCGTGCCAAGCTCCGGGCGTGCAAGAAGCTCACGCTTCAGGCCGTTGATGCGATCAGCAAAGCTCCTGTCGTTCGAAAGGCGGTCGACGAACGACAGCATCATGCGATTGAACTCGCCGCGGAACGGATGGTTGGGATCGCTGCGGACCTCCTCCAGGAATGCGGTTGCGGAAGCGACGATCTTCTTCACCAGGAACTTGTCGGCGCGGTACAGCTTCAGGAGCGTCGGCAATTGCTCGCGGATTTTCTCGCGGATCATCGCCATGGTTTCGGCTTGCGTCAGCGTCTGGTGCGTGGCGCGCAGGATGTCGTCGAGCAGACCCTGGTGACGGCCTTCGGCGATGAAAGCGCGCAGCGTTCCGGCGGCGAGTGGCGCGAGATCGATCCCCTGCAATTTGCCCAAGATGCGGCGGCTGACGAATTTCGTAAGGCCGGAAGTTTCCGTTGCCGTCACGGCTTCGGGCAAAAGCCTCAGCGCGAAACGCGCCAGATCGGTGCTTCGCTTGCGATCGCGCAGCCACTCGGCGATGAAGGAGCCGAAATCGATCTGTCGCAGCTTGGCTTCGACCGGCCCGGGTTCGAGAAAGTGCACCTCGATGAATTCGCCGAGCTTGTCGGCGATGCGGTCCTGATTGCCCTGGATGATCGCCGTATGCGGGATCGGCAAACCGAGAGGCCGCCTGAACAGGGCCACGACGGCGTACCAGTCGGCGAGCCCGCCGATGGTGGCCGCTTCCGCAAAGGCCGCGACGAAGCCGAAGGCCGGATGCAGCGGCAACAGCAGTCTTGCCGCAACGAACACGCAAAAGGTGCCGGCGAGAACGAGCGTCGCCAGCATCTTGACCCGCCGCAACTCGGCGGCGCGCGCGGCATCGACGGGTGTTATTGAGTTGGCCATCGCGACGTTTGTCGATCCCTCATACTGAGGAGCGCGCATTGGCGCGCGTCTCGAAGTATGAGGCCTCATGGTTCGAGACGGCGCAAGAGCGCCTCCTCACCGTGAGGGTAATAGGTCGTGCCAGCCGCGCAAAAAAGAAGGCCCGACAAAGCGGGCCTTCGCGAACAAACGCAAGTTATTACTGAAACGATCAAGCCGACTTGTTGTAGACCTTGGCAAAGTTGTCCTGAGCCGACTTCGCACCTTCGGTGACGAGCTTGCTCAGATATTCGGTCGAGGCCTTGGCCCTCGACACCAGCACTTCACCGCGCGAACGCAACAGGTCAGACTGGATCTGAACCGCTTCATTCAGCGACTTGGCAGATGCCAGCTTGTCGATTCCGGCGAAAAACGCCTCGGCATCCTGGTACATCGCCTGCTGGATATTGCGGCTGATCTTGGCGACTTCTGAGACCGAACCCGCAACTGCGGACTCGATGGCAGCGGTTGCCTTCTCCGAACCCGCGTAGAAGTCGGCCGTGCGCTCCTTGGCAGTCTCAGCCTGCTTCTTCACGAACTCCCGGGCAGCCTCGGGAACTTCCAGGTTCTGGAAGTTTTTGAAGGCCTCGGTGACAGGCGCAAAGGCTTCTTTGACGCTGTTCAGCATTGGATTGGTTTCGGTGGTCATGGGGGTCTCTCCATCCTCAAGGTTTGAGCTATGGGCTCACCCCGTCCGCCTTGGCCCGGGGTATCCCCTATATGGTGTCGATATTGTTGCAATGCAATAACCATGTTGCGCCGCGATATCACAATTTCGTGACCAGCGGGATTCAGGGGAATTTTTTGCAATTTGCTGTCTGAAACGGCGGAAACCAGCGCAGCTAGCCGCCCGCCACCGCCCCGGGAACCCCGTAGGCCACAAGTTGTGCCTGAACCTGCGCCACATCGTGCCCAAGGACGACGATGTCGTGCTTCCTGCCGCTGATGTCCCGGACATGGTCGCGCAGCAGAGCTTCCGCCTTGAAACCGAGGCTCTCAAACAGCGCGATCGCCGCCCGCTGATCGACGGTCATCTGCACCGAGAGCTTCTCAAGCCCCGCGCCGAGCGCGAGGGCAAACGTCTCCTGCGACAAGGCCCGGCCGACCCCCTTCCCGCGGACATCCGGCGACACCACCATCCGGATTTCGCCGACATGGGGTGACCAGGAGTGGGGATCGCGAACGAGCGTCCCGCAGCCGACCACGACGCCCTGCTTGATCGCGAGCAGGCTCGTGATATCGCCGCGCTCGATCTCGTTGATCCAGGCCGAAAGCACCTTCGGCTGGCTGATGTTGCGCGGCAGGAACAAGAGGTCATGGGTCGGCAGCCTCTGCGCGAAGGCGAGCACGGCTGCCTCGTCGGGGCGCGACATCAGGCGGAATTCGATCTCGCCGGCATCAGTGTTCACGTGGCGGGGATAGGAACGCGTCTCACTCATGTCGATCTCTCGCCAAGCCATGAATCGAGTTTGGGCCATAGCCGCCTGACGGCGTTGGCGCCAGCCACCAGGCTGACATGGCCGCCCTTGAGGATCACTTCTTCCTTGTCGGTCGAGCCGACCTTGTGCACCAGCGGCTTTGCCGCGTCATACGGGACGATGTGATCGTGCTCCGCGACCGCATGCAGTATCGGCACCTTGATGTTGGCGATATCCGCCTTCCGTCCGCCGACCGACATCGTGTCGTTATGGAGCTTGTTGTCCCACATCAGGTCCTTGGTGATGGTGCGGAAATATTCGCCCGCGAGCGGCAGCGTATCGGTCGCCCAACGATCGAACATACGGTAGGATTTAACGAACTCGTCGTTCCAGATATTTTCCCAAAGCTGCAACTGGCTCGCTGCGCGCGACGCCGGCCGCAGCATCTCGAATGACGACAGGATCATTTCCGGCGGCACATTGCCGATACTGTCGACGAGGTGATCGACGTCGAAATAACGGCGGTCGGAAAAATTCTGAAACAGCTTCATCTCGCGGAAATCGATCGGTGTGGTGAAGCAGATCAGGTTCTTCATCGGCCCGTCGTGGAAGATCGAGCCGTAAAGCAGCGACAGCACGCCGCCGAAGCAATAGCCGATCACGGTGATGTCCGATTCACCTGAATCCTGTTGCACCCGGCGGATACAGTCGGGAATGAAGTCGAGAACGTAGTCTTCCATCCGAAGGTTTTTCTCTTCCGGCTTCGGCGCGATCCAGTCCAGCATGTAGACGTCGTAGCCGCGCTTCAAGAGAAACTCGATGAAGCTCTGGCCCGGTACCAGGTCGAGGATGTAGCCGCGGTTGGTAGTCGCCATCACGATCAGGATCGGCACGCGGTAGATCTCGTTGGCGATGGGCCGGTAGTGATAGAGATTCATAGTGCCGCGGGCACTCAGTATGTCCTTTGGAGTCGAACCAAGCGAGGGTCCCGATGTCGAGATATATTCGACACCCTTGATGCTGCGTTGAATGGCGCGCTGGACCTCGGTCTGAATCCGCTCGGGGATCGACGCAAGGTCGAAGCCCAACGTGCTGAGGCCCGGGGGATTGAGGCCGGCGCCGGCATTCATTTTTGCTCCCCGCTTCCCCCCGCCGATGACGGGCGTCTGGTCCGTGGCGGACGCGGCGTTGCGCTATTGGGCGCGGCGGTATTGCCGTGAACCTGGTGCAAGAGAGCCTTGATCTCGCCAAGTTGAGCCTCAATCGAGGCCAATCGCTCCGCCATGCTGACCATCTGCGCCCGGCTCGGCAGGTTCATGGATACCAGATATTTCTCCATGAGCTCGACGAGCTGCTTTTGCGCTCCTGCCGTGGTCCCGCCCACCTGATTCATGACCTTGCTGAATTGCGGCGAAGCCATCGCCTGGTTGGCGAAAGCGTTGAAACCCTTCTCCATCTCGCCGATGATGTTTTGCCACAACGCGACTGGATCGTTGCTCTTGTCTGCCATCGGCTTCCTCCGGCATGATCGCAACACCTGACGCGCATCTCGTCGTCAAACGACCTGCTCGCGGGCGACCTCGATCATTCATTCCACACCGTTGGACCGGACCGGTCAACATGGGCAAACAGATTTAATCGAAGAGCCTTCTGTATTGCAAAAAACGGTGTAATAGAGGGCCCTCCAGGAGCATTCGCGAGGAACCGACAAGGTGAACCCGTCAGCCCATCAACCGCCAGCGATCGCGCGCGCCAACGGCATCGACCTTTGTTACGAAATCTTCGGCGATCCCGCCGCGGAACCCTTGATTTTGATCATGGGCCTCGGCGCCCAGATGATCCAATGGGACGACGATTTTTGCCGCCAGCTCGCCGCGCGTGGCTTCCGCGTGATCCGTTTCGATAATCGCGATATCGGCAAGTCCAGCCACCTCACCGGCGGCAAGCGCCTGACGGCGATGGAAATCTTCAAACTGCGATTTCTGAAGATTCCGATCCAGGCGCCTTACAAATTGCGCGACATGGCGGAGGACACGGTCAGCCTGCTGGATGTGCTCGGCATCAAGTCGGCGCATGTGGTCGGAGTGTCGATGGGCGGCATGATCGCGCAGGAAATTGCGCTCTCGTTTCCGCAACGGGTGCGGTCGCTCACTTCCATCATGTCGACCACCGGCAATCCAAGACTTCCGCAGCCGACGCGCGAAGCAATGGCCATCCTGATGGCACCGCCACCGACTTCGCGGGAGGAATTTCTCCAGCGCTTCATCAAGACCTGGAAAGTGCTACGCGTCGGCAGCTTCCCGCAGGACGACGCACTCGACCTCGCCCGCGGCGAACGAACCTTCGAGCGCGGTATCAACCCGGCCGGCTCCGCGCGCCAGCTCCGCGCCATCCTGGCCTCGGGCAGCCGCAAGGAGCGGCTGCATGCTGTCAAGGCGCCGACGCTGGTGATTCACGGCACCGTCGATCCCCTGGTGCGGCCCGCGGCCGGCAAGGACACCGCCTCCTCGATCCCCGGCGCGAAACTCCTGATGATCGAGGGGCTCGGCCACGCGCTGCCGATTCCGTTCTGGCCAGCGATCATCGACGCCATCGACAAGCACGCGCATGGCGCGTCCACGCAAGCGACGCATCAGGAAGCACGGAGGGCCTCATGAAACTGGAAGGCGGGTGTTATTGCGGCAATGTGCGCTATGTCGCCGAGGGCGAGCCGATGCTCAAGGCGCAGTGTCACTGCCGGGAATGCCAGTATATCTCGGGCGGTTCCCCCAACATGTTCATGCTGATGCCCGAAGACGGCTTCAGCTTCACAAAGGGTAAGCCAAAACAATTCACCCGCAGCGATCTTGAAAATGGGGTCACCCGCGAGTTCTGCCCCGATTGCGGCACCCATCTGATTACGCGGCGGCCGGGCTTGTCTGCGGTGATCGTCAAGGTCGGCACGCTCGACGATCCCGCGCTGTTCGGCGGCCCGAAGATGGCGATTTACACCATCGACAAGCAGCCATTTCACGTGATCCCCGAGGGGATACCGAGTTTTGAACGGTTGCCGAAGCGATAGTGCACCATCCGAAAAAGTGGGAACCGGTTTTCCGAAGAGATCGTGCGCCAGACAATAGACTAAAGCGCGATGGCGGATTCAACCTACCGCCCAAGACGGTCAGCCGCCGGCCCAGACGTCGAGCACGTAGCGATTCCTGGCACCGAGATCGTCGATCCAGCGCTGTGCCGCCTGCGCATCCGCACCCTCGCGCTTGCGGTAGATGGCGACAAGCGCCGCCTTGACGTCCGGCTCCATCTTTCCGCCGTCGCCGCATACATAAATGATCGCGCCGTCACCGATCAGCGTCCAGACGCGGTCCTGTTCGGCCGCGACCAGATTCTGCACATAGGTTTTCGGACCCTCGCCGCGCGAGAACGCCGTATGGAGTTCGGTGATGCCGCTGGCCGCAAAATCCTTCAGCTCATCGGCGTAGAGATAATCCTGCCCGGGATGACGGCAGCCGAAGAACAGCATCGCCGGACCAAGGATCGCGCCCTTGGCCTTCAGCGCGGCGCGCTCCTGCAGGAAGCCGCGGAACGGCGCAAGCCCCGTCCCCGGACCGATCATGATGATGGGCACAGCGGGGTCGTCCGGCAAGCGGAAGCCGGCCTTTGTTTCGCGCACCGTCGCATGAATCGTTTCACCGGCGCGCCGGCCGGCGAGGTAATTCGAACAGACGCCCTTGTAGATGCCGCGGCCCGAACTCGCGGGCCCCTCGACCACGCCGACGGTGACGCTGCAACGTGACGGATCGATCGAGGGCGAAGACGAAATCGAATAATAGCGCGGCGTCAGAAGCGACAACATTTCGAGATAAGCGTGAAGCGGCAACTCGCAGGCTGGACATTCCTCCAGAAGATCGAAGACTGATCTACGCCTGCCGTGAATCTCCACCCGATAACGCTCGGCGGATGCGGCATCATCGCCGACAAAGGCAAGCAGCTTCGGCTTCGTCACCGGACAACGCGTGTGCTCGGACATGATCTGAATCTGCTTGCGGGTCGCGACCTGCTGCAATTCCACGAAATCCGCCAGCAACCGCCCGACGGACACGGGTTCGCCGACCGGCAGCTGCGCGCGGCGGCCTTCGGCGACCTGCAATCGGATTTGATCGGAGGGAAGAAATCCGAAGCGGCGGGCGACGGCGTCGACCAATGCCGGGTCGTTGCGCGGCACCACGCTCAAGTGATCGCCGACCCGGTAGGCAAGTCCGGCAGGCAGCTGCACCTCGACGTGCCGCGTCGACCTTTCCGACGCATTGGCGCCGGCCTTGTTTTGCAGTTCGCTGTTGGCGAGCACTTTCATTGGGCAAGCGCCGCCGAGCGCGACCACGGCGTTGGCCACCGAGGGTGCGACCGGCTCGACGCGGTACAGCGGCTCGTCCTCGGCGCTGCGGGCAAAATTCGACTCGATGCCGAGTTCCCTCGTCGCTAGCGGGGCGAGCCTGGCAAACCAGCTCTCGAATTCACTGTCGAGATCGCCGCGCGCATCGCCCTCGCCGCGCGTATAGACGGCGCGGCCGCCAAGAGCGGCCAACCGCTCGTCGATGAAACGCGGAACCGCCTGATAGGTCGCAGCCCAGTCGCTGTTGCCACAACCGAACACCGCGTAGCGCACTTTTGAGAATGCATCCTTCGGCAAATCGCCGCCAAGCCACTTGACGAACTGTGTGGCATTGTCGGGCGGCGCGCCGTTGTACGAGGCGCAGAAGATCAATACGCCGCCCTCGTCCGGCAGCTTACCCACGAAGTCGTCGAGCGGCGCCAGCCGGGTTGCAAAGCCGTTGACCTCGGCGAGATCGGCCACCCGCGTAGCTAGCTCCTCGGCAGTCCCGAGGTTCGATCCGTACAGCACAAGCAGCGGCGTTTGATGTCCAGGACGGGTCCGCGCGCGTGGGGCCGCCGCGCCGGAGGCCAAGGTCGTCGCGGCCGCGCCGGCAAACGTGCCGCGCTCCCTGTCGGGACGCGGCCGCACCTTGATTCTGAACCCCTCGGGCTTGATCGTCAGCGTCTCTTTCAGATGCATCTGGTAACGGTTGACGTCGATCAGCCTGAACCTTTGCAGGATCATGCCGATTGCGAGCGCCGCCTCGTGCATAGCAAAGCCGCGGCCGATGCAGGCGCGCTGGCCGTTGCCGAACGGCTTCCAGGCATTGACCGGACGCGCCGCCTCCGCCTCGCGGGAAAAATTCTCAGGGTCGAACGCATCCGGATTGGGACCCCAGACCGAGGGATCGCGATGCAGCGCCAGCACCAGTACGGTTATGAAACTGTTCTTTCTGAGCCTGTACTTTCCGCCAATGGTCTCGTCCGCGAGCGGCGCAATGCCGTAGGCCGGCGCGGGCGGCCACATCCGCAGCGCTTCCTTCAGCACTTGCGTAGTGTAGGTCAGCCGCGTGACCTGCTGATAGGTCGGCTTGATATTGATATCGGGACCGAGCACCCGATCGACTTCTTCATACGCCTTCCTGAGCACCTCAGGATGCTTGAGCAGGGCATAGAGCGTGCACGACAACAATCCGCTGGTGGTCTCGTGACCAGCGATCAGGAAGGTGTTGATCTGGTAGCGGATGTTGACGTCGTCGAGTTGCTCGCCGGTGACGCGGTCGACGCCCGTCATCATCGCGGCGAGCATGTCCTTCCTGTCTTCGGTGGCCGAGGCATTCTGCCGCCGCTCCGCGACGATCTCGTCAACCATCTTGTTCATGAAGGCGACGTCAGCGGCAAGATCGCGCCGCCGTCTTTGCATCCACAGGCTTTCCAGCGGCAGGCCGCGGATCATCATGATGGTTTCGAGCGAACGGACCAGTGACGCCACGAAGGGGTGATAGTCGCGGCGATAAAACGAATTGAAACGGTAGTCGAAGCCGCACAGCCCGATGGTGTCGAGGGTGAGCGCCGTCATGTCGTGAACGACATCGATCTCCTCATCCGCGTTCAGCCGTTCCCACTTCTTCACCAGCTGTTCGGCGATGTCGACCATGCTCGGATGATACGACTGCATGGCGCGATTGCCGAACGGCTGCAGCAAGATGTTGTGCGCCTTGCTCCAGTTCGGCTCGTCCGTGTCGGCCGTGAAGAGACCGTCGCCGCCGATCGCGCGTACCCTTCGGAGCGGGCCGCGCACCACCTTGCCGAAACGCTTCTCATCGCTGAGCTCGTCGACGAGATCGTGCCCCGAGACGACCACAAGTGGCGCGCCCATCATGTCCAGCCAGAAAATCGGCCCCAGCTCCCTTGCAAGCCGCACCAGGTTCTGCACCGGTGCCGTCGAATCCAGCGAAAGCATGTTGCCGACCACTGGTTTGGTCGGCGGATGCGGAATTGGGCTTAGTCTGTTCGTGGACGGCATCGCGGCTAGTTCCCCTTACCTTGTCATTCCGGGACCCGCGCAGCGGGAAGACGGAATCTCAGATTCCGGGTCCGGTCGAACCATCCCGGAATGACGACTTCGTCGTCACCCAAACCGCCTTCTGCGCCATTCGATCAGCTTGGCGCTGACCTCCTCCGGCCTTTCCTGCTGGGTCCAGTGCCCGCTGTCGCGAACCAGATATTTCTCGAGATCCGGAACGACCTTCTCCATGCCGTCGGCCGCCGACGGTGGCAGCACCGGGTCGTACTCGGCCATGATCATCAGCGACGGCACGCGCACGGTGTGATCGAGCCCCGCCGCGCGTTCCCAGTTGCGGGTCCAGTTGCGGTACCAGTTGATTCCGCCGGTGAACCCGGTCCTGGTAAAGGTATCGACAAACACCTGCTTCTCTTCCGCCGACAGGATCGGCGTCCGCGGATCGTGCCTGGCGTCGTAGCCTGCGATCATCTGCGGAAAGGCGAGATTGAGCCGCGGCGAAGCCCCGAGGCCAGCGACCGGCTCCGCCGATCCGATGTCCTTGCGCGGCACCGGCTTGCGCATGAGGAGATCGAAGGTCTGCTCGATCCTGCTGTTGAAGATTTTATCCGCCTCGCGCGACGGGTTTTGAAACTGCACGACATACATGTGCTCGCCGAAGCGCTTGCGCATCAATTCGATCGGGTCGGCAGGCGCGCGGTTATGGTGCGGCGTGTTGACGCCGACCACGCCGGCAACGCGATCGGGATGGCGAAGCGCCATCTGCCAGACGACGAAGCCGCCCCAGTCGTGGCCGACGAAAATGGCCTTGTCGATCTTCAGATGGTCGAGCAGACCGACGAGATCGCCAGTCAGATGCTCGAGATCGTACGCTTCGACCGGCTCGGGCCGATCGGTTGCGCCATAGCCGCGCTGGTCCGGGGCGATCACCCGAATTCCGGCTTCGCCCAGCGCCTTGATCTGGTGGCGCCAGGAGAACGCGATCTCCGGCCAGCCGTGGCAGAGAACGAGCGGCGGCCGGTCGGTCTTCGGACCGGCCTCGTAAAACCCCATCCGAATTCCGTTGGTATCTGCATATTGCAGCGGCGGCATTTGAATCATTGCTTTGTTCCCTATTCGGCCGCGCCTTTGACGTCAGCCTGAGGTGGAGCAAAGGCAGCCTCCAGCGCAGCGAACTCGTCCGGCAGCATGTCGCAAAGCTTCTGCACGTTGGGAATGATGTTGGCGCCGGCGATGAAGCCGAAGTCCAGCTGATCGCGATAGCTCTGTACGGTGATATTGAGCGCAATCCCGTGAGCCGATATCGAAACCGGAAAGATGTGCTGCAGTTCGGCGCCCGCGGCGTACAGCGTCTGGCGCGGTCCCGGAACGTTGGACACGGTGATATTTGCCGCAGGCGGCAGCACGTCCGACAAGTTCGATCGGCTGTACAAAAGCGCCAGAACCTGGACCAGGATCGGTGCGCCAAGCATCGAGACGTTCTGGATTTGCGGCATCAGCGCGCGCAGGGGGTGCGACATTTCCTTTGATTTGGCGGATTGCTCGATGATGGTCTCGAGGCGCGTCTTCGGGTCATCTACATTGCTGGCGATCGAGCAGATCATTCCGAACACCTGGTTGTTGGCGTCGGTGTTGCCCTCCTCTCGCAGCGAGATCGGCACTGCCGCGGTCAGCGATTTCGAAGGCAGCGCGCCCTGCTCCAGAAGATATCGCCGCACCACGCCGCTCGACACCGCAAGCACCACATCGTTCAGCTTGCCGCCGGCCTGCTTCGCAACCGCCTTGGCGCGGCCAAGCGGGATCGACACGCCGGCAAAGCTGCGTTCCGACGAGATCGCCTTGTTCAGGATGCTCGGTGGAGACATCATGCCGGCGATGCTGTCGCGCGATTTCGGATCGCTGATTTTTCCGACCACGTCGGATACGCTCTTGAGCATTGCCGGCACATTGCCGACGAACTTCACGGCGTTCTCGATCTGGAACATCGCATTGTCGAACAGGATCGAACCGAGATCGCTCTTGCCCGAGCGCGGCAGTTCGATGCCCTTTGCCGCAGCAGAAGCGTCGAACGGCTGACGCCAGAGCTGTTGATAGGAATCGAGAAGATTGGCGGCGATGTCGCGCGGCTCCTGCCCTACCCTGGGGCGCTCGGCCGGAGGATCGACTTTCCGGGGGATCGGCGTCACGTCATAGATCATGTTTGTGAGCGCGGCACCTGCACCACCGTCGATGCAGGCGTGGTGCATCTTGGAATAGAGACCGATCTCGTTGTCCTTCATGCCTTCGAAGACATAGAACTCCCAGAGCGGACGCGCGCGATTGAGAAGCTTGGCGTGCATCCAGCCGACGATGCGCTCCAGCGTGGCGCGATCGCGGGGCGCAGGCAGGCTGGCACGGAAGATGTGGCGGTCGATATCGAACTGGTCGTCCTCGACCCAGGAAGGATGATCGATGTCGAGCGGCGCTTTTTCCAGCCGCGACTTCAGGATCGGCGCGATGTGCAGCCGGGACGCGATCATCGCCTTGAAGTCTTCGAAGAAGTCGCCCTTGTAATCGTCAGGCAGGCGGAAGATGGCCATGCTTCCGACATGCATCGGCATTTCCGGCGTTTCCAGATAGAGAAACGACGCATCCATCGAGGACAGCTTCCTGGCGTCGCTCATGGGTTCCTCCCGGTATGATCACGCGGCACCTTGGCGGTGCTCTGGCTCAGATGGATTGTGCCTGTTCCGCGGGCGCATATGCAATGGCAAACGGCCCGGATCGGTCAAATTGGCTGAAGTGACCTTCGGCCTGGGCCAGCCGGTCGGCGATGGCCCACAATGCCGCCGGGTTCACGCCAAGCCCGACGTGACTGGCGAGGTAGACCTCGACGTTTTCGGCGGTATCGGAGGGACGCAAGCGGCATGTCTGCCAGTTCACGACACCGTCGGCGCGCGAATAGATCGAGGTGGTCGGAACCAGCAGATCACCGGCGAGCGCCTCGCGAAGCTCGAGATTGGCCTCGACCGCCTCGCCCGACAACGCCTCATAGAGGCGCGTGGCATTGGTCGCTGTGATGTCGCTCGCAAACGGACTTCCCAGCGTCACCACGTAGCGAACCATGTGAGGTGCATGGAGCGCCAGATCGCGCGCATAGACGCCGCCCAGGCTCCAGCCGACGATACTCACTCTTCGGCCGCTGGTTTCGTAAATCTCGGTCAGGCGATTGCGCAGCGCCGAACGCATCCGGGAAATGCCGCCGATGTTTCGACCCATTCGCCAGGCGTGCGCATCATATCCGAGTTCCGTCAGATATCGGCGCATCGGCGCCATCGACAGATCGCTGGCGAGGAACCCTGGCAGCGTCAGCACCGGATGGCCGTCGCCCTTCGGCGCGCGCATCAGGATCGGAGACAGCATCAGGCTGGCGTTGAATTCGAAAATCCCTCTTACCTCGGCCAGCAGCCAGCCGAGCCCCGGCGGACGGAGCCGCTCCGTCGGCCCGGTCGCATCAGCCTGCCGGCTCATTTCTTGTCGGACGACCGCGTGCCGCCAAGGCCCGTCATCGCCGCGAACATGTCGCCAAAGCGCTCGGCGATTTTCGGATCGAACGTAAGCCAGCTCTGCATCAACGCCTCGGGCGAGACCTTCTGGATATTTTCCATCATCTGGTTCTGGAGCCTTTCCATGACCGCGGTCTGCATCGGCTGCACATCGGGAAGCCCGAAGAACTGCCGAGCCTCGAGCGGCGTGCAGTCTATTTCAACGTTAACCTTCATGTGCACTCCTGCTGCAGTGACAGCGCTACTGCCCACAGCCTCCAGATGGGCGGCGCCGGCACAGTATCGCCGCCTGAGGCCTCAGGAAGCAAGCGAACTCGGGGGTGGCGGGAACCCGTCGCCCTCAAATCATCGCATATGGTCAACCGAACCGTTGCACGGCAAACGGCTTGGGATCGGCGAGAGGTGTCTGCCCCGTCATCATCTCGGCCAGCAGCCTGCCGGTAACAGGGCCCAGTGTCAGCCCGTGGTGCTGATGGCCGAAATCAAACCAAAGTCCGGCATGGCGCGCCGCCTTCCCGATGACCGGCAGCATGTCGGGCAGACAGGGCCGCGCCCCCATCCAGGGCTTTGCATCGATCGCCTCTCCCAGCGGGAACAACGCGCGAGCCCGCGGCAGCGCCTGCTGCACCTGTACCGGGGTCGGCGGTGCGTCACGGCGAGCAAACTCCACGCCGGTCGTCAGCCGAATGCCGCGGGTCATCGGCGCGAGCAGATAGCCGAGATCGGCATCGAGAACGGGGTGATTGAGGACGGCGTTGCCGCGCGGCGCCAGATGCAAATGGTAGCCGCGCTTGACGCCGAGCGGGATCGAATATCCGAGCGGACGAAACACCAGGTCCGACCATGGCCCCAGCGCGACGACGACCTCGCGCGCGCTTGCCCCCTTGATGCGCCATCCCTTGCCATCCTGCGCAAGCGTCCTCGCGTCCCCGATCAAGACGCGTCCGCCCTTGCGCACGAAGAGCGCCGCATAGGCCTTGGCCAATGCGCCGGGATCGGGAACAAAACCCGGGGTCGGCAAATGGATCGCGCCGGCGAACTCACCGCTCAGATTTGGCTCGCGCGCCGCAATCGCCGAAGGGCCGAGAACTTCACCGGGGACGCCATATTGCCGGGCGCGCTCGACCTCCTTCGCCGCGCTCGCAAGGCTCGCCTCTGAACGAAACAGCTTCAGCCAGCCGGTCTTGCGCAACAGGCCCGGAACCCCGGCCTCGGCGATCAGCGCCTCATGCTCGACGAGGCTGCGCTGGATCAAGGGCAATTCGGCCATCGCGCTTTGCAGGGCACGACGGGGCGAGGACGCCAGATAGTAGCGCACCAGCCACGGCAGGAAGTAAGGTAAATCGAAAGCGCTGTAACGGGCCTGCGGCGAGCGGTTGAATGCATATTGAACGATTTGCGCGAGCTCACGCGGGAACATGTAGGGAAACACCGAGGCGCATTCGATCAGGCCCGCATTTCCGAAACTTGTCTCTTCGCCGGCGAGTTCGTGCCTGTCGACCAGGATGACGTCCCGCCCCCGCTGCTGCAGGTGCAGGGCAGCGGACACGCCAACCATGCCCGCTCCCAGCACGACAACATCGGCCTTCAGTTCCGCCATCCCCATTCCCCTTGCGATTGGATGCAGCCACTGGTGCCGCTCGCGCTGTAATTAGTCATGATCGCGGCTGCCTGCAAACCTGCCTCACCGCAGGGAAATCGCGCTTGCGCGGCGGCCAAACTCTGGCAGATTGTCGGTTTCGATCGACCCGATCAGCACCATCACGGAGAGCGACAACCAATGCCGGTACGTCAAATTCTTCTTGCAGCGGCCACCTTTTCGATCGCCGCCTTTGCCATGACGCCGGCGTCGAGCCAGACCCTGCGCTACGCCAACCAGGGCGAGCTCAAATCGCTCGATCCCTACACGCTCAAGGAAACAACGACCATTGCCCATCATGCGCATGTCTATGAGGGACTGGTTACCCGCGACAAGGATCTGAAAATCGCCCCTGCGCTTGCCGAAAGCTGGGAAATCCTGGAGCCGACCCGCTGGCGCTTTCATCTGCGCAAGAACGTCAAATTTCACAATGGCGACCCCTTCACCGCCGACGACGTGATTTTTTCCGCCGATCGCGTCCGCGCCAAGGGCTCCAACTTCCTGACCAACGTTCCCGCCGATGCCAGGTTCGTGAAGGTCGACGACTACACGGTCGATGTGAAGCTCGACTCGCCCAATCCCATTCTGATCTCTCAATGGGACGGCTGGTTCATCATGGACAAGAAATGGTGCGAGGAAAACAATTCGGTCGCACCGACCCCGGCTTCCGCGACGACCCCAAGCTTTGCGTCGCTACACGAAAACGGCACGGGCCCCTTCGTCATCGAGAGCCATCAGCCCGGCGTGAAGACCGTGTTCAAGGTGAACCCGAACTGGTGGAACAAGCCCGAGCATAATCTGAAGGAGATCATCTTCACGCCGATCGGATCGGCCTCGACGCGCGTCGCCGCGCTGCTCTCGGGTGAAGTCGATGTGATCGAGCCCGTTCCCACGCAGGATATCCAGAGGGTCAATGCCGATGGCAAGGCAACCGTCATGACCGGACCTGAAATCCGCACCATCTTTCTCGGCATGGACCAGGTGCGTGACGAACTCCTGTATTCGAACATCAAGGGCAAGAACCCGTTCAAGGATATTCGCGTCCGCGAGGCCTTCTACAAGGCGATCGACGTCGACCTGATCAAGAACCGCGTGATGCGCGGCCTCTCGACGCCTTCGGCCCTGATGGTCGCGCCGCAACTGTTCGCCCTCTCAAAGGACTTCACCCGTCCCAAGGCCGATCCGGAGGCTGCAAAGAAGCTCATGGCGGACGCCGGCTACGCGGACGGTTTCGAAGTCACGATGGATTGCCCCAACGATCGCTACGTCAACGATGCCGATATCTGCCAGGCGGTGGTCGGCATGCTCGCGCGCATCGGCGTCAAGGTGAACCTCCTCGCGCAACCCAAGGCACAATATTTCGGCAAGGTGCTGAAGCCCGGCGGCTACCAGACCTCATTCTACCTCCTCGGCTGGACCCCGGCCTCCATGGATTCGCACAACGTGCTGTACGACATCATGGGCTGCCGCACCGATCCCAAGCAGCCGACCCGCGGCGAGGCCAATCTCGGCGGTTACTGCAACAAGGAGCTTGATGCGCTCACAGACAAGATCCTGGTCGAGCCTGACACCGCCAAGCGCGACCAGATGATCAAGCAGGCTTTCGAAATCGGGATCAAGGACTATGGCTATATTCCGCTGCACCAGCAGTCGCTGGCATGGGGAGTCTCGAAGAAAGTGAAATTGATCCAGCGCGCGGACAACCAGGTCCTGCTCTACTGGGCGACGAAACAGGAATAGACGTGCGTTCCAATTTGAGGTCCCGGATGCTTCCGGGACCTGTCGTTTCCGCCGTTCAAGGGGAGTGAAAGAAAGAGATGCTGGCTTTCACCCTTCGCCGCGCAATCCAGGCTCTCGGCGTCATGATCGCCGTCGGAATCATCGCCTTCTCGATGTTCCGCTTCGCAGGCGATCCGGTCAACCAGATCGTCTCCATCGACACTTCCGCGGCCGAGCGCGCCCAGATCCGCCAATCGCTCGGCCTCGATGATCCCGTGCTGATGCAGTTCGCCCGCTATTTCATCAACGCGGCGCAGTTCAAGTTCGGCGTCTCCTACCAGTTCCGATTGCCGGTTGCCGATCTGCTCAAAGAGCGGATGCCGGCGACGCTCGAACTCGCCACCTGCGCCACCATCCTGGCCCTCGTCTTCGGCATATTGATGGGGGTCTATTCGGCGCTGAAACGCGACACGTTTCTTGCCGGGATATTTCAGGCGGTTTCATTGATCGGAATTTCGCTGCCGACCTTTCTGATCGGCATCCTGCTGATCTATCTTTTCTCGGTGACGCTGGGCTGGTTGCCGTCATTCGGCCGCGGCGATGTCGTGCGGATCGGCTGGTGGACGACAGGGCTGCTCACGATCTCCGGTCTGAAGGCGCTCATCATGCCATCGATCACGCTTGGCCTGTTCCAGATGACGCTGATCATGCGGCTGGTGCGGGCGGAGATGCTCGAGGTGCTGCGCACCGACTATATTCGCTTTGCGCGGGCGCGCGGATTGACCACCCGCGCCATTCACTTCGGGCACGCGCTCAAGAACACGCTGGTTCCCGTCATAACCGTGGCCGGCCTGCAATTTGGCTCGGTAATTGCATTCGCGATCATCACGGAAACCGTTTTCCAGTGGCCCGGCATGGGCCTGTTATTCGTCCAGGCAGTGCAGAATGTCGATATCCCGATCATGGCAGCCTATTTGCTGATGGTATCCCTGATCTTCGTCACCATCAATCTCGTGGTGGACATTCTCTACACGGTGGTCGACCCGCGTCTGCGCTCCTCCATCGGCCGCCCGGCCTGAATCGAGATTTTTAAGATGTCCGACGCAGCCGCGACCCACGAGGCCAATTCAAATGCATCGCCTGCCGGCATGAATCCATCGGGCCTGCATTCGGCGGGACTGTTTCGACGCGCGCTCCACAGCGATGTGTTCTATTCCTTCCGCCGCTCCAGGCTCACCATGGCGGCTGCCGTAATTACGCTGCTGTTCTTTTTGCTTGCAATCGCAGCACCCCTCCTCGCCGTGCAGAATCCGTTCGACCCGGCGCAGCTTCAGCTGATCAACTCCCGCATTGCCCCGCTCTGGACCGCGGATGGCCAAAGCCCGTTCCTGCTCGGAACCGACGAGCAGGGCCGCGATGTGCTTTCGGCCATTCTCTACGGCCTTCGCATTTCGCTGATCGTCGGCATTCTCGGCGTCCTGTTCTCCGGCGCGCTCGGCATCCTGCTCGGGCTGATCGCCGGATATTTCGGCGGAGCCGCCGATGGGCTGATCATGCGCATTGCCGACGTGCAGCTGACATTCCCCGCGATCCTGATCGCGCTGCTGATCAACGGCGTCGTCAAGTCGGTGTTCGGCAATCGGCTGGACGCCATGTCCACGCTCGCAGTTCTGGTTTTTGCGATCGGCTTGAGCTTCTGGGTGCAGTATGCGCGCACCGTGCGCGGTTCGGTGATGGTGGAGAAGAACAAGGACTACGTCGCCGCCGCGCAGTTGATCGGCTTGCCGGCGCCCGTGATCATGCTGCGCCACGTGCTGCCCAACGCGATGGGGCCCATTCTCGTGATCGCGACCATCAATCTTGCGCTTGCGATCATTACCGAGGCGACCCTGTCGTTCCTGGGAGCAGGCATGCCCGACACCATGCCCTCGCTCGGCACGTTGATCCGGATCGGCAACAACTACCTTTTTGCCGGCGAGTGGTGGATCGTTGCCTTTCCCGGATTTGCACTGGCCGCGCTGATCCTGTCGATCAATCTGCTCGGCGATTGGCTGCGCGACGCGCTAAATCCAAAGCTGCGATGAGCACGGCGTTCGAGGGACATCCGGTCGCATGAGCGAACCCGTACTTTCCGTGCGCAATCTTCGGGTCGAGTTCGTGACCCGCCACAGCGTGCTGCGCGCCATCGACGGGATTTCCTTCGATATCGCCAAGGGCGAGGTGCTGGGCGTGGTCGGCGAATCCGGCGCGGGAAAATCCGTCACGGGTCTTGCGGTGATCGGATTGATCGATCCGCCTGGCCGCATCGCCGGCGGCGAAATCCGTTTGTCGGGAATGCGGATCGACAATCTGCCGCCGGACGAGATGCGCAGGCTGCGTGGAAAACGGATCGGGATGATCTTTCAGGACCCGCTCACGAGCCTCAATCCGCTCTACCGGATCGGCGATCAGCTGGTCGAGACCATCCGGACCCACACCAATCTGTCGGAAACGGCCGCGCGCCGCCGCGCCATCGATCTCCTCGCCGAAGTCGGCATTCCTGCGCCCGAGAAACGCATCGACGCCTATCCGCACGAATTTTCCGGCGGCATGCGTCAGCGGGTCGTCATTGCGCTCGCCATTTGCGCCGAACCGGAACTGATCATCGCCGACGAACCCACCACGGCGCTCGACGTATCCGTGCAGGCGCAGATCATCTCGCTGATCAAGCGGCTCGGCCGCGATCACGGCACCGCCGTCATGCTGGTGACCCACGACATGGGGGTCATCGCCGAGACCTCGGACCGCGTCGCCGTGATGTATGCGGGCCGCATTGCCGAAATCGGCCCGGTCCGGGACGTGGTGCAGGATCCGCTGCACCCCTATGCCAAAGGCCTGATGGGCGCGATCCCGACGCTTGCAAGCGACGCCGCGCGGCTGGTCCAGATTCCCGGCTCCATGCCGCGGCTTTCCGCCATCCCTGCGGGCTGCTCCTTCAACCCGCGCTGCGGCTTCGCCTTCGATCGCTGCCGCATCGAGCGGCCCGAGCCTATACCGCACGGCACCCAGGCCGTGGCTTGCCATCTCTATGACGTCGCCGCAAAGGACACCGCGGCATGACAACAGGACACTTTGTCGAAGTGAAGGACCTGCGCCGGGCTTTCGATGTTTCAAAGCCGTGGCTCAACCGGTTGCTCGAAGGCGGTCACCTGGAATTTCTCAAAGCGGTCGATGGCGTGACCTTTGATATCGCCAAAGGCGAGACCTTCGCGCTGGTCGGAGAGTCCGGTTCGGGAAAGACCACCGTCGCGCGGATGGTGGTCGGGCTGTTGCCGCCGACCTCGGGTGAGGTCGTGATCGACGGGGTTTCGATGACGGACCCGCGCCATTTTCAGGCGCGCCGGCTATTGCGCCGACGAATCCAGATGATTTTCCAGGACCCCTATGCGAGCCTCAATCCGCGGCTTCGGGTCGATGCCATCATCGCCGAGCCGATCCGCGCCTTCGACCTGATACAGGGTGAGCAGGACATTCGATCCCGCGTCGGCGAACTGCTCGGTCTGGTCGGCCTTCACGCCGACGATGGCTGGAAATATCCGCACGAATTTTCCGGCGGGCAGCGGCAGCGCATTGCGATCGCGCGCGCGCTGGCCTCGGAAGCCGAATTCATCGTCTGCGACGAACCGACCTCCGCGCTCGACGTCTCCGTGCAGGCGCAGATCCTCAATCTGATGCGCGATCTGCAGGACAAATTCGGGCTCACCTATCTGTTCATCAGCCACAATCTTGCGGTGGTGCGTCATATGGCCAGCCGCATCGGCGTGATGTATCTCGGCCGCATCGTGGAGATCGCGCAGGCGCGCGAGCTGTTCGAGCGCCCGCGAATGCCCTATACCAAGATGCTCCTGGGCGCGGTGCCTGATCTTGCGATGTCCGGCCGCCAGCGGATCCCGGTCAAGGGCGAAATCCCCAATCCGATCGACCCGCCACAGGGGTGCGCCTTCAATCCGCGCTGCCCGCTGGCTTTCGATCTCTGCCGCCGCGAAGCCCCGGCGCTGATCGACGGCGTCGCCTGCCACGCCGTCAACAACCCCGCCGAGGCCGCCGTGCCCGCTTGATCACAAGGATGGGAGCCGGTTGGCAGACCGCTCCGGCTGTGGTCAATTGCCGCCGCACGCCAAAGACTTAACCATTGGATGTCCATGAGCCATATCAATCCAGACCCCTTCACTACCCGGCCCGAGATCGAGGGCATGTTCGGGGTCGTCACTTCCACCCATTGGATCGCCACCGCGGTCGGGATGGGCATCCTGGAGAAAGGCGGCAACGCGTTCGACGCTGGCGTCGCGACCGCTTTCACGCTGCAGGTGGTCGAACCCCATCTGAACGGTCCCGGCGGCGACGTGCCGATCATCGTGCACGATGCCAGTCGCGGGAAAATCGAGGTTATTTGCGGCCAGGGTCCGGCGCCCGCGGGCGCAACCATCGCTCATTACAAAAGCGAAGGCCTGGAAATGGTGCCTGGCACCGGGCTACTCGCGGCCTGCGTTCCCGGCCCTTTCGAATCCTGGATGCTGCTGTTGCGCGATTACGGCACGATGCGGCTCCGCGACGTGCTGGAGCCGGCGATCGGCTATGCCAGCGATGGATATCCGTTCCTGGAACGCGCTGCCGCAACGGTAAAAACCGTCGAACAATTGTTCCGGAAATACTGGACCACTTCGGCCGCGGTCTACCTTCCCAACAATGAGGTGCCGAAACCCGGCAGCATCTTTGCCAACAAGCAGCTTGCGCAAACCTATACGCGCATCCTGAAGGAAGCCGAAAGCGCGGGCAGCGACCGTCTCACCCAGATCGAGGGCGCGCGAAGCGCGTGGTCGAAGGGCTTCGTTGCCGAAGCAATCGACAAATTCTGCCGCACCCAGGAAGTGATGGACGTCAGCGGTTCGCCGCATCGCGGCGTTCTTCGCGCCGACGACATGGCGCGCTGGCAGCCGACTATCGAAGCGCCGCTGACTTACGACTACGGCCGCTACACCGTCTGCAAGGCCGGCGTCTGGAGCCAGGGCCCGGTGATGCTGCAACAGCTTGCGCTGTTGAAGGGCTTTCAACTCGACGGGCTTGACCCTGCCGGTCCCGAATTCATCCACCTGCAGACCGAATGCGCCAAGCTCGCGTATGCCGACCGCGAGAAATTTTACGGCGATCCCAACTTCACGGAAGTTCCGATTTCCACCCTCCTGTCGGATGCCTACAACGACGAGCGCCGCAAGCTGATCTCCGACAAGGCCTCGCTCGACTTCATCCCCGGTTCGGTCGAGGGGTTTGGCGGCGTAGTGAAATTGCGCCGCCAGGAAGGCCAGCGGGAGGCCGTCGGCGCCATGGGCGCCGGCGAACCGACCGTCGGCCGTTTCGGCGAGGTGCGCGGCGATACCGTGCATTTCGACATTATCGACAAGGCCGGCAACATGATCTCGGCGACGCCTTCCGGCGGCTGGCTGCAATCCTCACCGGTGATCCCGGAACTGGGCTTTTGTCTCGGCAGCCGTGCGCAGATGTTCTGGCTCGAGGAAAATCATCCGGCCTCGCTTGCACCCGGAAAGCGCCCGCGCACCACGCTCTCACCGACGATGGCGATGCGCGACGGCGAGCCGTATCTTTCCTGGGGTTCGCCCGGCGGCGATCAGCAGGATCAATGGATCACGCAATTCTTCCTTCGGCATGTCCACGCCGGGTTGAATTTGCAGGAAGCGATCGACGCGCCGGCGTGGCATTCCGAGCACTTCCCGATTTCATTCTGGCCGCGAACGGCGCGGCCCGGAGTGCTGGTTGTCGAAGGCCGCGTTCCCAAGGCAACCGTTGAAGAGCTCAAGCGGCGCGGACATATCGTCGAGGTCGGTCCCGAGTGGTCGGAGGGCCGCCTGACCGCCGCATCGAAAGTCGGTCCCCGCCGGCGCGCCGCGGCCAATCCCCGCGGCATGCAGGGCTACGCGGCCGGACGTTGAAACCAGTGCCGCCGATTTGAAGTTCCTGCACCAGATGACGCACGTTCGGATCAGGAACTTCAAATCGAAAAGCGGCACTGGAATTATGGAGTTGCTAGTGCCCCTTTGTTTCCGAAGTTCGCGTCGGAGGGGCCGCAAAGGTTGGCGAACTTCGGAAACGGGACACTAGGTATGACCTGGTCGATCATTGCGAAAGATGGTGCCACCGGCCGGTTCGGTATAGCGGTCGCGACACGGTTCTTTGCGGTGGGAGCGCTCGTGCCTCACGTCGCTGCCGGGTTCGGCGCCATCGCGACGCAGGCGTTGGTCAATCCATATTACGGCATCGACGGCGTGAGGCTGCTTCGGGCGGGACGCGCGCCACGCGAAGTCGTCGACACCCTGATCGCCGCGGATGCCGGACGCGAGAGCCGTCAGCTTCATGTCATGGACGCAAGCGGCGGCATCGCCGCCCACACCGGCAAGGAATGCGTCGATTGGTGCGGGCATGTCGAGGGCGACGGCTTCTCGATCGCCGGCAACATGCTCGCAGGCGCCAGCGTGCTGGACGACACCGCGAAAGCCTATGTCGCCGGCGACAACCTGCCCTTCGCGCGGCGCCTGATCGCGGCCATGCGCGCGGGCGAAGCCGCCGGCGGCGACAAGCGCGGCAGGCAATCGGCCGCGCTCGTGATCCATGGCCGGGAGGAATGGGCGGATCTCGACCTGCGCGTTGATGATCATACAGATCCTCTCGCAGAACTTGATCGCCTGGAAACGGTCAGTCGCGAGCGCTGGGTGCACTTCCGGAAATATCTTCCGAGCCGCAGCAATCCGGCCGGGATCACCGACCGCAAGGCTATCGACGCCGGCATCGAAGCTGCAATCGCGAGCGGGCGATGACGGGCGCTCCGCTGATCGAGATCAAGGATCTGCGTGTCACCTTCCATGGCGACGACGGACGCACCACGCACGCGGTGGATACCGTCGATCTCACGGTTTCCAACGGCGTCACGCTCGGCGTGGTCGGCGAATCCGGCTGCGGCAAGAGCGTGACTTCGCTCGCCATCATGGGCCTCTTGCCGAAGCCATCAGCCGAGATCACGGGATCGATCCGTTTCGACGGCTTCGACCTTCTGGACGTGCCGGACCAGACCCTGCGCGACCTTCGGGGCAACCGCCTGGCGATGATCTTCCAGGAACCGATGACCTCGCTCAACCCGAGCCTCACTATCGGCGACCAGATCATCGAAACGATCCTGCGTCATCGCGGGGGCATGCGCAGCGCCGCGCGCAACCGCGCGATCGAATTGCTGAGGCGCGTTCACATCCCCTCGCCCGAGCGGCGCATCGACGAATATCCGCACAAGCTCTCCGGCGGAATGCGCCAGCGGGTCATGATCGCGATGGCGCTGGCTTGCGATCCCAGGCTGCTGATCGCGGATGAGCCCACAACCGCGCTCGACGTGACCCTGCAGGCGCAGATTCTCGATCTGATGCGCGAGCTGAAGGCGCAAAGCGGCGCGGCGATCATTCTCATCACCCATGATCTCGGCGTGGTCGCCGAAGTCTGCGACGAGGTTGCGGTCATGTATGCCGGCGAGATCGTCGAGCGTGCCGCCGTTGATGAGTTGTTTGCCAATCCCCAGCATCCCTACACCGTGGGTCTGCTCGGCTCGATCCCGCGGCTTGGCCGCCGCACCTCCCATCTTGCCACCATCGATGGCATGGTTCCCAACATGGCCGATCCGCCGCCGGGCTGCCGCTTCGCCGCGCGATGTCCATTCGCGGAGGGCGCTTGCGTTGCCGCGCCGCCGCCGCTCGCCAGTTTGAACCCCGGTCACTGGTCGCGCTGCATCCGCGCGCCGCTGGAAAGGCTGGTGTCGTGATGGCACTGCTCGAGGCCGAAGGCCTGGTCAAGCATTTCCCCGCCAAATACTCGCTGCTGGGACGGCCAACCTCCTACGTCAAGGCGGTTGACGGCGTCAGCTTCTCGATCGATCGGGGCGAAACGCTCGCGATCGTCGGCGAATCCGGTTGCGGTAAGTCCACCGTCAGCCGTCTGGTGTTGCGCCTGATCGAACCCGATGCCGGCGCGATCCGCTTCGAGGGACGCGATCTGCTTGCGATGGACGCCAATGAATTGCGCGCCTTCCGGCGCGACGCCCAGATCATCTTTCAGGACCCCTACGCCTCGCTCAACCCGCGAATGACCGTCGGCCAGATTCTCACCGAGCCGCTGGCCCTGCACGATCTAGTCCGGCCGGAGCAGCGTCGCGGCCGCGTCGAGGAATTGCTGCGGCTGGTAGGGCTCGAGCCGCGCTTCTCGCGCCGCTATCCGCATGAATTTTCCGGCGGTCAGCGACAGCGTATTGCGATTGCCCGCGCACTCGCCGTCGAGCCGAAGCTCGTGATCTGCGACGAGCCGGTATCGGCACTGGACGTCTCGATCCGTTCGCAGATTCTCAACCTCCTGCGCGACCTGCAGGAACGGCTCGGCCTTGCCTATATCTTCGTCTCGCATGACCTTGCGGTGGTGAAGCACATCGCCGATCGCGTCGCGGTGATGAATCTCGGTCGCATCGTCGAGACGGCGGATTCCGAAGCCCTGTTCGCTTCCCCCCGCCACCCCTATAGCCGCGCGCTGCTGTCGGCAATCCCGGTGCCCAAGCCGCAGGCAAGGCGCAGCCGCATTTTGCTGCAGGGCGAGCTGCCGAGCGCGCTCAACCCGCCGGCGGGGTGCCGTTTCCGTCCTCGCTGCCCGTTTGCGGTCGACCGCTGCCAAAGCGACATGCCGGAACTGATGCCGGATCAGGCAGGGCACGCCACGGCCTGTCACCGAACGGCGGAACTGCCGCCACCCGATGCCATCGTTCCCTCCGATGGCGGTCTCTCGCCGACGCTGGAGAAGCTGATCGCAGCCTTCGACCGCGCGGAAGGACCGGCTGTTTCCGGTGTTGGTACGGATGATGCAACGGCGCTGACCGAAATTTGACGATGGAGAACAGTACGATGAGAACCTGGCGCCTGGCTGCAGCCGCAGCGACTTTCGCGATGTCGCTTGCCGCAGGCGCGCAAGCGCAGACCACGCTGCGCATTGGCATCGCGGAAGATCCCGACATGCTCGATCCTTCACTCGGGCGGACCTATGTCGGCCGCATCGTGTTCTCGGCCTTCTGCGACAAGCTGTTCGACATCGACGAGAAGCTCAACATCGTGCCGCAGCTCGCGCTGTCCTACGAGACCGCGGCCGATGGCAAGGCGATGACGATCAAGCTTCGGCCCGGTGTCAAATTCCACGATGGCGAAGCGCTCGACGCGGAGGCCGCGAAATTCTCGATCGAACGCCACATGAGCATGCCCGGCTCGTTCCGGAAATCGGAGCTCGCCAGCGTCGACCACGTCGAGGTGGTCGATCCACTTACGATCAAGCTGGTGCTGAAGAGCCCGTTTGCACCGCTGATTTCCCAGCTCACCGATCGCTCCGGCATGATGATTTCGCCCAAGGCAGCGAAGGCAGAAGGCGACAAGTTCGGCCTGCATCCGGTCTGCGCCGGCCCCTACAAATTCGTCGAGCGCGTGCAGCAGGACCGCATGGTGTTCGAGAAGTTCGCCGACTACTGGAACAAGGACAACATTTTCATCGACCGCATCGTGTTCCTGCCGATCGTCGATGCCACCGTGCGGCTCGCCAATCTCAAGTCAGGCGCACTCGACCTCATCGAGCGGGTGCTCGCTACCGATATCAAGGACGTGCAGTCCGACTCCCGCCTCGTGCTGTCGACCGCGCCCGAGCTCGGCTATCTCGGTCTCACCATCAACATCAACAACGACAAGAGCAAGGGCGCGCTCAGCCAGTCGGCCAAGGTGCGCCAGGCCCTCGACCTTGCGATCGATCGCGAGGCGCTCAACCAGGTCGTGTTCAATGGCGAGTTCACGCCGGGCAACCAGTGGGTCAGTCCCTCTCATCCCTATTACCAGCAGTCCTCCCCGATCCGCCCTCGTGATATCGAAAAGGCCAAGGCGCTGCTGACGGAAGCCGGCGTCAAGCTGCCGGTGTCCGTCGACTACATGGTTCCCAAAGGTCCCGAATACGAGGCTGTCGCACAAGTCGTCCAGTCGATGGCGGCCGAAGCGGGCTTTGACATCAAGATCCGCGTGATCGAGTTCGCGACCTCCTTCAAGCAGGCACAGGCCGGCGAATTCCAGATCTTCCAGATCAACTGGAGCGGCCGCATCGATCCGGACGGCAATTCCTACATCTTTCTGCACACCGGCGCTCCGCAGAATGACGGAGGTTATTCCAATCCGGAGGCCGACAGGCTGATGGATGAGGCGCGGCTGACCAGCGATTTCGCCCGGCGCAAGGCGCTCTACGAGAAGCTGACCAAAATCGTGCTCGACGACGAGCCGATCATCTTTATCTATCACCGCAAGCTGCTGTTCGCACACAGCAGGAAGCTCGAGGGCTACAGGCAGATGCCGGACGGCCTGGTGCGGGTCGTCGGGCTGAAACTGAAGTGAGAATGATTTCGTCCTTCTCTCGGGCCGACTGCGGGATGCGGTGGCGTCGCACTCCCGGAGCGCTCCCTCCCCCTGAAAGGGGGAGGGCTGGGGCGGGGGTCAATTCGGTGATTGGAAGCGCAGAGAACAGCAACATTGACAGGAAGCTTGTGACCCCCTCCCGGCTCGCTTCGCTTGCCGACCTCCCCCTTTCAGGGGGAAGTAAAGAAGCATGGGTGCGCGCCCCATGCTGAATTTCCTCGGCAAGCGCCTCTTGCAGATGATCCCGACACTGTTCTTCGTGTCGGTGCTGATCTTCTCGCTGCAGCAATTATTGCCCGGCGATCCGGCACTGGTGATGGCCGGCGAGGAGCGAGATCCGGCCGTGATCGAGCAGATCAGGAAACAGTACCGGCTCGATCAGCCGATCCCTGTTCAATACGCCTATTGGGCCAAGGGCGTGCTTTCGGGCGACCTTGGTGAATCTCTGCGCGTAAAGGTGCCGGTGCGCGACCTGATCGCGCAGAAGCTGCCGGTCACGCTTCAGCTGGCGTCGATGGCGATCGTGATCGCCTTGCTGATCGGCATTCCCGCAGGAATCGTTTCGGCGGTGAAGAAGGACACCATCTGGGACTATGGCGCGAACCTTTTCGCGCTGTGGGGCATTTCGACCCCGAATTTCTGGCTCGGGATCATGCTGATCTTCCTGTTCTCGATCGAACTCGGCTGGCTTCCGGCATCGGGCTATGTTCCTCTCTCCGAGAACGTTCGCGCGAGCCTGGCTTCGACCATCATGCCGGCCTTCGTTCTCGGCAATGCCATAGCGGCGATCCTGATGCGCCATACCCGCAGCGCCATGCTGCAGGTGCTGCAGAGCGACTACGTCCGCACCGCGCGCGCCAAGGGCCTGTCCGAGCGCAGCGTGATCCTCAAACATGCCATGCGCAATGCGCTCACTCCCGTCATCACGCTCGGCGCGCTCGAACTCGGTACGCTGCTGTCGGGCGCCGTGCTGACCGAACAGATATTTTCGATCCCCGGCTTCGGCAAGCTGATCGTGGATGCGGTCTTCAACCGCGACTACGCCGTGGTGCAAGGCGTGGTGCTCGTCACCGCGACCGTCTACATCACGCTGAACCTGATTGCCGATATCGCCTATATTCTCGTCAATCCCCGGCTGAGGGGCTGAAATGACCGATGTCGCACTTCCCGCATTGGCGGCGAGCGTCCCCGAAACGCTGGAGACCCCTTCGCGCCGGGCATTGCGCCGTCTTCTCAAGCGCAAGGGCGCGTTGGTCGGGCTTTGGGTGATCTCCACCTTCATCCTGCTTGCGGTGTTTGCGCCGCTGATCGTTCATTATGACCCTATCGCGACCAGCTGGGCACTGGTGCGCAAGCCGCCGTCATCAGCACATTGGTTCGGTACCGACGAACTCGGGCGCGACATCCTGGCGCGCGTGGTGTATGGCGCGCGGGCGTCCCTCGCGGCCGGCGCGATCTCGGTCAGCATCGCGCTTGCGATCGGCGTGCCGCTCGGCCTGCTCTCCGGTTATCGCGGCGGCTTTGTCAACTCGCTGATCAGCCGGTTCACCGATGCCATGCTCGCCTGCCCGTTCCTGATCCTTGCCATAGCGCTTGCAGCCTTTCTCGGTCCGAGCCTCGGCAATGCGATGATCGCCATCGGCATCTCCGCCACGCCGATCTTCATCCGGTTGACCCGCGGCCAGACCCTGAGCGTCAAGGTCGAGGACTATGTCGAGGCCGCGCGCGCCATGGGCAATCCGCGCTGGCGGATCGCACTGGTTCATATCCTGCCGAATATCATGCCGGCGCTGCTGGTTCAGGCGACCCTGTCGATCGCCGCCGCAATCATCGCCGAAGCCGCGCTGTCGTTCCTTGGCCTTGGCCAACAACCGCCCAACCCGTCCTGGGGCAGCATGCTCAACGCGGCGCAGCGGTTTCTGACCAACGCGCCCTGGATGGCGATCTGGCCGGGCCTGGCGATCTTCCTGGTGGTGCTGTCGCTCAACCTCGTCGGCGACGGCTTGCGGGACGCGCTCGACCCCCGCCAACGGTGATCGTCATTGCGAGCCAACGGGTCGGGCGAATGCACGCCCGATGACAGGCCTCGGCGAAGCAGTCCAGAGCCGCAAGAGTGGATTGCTTCGTCGCTGGCGCTCCTCGCAATGACGGCGAATTGGGAATCTTAAATCACCGTCTCCCGCGTGACGCGGCGGCAATCCATCTCGAATTCAAGATCGATTACCGGCGGACACGCGAAATACCAGGTCAGACCGGACCGCGTAGCGCCGCAGCGAACGAGTTCGTCGGCCATCACGGCGTGAAAATCGTGCACGGTGTAGGCTTGCGTTGCCGTTGTGTCCTTCCAGCCAAGCCCGAAGGCAGCAAGGCGGCTCTCCATTTCGGAAACCGTGAACGCAACCTTCTCCTTCAGTCCGTCCGCGCTGAGATCGCGGTAGCGCACGATCCGCTCGGGATAGCTTCCCCCGCCGCTACGCGCCTCGGCGCCACCGGCGATGACGAAGTCGGGCACGGCGGCGGCCCGTTGCGCCTGGGCCGGACGGGTGAAGGAAAAAGCGTAGAATGACGGTTCGGAGGGAGGATCGATCTCCGGGCAGACGTTGCTGCGCGCGACCGGATTGGTCGTGCCGTCGAAGATTCCCCACTGCGCCAAGGTCTTGACGTAATGCCGGTTGAAGGCGAGGAAGCCTTCTTCCGTAAACGCCGCGGGCGAACGCAATTCGCAGGCGCAAAACGACGTCAGGGGACGCCCTGCGTCCCGAATATGCTGCGCGGCCCGGGCGAAGCCGTCGGCCAGCGGCAGCGGTTGATCGAAACGCACGCGCTCGATCTCAAATCCGGAATGCGCCTGGGCCCCGCTCGAATATTGAAAAACCGCCGGGATGAAACGATAATTTCCGGCGGCGAAGTAGCGTGTCATGCAAGGTTTGCTCCGGCTTTCGTCATTCCAGCTGCATTCGGATTCCCTTGGCGCCGTTCAGCAATCGCTTGAGGTGGAAGCCCGCGAGGGGGTCGTCGGCATGAAGCCCGACCAGCGCCGCGAACGCCGGCATCGCCGAGGCGTCACCGGCCTCCAGCTTGGCGAAGGCGTGCAAATATTGCGTCGTAGCCGGCGCCGAGAAGATGGAAGCCTGCAGCGGCTCGAAGGCGCGCAGCGGCTCGGAGCGACCGCGCAGCACGAGATCGCCAACCGGCCGGCCCTGAAACTTCCCTGCTGCCTCCGCAACGCTGGCGCTGACACAGATGCGGGTGCCCAGGAACTTGTTGGCGGCTTCCAGCCGTGCCGCGGTGTTGATGGTGTCGCCGTAAGCGGTGTAGTCGAAGAAACGGCCGCCGCCGAAATTACCGACCAGAGCCGGACCGGCATGCACCCCGATACGGGTGGCTCCGAAATTCACGCCCTTGTCCTTCCAGCGCCTGCGAAATTCCTCGGCCCAGGCATCCAGATCGTGCGCACAAGCCACGGCCCGCGAGGCGTAGTCTGGTTGATCCCCCGGCGCGTTGAAAAGAACGTGGATCGCGTCGCCGATCACCTTCGTCACCGTGCCCTCATGGGCGAACACGACGTCGGTCATTCCACCGACATATTCGTTGAGCAACACGCCAAGCACGTCCGGCTCTGCATTCTCCACCAGCGACGTGAAGCTTGTGATGTCGGTAAAGATCGCCGCGACTTCCCGCCACTGCACTTCCATACCGTCGCTCTCGCCCTCGGCGCATGCCAGACGGCTGGCGATCTGGGGTGAGAAATAGCGCGACAGGGAGGCGTGGGCCCGCTCCGCTTCGGCCTGCTTCCGACGCGCCTCGCGCAGCATTTCAACGTGCCGGATGGTCTTGTCGATGGTTGTTTCAAGATCACCGAAATCGATCGGCTTGGTGAGGAAATCGAATGCGCCGCGATTCATCGCGGTGCGGATGTTGCTCATGTCGCCATAGGCCGAAACGATGATGGTCGACTTCTTCTCGTCCGTCTCCTGCAGCTTCTGCAACAGCGACAGACCATCCATTCGCGGCATGTTGATATCGGAAACCACCAGGTCGACATGCGGATGCTGCTCGAGCGATTGCAACGCCTCGATCCCGTCATGCGCGAAGACGACCTGCATCGATCCGTCCCGAATCTGCTTGCGGAACTTTTGCAGGATCAATGCTTCGAGATCCGGCTCGTCATCGACGAACAGAATGGTCGGGCTCATGCGGCCTCCCCCAGCCGGGTGCCGATCTCCTGGCGCAGCAGCGTGAAGTCGATCGGCTTGGTCAGAAGTCCCTCGGCACCGCGCTTGATCGCCTCACGCCGCGTTTCCGCGTCGCCATAGGCTGTGATCATGATGACGGGAACGTCGGGTCGCCGCGCCCGCACCTGGGGCAGCATCTCCAGGCCGCTCATGCCGGGCATGTTGATGTCGGACAGGATCAGGATCAATGTGGCATCGCGCGCCTCGCTCGCGCGCTCGAGCGCCACCAGTGCGGACGGCGCGAACTCCATCTGGAAACGCCCGGAACGCAGCTCGCGCCGGAATTGCTGGCGAAACAAAACTTCCACATCCGGCTCATCGTCGACGACGAGGATGTAAACACTCAATTCATGCCTCCGTATTTTTTTGAGCCGCCAGTTCTCGGGGCAGCGTAATGACGAATTCGGTATAGCGACCCGGCTCCGTCCGCACATCGATCGTGCCACCGTGTTGTTTCACTACGATGTCGTGGCTCATGGAAAGGCCGAGCCCGGTGCCCTCGCCGGCGGGCTTCGTGGTGAAGAAGGGATTGAACATCTTCTCCCTCACCTCGGGAGGGATTCCGGTACCATTGTCGCGAATGCGGATTTCGACCTTCTTGCCGAGGTCTTTCGTGGTCGCGGTAAGCGTCGGATCGAAACCCTCTTCGCCTGTCTCATTGCGCTTGGTTGCGGCGTAAAATCCGTTCGAAATCAAATTGAGAAACACCCGCATGATCTCCTGCGGGTAAAGGTCGATCATGCCGGCGGCAGGATCGAGGTCGTGCCTGAGCGTAATGTTGAAGCCGGGTTTCTCTGCCCGCGCGCCGTGATAGGCGAGATTCAGGCTCTCCTCGACGATCGCGTTGATATCGGCGTGCCGATGATCGCCCGAACCTTCGCGCGAGTGCAAGAGCATGTTCTTGACGATGGAATCGGCGCGTTTGCCGTGCTGCACCACCTTTTCGAGATTACCCTTGAGCATCTCGGTGATTTCCTCGACGTCCTCGCTCACCTTGCCATCAAGCCCGGCCGATTTCAGAGCATCGTTCAGCTCGTCGATGAGTTCGGCCGACAGCGCCGAGAAATTGTTGACGAAATTGAGCGGATTCTTGATCTCGTGCGCGATGCCGGCAGTAAGCTGGCCGAGCGAGGCGAGTTTCTCCGTCTGGATCAGGCGATCCTGCGCGGTGCGCAACTCTTCGAGCGAGAGAGAAAGCTGCGTGGTACGCTCCTGTACCTGTTCGAACAGACGCACGTTTTCGATGGCGATCACCGCCTGGTCGGCGAAGGTTTGCACGAGGTCGATCTGGCGCTGACTGAACGGCCCCGCCGCGGGCCGCCCCAGCAGCAATACGCCTTCGACCGCGCCATCGCGCATCAAGGGCACGGCGAGCACCGCCCTGTAGTCACCGATCTGGGGAGCGTTTCCAAAATTGTATTCGGGGTCGAGCTCCACATCCGGGACATGGACCGGCTTGCCGTCCATATAGACCCGGCCCGTGATCGTATCGCGGCCGCGCCTGATCGGATGGGCGTTCATGAAGTCAATGAAAGCCGCCGTGCAACCGGATTCTGCCTGCAGCCGCATCACCTCGCCGTCCCGCAGACAGATGATGCCCAGCGAAGCGCCGCACAGGGCCTTCGCTGAATTGGTCAGCGTCGTGAGCACGGATTTCAGATCGAACGCGGAACGACTGATCACCTTGAGCACGTCTGCGGTTGCCGTCTGCTGCTGCAGGGATTCGCTGAGATCGTCGGTGCGCTCGCGCAACTCCCGCAGCAATCGCGCATTCTCGATCGCGATGACCGCTTGCCTTGCGAAGCCGGTGACAAGTTCGATCTGCTTCTGGGTGAACGCCTTGACCTCCTGGCGGTAGATCGTGATCGTGCCGATCAATTCGTCTTCCTTCAGCATCGGCACGATGACGAGCGTCCGCGCCCCTGCCAGATCGGCCAGGGCGCGCACGTTGGGATTGCCCTCCACGTAAGGCGCTTGCGTCCTGATATCGTCGATGTGGACGGGCTGATGGGTCTTCTCGACCGCGCTGAGCCCGCTTTCCGGGTGCGGCCGTATGACCATGTAGAGCTGCGTGTCGGAATAGGCCTTGGGCGCGTTGTACAGGGCAACGGTCCGAAACCCGCCGTCCTCATAGAGCGTCATCGTGCCGAATTTCGCGCCGCAGATCCGTGTCGCATTCTCCAGCATCTTTTCGAAGACGGGCGCCAGGTCACCCGATGACGAGCTGATGGTTTCCAGGACCTCCGAGGTCGCGGTCTGCTGCTCGAGCGATTCCTTCAATTCGGCGGTCCGCTGCTCGACCTTGTTCTCGAGGTCGGCATAGGATTCCTGCAGCCGCGCGCCCATATCGTTGAACTGATTGGCAAGACCTTCGAGCTCATCACCGGTCTTGATCGAGATCCGTTGGGCGAAATCGCCGCCGCCGATGCGTTCGGCACCGGCGCGCAAGACGCGGATCGGACCGACCATCCGGCGAGCCAGGAATATTCCGGCGAGCACCGCAAACAGCGATGCCGCCGCCAGCACGATGGCCAGCCGCTGCAACGCGGCGTAGAGCGAGGCATAGGCTTCTTCCACCGGCAATTCGACGAACATCGTCCAGCCGAGCGGCGCAATCGGCGCAGACGCGGTCAGCACCTCCTGCCCCTGAATGTTCTTCGTTCCCTGAAGCAATTCGGGGTCGGCGCCGGACTTGCCGGCCTGTGCCGCCCGCACCTGCACGAGGTTCGACATATCGGTGTTGCGCAATACCAGGCTGATGTCCGGATGGGCGATCAGCCGTCCGGCCGCACCGACGACATAGGCGTGGCCGCGCTCGCCGACCTTGATCTGCGACACCACGTCCCAGATCAGCTTGAGATTGACCTCGGCGATGCTGACGCCTGCGTCCTTGCGGGTGCCTGCCAGCGAGAGCGTCATGTAGGGCTCGGACTCCCGCCGGAAATACACCGGCCCGTAATAAACCTTGTGGGCGACCGCTTCGGTAAATTTCGCATCCCTGGAAAGGTCGAGCCCGCTGTCGACGACGTCCATGGCGAGCCGCGACACCCTCAGCCGCTCCTTGCCCGTCGAGTTGACCTGCGCCAGTTCGGTGATGGCCGGCACCTGCCGCAACAGGCGCAGGGCGTCAAACCGACGTTGTTCGATCGAGCCTGCCGACCAGGGCAATTGGGTGGTCCAGCCGAGCTGGCTTTCGATTTCCTTGATGAACTGGCTTATCTTTGCCGCCGCCGCCTCAGCCTGTTCATGCTGAATCCGGATCAGGGCCGCCTTGTGCTCGCGATAATAGAAGAAGACCTCGAAGATGCCGTTGGACAAGAGTGCCACGGCCACCACCGCCACGAACAGGGCAACGTATTTGATGAACAGACGGCTGCGGATCCGTGTCCCGGAAGGCTTGATCCCGGAAGGCCGTGCTGACGGGGCAGGACCCGCCGCGGGTCGGCCCGCGAAAGCTCCGCTGTCTGCATCGGGGTGAACGGAGATGCTCATCCCGGCCTATTTAGCAAGAAGGTTCGGCCTTGTCTCTTGCCGCAGCGCGAAACGCTTTCGAAGTTCGTCCCGCAAGCGTCGCGGCGGCAGGACTGATCCTGCCGGGTACGGCCTGCCGAGGCGCCAGGCCTAAAGCGGCTTCGGCGCCAGGTCGAACTCGGCGATCTCCTTGGCACGCTGGGATTCCGCCCCGGCGCGGTGATCGGTGGCGATCGCCACATAGACCGCCGGCAGCACGAACAGCGTAAACATTGTTCCGATGGTCATGCCGGCGACGACCACGAGGCCGATCGAGAACCGGCTCGACGCGCCAGCGCCCGAGGCGGTGAGAAGCGGCAGAAGGCCCGTGACCATCGCCGCGGTCGTCATCAGGATCGGACGAAGCCGGACGCGGGCCGCCATCTCGATGGCCGAACGGCGGTCCAGTCCTTCATTGAGCTGCAGCTCGTTGGCGAACTCGACCATCAGAATCCCGTGCTTGCTGATGAGGCCGACCAGCGTCAACAGTCCCACCTGGGTGTAGATGTTCATCGTCGCCGCGCCGAAGAAAAGCGGAATCAGCGCGCCCACGATCGCCATGGGAACACTGATCATGATCACCAGAGGATCGCGCAGGCTTTCGAATTGCGCCGCCAGCACCAGGAAGATGATGATCAGCGCAAAACCGAAGGTGATCGCGAGTTGATTGCCCTCCTGCACATATTGCCGGGAATCGGCGAGATAATCGTGACTGAAGCCTGCCGGAAGCTTCGCCGCCTCGCTTTCCAGGAAGTCCACGGCCTGCCCCACGGTCACGCCGGGCATCGGCACTGCCTGGAAGGTCGCGGAGTTCAGCTGATTGTAGTGGGTCAGCGCGTTCGGATCCGTCCCCGTCTCGATCGAGACCACGGTCGACAACGGAATCTGCTGGCCGGTCGGGGTCGACAGATAATAGCTGCCAAGCGCCTCCGGCGAGAGGCGGTCCAGGCGCGGCACCTGCGGGATGACCTGATACGAGCGTCCCTCGAGGTTGAAGCGGTTGACGTAGTTTCCGCCCAGCATGGTCGCAAGCGTGTTGCCGATGTTGAGCATCGTCAGGCCCAGATCGCTCGCTTTGGCGCGGTCGACCTTGACCCGCACCACCGGCTGGTTGAAGTCGAGGTCGCTGTCGGAGACGATGAACAACCCGCTCTTGCGCGCAGCGTCCTTGAGCTTGGCCATCTGCTCATAGACCGCCTGGAAGCCATTGGTCGAATTGATCACCATCTGGACCGGCAAGCCGCCGGGACCGCCGGGCAATGGCGGCAGGTTGAACGCAAATGCATTGACCCCTTCGATCTTGCTCAATGCGCCCTGCACCAGCGGCTTGAGCTTGATCGACGAGCGCTTGCGCTCGTCCCACGGCGTCAGCAGCATGCCGGCGATACCATTCTGCGGACCGTTGATGCCGTTCAGCACAAAACGCAGGTCGGTTTCAGGAAAACTCGAAAATACCTTGTCGAGTTTCTCGCCATAGAAGTCCAGATAGTCGATGTTGGCGTATTTCGGCGCCTTGGTGACGGCGAATACGATGCCCTGGTCCTCTTCGGGCGCGAGCTCTTTCGGGGTGTGCAGGTACAGGAAGGCGACCAGCCCCAGGATCGTTGCCGCGAACAGCGCCGTGATCGGGCGATAGTCGAGCGAGCGGTCGAGCTGACGGCCGTACCAGCGCGTGATCGCGCCGAACACCCGGTTCACGACCCTGGCAAAGCGTCCCTCTTCGGCGCTCTTGAGGAACACCGAGCACATCATCGGAGAGAGCGTGAGCGCGATCACGCCGGACACGATCACCGAGCCCGCAAGCGTGAAGGCAAATTCGCGGAACAGCGAACCGGTCAGACCGCCGAGGAAGCCGATCGGCGCATACACCGCGGCAAGCGTGATGGTCATGGAGATAACGGGGCTGACGATTTCGCGCGCGCCTATCATCGCCGCCTGCACTGGAGGCTTTCCCTCCTCCAGATGGCGATGGATGTTCTCGACCACCACGATGGCGTCGTCGACGACGAGGCCGATCGCAAGCACCATCGCGAGCAATGTCAGCAGGTTGAAGGAAAATCCTGCAATCAGCATCAGACTGCAGACGCCGATCAGCGACAGCGGGATAGTCACCACCGGGATCAGCACCGAACGGAACGAGGCCAGGAACAGGAAAATCACCACGACCACGATGATGACGGCTTCGGCCAGTGTCTTCTCCACCTCGTCGATCGAGGATTGAATGAACTTGGTCGAGTTATAGGCCACCTTCATCTTCATCGAAGGTGGCAGGTTGCGTTCCAGCTCGGGGAACAGCGCGCGGACGCCCTTCACAAGGGTCAGCGGGTTGCCTTGCGGCGTCGCCTGCACGCCGATGAAGATCGCGTGCTCGCCATTGAAGGCGACACTGGCGTCCGAGCTCTGCGCCGCCAGCTCGACGGTGGCAATGTCCTCTATCCTGACGAAGCCGCCGTCCTTGGATTTGACGATCATCCGCCTGAACTGGTCGAGATTCTGAAGGTCCGTATTGGCCGACACGTTCGAGACGATGAAATAGCCCTTGGACTGGCCAGCAGCGGCCTGGAAATTGTTGGCGGCGATCGCTGCGGAAACATCCGCCGGCGAGACGTTGCGGCCGGCCATGCGGGTGGGATCGAGCCATACCCGCATCGCGAAAGTCTGGCCGCCCAGAATGTCGGCCGACGCGACGCCGTCGACGGTCGAGAGCACCGGCTGAACCACCCGCGTCAGATAATCCGATATCGCCGACCCCGACAGCACCTCGCTCGAGAAACCGAGATACATCACGGCGGTGGTCTGCCCCGTGGTCTTGGTGACGACCGGGTCGTTCGATTCCTTCGGAATGAGGTATTTGACCGAATTCACCTTGGCCAGAACTTCGGTCAAGGCCTGGTTCGGATCGAAATTCAGCTTGATGTAGACCTGGATGGTGCTGGTTCCCAGAACCGAAGACGAAGTCATGTAGTCGACGCCTTCGGCCGACGCCACGGCCTGTTCGATCGGCGTGGTGATGAACCCCTGAATGAGATCAGGCGACGCGCCGGGATAGACGGTGGTGACGTTCACGACCGTATTGGAGAGTTTCGGATACTGCCGGATCGGCAGCACGGTCGCCGCGCGAAGCCCGATCAGGAGGATCAGCAGGCTGACGACCACCGACAACACGGGCCGCTTGATGAAGATATCGGTCCAGACCATCGCGATACGCTTTCGGTTATCTCGTGATCCGATCGGAATCGGATCGTGATCGAATTCTTCTATTCGTGCCGGCTTTTTTCGGAAAGCCGGCTCGAATGCTTTTACGGATCGGCCGTCAATAGCGCGGCGGCGTCGCCGGTATCGGCGGCGCCGGATCGGTCGAGATGGCGACCGCCGATCCCGACTGCAGCTTGAGCTGTCCGACCGCCACCACCCGGTCTCCGGCCTTCAGGCCGGTAAGGATTTCGGCACGTCCGTGGACCCGGTTACCGGTCCGCACGAAGGTGCGCACCGCGGTCAGGCTGGTCTTTCCGTCAGCCTCTTTCTTCTCGGTGATGAGGAAAACGGAGTCGCCATAAAGCGTGTAGTCGACGGCGGTCTCGGGAACGGTGACGACCGGCGGCTTGTCCGGCAATACCACGGTGATCGTTGCGAACATGCCGGGCTTGAGAATGTGCTCGGGATTGTCGAAGGTCGCCTGCACGCGGATGTTGCGCGTGTCGGCGGCGATCTGCGGCTCGATCGCGTTGATCGTGCCCTCGAAGGTCCGGCCCGGATAGGCGTCGACTGCAACCCGCACGGTCTCTCCGACCTTGAGCGCGGCGCTGCCCTTCTCGGGCACGGTGAAGTTCGCGTACAGCGTCGAAAGATCGGTCAGCGTCACGATCTGCGTGCCGGCGGTGAGGTACTGGCCGACCTCGACGCGGCGGACGCCGAGCACGCCATCGAACGGCGCGCGAACCAGCTTCTGCGAAATGAGCGCTTCCGTCTTGGCGATGCCGGCGTTGGCCTGATCGTAGGTCGCCTGCGTGGCGTCAACCGTCGATTGCGGTCCGAATTGACGCGACGCCAGTTGCTTGGCGCGCTCCAGCGCCAGCGATGCGCCGGTCGCCTGTGCCTTGAAGTTTGCGAGGTCACCCTGTTCGGGCGCATCGAACAACTGCACCAGAGGACTTCCGGCCTTCACCGAATCGCCCGAAGTGAACATGATCTCGGTGACGCGTCCCGCAACGTCGGGGCTGACATTCACCTGATGCACGGCGGCGAGATCGCCGACCGCCATCATCAGGTTCGGAACGACCTCGGACTTCGCCTCGGCAACGGTGACGGTCGCCGGTGGCGGTTTGTTGTTGGCGAAGAACTGCTTGATCATCTCGCCGCGGAAATGGTTGAACCAGACGAGACCGCCGACAAGCCCTGCGAGCAGCGCTCCGACAACAAGGAACCAGAGCACCGTCCGCACCGGTCGCGTGCGAGGCTTCTCAACGGGCCGCCCCGAGATCTTGGCTTCATTCACGATGTTCATGTCATGCACTTTCTGAAATGGCCGGCTGCCCCACAAGGTCCGGCACATCGTGGTCCAGACAGGAGGCAATCGCGGTTTCGTTGAGGCCAATTCCCCTGAGAATGAAATGACAAAGCTGCCGTTCCAGATCGGTGGCTTCGTCGTAACTCAGGCATGGCGTGGCCGGCATCCGCGTCAGCGTCGACATCAGCACGGTATGATGGGCGAACCAGAACAGGTTCATCGGTTTCTGCCCGATCCGCCTCGCATCGCCCGCCTCGACCGCGCACTCCAGCGAAGCAGTGAACACGGGCCCGATGAGGCCCGCGATCTTCTGATAGATAAGCCTGGCAAATTCACCGTCATCCAGATGGCTGGTCAGCATGAGGCGCAGGCGCTGGGCCTCATGCTGGTCGGGGGTTTCGGCCACTGCCTGGAAATGGCGCACCATTTCGCGGATCAGCACCACCAAGGTATGGGTCGACGGCTCAAGCTCCAGAAGACGGTGCAGCGCCGGATCGGCCTCGCATTCTTCGCTAAGGATTTCCGCGTACAGCGCCGATTTGGTCGGAAAATGCTTGAACAGCAAACCTTCCGAAATCGAGGCCGCCGCCGCGACGCTTTTGGTCGTGGTGCCGGCAAAGCCGTGGCGGGAAAAGCAACGTTTGGCTGCGCTCAGGATGAGTTGCCGCCTCAGGTCGCTGGTCATACGTAGGGTGCTCATCTTGTAAGTAAGCACTCACCTTCGGCCAAAAGTCAAGAAATCTGCTGCGGCGCAACTAAATCAAAAGTAGGGCAGCAATTCGGCTGAAGCCCAAGGCCGCAAGCCGAAACCGGCTCCGCCTCGCAGCAGCCCGATCCCACCGCGCTTTAGATTGGCGCAAAGCCAAGTGCGCCGCGGATACGTGTCACGATGAAGCTGCCGTCGCGGCTGGCGAGCACGCGTTCCAGATTGGCACTGTCGATCTTGATGCTGACAAAGCGCGGTCCGGCAGAGACGTCCTGCATCGAGGGCGCGAAGGCCTCGATCTCGGCCATGGTTGCGAGGCTGCCGGCATCCGCAATTCCGCAGGCCCTGGCTACGCCGACGAGGTCGGTATTTGCTCCAGTGTGGCTCGCCTGCCCGCCGGTCTCGCCATAGACCTCATTGTCGAGCACGACGATCGTGAGGTTGCCCGGCTGTTGCAGGCCTATGGTCGCAAGGCTCCCGATCCCCATCAGCATCTCGCCGTCGCCGGTGATCACCACGACCGGCAGCTTCGGCTGGGCCAGCGCGACCCCCAGTCCGATCATCGTGGCGCCGCCCATTCCGCCCCAGAGATAGAAATTGCGGTCATGATCGCCGGCGGCCGCGATATCGTAGGTCGAAGCCCCGAGGCCACCGACGACGACAGCATCCTTGCGCCCCGCAAGCAGGGCGGAGACGACGCTGCGGCGATCGAGAAGATTTGCCTTGCTCATCTGGTGAAAACCTTTGCGCCGATCAGGCGCTGCGACAACAGGACCGCGGTCGGCGTGCAGGCATTGTAGGCCTGTCCGGCGGCGGCCTCGACCACCTCGGCTACCTCGTTCGGGTGCGAAGCCCGCAGCACCTTGATGCCGGAGAGTTCGAACACGCCCTCTGTGGCCGTTCCCATCGGCACCTGCCACGGATTGAATTCACCCCACTCGCCGCGCATCGTCACCAGCGTCAGGAACGGAAGGCGGAAAATCTGGGTGAGCGAGAACATGTTCACGCAATTGCCTACCCCGCTCGACTGCATCAGCAGCACGCCGCGCTGCCCGCCCGCCCATGCGCCCGCCAATAGCGCAACGCCCTCCTCTTCCGTCGTCAGCGGCACCGCGCGCATGGAAGGCGCAGCCAGCACGCGCTCGATCAGCTGAGAATGCCCGGCATCCGGCACGTAGGTTACCTGCCGGACATCGAAACGCTGCAAAATCAAAAAAATATCCTCGGGCCACGAAGCAACGGGATCGGCAGCCTGGTCGGAGGAAGCATTAGGCGCGTGCATTTCTTTGTATCCGTCGGCTGAGCGAGACTATCATCGGCAGCGGCCGGGCTTTCCGGAAAACGGCGAAAACAGCCGATTCGTCTCTAACACCCGCAGAAAGGCCCGCCAAGGCGGGATACAGAGGTTTGGGCGCGGACCAGGGGAGAGATGGCAGCATGGATGCGAAGGCGCGGGAACTCGCGGCCAATTTCGATATCGAAAAGCTCGCGGGTGAATTCTATGCCGATCCCTATCCGACCTATCGCGCGCTGCGACACTTCGCGCCGGTCAAGCGCATGCCCAATGGCTCCTGTTTCCTCACGCGCTACGACGATCTGGTGAGCGTGTACAAGAACACGAAACTGTTCTCGTCAGACAAGAGAAAGGAGTTTTTCCCGAAATACGGTGCCTCCCTGCTCTACGAGCACCATACCTCGAGCCTCGTCTTCAACGACCCGCCTGCGCATACCCGCGTGCGTCGGCTGATCATGGGCGCGCTGTCGCCGCGGGCGATTGCTGAAATGGAAGGCGACCTGATTGCGCTGGTGGAGGCGCTGCTCGCCAATCTCGCCGCAAAGGCCGAGGTCGACCTGATCGATGACTATGCCGCCGCGATCCCGATCGAGGTAATCGGCAATCTGCTCGGCGTGCCACGTGAGGAACGCGCACCACTGCGGGGCTGGTCGCTCGCGATCCTCGGCGCGCTCGAGCCAGTGATCAGCGCGGAGGCTTTTGAGCGCGGCAACACCGCGGTGCGGGATTTTCTCGCCTATCTCGAAACTCTGGTCGCGCGACGCCGTGCCAGGCCCGGCAATCCCGAGCGTGACGTGCTTACGCGCCTGATCCAGGGCGAAGACAATGGCGAGCGGTTGAGCGAGAAGGAACTGCTGCACAATTGCATCTTCCTGCTCAATGCCGGGCACGAAACGACCACCAATCTGATCGGCAACGGCCTGGTGGCCTTGTTTGAAAATCCTGACCAGAAAAGACGGCTGATCGAAAATCCGCAGCTGATCAAGACCGCGGTCGAGGAAATCCTGCGATTCGAAAGTTCAAACCAGCTCGGCAATCGCATGACGACTGCTCGCGTCGAACTCGGCGGCGTGACCATGGAGGAAGGAACGTCCGTCACCCTTTGCATCGGCGCCGCCAACCGCGATCCCCGGCAATTCGAGGACCCCGAAAACTTCGACATCGCCCGCAATCCCAACCGGCATCTGGCGTTCGGCAGCGGCGCGCATCAATGCGCGGGAATGGCGCTGGCGCGGCTCGAGGGCGCGATCGCGATCTCGCGATTCCTTCGGAAATTTCCAGCCTACGCGCTGAAGGGCGCGCCGCTGCGCGGCGGCCGCGCCCGCTTCCGCGGATTTTCGAGCGTGCCCTGCAAGGTGGGCTGAAGCTCATGTCGAGATCGACAACAGCTCGCGCCACCACGCGGCGTCATCATCCGCAGGGCGCTGTCAGGCGGCCCGTATTGCTTCGCCGGGATCGGCGCCTGGTTCGCCACCCCTCAGGAATTGATTTTCGAATGATTGCGCCGGCATCGGTCGGCCAAAGAAATAACCCTGGCCCTCTTCGCATCCCATGCTCAACAGAAGATCGGCGGTCGCGCGATCTTCGATGCCTTCCGCAACCACCGAGAGGCCGAGTTGTCGGCCGAGGCTGACAGTGGACCTTACGATTGCAGCGTCGCTCGAATCGACGAGCATTTCGACAACGAACGACCTGTCGATCTTAAGTCCGCTGAGCGGAAACTTCTTGAGGTAGCTGAGGCTCGCATAGCCGGTCCCGAAGTCGTCGAAAACGATGTGGACCCCCAGCCCTTGAATGCGCCGAACGATGTCCAGCACCTTCTCTTCATCCAGAAGCAGAATATCCTCGGTCACCTCGAGTTCGAGCAGCGCGGGCGAGAGACCGGTAGCCTGCAGTTCCTCTGCAACCTGGCTTGCGAGGTCGCCGGATTGAAATTGCGACGGTGAGAGGTTCACGGAAACGCGAACGGGATGTCCAGACTGCTCCCACGACCTTGCCTGACGACAGGCCGATCGGAGCACCCAGGCGGCGATCGGATCCGACATCGGCGAGGTGTTGACGACCGGCATGAATTTTCCGGGGGTAAGGAGTCCATCCTGAGGATGATGCCAGCGAATAAGAGCTTCTGTGCCTGTGAGAGCACCATCCGTCAGCCGGACCTTCGGCTGATAAAACAACTCAAATTCGGCTTCCTCGACCGCACGTGCCAATTCGGCCTCGAGCGTCAGCCGCGCCTCAAGGTCCTGCCTGATCGCGTTCTCGAACATCACATAGCCGCCGCGTCGGGTGGCCTTGGCTCGACAGAAGGCAAGATGACCATTGGTTAGAAGCTCGTCGGCGCTTCGCCCGTCCGCAGGACAGACGGCGACCCCGATACTGACGCTGATGCGGTGTTGCCGCGTTCCGGCCAGCAGCGGATTATCGAAAGCATTTGCGATGCGACCGGACAATCCTGCGGCTGCTTCGTCGCCGTCGCAGCACACGGCGACGGCGAACTCATCCCCGCTCAAACGCGCGATGATGGCCGGGTTGCCGGCTTCCGCCCTCAGGCGCTCGGCCACGGCGCATAACACGAGGTCGCCCGTGGCATGCCCCAGCATGTCATTGATCTGCTGGAAGGCATCAAGGCCGACCACCAGCAATGCGACCTTGTCTCCTCGCTTTTCGGCTGCGGAAATCAGGGTGGAGAGGCCCTCGCGAAGAGTATTGCGATTGGCGAGCCCGGTGAGCGAATCGTGTTCCGCCAGATATCGGACCCTCTCGGCCTCGCGCCTTCGGACCGAGATATCGCGCAGGATCGCACCATATTGATGCCCGACCGTCCCTTGCCAGCCGAAGAAACAGGCCTCGAGCGGAAACACCTCGCCGCTCTTGCGCCGCCCGTCGAACTCCCTCACCACGCCCACGGGCAAGGACTTGACGCGTACATTCTCGAAAAATGTCGCAGTCGCAGCATCCTCGCGGTCGGCGCGAATCAAATCGAAAGGACGGCCAATCATCTCTGCGGGGCTGTAGCCGAAGATCGCCTCGGCGCCCGGATTCCACGCGGTTATCAGATGGTTCTCATCGGTGCAGACAAGGCCATCGCCAAGCGACATGGCGATGCGTTGAAAGCGGTTCTCCGCGATGCTGCCGAGCAGACCCCGAAGGTTGATTTCATCGAGTGCGATCGCGGCCAAATAGAGCGCGATCATGGTGTGCAACAGCGAGGTATCGGGAATCAGGGGGAATCTGGCCTGCAGCAGGAATGCGGACGTCTCGACGGCAATCGCGATCGCGACCAGAAGCGCGGAACGCCGGCTTGCCGGGAGGCGACGCCATGAGAGCATCATGACCAGCGCAATCAAACCGAGCCCGGCGATCGACGTGACGCCCGAGGTAAGATGAAGGGTCCGGTTCTGCACGATGGATTCAGTCGCGAGTGCCTGCAGCAATGTTCCCGAAACAATCCCGCCATTGGGGATGCTGAAGCGGTCGCCGAGCTCCAGCGCGGTGCCGCCGATGATGACCTTCTTGCCTCTCAGCCTGTCCAGAGTTGCGGCATCGCCGCGCAGGGCATCTATATAGGAGACTTTCGGAATCGACGCCGCGCGAATGCCGAAATCGATCAGGAATGGATCTCGCCCTCGCGTGTACTGCCCCGCCAGCATCCCGCCCATCGAGGGAAGAAACTCCCCGTCAAGCGTTTCGCCGAACCTGTAGCGGCGCACCAGGCCGTCCGGCCCAACGCTGACGTTGACGACCGCCGACCATGAGTGATCGGAAAATTGCTTCAGCGGACGATTGATATGAAGCGACAACCCGTTGGGGCCTTCGGCACCCGGTTGCTCGAAAGACGGCAGGACCACCGAACCACCGGCGTTCTCGAGCGCGTCAGCAAACGCCCGGTCGGAGGCAGCGTCCGATGGCGTCGAGAAATCGATGTCGAATACGACATCGCGCACGTCCGCAGTCTCCAGCCGGCGAAGCAAGTCGGCATGGATCTGGCGCGGCCAGGGCCACACGCCAATTCTGTCGATCGACGGGGCATCGATGGCGACGATGACGATCTCGCCGCTGGCCTTGCGCGTATCCCAGGCGAACCGCTGATCGACCAGCGCATCGCGCAACGCGCCGTGCAAGCCGGAGAACAGCACGATCACCAACGCGACCATGACGAAGACGTGCGGTCGGAGCTGTTTCATGATGTTCCCCATTCCCCTACATCCCTCGTCAGCCAAGGCAAGCCGCGCGCCGCGCATCCCGCAATTCAAGCAGTCTCGTCAAGCCTCGACCTTCCGTCGACCCGCAAGCATCCGCGATCCGCAATTACGGCTTGCCTTTGCCGTTTCCATTCCCGTTCCCATTCCCGTTACCATTGCCGTTCCCGTTTCCCTTCCCGTTGCCGTTTGCTCCGCCATTGCCTTGATTGTTCGCTGCCGCGACCGCGGACGTCGCTGCCCCCACACCGGGATTGTTACCGCTCGCCGAGCTGTTGTTGCTGCTACTGCCATTGTTGCTGGCATTGCTGGCGTCCGCCGAATTGCTGGAACCAGTTCCCTGGCTCGCCTTGGCGTCGCCCGAACTCCAGATGGTGCCATTGTCGGCGGAACGTTTGACCGAGACGGATGGAGATTCCATTCCGTGGGCGAGCCCATGGGTGACTTTCGGGAAATTCAACCTGAGTTCGCCGAGTGAAGTCGATATTCGCGTGACACCGGGGCTGACGGCGACACTTCCGGCGCTCGACTCGGACGAAGCGGCGAAATGACCGAGCGGATGGACAAGCTGCCCATTCATGGCGCTGCGCGGAGCTGCTAATCCCGTCTTCGGAACCATTATCCGTTCGATCGACGAAGCGCGTGGCTTGCCTTGCTCGATCGCATGCAACGTGCCCGATCCGCGCAGAGAGAGGCCGGCATTGCCACGCTCGAAGGCAGTCGCGACCTGTCCTGGCATCACCTGGGCGATCTGGCCCGACTTGAAGTCCGTGACCTCAACCTGCCCGCGGAGCACGCTGACGCTTGTCGAGTTGTCGTTCACGGAAACTCGAAACTGCGTTCCCTTCACGACCGCGGCAAGATAGGGCGTCTCGACCTCAAAATGCTGGACGTTGCGCTTTTCGACCTCGAGAAGGATCGAGCCGGCTTGCTGCACGATCGTCGTGGAAAGCCCGTCCTTCTTTTCAGTCGGCAGGCCGATGACGGAGTTCGGAGAAACAACAATGGTCTCGTCGCCCCGCGTCAAGAGAACGCGGCCGTTGCGACCGGTGCGGATGATGTCGCCGGGCTTCAACGCGTCTTCCTGACCGAGTGAAGCGGACTGGACGCCAGAGGTTGTCATCCAGACTTCGCCAGAGGACTTGCTCACCTTCCAGACGCCGTCTTCTGAAGCAAACGAGCCCGAGGTCGCGCCGAACGCCAGCACCATCGTCAGTACACGCGAAAAACCGGCTGCCTTTCCACTCATGCAGAAACTCCGAATGCTTTGGCCCGACCGACAGCCGTACCGGAGAAGTTTCAAAATTGCGTGAGCGGAAGCCCTGGGGCCCGCGGTCAGCCTTAACGATTCATTGACCATAAAAATCTATGAAAATTCATGGGGCTTAGAGAAATTCGTGCACTGATTGCATGCGCCTGGAAAGACAATCAGGCCATGAAAATCGGGGCAAGAGCGACGTTGCGCTGCGGCAAGAGCAATGTCGCTGTCGTTACCGCGGGCGCAGCATCGATCTTCTGCGTTGTCAGCGCCGTTTCGGTGAAAGCTGAGCAGGTGGTCCAGCCGGGCTTCGATCCACAGCAGATCGAAAGACGCTTCGATGAGTCGCAAACCGGACTTAGCCAGCGGAACCGATCGACCGGCTTGCGCATGCCAACCCTGTCGCGTCCGCAAGCGAGAGCGAATTCACGACCACTGTTCGGTCTCCGCAGCGTCAGGCTTACCGGGGCCCATGCCATTCCGCTCGACCAGATCAAAAGGGCTTATCAACCCTATCTTGGGAAAAAGGTCTCCGAAGCTGACCTCTCGGCGATCGCCGCGGCCATCGGCGACCTCTATCGCGGGGCCGGCTTCCACCTGAGCCGGGCCGTCATTCCGCCGCAGGATATCCGTGACGGCCAGGTCCACGTTCAGGTGATCGAGGGCAGCATCACCGAAGTGGCTCTAAAGGGCGATGGGGCGGAGCAATTCGGCATACGGACCCTGCTCGAGCCGGTGCTCGCGGAGAGCCCATCGCGGCTTTCGACATTGGAGCGCCAGTTGCTACTCAGCGGCAGCCGGCCGGGTGTCCGCGTCGACGACACCGCCCTGGAGGAGATCGGCAACGCGACCGGCCAATTCCGGCTAATCGTCTATTTGAAAACCTGGCACATCTACACCTGGTTCGGACTCGACAATCTGGGCTACTACGCGATCGGACCCTGGCAAACCTACGCGACAGGCGCGTTCAATTCCTACTTCCTGCCCGGCGACATGCTCGCGCTCAATCTCTCGACCATTGCAAACGACCCGCGAGAACTTGGTTTCGGCCGGATATCCTACGATGTCCCCGTTGGCTCCGACGGGGCGCGCGTCGGGGCATCTGTTCTCTACAGCGAGGTTCGTCCTGGGGACATCAGGCGTCTCTTCAACGACGTCACCACGACCGAAGCCTTCGAAGTCCGCGGCAGCATTATCCCGGTGATGTCGCAAAAATCGGCGATAACCCTCACCGTCGCGGCAGATTTCAGCAATGTCTGGGAGCGCGATGTGCTCGGCCAGATCTATGACGACCACATCCGAACCGTCAGCCTGACATCCGATTACAGGCTGCAAGACGATATCGGCGGCAATAATTTTCTCACACTGACTTTCCGCCAGGGCCTCCCCATCTTCGGCGCCTCGCAATCGGGCGACATTTTCGTATCGCGCTTTGGCGCCTCGGCCAATTTTTCGGTCGTGGACGTCTGGTTCACCCGATACCAGACCCTGTTCGACGCCTGGTCGTTGAAGATTGCAGGTGCCGGACAAATCGCGTCCGGGCCGCTGTTCACCTCACAGCAATTCTATCTGGGAGGCGCCTTCTTCGGACGGGGCTATGGCAGCGCGGAGATCAGCGGCGACAACGGCATGGCGGGTTCGCTCGAGCTGCGTTTCGATCGGAGCGCAAGTTTCGGCTATCTGACGGGTTGTGAACTTTTCAGTTTTGTCGACGCCGGCACCGCATGGAATTCCGGATTCAACTATACCCAGGGGCTTGCCCTCACCTCCGTCGGCGCAGGCGTCCGATTTTTCATCGGGAAAGATCTTCAGGCTGACGTCGCAGTCGCATTTCCACTCGGCTATCGTGCGCCCGAAAATTCCATGCGCACTGCCCGCCTGCTGTTCTCGCTGTCCAGTGCTTTCAGAGCCTGTCCTGACAGAGGTCAGGCATACTGCCTGTAGCGAAGGCCTCAAAGACAAGCTCGACGATTCGCAAGGCGCTAACCGCATACCCTGGGTCACGCGTCCTGGGAAATTTCCAGCGCGCCCTCGATGCCCGTTTCCGCTGCCCTTTCGAGAAAGCGCCTCGTCGCCTCGTCTGCCGGAAACGACATGTCGATGCGCAGTTCTTGAAGCAGCACGTCCTGCGGCGTTCCGAACGTCGTGAACGTATTGAACAATCGAAGCCTTGTATGTCCGACGCGCAATTCGAGCGACAGCATCGGTTCGGCGCATTTCTCATCGAACATGTCTTCACCGTCTGGATCGGGCGGGCCGGCATCGAGCTCGCGCCGCAGCGTTTCGGAAGGCGAGTTCGGATTTCCAGACGCTTCACGCCGCAGCCGGTTGAGCAGCGCAGCCCGCGTATGGGTCCAGTTCAGGACATGCGGGCGCATGCCCTTTTCCGAAAACATTAGCTGCATGAAGTTGACGGCGCCTTCAGGAAAAAGCCTCCGTATTCCACCTGCCCCGAGGCAACAGTCGAGAATGCGGGAAGCGGCCGCGTTTTGCATGACGATGTTCCAGCTGCCGTCCGTCACGAGAGCCGGATAAGGCTCGTGATGCCCAAGGATCAGTTCAAGCGCCGCGCGCGCGGGCTTCATTTCCGCCAGATCAAGCCGCCGCTCCGGATAGGCGGGCGCGTATCCGGCGGCGAGGAAGAGATCGTTGCGCGCCCGCAGCGGAAGATCGAGACCGGCGGCCAATTTGAAAATCATGTCGCGGCTCGGCTGCGCGCGGCCTGATTCCACGAAGCTGATGTGTCTTTGGGAGATGCCTGTCGTCAGCGCGAGATCGAGCTGGCTCAGCCGTCGAACGGCGCGCCATTCGCTCAGGATCGAACCGAAGCCGCTCTTCATTACACGCACTCTATTCGCGTGAAGTACGCAACTCAATTACCTCCCGCGTAATTGCACCGCCTACCGGAGGCGGTAACAAGCCTCAGCCAAAAAAGCGCGATGCGAGGATCAGTCAAATGCCGAAACCTACCATCCTGGTGACCGGAGCCGCAGGCAAGACGGGTAGCGCGACCATCAACCAGCTTCTGGCCATGGGGTATCCGGTCCGCGCTCTGGTGCATCGCTCCGATCATCGCAGCGAGCGCCTCGCCAAGCGCGGCGCGAAAATCGTCGTCGGCTCGCTCGAGGACGTGACCGATCTGCGCTCCGCCATGAGGGGCGTCCAGCGCGCCTATTTCTGCCCGCCGCTCGAGCCTGGAACATTGCGGCGTGCGTCGTTGTTTGCAGTCGCCGCACAGGAAGCGAATCTGGAGACGGTCGTGGCGCTCAGTCAGTGGGTCGCCAGCGCAGACCACCCGGCAGCGCACGCCCGCGAAAAATGGCTGAGCGACAGGGTTTTTCAGTGGTCGAATCTCGATGTGGTCACCGTCAATCCCGGCTTCTTCGCCGACAATTATATGGCCGCGCTCGAACCGATGGCCCATTTCGGCCTGATGGGGCTGCCGCTGGGCAAGGGCCTCAATGCGCCGCCGTCGAACGAGGACATTGCCCGCGTCATCGTCGGCGCGCTGACCAATCCCGCGCCCCATATCGGCAAGAGCTACCGCCCGACGGGGCCGCGCCTGCTGTCGCCGGAGGAAATCGCCTCGGCGATCGGCAAGGCGTTGGGGCGAAAAGTGACGTATCAGGACGTGCCGATGAAACTGTTTTTCAAGGTCGCCAGATCTCTCGGCATCGGCGAATTCGTGATCGAGGAGCTTTCCTGGTTCCTGCTGGACTATCAGCGCAACGCCTTTGGCATGGGCGCGCCGACCGACGCGGTGCTCGAGGTCGGCGGCGTCCCGCCGGAGCCCTTTGAGGAAACGGCCCGCCGCTATGTGGAGGCTTCCGGGTTTGGCAGACGGACGTTCCGCTCGAACCTGACCGCCGTTCACAACCTCGTCGCCGGTCTTTTGACTTCCGCGCCTGCTCCTTCCGCAATCGCGCGCCGGCTGCATTTGCCGACGCTCAATCATCCGGTACTCGCAGCCGAAAGCGGACCCTGGCGCGCCTCACATATCGAGCGGCCAACGGGGGGTTTAAATCTCTCTCCGGCATCCCCACATACTATTCATGACACAATGGCATCCCCCCAAGCGGGAACCCGCAAAGACCAAGGCTGAGTTGCGCGAGATGCTGGCAGAGGCTGTCCGCAATACGCAGCCTGAGCCCAAGCAGCCGCCAAAAGCCAGGAAAGATCGCGGCTAAAGGCCTGACTCATAACGTGAGTGCAAGAGCTTCGGTTGTTTTTGGTCTGTCCCCCACAAGCCCCGTCCCGGCTGGCAGTTATGACACAGATGGCCTCGGCACGCCGCCTGCGCCGGGGCCGTCTTGTGCATATGCGTTTCCAGCCTCGTTCAATTCATCATGCGTTTACAAAAGAACCCTAAGACGCACCCAACGATTTGGGTGCGAATCATGAATGATTTGAAACAAAAATTTGATGCACCGACGGTCGCTGTTATGCGGCAGGCGCTGAACGAAGTTGTCGCGGATCGACGCTTCTTGATCCACAAATCTGTAACGCCCCTTGAAGTGGCGGAGCATATCCTTCAGCAAGCAGCTTCCGGCGAACGCGATCTCAACCGTCTGAAAAGTTCGGCATTCGAGAAGCTTGGGGCCGCTGCCTGAGGCGCGCCACGGCAAGCCGGGCCCAGCCGGAAGGCAACGTCTCCGTTATCGCCGTTGAACCTTGAGCCAATCGCTGGTCCGTTGTCCGGGTTCCGCCTGGTCGATGGCTGTTGTGATTTGCCCGACGGGCAAATCAGCAAAATCCTGTCCAGCCCCTTCGCCAAAAATTTTCCGCTTGGCCGCTTGGTAGAAGCAGCAATAGAGCCAGAACGTCCCGTCCCGGCAAGAGGGGCGTTTCGCGATCGTCACGGACGTTGGGTGCGGGATGCGGTGGACGTGGCCATGTCGAAAGACGAACGACAACGGCTGCGGACGGCGAAGTCGTGTGGTCCTGATGCCTCGACGCTGGCATCAAGTTCTTGAGAAGCTGACGCTTCTCAGGAGCGACGGTGACAACAAAGCCCGATCACCGGGGAGAGCGCGAAGGAAACCGTTAAAACCATCCGCGCGGGGAATGCCGGATCGTTTCGGCGAACCTGCGGTGACTTGCTCGTGTGCTTCCTTGTTTCGCGCACGAGGCTGTGGGTGCGTCAGGCGCCCGGCATTCCCTGCGCCCTCTTCATCGAGGGACGTTGTATTGGCAAAACCCGGGCAAATCCTGCCGCGGGAATGTGAACCTGCGTCGCTGTTTGAAAAGTCAATCCAGTCGAGCACCCTTCACCCTCCCCTCGTATTTAACATCCCCTCGTCATGGCCGGGCTTGTCCCGGCTATCCACGTCTTGGCAACAAGAAAAAAGGCGTGGATGCCCGGGACAAGCCCGGGCATGACGAGTCTTTGCGAGCGATCAAGTTGTTGCCCATCAACAAGCAGCCGGATCGACCGGGTTCGCGGCTCCGCACGGAGAAATCACGCCCTGGCTGTCTTCTCCAGGAACAGCGTATGCACGCCGCAAGTGCCGTCCCGCACGCTCATCACCCGCGTGCCCGGTCGGCGGCCTGCCCGCACTTCCGAGACCGCGATACCCGCGGCTGCAAGCCGCTCGTGGGCCGCGTCGATATCGGCGACGCGCCAGCTCAATCCCCACAATCTGTCCCGACCGGTGTCGGAAACCGCACCCGGCCTCTGCGCCAGTTCGACGGTCAGATCGGCGCAGCGGAAGAACATCAGCCGGCCCCAATCGGGGTGCGAACGGTCGAGCGCCATATCGAGGCCGAGGCGCGCGCCATAAAGTGCCGCGGCGCGCTCGGGGTCTTCCGTGGCAATGACGACGTGATCGAGCCCCAGAACCGGCGAGGTGGATGTTGCGGCCGACGGGATGCGCTCCTGCGCCAATTCGAGAAAGAACATCCGCACGCCGCGGGTCAGGTCGGTCGCAGCGCGCGTGCGCTTCCAGCGCAAGGTCGCATCCGAGCCGAGATTGCGGCTCTCGGCCTCGGCCACCGGCTCCGGCTTCAACGCCAGCCGATCGAGCCTGCGGTACATTTTTTCGATGTCGTCGACGCGGAAGCAGATGCTGGCGAGCCCCTCGCCCGACTGCCGGAGCACCTCGCGAATATGGTCCGCCGCCGGCGTGGTGCCCGCAGCCGCCAGCAGTTCGAGCGACATGTTGGGAAGCGTGAACATGGCTGCCGTCGAACCTTCGTCCTGGCTTCGCCAGGAGGGACTCCGCCCGAGCAGCAATTCGTAAGCCTTCGCGCCGGCCTCGATATCTTCAACCAGCACGACGAGGTGATCGAGGCCAGAGATCATTGCAAAAATGCCCCCGCCTCGTCGAAGATCGGACCAGAACAGAATATCATCGCCTTTCGCCCATTTCCGGGAACCCGGAGCAGCCGGTCGCTGTGGGCCCGCCGCTGGCGTAGCCCCGCGCGATACCTATCTCAAGCGTCAATCGGGACGGTTTGTGCGAATAATTTCAGCGAATGATCCGGCGTAATCGGTGCTAATATACGAAGGCCGGGCCGAAACCACCCTGAAGCGCAATGGCGTCAGATCGCTTTCGCGCTTTGGATTGTCAATCAAGCATGATCTCCGCGCAAACGCGTTGTCGCGTTTGTCGCGAAGGAAAACCGGTTTCCACTTTTTCCGGATCATGCTTCAGCCATGACGGAAGACGAATGCAGGCCCTCTTCATTGGACAGACCTATATCGACGTCACATTCATTACCGATCACTTGCCGACCGGCGACGAGAAGCACGTCGCCAAGGCCTATGCGGTCTCCTTTGGCGGCAACGCCGTCACCGCGGCTTTTTGTTGTGCCAAACTCGGAATTGTCCCGGACCTGATTGCCACTGTCGCCAATGACTGGCTGGGACGGATGTTCCAGGATATGAGCGCGAAGTATGGAATATCGATCCATCCGCGCAAGGTCGCGACTTCGTCGCTCTCCTTCATCATGCCGAAGGACGGCAAGCGCGCCATCGTCCGCTGCCGCGACGACGAGCATATTCACCCTTTTCCCGCATCTCAACCTCAAGGGTTGCCGCGCGCTGCACGTCGATGGTCACCAGCCGGACGCGGCGATCTACTACGCCAAACATTGCCGCGAAGCCGGCATCCTGACCTCGCTCGATGGCGGGGGTTTGCGGACCAACACCCATGAACTGCTCGAATTCATCGACGTCGCCATTGTCGCCGAACGCCTGTGCGAACAGATGGACCTGACGCCGGAAAAGATGCTCGAATATCTCAAGAGCCGCGGCTGCAAGGTCGGCGGCGTGACGCTCGGCGAACGTGGCCTCTTCTGGTACGACGAAACCGGCACCGTTCGTTCGATGCCGGCGCTTCCGATTGCGCGCGAACGCGTGCTCGATACCAACGGCGCCGGCGACGTGTTCCATGGCGCCTATGTTTATTCTTATCTGGCACAGCCGAACAAAAGCTGGCACGAGCATTTCGACTTCGCCCGCGCGGCCTCGACCTACAAGATCCAGCGCCTTGGCAACGAGGCAGGACTGCCAACGCTTGCGGATATCGAGGCGGTGCGGAAGGAGTTTTCGGTGAGCGCTTGAGCCCCGCCACCATCATTGCGAGCGCAAGCGAAGGGAAAATACGTGGCCCAACTACGCCAGCGCCGCCTTGAGATCGAAAGCGGGATCGGCGGCGTGTTCCGCCTCGACCGAGCGGTTCATTCCCAGAAGCTTGCGTCCGAACACGTGGTCGGATGCGCGGTTCACCAACTCGATACCGACCAGCTGTCCGGATTTGTAGCAGAAGGCCGAGAACGAGCGCGCGTTGAGGTCGCCGCGCACCACGACCTGGTCGTACCCGGTGGTAAGCCCCGCGATCTGAAGCTTGTCGTCGCCCTGGTCGCTCCAGAACCAGGGCAGACCATCGTAGGTCCTGGCATCGCCGGTCAGCCTCGCCGCCACGCAGCGCGCTTGATCGGTTGCATTTTGCACGGATTCCAGGCGAAGCGAGCCGCCGAAACGTGGGCTTGCGAACAGCGCGCAATCGCCGATAGCCGAGATGTTGGGATCGGACGTCAGCAGCTGCTCGTTGACGATGATGCCGGAGGCGACCGGCAGACCCGCTTCCGCCGCAAGTTCCACGTTCGGCAGGACGCCGACGCCGACCACGACAAGGTCCGCAGGGATATGGCGGCCGTCGCTGAGGCTGACGCCGGCAACGCTGGCGCCGCTGTTTTCGATGCTCGTCGCCTGCACGCCGAGATGAATGCGAATGCCCGCCGCTGTGTGCCGCGCCTGGAAGTATTCGGAGATTTCCGCTGTCACCGCGCGCGCCATCACGCGCGTTCCCAGTTCCACCACGTCTACCTCGAGCCCCTTGGCGCGGGCCGTGGCGGCAAATTCCAGACCGATGAAGCCCGCTCCGATCACCACGACGTGCCGCGCCGTGTGGATGCGTTGCCGCAGCGCCTCGCTCTCATCGAGGATGCGCAGGTAGCGAACATCGGCGAGATTGGCATTCGGCAAATCGAGCAGGCGGTTGCGCGCGCCGGTGGCCAGCGCCAGATGGCCGTAATCGAGGAACGAACCGGATGCGAGCAAGAGCCGTTGCGCCGCACGGTCTATGAATACGGCACGATCGCCGATCAACTCGATGTTCTGGTCACGATAGAATTTATCGGGGCGGAACATCAGGCTGTCGGGACGACCCTCGCCCTTCAGATATGCCTTGGACAAGGGCGGCCGCTGATAGGGCAGATGCGCCTCATCGTTGATCAGGCAGATTCGTTCGGCGTAACCGTGCTGTCGAAGCGAGGCCGCAACCTGAAAGCCCGCGTGACCGGCACCGACGATCAGAACTGTTCCCTCAGTCATTCCAGGACCGTGATGCGAAGCGGGAGTGTGTCGAATCCGCGCAGGGTGTTGTTGAGCCGTCGTTTCGGCTCGCCGGAGAGTTCAAACGATGCAACACGGTTTGCCAGCGCGGTCAAGATCGCCTCGGTCTCCAGCCGGGCCACGGCCTGTCCGACACAGCCATGAATGCCGGTGCCGAAGGTCATGTGTCCGGCCGCGCGGCGGGTGACGTCGAAGGTGTCGGGCCTTTCCCACCGGCGCGGGTCGCGGTTGGCGGCGGCCAGGAACAACAGCACCTTCTCTCCCTCCCCCAACCGTACGCCACCGACCTCAACCGCCCTGGTCGTGGTGCGGAAGAAGGTCTGCACCGGGGCCTCGAAACGCAATACCTCCTCGAACGCACCGCGGATGAGGTTCGGGTTCTCGCGAAGGGCAGTCCACTGTTCGGGATAGCGCGCAAGGCAGTAAAGCGCATTGCCAAGTCCATAGACCGTAGTGTCTATGCCGGCGGAAAGGAACGAGCGCACCAGCATGCCGGCTTCGGCTTCGGACAACTCGCCGGCGTCGACCGCGGCAAAGATCTGCATGCCCAACCGGTCCGGCGCCAGAGCCGCGCGGCTGCATTTCGACATGATCCAGTCGCGGACCGGACCGGCATTGGCCATCGCGTTGTCGAACAGGTCGTTGCGCGGACCGAAGGAATTGAACACCATGCTGCCGTAAGGCAGCAGGTTTTCGCGGCCTTCTTCGGAAATTCCGACCGCATCGGGAAAGACCTTGAGCGGATAGGCCTCGGCGAGTTCGGACACGCCATCGAATTCGCGCTTCTCGACGAGCCGTGCGATCAGCCTCTCCGCCTCGCGTTCGAACGTGTCCCGGAGCACCTTGATCGCCGCGGGCGAAAGAATGCGCGTCAGCACCGCACGCGTGCGGGTGTGCAGCGGTGGATCTGCTTCCAGGATAATGCTCGGCGGACGCCACGGCGGCTCTTTTCGGAAATCGCTCAAGCCGACGCCGGCGGAGGAACAATAAGTCTGCCAATCGGTCAGGGCATCGCGAACCTGCTCGTGCCGGGCCATCGCCCATATCCCATATCGCTCGAGCCACACCACGGGCGCAGCCTCACGCAGCACCTCGTGATGCGGATAGGGGTCGTGCAAGAACGCGTGCGAAAACGGATCGATGTCCGAAACCGGCCGGCTCAACGTTGCTTGATCGCTCACGGGCGCGCCTCCGGTTCCTGTCGTTTGCATCCATTTTGCCGACTTCGCCGGGGATTGTCACCTCTCACCTTCTGCGATTTAAATCACGGGGGTCCTCTCGATACGGAGGTCATTGCCGATGACTGCACCCGAAAATGCTACCGCCTCCTCCCCTGATGATCCGGCCCTGTTTGAAGTTGAGGGACCGATCGCCACGATCACGCTCAATCGCCCGGCCGCGTTCAATTCGATCAATCTTTCGATCGCCAGGAAGCTCGAACAGCTGGTCACCGAAGTCGCCTCACGCGACGACATCCGGGTCCTCGTCGTCCAGGGCGCGGGCCGTGCGTTCTGCGCCGGCGGCGACCTCCATACCATCGGCGCGGCGGCGGAGTCCGGCACCGTTGCGCCTGTGGTCGGAGAATTGCTTCAGCACTATCATGCGTTCATCACCGCCTTGCGGCAAATGCCGAAGATCGTGCTAGCAAGCGTGCACGGCTCGGCCGCCGGCGCCGGACTGTCGCTGGCCTTCATGGCCGATCTCTGCATCGCGGCAGAAGATGCCCGCTTCACGCCCGCGTATCAAAAGCTCGGCGTGTCGCCCGATGGCGGCGGCACCGTGGGCGTGGTTGCGGCTGTCGGCCCGCGCCGGGCGTTGCAGATTTTTCTTGCCGAGGAAAGCTTTTCGGCGGCGCAGGCCTTTTCCTGGGGCCTGGTCGCCGAGGTCGTCCCGGCGCTCGAACTGAAATACGCAACCCATGAGCTCGCGCTTCGTTTGGCGCAAAACCCTCCCGCGGCGATCGCGGCGACAAAGGCGCTGATTCATCGCGCAACGCGTTCGACGATCGAGCAGCAGCTCGATGCCGAGCGCGACGCCATCATCGGCTGTATGGAAACGGACGACTTCCGCGTTGCGATCAGAAAATTCCTGAGCAAGGGGAAGTAGCATCAATTAGGGACAGATATAACCCGTGCCCGAGGGCGACTTGAAACAGCCGACCGATTCCGGAATGACATGCTTCGGCAGCCAGAGCACGACGCTCGGAAAATAGATCGTAAAGGTGATGGTCACCAGAAACACGACATAGATCGGAAGCGCCGCGCGCAGCGCCTTACCGAACCCGACGCCCACGAATTTCGATGCCATCAGCAGAACGAGGCCATAGGGCGGCGTGATCAGGCCGAACGCCAGCGTTGCGATCAGCACGACGCCCATGTGCACGCCATTGATGTCGCCGGCCTGGGTCAGCGCATTGACGAGCGGCATGAAAATGATGATGGTCGGAACCGGCTCGATGAAATCGCCGACCACGGTGAACAGGAGTACCATCAGCAGCATGATGAATTGCGGGTTGCTGCCGGCGATCGAGGTGATCCAGTCGGCGATGACGATGGCGCCGCGCAGGTAGGCGAGCATCCAGCCGAAGGCATTGGCGGCGCCGATCGTGATCAGCGGCAGCGAAAATATCAGCCCGGCGAGGCAGAAGTCGTAGGGAATTCTTCTGAAGTGGCCGCGGTTCAGCGCCGGTATCACCACCGCAATGATCCAGAGCACCGCGACCACGCCAGCCTCCGTCGGCGTGAACCAGCCAGTGAGAATCCCGCCCAGCAAAATGACGGGAATCATCAATGGCAGCGCGGCATCGCCGGTCGCGAACACGACCTGGCGCAGCGGCGCGCGCGGCTTGCGCATGCCGGAAGGCCCGAAGAAATAGCAATAGATCATCAGCCCGAAGCCGATCATGAACCCCGGCACGACGCCCGCCATGAAGAGGCCCGCGATCGAGACATTGCCGACCGCGCCATAGACCACGGCCGTGATGCTCGGCGGCACCAGCGCAGCGATGGTGGAAGCGGAAGCGATGATCGCGGCGATAAAGGCAGGGTTGTAGCCTTCGCGCCGCATCGGCCCGCCCAGCGCGCGGCTCATCACCGCGACATCGGCCGTGGTCGATCCCGACATCTCCGAGAAGAACATGCTGAAGACGACCACGACCTGCGACAGACCTCCCCTGATGTGCCCGACCAGAGACACCGACAGATTGGCGATCCGCACCACGACGTTGGCCGAGCTCATGAGTTCGCCGACCAGAAGGAAGAACGGAATCGCCAGCAGCGCTTCCGAATCCACGCCATCGAAGATCTTTTGAATGATCGCCGCCAGCGAAACGTCAGTCAAAAGCGCGCCGACAAAGACTCCTGCCAACAGCGAAAACGGCACCGGCACTCCGAGATAGCCGAAGAACAGGAAGCAAAATGACATCAGCGCCAGGACAAGCGGTGCACTCACGAGCGGGCCCTCGTCTGGATGGCGGTCTCGACGGGCGATATCGAAACCTCCTCATCATCGGGCTCCGGATGATCAAATCCGTTACGAATGCCATTAACCAGCTGCTCGATGGTGAACACAGCGATCAGCACGCCGGAGAGCGGTATCACCGCATAGAGCGAGGCGATCGGCGTACCCGAGGGCAGCCGGAAACTGCCGAAGCCCCTCAAGTAATTGATATAGCCGAACCAGATAAGGCAAAACGCCACACCGAGCACGACGACACGGATCAGAACTTCAACGATCAGCCGCGACTTCCCGTGCAACGCTTCCGAGATCGCAGTCAGATAAAGGTGATCGTTGCGACGGGTGGCGACCGCCGCACCAACGAAGATTGCATAGATAAAGAGGGTCGATGTGACTTCCTGCAGCCAAAGCCAGGGATGACCAATGGTCCGCGTCAGTATGTCGAACATCACCGAAAGCGAGAAACCGAAGCAGAGAATTCCGCACAGCATCATCAGCACGAACTCGAGCCTGTCGAGGGCCCGCCATTTCAGATGACGGTGCCGCTGCAGGACAAGCTTGTCGGCGATGGACATCGATCCCATTCTCCGTCGACGCTGGCTCTCATCGTCCCCTTGGGGGGTGATTAAAGAACGGACCGGCCTAGTTGATCGCCCTGATCAGGTCCTTGATCTTCTCGGCGTGGGGCCCCAGTTCCTTGGCGAGCTTATCGAGATAGGGATCGGCGATCTTCTGAAAGCCGGTCTTGTCGACGTCGTTGACAATCTTGACTCCCATCTTCTCGAGCTTCGCTGCCGCCGTCCGCTCCAGCTCGAAGGCGCGGGCGGGTTCCTGAAGGCTGACGTCTCTCGCCGCCGCCATCACCCATTGCCGCTGGTCGGCGTTGAAGCCTTGCCAGAGCTTGTCGCTGATCCACAAGATCGCGTTGTTCGCCTCGTGCTCGGTCATCGACAGGACGGGTGCGACTTCGTAATGCTTGTTGATGAGATAGACATTGACCGCGTTCTCGCCGAAGTCCACCACGCCGGTTTGAAGCGAGGTATAGACGCTGCCGAACGGCATATGCACCGTCTGGGCGCCATAGGCAGCAAACATCGTGTCCTCAGTCGCGGTCGCCTGCACGCGTACCTTGTGGCCCTTGAGATCTTCGACCTTGTGTACTTCCTTCTTGCCATACATGTGCCGGAAGCCCTGGGTGCCGAGCCCGATCGCGTGGATGCCCTGCACGGTGTCGTCGATCATGTCTCGGATGGCTTCGAAGACCTTCTGGTCGCCCAGCGCCTTGATATTGTGTTGATCGGAGCGGAACAGGAAGTGCAGGGACATGACGCCGGCCTGCGGCGAAATCGTCGACGTATTCGCCGAGGATACGATGGCGAAATCGATATCGCCGGACCTGACGAGCTGCAGGATCTGTGGCTCCTGCCCGAGCTGAGCGCCCGGATATTGATCGACCAGCATGGTGCCTTTGCTCAATTCCTTGAGCCTGGCGGAAAATATGTCGTAGGCGATGCTGTAGCCAGAGTTGAGCTGCTGGTCGTGCGCGAAGCGATAGTGTCTGACCTCCTGGGCGCACGCGGGCCCTGCGAACATGACGGTCGCAGCCGAGATTATCAGGCTTGCGATTTGTCCTCGAATATTCAACGTCTCCCCCTTTGGTTTATTACCTGTGACGCTAGTTGATCGCCCTGATCAGCGTCTTGATCTTCTCGGCATGCGGACCGAGCTCCTTGGCAAGCTTGTCCAGGTACGGGTCGGCGACCGCCGTAAATCCCGATTTGTCGACATTGGGGACCACCTTCACGCCGATCGATTTCAGCTTCTCCAGCGATTGATGCTCGAGTTCGATCGCCTTGGCCGGCTGAGTCCGGTTGACCTCGTCGGCCGCGGCCTGCACCCAGCCCTGCTGCTCCGGCGTCAGGCTGTTCCATAACTTGTCGCTCACCCAGACGAGGCTGTTATTGGCTTCGTGTTCGGTCAGCGACAGCACGGGCGCGACTTCGTAGTGCTTGTTGGCAAGATAAACATTGATGCCGTTTTCGGCGACGTCCACCACGCCGGTCTGCAGCGAGGTATAGACACTGCCGAACGGCATGTGGACGATCTGCGCGCCGTAGGCGGGAAACATGGTGTCCTCGGTCGGAGTTGCCTGCACGCGCACCTTCAGCCCCTTCATGTCTTCGATCTTTCTGATCTCGCGCCTGGCATACATGTGACGAAGACCCAGCGTCGCGAGGGCGATGACATGGGCTCCCTGAACCGTATCCGAGATCATGGCCTTGACGGCCTTCGATACTTCGGGGTCGCCGATCGCCTTGATAAGGTGCGCTTCCGAGCGGAACAGGAAGTGCATCGACATGACTCCGGCCTGCGGCGACAGCGTCGCGGCATTGGCCGAAGACGAAATGCAGAATTCGACATCGCCTGCTTTCACGAGCTGCAGGACCTGCGGCTCCTGCCCGAGTTGCGCGCCGGGATATTGATCGACCAGCATGGTGCCCTTGCTGAGCGTCTTGAGCTTGTCGGCAAAGATGTCGCCGAGGATTCCGTAGCCGGTCGTCTTCGGCTGGTCGTAGGCAAAGCGATAATGCTTCGCCTCCTGCGCATCCGCGTTTCCTGTCAACAGGACCAGCGCTGCAGCAAAAACCGCTGCGATACTCTCCCGCATGCCGCTCATCTTGCCTCCCCTTCTTTTGATTATTTCAATCATCCCATCGGGGTTGCCTGAAAATGTCAATTGAACATCGGTTGCAGAGATTGTTTCGAGAAGCGAGTTGTTTCCCCTTGCAGACGTCGAACGGGCCGATCAGGTCGCGAAGGCTTCAGCCCTTGCCACCGGCGCGCATGAAATCGAAATCGCAGCCCTCATCGGCTTGCAAGATTGTTTCGTTGAACAGGTAGGCGTAACCGCGCCTCGCCCAATCGGGTGCCGGCAGCTTCAGCGCGGCGCGGCGTCTTTCGAGCTCGGCATCGTCCACCAGAAGATCGATGCTGCGCTTGGCAACATCGAGCCGGATCATGTCGCCATTCTTGACCAACGCCAGCGGACCGCCGACGGCGGATTCCGGCGTGATATGCAGCACGATGGTTCCGAATGCGGTGCCGCTCATCCGCGCGTCGGAAATCCTAACCATATCCTTGACTCCTGCGCGTCCAAGCTTCCTGGGGATCGGCAGGTAACCGGCCTCCGGCATCCCGGGCGCGCCCCTCGGGCCGGCATTGCGCAGCACGAGCACGTCATCGGGTCCGACATCGAGCGTGGGATCGTCGACCCGCAGCGTCATGTCTTCCACGGATTCGAACACCACCGCGCGGCCCGTATGCTGCAGTAGTTTCTCCGTCGCCGCCGAATGCTTGATCACGGCGCCGCGGGGGGCAAGATTGCCGTGCAGCACGGCAAGCCCGCCTTCCGGCTTGATCGGGTTCTTGCGCGTGCGGATGACATCCTGCCCCGGCACCTCTTCGGCGCGGGCCACAACGTCGCGCAAGGTCGCACCGGTGATCGTCTTCGCGTCGAGATCGATCAGGTCGCCAAGCTGCGCCATCAGCTTCGGCACGCCGCCGGCATGATGGAAGTGTTCCATGTAGTGAGCACCGGACGGCTTGAGATCAATCAGAACCGGCACTTCGCGGCCCAATCTGTCGAAAGCCTCCAGGTCAATGCGGTGATCGGTGCGGTTGGCAATCGCCGTCAAATGAATGAGACCATTGGTCGACCCGCCGATAGCTTGCAGCACCACCTGCGCATTCCTGAAGGAGGACCGCGTCAGCAACTCGCTCGGCTTCGGTCCCTTGGCCTTGGCCATTTCGGCGGCGACCTTGCCGCTTGCCTCCGCCAGGCGAAAGCGCTCGGCATGCGGGGCCGGGATCGTCGCGCTCATCGGCAGCGAGAGCCCGAGCGATTCAGTGATGCAGGCCATGGTGCTCGCGGTCCCCATCACCATGCAGGTGCCCACGGAAGGCGCGAGACGGCTGTTGACGGCTTCGATCTCGACGTCGTCGATTTCACCGGCGCGATATTTCGCCCACAGACGCCGGCAATCCGTGCAGGCGCCCAACACCTCCCCCTTGTGATGGCCGACCACCATCGGTCCCACCGGAATGACCACGGTTGGCAGATCGGCGCTGACCGCGGCCATGACCTGCGCCGGCAAGGTCTTGTCGCAGCCACCGATCACGATGACGGCGTCCATCGGCTGGGCGCGGATCATCTCCTCGGTGTCCATCGCCATCAGGTTGCGAATGTACATCGAGGTCGGGTGCGAAAAGCTCTCGGCAATCGAGATGGTCGGAAACACCATCGGCATCGCACCGGAGAGCATGACGCCGCGCTTCACCGCTTCGATGATCTGGGGCACATTGCCGTGACAGGGGTTATAGTCGCTATAGGTGTTGGTGATGCCGACGATCGGCCGGCTCAGCGCGTCGTCCGAATAGCCCATCGCCTTGATGAAGACCTTGCGCAGGAACAGCGAAAAGCCGGCATCGCCATAACTCGTCAGTCCCTTGCGCAATCCGTCGGCCATCGCGGAAATATCCTTATCTTGTGCTGGGCCCCAGTCTTGAGGTCCGCGACATCATTGTCAATGTTTGCAACGCGAGCGGGGCTTTTAGGAACAGTTCGTCGTCTTGGCCCAGCCCTCCTTCAAAGACGGACCGGACCGACGCAGCCGGACCTGAAAAAAGGGAAAACCATTCTCATCGTCATGGACGCGTGCTAGCGTGTGCACGCGACAGACCAATCGCCCACGAAAAAGTCTGCTCGAAATCCCGCGCCCTGGAATCAAGCACACTGTGCCACCGCGGCATCTGAGGGTCCGGTCAGGCCGCAAAATCAAATGCGGCTATCCGCTGCGCGCAGAATTTGATAAGTTGCGCCCCCTTCGCCAGGTAAACCAAATCGGAGCACTTGATCGAGAAACCTGCAATTCGGCCCTGTTATTCGCTTCGGATCCGAAAGGTTTCTGGCGCACAACGATACAAACTGGGAGGTAGTGCAATGACGATTAGACCTGATCCCACGTTCTATGCATCGCCCAAGCTGGCAATGGAAGCGCCGCCCGAGACCTTTGCCTACACCTTGTTGCTCAGTCCGGATTTCTCAAAGCCGGACGCGCTGGCGGTGATCGATGTGAAAAGGGGATCGCCGACCTTCAGCCAGATCGTCCACACGGTGACGATGCCGAACAAGGGCGACGAGTTTCATCATTTCGGGTGGAACGCCTGCTCGTCCGCATTGTCGCCGCTTGCCGGACACGCCTTCATCGAGCGGCGTTACTTGATCATACCGGGGCTTCGTTCCTCCCGCATCTATATCGTGGATACCAAGCCCGATCCGATGCATGCGAAGATTCACAAGATCATCGAGCCCGAGGAAGTATTCAAGAAGACGGGTTACTCGCGGCCACACACGATTCACTGCGGGCCGGAAGGAATCTATGTCAGCACGCTCGGCGGTGGTGGCAAGGACGGCACGGACGGACCTCCAGGCGTGTTCATCATGGACTGCGAGACATTTGATGTCCTTGGACGCTGGGAGATCGACCGCGGCCCGCAGGACAAGCACTATGATTTCTGGTGGAACCTGCCGCGCGACTACATGGTGACGAGCGAATGGGCACTGCCGCCGCAGTTCGAGAATGGAATCGTCCCTGAGGACCTCCTTTCAAACCGATACGGTCACCGCCTCCATTTCTGGGACCTGCGGGCGCGACGCAACGTTCAGACGATCGATCTCGGCGCGAACCATCAGATGGCGCTCGAGGTGCGGCCCGCTCACGATCCTGTGCGGGAGTATGGCTTCGTGGGCGTGGTCGTCGACACAACCAACCTCGAAGGCTCGATCTGGACCTGGTGGCGTGAAGGCGGGAAATTCCATGCTGAAAAGACCGCAACAATTCCGGCCGAACCTGCACCCAAGGAAAAGCTGCCGCCGCTCCTGCAAGGTTTCGGCGCAGTACCGCCTCTGATCTCCGACATCGACCTGTCGATGGATGACCGGTTCCTCTACGTATCCTGCTGGGGAACCGGCGAGATGCGACAATATGATGTCACCGATCCGCGCAAGCCGAAACTCGCAGGTTCGGTGCACATCGGCGGAATCGCGCGCCGCACGCCCCACCCCAACGGCAAGCCATTTGGTGGCGGTCCGCAGATGGTCGAAATCAGCCGCGACGGCAAGCGGGTCTATTGGACCAACTCGCTCTATTCGACGTGGGATGACCAATTCTATCCCGACGGAGTGCCGGGCGCCGAGGTGATGGCCAATGTCGGTCCAAACGGCGGCCTGGAACTGGCGAAGGATTTCTGGGTGAACTTCCCCGACGGATACCGCGCTCACCAGATCCGACTCGAGGGCGGCGACTGTTCGACGGATTCCTTCTGCTATCCGTCCGTCTGAATTGACCGGCCCGGAGTCCACATCCGCCCTTCTTTGGCTGGCCATTATCGTGAGCGGCTTCTACCACGGAATAAATCCGGGCATGGGTTGGCCGCTCGCGGTTGCCGCGGGATTGATGGACAGGAGTCCGCGGGCACTGTTCGCGGCGCTTTGGCCCCTGTCGGCCGGCCATCTGCTGGCAATGCTGGTGATGCTTTTGCCGTTCGCGCTGCTGCTGGTGCTGGTTCAATGGCAGCATCAGATCCAGGCCTGCGCCAGCGTGCTGCTCATCGCCTTCGGCGTCTTGCGGCTGCTCTATCCCCGCCATCCGCGTATGCTCGCCAGGATAAAGCCGACGCATCTGGCGCTCTGGTCGTTCGTGGTGGCGATCGCCCATGGCGCGGGCCTGATGCTCGTTCCGATCTATCTTGGGCTTTGCCAGACAGCCGGCCTCGACCAGGGTCATGAATCGGCCGCCATCCTCTCCGGCGCCAATCTCGGAATGGCGATGCTCGTTTCTCTCGTTCACACAATGGCAATGATTGCAGCGGGCGGATGCTCGGCGTGGCTGGTCTACCGCTATCTGGGCCTGCAATATCTGTCGCGAAGCTGGTTCAACCTGGATACGATCTGGGCTCTCAGCCTCGTTCTGGTTGGCGCTGTCGCGCTCGTCATCGGTCTTGCAGAGTGGCATTGATCCGGTCTGCCCGAACAGTCCGCACCAAGCCGCGTCCCCCGAACCGGCGCCGGTGGGGTCATTTCAGATCAAAGATCCTGCTCATGTCGCCGTCGAACTCCATGCCGCAGAAGGTGCCGCCCTGGTAGAAGTCGCCTACCGGGTCGGGCTTGAGCTTGGCCTGTTCGGCAAAGGCATGCTCGCGGAAATCTTCCGCACGGCCGGTCGGGCGGTAGCCGAGGTCGTAGGCGCGATGGTTATCCCACCATGAGCGCTCGTTGCTGGATGCACCGTAGAAAATCTCGAAATGAATGGCTGGGTGCTCGAGCCCGATGCGGCACAATTGGATCAGGTCTTCCGGCTTCAGCCAGATCGAAAGGCGGCGGTGATCGAGCGGCCTCTCGCCGAAATTGCCGATCCGGATGCAGGTCACCTTGATGCCGTGCTTGTCGGCATAGAGCGCACCGACCGCCTCGCCGAACACCTTGCTGACGCCGTAGCGGCTGTCAGGCCGCGCCGTCACGTCGGTTCCGATCCGGTGGTAACGCGGGTAGAAGCCAACCGCATGGTTCGACGACGCGAACACGATGCGCTTGACGCCCTTCCTGTGGGCCGCCTCGAACAGATTGTAGCAGCCGATGATATTGGATTGCAGGATGGTGTCCCAGGGACCTTCGACGGAATATCCGCCAAAATGCAGGATGCCGTCGACACCTTCGCAGATCGCTTCGACCTGCGCGAGGTCGGACAATTCCGCAGCCTTGAATTTCTCGCTCTTCCCGAGATCCGCGGGGGCCTTGACGTCGCTGAGCAGCAAGTCCGGATAGATTGACGGCAGCAATTTGCGCAAGCTGGTCCCGATCCCGCCGGACGCGCCGGTCATCAATATACGTGGCATTTCATCCCTCATCGTCGTTTGTTCGATCAGTATGGCGCGGCAGGTGCGGGGCGGCAAGGTTCACCCGATGCCGCCGGCACGCTTGCCGCAAAGAGAAGGCAATGATAGCAGACGATCATCGGAGAGGAATTTCAGACAGCAACGAGAACAGCAAATGTCCGACAGACCCGTTCGTCCCGGCTGGCAACCGGCAACGCAATATCCCGATCCCGCCATCCACGCACTTGATCCCCGCTTCGAAAAATACTGGCTCAAGCTTTCGGCCGTCGAGAGACTGACGACCGGATTGCGCTGGGCCGAAGGCCCGGTATGGATAGGCGACGGACGTTACCTTCTGTGCAGCGATATTCCCAACCAGCGCATCATCAAATGGGAAGAGGAAACCGGCGGGATCAGCGTCTATCGCAAACCATCGAATTTCGCGAACGGCAATACCCGCGACCGCCAGGGACGCCTGATCACTTGCGAGCATGGCGGGCGCCGCGTCGTCAGAACCGAATATGACGGTTCGATTACGGTGCTGATCGATTCCTACGGCGGCAAGCGGCTGAACTCACCCAATGATGTCGTGGTGAAATCCGATGGCTCGATCTGGTTCACCGATCCGTTCTTTGGGCTGCTCGGCAACTACGAGGGCTACGTCGCCGAGTTCGAGATCGACGCCAATGTCTATCGGATCGACGGCAGGACCGGTAAAGCCGCCATCGTCGCCGAAGGCGTACTCGGGCCCAACGGATTGTGCTTTTCGCCCGACGAGAAGATCCTCTACATCGTGGAATCGCGCGGCGTGCCCAACCGCAAAATCCTCGCCTACGACGTGACGCCGGATGGCGAGAAAATCGCCAACAAGCGCGTGCTCATCGACGCCGGCGCAGGCACGCCCGACGGCATGCGCTGCGATATCGACGGCAACCTCTGGTGCGGCTGGGGCATGGGCAGCGCTGAACTTGATGGCGTCATGGTCTTTGCGCCCGATGGAACACCGATCGGTCGCATTGCGCTGCCCGAGCGCTGCGCCAACGTCTGCTTCGGCGGGCTGAAACGCAACCGGCTCTTCATGGCCGCGAGCCAGTCGATCTATGCGCTTTACGTGAATACGCAGGGCGCGCTCGGGGGATAGGTGCGGCATCAGCGCAAGCGACGAAGCAATCCAGCTTGCTTTGCTCATTCTGGATTGCTTCGCTTCTCTCGCGGTGACGGCCCCTACTAAGCCGCGTTGAAGCCGGCGACCGCCTTGACTTCGAGATACTCTTCGAGGCCGAACTTGCCCCATTCGCGTCCATTGCCCGATTGCTTGTAGCCGCCGAACGGCGCGGTGCGGTCGTTGGGCACGCCTTGCAGGTTGATATTGCCGGCCCGAATTCTGCGGGCGACCTTGCGGGCGTGCTCGACAGTGTCGGCAGAGACGTAGCCCGCGAGCCCATAGGGCGTGTCGTTGGCGATCCGCACCGCATCTTCCTCATCCTTGGCACCGATGATGACCAGCACGGGGCCGAAGATTTCCTCGCGCGCGATCGTCATCTTGTTGGTGACGTCGGAGAAAATGGTCGGGCGAACATAGAAGCCCTTGTTGACGCCTTCCGGCAGGCCGGGACCGCCGGCGACAAGCGTCGCGCCCTCCTCGATGCCCTTGTGGATCAGCGCCTGGATCTTGTCCCACTGGATGCGCGACACGACCGGACCGATGGTCGTGCCTTCGGCGCGGGGATCTCCCGCCTTGGTCTTGTCGGCCACGCCTTTGGCAATGGCGGCGACTTCCTTCATCTTGGACAGCGGCACGATCATGCGGCTCGGCGCGTTGCAGGACTGGCCGGAATTGTTGAACATATGCATCACGCCGCCGGCGACGGCCTTGGTGAGGTCAGCGCCCTCGAGAATGACGTTCGGCGACTTGCCGCCGAGCTCCTGGCTGACGCGCTTGACGGTGGGCGCGGCGCGCTTTGCGACATCGATGCCGGCGCGGGTCGAGCCGGTGAACGAGATCATGTCGATATCGGGGTGCTCGCTCATCGCGGCGCCGACTTCGGGGCCGAGCCCGTTGATCAGGTTGAACACGCCCTTCGGCACGCCGGCTTCATGAAGGATTTCGGCGAAGATCAACGCCGACGACGGCGTAAATTCCGACGGCTTGAGGATCATTGTGCAGCCGGCGGCAAGCGCGGGCGCGACCTTGCAGGCAATCTGGTTTAGCGGCCAGTTCCACGGCGTGATCATGCCAACGACGCCGACGGGCTCGCGCACCACCACGGCCGAGCCGACGGGTTCCTCGAAATGATAGTTCTTCAAGACCTCGAGCGTGGAGACGATGTGGCCGAGGCCCGCACCCGCCTGCAACCTCTCGGCCATCGGCAGCGGCGCGCCCATCTCATCGGATACCGCGGCGCCGATCTCCTTCATGCGGCCCTTGTAGACTTCGACGATCTTCGCAAGCAGCGCGACGCGTTCCTCGCGGCTGGTTTGCGAATAGGTTTCAAAGGCGCGGCGTGCGGCGGCGACAGCCTTGTCGACGTCGGCCTTGGAGCCAAGCGCAACCTCATACATCGCCTCCTCGGTCGCCGGATTGACGACCGGCGTGGACTTCTTGACGGCCGGATCGACCCAGGCGCCATCGATGTAGAACTGCATGCGGTTGACCATCGTAAACCTCTTGATTTCACGAACTATAACGGGGAAGAAACGGCATACTTGCATGAATGCGGGCAAAAATGAACCCGCTATATGCGGAAGGCCGCATTGCGGGAGGACATTCCTTACACTCTCCAGCAGACCATGCAGGTCGTTGCTGCCGCAGCAACGCGCGCGTCCGCTGATTTCAGCACTTCGCAAACCGACTGATGTTCCCTGAGGACCGCTCGCGGAGCCTGCATCGACGCGGCTTCCTCAAACGTCAACTGGACAAGATCGCTGTTGGGTTGGCGCGGTCCTCGCCACGGTACTCGCGGCAAACTGAAGCCAAATGCCAACGGCGACGCTCGCGTCAAGGCGGAGCCATCAAAGCTTCACGAGCCCGACATCCAGTGAGGCTATAGGCGCTGCGCGCAAACGCGCCCGAACACTCTTCACCCAACGATTCCAAATGGAGGCCGTCTTGATTCGTCACGGATTTCTGGTTTTTTGCGCGGTCGCGCTTACAGGTATTTCGGCGGAGGCCGCCGATCAGACTCAAATCGGCGCCGGCAATGCCCGGGCACAACAGATTGGGCCAGGATCCCCGCTCGTTCAGTCGGCGGTCGAGTTCCTGACCAATAATGCGCGACAAATCGAAGACCCACAGCTCCGCGCCGTGACGCTTGATTCGTTCCTCAATCCCAACACCTGCATCCGGCACCGCGCCAACGTCACAGACGCCGTCAAGAACCAGATCATCACCACCCTGCTGGCGCAAAATCTCGTCAATCCGGCCGATGCCGCCTCGATCACTGGCGGCGTGAAAGCCGGGGTCTTTCCGCCGGTGTTGAACGATGGCACGGCCTGCCCGATGCTGCCGCTCACCTTCGAGGCGACCCCTGGCAGCAATTTCGGGGGACACCACTCCTATCCCGGCGGCCTTGCGGTGCATGAATCCTTCAACGATCAGAGCTCGATCAATTTCGCCGACACCTATCGCGGCGAGTTCGGAAGCCTCGGCCCAAGGCAACTGCCGGTCGCAAGAGGCGCGCAGCCTAACGGCGACGTGCGGATCAGTCAGGACGTTATCCTGGCCGCGCCCATCTGGCACGACTGGGGGAAGATGATGGTCTTCCAGTGGAACAGCGATGGCACCGAGTTCACCGAGCTGAACTTCGGCGGATCGGGTACCAACGACAATTTCGGTACGCCCGGCAACTCCCGCACCGGAGGCCATCACATCATCAGCATCGCGGAGACGATGGCCCGTGGCCTTCCGCCACTGCTGGTGATCACCCAGGCATCGGCCCATTCGGCGCCCAGCCTCGGCAACGAGTTCAAGGTCGTCAACTGGTTGCGCGCCGCCGCGATCATGGCGCAGATCGATCCGGTCGCGAAGGGCTATCTGGTCGTCGACGGAAGCGGAAACCTGCGCTTGCCTCCCCTGGCCGCGCTCGGCGCCGGCGTCAACCTTCCCGCCGCCGGCCAGACCAATCTTCTGGTCGAATACCAGATCCACAACCTTTCGGATGCCGATTTCGTCAACTCGATCCCGGCCATCACTCAGGTCCAGGTGCTTCTGCAGCAGATCGGCCCCACGTTCGGGTATGATCCTGCGGACGTCGCGCGGTTCAACAACTTCTTCCGCAACGTCGTGTTTTCCTATCTGAGCGCCGAACGCCTGATGATGATTTACGACAAGGAAGGCCTGGAGGAAGTCGTCGAGGAAGTCAGCAAGCTCCGGCGGCTGCATTTGATCTAGATCTCGCAGCGATGGCGGACATCGAGCGGTTGGCGCCCTCGAGGCGTCAGCCGTGACCGCACTTGCAGCCGGGTCGGAGAAGCCGTTCAGGGCCTTTCGCGCCAGCGTGGCGTCGACGATTGGAGCACACCGCGCCTTTTCGTCACACCGCCATCTTCCGATGCCGCACCGGCGCGCCGGCCGTCAGGCTTTCGGCTGCGTCGATGATGGCGTTGGCGTCGATGCCGTAGTGGCGATAGAGGTCATCAATCGTGCCGGTCTGGCCGAAATGCTCGACCCCGAGCGCTTCGACGCGGTGGCCGCGCACGCTGCCGAGCCAGGCCAGCGCCGCTGGATGACCGTCGAGCACGGTCACGATGCCGCAATCGCGCGGCAGAGGCGCCAGCAACTTTTCGACATGGCTGAGATGCGCCACGCCGCGGCGATTGCGACGCAGCTTCCGCGCGGCGCTCCATCCCCCGTGCAGCCGGTCGGCCGAGGTGATCGCCAGAAGTCCTGTGTCGCGGCGACTTTCACCCAAGAGGCCGACGGCCTCGATCGCTTCGGGCGCGACTGCGCCGGTATAGGCGATCACGACTTCCGCATTCGGTCCAGGTTTGCGCAGCCAATAGGCACCTTCGGTGATGCCTGCCTGAAGATCGGGGGTCATGATTTGCTGCGGCTGGTCGATCGAGCGAGTGGAGAGCCTTAAGTAAATCGATCCGCCCTCCCCGCCTTCACGCTGCATGTACCGAAAACCAAAAGCCATGATCGCGGCAAGCTCGTCGACAAAAGCCGGCTCGAATGATGCAAGCCCATCCTGCGCCATTCCGATCAGCGGCGTTGCGATCGACTGATGCGCTCCGCCTTCCGGGGCCAGCGTGATGCCGGACGGCGTCGCCGCCACCATGAAACGCGCGTCCTGGTAACAGGCGTAATTCAGGGCATCGAGACCGCGCTCTATGAAGGGATCGTAAAGCGTTGCCACCGGCAACAGTCGTTCGCCGTTGAGGGCATGCGACAGCCCAAGCGCTGACATCAGGATGAAAAGGTTCATCTCGGCGATACCTAGCTCGATGTGCTGTCCCTTCGGCGAGGCATCCCAGTTGAAGGTAGAGGGGATTTTTTCGCTGCGGAACAGGTCGGCCTTTTCGGCCCGCGCGAAAAGCCCGCGCCGGTTAACCCAAGCGCCGAGATTGGTCGATACCGTGACATCAGGCGAAGCCGTCACGATGCGGGACGCGAGAGCGGTGTCGGTGCGCGCGATCTCGTTCAGCAACAGGCCAAATCCCTGCTGGGTCGACATCTGGGGCGACGGCGTAAAGGCAAGCCGATCGGGAACATCGATCACCGGAGCGGTCAGGCCGCGCCTGCCCTCGCGGTTGAACGGCGCATTGGAAAGGAAAGCTTCCAGCTCTGACGCATCCTGCGACATCCCCTCAAACCGGTCCCACTCGTGACCGGGCCGGATATTCTGCGCAGCACGAAATTTCTCCATCTGCGCGACCGTCATCAATCCGGCATGGTTGTCCTTGTGGCCCTGGAACGGCAGTCCGACACCCTTGATGGTGTAGGCGATGAAGCAGACGGGGCGATCGTGATCGATGGCCTCGAACGCCTCGCACATGCTGGCCATGTCGTGTCCACCGAGATTGGACATCAATTCCAGGAGATCCTCATCGCCGCGACGCTCGATCAGCCTTGACACCAAGCCCTGGTCGCCGATGTCATCGGCAAGATGCTTGCGGAACGCGGCACCGCCCTGAAAGCACAATGCCGAGTAGAGCTGATTGGGACACTCGTCGATCCATTTCTTCAGCGCCCCACCGCCAGGCTCGGCGAAGGCCTTTCGCATCAGACTTCCGTATTTCACGATCACCACATCCCAGCCGAAATTTCGGAACATGGTTTCGAATTTTTCCCACAGGCCTTCACGCACCACGGCGTCCAGGCTCTGGCGGTTGTAGTCGACGACCCACCAGGTGTTGCGCAGGCCGTGCTTCCATCCTTCCAGCAGCGCCTCGAAGATATTGCCCTCGTCCATCTCGGCATCTCCGACGAGCGCGACCATGCGCCCTTCGGGGCGATCACTGGCCCAGCCATGGGCCTTGACATAGTCCTGCACCAGCGAGGCGAATAACGTCTGCGCAACGCCGAGGCCGACCGAGCCGGTGGAGAAATCGACATCGTCTATGTCCTTGGTGCGCGACGGATAGGATTGCGCACCCTTGAAGCCGCGAAAATTTTCAAGCTTCTCGCGGGTCTGGTGCCCGAACAGATACTGGATGGCGTGGAATACCGGACTCGCATGCGGCTTCACAGCGACGCGGTCCTGCGGACGCAACACCGAAAAATACAGCGCCGACATGATGTTGGCGAGCGAGGCTGAGGAAGCCTGATGGCCACCGACCTTCAATCCATCGACATTGGGCCGGATGTGATTGGCATAATGGATCGTCCACGAGGACAGCCACAGCACCTTTCGGGCCAGCGCAGAGAGCATTTCGAGGCGTGCGGGATCGGTAGTCATCGCGTATTCCCCTGGGCGGTGCTTTCTTTGGTTTGTTCGGCGATGTTACCGCGCCCATTCCCGCCAAAAATCTCAATTTTTGGCGGCCTACCCGGAAAAATTGGTATAATTTACCATTCTTTGATCCCAATGGAAGAGTTCATCCCAATGCATCCACTCGATGCCATCGATCGCAAGATCCTCAGCCTGCTGCAGGCCGACAGCCGCACCACCATGGCCGAACTGGCCGAGAAGGTCGGCCTGTCCGTTTCACCCTGCCATCGCCGGGTGAAACTGCTCGAGGAGCGTGGCGTGATCACGCGCTACATTGCGACCGTCGACCAGAAATCGCTCGGGCTGCATGTCAGCGTCTTCATCTCCATCAAGCTGGCGAGGCAGAAGGAGGAAGACCTCAACCGGTTTGCTCGAGCGATCTCGAAATGGGACGAAGTGCTGGAATGCTACCTGATGACGGGAAACCGCGATTATCTGTTGCGCGTCGTCGCCGCCGACCTTTCGTCGTATGAGGCATTTCTGAAGAACAAGCTCACTCGACTCGACGGCATTGCCTCGATCGAATCGAGCTTTGCGCTCAGCCAGGTGAAGTATTCACCCGCGCTGCCGGTGTAGTGTTTCACGCGTTCGGCGAGCGCTCGGCTTCGATCAAGAGCTGCAACCGCCTGACGCGCTCGCGATGCGCGGTGTAAAGACCGCTGGCGACGATGAACACGGCGCCGGTCACGGTCCAGATATCGGGCACTTCGCCGAAAATCAGGAAGCCGAGGATGCTGACCCAGAGGAGCTGGGTGTAGGAGAACGGCGCGAGCACTGATGCGTCCGCATAACGGAAAGCCAACACCACGATCCATTGCCCGGCCGTGGATGCAACGCCGATGAAGATGCCCAAAAGCACGTCATGCCAACCTGGCGCAACCCAGATCAACGGAACCAGCGCCGAAAGAATGATCACTCCGGCGATCGAGGAATAGGTCATGGTGGTGACGGCCGGCTCCTTTCCGCTCATCATGCGCGTCATGATCAGCGTGCAGGCCCAGGCCAGCGCCGAGACCAGCGGAAAGAACGCGGCCGGATGAAACGCGCTCGTGCCTGGCCGCAGGATGATCAGCACACCGATCAATCCGACCGCCGTCGCCAGCCAGCGGCGCAAGCCGACACTCTCTCCCAGAAATACGATCGAGAGTGCGGTGACGAACAGCGGCGAGACGAATCCCGTGGCGGAGGCTTCTGCAATCGGCAGAAAACGCAAGCCCGATATGAAAAACAGCGATGATGAGAGAAGCGCGATCCCACGCAGCAATTGAAACCCCGGCCGCGGCGTGCGCAACGCGAAGAGCGGCGATCCCGGCACCATGGCGGGGGACATGATCAACGCAAACACCAAGAACCTGATCCAGGCGATCTCGATCGAAGGCAGCGTCGCCGAGAGATATTTGGCGGTCGCGTCGGAAGCACCAAGAAACACCGTCGAGGCCAGGATCAGCGCGATGCCGCGAAACGGCCGGTCGGCGCGCGCGGGCGCGGCACGATGAGCCAGCTTCTTCTCGCTCAGGGGCAATGACGCGGTGTCGAGCCTGGTGCCCACTTTCCGAAGTTCGCCGTCCGTCTCAGCAACACCTTTTTGCGAACTTCGGAAAGCCATGGGCACTAGCAGATCTATGACTCTGGTACCGCTTGTCGATCTGAAGTCCCCTAAACACGTTCGCCGCTTGTGTCGAAGGGACTTCAGATCGGCGGCACCAGCGGCTCCGACGGGTGGTGGATTCACGGGTAGAACTCTTGGGGGAAGATCGAATCGGCGGGCCACCAAAGAACGCCAATCGCCCTACGCCGGCAAGACCGGAAAACAGGAAGCCGATATGCGCGATAGCCAGCGGCCAGCGGTATTTTTTCGAAAAGCAAACTAAAGCATTGGCAGACTTCGCGGTTTCGGTCCGCGCGGAAAGGCCTTTTCGAGCGAGGCGATGTCGCCGTCGTCGAGCTTGAGGTCGCCTCCTGCCGCGTTGTCGGCGGCGTGCTCGGCGCTGGAGGCCTTTGGAATGGCGAACAGCTGCGGCTGACGCGTCAGGAAGCTCAGGGCCACCTGTCGGGGCGAGGCGCCGTGCTTTTTTGCGATCGTCTGGAGGACTTCGCCTCCCTTGCTGCGCGCGGATGGGAAATCGTTGTGACCGAAGGGCGAATAAGCGACCACTGAGACGCCGTGTTTGACGCACCACGGGATCACCTCGTGCTCGATCGCGCGTTCATGCAGGTGATAGAGAACCTGGTTACAGGCGATCTTGCCTTCGCCGGCCACCCGCAATATCTCGTCGAGGTCATCGGCGTCGAAATTGCTGACACCCCATGACCGGATTTTTCCAGCCGTGACCAATTGCTCGAATGCCGCGACCGTCTCGGACAGCGGATACGAGCCGCGCCAGTGCAACAGATAGCAATCAAGCCGGTCGGTTTTCAGCCGCACCAGCGAGCGCTCGCAGGCTGTGATGGTGCCGTGTCGAGATGCGTTGCTCGGCAGGACCTTGGAAACCAGAAAGATCTCATCACGCCGGCCGGCGATGGCTTCGGCTATCACGAGTTCCGCATCGCCGTACATTTCGGCGGTGTCGATATGGGTCATGCCGAGAGCGAGGCCGCGGCGTAGCGCTGCGACCGCGTTCTTCCGATCGCCATGGTCGATGTACCATGTACCCTGCCCGATAACGGATACATTGCTGCCCTTATGGCCGAACGTTCGAGATTTCATCGCGTCCTCACTGGAATGTCTGACGCCGGAAAAGGCGGTTCGTTCCTAGCATCACACGCGACGAGCGAAATCAACGGTCTTTATTGAAGGAACGAGCGTATTGAAGGAACGAGCGTTCGTCACGTTGAGTGAGAGGCTGCCATCTTCCGCTGCTCGGGATTTGAGGCGGCCGTCTGCGCGATCAACTGCTTCAGTTCGGGAATGCATGAGCCGCAATTGGTTCCGGCCTTGAGCCGGATACCGATTTCGGCGGCGGAGCGTGCGCCGGCGACGATGGCATCGCAGATCGCATGACGGCCGACGCTGAAGCAGGCGCAGACGATGGGGCCCTTGCTTGCGAGCCCCTCCATCGACTTTCCCGATAGCAGCATCCTTCGCTGATCGTCACTGAGAACGTCGGCGGCAAAAAGTTCCTTCACGATGTTCCAGTCGCCGGCATCCCGCGCGGGGCCGAGGAACAGGCAGGTCTCGATCCGGCCGGCTGCAAAAGTAGCTGCGCGGTAGACGCCGCCGCCAAAATCGCAATATTCGGCGAGATCGGAGCCCGCGACCGACCGCAACCAGGCCGACCACCCCGAAAGGTCTGCGTTGTCGGCAACAAGGTAGCCGAAGCCGCCGTCGATGGTTGCGCGCGCCCACCATGCGTGGTCGGGCAACTTCAAGTGAGTGCGAGACAGGACAAAGCCGCGAAACACATATTCATAGGGCGCGACCGATGCGGGCGTCGCCTTGCTCTCGGGCTGGCCGGAGAACGGATCGGTCAGTGGTGCCACCAGTGCGCCCACGCGCGCCGCCGAGGCGGTGGCCTCGCTCCAGTGGATGGGCGCGAACAGCATTCCGCGCTGCTGCCGATCGCTGACCACGACCTTGAGAGTGCATTTTCCGTAGTCAGTGACGACCCGCGCAAAGTCGCCATCGGCCAGCCCGTTTCGTGCAGCGTCATCCGGATGAACCTCGACGAACGGCTCCGGCAAGTGCTGACCAAGCCGCGGGCTGGTGCCGGTGCGCGTCATGGTGTGCCATTGATCGCGGATGCGGCCGGTGTTCAGCCGCAGCGGCCGCCCGGCATTGGTTTCGGTCCGAAGCGCCGGCACCTCAGGCACGACAAAACGTGCCTTTCGATCGTTCGAAAAGAACCCGCCTTCGGCGAAGAGCCGCTGCTGCGGTTCGGTATCGCCGAGACGATGCGGCCACTGCACCGGCGCCAACGCATCGAACGCTTGATCCGAGATGGATTGCAGAGCGCCGATATCGAAATCGCGGCTGCCATTGTTCTCGAAAGCGGACAGCGCCGCATGCTCGCGAAAGATTTCCGCGGGCGAGTTAAAGTCGAACGCGGCGCCAAAGCCGAGGCGCTTTGCGACTTCGCCGACGATCCACCAGTCGGGCTTTGCTTCTCCCGGCGGCTCCAGGAACGCGCGTTGCCGCGAAATACGCCGCTCAGAATTGGTCACGGTCCCCGATTTCTCGCCCCACGCCTGTGCAGGCAGCAGCACATGGACGCCGGCATCGACGGTGTCATTGGAAAGAACATTTTCCGAGACCACCAACAGCTCGAGGCTTTTGAGCGCGGCGCGCGCGGAATCCGCATCAGGCAAGGACACCGCGGGGTTGGTACCCATCACCCACAGCGCCTTGATCTCGCCGCGCCCGATCGCGTCGAACATCTGCACGGCCTTGAGCCCCTCATGCGTCGCAATCCGCGGCGCTTTCCAGAACCGCCGAACGCGATCGATTTCCGGCGGCGTGAAGCCCATATGCGCTGCAAGCTGGTTGGCAAGCCCGCCGACCTCGCGGCCACCCATTGCGTTCGGCTGCCCAGTCAGGGAAAACGGCCCCTGCCCCTTCTTGCCGATTCGCCCGGTGGCGAGATGGCAATTGACGATGGCGTTGACCTTGTCGGTGCCTTGCGCCGACTGGTTGACACCTTGCGAATAGAGCGTCACGACGCGAGGCGTCGCCGCGAACATCTGGAAAAACGCCGCGACTTCCTGCTCGGAGAGTCCTGTCGCCAACGCGGTCGCAGCAACGCTTCCACCGACGCGGGCGCGCGCCAGCGCCGCATCAAAGCCTGTCGTGTGCCGTTCGATATAATCGCGATCGAGCAGGTCCGCATCGGCGAGATGCGCCAGCAATCCGCAGAAGAGCGCGGTGTCGGTCCCGGGCCTCACGCCCAGAAACAGGTCGGCATCTTCAGCGGTATCGGTCCGGCGCGGATCAATCACAACGATCCGCGCACCGCGCCGCTGCTTGTTGGAGATCATTCGCTGAAACAGAACCGGATGGCACCACGCCGCGTTGGAGCCGACCAGAACCAGGAGATCCGCTTCGTCGAGATCTTCGTAGCAGCCTGGCACGGTGTCCGCGCCGAATGCGCGGCGGTGGCCCGCGACCGACGAGGCCATGCACAGGCGCGAATTGGTATCGACATTGGCGCTGCCGACAAATCCCTTCATCAGCTTGTTGGCAACGTAGTAATCCTCGGTCAATAGCTGCCCGGAGAGATAGAACGCCACGGCACCGGGGCCGTCGCGTGCGACAATGTGCCTGAGGCGATGGGCGACATGATCGAGCGCATCGGTCCAGGCGATCCGCTCCATCGATCCCTTGCTGCAGCGGATCATCGGATAGAGAAGGCGGTTCTCGAGTCCCAGGGTTTCGCCGAGCGCGGAGCCTTTCGAGCACAGCCGTCCCGAATTCGCCGGGTGATCGGGATCGCCTGAAATCGCAACCCCGCCAAGACCATCGGGCGTCGCGAGCACGCCGCATCCGACGCCGCAATAGGGACAAGCGGTGCGCGTGGGGCGGATTTGGCGGCGCATCGCAGGATCGATGGCATTCATGGGGCTGATCCGGATCCGGTCATGCCGCTTCTGCCAGCATCGCAGCCGAGCGGCCGAACATCATGTCCTTGCGAATCCTTGTTACCTGTTCGCGGGCGCGGATCAGTTCGAGGTACCAGAGCGCATCTCCGACGTCGCCGACGAGCACCGCGCCGGTGAGTTTGCCCTCCGCAATCACGAGCTTCTTGTAGGTGCCGCGCCCGAAGTCGCTGAGCACGACGGATTCGCTGCCATCGCTCCCCAGGAAATCGCCGGCCGAAAACACGCTTACGCCGGAAACCTTCAGATTGGTCGCGACCACGCTTCCCCGATAGGCGGCCGTCCGGCCCGCCAGATGTTGCGCCAGCACCCGCGCCTGCTCGTAGGCCGGCTCCACGAGGCCGTAGCAGACGCCACGATGCTCGGCGCATTCGCCTAGGGCGAAGATGCCGGCGGCACCGGTCTGCAGTTGATCGTCAACGATGATGCCGCGGTTGACGGGAATTCCGGCCTCCCTCGCGAGCGCGACATTCGGCCGGATGCCGGCGGCGAAGATCACGGCGTCGGCGTCGATCCGTCTCCCGTCGATCAATTCGATGGCTTCGACGCGGGCCTCGCCGACGATGCGCGCAGTGTTGGCGTTGAGCAGAACATCGATGCCCTTCGGTTCGACCAGCGATTTCAGGAGCGCCGCTGCCGGGGCATCGAGCTGTCGCTCCATCAGGCGATCCATCAAATGGACCAGCGTCACCGGCGCGCCCGCTTTCGCAAGCCCGTAAGCCGCTTCCAGTCCCAGCAACCCGCCACCGACCACAACCACCCGCTTCTTTGCTGCGGCAAGTGTCAGCAACAGATCGACGTCGCGGCTGTCGCGAAACGTATGCACGCCCGCAAGTTCGGCGCCCGGCACGTTGAGCCGCAGCGGCGTCGAGCCGGTCGCCAGCACCAGGCGCGAGAACGCAACACTCTCCTCGCTGGCAATCTTCACCTCGCGGCGGCCGGCGTCGATCTCCGTGACGGCACATCCGTATTTCAGTGTCACGCCGCGGTCGCGCCACCAGCCGGCCGGCCTCAGCTCGATTTCATGAGAAGCCGTCTCGCCCGCAAGCACCGACGAGAGCAGCACACGATTATAGGCAAGCCTCGGTTCATCCCCGATGACCGCGATGGCGTAACGCCCGAGCGCGGTTTTGGCGAGTTCGTCGATCAGGCGGGCGGCGGCCATTCCATTGCCGACGATCACCAGCGGTTCGCTCATGGCCCATCCCTACTCGGCTGCCTGAGGACTGCCGTAGGCTTCCGAAATCATGAAACCGGACAACGTTCCGTAAGCTGCTTTCCAGGCATCGGCGACGTCCGGCGTCCAGCCGTCGCCAAGCCCTTTTTCCAGCGTCCACAACAGCGCGGCACCGACAACCGGATAGTGCTCCGCCTTGGCGCCGTAGCCGACATGGCGTTTGGCGAGCGCGCTCGCCGCGGGCAATATCGACGAGAGGCTGCCCAAACCGCCGACGACGGCACTCAGCATCGTCATCAGCTTGCGCCGCTGCTCGGTCATGTCGGCGGGAAACATTGACTTGACCTGTGGTGCGATCTCGAACAAGCGGTCGTAAAACATGATGGCCGCCTGGTCCGAAATGGGCGCAACCTTTGAAAAGCTCTGTTGCACGAGTTTGACCTGGTCAGGCGTCATGATCTCCTCCTGTCCTTTTGCGTCAACTTGCCACGCAAGCGCGGCAAGGGCATTTCGCTTGGCAAGCCGCCAAAACGTGGCTCAGACGCGCGCCTCGGCAAGGCTCGGCACACCAGCCTCCGCCGGACTCTTGCGCAGGTAGAACCACCAGGTCATCGCCAGGCAGATCGCGTAAAAAGCCAGATAGATGACGAGGGCCAGTTGCGGGCCGCCGGTGATCGCGATCGACTTGCCGAAACCGCTCGGGATCAAATAGCCGCCGCACGCACCGATCGCGCCGATGAAGCCCAGCGCAGCGCCGCTCTCGATGCTGGCGGCCTTCAAGGCAGCCGCCCGGGCGGCATCGCCCTTGCCCTGCGCCTTGCGAAGATTCTCCTCGCGGAAGATCGAGGGAATCATCCGATAGGTCGATCCGTTGCCGATGCCGGTGGTGACGAAAAGAACGAGGAACATCGCAAGGAAGCCGGTGAAGTCCTTGATACCCACGAAATAGAGGACGCCAATGGTCGCAGCCGCCATGGCGATGAAATTCCAGAAGGTCACGATCGCTCCGCCGACCTTGTCGGCCAGCAGGCCGCCGAAAGGACGCGAGAGCGAGCCGACCAGCGGTCCAAGGAACGCAATCGCAATGGTGACCGACGGGAACTGCGTCTTGATCAGGAGGGGAAATGCCGCCGAATAACCGATGAAGGAGCCGAACGTCCCGATATAGATGAAGGACATGATCCAGGTGTGCTTGCGGCCTATGATGGCCAGCTGATCCTTGAACGAGGATTTCGCCGAGGCGAGATTGTTCATGAAATACACGGCGCCGAACACCGCGATAATGAGCGGCACGACCCACATCAATCCGGCGTTCTGCAGGTAAGCGCCCGAAACCGGCGTGGCCTGATAGAGATTGATGAGGCCGACGCCCATCAGGATCGGTGTCAGCAACTGAACGCTGCTGACGCCGATATTGCCACCAGCCGCGTTCAATCCGAGCGCCCATCCCTTCATGCGATCGGGATAGAAGAAGGAGATGTTGGCCATGCTGGATGCGAAGTTTCCGCCGCCGAGGCCCGCGGTCGAAGCTACCAGCAGCATCAGCCAGAACGGGGTATCGGGCTGACCGACGAAATAGGCGAGCCCGAAGGTTGGAATGAAGAGCACCGAGGCGCTGAAGATCGTCCAGTTGCGACCGCCGAACGTCGTCACCGCGAATGTGTAGGGAAATCGCATCAGCGAGCCGATCAGTCCGGGAATCGCGACGAGCTGGAACAGTTCATCGGTGCTGTAGTGGAAACCTGCTGCCGGCAGCTTGGTGGCGACAATGCTCCAGATCAGCCAGACGGAAAACCCGATGTGCTCCGCAACGATCGACCAGATGAGATTGCGCCGGGCGATGAATTTGCCCCTGGAATTCCAGAACGTCTCATCTTCCACGTTCCAGTCTGAAATCCAGGTCGGGTCTTTCGAGCTCATCAGAGATTTCCTTGTTTTGAAGGGCGTCGCAGTCGGCTTTGCGCGGGTCGCCAGGCATGGGGCCGCGTTCTGGGAAACACCCACCCCGGGGCGTTCACAGTTCGGACAGATGATTTGTTTTCGATGGACGGCGTCGATGGCGTCTTAAAAAGCTATTCAAGCTCCATGCCAAATCGACGCAGCAAAAAATCTGCTTAAATTACAGCCACTTGATGGTATCAAACATCGATCCGCGCTATCGCAATTCGCACCCAAAATTTGCATTCGCCTAATTGTTGTGCGACGCACAATAATTGAGCATGGCCGCTCAAAAATTCTCTTGGTTTGGCGGCCGAAGGTCGACGCAGGTTATGTGAATGCCTGCAAACACGGGAAATTTTCCAGCTCTGCCCGATCGGACAGATGATGGCATATCGATTGCATCGCCTCATTGCTAGTCAACGAAGACTGCGGTCCGCCGGATTGTTGGGGCCATTGCCGGCTCGAACTCAGGGACACGCTCATGGCCTCCTTAAGAGGAGCGTGACGCAGTCGTCCAACGCCTGTTGAGCATCCCGCTTGTCCTCTCCAACGAGGAAGGGATGACGGACGAGGCGGCAATCCCTAGCGCCGGTCCTGGCAAGTTCTCGAGACGGCTTCGCTTCGAGATCGGTGCGTCTCGCATGAGCGCCACGACCATGGAGCAATCGGTACTTTAATTCGCTGCGAACAAAGGGAACAGCAATGTCATACCTCGTGCCTTCGGAATTCGTCACCAAGATGGTGGACGCTGGAGAATCCAAGATTTTCATGTCGACGAGAGATACGGTGATCCGCGCCTACATGGCCGGCGCTATCCTCGCATTGGCGGCCTGGTTCGCGGTCACGATCAATGTGAACACGGGCCAGCCGCTGGTCGGAGCCCTCCTGTTTCCCGTCGGATTTTCCATGTTGTATTTGCTGGGATTCGATCTGCTGACGGGTGTGTTCGTCCTCACGCCGCTCGCGTTGATCGACAAGCGGCCGGGCGTGACGCCGGCTGGCGTCCTGAGAAACTGGGGCCTTGTCTTCGTCGGCAACTTCGCCGGGGCCCTTACGGTCGCCTTCATGATGGCGTTCGTGACAACCTTTGGTTTCACCCAGGGACCCGACAAGGTCGGTACCACGCTTGGAAACGTAGGCGAGGCCCGAACGCTCGGCTATGCGGCGCACGGCGCGGCCGGCATGGCGACCCTGTTCATGCGCGGCATGCTGTGCAACTGGATGGTCTCCACCGGCGTGGTCGGAGCCATGATCTCGACGACGGTTCCCGGCAAGGTCATCGCGATGTGGATGCCGATCCTGGTGTTCTTCTATATGGTGTTCGAGCATTCCGTCGTGAACATGTTCCTGTTTCCGTCGGGGCTGATGCTCCACGCAAAGTTTTCGATCATGGACTATTTCATCTGGAACGAGATTCCGACCGTTCTGGGCAATCTGGTCGGTGGGCTCTCCTTCACGGGATTGACTTTGTACGCCACGCACGTCAGGACCGCGCCGAAGCGGGATGTGGCCGCGGCGCCGATCCGGGCCGTTGTCTGATTTAACCAAGCCCGAGAGCCTTGCGGGATATGGCAAGGCTCTCCTTCTTCCTCGGCAATCGGACAATTTATAGTGTGGATTTGACATTCGCCAACCTGGCACCGCAAGCTCGTGATGCGAATGTCAAATCCAAAACTTCACTGGAAACCCATATTTGCGGTGGATTCCAGCATTCGCAAAACTGCCTGCGGAGATGGGATGCGTGTGTTGGAATCGGACCACTAGGCATGCCTGCTGAATTGCGGTTATCGATCGGGCAATGTTCTGAGAAAGGTCGCAAGCCGACCAATCAGGATTTTCACGGCGCACTGATCCCGGCCGAACCGCTGTTGAGCCTGAAGGGCATCGCCGTCGTGATCGCAGATGGCATCAGTTCAAGCGACGTCAGCCATATTGCCAGCGAGTTGGCGGTCAAGAGCTTCCTTACCGACTACTACTGCACGTCGGAATCCTGGTCGGTGAAGACCTCGGCCCAGCGCGTTTTGGCCGCAACCAACGCGTGGCTGCATTCTCAAACGCGACGAAGTCAATACGCTTTTGACCAGGACAGGGGTTACGTTTGCACCTTGAGTGCAATCGTCCTCAAATCAACGACGGCCCATATTTTTCACGCCGGCGACTGTCGAATTTACCGGGTTGCCCGCAACGGGCTGGAGCAGTTGACCGACGATCATCGTGTCATCGTCTCATCAGGCCAGACCTATCTCGGACGCGCACTGGGGATCAATCCTCAGATCGAAATCGATTACCAGGCGCTTCAGGTCGAAAAGGGAGATATCTTCCTGCTTGCCACCGATGGCGTGTACGAACATATCAGCGCCCACTCTATCGCCGGCGCGATCAACGATAATCCGGCGGACCTCGACAAGGCTGCAAGAATCATCGTCGACGACGCCTTCAGGCACGGCAGCCAGGACAACCTCACGATCCAGATCGTGCGGGTAGATGAACTTCCGGAAGCCGAGGCAAGCGAGGTTTTCGGACCGTCATCCGAATTGCCGCTCCCTCCACTTCTCGAGGCAAGGATGCTCTTCGACGGGTACAGGATCGTCAGGGAGATCCACGGCAGCAGCCGAAGTCACATCTATCTGGCTGTCGATACCGATACCGACGCGCTCGTCACGATAAAGATCCCGTCGATCGATCGGCGCGATGATCCCGCCTACCTGAAACGGTTCATGATGGAAGAGTGGGTCGCCCGGCGCATCGACAGTCCGCATGTACTGAAACCGTGCCTTCATTCAAGAAGGCGCAATTACGTTTACGTCGCGATGGAATTCATCGATGGACAAACGCTGAGCCAATGGATGATCGATCATCCAAGACCCGATCTGGAAACCGCGCGCAACATCATCGAGCAGATCGCCAGGGGCCTGCGTGCCTTTCATCGCAAGGAAATGCTGCACCAGGATGTACGGCCCGACAACATCATGATCGACAAGACCGGAACGGCAAAGATCATCGATTTCGGTTCCACGAAAATCGCTGGCGTCGTGGAGACCGCCCCGCCTGCGGGGCAAGACGACATTTTGGGAACGGTGCAATATACGGCGCCTGAATATTTCGTGGGTGGTGGCGTCTCGCCTCGCTCCGACCTTTTTTCGCTGGGCGTCATTAGTTACCAGATGTTGACGGGAAAGCTGCCCTATGGTTCTCAATTGGCCAACGCGAGAACAAAATCGCAATTTGGAAAATTGAGATACAAGTCCGTCCTCGACGAGAACCGCGAAGTTCCGGCGTGGATCGACGGCGCGCTCAGAAAGGCCGTGCATCCCGATCCCAACAAGCGCTACGAGAGCTTGTCGGAATACACGTTCGATCTTCGCCACCCCAATCCCGGATATCTCAACCCTTCCCCTACTCCCCTTATCGAGCGCAATCCGAACCTTTTCTGGAAATGCACCACGGCCATTCTTGCCTGCATTATCCTGGGCTTGCTTGCCAGTCACCACGGCATTCGGCGTTAAGGCGACCACTTATGGGCGCGTACCCCGTTCCGCCTCAACCTATGATGTGTCAGCGGTTCGTAACCAACGGCCGCAAACCCTGGTGCCGGAACCAAACGGCCGCGCGTGAATTGAAATTGTCTACCATCTCAGGCTGATCCGGGCGGGCTCTGCAAAGGCGGGATCGGCATCCAGTGTCGAAAGGATCGGCATGACACGTCCCTCGTTCGGTCGGGGCGATTTCCTCGACGACGGTTCAATGGGCAACATGATCCGCGCGCACGATTGGTCCGCTTCCCCCGTGGGTTCGCCCGAGGATTGGCCGCCAGGCCTGAAGACGACGGTCGGGCTGCTCTTGAGGGCGGAGGCGCAGATCGTCTTGTTCTGGGGACCCGAATACGTCGCTCTTTACAACGAGGCCTACGCTCCGACGATTGGTGACAAGCACCCGCGCGCGCTCGGTCGGCCGGCCCGGGAGAACTGGGCCGAGCTGTGGGACGATCTTGGCCCTCTTCTTGAGGATGTTCGCAACACCGGGAAAAGTTTTTTTGCCAGGGATCGACCTTTCTATATCGAGCGGCACGGCTACGGAGAGACGGTCTACTTCGACGTCTCCTACTCGGCCGTGCCGGATCTGGACGGCTCGGTCGCCGGGGTGCTCTGCATCGTCTCCGAGACCACGGACCGAGTCCGCGCCGAGGCTGCACTCGCAGAAAGCGAAACCAGGCTGCGGGAACTCAACGAGACGCTGGAGCAGCGCATCATCGAGCGCACGCGCGAGCTGGAGCAGGCTCATGAAGCCTTGCGTCAGGCCCAGAAAATGGAAGCCGTGGGCCAGCTGACAGGAGGCATTGCGCACGACTTCAACAATCTGCTCCAGGGAATTGCAGGAAGCCTCGACCTGATCCGCCGCAGGCCCGACGATGCCGAGCGCGTGCGTCGCTGGTCCGAAGCAGGTCTGAAGGCGGCCGATCGCGGCGCGCGCCTCGCGGGGCGGTTGCTCGCGTTCTCGCGCACCCAGAAGCTCGAGATCCGGCCACTGAATATTTCGAAGACCGTGGCAAGCTTTGCCGAGATGCTTCATCGGAGCATTGGACCAACCATCCGAATCCACATGGATCTCAACACCAACGATCAATACGTCCTCGGCGATCAGGTCCAGCTCGAGATGGCAGTGTTGAATCTGGCGCTGAATGCGCGCGACGCGATGCCCGATGGCGGCGATCTTACGGTTGCGACGAGATTGTGCCCGATAACAAACGATCGCGAACTGCCTGATGGCGACTATGTTGAACTTTCGGTCACCGACAACGGCACCGGTATGGCTCCGAATGTCCTGGACCGGGCCTTCGAACCCTTCTTTTCCACGAAGGAGGTCGGAAAGGGAACGGGTCTGGGTTTGAGCCAGGTCTACGGAACCGTCATGCAATCCGGCGGCACAGTGAGGATCGAAAGCGCGGTCGCTACAGGAACGATCGTACGGCTCTATCTTCGCTGCACGCACTCCGTCCCGCTGGAAGCATATGAGCAGGAGAGCCAGATCACGCCTCCAGCTTGGGCCGCAACCATCCTGGTCGTCGATGACGATCCTGACGTTCGCAGTTTTTTGTCCGAGTCACTCAGCTCTCTGGGTTACAAGGGAGTTCTGAGGGAAGACGGCGCCACCGCATTGCAGGAACTCGATCGCGTCCGTCCCGATGTCATTATTCTCGATTTTGCCATGCCCGGAATGAACGGTGCCGAAGTGGCACGCAAGGCGCGCGCTGTTCGGCCGGACCTGCCAATCATCTTCGCAAGCGGCTATGCAGAGACGGCAGCGATAAGAGCGGTCATAGGAAAGAACTCCCGGCTCCTGCGCAAGCCCTTCAACGTTCATGAACTGCAATCCGCACTTCACGACCTGTTGGTGGAACGCCCGCCCTGGCCGACAACCTACCTCAGCTCGAATCGCGGCTAGCCGATCCGGCGTTGATCCAGCGCAAAGCTGGTGCTTCATCAACCACTAAAGCGCGATGGATTGCGTTGAACCGCCGTCGCGCTTGAGCTTTTTCGCGTGAGCTTTTGGAAAACTGCCACACACATTTCCGGATCATGCCTTAGTTTGCCGGGGCCCGGCGCACGGTCGAACGGCCATCGGGCCTCGACCTTTCGCGCCTCCTTAGGAAGCACCGATGGATCTGAATGCGGCTGCATCTGGGTTTCGATTTGATTGCAACCGACATGCATGGCGCTGCCAACGCAAGACGGAACGGATTGGCTTCAGAAGTCTACGCGTCTTCGGTCGCCGCCATCATCGGCTTCGGCGCAACCCCCTGACCGGGCTTGAGTCGAAATTGATAGGTCATGAGATGCCAGGGCGCAGGCGTCGGCTTTCCGTCGGGCATTGTCGGATCGGTGCGCTTTTCGACCTTGGCGATCAGTTCGGTCTTCACTCCGAATACGACATCGGTGTCGATATATTTATCGCCATCGACGAAAACATGCGTCACCAGCGGCTCGTGACCAGGCGCGTTAACCAGGAAATGCACGTGCGCAGGCCGCATCGGATGACGATGCAGCGCCAGGATCATCTGACCGACCGGACCATCGGTCGGTATCGGATAGCTGCACGGCAGGATCGTGCGGAAGAAGAACCGCCCGTCGGCGTCGGTGACAAAACGTCCGCGCGATGAGGGACCAGTTGTCTCATAGTCCGGTTTCTGAGAATCATACCAGCCGTCGTCGTCGGCGTGCCAGACGTCCACAGGAACATTGGCCAGCGGCTTGCCGGAGAGATCAGTGACTTTGCCTTGCACGAACATCTTCTCTCCCGAGAGACTGGGGGAGATATCAGTGCCGTGTGGCATCGTCTTGTGCTCGCCGACATAGAACGGACCCAACACGGTCGTCTCGGTTGCGCCTTCGCGCTCCCTGTGGTTGACGGCATCGACCAGCATCGAAACCCCAAGCACGTCGGAAAGCAGGATGAACTCCTGCCGGCTCGGCGTGCATTTCTGGCCCACGCGGGTGAGGAAATCGATCGCATACTCCCATTCGCCGAAGGTGAGATCGGTCCTGCGGACGAAATCGTGCAGCGATTTCACCAGCTCTTCCATCAGGTATTTGACCCGTGGATTCTTCACCTCTTCGAAGCTCTTGACGACGGCGGCGGTGAGTTCGGTTTCATTGAATTGGGGCATTTTCTGTTGTCCTGCGGGTTACGCCGTTGCCGGCACAAGCCTACACTTGTGGGGTGGATTTCACACTCGCTACTCTCCTGGCCGCGGATGCGCAATCCGAATGTTGGAATCCGACCACGTGCCGATCGCCAAGGCCAGCGGCGCGCGGAATCTCGAGGCCTATTCGGCCGTCAAATCCGGTTAACCGCTTGCGGAGACCCTCCGATGTCAGCTCCTGCCCCCGCCTCACCAGAATCCGCAGGTATGTCGAAGGCCGCCTTCGATCGTATCGAGCATCACCTCAAGAGCCGGTACGTCGATGCCGGCCGCTTCCCGGGAACCCAGTTCGTGGTCTACCGCCGCGGCAAGCTCGTCCACAGTGCGGTACAGGGCTTTGCTGATCTCGAACGCAAGGCGGTGATGAAGAACGACACCATTTTCCGCATCTATTCGATGACCAAGCCGATCACCAGCGTCGCCTTCATGATGCTTTTGGAGGAAGGGCGCGTCGCGCTCGATGATCCGGTCTCCAGATACATTCCGGAATGGAAGAATCTCGGCGTTTTCCAGGCGGGCATCGCACCGGCATTTCTGACCCGACCGCCGTCGCGGCCGATGCTGATCGTGGACCTGTTGCGGCACACCTCGGGCCTGACCTATGGCTTTCAACAGCGTTCCAATGTGGACGCGGCCTATCGCGAAATGAAAATCGGCGAGGTCGAGAAGGCAGGAACGCTGCAATCGATGATCGAAGACCTGGCGAAGATTCCGCTGGAGTTCTCGCCGGGCGAGGCCTGGAATTATTCCGTCTCGACCGATGTGATCGGCTATCTCATCGGCAGGATCAGCGACAGACCTTTCGAACAATTCCTGAAAGAGCGGATCTTCGAGCCGCTTGAAATGCAGGATACCGATTTCTTCGTCCCGCCGGACAAGGCTCATCGTTTCGCGGCCTGTTATTCGGCGAGCCCGCAAGGTGCAATCGTGTTTCACGCAGGCGAACGCCAGGCCGGCCTGAACCTGCAGGATGATCCGACGAACAGCTCCTTCCTCTCGCCGCCATCCTTCATCTCCGGCGGCGGCGGCCTTTGTTCGACGGCGGCCGACTATCTCACCTTCTGTCGCGCGTTGCTCAATGGCGGCGAACTGGCCGGCGTCAGGCTGATCGGCCCTAAGACGCTTGCGCTGATGACATCGAACCACCTCCCCGGCGGGCGTACGCTCCCGGAAATGTCGCGATCGCTGTTCTCCGAGGCGACCTACAACGGCATCGGCTACGGGCTCGGCGTCTCGGTGACGCTTGATCCCGCGCAAACCCTCATTCCTGGCAGCGCCGGCGAATATGCCTGGGGTGGTGCAGCCACGACTTCGTTCTGGATCGATCCGGCGGAAGAACTGATTGCGATCTTCATGACGCAGGTGCTGCCGTCGACCGCCTATCCGATCCGGCGCGAGTTGCGCACGATGGTCTACGCCGGGATTACCGACAGCAATCTTTGAGCCTTCGGCTTCGAGGTCTCAGCACGGACTTGACGGCGGAAGCCATCGGCTCGCACCGCTCAGCCAAATCTTTGCAGGCTCGGGAAGGTCTCCAGTAGCCAGATACTGACGGCCGAAACACTGCCGGTGAGGAAGCCGATCCCGGTGATGACCAGGAGCACGCCCATCGCGTGCTCTACCCGGGCAAGATGCTTCTTCATCCGCGCAAACACTGATGAGAACTGCTCAACCATCAGCGCCGCAATCAGAAACGGAATTCCGAGCCCGGCGGAATAGACCGCCAGCAAACCTGCCCCCCTTTCGACCGTGGCCTCCGCCGCCGCGATCGAGAGGATCGCTGCCAAAATCGGCCCAATGCAGGGTGTCCAGCCGAAGGCGAAGGCGAGCCCCATCACATATGCACCCCATAAGCCCACCGGCCTGGGGATCGGCAAACGCCCTTCCCGCATCAACAATCCGATCCGGGTGAGCCCGAGGAAATGCAGCCCCATCACAATGATCACGAGGCCTGCGATGATCGAGAGTTCGGCCGACCACGCGCGGATCTGGCCACCAATCAGGGAGGCGCTGGCGCCGAGCGCCACGAACACGGTGGAAAATCCGAGCACGAATAGAACCGCCGACACCATCACCGTGCGCTTCGAAGACGAGATCGTCTCGTCATTGGCGACCTGCTCGATGGTCGCACCGGTCAGATAGACCAGGTAGGGCGGCACCAGCGGGAGCACACAGGGCGACATAAAGCTGACAAGTCCGGCAATCAGCGCAGCCGGGATGGAGACATCGTGAATCATGCAATCATGACTTACCGTTTTGCCGGCCGCTCAGCTGAAGGCCGGGACATCCCTCATGTAGGACATGATCCGAAAAAGTGGAAACTGGTTTTTCGAAAAGATCGCGCGCAACGAGGATCATCGCCGCGCCCTTCCGCGAGACAGCGTTTGCTACTTGACCAGCTTCAGCGTGACCGGAGCACGCCCACGCGGGACCTCCTGCGATTTCGTATGCGAGGGCGCTGCGCCCGACTGAGCCTCGCGTACCATTGCATCGCACAAGGCTTTCAACTCCTTGTCTTCAATCCGGCTGAGCTTGAGCCGAAGCTCGAGAATGGCCACCGACAGCAATTGGGCGGTTTCGGGATCGCCGCCGGCGAGGAGGGCCGCCTGGCATTCCTCCAGGATCGCCAGGACCGCATGCAATCTTTCTTCTGAATAAGCCACCAGCGTGTTTCCCGTTACCGAGCTTGCGTTACCGAGCTTGCGAAGGCGATGTGAAAATGATCCTGCCGACTCATCATAAACCCCTCCATGCCTCAAAAAATCCGAAAGTTTCGCGACAAAAGCACGGCTCGTTACACAGATTTGTGACCCGTTACCGCTCTCAGCCGGGCCGCCGTGAATGCCCGGATCATGCTGCCCGCAAGCGTTGCGTCGGGCACGGACCGGCCGCCCTCGGTCCCTTTTGCGGCCAGGAGCGGCGCGCTGTCATTTCAACCCAGTGAATATACGCGCCAAAGTGAATATACGCGTCAAAAAGTCCGGACTTGAACGCCGTGGTTGTAGTATGATCGATAACCTGCCAAAGGAGGCGGACGAATCATCAACGCAGAGCCTGTTGCGGGATAAGGATATTTGCAGGACAAATTTTCATTTTGGTTGCACACGACGAGATCGAATGCGGGAACATAATACCTCCTGACCGAATTGCGGCCGGCATCCATTTCCATAAAATGAGATCGGCCGCCGACGATCACAGACTGCTTGCGAAAGGCCGTAATACCCGTAAATTGTTGGAGTTTCAGAACGAATTCATCCCATCCGAAGCGATCTCAAGCCGCATATAGGTGCCGACTTATTCGGGGGCGCTTCACGAGCCAAGGACGGTAAAAACAGTATGAACAAATCGATAGCAAAGAAGATGAAGCAGCGTAGTGCCGGCAAATCGGACATTGAGCTTGGCAAGCGAATCCGGTTGCGGCGCGTTGAACAGAAAATTTCGCAGGCCGAACTCGGCGAGCAGCTCGGCGTCAGTTTTCAACAGGTTCAGAAATACGAGAAGGGCGTCAACCGCGTCGGTGCCGCCCGGCTTCAGCAGATCGCAACCGCGCTCAACGTGCCGGTCACGTTTTTTTACGACGGCGACAGCAAGGCCCGCGAGGTCGAGAGCTTGCTGTTTCTGGACAGCGCATTCAGCCTGAGATTGCTTCGCGCCTACAGCAAGATCAAGGATCAGACCGTCCAGCGTCAGCTGGTATCCTTGATGGAATCGATCGCGGCGAACGAAGGCTAAGTATCCCAAATCCGAAGTTCGCAGGAATTCCGGCCGGTCTTCAGGTCGTCGCGGATGCAGTCGATCAATGCAAATGAATCGGCCCGCAAGGGCGTGAATTGGCGTCAATTCGCATCCAGTAAATGTCCTGCGGCAACTGATGTCGTGGGGGCAATCCGGAGGCAGTTGGGCGTTACGGACCTTCTCCGCCAGACCAAGCCGTGAACTCCGGGCTGGCAGGCGCAGGAGCCGGATTAAAGGGCGCGCGCCGCCAGCGCCCGCAAACCTCCTCGCCAAAGCCGATCCGAGGTGACCACAGCATCTCCGTGCACCGTTTCCCCATCCTTTTTCAGGTCTTGGGCGGGAGTCTTGCGAACCAAATTGGCGGCTCAGGCGACAAATCGAGAGTTACCGGCTAAAAATCGGAAAGTTGGGGCAGTGCAACTGCCGCCGTCGAACCTTGATAGGGCAACGCTCAAAAGCTGATATTCAAGGACCGATTTTTGCGACAAGTCCCCTCCCTCCTTCGGCTTTCCACGCCGGAATTGCCAAAAGCTCCGCGCCATCACCCCGGGATTTATCCATGCGAAAACTGACCATACTTGCCGCCACCATGATGCTTGCGACCGCTCCGTCGTTTGGCCAGAACGCGGGCCCGGCCGGCTCCGGCACTACGACGCATGCCGCCAAACCGGCAACCGCGGGGCCCGCCGGCGGAGCAAGTCCCGCAAAACCTGTGGCCGGCAAGTCGGCGGTCGCGTCGTCGACTCCGGAAGCGCGCTCCGCCGCCGCCCTGACGCTCTCGCACGAGCCGATATTCGACGAAGGCACGGCGCAGCGGATCAAGGAGGCCGCGCTGAGCTACTCTGACATTGCAGTACGCGGCGGATGGCCGACAATTCCGGCAGATGCCAAATTCGCGATCGACGTCGCCGGAGCTTACGACGATCTCTTGCGGCGGCGTCTGATCGCCAGCGACGATCTGGCGGCCGACAAGGCGTCCGGACCGTTCGACGAGGCGGTTGCCGAGGCCGTCAAGCGCTTTCAAGTGCGTCATGGCCTTGCCGCCACGGGCACGGTGACCCCTCGGACGCTGGCCGCGCTCAATGTCCCCGTTCAGAAGCGGATCAGGCAATTGGAGGCCTCGCTCGAACGCCTCGAGAACACGAATTTCCAGTTCGGACCCCGTTACGTGGTCGTGAACATCCCCGCTGCGTTCGCCGAGGCCATCGAGAACGACGTCGTTGTGCGGCGCTATCGCGTGATCGTCGGAAAGACCGAGAAGCCGTCGCCGACGCTGACCGCCGAAATCACGAGCGTAAACCTCAATCCGACATGGACCGTCCCGCCATCGATAGCCAAGACCGAAATATCGGCGCATATGCGCAAGGACCCGAGTTACCTGTCGCGCATGCACATGGAGGTGCTCGATGCGCATGAAAATCCGATCGATCCGGCGTCGGTCGATTGGTCGGGCACGCGCGCGCCGAGTTTCACTGTGCGCCAGCATAACGGCATCTGGAACGCGCTGGGCGCGCTGAAGATCGACATGCCCAATCCCTACTCGGTCTACATGCACGACACCAACCAGAGGAACCTATTCAACGACGACTACCGTTTCGATTCCCATGGCTGCGCGCGGGTAGACAACGTCCGCGATCTCGCGGCGTGGTTGTTGCAGGCGGAGCTGCCGAAATGGAACCGCGCGGCGATCGATGCAGCGATTGCGACCGGTCAGCGCGAGGATATCGCCTTGCCCAGGAAGGTACCTGTCGCCTGGATTTACCTCACGGCGTGGATGACCAGAGACCAGACGGTCCAGTTCCGCAACGATATCTACGACCAGGACGAACAGCTTCTTGAAGCGACCGCCGAGGAAGCGGCCTTCTTCAACCAGGCCGCCAATCATCCGTTGACGGCGCATCTGGCGAGGTGAACCACCGGGCGCCACCTGCAAGACCGCCGGAACCTTTGGCCTCCCGGGACGTTTCCTGATGTTGAATTGGACCGTGTGGGGCCCACCAATGGAATGGGGGATGCGTGGAGCGTAAGAAGCCGTTCAAGGCCTCGTCCATCGGTGAGGACCGTTACCGCATTCTGGTCGATGCGGTGACGGATTACGCCATCTATATGCTCGATCCCCACGGAATCATCACCAGCTGGAATCCCGGCGCGAAGCGTTTCAAGGGTTATGATGAAGCCGAGATCCTCGGCGAATCCTTCTCCAGATTTTATACGGATGAAGACCGCAAGACTGGCCTGCCCTTCCGCGCGCTCCGGATCGCCGAGCGCGAGGGCAAGTTCGAGAGTGAAGGATGGCGGGTCCGCAAGGACGGTACGAAGTTCTGGGCCTATGTCGTCATCGACCCGATCCGCGACGATGCGGGCAACCTCATCGGCTTCGCAAAGGTCACGCGCGATCTTACCGAGCGAATGAACGCGCAGCGCGCGTTGGATGAGGCTCGCGAGGCGCTGGTGCAGGCGCAGAAGATGGAGGCGATCGGGCACCTCACCGGCGGAATCGCGCACGACTTCAACAACCTGCTGATGGCTATTCAGGGCAGTCTGGAACTTCTGCAAAGGAGACTTCCGAAGGACGATCCAAAAATCGCGCAGCTGCTCGACAATGCCGTGCAGGGGGCGCAGCGCGGCGCCGCCTTGACGCAGAGGATGCTGGCGTTCGCGCGGCGTCAGGAGCTCAAGCTCGTGGCACTCGACGTGCCGGAACTTGTGCAAGGAATGACCGAGCTCCTGCAAAGCTCACTCGGGCCGTCGATTCATATCGAAACGCGCTTCCCGGAGAAGCTTCCGAAGGCCCTTGCCGACCCCCATCAACTGGAGCTCGCGCTGCTCAACCTTGCGATGAACGCGCGCGACGCCATGTCGAAGGGAGGCGCTATCGTTATCGGCGCAACGGAGCGCTCGATGGCTGACGAGCCGGGCTTGAAACAGGGGCATTACGTGTGCGTGTCGGTGACCGATACAGGCACGGGCATGGACGAAGCCACGCTCAAGCGCGCATCGGAGCCTTTTTTCACGACCAAGGGGGTCGGCAAAGGCACGGGGCTTGGGCTCCCGATGGTCCATGGCATGGCCCAGCAATCGGGCGGGAAATTGATCCTGAAGAGCAAGCCCGGCGTAGGCACGACCGCGGAACTCCTGTTGGCTGTGGGGACACAGAATGAAGGTTCCGTCGGTAAGGACATCACCCCGATGGTATCGATATCCCTGGGCAGAACACTCACTATCCTCACCGTGGATGACGATCCGCTTGTCGCGCTCAATACATCATCGCTTCTGGAAGAGCTTGGCCACACCGTCTACAGCGCCTCTTCCGGAACGCGCGCGCTCGAGATCCTGCATCACGAAGAAAATATCGATCTCGTGATCACCGACCAGGCGATGCCTGGCATGACCGGCTCGGAACTCGTGGCGAAAATCCGCGCAGACAAGCCGGACATGCTGGTCATACTCGCCACCGGCTATGCGGAGTTGCCGCCGGGGGAAGGCCTGGGAATTCCGAAGCTTGCAAAGCCGTTCCGACAGCGGGACCTCGCTGACGCAATTGCCAGGACCGTTGCGCTCAGGGAATTGGAAGCTTCCGCCTAGCTCCTCTCCCGGTCACGATTCCCTCCCCTGGCCATTGCTGAAACGAGCAGGCAATGCTTCATTGCAGCCGCGTCAGAACACCCAGTCGTGGAAGCTCAAGCCCATGCTCGACGTTCGCAAAGAGAACGAAAAACCCTTCGCCGAGGGCAGGATCCTCAAATGCGTCACAGAAGGGGTAGGCGTGGTCACCTTCAATAACCCCGAAAAGCGCAACGCCATGTCGCTCGATATGTGGGAGGGGCTGGGACAGGCGTTGATCGAATTGCGCGATGACCCCACGGTGCGCGTCGTGATCCTGACGGGCGCCGGCGACAAGGCGTTCATGTCGGGTGCCGATATCAGCCAGTTCGAAAAGAACCGCCACAACGCGCAAGCTTCGGAAGAATATTCGAGGCGTAGCGACGCCCAACGTGCGCTGCTCGCGAATTTCGCCAAGCCGACGATTGCCTGCATCCGTGGCTTTTGCCTCGGCGGCGGCATGCAGCTTGCCATGCTCGCCGATATCCGCATTGCGGGTGTGAACAGCCAGTTCGGGATTCCCGCCGCCAAACTCGGCATTGCCTATGGTTATGAGGGTCTCAAGCACCTGGTCTCGCTGGTCGGGCCATCATGGGCAAGGCTTCTGTTGTTCACGGGGATGCGAATCGGCTCCGCTGAGGCGGAGAGGATTGGCCTGGTCGATCGCGTGGTTGCGGATGCGGAACTGTGGGATGCAACCTTAGAGATCGCCCGCAGCATATCGGGCAACGCGCCGCTTGCGATTCAGGCCGCCAAGATCACAATCGCGCAGGTGTTGAAAGACCCTGACCAGCGTGACGTGGACGCCATCAAGGCAATCGGCATAGCCTGCATGGACTCGGAGGATTTCCGCGAAGGCAGGCGCGCCTTCATGGAAAAGCGCAAGCCGCATTTCAGGGGGCGATGAGCCACTGACCGAGGGGAAGACGTCGGCCAGGCCCTACCGGCTTACGACCAGGTATGGCAGCCGCCGCCGGCCGACGGGATGGCGTTGTTCGATCGACTGAATCAATGGCCGGCGCTGCGTGCCGACATGCCGAAGCGTGGCGATCCTGCAGCGGGGACCGTCGAGCCGGTCCATGGCGTCCAACCAGGCGTCGAGCAGGGGGTAACGCTGCCTGAGCGCCCGAATCGGTTTCTGGTCAAGTTGGGTGTCCATGTAACGCAAGATAAACCACGTTCGTTCAAAAATAGTTGCCAACGAAAATTCTGTTCAGCCTTGCCGAACCTTCAGCTCATCGCTCCGGAGTGCCCGCAAGGCCCGGTGAGCCCCGGAGTGCCGCGTCGAAAGGTTCTGCCTTCCGCTCGCTGATTTAGGTTGCGATCCAGTCCCTTGCCGGAAATTTTTCAGAACATGCCTGATGGCGGAGGAAAGTCACGGGCGTAGGGATTCCCGCGGGTCGCGATGCGACGATCGCCGTCGGGCATGGCCCTGGCCGTCGAATCAAAGCGCCTCCAGCACCGCCTTGCCGATATCGGCGGTACCGTTGCGGCCGCCGAACTCCATCGGCTTGATGCCTCCTGCATAAGCCTTGTCGACGGCCCGCTCGATTCGCTCGCCTGCTTCGGCTGCAGATTCCAGGCCATGCTTGTCTGCAAGCCAATCCAGCATCAACGCGGCCGAGAGGATCATGCCTGTCGGGTTGGCCTTGCCCTGCCCCATGATGTCGGGCGCGGTGCCGTGGCATGGCTGGAACACCGCATGGCGGTCGCCGATATCGGCCGAAGGCGCCATCCCCATGCCGCCGATCAATCCGGCTGTCATGTCCGAGAGGATGTCGCCGAACATGTTCTCCATCACCATCACATCGAAATCCCAGGGGCGCTTGACCAGCATCGCGGAGCAAGCGTCGACATAAAGTCGGTCGGCCTTTACCTCCGGGTGACGCCCGGCTGCCTCGTCGAACATCTCACGAAAGAACGCAAAGGCCTTGAACACGTTGGCTTTGTCGACGCATGTCAGCGCGCCGGGCCGGCCGCGGGCCTTGCGCCGCTCAGCGAGGCGGAAGGAAAACTCAAACAGCCGCTCCGAGGTTTTCCGGGTGATGACCAGCGTCTCGCGCGCTTCTTCATGGGTCACGACGCCCTTGCCCATCGAGGCAAACAGGCCTTCGGTGGACTCCCGGATCACCACGAGGTCGATGCCGCGCTGATCGGCGCCGACGATTGGGCTCGGCACGCCCGGGATCAGACGCGCCGGGCGGACGCCGGCGTAAAGGTCGAAATGGAAGCGCAGTTCCACCTGCGGCATGATCTCGGTGTTATCGGGGTAGCGAACCGAGGGCAGACCGCACGCGCCGAGAAGGATGGCGTCGGCTTCCTCACACAGTCGCACCGTCGAGTCCGGCATCGATTTGCCGGTCTCGAGATAATGGTTGGCGCCGGCCGGGGCCTCGGTAAAGCGAAACTTCAGGTCCGTGGTGCGTTCGATCTTGCGCAAGACCTCAAGCGCCGGCGCCATCACCTCGGGGCCGATGCCGTCGCCAGAGAGCACGGCGATATGGAGCGCATTGTTGGCTGACATGGAATTTCCTGCTTGGCTGACGTTGGCTCGTCATTACGAGCGAAACGAAATAATCCAGGGCATTGACGACAAGGACAGCCCGGATTGCTTCGGAGCTCACGCCCCTCGCCCATGACGACGTGGACGGTCCGGACAAGCCCGGCCACGACCGGGAAGTCAATTGGTTTTTTACGGCGTCAGCACGGCTCGACCGACCAGCCTGCCCTTCTGCAGATCGATGAGGGCCTCATTGGCCCTGGCGAGCGGCATCGGCGTCACCGGGATCGGCGGGATTTTCTTGCTGCGAACAAGGTCAAGCAGCTCCCGTGTCTCCCGCAGATTGCCGACATAACTGCCCTGGATCGTGATCGCCTTGATGGGAATGAGCGGCAATGCCCAGGTCGCGCCGCCACCGAACAGGCCGACGATGACGAGCTTGCCGCCTTTGGTCAGGCAGTCGAAGCCAAGTTGAGTAGTCTTGGCGTTGCCGACGAGATCAATCACCGCGCGAATTGGTTCGCCGGCCTTGCTCGCAAGCTGTTCCAGCGCGTCGGGCGCATTGCCGTCGACGGATGCAAGCGCTCCCGCCTTCTCCGCCGCTTCCCGCTTGCGCGCGTCGATATCGACGACGATGGCACCCTTGCCGCCCAGCGCCTTGAGCAGCGACAGAGCCATCAGACCGAGACCGCCTGCCCCGAAGATGACGATCGGGGTTTTGAAGGCGAACTCCACCTTCTTCAAGGCGCTGTAAGTCGTAACGCCCGAGCACGCATAAGGCGCGGTCGTGACGGGGTCGAGGCCCTTCAGGTCCAACAGATATTTTGGATGTGGCACGATCATGTGGTCGGCGTAACCACCGTCACAATAAACGCCGAGCGCGGCCGGCTTGACGCACATGTTTTCGTCGCCGGCAAGACAAGTCTCGCATTTGCCGCAGCCGAGCCAGGGATATACCAGCGCTACGTCACCGATCTTGAGACCGCCCGTATCATTTTTCGCATCCGGTCCGAACGCGACGATCTCGCCGACAGTCTCATGTCCCATCGTGCGCGGCAGCGAAACGCCGCGGTCCTTCAGCGAGAGCGGCTTGCGGCCGTGGCCGAGGTCGTAGCCGCCCTCCCAGATGTGAAGATCGCTGTGGCAGACGCCGGCCGCCTTCACCTTGATCAGGACCTGCGTGCCTGACGGCTGTGGCGTGGGCTGTTCCACTTCCTTCAGAGGAGCGTTGAATTCGGCGACCTTGAAACTCTTCATGGCTTCTCTCCCGTCTTTATTGGTTTTCAGATTGGCTGGAGAAGCAGCCCACGGCAAGGCCGTTCAACAGTGTTCCGCAAAGGGCGACTTTCCGATCAACGCCGCTATGCGATCTTCGGGAAGGCCGCTTTCACGCAAAAGCTGGACCGTGTGTTCGCCCAGCGCCGCGGCGCGCTTGCCTGCGGCGACCCTGGCTCCGGACATCCTGAACGGCAGATTTACGACCTTGAAACTGCCGCCGCCATCCTCCACCTCGACCAGCGCGCCGCGGTGGGCAAGCTGCGGATCGCCCAACGCCTCGGCAACGGTGCGATAGGCCGAGCAGGGAACGCCGTTGGCGTTCAATTCAGCAAGGCATCTTTCGGTCGTTATCGTCCGCGACCAGGTTTCGACACCATCCATCAAATCCGTCCAGTGATCGCGGCGGTCGGCATATCTTGCAAAGCGCGAATCGCTGATCCATTCCGGATGACCGCAAGCCCTCATCAGGCTCTGGAATGTCTTTTCACTGGCAATCGTCACCATCACATAACCATCGGCGGTCTGGACCGGCCCGAACATCGGGCGGCTCGGCGGTTTCACCTCGAACTGCGCCCCCTGAACCTCGTTCGGTGTGAGGCTGAGCATCGACTCAAGCATCGATACGTCGATGTGCTGACCTGACCTGCTGGTCTGGCGCTGATAGAGGGCTGCCGAGATGGCGCCGAACGCATAGACGCCCGTCAGCACGTCGGCGTGATAGATGCCGCAATAGTCGGGCCGGCTCCGCCCCGGCTGATAAGACAAATGGGCCATATCGTAACCGGAGGCGGCGTGGATCACCGGCGCATAGGCTGGCAATTCCGCCGATGGCCCGGTCTGGCCGTATCCTGAAATCGAGCAATAGATCAGTCCCGGATTGAGCGGCTGCAAGGAGCCGTAGTCGAGATTCAATCTGCGCATGACCCCGGGCCGGAAATTTTCGACGAGGATGTCTGCGGTCGCAACCAGCCGGCGGACCGCTTCGACCGCTTCCTGAGCCTTCAGATCGAGGACAAGGCTTTTCTTGCCCGCGTTGAGTTGACCGAAGAGGCTGCTGCAGCCGTTGCGGACGGGCGGGCGAGCCCGCATCGTCTCCCCCTCTGCGGCCTCTATCTTGATAACCTCCGCACCCATATCCGCCAGCATCCGTGCGCAGTGCGGGCCCGCAATCGTCGTCGAGAAATCGAGCACGCGAAGTCCGCGGAAGCTGCCTGTCGTATTCCCCTCACCGATCGCTGTTATTGTCATTCTCGGAAATCCCCTTGGCTCGCGTCCGCTTATGCCTGGGCCTTGTTGTTGGACATTGTTGTTGAACCTCGTTCCCCGGTCTTCGTTACCGTAGATCGGGCAGCTCCCTTGGGAAAGCATTCTCAACGGGAGCGGGCCGCCTGAGCCCCACCAGCGTACGAGTAGATCCCACCTGATCTAATCAAAGGGAAACTGGAACTGTTCTTGCATAGCTGAACTTACTTCTGGCGGCGTGAGGGTATTCTTGAAAGTCCTCTTCGTTACGACGGAAATGGATGACTTCGTCCGGGTGGGCGGACTGGCTGCCGTTTCGGCCGCACTTCCCCGGGCGCTCCGTCGCTGGGGCGATGTCAGGATCTTGCTTCCGGGATATGGCGACGTCGTCGAACAGTTCACTCACCTCGAAATCGTCGGTCATTCCCCGGCTTTGGCAGAGATGCCGGCCTGCTCTCTTGGCCTCGGATCGACCAGGGATGGCCTGCCCGTCTACGTACTGCTCTGCCCGCAACTATACGATCGACCCGGCAACCCTTATGGCGATGCGGACGGTCGTGACTGGCCCGACAACGATATCCGCTTCAGCCGGCTTGCTTCCGCGGCTGCCCAACTCGCGGCAGGCACATTGGACAAGAATTGGGCAGCCGATCTGGTGCATGCCAATGACTGGCAGGCCGCGCTGGTGCCTGCCTACCTCGCGTGGAGCGGGGTCAAGATCCCAAGCATCCTGACCATTCACAACCTCGCCTACCAGGGTTTGTTCGAGAAGGAGTCGCTGCGCCGGATCGGCGCACCAGAGGACTCCTTCCATATCGACGGTCTCGAGTTCTATGACAAGTTATCCTTCCTGAAGGGAGGTCTTGTCTACGCTTCACATCTGACGACGGTCAGCGAGACCTATGCCAGGGAGATTACCACGCCGGAACTCGGCTGCGGCCTCGAGGGTCTGCTGCGTCTCCGTTCGGAGGCCCATCGACTGACCGGAATCCTCAACGGCATCGATGAAAGCTGGGACCCTCGCGTCTGTGCCCAGCTGGCGCAACCCTTCGCAGCCGGCGACTGGGAAGGCAAACGCGCGAACTCGGATTACGTCCGTCAGCAATTCGGACTTGCGGTGTCGCGCGGCCCGATCTTCGGCCTCGTCGCCCGTCTGGTTCACCAGAAGGGCATCGACCTCGTGCTGTCAGCCGCCGACGAAATCATTGATGCGGGTGGACAGATTGTCGTCATCGGCAGCGGTGAGCCGGGTATCGAGCAGGCCCTGGTCGATGCGCATCGCCGCCGGCCGGACGCGATCGGTGTCACGATCGGATTCAACGAAGGCCAGGCGCGGCGGGTTTTCGCCGGGAGCGATTTTACGCTGATGCCTTCGCGCTTCGAGCCGTGCGGACTGAGCCAGATGTATGCGCAGAGGTTCGGATCACTCCCGATCGGCCGTCAAACCGGCGGATTGGCCGAGACAATCACCGATGGCGAGACCGGATTTCTGTTCTCCCATCCGTCCATCGAGTCATTCCTGGGCGGCATCCGCCGCGCTTTTTCGACCTTCACGGCGAAGGATCGGCTGGATGCCATGCGGCGTAGCGCAATGTCGCGATCCTTCAGCTGGGAAGCTTCCGCCTCCCTGTACGGTTCGCTCTATCGCAAGACCGTCTCGCCCTGATTCATGCGTTCGGCGGATTCATCTCCTGGCGGAGGCTCGTCATCGGCGATCGCGCGCCAGGCCGCGCCTTCAAGATCGTCATACTGGCCGTTCCTCAGCGACCAGAGAAAACCGAGCAGGCCAACGAACCCGAGACCCAGCGCCAACGGCACCAGGATGACCATCACTTCCATGGCGCTCTCCCTTGCGCGACGCGGCGCGCCCGCAACGCATTCAGCATGACGAGGATCGAGGAGCCCGACATCGCTGCGGCCGCGATCAGAGGCGTCACCACCCCGCTGATGGCAATCGGAACCGCCAGAATATTGTAGCCGACCGCAAGCCAGAGATTTTGGCGCATCAGGCGCAGCGCCTTGCGCGAAAAATCGATCGCCGCCATCACCGGCGCCAATGGCTTGCCGAGGAAGACCAGATCGGCTGTCGCCTGACTCAAATGCGCCGCGCTGATCGGCGACATCGAGACGTGCGCCGCAGCCAGGGATGGCGCATCGTTCAGTCCGTCGCCGACCATCATTACCCTGTATCCGTCCCGCTTGAGTTGATCGATGCGGGCGATCTTGTCGGCCGGCGTTACCGCCGCCCGCCACTGATGAACTCCAAGTTCGCGTGCGGCAGAGCGGACCGCCGGCTCGCGGTCGCCCGAGAGGATTTCAACCGCGATGTTCCGCTTGGTCAGCCCCGCAATGATCGCGCGCGCGTCACGGCGCAGCGCCTGTCGAATGGAAAATACATACTTCTCGTCACCAAACCTGAAGGCAACGACAGATGCCTCGGGATCGAGATCCGCGCGGTCTGCGGCTATCTTTTCGGCCCCGCAAAACGAGGGACGCCCAAGCCGTGCCTCTACGCCGCCCACCGTGGCGCGCACCCCCTGCCCGGGCTCTTCGATCGCGCCGGTCAGCGGCGCTTTCGCATTTGAAACGCGAGCCACGGCCGCGGCAACCGGGTGATGGCTCGAAAGCGCCAACTGTCCGGCGAGCTCCAGCAGGAATTCGGGAACACCGGCAGCGTTGACGACTTCGAGATCCGGCAAGGTCAAAGTTCCCGTCTTGTCGAAGATGACGTGATCGACCTCGGCGACGCGCTCGATGGCATCACCCGAATTGAGCAGGACGCCCGCGTTGAACATCGCGCCCGACGCGACCGTCTGCACGGTGGGGATCGCAAGCCCGAGCGCGCAGGGACAGGTAATAATGAGAACGGCGATGCCTGTGACGACGGCATCGTGCCAACTCGCGCCCAGAAGAACCCAGCCGATCACAGTCAGCAGTGCGGTCGCATGCACCACAGGTGCGTAGAGCCGGGAGGCCCGATCCGCAAGGCGGATATAGCGCGAGCGCGCCTGCAACGCATTGTCGAGGAGTCTGGTGATTTCGGAGAGCAACGTTGCCTCCGACGCGGCCGAGACCCGTATGCGCAACGTCCCGGAAATATTGAGCGAACCGGCATAGACGGGCGTACCGGCCTCCGCCTTCGCAAAGAGCGTCTCGCCCGTAATCACGCTCTGGTCGATCTCGGAACGCCCGTCGATCACCGTACCGTCCACTGCGCATCGCTCGCCGGGCCGCAACAGGACAACGTCGCCCGGGTGGATCGCTGCCACCGGCACCTCTGCAATCTCGTTATCCCCGACGAACTTCGTGGCGCTCTCGGCTTTAAGCGCGGCGAGGTTGCCCGCGACCGCTCGCGTTCGCCGACGCATGCTTTGATCGAGGTAGCGGCCGACCAGGAGAAAGGTCAGCAGCATGACGGCCGCATCGAAATAGGTGTGCTGGGCGTGGTTGACGGTCTCGACAAGCGACATGCCAAGCGCAAGCAGAACGCCGACGGTGATCGGAACGTCCATGTTGACGTTGCGTGTTCGCAAGGCCCGATATGCCGAGCGGAAAAAGGGCTGTCCCGCATAGGCCGCTGCTGGTATCGCGATCAGCGCCGACATCCAGTGAAAGAAGTCGCGTTGCTCAGGAAGCATGTCGCTGATGTTGCCGGACCATACCGGAACCGAAAGCATCATCACATTCATCGTGGCGAAAGCCGCAACACCGAGACAGCGCAACAGAAAACGCGACTGCTCGATCTCGGCAGCTTCAGCACCGGCGGTTTCGAAGGGATAGGCCTTGTAGCCAAGCTCGGCCAGGCGGTCGATGAATTGAGACGGGTCGAGCGCTCCCTGCTTCCATTCCAGCGAGACACGGCGATCGGTGAGGTTTACCCGCGCCAGCGTGACGTCAGGGATCGCCGAAAGTCCGCGTTCGATTTTCGACATGCAGCCGGCGCAGTTGACGCCTTCGACTGCCAGATCGATGTGCTGCACGCCCGAACCCGCGTCCTTGACGTAATGGGAAAAGTCTCGCGCGACTTGCATGATGCCGGCCTTCTAGTTCAGCAGCACGCGATTCCTGGACAGGAACATGCGCTTTCCGGAGACGTCGCCTTCGATAACCAGATCCCATTGTCCCGCTGCGACGAGCTCAGCCGTCCCTCGATAGACACCAATCCCGACTTCGGCCAGTCCCAGCGGCCGATCCGCCCGCCGGTCGGTCGGCCGCTCGAGCAAGCCCTGAAACTTCAGGCCCGATACCGGCGCACCGTGCTTGTCGCGAGCCTCGACCTGCAGCGTCGCGTTGCCGTCGGCGCCGCGCTGGATATGCGCCTCGACCCGCCAGCTTCGCAGGTCCTGATCGTGCGCGGCGATGATCTCCTTCCCGAAACCGAGGCTTGCCGTATAGGCGCTATCCACTTCGGTGCCCGGCAGGGTGTCGATCGCCAATTTCATCATCACAAAATTGACGGCGAACACGACGCCGAAAAACGAAAGCAGCGTCAGAAGCACGAAGCGTCCGGTCAGCGGCTTCGATGAGGCAGGCGGTCTATTCATGCGAAATCCTCGAAAAGCTCATGGCCAGAGCTGCTTCTACTGCCCGCCGCCGAGCGAGTGAACATAGACTGCCATTGCCTTGATGGTGGAGGGATCGAGCCGGCCGATCCATGCCGGCATCACGCCGCTGCGGCCATTGGTGATCGTTTCGACAATGGTTGCCTCGTCGCCACCATAGAGCCAGATCTTGTCGGTGAGATTCGGCGCCCCCACCTCCTGGTTTCCCTTGCCCGTATCGCCGTGGCACGAGGCACAGTTGTCGGCGAAGAGTTTCTTGCCGGCAGCCGCATCGTAGCCTGGGGCAGTCGGCAAGCCGGACAGCGAGCGAACGAAATTGGCAACTGTGACGACTTGTTCGGGCTTGAGGATTCCATCCTTGCCGAAAGCCAGCATCGCGCTCTCATGGGCCTTCGGGTTTCCCGAGCGGACGCCGTACTGAATCGTCTGCATGATCTGGTCTAGCGTTCCGCCCCAGAGCCAGTCGTCGTCGTTGAGGTTGGGATAACCTTTGGCGCCGGCCGCGCCGCTGCCGTGGCATGGCGCGCAATTGTCACCGAAAACCGTCTTGCCGCGCGCGCGTGCGAGAGCGAGCAACGCGGGGTCCTTCTCGATCTGGGCGAGAGAAGCCGAACCGAGCGCGACCATTTTCTCGCCGCGCACCTTCTCGAGATTTGCAAGCTCGACCGCTACATCCGCTCGAGACGAGTAGTGAAACAGGCCTGTGGTGTAGCTCGACAGCAGCGGCCAGGCCGGATACACGATCCAGTATCCGATCGCCCAGACGATGGTGGCATAGAAGGTCAGCACCCACCAGCGCGGCAGCGGCGTGTTGAGCTCCTTGATACCGTCCCACTCGTGACCCGTGGTCGTCTTGCCGGAGACGTGATCGATTTCGTTCAGTTCGGCCATAATTCTTTCACTCCTCCCGCAACGGCATCTTCGAGGCTTCGTCGAAAGCCGTCTTGTTGCGCGGCAAAAGCGCGTAAACCACGATTGCCAGGAATATTGCTACGAAGATCGGGGTCCAGAACGTCGTGACAAAATCCGATACGAAGTTCTGAACGGTCAGGATTGCACGCATCGTTCTGCCTCAGCGAAGATTGGCTTTTTCGTTGTAGAGCTTGAAATCCACCATCGTGCCCAGCACCTGCAGATAGGCGACCAGCGCGTCCATTTCGGTCGGCGTGCCACCCTTGCCGTCAAAATTGCGAACGGCGGCCTTCGGGTAGCGCTTGCCAAAGGCATCGACGCCCGCATCATCCGGATCGGCCTGCGCCTTCAGGTCGGCGGCGGCATTGTCGATCTGGTCGTCCGTATAGGGCACGCCGACGACGCGGTTGGTCTTGAGGTGCGCCGCGATGGTCGAGGTATCGACTTCGGTCCGCGCCAGATGCGGATATCCGGGCATCACCGACTGTGGAACGATCGAGCGCGGATTGATCAGATGAGTGACGTGCCATTCGTCCGAATATTTGGCACCGACGCGCGCGAGATCCGGACCGGTTCGCTTCGATCCCCACTGGAACGGATGATCGTACATGCTTTCGGCTGCAAGCGAGAAGTGGCCGTAACGCTCGACCTCGTCGCGCAAGGGCCGGATCATCTGCGAGTGGCACAGATAGCACCCCTCGCGGACATAGATGTTTCGTCCCGCGAGTTCCAGCGGAGTATAGGGCCTCACCCCATCGACAGCCTCGATCGTGCTCTTGAGGTAAAACAGCGGAACGATCTCGACGAGGCCGCCGATCGCGACCACCACAAGAATTCCGACGGCCAGGATGATGGAATTCTTTTCGAAAATTTGATGCTTCAACATTTGTCAGCGCCTCATTCCGCCGGTTGAAGAGCAACTGGCGACTGCACTTCCGCCTCGCCGGCTCGCACCGTCATCCAGAGATTGTAGGCCATGATCAACGCACCGATCAGGAACAGCGCTCCGCCGGCCGCACGGATCATGTAGAAGGGATGCATCGCCTCGACCGTCTCGATGAACGAGTATTCGAGGAAGCCGAGCGGGGTGTAGGCGCGCCACATCAGGCCCTGCAGGATTCCTGACACCCACATCGCGGAGATGTAGAGCACGATTCCGATGGTCGAGATCCAGAAGTGCCAGTTCACGAGCTTGAGACTGTAGAGCCCCTTGCGATTCCACAGCCAGGGCACCATGCAGTAGAGCGCCCCGAACGATACGAATCCAACCCAGCCGAGCGCCCCTGAGTGAACGTGACCGATCGTCCAGTCGGTGTAGTGACTGAGCGAATTGACGACCTTGATCGACATCATCGGGCCTTCGAACGTCGACATGCCGTAGAAGGCGACCGACACCACGAGCATGCGAAGGACCGGATCGGTGCGGAGCTTGTCCCAGGCACCCGACAGCGTCATCAAGCCGTTGATCATGCCGCCCCAGGACGGCATCCAGAGCATGATGGAGAAGGTCATGCCGAGCGTCTGTGCCCAATCCGGCAGCGCCGTATAATGCAGATGATGCGGGCCCGCCCAGATATAGAGGAAGATCAATGACCAGAAGTGCACGATGGAGAGACGATATGAATAGATCGGCCGCTCGGCGCGCTTCGGAATGAAGTAGTACATGATCGCGAGAAAGCCGGCGGTGAGGAAGAAGCCGACGGCGTTGTGCCCGTACCACCACTGGAACATCGCATCCTGAACGCCACCCCAGGCGATGTAGGACTTGGAGCCGAACACCGATACCGGCACCGCGGGGTTGTTACCCAGGTGGAGCACGGCGATGGTGATGATGAAGGCGAGAAAGAACCAGTTGGCCACAAAGATGTGGGGTTCCTTGCGCTTGATGATCGTTGCGAGGAACACCAGCAGATAGACCACCCAGACGATCGTCAGCCAGAAATCGGCGTACCATTCCGGCTCGGCGTATTCCTTGCTCTGCGTTACGCCGAGCAGGTAGCCGGTACCGGCGATCAGGATGAAGAAATTATAGCCGACCACGACAAACCACGGCGCCAGATCGCCGGCGAGACGAACCCGCGACGTTTTCTGCACCACGTAAAACGAGGCGGCGATCAGCACGTTGCCGCCAAAGGCAAAGATCACTGCCGACGTATGAAGGGGCCGCAGCCGGCCAAAACTGGTCCACGGCAAGTCGAGATTGAGGGCCGGCCACGCCAATTGACACGCGATGATCAGCCCTACGGCAAATCCGGCGATACCCCAGAACATCGCCATGACGGAGGAAAACTTGACCGGGCCGAAATTGTAGTTGGGTCGTCCATTGATCTCCTGCGGCGGCAGAGACGCAGGACGGTCGAAGTACCGATTGAGGATCATGAAAACTGACGCAAGGCTCGCGGCGGCTGCGAGGGTGGCATGAAATGCGAACGGGGCGTCGATGGCCTTCGCTGCGGCTATCACACCAAGAAAGGCGGCTACCGTGAAAAAAGCCGCCAACCCACTCTCACCAATGGTCATCGACTTCGAACTAGCCTGGCTCATGTGGAATCTCTCTGAAGGACACGCCGCTAAAAACCATAGTCGCTCGCGCGGCGATTTGATCGAGATCAACTTCACTCAGAAAGAGCCGCGATGAGCCGGCAGCATAAGCAAGACGCGATTGTCGAAGGCGGCATCTAGCACCTCGTCCTCCGCAGAGGCCGATGCTTCGTGATCGCATTGGACTTTGGGGAACCGTCCGGGCGGAACTCGCTCAGGCGACCTGGCCGAACGACTTAACTGTCCCTGCCGGCACAGGACGCAAGCGCCCTGAGAATGTCCTCGCGGGCGACAATGCCCACAAGCCGGTGTTCGCCGTCGATTGCGGGAATGCTCCTGATCTTGTGCTCGACCATGAGCTGCAGCACCCGGGTCAACTTGGTATCCGCGCCGACATAGATAAATGGCGAGGTCATGACGTCGGCGACGGTCCGGTTCATCAGATCATCGTAGTGAGGAACCATCTGGCTCGGCGTAAAGGCAAAGCACTTGAGCACATCGAACTTGGTCACCAGCCCCACGACCTGTGCATCCTCTTCGACCGGATACGTGTTGAAGTCGTCCCGTTCGAACATCTCGTTCAAGTCGCGTACCGACACCTCACGCGTCACGGTCTTGACGGTCCGCGTCATGTAGTCGCCGACGGTTTGCTGAAGAAACTGGTACAAGGTGTGATCCGATCGATATTGCCCGCAACGGGGCCTCTAATGTGACAACAACGCGCAACGGGCGGTTTGGGTGATCAGATGCTGAGTTATGCCGCCAAGGATCAATTCGCGAAACCGGGAATGACCGTAGGCGCCCGCGACGATCACTCCGGCGCCGACATTGCCGGACAAGGTGTCCAGCTGGGCGCTCGTGTCCTGGTCCTCGTCCTGCGGCGCGACGAGTTCCGAAGCGGATACGCCGTGAAGCGACAGCCATTTTGCAACATCGCGGACTCGCTCGGCCGCAGCAGCCTGACCGGCGTCGGCTTCGACGATCTCCGCGACGGTTACGTGCTTGGCCTTGCGAAGCATCGGCAATGCGGCGACGATTGCCCGCCTTGCCTCGGGCGTGTCCTTCCAGGCAACGAGCATGCTTCGCAGATCGAGCCAGTCGACGGAGTCGGGCACGACGAGCAGCGGACGGCCGGCCTCCATCACGAGATCTCTCGGGGTAATCAGGGCGAACGGATCGGAAAGGGCATCGCTGCGACCGCCGCTGACGATGATATCGGCGCATCGCGCTTCCTGTAGTACATAACGCGCCGGGAAATCGGTCGCACAGCGCCATTCGATATGCTTGGCCCGGTTTTTGGCCGCTTCGCGAAACTGCTCCTCCAGCTCCGACATCCGCCGCTTGACCGAGGCCTCTCCCTGTTCGACCAGGCTTTGGGCCACCTCTCCGGTCGTAAAGTAGAGCGGTGGGCTGAAAACCGCGGCCACGATCCCAACGATACCGGCATCGAATTTTTCAGCGATCTGGCACGCGACGGCGAGACGGGCGTCGTTGGGTTGATCAAGCGCGAGGCTGACCATGACGGTCGCATATGTCATCCACTATCTCCATAACTCCTCAGACATGCTTAGCGCCCAAAACCGGGAGGCAGGATGAGATAGATCAAAGTGGCGGCCTGACCCGCAGATTGCCCGCTGGCACGCACGTGCTTCCTTGGATGATCGCGCCCGGATTTTCCGCTGACGGAACTTGCATCCGCCTCCTCCTTCGGCGAAATTGTGGGACCATCACAGGATTTAGCAGCCTGCACGCCCCGTCGCGGGAGCGACGGGCTGGATCAGATTAGCGAAGGCTCGAGCGTGCCCGGCACAATTCAACTATCGCCCGATGATCCGGTCCGCAACGAGCCACTGCGGCTCCGGATCGAGGGATTTGGGGTCGGTACGTGGGACCTCGATCTGGGCACGCAAAAACTGGAATGGTCGGACACCGCAAAGAGCCTTTTCGGCATCCCGCGCGATCGGGTGGTGACCTATGGAATGTTTCTTTCGCTCCTTGAGCCGGCGGATCGTGAACGCGCCGATCGGGCCATCAAGAGGGTCGCCGAGGGAGGCGGCGATCTGGACGTTTCCTTCAAAATTGGCGGCAGCACGGAATCGGGCCACTGGCTGCGCACCCGCGGCAGGCTCGTCAGGGACGATGCCGGCACACCCCGTCATATCAGCGGAATCGTCCTGGATATCGATGAAGAAAAGAAGTTCGAAGACGCCCTGAGAATCCGGGAAAGTCACCTACGCTCGATCCTGGATACGGTGCCGGATGCCATGATCGTCATTAATGGCCATGGCATCGTGCAGTTCTTTTCCACCGCCGCCGAGAGGATGTTCGGCTATGTCGAACGAGAAGCGATCGGCATGAATGTCAGCGAGTTGATGCCCATGCCGGACCGGGCGCGTCACGATGGCTATCTGGCGCGCTACCGTTCCACGGGTGAGAAGCACATCATCGGGATCGGCCGAATTGTGACAGGCATGCGGCGGGACGGAACCACCTTCCCGATGCACCTGTCGATCGGCGAAATGCGATCGGACGGAGAGCCTTACTTCACCGGATTCGTGCGCGATTTGACCGAACATCAACAGACGCAGGCGCGGCTCCAGGAACTTCAATCCGAGCTCGTTCATATCTCCCGCCTTACCGCGATGGGCGAGATGGCATCCGCGCTGGCGCACGAGCTCAATCAGCCGCTCGCGGCAATAAGCAACTACATGAAGGGCTCGCGCAGGCTTTTGGAGGGGAGCACCGATCCCAATGCGCCGAAGATCGAAAGCGCCATGGCTCGCGCGGCCGACCAGGCGCTTCGCGCCGGCCAGATCATTCGCCGTCTGCGCGACTTCGTTGCCCGCGGAGAATCCGAGAAACGGGTCGAAAGCCTCTCCAAATTGATCGAGGAAGCCGGCGCGCTTGGACTCGCGGGCGCGCGCGACCAGAATATCCAGCTCCGCTTCAACCTGAACCCCGAGTTCGACCTCGTTTTGGTGGACCGGGTTCAGATTCAGCAGGTTCTGGTGAATTTGTTTCGCAATGCTCTGGAGGCCATGGCGCAATCGCCGGTGCGGGAGCTCGCGGTCTCCAACAATCCGGTCGCCGAGGACATGATCGAAATTTCGGTATCCGATACCGGGTCCGGCTTCCCGGACGACGTCAAGGCCAACCTTTTTCAAACCTTCTTCACAACCAAGGAGACTGGGATGGGAGTGGGACTCTCCATCAGTCGATCGATCATAGAAGCACATGGCGGGCGCATGTGGGCGGAAAGCAATGCCTCGGGAGGGGCAACCTTTCGTTTCACGCTACCCGCCGCATCAAGAGAAAGTTGAAGAATGTCGGGCAAGCCAAAAGTTTACGTCATCGATGACGATGCGGCGATGCGGGATTCGCTCAGCTTCCTTCTTGACGCTGCCAATTTCGACGTCACGCTGTTCGAGAATGCGGTGAATTTTCTCGAGGGACTTTCAAAGCTCGACTTCGGTTGCGTCGTCTCCGATGTCCGGATGCCCGGCATTGACGGAATCGAGCTTCTCAAGCGCATGAAAGAACTCGATAGCCCGTTTCCGATCGTCATCATCACCGGTCATGGCGATGTTCCGCTCGCGGTCGAGGCAATGAAGCTTGGAGCCGTTGATTTTCTTGAAAAGCCCTTCGAAGACGACCGCCTGGTCGCGATGATCGAATTGGCGATCCGGCAGGGGGAGCCCGCGGCGAAAGACGAAGCGGCAACACGCGACATCGCCGAACGGGTAGCCACCCTCAGCCCGCGCGAACGTCAAGTCATGGAGGGGCTGATTGCGGGACTATCCAACAAGATGATCGCCCGCAATTATGACATCAGTCCCCGCACCATCGAAGTCTACCGGGCCAACGTGATGACAAAGATGCAGGCCAGCAGCCTCTCCGAGCTGGTCCGTTTGGCGATGCGCGCAGGTCTCTTGAAGGATTGAGCTAAATCAACCCGTAAAGCCCCGATACATGTATGTTTTACAAAACGAGCATGTAGGCTTTCCGATGAGATCGGCCGCAAAACCTGCTGTCTATGTAGTAGACGACGATCCCGACGTGCTTGGCTCGTTGCGTTTCCTGCTCGAGACGGATGGATTCGATGTTCGAACCTTCACGACGGGCGCCGCCCTGCTGCGCGCGTTGGGCCTCAATAGCGTCGACTGCCTTGTGATCGACTACAAGATGCCGGACATGAATGGCGTTGATCTGGCCAGCCGGCTGCGAAACCGCGACATTGCTACGCCGGTTATTCTGATAACCGGTTACCCCGACGAAAACATCTCTGCCCGGGCGGAAGCGGTAGGAGTGCACCACGTTCTGCGCAAACCGCTGCTGGATGACAGCCTGCTCACGCATATCCGGGGCGCGATCGAGGAAAACCGCGCCGGTCACCAGCCGCATTGACCACGGCGGGACCTCCGGGATTATACGTAGGTAAACCTCCCTAAGATATCTCGCGAAATTTCGAAAGCGGGCCAGTTCCCCTAGTACTCGGCCATCCGCTGCAAAGGAGATGGTCATGCTCAATCAGTCGTTCGCCGTTCCCTCGGTCATTGGCAACAAGGTCCAACCGGTTACTCACCCCGCTACCGACGCATTCGGCGCGATCACCGGTCACGCCGGTCTTGTCGCCACTGAATTCTCCTACCGAAAGGACGAGGAGATCTATGGAGAAGACGAACCGGCGGAATACGTCTACCAGGTGATCTCGGGTGCAGTCCGCAGCTATAAACTGCTCACGGACGGACGGCGCCAGATCGGAGCATTCCATCTGCCCGGCGACGTGTTCGGGCTGGAATCGGGAACCGTTCATCGGCTTGCCGCGGAAGCGATCGTCGATACTACGGTGCGACTGGTGAAGCGGCGCAGTCTCGAACACGCCTCCGGGACCGACGTTCAGGTCGCACGAAAGCTCTGGGCCATGACCGCCGGCGACCTCCGGCATGCCGAAGATCACATGCTGCTTCTCGGACGCAAGACCGCGATGGAGCGCGTCGCCACCTTCCTTCTCGAAATGGATCGCAGGCTCGCTGTCGCCGGTTTGATGGCGCTGCCGATGTGCCGCCGCGATATCGGCGATTACCTCGGACTTACGCTGGAGACCGTCTCAAGAGCGCTTTCGCAGCTCCACACGCAAGGGGTCCTCGGTTTTTCGGGCGCCCGCCAGATCGTCCTTCGCAACCGGCAGCGCCTGCGCAATATGGACGCCTGACGCTCACACTCGCTTGCCCGGGCAGGTCTCAGGCATCGCCAGATAGACAACGGCAAGGCCCGCTGCCGCGATGGCAGCGAGCCCCGAAAAGGCGATGCTGCTGCCGAATTTGTCGCTGACGTAACCGGCGAGCACGGTGCTGAGCGAGGCACCAATGCCGGTCGCGGTGCCAAGAATCCCCTGTGCAAGATTGAAGTGACCGCTTCCGAAAGTAATGTCGGCCACAATCAGCGGAATCATCACGGCGAATACCGCCGCAGTGATGCCGTCGAACACCTGGACCGCGACGAGCACATAGGGGTCGCGGACCGTGGCAAACAACGCCCCGCGAATCGCCAGCGCGGCAAACCCGGTCAGAAGCAGCGGCCGCCTTCCCCATTGCTGAGCCTTGCGCCCGACCGACGGCGAAGTCAGCGCGACGATCGCCTGCGGCACGATGATGCAGGCGGCGATCAATACCGTGGCCCATTTGCTTGAGCGGGTGGTCACGACGCCCGCCATCAGGGGCAGCATCGCCCCGTTGGCGAGTTGAAGCAGCATGATGCTGAAGGCGAAAACCAGCAGGGCGCGCTGGCGTACAAGAACCAGAACACTAGTCGACTTGGCCTCTGGCGCGGTGCGCGGCACTTCTCCGTGGGACCGTGCGATATCGACCTCACGCTCGCGGATGCGTGCCAGGGAGAGCAAGGCCGGGATCGCCAGAATGAAGGTGACGAGAAAAACTGCACGGCTCGACAGCAGGTAGCCGGTTGTTCCCATCACGGCGGCAGCAACGCCGTTGCCAAGCGAGGCAAACCGCGCATTGCGTCCCAGTCGTTCCCCGATGGCAAGCGGCCCCACGAGACCGAGACTGATCGCCGCAATCGCGGGACCGAGCACGCAGCTGGCCGCCGCGTGCAGCGTCGCAGCGGCCGCGACTACCGGAAAAATCGGCCACGCGGCATAGGCAAGGGCCGCACAACCGATCGTGGCCACGGCAAGCGCTGCCACCAGCCGTTCGGATCGGGCCGCGTCTATAATGGCGCCGCCGGGCATCTGGCCGATCAAAGCCACAATGCCACCGATCGACAGCACCGAGCCGATTTCGACCTGCGTCCACTTCTGCGTCGTCAGATAAACGGCAACGAACGGACCAAAGCCGGTTTGCACATCCGCAAGGAAGAAGATGAACCAGTCCAGACCGCGCAGGCTTTCCCGCGACGGGGCTGGTGGCGGCTCACCGGATGCCGCTTTGGGTGCAGAAGGCGGCATTCGATGATCACGGTCCGACGAAACATGCACGGTCATCGGCACGGACCTGCTCAATCGTGTGTGGAGAAGCGTGCGCAAACAACATATTTCTCCGCTTTAGCTGGATGTTGTTCTGATGGCACGGAATCGGAACACAGCTCATCCCTTTGCTTGACCATGATCTTTTCGAAAAACCGGTTTCCACTTTTTCGGATCATGCTCTAGCGCTCAAATTGCCAGGGCTGGAGGCTGCCGGAGGCACCCAGCACGACCATAGGCGTGCCTTCCTTGTACTCTGGCGCAGCCATGACTTGTTCCTTGGTCAGGTCGAGTGTGATGCTGTCGCTCTTGTTGGCGACACGCCCAAAATGCAGCGCGCTCCAGTCGACGACGATTTTCCGGCTGCCAACTCCGAGAAAGCCGCCAAAGTCGATGACTGCCGCGCGCACCGTGCCTGTGGGGTCCACGATCACGTCGACGATCCGTCCCATATTCTCGTCGGTTGGACTGCGGACATCGCGACCGAGCACGCCATGAGCCTCGCGCGCTCCGATGATTGTGACCGAGGGTGGAGGTGCGGCCTCTTTGGGCGCGCTCGGCGTCTCCCGTTGCTGTTGGGGCGACTGAGGCGGGTTTTCCTCACCCCGTGCCCAGGACGTCGCGAACCACGCCGCGAAACCGGCGAACGGAAGCATCAGCAAATATCTGGTGCGCATATTCTCTCCTCGATCGGCGGCCAACTCCGCCTGGCGCAACTGCCTTCCGCCCGTGCAATTGCCGCGGAGCGCGCGACGCTCAATGCGCCAGCACGAGGGAAACCTGGACCTGGCCTCTTGTACCCATAACTTCCAGCGACACGTCATCGCCGTGCCGGCGAATACAAAGATCGACGCTCGAAGGACCCAGCTGCAGTCCGCGGAGCATCACCTCATTGAGGAAGGCCGGCAGCCGGGGGTTGCGCAGGCGAATTTCAGCGCGCCGCGCATCGAATTCGAGTCCGAGGGCAGCTTCCAGCAAGGTGAACGGCGTCGCACTGGCCCAGGCTTGCGGCGCGCAAGCCACCGGATAGAGCGTCGGTCCGCGCCCCTTCTCTCGCTGAAATCCGCAAAACAGCTCCGGAAGGCGCCGCAAATCCATGTAGGTCGCGGCGTCGAACAGCCCCTTGAACACATTCTCGACCGAATGCTTCAGACCGTAGCGCGCCAGCCCTAACGCAATTAACGCATTGTCGTGCGGCCAGATTGAACCATCGTGATAGGACATCGGGTTGTATCGCGCTTCCCCGCGAGCCACGGTGCGAATACCCCAGCCCGTAAAGAAATGCGGCCGCATCAGATCAGCCGCGACCCTGCGGGCGCGGTCCTCGCGAGCGATCCCGGTAAACAGCAATTGTCCGGCATTCGAGGTGCGTACCCGGCACGGCTGCTTGTCACCGTCGAGCGCGAGAGCATAGGTGTCGAGATCATCGCACCAAAACGCTTCTTCGAAACGTTCTGCCAGCCGTCGCGCCTGCGCCTCGAGCTGCCGCGCTTTCTCCGGCAGCCCCATGCGCTGGGCACACAGGGCGGCCAGCCGTTTGGCGGCAAAGACGTAACCCTGAACCTCTGCCAAAGCGATATGACCTTCTGCGAGCCTTCCATCGGCATGAAAGATCGCGTCATACGAATCCTTCCAGCCCTGGTTTGCCAGGCCCTGCTCCGAGGCGCGCCGATATTCGATGAAACCATCACGATCGGAATCGCCCGGCCCATCGATCCACGCCAGGGCAGCTTCAATCGACGGCCAGATCTCGCTGAGAGTTTCATCGTCACCGGTGCGCTCGATGTAAAGACCGGCCAGGAGCACGAACAGCGGCGTCGCATCGACACTGCCGTAATATTGTGCAAAAGGAACTTCACGCAGCGCGGCCATCTCGCCGCCGCGCATTTCGTGGAGGATCTTTCCGGGCTCCGCATCAGCGAGCGGATCGACCGTCTTGGCCTGGTACAAGGCAAGCCGCTTCAATACGCCGCGCGCGACCCGCGGATCGATCCACAACATCTGCAACGCGGTGATGATTCCGTCGCGGCCGAACGTCGTTGAATACCAGGGGATGCCTGCATAAGGGTACCGCCCCTGCGGCGTATCCGTCATCAGCATGTTGAGATCGGCCATCGAGCGGCACAGCACTTCGTTGAAAATATTGTTCGACGTTTCGATGCTTGTGGTACCCCTTGTCGACCGGCGCATCTCGCGGCGATGGGCAAGCATGCCGCGAAAAAACGGCACAGGCTTTGATGTGGTTTGCTTGTTGCACGTTGCGACAACGAACACCGAGCCTACCTGTCGCGGGGCGAGATCGAAATGATAGGTCGCGACATTTACCGCAAGCTGTGTCGGGCGCGGATCAAACTGCAGCGCCGTGACGCGTGTCCTTTCGTCGAGCCCGATATATTCGAGCACCACTTCGGACAGGCTGACCAGTTTGCCGGAGCCGATGCCCCGGCGCTGACGGCGCTCACCCCGCACCTCGAAGAGATCGGCGAAATCATTGTCGAAATGCAACGTCAAATCGAAGCTTGCCGTTTCCTCGCTGTGATTCTGGATACCGATCCGCTGATAGGCAGCGCCGCGCCACAGGAAAATCGTGCGCACGATGTGCAGCACGTCCTTGCGCAGCACGATCCGTCCCTGGCGATAGACGTCGGGATTGGTGAGATCGACCGCCAGACCGGAATTGTCGTCGCGCAGATTGGATCCGAGCAGCAGCGGCTGCACTTCGTCGAGCCTGAGCTCAAGTCGCGCCAGATAGCGGGTATCCGAATTGAACAGGCCGTCCGGGCCGCCGGCAGAAGCGCCGATGTCGCCGTGGCAGTCGAGCACAATGAATGTATCGTCATGCTTGAGTGAACGGCGTGGCCGCGCCGCGGGCCCGGTCATCGGAATGTAGAACGGCGATTCCGCGACCAATTCGACCACGCTGAGGGTTGCAATTTGCGTCGCAAATTCTGGTGACATGTGACCTCGATCGCCCTCCCCTGCGTTGCGAGGGACGCACTCAGTGCTACTGCAAATCAGGCCGCATGTCTCTCAAGGCGGCTCAATTCCCGCTTTACCAGTTCGCAATAAGGGCCCTGGCCCTGCATCAGCCGATCCGGCGGCCCATCTTCGATGATCTTTCCTGCCTTCAGCAACACCACCCGGTCGAATCCGCGCAGTGTCGAAAGACGATGCGCAATCGCAATGACCGTTCGCCCGCGCATCAAGCGGCCGAGCGCCTCGCGTATCGCCTCCTCCGATTCCGTATCGAGCGAGGCGGTGGCTTCGTCCAGCAGCAGAATCGGCGCGTCCTTCAAGAACGCGCGCGCAATGGCAATGCGCTGTCGCTGGCCGCCCGACAATTTGACGCCGCGATCCCCGACCATGGTTTCGAACCCCTGCGGCAGGTTCTCGACGAAATCGCAACGCGCCGCGATCGCCGCGCGCAACACCTCATCGTCGGTCGCACTCGGGCGTCCATACCGGATGTTTTCCATCAGCGATCGATGGAACAGAGAAATGTCCTGCGGTACCACGGAAATTGCCTCTCGCAGGCTTTGCTGGGTCACGCGCGATATGTCCTGACCGTCAATTGTAATGTTGCCGTGCTCGACATCGTAGAACCGCTGCAAGAGAACGAACAGACTGGATTTTCCGCCGCCGGATTGACCGACAAGACCAACCCGTTGTCCCGGCTGGATGCGAAGACTGAACTTCTCGAACACGCTCGGGCCCCCGGGATAGCGGAACGAGATGTTGTTGAAGGAAATCGTTGCCCCCCTCTTCATCAACGGCTCGGCCTGCGGATGGTCACGCAGTTCGTGAGGAAGCAGCAGCGTGGCGATCGCCTCGGTCAGCCGGGCGACGTGCTGGGTGACGTCGACAAGAGCCACGGCAAGATCGCGCGTCGCATTGAGAATGGAAAGCCCCAGCGTGCAGACCAGCACCACGTCGCCGGTGGTTGCGCCGCCGCCTTGCCAAAGCGTAATCGCCCAGGCCAACAGCGCGATCGTCAACGCGACCGTTACCGCTGCATGGGTCAATCGCAGCTTCTCCAGGTAGCGCAGGCTGCGCCCGCGCGCCGTCAGTTCGCGGTTGACCGTGGCGTCAAAGCGGTCGTGCTCGAAGCTGAGGCCACAAAACGCCCGGACCAGCGGCATGTTGTTGATGACATCGACCATTTCGCCGTCGACGGCGGCCGCCTTGTCGGCGAAATCGTCGTGCAGCGGCTTTCCCGCAGCCGCGAGATGAAACATGCCAACGACCATCCCGCCTGCGATCACCATCAGACCTGCGGCCATCGGCAGGCTCACGGTGCCAATAAGAGCGATGGCTGCGACGGTCGCGATGCATGGCGGCAACACATTCCAGACGAACATGTTCTCGACCGAAAACACGGCATTGGATGTGGCCGTAATGCGGCTAGTCAGCATTCCAGGCATCCGGTCGGAGAAATAACCGGGCGAGTGACCGGTGAGGTGGCGGAACATGTCGCGACGCAGATCGCCGGTCACGCCGACGAAGGTGAAGCTCGCCACCCAGCTCGCTACCCGCCAGAGAAAGTTGTCCGCCGCGATCAGCGATATGAGCAAAACGAATGCGAGCCATACGCTTCCGGCTTGGGTCGGCCCGCCCGAAAGGCCGTCGACCAGATATTTGACGCCATACTGGGTGCAGACAGAACAAATGACGGCCGTAACCACTGAAACGAAAATGACGACGTGCGACGGAAGGCGTCGCCGAAGGTAACGCAGCACAAAGGGAAAGGGACGATGGGCGTATCCTGAAAGACTGTCCATGTGGCTGCACGACCTGTTGGTGGGGGGTCCTGGCCGGACCACGTTGCGCAAGATCGAATGCAGGAAACCTCCCTGCAGTTCCCCTCCTCCCGTCTTCTCAGCGCAAAGATGGCGCACCGCCGCCCGCGGGAAGAAACTGATCGGCCCTGATGTCATCAGCAAGACTATCCGGTGAAAGAAGTGCGCCCTTTCGGGGAACTTCGCAGATGCGGAAACGTTCCCTTGCCAGCACTCCGGCGCCGGCTGGATTCGGGGCTTTCTCATGATGAAAAAAGGGAGGAGTTGAGATGCGCATCGCGCAGGTGGGCCCGCTGACGGAGGCCGTTCCCCCAAAGCTTTATGGCGGGACCGAGCGAGTCATACATTGGCTGACCGAGGAATTGGTTGCGCTGGGGAACGACGTCACGCTGTTTGCCAGCGGCGATTCTCGAACTTCGGCGAAACTTGATGCGATGTGGCCAAAGGCGCTGCGCCTCGACGGTTCCGTTCGCGATCCCAACGCACTTCACATGGTGATGCTGGAACGCGTTCGGCAAAAATGCGACGAAGAGGAATTCGACATCCTGCATTTTCACCTGGACTATTATCCTTTCTCGCTTTTTTCCCGACAGCCGACTCCCTTTCTGACCACATTGCATGGCCGCCTCGATTTGCCGGAGCACCAGCCTGTGTTCGCGATGTTTCCTTCCGTCCCCGTGATTTCGATCTCCAACGCCCAGCGACGGCCGGTGCCGCATGCTAACTGGTTCAGGACGATCCATCATGGCTTGCCGGAAAATCTTCTGACCCCAAGGCCGGTCGCTCCCTCCTATCTCGGTGTGCTCGGCCGGATCGCACCCGAAAAAGGTGTCGATCGCGCGATCAGGATCGCCATTCGCTGCGGCATTCCGCTGAAAATAGCCGCCAAGATCGACCGAGCCGATCAGGACTATTTCGACGCGATCATTCGCCCGATGCTTGAGCATCCGCTCGTGGAATATATCGGCGAGATCGGCGATCGTGAAAAATCGGACTTCCTCAGCGGCGCGATCGGGCTCCTCGTTCCGATCGACTGGCCGGAGCCCTTCGGCCTCGTCATGATCGAGGCCATGGCCTGCGGCACCCCGGTGATCGCCTTTAACCGCGGTTCGGTTCCGGAGATCGTCGAAGACGGATTGACCGGCTTTATCGTTGAAGACGAAATCAGTGCGGTTGCCGCGGTCGGCCGGCTGCCTCAGCTTGACCGTGGGATGATCCGCAATCATTTCGAAGCGCGCTTTACTGCGCGTCGAATGGCACTCGATTATCTCGCAACCTACCGCCGTCTGATGGAAGCCGCCGAGCCCCGCATCAAGCTGGTCAGCAGCGCCGAATGAGATCGCATCACCGCGGCGGCGGTAGCTCGGTCTTGCCGAAGCGCCGTTCATAGTCCTTGATGTAGGCTTCCGGAGCGGGCTGCAGATGACGCCGCGTCAGCGCCTCGAGCTCGTCGCGGCGCGAGCCACGAAGCGCCTTGATCATATCCAGATGGTCCTGGCGCGCGCGATCGAGTGCCTGTGGGAATGCGTTGGCGTAGGAACGAATTCCGTACACCTTCTGCGCAAGCAGATCGATGGTCTCGATCAGACAGGCATTGCCGCACAAGCCAAACAAAACCTGGTGGAAACTGAGGTTGCTGTAGAAGACCGTCAGCAGATCCCCCGTCGCGACGGCCGCGGCGTGTCGTCGCTGCAATTCTTCCAGCCGCTCGATATCTGCCGCGTCGACCGGAAAGGGAACGATGCGCACCGCCATCACCTCGAGCTCTTCGCGAACCGCGTAAATTTCCCTGACTTCCCGGGGCGTTAATCCACGCACCAAAGCGCCGCGGTTCGGGATGCGTCCCACCAGACCCTTCTTCTCAAGCTCGAAGAGAGCGAGCCTGACGTCGCCGCGGTGGGTCTGAAACAGGTCGCAGAGATCCTGCTCGACGAGACGCTCCCGCGGTTGACGCCGTCCCAGTACTATGTCCTCCTCGATGCGTTTGGCGATGATGGAAGCGGCCGGTTCTCGCGGGCGCGACGGCGTTGGCTGGCGTGCTTTTGCCGTCCGGACTGTTGCTTGTTTGGCTGGTTTTCCGACCATGATTTCCCGACCTGGACGGTAGCCCCTGCTGACATCAGGCGACCACCAGATATAAATTGGAGACCGTATTGTAAACAATCTTGAATACGGTTACCATCGCAAAAAACAGGCTCAATGCCAGCCATAAGCACGCGGGACGAACCCAATGTCGCCGCCGGAAAAGGGGAGACGCATGAACAAAGCGCGCAAGGATTCCGCAAGCAGCAAGGTTCGCCAAAATCAGGCCTCGTCAAAGCGGCCGAGCCGCCGCCAGATTCTCATCAAGACGGGCGGTCTGCTCGCAGCCGGCGCATTCGGGGCCGTGCCGCTCCGTGGCTGGGCAGCGGAACCCGTCAATATAGGCGCGCTCTACCCAACCACCGGAAGCATGGCGCAGATCGGCGTGGGATGCGTCGCCGCGGCGAAACTCGCAGTCGACATGGTCAACGAGGCCGGCGGCATCAAGTCGCTGGGCGGCGCCAAACTCAATCTGATCATTTCCGACGTCCAGAGCGACACAACGGTGACGCGCACGGAGACCGACCGGCTCATCACCGGCAACAAGCTTTCGGCAATACACGGATGCTACGCCAGCGCGCTGACGTTGATCGCGAGCGAAGTCGCGGAACGCGCCAAGGTTCCGCTGATCACGGGATCGAGTTCGGACCAGCTCAACAAGGGACGCACCTATACGTTCACGCCCTTCGCGCGCGCCTCGCAATTTGCCCGCGCCCAGTTGCAGATGTCGAAGCTCGTCAGCGACACGCCAAAGGTCGCCGTGATCTTCGAGAATACCGCCTTCGGTACATCGACATCGAACGGACTGAAGGAGCTCGCGCCAGGCGAAGGCGTCGAGATCGTGATGTTCGAGCCGTATTCGGCCGGATTCACCGACGCCAGCCCGCTCATCAACAAGGTGAAGTCTTCGGGCGCGAACGCACTGTTCTCGGTCTCCTACCTGAACGATCTCATTCTTATTGTTCGCACGGTCAAGCAATTCGGGCTCAATGTTTCGATCAATGGCGGTTCGGGAGGCTTCGTCATCCCTGATTTCTACAAGAATGTCGGAAAGCTTGCCGAGGGCCTGCAGGGCGTGGCGCATTGGAATCACGACGTCAGCGAAGACGCCCAGAAGGTGAACGTCGAGTTCAAGAAACGCACCGGCGAATTTCTTTTCGAATATGCAGGCGGGCTGATCGCGCAGACCTTCATGCTGGCGGATGCGCTGGAACGCGCGGGCTCGGCAGACCCGCAAAAGGTTCGCGAAGCTTTGTCCACACTCGACGTATCTTCCGGCTACGCAGCCATGGCGCCCGGCGGCAAGGTCAAGTTCGGCCCCGACGGCAAGAACATCTACGGACACCCTGTCGGCGTGCAGTGGCAGAACGGCGATCTCGCCAGCGTCTTCCCGAAGGAAGATGCGCGCGCGCCCCTCATGAAAACCTGAAGCGGGCACCAGATGTGGGAGACTGTGGCTCAGGCCGTCATCAACGGCCTGCTCATTGGTGGAATTCTACGCGCTCGTCAGCATCGGCGTCACGCTGATCTTCGGCGTCGTCAAGATCGTCAATTTCGCCCAGGGCGAATTCGTGATGATCGGGATGTACATCAGCTTCTTTCTCGCCAGTCAGTTCGGCATCGATCCCCTGTTCTCGCTGTTCGTTTCGATGCCGGTGCTGTTCGTGGCCGGCGTTCTGATCCAGCATTTTCTGATCCGCAGGGTGCTGGGGCCAAATGACATGCCGCAGATTTTCCTGACGTTCGCGCTTTCGCTGTTGCTGCTGAACCTCGCTCTGATGCTTTTCACGGCAAACTACCGGACCGTCCATACATGGTATTCCGACGAGGCCTTCCATATCGGTGGGCTCTATATCCCGATGGCAAAACTCATCGCCTTCGTCGTCGCGATGGCGCTGAGCGGCGCGCTCTGGGTGTTCCTGCACACGACCGACCTTGGCAAGGCGATGCGGGCGGCTGCGCAAAACCGCGACGTGGCGATGCTGATGGGCATCAACCCCGATCGGGTTTTCTGCATGGCCCTTGGCATTGCACTCGCACTTGCAGGCGCCGCCGGCTCGCTCCTCATGCCGTTCTATTCCGCCTATCCGTTTGTCGGGCAGGTATTCGTGCTGATGGCCTTTGTCGCCGTCGTCCTCGGCACGCTCGGAAACGTGGTCGGCGCGCTGGTCGCGAGCCTGATGATGGGCATAGCCGAGTCGCTCGGCATCCAGTATGTCGGCGCGGACTCCGGATTGATCGTGGTGTTCGCCATGCTGCTCCTGACGCTCGCCTTCAAACCGACCGGCCTTGGCGGAGGCAGGGCGCGATGACATCCCTGGGATTGAGCACACGCAGCATCATCCTTCTCGCGTTCGGGACGGCCATCGTCATCGCGCTTCCGCTCGTCGTGAAGAGCTCGTTTGCCATCGATATCTTCATCCGCATCCTTCTGTTCTCCTTCATCGGCACCGCCTGGAACCTGATGGGCGGTTACGCCAAGCAGCTCTCGCTTGGGCATGCCGCCTATTTCGGCCTGGGCGCCTACACCTCCACGATCCTTCAGATCGATTTCAACATCTCGCCCTGGATCGGGATGATCGCCGGCGGTCTGGTCGCGGTGCTCGCGAGCCTGCCGATCGGCTGGCTCTGCTTCCGCCTGCGTGGCCCCTATTTCACCATCGCCACCATCGCCACTGCCCAGGCGTTGATGCTGATCTTTCTCAAATTTCGCGACTTCGCCTGGGGCGCGGAGGGCACGACCATTCCCAATCTCGGCGCGGCGCCGCTGATGATGCAGTTCGAGACCAAGGCCGCATACTATTATGTCGTGCTTGGCCTGCTCGTCCTTGGTCTCGTCATCACCTGGCTGATCGAGCGATCGTGGGTCGGCAATTATCTCGTCGCCATCGGCGAGGATGAAGATGCCGCCGAAGCCATCGGCGTCAATGCGCCGCGAATGAAACGCGACATCTACATGATCAGCGCGCTTTCTCACCGCGTTGGCCGGCACGTTCTACACGCAATATATCTACTTCATCGATCCGGCCACCGCGTTCTCGTTCAACATCTCGATCGAGGCCGCGCTGGTGTCGATCGTCGGAGGAATCGGCACGCTGTGGGGACCCGTGATCGGCACGATCCTGCTGGAGACCACATCGACGCTCCTGCAAAGCTGGCTCGGCAGCTCGATCGGCGGCGTCCAGCTGACCGTGTACAGCCTGATCCTGATGGCCGTGATCCTGTGGCGGCCGACCGGGCTGATGGGCATGATCGACGAGGCGCGCCATCGCTTCGCCGGCTCCAAACCGGTGCAGGCGTAGGGCACAGCGATGGCGGAAGCGCTCGTCATTCGCGGCCTCTCCAAGCGGTTCGGCGGGCTGCGCGCCGTCCAGGACGTCAGCTTCACGGTGAAGGAAAACGAAACCGTAGCCCTGATCGGACCGAACGGCGCCGGCAAGACCACGAGCTTCAACCTCATCACCGGCTTTCACCGACCTGATGCTGGCTCGGTCCTGGCCTTTGGGAAGGAGATCGTAGGCCTGAAACCCCACGATATCTGTTCGCACGGCCTCGCCCGCACCTTCCAGGTGGCAAAGCCGTTCGGCGCCATGACGGTATTGAGCAACGTCATGACCGGCGCGTTCCTGCGCGACAAGAACTCGGCCGTGGCGCGGCAGAAGGCGCGCGAGGCGATCGATTTCGTCGGACTTTCGGCAAGGGAGCAGACCCGGGCCAAAGACCTGACCACCATCGATCAGCGCCGGCTGGAAATGGCGCGCGCGCTTGCCACGCAGCCTCGCCTCCTCCTGCTCGATGAGGTGATGGCCGGGCTCAATCCTGCGGAGATCGATCAGGCTGTCGCGCTCGTCGGCAGACTGGCGCAGCGCGGGCTCACCATCGTGATCGTCGAGCATGTGATGCGCGCGATCATGGCGGTGGCGCGCCACATCGTCGTGCTCGATCACGGACAGAAGATCGCGGAAGGATCGCCCAGGGAGATCGTGGAAAATCCCGAAGTCATTCGCGCCTATCTCGGCTCCTACGTGCATCCACCGGCGGAGGCTTAAGTGCTCAAGCTTGAAAAAGTGAGCGCCAGTTACGGCTCCGTGCCCGCGATCTCCAATGTCAGCATCGAGATCGGCGAAGGCGAAGCGGTGGGCCTGCTCGGCGCCAACGGCGCCGGCAAGAGCACGACGCTGCGCGCGATTTCGGGGCTGGTGAAGCTCACCTCCGGCCGAGTAACATTTGCCGACAAGGATCTCGCCTCGTTTCCCCCATACCGCATTCCCGAACTTGGCATCGCGCATGTACCTGAGGGACGTCAGGTATTTCCCGAAATGACCGTGAACGAGAATCTCGAGGTCGGCGCCTATGTCCCGAAAGCCAGGGCCGAGCGCAGCCGGACGATGGAGCTCGTCTACAGCATCTTTCCAAGGCTCGCCGAACGACGGCGGCAACTTGCCGGCACCATGAGCGGCGGCGAACAGCAGATGCTGGCCGTGGGCCGCGGCCTGATGCTGAAACCCCGCCTTCTGATGCTGGATGAACCCTCGCTGGGGCTTGCTCCCGTCATGACCGACGTGACCTTCGAGAAGATCGGCGAGATTCACAAGATGGGAACGGCCATCTTGCTGGTGGAACAGAACGTCAGCCGCGCGCTGTCGCTGGTTCAACGCGCCTATGTGCTGGAAAGCGGCAATGTGATCATGCATGGCACGAGCGCTGAGCTTGCCGACAACAAGCAGGTTCAGGCGGCGTATCTCGGGATTTAGGTTCACCTTCCCTCTCCCCTATCCCTCCCCCGCGAACGTGAGCGAGCGGTGGGGAGGGAAGGCCGAAGTTAAGCGGAGGCCAGGGTGGGGGGTGAGGCAACTAATACTATCTGAGAGAAGCCCCCCACCCCGGCTCGCATTCCGCTGCGCTTCATCCGAGCCGACCCTCCCCACCGCTTTGCGGGGGAGGGATAAGAAAGAGCGCGGCCAGCCCTCCAACTCCAGGGGAGGCTGAAAGAGCGCTCAATCGAATTGACTTTTCAAACAGCGACGCAACTTCGCAATCCCGCGGCGCGGAAAAGCACCCGGGTCCTGCAAAACCTTTCGCCCCGGCATTAGAGGCGCAGGGAATGCCGGGCGCTGGATGCGCCCGCAGCCTTGTGTGCGAAATGAAAGAGCACACAAGCGTAGTCACCACGGTCACACCGAAAACACCCGGCATTCCCCGCGCAGTGGTTTTAACGGTTTCCTTCGTGATCTCCCCGGTGATCGGGCTTTCTTGCCACCGTCGTCACGCGGATCGTTCCGCGCGACTTGGCATCAGCGTCGAGATGCCAGGACCACACGACTTCGCCGTCCGCACGCAACATCATTCGTCTGTTGATATCGCCGCGTCCACCGCATCCCGCACCCAACGTTCGTGACGATCGCGAAACGTCCCTCTATCGGGACAGGACGGCGGGAATATCGATTTGATTTGGGTTGGCGGCAAAGCCGAAAATTTTTTCGAGCATGACTGGACAGGGCAAATCAGCTTGAATTGCTTCAACAAATTCGTTCTTACGCGCAAAGCGCCTTGGCCTGGATTTCACAGCGCTCCAACCGAGCAACGCCGTTGATCGTCGCTATTGCGAAGGCGGCGTTGTGTTATCTAACGTTTAGACTGCCCGGGGCGTGAACCCACAAATTCAGATTGGTCGGCGGAAGTCCGCTTTGGCGCGCATTCCCGACTCAAGTCGGACATCGAGTGAGGTCCGAAATGTGCCAGAAACCGACATTGTTATCGCTCGGTGACTCAGGCAAACTTGTTGGCAGCAGAGGTGGGGTCGTGGGACACCTGTACAACTACTTCTTTCTTCTCGTCTTTCTTATTGGCATCGCCATCGTCTTTTTAGCGAGCGAATTTGGATGGCGACTGGGCAAACGGACCGAGGGTCACGGTGCGAGCGGCAACATCTCCGCACTGGAGCAATCGCTTCTAGGATTGCTCGCTTTGATTGTTGGGTTCACTTTTTTGATGGCGCTCACGCGTTTCGAAGCACGGCGCGAAGCGGTTCTCAATGAAGCGAACGCGATTGGCACGACAGCTTTGCGCGCACGCCTGCTGCCAGAACCTCATCGGACGGAATCACTGAAGCTACTTCGGGAATATGCCCAGATACGGATCGATTACATCCCGACGGGCAAGTCTTTTGCGGAACTACCGGCTCTTATTGATCGTTCGAAGAATATCCAAGAAGCGCTATGGCAGCAGGTGAAAGCACTTTCGGCCAAGGATAACAACATGGTGCCAACTGCCATATTTATCCAATCGCTTAACGAGATGATCGACAACCAAGGAAAGCGTCTTTCAGCGCTGCGAAACTATATTCCGGACGTTGTGTTGCTATCGCTTTTCGGGATAGCCGCTGTTGCCTGCGGCTTTGCGGGTTATGCGAGCGGGCTTGACCCGCTCCGGACTCGACTGCCTGTCTTCATCACAGCTCTTCTAGTTTGTAGCGTCATATTTGTAATACTTGATCTTGACCGTCCAAATGTTGGCTTCATTACCATCAGTCAGCAACCAATGATCGATACGGTAGCAAGCCTTTCAGCTTTTAACGACTAAAGTTGGTCTACGAAGTCGGCACTAGTCCGAATCGGGTCAGAGGCGGAAGCCAGTGAGCTTCATTCGATCAAACTCATCGGCGCGGACGAGTGGGTAGCGCCGCCAGTAGTCCGCGCTTACTCAGCCGGGTGCCGGCGGCCCGACCGGTATTGCGAGTTCAAAAATGGAGCCGTCAGAGTCCGATTTGACGAGCCGCAGTTTTCCTCCGTAGTTTGTGACTAAGTTAGACGAGATAGCGAGCCCCAATCCCATACCAGCAGATTTTGTCGAAAAGAACGGATTGAATATGCGCTGTCGATCCTCGGCCGGTATTCCGGGTCCGGAGTTTTCGACCGACAGCAATATGGTCGAGTGACCGTCGAAACTCGTCCTGAGCCGCAGACGTCGAGCTTCAGGTGCCACCAAGTTCATTGCGTCAATAGCGTTCTTGACGAGATTCAAGAGTACTTGCTGAAGTTGCGTACCATCCAGATGCACCTCAGGAAGATTGTCTTCAAGCTCTGTAGCGACGGAGATTTCGTTGATTTGAAGATCGTGTCGCAGCATTTTCAGTACTAGTCGAGCAGCATCCTCTACGCGTGTCAGTTCCCTTCGATCAGTGGTCTTCTTCGACATTTCGCGAATGCTCGAAATGATAGCACCCGCGCGATGGCTGTCGGCCTCTATGTCACCGAGGATGTCGTCCATTTCTTCCAATTTGGGAGGGTCTGAACGCAACTGACTGAGAGCTGTACTGGCGTTTAGTGCGATAGCTCCCAACGGCGTCCTCAGCTCATGTGCAACAGCGGCCATGACAGCGTCTACGCTCAGCAGCCGGTCAGCGCGTTCGCGTCTTAGCAAAATGATGGCGCTGGCAAGCCGTGAATAGAGAAACGTTGTTTCGACGAGCAACACGGCCAGCAACGTGCAGCTACCGATCAGAACGAAGCAACGCGCCGCGTACCAGCCGACGGTAAATCGTATCGAGCTGCCGATGATAGCAACCAAGAAATTTGGCATGTAGGCGAGCAAGGTCACTATCAGCCACAAATCGAGGATCGTGCGTCTGCGAGCCAACAATACCGCCAGTACGGCGAAACCCCATAGCCAAAGCGCAATGTTGATCTGATTGCCAAGCCGCGTCCGCAACCTGACGTCGGTGGTGAAGAGGCTCGGGAGATACTCCGATTTCGCACTCACGATCCAAGTCAGTCCAGCTATCAACGCAAGTACGCAGGCAACAGTGATTATAATGGCGGTCATTGTTTGTTTGCCCGGCAGTCTGGCGGTTCTGGTCGTACCCTTGGAGAGCGCATAGACGAGGATCGCCGCCGGAAACGTAGCGTGCCAAAGCACGTACATCCAAGCTGGGGTGTTAAGTCTGTCGCCAATCAGACCAGCGGGGGCGTACCCGCCCGGAAAGGCCAGCGTCTGCAAGAACGCGAACGAGCCGCTGAATATGTAACCGCTTGCGAGCGCGAGAAGGGCGCGCTGAGGCTCGATCGAAAATTGAGCAAACAGAAAGGTTGCCGTAATAAAATCGACAATGCTCAAAATGCTCTGCAAAACCGGAATGAAGGCATCAACTCGGGCTACTTCTATGCTCGCGAACGGTGCGATAACAGCCGCCGCGACGGTCAAAAGGATGACGATGCCGATTGCTATCGCCCGTTGCCGCTCGGTTGCCGGCAGGGATGCGAGAGCTATTGGGAAATCTTGCCCCGCTTCTTGAACAGAGTCTCCGGCTGCGGCCTTCGGTAACGGGGCCGTTCCAACCTCTGCTTGATGAACTTCCGCCAATCTCATCGGCGTCATCCTGAATATTAAGACAATACATTCAGGCTGGCCAAATGGAAGGGGGACGGTTTCGCTCCGAACAGCGACCAAGGTTTTCACCACGACCAAGGCACAGCGGACTGTGCTTCCACTAGGGCAAGCTTCCGAAGTGGGTCAATCTCGGAAGTCGCCACCCTTAAACGCGAGGTCTGCTTTGCCCCCGCGAACGGACATCGTCAGTTAAGATCGGCCACGTCGGAAAA
>CAWFZL010000016.1:0-349769 GCA_963820275.1 uncultured Alphaproteobacteria bacterium
CTCAATGGCGTCACACTCTTGCCCTTAATTTTTGAGCTGTGGCTTGATGCTTTTCACACTACCGAACGGTGTCGGCTAATATCGAACAGTATGGACTGCGGCGACGAAGCCGTCCATCGAATTCGCAATGCGCAATTCCGTTCGATCACGAGCAAGCCCAAGCCCCATCATTGGCGGAACAGCCCGGACTGTTGCATTTCAGTCACTCCCATTGTCGCGCGCGAGCTATGCTAGTGCGGGGCTTGGGAGTGGCATATGTTTGATGTGTATTTGACTGATGGGCGAGATCATCTGTTGGTAGTTGAGAAGGGGCAACAATTCCTATCGCTCAACACCTGGGACGGTGGCACAAGAAGAGAGCGGCCGTCGCAGTGAGTGACGAATAAGAGGGCCGTGCAGAGAGACGGCTACTATTCGCGAAGGCTACGACAGCCGACGGAGGCAGCCAGGCGCGAACCCATAGAGCCCCTGAAGGTTGAGCAACGGGCGTTTGATTTGATGTCAGAAGTTTCAGGTACTCTTTTCAGACGGGTGCTGGATCCGATGGAACGGATCTCGGAGACCCTGTTCGGCCTGATCATGGCTCTCACTTTCATCTGCAGCCTGGGTATCGCAACGGCGGCCAGCATCAAGATTTAAACGATACTGATCGGCGCCCTCGGCATGAACCTGGCCTGGGGTATCGTTGACGGCGGTCTTTATCTGTTGGCTCGCATCAATGAGCGGGGAGACAAGATCCTGACACTGCGCAAGGTGCGGGAGGCGCCGGATCCGGAAACAGCGCGACGGGTCATAGCCGACGCATTGTCGCCGGAGCTGGGTCGATCGTGCCTGCGGAACAACTGGAATTGATGCGGCAAAACTTGCAGCGGTTGCCTGAGCCCTCCGGGCATCCGGGCCTGTCGAAAGGACGACTGGATCGGCGCAACAGGCATTTGCTTGTTGAGCTTCCTTGCGACCTTTCCGGTTGTCATCCCGTTCATAATTCTGGGCGACGCCAAGTTGGCGCTCCGCGCGTCGTATGCCGTCGCCATAGTGATGCTTTTCTTCTGTGGTTACGCGTTCGGATATCGCAGCGGGCTTCGGCCCTGGGCGGCGGGTCTTTCGATGGTGGCATTTGGTTGCACGCTGGTCAGTGTTGCAGTGGCTCTTGGAGGGTAGACGTCAGTGCGCCGGCGAGGCCTTGCAGCGGCTTGGCAGGTAAGCGGAGCCTCGCTTGCTGCGTTCATTGGGTTGTGGCTTGCACCGATGACCGGCGGTTTGGCACGCGCCGAGACCCTCGAGGTCACCCCGGGTGGCGCGATCGGGCTTGGCAATCGCGGCTGGTCCGCCGCCGATACGAGCCGTCCAACGCCGGCGAATGAATTCGACTTTAGCGCCCGGACGGGGGTTGCATCTGACTACATTTATCGCGGCACCACGCTGTCCGATCACGGGCCCGCAGCCGGGGCCGCGGTCGAAGCAAGATTCGGCCCGCTGTACGCCGATACCACGGTGGCGACGGTCGACCTGCCGACTGACGCCAGTCGCCGAGTTGACTGGCAGGCGGCGTCCGCCCGAAGATCGCGAATATGACTTCGATCTCGGCGTGACTTATTTCGCCTATCCCGGAGAGAGGCTTCCCGGCGAGACGCACGGCATCAACTATTGGGAAGCCGTTATCCGCGGCGATAGGAGCATCGGCGAGTCGATCCGCATCGCCAGCGGGTATGCTTATTCTCCGAATGTCTCGAACACCGGCGCCTGGAGCCAATACGTGGCGGCCGGAATAGGCTTTGACGTGCCGAGTTCGTGTGCTCCCGAAGGACTTCGGCGTATCGTTCACGACGCCGCTGGCTATTCCTGGTTCGGTAATCAGGCTTCTGAGCTCGGCGGCTTCCCGTTACCTGCCTATCTCAATTGGCAGGCGGGCGTGACCTTCACCTACAAGATCTTCAACCTCGATCTGCGCTATGGAAGATGCGCTTGCCGGGTGATGATTGATGGACGCGATGCCGAACGAGAAGATTGACGCACGCATCGCCAGGCGAAGGCAACAGAATGTGGCGCGAGTGTTGCGGTATCGAAAGCGTGCTCGAGACGGCGGCGTTGTCTTTCGAATGGAAATCGACGGTGCGGACATCGACACGTTGGTTCGGTTTGGGATGCTGTCTGAAAATCAGCGCCACGATGCCGCCGCGGTCCGCGATCTGGTCAAGGCGTTAAGCGAAGATGGATTTCGCTTTCGAGCCCGGAACAATGCGGCGCCTCCTCCTGCTGCAAGTAAAGCCGATGCAGCGCTTAAAATATCGGAAGCGAATAGACGGGCGCTCGCGAGCTTAGAAACGTAGGCATGCGGGCAACGACTGCTCGCCACCGCAGTAGCGTCGTCGGGGGGCGTTCAAATCAAATCGGACGTGACGCCCGTTTTGCTGCTGACTATTGCCGGTGAGATGTTCGGCCTTGGCGAGGGAAAGAGATGAACGCCGAGGCAGATCAGTCGCGACCTACGGGGGATTTTAACAGATGTTAAAATTAAAAAGCCCGCCAAGACTGCGCGCAATCCAAAAGGAGCAGGCCGCCCCAGAGGCATTGTCTGCTTGAGTTCTTGTGACCGCTGACCAATCCCTGATGCGTTGGGCTTCGGCAATGCCGTCGTCGTGCGCGCAGTGATATCAGAAACAGTTGCACTTCTGTCGCATTTATGGGACAGTCGCGCATTGATATCGGAAATACTTGAGGCATTTCAATGCGGCCAATTTTGAAAATTGTAGGTAATCATGTCGCTAATGGGACAGTCATCAACACCCCACCGCGACAGGTCAGTCGGAAGGATCAGCGCAAATACCTGACGGCAGCCGAGGTTGAGGCCCTGATCAAGGCGGCGGCGCGCAGCAATCGCCATGGCGAGCGCGATGCCCTGGCCATCCAGACCGCGTTTCGCCATGGCTTGCGGGTGTCGGAGCTGTGTGATCTGCAATGGTCGGACATCGATCTGAAGACCGGGACGCTGTTCGTCCGCCGCCTGAAGGGCGGGCGCAATTCGACGCACTACCTGCAGTCCGATGAGATCAAGGCGTTGCGGCGGCTGCGGCAGCAGGACAAGACCGGGCGCTTCGTGTTCATGAACGAGCGTGGTGCATCGATGACGGCGGCTGGCTTCCGCAAGATGCTGGCCCGCGTCGGCGAGGCTGCCGGTCCTGATGTTCGCGCCCATCCGCACATGCTCAGGCACGCTTGCGGCTACCACCTGGCCAACAAAGGCAAGGATACGCGGTCGCTGCAGGGCTATCTCGGCCATGTCGATATTCGGCACACGGCGGAGTACAGCATGCTCGCCCCCAACCGGTTTAAGAACTTCTGGGAGGATTAGCCGCGCCGTTGGCCTGACTTACCTATTAGGGTCGGGTCCCTATAATGGGCGGCGTCAAAAAAACGGGCGCACATCCCCTGGCTGGGTACTGGAAAAGGAAACCGATGAGCCAATTCCACCGGTCCAAGTAAAACCAAGATTTCTCCGCTTTTTGGACCTATAACAGCTAGCGTCGAACAGGAACATCAGGGTGAGGGATCACGCGATGGCGACGAAAGGCGGGTTTGATCCGGACAATCCTTTGCCGTTTTTTCTCCGCTACGACGAACCTGAACAGGGTATCGGATACGGCAGAGCGGTCATGTCGGCACGATTCGTCATGGCGAGTATTTTGGTTGCGACGGCAACAGCGACCGGTATTTCGATTTTATCGGCGGGAAATCCGGTGACGCTCTTTGCGGACGTCACAGCTTCGCTGGCCGACAAATCGGCGCCTCAAACTACCGATCAGTCCGCGGCGATAATTCAACCAGTTGTAATTCAATCAACCGCTGAGGCTCTGCCGCTGACAGCGCAGGACGTCCCGACCCGCGAAATCAATGATCCTGAACCCGCGAGCCAGACTAAGATGGTAACCGCCGAGGCATCATCCGAGGCCCTGTTTAGGGAGTTCCAGGTCTGGAACGCCGAGCAAGATGCGCGGAGTTTGGCCAAGCCCGTACAAGGTGACCCGGCACCGGCCGCGAAAAATGCCTCAGCATCCGTGCGGCCTATGCAAAAGCATCGAATGGCTCGGACCATACGTAATGGGCCCTTACTCGATGGAGCAGGCCGGCCTCTTTATTCGCAAACAGAAATCGCTTCAGGGAAATAGGGCCTTTTTGACCTTATGCCCTTCGGCGTGCCTCGCGATTTCGGATTTAGGCCATCCGCCCGCCGCCCGCCTGGCTGTTACGCCTACCGGCACGAACGATCAGATGCCGAGCGTCGTCGGCATCTTCGATGATCGAGTAAAATCCATACTTGGTCAGAATCCACATAGCTGATCCTTTAATTGATGAAATGAAACAGGCCGCCTGGTGAGACGGCCTGATTGATGCCCCCGCCGCAGATTTTAGAAGGCGAAAATGCGAAGAGTGTTCGCTGCGATTGTTTTCACCATCCTTGCAGTCGGGGCCGCTGAAGCCCAGCAGAGCCAGATCAAAGGCTTTTACATTGGCATGTCGAAAGCCGACGTCTTCCGTCTTAAGCCGACCGAGTTTATTATTAAGGAGCGCGCACAGGAGGAGGGAGAGAGCGGAACGATCTTACAGTTTCAAACGACCGAGGCCGAGTTCACTCTGACGCCGGGAAATACTGTTCGTTCCTATTTCTTGGCAAAGAGCTACTTCAATGCACCGGACATGACCACAGATCAATTTTATCAAGCGATTTTGGATCAATACCCGATCCAGAAGGTAATTTGCGGTTATATTACAATTGAAGCGATGCCTGGGCGATTCTGTCGCGGCCTAACTGCCGAGGGTGACGTCGCCAAGTTTACGCCTGACGGAATCGAGATCATCGGTCGCCTCGGACCAAAACCACGCCTTGATGGGCACGCCAATTCGCCGACAAGGTTGCGGTGACGGCTGCCGCGATCAGCATAGGCGATGTTTCTGCTACCTCCCACGACCATCTGCCGGTGGTTTTTGATCCGGCCCCGGATGCGAATTTTATCGGGCCTTAACCACGCTGGCGCATCATCAGGTCATGACGACTCGCGACAACATGAGCGTGGTGATCGCAGGCCTGCGAAGAGACCACGGCCTGCTGGCGGCCTATTTAGAGGCGACCGATCCGGATCGATTGGCGGGCCCTTCATAAACGCATGGTGATCGCCGGGACGCCCAAACCGGTCGATGTAGAAGGGCTCACGGCGCCCACTGCACCACAAATGCCCAAAGTGGTGCCCTCGACATCGTTCGTCTTTCGGCGAACCAACTTGCTGCGAGATTCCTGAAATCCGCAGCCCGGCCGCAGCGAGTGGTCTAACCTGTCGGCCAGCAGAGCCGGCGCAAGGGCTTGTTCGCCGGTGAAGCAAGCTCCTCGAGTGTCGGGACGAGCGCGGGTGCCTGGGTTTGCTCCATCTCCTCAAAGCGGCGAAGCAAAGCAACCAATCGGGGTGCCGGTTCCAGAGCCGTTTCATCCAGCGCGAAACGAAGGTGCTCGCCGATCTCCTCGCAGATCGCGCGCATGTGTTTCTGCCGTACGACGTCACTCCAGAGTTGCGACATCGGTGTCGGTCTCCAAACCTCATGGAGCCTGCGACCGATCAATGACGGACCCCTTAATGCCGTTCCGCCAGCTGACGGCTTGGTGAAGACCGGGTGAACAGCCCGCGTATATCCAATGGGTCCCTGTTGGAACCACCCACCATGTTTTAAGCGCCCGGCGCCCGCGCCAGCTGTAGGTAATTTTGAAAAGTGCCCAAAGCGTACACCCCTGCCATGTAATGGTAAAAATTGGCCCGTATCAGACGAATTATCGAGCAATAAGGCTTGCGGCGTAACAACCACTTTCGATTTCGTCGATCAGCGACGGGCTGCTCGGGCGCCAACCAAGCTCTTTTCTGGCCCGCACAGCGCGAACTCGGCTATTGGAGCCCATCGTATTTTGCGCCGGGCCTTCCCCCCATTCCCGCGATGCTTCGTCGAGTGACATAGGCACAGTGCCGGCCTTGACGCCGAGCTTACGATTGATTGCCTCGCACACTTGCTTCATCGAGTTCTCTCCGTTCTCGGCAAAATAGAATGCGCCCGGCGGGGCTGAAGCGAGAGCGAGAAGATATAGGTCAACCAGATCATCGATGTGCACGTTTGACCAGATGTTTTCACCGGGGCCATAGTGCTTGGCGACGCCGGCTTTCTTCGCTAGTGCGATCAGCCATGGAACTTGCATGCTATGCTTCGTTGGTCCATGGCTAATACCGTAGATGAGACTTGGACAAATGATGATCGGGCGAGTGCCTTTTGCTTTGAAGGACAGGATATATTCGTTCAATGCAACGCGCTTAGCTCGCCCGGTCGATGGGATGATAGGTGTGTCTTCGTCGAAAATCGCATCGACCCGTTCTCCGGCGGATTGCGTCCCGACAATGCTGGAACCACTCGTGTGAATGTACGCTTTCCCCGTGCCCTCGAGCACCTGGAGCATGGCCCGCGCTGACAATTCATGATCAGCATTTGCCGCATGTAGGACGGCATCCGCGCGCGCTGCGGCAGTTTCAAGAACGTCGACATCATCAAGTGTCCCATAGACTGGAGTGATGCCCAGGGTTCGCACCCGATCCGCGTTCCAATCGGAGCGCACAAGCCCGGAAACCTTGTGGCCTGCGGCAGCCAGCGCGATGGCGATCGAACCACCGATGTAGCCTGATGCTCCCGTACAGAAGATCCGCACGATTTCCCTTCCGGGTTGGATACAATTAAGCGAGACCGCTGTCGTTATACGCTCGATTTCTGGCGAGAAAATTAGACCTAAGCTTTAGCCTTTAGCTTCGATCTTCCCGCTTTTTAGATCACATCGAGAGATTGGTGTGGTCGCAGTTCGTCGGTGCGAGGAAAAAGACCCCGGCGAAATCGCCGTCTCGCCATATTAGCCGACACCGTTCGGTAGTGTGAAAGGCATCAAGCGATAGCTCAAAAGTTAAGGGCAAGAGTGTGATGCCGTTGAGCCGAATGCCCGCGCCCTTGACCGTAAAATCTCGGAGCCGGCACTCTTGCGCGACTATCTGGCCCGGGATGGAGAGCAAGGCGCTTCGGTAGAGCCAACGTCTTTCGATCGATCGTCTCTCACCTCTGCGCGCCGTCCCATCAATTGTCCGCGTGCTGACCATGATCTTCCTCTTAATGACTTCGCTTCGGCAACTACGTGCAAAAGGGACCTCAGCACGATAGCCAGAAGAACTAACCACGCGCACACTGCAAAAATCATCGATGTGAACATTCGCAGGCGCATTCATTTCGCCTTGGTGGACGGGGCCGCCGTTGGGGAGACACCGGCGACCCCTGGCCGCGCGGTGTGGGTAAAATGCCTTGGGGGGCGTCGCGCGGTTGGGGCTGAGGATAAGAACCCCAAACCGTCTGACAACCAAAGTCGTCGATTAATCTTGATGTGGGCCGCGAAGGTTAACGACCCTTGCGGTTATCGCGGTGCGACCGTGGTTCGCTTCGTTATTTTAGAACCAACGTGCCAATGCCAAGTCGTCACTTCGCTCGTGTCGGCTGTGGGTTGCGAAGACAGATCGCGCGGCTGGTTCGCCTTGGGAGTAATCGCAGGTTCGGGTACAGCTGGACTTACCCGGACGGTTTCCTCAGGTTTCGCCACGGGTTTGTCAAAATAGGCCGAGGGCAATCTATCTGACTTCGCGAGCGGCGGCCTGTTACCTACCGAAAGATCGGGCGAAGAGGCTAGGACCGAAGCCGCCTCGCCATGCACCGGGCGTGCACCGATATTGCTCCTCAACGTGAAGAGGGCGCCTAGCGAGATCAGGCACATCAGCGCGAGCCAAACAGTTCTTCGCACTCTCGACCCTCATGTCCGTGCGACGAAACGGGCTTTCAAAAATATCTAAAGTTTGCTGCGGACGCGGTGTTCACTTTGTCATTCCGAGGATTACCCACAGGAGAATGAATTCTCAGGCATTTTGACTCGGAGGCACCCGGAATCCACAGCTCTTCGCCTTGGCCGCTGTCGGGTCGCGCTGACGGGGTGATTGGACTAGTGCGCCATGCAGGCTGGTGCGATCCGGCTGCTGTAAAACCGGTCCGAGTAAGGGGTGGCGCCCGCTGGTTTGAATGCCGCGTAACTCTTGGCGGCAGCGGGTGCGAAGCGTACACTGCGATTTCACTCGGATTTGGAGACTGCGCTGTCGGTTCTCGAGGAGAACCAACGTCGTGAAGCGGGACTTCGACCTCATCGTCTATGGCGCGACGGGTTACACCGGTCGTCTCATCGCCGAATATCTGGCGACGTCCTATCGCGGCGACGATGCACCGCCCTGGGCGATCGCGGGACGCTCGACCGACAAGCTCCAGAGGGTGCGTGCCGACATCGGCGCACCAGACGATTTGCCTTTGGTGAGGGCGGATGCCGCCGAGCCGGCCAGCCTGCGTTCGATGTGCGAGCGTGCGGCCGTCATCATCACGACGGTCGGGCCTTACCAGTTCCACGGTCCCGAGCTTGTGGCGGCCTGCGCGGCCGTCGCTATTAATTATCGCGCGCGAACCGACGAAGCAAACAAGTTGGCCGAGGACCTGCGCAAGACTGGTGTACATGTCGCCACTGTCCAAGCCGACATCTCGCTGGCTGAAGCTGTTTCCAAAATGGTCGACACCGCGAAATCCGAATTGGGAACGATCGACATCCTGATCAACAATGCGGGGATTGCGATCACACGCGGCATTGACGATCTTTCCGAAACCGACTTCGATCGAACGATCGCGACTAACCTGAAATCGGTCTTTCTGTGCACGCAGGCTGTCTTACCGATGATGCGAGCCAAAAAATGGGGGCGGATCGTCAATATCTCCTCAGGGGCTGCTCGTGGAGCTGGCGCGATTGGACCACACTACAATGCATCGAAGGCAGGCGTTGAGGGATTGACGCGGGGGTACGCGGCGCGCCTGGTCAAGGAAGGGATCACAGTCAATGCTGTCGCGCCTTCGCTGATCGAAACAGAGATGATGAAAGGTCAGGAGAACCTTGTCAGTCGAATACCGCTGGGTCGCTTCGGTAAAGCCGACGAGGTCGCAAGGGCCGTGATGATGCTCGTGGACAATCCCTATATGACCGGCCAGACTGTAGCGATGAGCGGCGGCATGACGTTCAACTGAGAATTCGCCAATCGTAGGTTATACAGGGGTATGGCGCTGTCTAGCGGAAACGGCGAGCAACAATCGCGGCCCGACACTTTTCGCTTTCGCGTCTCATAATGCTGCGCTAGTTGTTGCATTTTAGTAACTCCCTTTCTGCGAGGAAGCGATATGCTGATGCAGACTGAGGGGGACTGTATGTTTGATGTGTATTTGAACGAGAAGCGTGATCGTCTGTTAGTGATTGAGAAAGGGCACCCGATCCCTATCATCGAAAACTCGGGACGGTGGCGCAAGAAGAAAGGGGCTGTCGCCGTTAGCGACGAGATCAAGTTGGCCTTGCGAAGAGATGGCTTCTATTGGCGCAGACTAGCCGAACATCGAAAGGGCAACGCGCTACCGCAGATCAGCTCGCCGATTGCCGCCAGTGATCGTCAAAGCGTCGAAGCAATTTCGGGGATTTTCAAGGCTGTGCAGAACCGATAGTAATGAGGATTTCGCACTGAGAGTTGGTGGGGAACGCGGCAACGCTGCGCGTCTGAGGCGCGCCACCAAGTTCCACCGAAATGCAAGGAATCACGTCACGCAGCGGCCGGGTTGAAGTAGCTTGGCGACTTCAGTCAGCAGGCTGACGACGGGTTCACACGCCGTCATCGGCTTGCGGCCGACGGGCTGGATCAGCGAAGGCGATGATAGATTGCCGACCCGGTTTCCGACCGGCGCGCGGACCAGGAAAGAAGTGTCCGAGAAGGCATCCAGCCGAAGAGAAATCGTTCGTGTCCGCCCCCCCGGCGCGCCCGCGTCACTTGCCACACGGTCTGCCTTCGCAGCGCGGTTGACCGTGCCCGCGGGCTCCGGTGACGCTTCCGGGAGATCACGGCCCAGCGCAAACTGGGCCGCGCCGAATGACAGCGAGAGCGCAGTCGCGCCCAATATGAGTGTTGTGAGTTTTGACATTACTTGTTGGTCGGCCGACCCCCATCGCCGGTTCAATGTGGCGATCGGCTAATAAAACGCGGCGGGAAACCGTTATAAGTGAGAACACTCCAGCCGACGCGCCCAGCGACACTGGAACGTCGCCAGCAACAGGAACTTTTGTTCCATTCCGACGACATGCCTGGTACACCTGCCGCCCTGGTAGCGGCCCATCAGGCGAACATCTCGGCGCCGGCGGGCGTGAACCTCACAGAGGTCCCGCTTTCATGCCGCCACAGCCAGCCAAGCGTAATCGCGCGCGCGCGGCGCGGAACTGTCCGGCGTACCGCCCTCTTTGAGGAAGGGCCGTTGATGCACTCAATGTAGACGCGACCGTCCTGAACCGCCTCGGCTGCGTTGGCGATCTCGACCAGCTTACAGGCGGCGACGTGCACGTCACCATAATAGACCAGCCAGCATTCCTCCTGGCGGTCTCGCGATCGGCGGCGGGTAAGGGCGAGCATGCGCCATTGAAGCGCGGTCTGTGCGGTTAGGCAACTCAGCGCTTCCTCAGGCTGCCGGCGGCGGAGTGATTGGCATCCGTCTGAACGGTGGGGACGGGGTATTTGTGTGTGAGATATACGATGCCGATCAAGATTATGATCCCGAACGCAACGCCCAACGCCTCCGGAAGGATGAACTTTAAAGTGATCATTTTCTCGGTCATTGCGGATACTCGCTTTGACCTACCCCGCGCGATAGATGCCACCTTCTGCTGAGTCGGGGAATTAGAAAACCAAGCTAAGAGTACACTCACTTTTCTTCGCCTTCAGCCCAATTGAGCCAGCGCTTCAACATCCTCGGCAAATGGTTTTCATCTTCGCGTCCAATTTTGCGTTCTCGGCGGCTAGCACATCGACGTACTCCGACCGGTCAGTTAAATTTTTGGATGCTGCGGGCTTATCTACCGCAATTGGAGCTTCGGATACTGCGGGCTTGTTTGGGGTCGAAGCTTTAGAAGTTTTGAGCTTGCCGAGTTTGTGCGGCGGCGCAGTCCCGTTATAACAGGCGAGAAGGTCGCTGGCTCTCCGTGTCGACTGGCACCGCTCCGCCGTTTGCGCGATCGCAACATCGGTTAGCGTACCCAACAAACAAAGCAGTGCGATTATCCTCATAGTGGTCCCTCGATGAAAAATGCACAACGCCGCGCTAGCGAAGTATGTTCGCTAGGCGGCGCTGGGTAGTCGCCGGGGCCCCTCAACCCCCCGGCGGAAATACAGACTAGCCAAATGCGAAAGCGACCAAGCCAGAGCAAAGCAGGACGACGCCGGCGATGGTCACAGCAAGGAAACTTTTGGAAGCGAATTCATCACGCATGGTAACGCCACCTATCGTGAGCCCCAGCTCGAATGCAACTGTCCCGTTGCACAGTCAAAGGGTTTCCCGCCCATAAACCCAAGTTGGATCCGATTGATGTTTTGATGCAACACCCGACGAAGGGAATGGCCCAATGGGAGGCTATTGTGGGATCTACAAGCGTCTTCCTGATGGCCTTCGACCGGGCGAGCGTGCCTCCCTCGTCGGCTCCCATCAGGCGGCTATACCCAGCGACATCGTATTTCGTTCTCAACAGGGCTGACGCCTTCGCTTTCTTCTGTTGTTACGGGAGTCGTGTACCCTTATGTCGGCTGCACCGATTCGGCGATCCAATCCCAGCAGGATCGGTCTTTGTGGCGCGGACCTACCACAAGGAACCTCTATGCCCAACCAGATCAACTATGCGCACCACGAAATGGACCCCGTTCTGATGAGCGGCAACGAGGCGCTGATCTTCATCCACGGCCACTGGCAAAGCATGATCCATGCGCTTGCGTTTAGCGAGGCCACGCTGATGACCGAGGAAGAGTTCTACGGGGCATTCGGCACAATCGCCGATCACCTCCCGCCACAATGGCGCAAGGCCATCATCCTCGGCAGCGGCAAACACGCTACGCAAATACGGATCGCGGAAATCAGACAGTCTTGTGGTAGCTGACGCGCCTGTGCGCTCGCCCGCGCAAGCTGGGGTGATGGCGGCTTTCCGTTTTGACACACCACGCAACTTCTCTGAGTCACCTAGAGCCCTTCAAAGGAGCACGGTCCGATTGTTAGTTGCGTACAGCGTCCCAGATTTCTCAAACATAGATTTAACATGAGGCTGCGCCCGTGCATCCCCGCCTCACACCGAGAAAAAACGCCGTCGTCCGATATCGATCTGCGGCGAATGCTCTAGCGCGCCGACCGAGTCGAAGCAGGGGTGTCAGGAACGATGTGTAAATAGGTTGTCGCGACATTTAGAACCCTTGCCGTGTGGATAAGGAGGACAAGGCGGCGACATTAACTTGTGCCCTGGGCTCTTTGGGCAGACTGACTTCATCAGCTGATGGAGTAAGAATATGTCAGCTCAAGGTCTGCTTCGAGATATCGTGATCATGCTTGGCGGTGCGGTGTGCGTTGGCCTTCCGATGGCCCTGGTGATTATTTGGGTTTGCTCTTGACGCCCTCCGCCGCGAACCCTCGCATTTGGCGCGTATTCCCGACGTGGATTGACGACCAAGATCCGAAATGCAATCGATCGCCGCGGCAAAGAAAACCCGCACCCGGTAACGTCGTTAATTTGATGGATGCACTTCGAGCCAGCCTCAAGTCACCGGAAAAGACCACGCCTGGGACCGCAAAGGCGCCGACTAAAAAGACGGTGAAGAAGCGCAAGGCGGGCTGATGCGCTCGCCTTCGAACCCTCCGCGAGTGCGCTGCTCTCAGCAGGGCGGAAGAGCTTAGCGAACGCGCCGATGAGTTGATCAGATTAGCAGCGGGACCAGCCGGTTGTCCCGTCCTGTCCGTCGAAGGCAGCGGCTTGGATGCGGTCTGGTAGTCGAGACCGCCTTGTGCCAGATCGCCGAACGCATCGTTGAGGTTGATGTTGGCTTGGTAATCATGTTTCGCTTTGGCCAAGCTTGACGGCTATGACGCGGTGGTCACAGCGCTTCGGAAACGGTCCCAAACGGGCTTATTTCATCGTCTTTCCCTGAGCGACGCAGTATCGGTTAGAGCAGAAGGTAATGATTCGGGGAATTTTAACAGCAAGGAGATTGCCAATGCTGTTTTTCTACTTACCCCTCATATTGTTCGAAGCCGTGCTCAGCTCGCCTAAGCACAAGTCGGGCGACCCCGGAGAACATTAAAATACGTCGAGCGTCACAGTGGCGCGAGCACCGGACTGGCGATGGCGTGAAGCAGTATTGCTGAGACACCGGCGAGGAGCCGGTCTGCCTGCGCTGCGGCGGAAAGATGCTGCTCGCGGGTTCGGAGGCACGACCGGCCCACGTTGCTGACGTTCCGATGCGACCGTTGTGGCCAGTCGGAAAAGTTTCTCAGCGACGAGAAGCCGGCCGCGGCGTAAAGACGGCGCAAAGCGCGCGCGCAAACGCGACCCGCCCCGAGTGATGCGATGTCCGATTGGGGTCATCTTCAGACCTCGGACCGCGTCCGAGTTAGGTCTGTTCATCCCCCAACAGCGGACATCCGGCGACCCGAACGGCATGTCGGTTTCGTGCCAGAAACGGAAGTTGGAGCGCGTCTTGTTCAGCGCGTCGGTCGATGAGCAGAACCATTTTCCCGCAAATAGGTGAGCAATCTGCGGGCATGCGGAGTGGCGGATTGGAGGCTTCGAACACATAACGTGAGGTGACGCACGACCCAACTGTCGGTCAGCGGGACAATGCTGAATGACGCGAGGCGACGCCAACGCTGTGCGGCTGCTCGCGGAACGATGGCGAGACCTGTTCCCGCTTCCACCATCTGGCAAACGACGTCGAAGCTACTCAGCCGCACGCGAACCTTCATCGACCGGCCCAAATGCTCTGCCTGACGATTCACAAAGGTTTGCAGCGCGCTGGCATTGTCCAGCCCGATGTACTCATGGGCCAGCGTGTCGGCAAAGGCGACCCGGCGCTTTCCGGCCAAAGGATGCCGTTTCGGCGTGATGAGGACCAGCACGTTCTGTGCGAACGGAAACGTCTCAAGCTGCATTTCAGGATCAATCACGCCCGCGACGATGCCGATGTCGGCGCGTCCCGCTGCGACGCTACGCATGATATCCGGACTCTTCGCCTCTTCTAGGTCGACGTCGATATTCTTTTGCCGGGCGAGAAAAGTGGGCAGCAAGGCCGGAACGTATTCCAGCATCGCCACCGTATTCACCAGAACTCGAACGTTGCCTCGTAGGCCTCCGGCGTAGCCATCGAGCTCCCCGCGCATCTGCTGGAGCTGTTCGGAAACAGCCCGGGCGTGCTGCAGCAGAATCGATCCGGCCGCGGTCAACTGGATACCACGGCGGCCGCGCACCAGGAGGCCGGTCCCGAGCGTGGCTTCCATCTCGCGGATGCGCTCGCTCGCCGCCGCGAGCGACATGTTAGAGCGCTTAGCACCATGCGTGATGTTGGACGCTTCGGCGACGTGAATGAATAGCCGCAAGTCGGTGAGATCGTAGCGAAATGGCACGGCGATCAGCCTTCGGCTCAGCTTGAGGCTAGCTTAGCACATTCCGCATTTTCTCAAATCGCCAATTCTGGTCAGGCTTTGCATAGTTCAACGCACATTCGAGGAGGCGATAGTGCTCAATCTGATTAGCAAGAAAGCGGCAGCTTTCGGCTTCGTGGCAATGATGTCTGTAGCTGCGTCCGCGGACGAGCGGCACGCCCTCGTCGGCACCTGGAAGCTAGTCTCTTGGCAAGTAATAGGGGAGGACGGAAAGCCTAAGGACGTCTTCGGGACTACCCCAAGCGGATACCTAGTGCTCACGCCCGAGGGTCGTAGTATCGTTTTGACGACGGCAACAGGCCGAAAGCCCGGCACCGATGATGCGGCCCGCGCCGCACTTCAGAAGTCGATGCTGTCCTACAGTGGCCGTTATCGTGTCGAGGGTGACGACTTCATCACAACTGTCGAGGTCTCGTGGAACGAAGAGTGGAATGGCACAGAGCAGCGGCGTCACTACCGAATTGAAGACGATAGGCTCTTCATCGAGTCTGCACCTGCGCCAAGCATGGTATTTCCAGGCAAGACAGACTTCCGGCGGATCGTTTGGGTTCGCGAGAAGTAGCCGCACGGCCAGAGGCGCGCGAAACGTAGGGGAGCGCAGCAACAGGCTGGCCGTCTCTGATCGTCCGCTTCGGGTCATTCGCGACCGTACCGGCCGATCTTGGCTGCCAATTGATGCCCGCTTCCCTCCGAAAGCGACCAAATTGCTGTACAGCGGTGAAATGACGCGAAGGGCCAAATCCAGACCTTAACACGTCTAGCCGCGAGGTCTGCTTTGCCGTCACGAACTGGCTCAATCTCGCGCTAATCGCGATCGCGAAGGAACGCTCTAGCCCCCAATTTCGCTATTGAGCGTTGGACCGAACAGCTCCCAAATCTCGCCCTTGAACCTCCTGAGCTGCATCTGCTTGATCGGCGCGAAATCGATAGGGCTGGTGTTGATCGTGATGCCCGGCAGCAGGTTCGTGGTCCTGAAGTCCTTGAAGTTTGCGGCCTGCTTCATCACGTTCTCGCGGGTGAGATTGTCGCCGCACTGCTTCAGCACCTCGGCCAGCGTCTGAGCCATGTTGTAGCCTACAATCACCCGATCATCGGCCCGATTGCCTTCCGGGAAATCCTTGGCGAGGAATTCATCGAAAGCTCTCATGCCGGGATCATCCTTCCATTGCGGATCGAGCGCGTCCATTAGGTAAGCGACGGAAATGATGCCCTGCGCGTTCTCGAAGCCGGCTGGCCCAATGACGCTGCCGATGGAGGCACTGACGTTGTTGAGGAAGTGCAGCGGCTTCCAGCCGATCTCCGCAGCCTTCCTGATGGCCTGCGCAGCGAACTTTGCCGTTGTAATGTCGACGAATACGTCCGTACCCAGTGACTTCATCTTGACCACGTGCGAGTCGATGGTTGGCTCCGACACATCATAGGCATCTTCGGTAACGATCATCGATGCGGCCTTGGCGCCGAGGCCGTCCTTGAGGCCTTTGAGATAGTCCTTGCCGTAGTCGTCGTTCTGATAGAGGACGGCGATCCTGGCACTCGGCCTTTCTTTCAGAATGTACCTCGCGTAGATCCGAGCCTCGCTTTGATAATTGGGTGACCAGCCCATGGTCCAGGGAAACTCCTTCGGATCGTTCCATCTGGTGGCACCGCTCTGCACGAATAACTGCGGCACCTTCTTCGCGTTCATGTACTTCTGAATAGCGGTGTTGGACGGCGTACCTAGCGGGCCGAAGATCAAGAAAACTTCGTCGCTCTCCACCAGCTTGCGCGCCTGCTCGACCGCCTTTGGCGGACTGTACGCATCGTCATATGAAATGAACTTGATCTTGCGGCCGTTGATGCCGCCCTGCGTGTTGATCTTGCGGAAGTAGGCGGCCTCGGTCCTGCCGGCTACTCCGTAGGCCGATGCCGGCCCGCTGTACGGCATGATGTTGCCGATCTTGATCTCAATATCGGTGACGCCGGTGTCGTATTTTTTCTGGGCGAGCGCAGGTGCCCAGGCCGCTCCGATGATCAATCCGGAAAGTCCAAGTGTTGCCAGTAACGCCCCGAAGGTGTCCTTGAGCGCACGCTTCATGACTCTCCTCCCTCTTTGGAGCGGCCAGACGTGACGGCTTCTGTCGGATAGTTGGCTGTTTCTAGATGATAGCACCCTGACCCTTGCGCCGTAAGCACCGCACTCGAACTTGGCCAGGCAGTGTAATCATAATTTGGATCGCTCAACGTGAGCTATCTCACAGGGGGCGCACAAGCTGACCTCGTCCGGGTGCGATCAACACGAGCCTTTCGGGAGCGGCCGCTGATAAGGCAGGCCACTCGCGCGACTAGCTCTTGTGCGTCAAGGCACGGCTACCCCCGACTTTTGCTGCGCAAAGCGGCGTGACCCGCCAACCCGGCAGAAGTGCTGTCCCAATTCTTGATGGTCCCCGTCGCTCCTCATCGATATGCTGCGGCTCCGGTCGAGGTTATTGATCCAGATACCGGGCAAGAGGTGACCCGATCCTGACCGCAAAAAGGAAATCATTGCGCGGGCTCTGCGTCCAATTCCACCGCGGCGGCGTCGGGAGGATTACATGACCACCGTGAAGGAAGGAGAACAACTGACACGCGTCGGCCCCGGTACAGTCATGGGGGAGCTGATGCGCTGCTATTGGATTCCCGCATTGATGTCATCGGAGCTCTCGTCCGATGCCCCCCCGATCCGCCTGATGCTGCTCGGGGAGAAGTTGATTGCCTTTCGCGACAGCCAGGGCCGTGTCGGCCTGATGGATCATCGCTGCCCGCACCGTTGCGCGTCGCTATTTCTCGGACGCAATGAGGAGGGGGGACTTCGCTGCATCTATCACGGCTGGAAATTCGACGTCGCCGGCAATTGCCTGGATATGCCGAGCGTGCCGCCGCCGGATTTCAAGCAAAAGGTCAAGGCAAGAGCCTACAGAGTGATCGAGCGCGGCGGCGTGTTATGGGTCTATATGGGTTCGCATGCCGATGCGCCGCCGCTGCCTGCATTCGAAATTCTCGATCTTCCGGAAAACGAGATCCGCGTGACGTTCATTCAGCGCGAATGCAATTATTTGCAGGCGCTGGAAGGTGAGATCGATACCTCGCATTTCGGATTTCTGCATGCTGGCCACGTCGACGTCGAAGACCTCGCTGAGGACGAGCCGCTGCGCTACACAGTTACCGACCGCGCGCCCAAATATCACCTCACCGATACGCCGTGGGGAACGCAATACGCCGGTTATCGGCCTGCGGATTGCGACCGCACCTATTGGCGCTTCGCCAACTTCCTGTTTCCTTTCTGGACTCAGGCGCCCAATGGAGAGTTCGCCAGCCACATACACGCGCGCGGGTGGGTCCCGCTCGACGACAGCCATACGATGTTCGTGTTCCTTTGGTGGAAGCGCGCCGTATCCGCCATGTCGCTACCGCAGCCAGCGTTCAGGGATGGTACGCCGATCGGAGGTACGGGCCGCGGCAACACGCTCCTCCCCAATACGTCGGACTGGCTTGGGCGGTTCCGGCTCGAGGCCAATCAAAGCAACGACTGGAAGATCGACCGCGTCGCCCAGCAGAACGGTACCATCTACAGCGGGATTGAAGGCATTCACCTGCAAGACCAGGCGATTACTGAAAGCATGGGATCGATCGTCGATCGCGAGTTCGAGCATCTGGCACCCTCGGACCAAATGATCACACGAACCCGCCGACGCCTTTTGATGGCGGCACGGGCGTTACGCGATCAGGGTGTCGTACCGCCCGGAGCGCAAGATGCGAGCGTCTATCGAGGCGCGCGCAGCGGATATTTCGTCAGCGACGATATGAGCGACTGGCAGCAGGTCTACGCCAAGCAGCTCGCGGCCGGTACCCATCCGCCGCCCGGAGCGCTGCACGCGGCCGAATGAGAAGTGCGAGGGCGCGCGCTCCTGCGCCTTCAGTCTTTGACCGGGAGATAACTGATGCTCGAGCGAGTCCCGCCACAGTTCCGCGAACTGCAAGATATTACCATGCAGACGGACACGCGCGATATTCTCGCGCATGCCACGCGGCAGTCCGAGAGCCACGAAGACTACTTCCTCGTCGACATGGACGCCCATGTCACCGAAACATCATTCTGGCCGGAAATCCTCGCTTTGATCGACAATGACGTGATCCGGCAGATGGGCGAGGCCAACGCGGCGCGGCCGGGCAACGCGAACACTTCACTGCTCAACATTCAACCCGGCATTCTGCACCAGCATCTCTACGGCCGCATCCCGCACCAGCAGGCGTTGCTGGAGCCCGTGGATACGAAGGGTGTCCATCGCTTTACCGAGCTTGCGCGCCGCGCCATGGATGCCCTCGGCCTCGACTACCAGATTGTGTTCCCGACGCCGATGCTCACGCTAGGCATGCACCCTCAGGATGAGATCGAGGCGGCACTGGGTAGTGCATACAACAAATGGCTCGTTGAGCGGATTCTTCCCGAGGATGACCGGCTGAAGGGGCTGCTCTATCTGCCGTTCAACACACCGGAGGCTTGCGTAGAGCTAGTTGAGCGCTATGCTTGTACCGACAGAAGTCATCGGCTTTACGGTCTGCTCGACGCGCAACAAGCCTGTTCATCACAATAGCTACATGAAGCTCTATTCCTTGATGGAGGAAACCGGAAAGCCCTTCGCGTTTCACTCGGGCTTCAATTGGAACGACCCGTCCTTCCTGCAGCTCAATCGCTTCATCTCCATGCACGCGCTGTCCTTCGTGCATTACAACCTGATCCACATGACCAACTGGATCATCAACGGCCTGCCGGAGCGCTTTCCGAAATTGAAGGTGCTGTGGGTGGAAGGCGGGCTCGCCTGGATCCCATTCCTGATGCAGCGACTTGATCATGAATACCAGATGCGCTCCTGCGAGGCGCCATTGCTGAAAAAGCTGCCAAGCGAGTACATGCGCGAAATGTTCTATACCAGCCAACCGTTGGAGAAGACCAATCCAAAACTGCTGCAAGCAACAATGGAGGCCTTCAACGCCGACACCCAGCTGCTGTATGCGTCGGACTGGCCGCACTGGGATTTCGATCCGCCGGCGGCGATCACGACACTGTCGTTCCTTTCTGAGCAGGCCAAGCGCAACATCCTCGGCCTCAACGCCGCGCGGGTCTTTGATCTCGAGGTTAAACGGAAACGTCCCAAGGCCTCCGACGTTCTGGCGGCAAGACCAGGCATTTCCTGATGTCAGTTCCCGTGCAAACCAATATGAATGCGCCAGGCGTCGATTTTGTCGAAGCAGCTGAGCGTGCGCTCGGCTCGGGCATGCTTGAGCAAGTGACCGATGCGGAACTTGAGCGGGTGATGACCGCAGCGGTGAGGCTTTATGCGGCGAAGGCCGAGTCAGAGAACCCAACAGTGCGGCCGATCACGCCGGAGATGGTGACACCTACGGATGTTGTGGTGACGGTGAGCGCGCTGATCCGCAGTGCCGGACTCAATCTCTGGGACGTTTCCATGTGGTTCAATCGGACGAATTGATGATGGATCGGAAATCAATGCGGCAGGTAAACATCGGTTCGGCGTCGGAGTTCGCAGATCCTGGTCGCAGGGTTGTCGCCTTCGAGCGCTTTGAAGTAGCCGTATTCAAGCTCGACGGCGAGTTTTTCGCTTACCTCAATCACTGCCCACACATGGGTGGACCAGTCTGTCAGGGCAAGATGATCGCCAAAGTTGAGGAAGTCATTGCCGAGGACCGTACCAGCAAAGGCATGATGTTCTCTAAATCCAAGATGCACGTAGTTTGCCCCTGGCACGGATACGAGTTCGACATTCGGACCGGTGCTCATCCCGGAAACGAAAGGGCACGGCTCCGAAAAATAGCGATCACCATTTCGAGCGGCGACGTGATTATTGGACTTCCTGATCTCGGAGAACAAACCAAGCAATCAGCGCGGCCGACGTAGTCTTGCGCGAGCGCGGATACACGGCGTCTCAGAGCCATCGGTGGAATGTCATGGATCTACGAGCGTTAATAAGAAAACCGTCCTGAGCTTCTTTTCCATTCAAAGCTCCTTCAGTATTGCTATCCCTAATCCCCGCGTGGCGTCGCAGGTCGGCTTCGGGCCATTCGCGACCGAATCTGCCAGTGCTGCCTAGCAGTTGATGTCCGCTTCGCTCCCCAAAGCGACCTGACGGTTTAGCGTGTGCAAAATGTCGCGATGTGCCAACAACGGAAGTCGCGTCCCTATTCGATCACCTCATCGGCGCCGGTGAGTAGCGAGGGCGGGACCGTGAGGCCGAGCGCCTTGGCTGCCTTCAGGTTGATGACGAACTCGAATTTGGTTGGTTGCCGGACCGGCAGGTCCTCCGGCTTGGCGCCTTTGAGGATGCGGTCGATGTACTCTGCCGCATCACGATACAATTGGGCGCGATTATCACCGTACGAGGCCAAGCCGCCTGAATCCGTGAAAGAGCGACGAAAATAGATCGCCGGAACGCCGTAGCGGGCCGCCAGCGCAATGATCAGTTCACGATTTATGTAGTTGAATGAGTCCGGCATGACGATGAGGCCCCCACCCGGATCGCGCGCTTGCGCGGCGATAACCCCTTCGATTTCATCATTCGTGTGAACGGGAGTGGCCCTCACCTGGATAGCAAAGGATGATGCGGCAGCTTGTATGGAGGACATGTAGACTTTGAACGTCGGGGCTGTGACCGGGTTGAACAGGATCGCCATGTGCACGGTGCGCGGAGCGATCTCCTTCAATAGCTCCACCCATTTGCCGGGTAACGCGGACTCGAAGAGAGCAAACCCGGTAACGTTGCCGCCCGGACGTGCCAGGCTCGCGACGAAGCCGCTAGCGATTGGATCGGATACGCTCGCGAACACAATAGGGATTGCCCGCGTCTCGCGACTAAGTGCATCTGTCACCGGGGTCGTCTGACCGAGGATCACGTCGGGACGCAGATCGACCAGCTCTTTTGCGAATGTTGTGATTCTATCCGGATCACCGGCGCCCCAACGGAGTTCGATCCGGAGATTGCTCCCCTCGGCCCACCCTAGCTTCGAGAGCCCGCTGCGGAAAACTGCGAGCTCATACTGCGCGCCCGGATCACTCTCCTCATAGCCCATCAGCACACCGATCAACCGCATCCGGTTCGGCTGCTGCGAGCGTACGGTGACCGGCCACACCGCCGCGCCGCCGATGAGTGTGATGAACTCGCGCCGCTTCATGCCCGCTCCTGCGATCAGACTGTCGCAGTGTAGTCTCAAACTCGACATCCGGAAGACGTTGGGGGGCGGTCTCAAGGAATATCTTTGGTGGTCGCTGACGTCCGCTTCGGTCATTCTCGACCAAATTGGCCGATCCGTGCCATGTCCGCTATTCCCCTGATCGCGACCGAATTGCGGACATCACTGGTGGTCCGGTTCGTGCCATAAGCGGCCATTGACAGCGCCTCAACTGAAGAGCTTCCGGCACAGGGGAAAATCCGAAGACGAACCAACGACCGTAACTGCTTGCCGGTCAAGTCACTGGCAGGCCCATCGCACTCTTGCCGCACCACAAGCGGAGCCCGGCCGCCGGCCGCTCGGAACCTTTTTTTCGGAGCGACGTAATCACCTTTGGAGCGCTAGAGGCGGTCGACTTTGAGTTGGTCCTGGGCAGGTCGAAATGCAGACTATCAAGTACCGTTTGTTTGAACCGGGACTGGCTCCGCGCAGAACCAAGCTGGAGGTGCCGGGTTGGGGCGGCAACCCTGAGCCCCGCCGCGACGGTTCACATGAATATGCCTGGCATTGCGTGCCATTCACCGAAGGGGCGCAATACGGCATCGAAATCTTTTACCCGTATCCCAATGAATTGCACGTGACGCAGCAGGACCGGCGAGTCGTGCTTACCAGCGACTTCGGCCCCGATCCCGGGAGCGGCATCCAATGGCCGCCGTTCCGGACTTTCGGTGAGAATTATTACACCTATCAGCTGCTGCTTGATCTCCAGGTCGCCGAAACCATGGCAGTGCGCACCGAGCCTCACCCGCGCTACTATACATCGCCGAAGGATGACGTGCCGCTCGCCGTGCCGGCCTTGTTACGGACGAGTTGGTGGCCGATGATTTCTTTTGTGGTCTTCAAGGCGCCGCCGCCGGGCGTTACTCATATTTTCCGTTCTGGCGAACCGATGCTCCAGATCTTGTTCTTACCAGTCGAGCCGCAATTCGAGCTAATGCCAATGACGATCGAGGAAGCCGCCGAGCGCGAGATGCGCGGCCGGCGGATTCACGCCAGCCGCGATACGCTCTCGAAAGAGACCATGTGGACGTCGTCGACCAACACGGTGTTCGACGGCACCTACCGCCATATCCTTCGCGCCGCCAAAGCCAAGGCGCGAGAGGACGGTGCTTGACCGCCCGCCACTTAGCGAATGACCAGGCCGCCTACACCCGGAACGCCGATATAGGCGCCGTGGTGATGATGATGGTGATGGTGATAATAGCGATAGTAACCGTGGTGATGATGATGATGATGATGATAATAGGGGTAGTAACCGTGGTGATGGTGATGATGATGATGGTAATAATACTGGGCGAGCTGGACGCCCTCGGAGCGCTTGGCCTCGAGTTCGGGCGTTGTCGGCGATGAGCGCCTCGGTAGCGTTTGGAATCGGCGTCAGCAAGTCGGCGTATGATCGCGCTGTAAGAGGATCATTTGGGACTTGAGCAGGAGCGGTCGACGCTTGCGCGCAGCCAACGGTTGCGGCGGCGGCGGCCGCGCCCAACAACCCAGCGATTTTCTTGTCCATCATTGTTCTCCAGCTTGAGCACATGCACGTCGCAAGGCTTTCTTCGGCCCGAAAACTCAACGCCGCGTTGGGTCTGTCCGTTCCCTAAGGGCTTTTAGGAACCGTGCATATCTTCCAGAGGACCAGACAAGTCGCGAAATCGGTTCCTCGTCAGCACGGCGCGCCATGTCGGCAGATCGCTAGGCCAAGACGCGATGGCTCTCAGTGACTCCACCTCGGAAGTCAGGCTTTTGCGAGCCAAGTCCGGGCTTCCCTAGCGAGCCGAAATATAAGCAACGTCAGCCCTGTCCGCCTCCAGGCTAAGGCCGCCATTCGGCACCAGCTCCTAAGCGGGGCCCACTGCCGATCGGCGGCTTGACGCTCATGCGCAGCGTTCCGGTCAACTCGAACCGAGAAAGAACCACGAAGAGCCATCTGCGCGGCCTCGCCTGTTCCAGTGGAGACGCCGAGGACGCGGCACTTTGGCCCCCAGCGGTGGCAGCGAGCAAGCGGGAATGAAGGGTCTCGACCACCGGCCCGTCCACCGCTCGTATGCCGAAGCATCAACCGCCTTACCCGCCCCGCAGGATCGTTGCGTTGCAGGATTTCGATGCCGCCCTATTACCGCTGTGGGTCAACAGCGGTCCTGACGGTCCCGAACCGGCACCTCTGGTCTACCCCGAATAACGGACGTCACCAGATCAGCAGGTCGCCACCCGTCTTACATGAGGCTGAAGCGTTTTTCTGCCCCTTAAGCTCGCTTATCCCTGTTCGCAGACGACCAATTTCCTTGAGTAGCTCATGGCGGTCTTGTCCACGCGGAAGCTCGCGAGCGGTCGCCAGCAGCTGCGCCGCCATGGCCAACAATTGTTGGGTTCGTTCAGCCGGCATCACACTTGTCGATAGAGGAAAAATGGAAAAGATGACTGTCTTGAATTGGGCGGGCATGATTGTCATAATCAATCAATGATCGACAAGCAGCCGCTCACAATCGAAATTCTCGGATTGGACCATGATCACTCCATTGTAGTGGATCGGGTCATTGCCGGTAGCGTCGGCCTCGAAGAAGCTAAGCGAATCGGCCGACATTTGCTCGCTCTTGCTGATGCCGAGCAGCACCCTTGCGGATATCGAGTGCTCTCGAACGATCGCAAGTTAGTCTATCATTGGTCCTTCGACGAGAGTGCAAGCTCTGGTTCTAACTGACGCCGTTGCGCGGACCAGACGGAATCATGAGCGGACCCTAATTCGCTCGATCTCTGCCTGAATAGTCGTGCGGTTTATCACGCCGGGCAAAACGAGTCGGGCTCGGCCACCTGAGAGAGTATTGGGCAAAGCTCCGGTTTATTTTTCCACCCAGTTCCCGATAGTTCCGGGCAAGCACCATTAAGAATTGCCCAGTCGGTGCCATTTGATCTTCCGACCGTCGTACATTTCGGACATCGCGTCTGCATTTGCTAAACATCCAGGCAAGACCACACGAGGTTTTCTATGGAGGCATCCGAAACGCAATAACAATTGCGATCTCTGGTCCCGCAGAAGATACCTGCGAATGCGAAAACAAGCGGCAAGGCAACTCTCAAATGAAAAGGCGATCTGCTCTGCCGCTGCTAAATCCTGCGGCATCTTGGAGCCGACTAAAAAGTCCCGCCCGATGATGATCATCGGACGAGGCCTCTCAAGAGAATTGCTGAGAACGGCGCCAAATCCATCGATGGGAGAAGATATAAGTCCAACCTTAAATGAACCTGACGCCAATGTGCTAATTTCGGTTTTGGGTCCAATCGCGTCATTTTGACCGCTCGCCGGCGACTTCCGGTCTGCCACGATGAACGGGCATCTTCAGAGCAGGTCGGCATGTCTCAAACGCGCCAACAACGGTCATTGGGGCATGCCAATTATTCGATAGGCTTCCGCAAACTTCTCGAAATCTTCTTTGCGAAATAGCGTTTGGCTTCTCAGGTTCGAGATGCGCTGGGTTGGATCAAGCTGCAACGCAACGAGCCATGCTCGTTTGGCGTCCTCAACGCGCCCGGACTTCGCGTAGCACGCCGCCGCGATACGTTGCAGCGAGACAAAGTTTGGCCACTGCCGAATGCCTGTCGTCGCACACTCAAGCGCTTTCTCGTAACGACCAGCGAGAAAATGCGCACTTGCGAGCCCAGAATAAGCGAGAAATGTGCGCGGCTCGAGCGGACTCAGACGCACGGCGTGCTGAAAATGCTCTATCGCCGCGTCCAGCTCTCCGAGGTACATTTTTGCGCCGCCTCCCCACAGTCGCGCGACCGCTAGGTTTGGATCAAGCCTGATCGCTTGATCGAGAACGGGCGCTCCCTCTTTGAGATTGCCGACGACATAGGTCAGAGCTTGACCGGCAAAGGCCAGGACTCTCGCATCGTCATTCGACAACCTTAATAGGCGACGCGCCAACTGATCGGCTTCAAGGATCTCTCGATCACCGATTTTGATCCAGGCGAAAGCCTTGCCTGAGATATACCAGCCAGCGATAGCGGCTTGAGCCAGCGCGAAGTTCGGATCGAGTTAAACCGCTTTCCGAAGGAGCGGCAGCGATTGCTCGTGTCCCTCCTTTGTGAATTGGTACAGCAATGCCAGGCCACGCAGATAGAAGTCGTAAGCGCCGAGATTATGCGTCGGTTTTTTTCGCGCGAGCGCGATCTCTGCGTCTTCCAACTTTGGAGAGATGGCGCCTACAATGCTCGCGGTGATCTGATCCTGAAGGTCGAAAATGTCCTCGAGACCGCCGTCGAAGCGATCCGCCCAAAGGTGAGCATTCGTCGAAACCTCGATCAGCTGCCCAGTAATACGAACCTTATTTCCGGCCTTCCGTACGCTCCCTTCCAGTACGTAGCGAACACCCAACTCGCGACCAACCTGCTTGATATCGACAGCCTTGCCTTTGTACGTGAAACTGGAATTACGGGCGATAACGAAAAGCCATTTGACCCGCGACAGAGCGGTGGTGATATCTTCCACCATCCCGTCAGCGAAGTATTCCTGTTCGGGGTCGCCGCTCATGTTCTGGAAAGGCAGAACGGCAATCGAGGGTTTGTCCGGCAGTGGCAGCAGTTTGTTCAACTCGGCAGATGAATTAGGGCTCTTTGGTGGTATGGCCCTCCCGGTCCGCGAGCCGTAGAGCCGCACCGGGCGGTGGATATTTTTAAGCGCTCTTTCCCCGAGATCGTCGAACTCAAAGTTGATCTTGCCTCTGACATGCTCGAATGCACTGCCGGATAGGTAAACACTACCGGGCTCGCATTCGTTCTCGACCCTGGCTGCGACGTTGACGCCGTCTCCGAAGATATCGTCGCCTTCGATGATAATATCCCCGACATTAATACCGATGCGGAACGTGATTTGCTGCGAAAGGTCGCCGCTGTTGCGCTCCGCCATCTTGGCTTGCATACCCACCGCACAGTTGACCGCATCGACGGCACTGGCGAACTCCACCAACATGCCGTCGCCGGTCGTCTTGACGATCCGGCCATGATGCTCAGCAATCGCGAGATCGACGATATCTCGCCGCAACGCCTTCAAGGCTGCCAGAGTGCCGACCTCGTCGGCTCCCATTAGCCGAGAGTAACCTGCAACATCGGCTGCTAGGATGGCTGCAAGCCGGCGTTCGACCCGCGCCTCGGCCATTTACTCTCTCCGGTCCTCGGGGCAATAATTGGCAATTCTATGGACCAAAACCGGCGCGTGTCCATCACCTTCGCAATGACTGCTGTGGGTCAAAATGCGACATCCCGGCGCGTCAATCACATGTCGGCTCTAACCCCGAAAGCCGACATCGGGCGTCCACAACAGGACTCGACGTGCTCCTAGCGGGTCCTTCACTGATTAAGGCCAAGGACATTTGCGGGGGCAGGAGCGCTTTATATGGCCGGAGTCGTGTTTCCTACCAAAATCGCTCCCCGCGCTTCGCAGCCTTCTCCATGTTGAATTTGCTATACCGTAAATCGCCCGTGATCTCCCTTCCAACCCAATCCGGCAATTCCAGCGCGCGGTCCTCTCGCTCCAATTCGACTTCAGCGATTACGACGCCTTTCAGAATGCCGTCATAAACGTCAATTTCCTAAGTCAACCCCGCGTATGGAACGTAATTTCGAACTTTCTCTAAGATCCGATCATCGCACATTGTGCGCAATATTTCTTCTGCATCGGAAATGGGTATCGTATATTCGAACTCGGAGCGACCTGCGCCCTTGTGCACACCCTTGAGTGCTATTGTCGCGTGATCTTCCATAATTCGTACTCGCGCTTTACGACCATTCAAAATCGCGACAAGACCATCGCGTATTCGAGCGCTTTTAACGACGGATGATTTCCATCCATCATGCGCTAGTAGAAATTTTCTTTCAATTTCTTGCGGCATGGTCTCTGTGCAGCCGCCCGAGGCAACTCTTCAACAATTCAAGCAAATGGGCCGCGACTTAAATATCGGTCACGTCATCGGCTGAGAACCGAGCCGTCGGAGAAAGCGAATTAGAATCTCGCTCGATTACCGCGCAAATTAGCAATGTCGGCGCTCGGTCTGTCGATCGAAAGAGGTCTTTGATCACAAATCTGCCGTCTTCGCTTATCGTTTTCAACGACGCGACGATGTCAGTCACGACGGTCCCATCCGAAAACGGCAGCAAAAGCCGCTCATACATAACGCGGTGGCCTTGAACGTCGTCGATTGAAGAGACCGTGTAGACCGGCCGGACACGACGAATACATTCATTGTAAATCGGCAGAACCTCCCGGGCCCCATCCGCACCGAGATAGTCGTCGAGATAGAGTCCTTGGTTCGCCTTCCCAACCTTCCCGTAGGCTTGGGCAAGACGCGAGCCTTGGCTATTGATTCGTACCCGCGGCTGTGTACCGCTCCACTCAACCCGGTAGTACACGAGGTCAGGCTTCTCGTCTTCAACACGATCTGGCTCAAAGTTGATCAAGGAAGGCGCAACGGACTTCTTTTTCGCGTGGAGGCGGATCCAAATTTTCAGAAAATCTAGCTGTTTAATCGATCGTACGATTGATGGCTCAGCGTTGACGAAATCCATCGGTTCAATCCTGTCAACTGAGATCATCGGCGCCGAAGGGTGCGCTGAAGCTGGCCTTGGCTGGTGCTGCATCTTTGCATTTCGACCCGAATATGCCGGGATCCAACGAATCAGTCAAAATAGGGTTCGCCCCCAACTGGAACGCATCCAGGATCAACGGCAAACGCCGTCGACGGGACTTAAATAATTTGCCGTTCGAGCCTCGTGTGATGTCAGAATCGGGTCATTCGCGTCACCTTGACCGCGCGTCGCTCGCTTCTGGTCTACCCCGAGCAGCGGACATTCTCAGAGTGGGGCGGCATGTCCGAAACGTGCCAAGAATTGCCAGGCCGCACCAACGTTGCACCAGTCTTTCACGATAGAAGCGGGAGAGCGCCCTTCAACACATCCTCACCCCATTCTTGCACGAAGTGTCCGGCTGCGGTGAGCTTTACTGGCTCCGCGCAGTTGCGGATTATTTGGCGCATTCCCTCCATTACTGTTGGCCCAAGGACGGGATCGGTCATGCCAATCACCATGGCGGTCTTTCCGCTCCATTGAGTGCTCCACCATTCGCGGGCCTTGCGGGAGATAGCGGTGCCATCGGCGTCAGGGTTGTCGGGCACGAGATTCGGGAAGCGGCGCACGCCGCCTTTGTACGTGGCATCGGGGAAAGGTGCGTCGTAGGCAGCGGCTTCCCCGGGTGAGAGCTGCGGACAAGCACGTGACATAAGCTTGCCGACTGGCATGTCCGGGTTGGCGTTGTTCCATGCGCGCCAGTCGATGAAACCTTTAGTGAGAGGTCGGTCACCGGTCGCAAGCGCGGTGTTCATGATCAGCAGCGCCTCGAAGCGGTCGGCCATTTCCATTGGGATGGTGAGACCGAGCAGACCACCCCAGTCCTGACATACCAGTGTCATGCGACCGAGATCGAGTGCGCGGATGAAAGCGATAAGGCTCTCGCGATGGAAGTCGAACGTGTAGACGACATCCTCGACCGGCTTGTCGGAACGACCAAAGCCGAACATGTCTGGTGCGATAACCCTATAACCTGCGGCGACAAGGCCGGGGATCATCTTCCGGTAAAGGTAGCTCCACGTCGGTTGCCCGTGAAGACAGAGCGCAACCCGGGCATTGCTCGCCCCCTCGTCGAGATAGTGCATGCGAAGACCAGGATACCCGACAAGATTGTCGCGATAATTTGGCGCGAAGGGATAACCGGGAAGGCCGTCAAAGCGCGCATCAGGCGTCCGCAAAGCCTTAATGGTCATGTCGAATCCTCCTCGTAGTCGTTCAGGAAGGGGTAGTCCGTTCGCTATCAATTATCAGCTCTCGGCGACATTACATTGAGAACGCGCCCAAGCGGACATTCATTGATCCGTCCGGTCCGTTCAACCGTTCTGGGATGGGAGCCAGGGTAGCAGCACGATCTTGCCGCCGAGCCCGCCCGCGTCGATACGGGCATGGATATTCTGCACGGCCGCCAGCGGTTCGCGGCCGATAACTACCGGATGAATGGCACCGTTGCGGAGCAACTCGAACAAGGCAGCCATGTCGGCTTTGAACTCATCCGGGTGCGACATGCGGCGGTCGGTGATGCTGTACCAAAGCGCACGACGGCCGCGGAACAGGAAGCTCAACGCGCCCCATAGCTTCAATCGCGCCAATCCCAGTGCCGCCGCGATGATGCTTTCGCGCCCGATCGCCATCGTCTGGGAGCCGTAGCCGATAAGGATGCCCCCCGGCGCGAGGCAGGCGAACGAGCGGTCGAAATGAGACCCGCCGATCGCATCGAATGCCGCATCGACGCCGGCACCGCCAACTCGTCCCGCCGTGAGCTTGTGCACCGAAGCAACGAAGTCACCGGCACGATAGTCGATTGCGGTAGCACCAAACCTCTCGACCGCGGCAAGGTTTGCGGCTGAACATGTACCAATCGCCTTGAGGCCGAAATGACGGGCGAGATCGAGCAGCGCCGTGCCGACCGTGCCTGACGCACCAATGACGAGAATCGTCTGGCCGGGAGAAAAGCGACGATAGCGCGTGAGCATCTGGAACGCTGTGAGGTAGGCGAGCGGGATGCAGACGGCCTCTGACAAATCGATGCCGTCTGGAACGGGCACAAGAAAACGCGCGGGCCGAATTGCATATTGCGCATACCCGCCGACGATGCAGAGATCGGCAACAATCTGTCCCTCGCGCGGCGTAATCACACCGAAACCGGCCTTCTCGACAACGCCGACCAGCTCATAGCCTGGAGTGAACGGCAGCGGTCCTTTAAAGTCCGGATAGCGGCCACGCCGGATGAAACTGTCGGTAAAACCGGTCCCGGCTGCGAGAACCTTGATCCGCACCTCGCCGGGGCCCGGATCGGGGATTGTTGCCTCTTCCGCGAGTTCCAAGACCTCGGGGCCACCGAACCGGGATATTCGAACGTGTTGCCACGACATGACTAATCCCGGATGTGCTGTCGGTCAGCTAGGCAAATGCAGGGAGTACCTTGGCACATTCAAATACCCGCCTGCAATCCAGTGTCCGCTTCACCCCGTGAGCGGCCATACCGCTGATACGCCGCGACATCTGCCAAGTGCCAATGCATCATTTGGGTTGTCGGCTGACCGCTTCTGGTCAAAGCAGACATGCCAAGCGGCGGCTGGCACGCCTCAAAAGGCCAACAAGAGACTCATGCAGCAAACTTCACGCGCCTGGTGCTCCCGGCGCGGCGTGGCAAGTTTCATCGACCTAATGCTCCCAATCTCCTTCTAGCCTCTGCTCAAATACTTGCGCCGGTGCTCCCTAGTGAACTTCGGCAAACTCCTTGAGAGGAAGCGAGGTGATTACACCCACAACATTGGAATTAACGGTCTCTAAGGCCAGCATCTGACCCGACTCCAGATTATGAATTAAGCCAGCATTCGCCACGCTTCCGGCTACGCAACCATTGGTGAGACAAATGACATAGGGGATTTGTATGGGCGAACCCTGGCCAACAGTTAATTTGATGCCCGGCTGCAAGAAAGATCCAGGGGGCACGAATATCTGTAGACGAGCAATGGGATCGCTCTCTCGTTCGATCAGATCGACTCTGATTGCGATCTGACCCGTGTCCCATTTACCGTTGATGGTTGTGCGACAAACCATTTTCGACCCGGCCTCTTGAGTAGCCTTGAAACATACCTTGCGCCACGGCGTGTACGTTAGTGGACGGCCTTGCTGTTGTCCGCGAGTAGCGATGTCTGCCTTTATCCGGAAGGCTCTTTTCTAGGTTCGCCGTGGGACAACCCCCGACTGTTCGCCGGATAGAAAACTGTATAGGGCGAAGAATGACGGGGAAGCACCCGTAAACGAGGGCCCTAGGCTGAGAAGGTTGGATGAAAATCGGCTCCTAAAAAATTATCGATCAGAAAATCAATTGAGCGGCGCAGCGCCGACTAGTCACTCGGCTGCTCGATCCTTCCGGTGCGCTGAAAATGCGACATGAGCATCTGGCAAATTAGCGCCCACGCAGTGCCGAAGCACCAGCCCGCCAACACATCGCTCGGATAATGAACTCCGAGATATATGCGGCTGACTCCGACCAACAGGGCCAGGATCGCGGCGGTCATTATAAGATGAATGCGAACTGAGCGGGAAGCTTGCGTCTGAGCAAGCATCAAGCCGAGCGTCAGATAGCAGACAGCCGAACTCGCTGCGTGCCCGCTCGGAAAGCTCAGCGTAGAGACCTGAGTGAGTGGAGCGACGATATCGGGGCGCGCTCGCGCAAAGGCAAGCTTGAGAAGGGCATTGAGAAGGGCGCCGCTCAGGACCGTCGTCAGGACGAACAAGCCGGCGTGACGTTTGCCTGTGGTAAAAAGGAACGTGGTTACGATCGTGACCAGCAGTGCAAGTACCGCGGTACTGCCCAGTGCGGTGATGTCTCGCACAACGTCGAGCAACCATGGCGGCCCGATTGGTCGCGACAGGTCGGACGCATGGCGAAAGGCGACCATCAACCAGCGGTCGAACGCGATAGGCTCTCCTTCGGTCACTTCCTGTGCGATGAACGCAAAACCGAACAGAAGAATGGCGACGAATAAGGTCGGAGCCCAAGACCTCAGATGCCCGGCGGCATTCTGCGATTCAGTCGTTCCCATCTTCGTCGCCTCCGGGAATTCAACTTCCATCAACCTCCAAAGATACGAGGTGAGGTGGTCCCGGTTTCCGGGACAGTTTGGGGGCAAGGCCTTTCCTGCCTAGCATAAACTTCGTCGGGCGTCCTGCCGCCGAACGTCGAGTGTGGCCGATCGGCATTGTAGTAGCCGATCGGATTTTTATTCAGGAGCACGCGAGGTCACGTCCGCGTCGGGTCATTTTCAGAAGTCGGGGCATGTCCGGCTCAGGTCCGTTCCTCCCCCAACATCAGACCTGAGGCGACTGCGGCAGCATGTCCGTTTGGTGCCAGAAGTGGAAGTCATTCGCAACTTCACTCGATGACTTTGCACGTCGCGCCGCGCGATCGCGGAAGGTAGCCGATCCTTGGAGCGCGCATTTGAAAATGGGCCGATAACACGCATAGCTTTTTAGCTTTCGGCAATCCGCCCGAGCCTATTGGAATCGAGTAGGATGGTGGATGCGCGCTCGAACTCAGCGAAGTAGCCGTTCACGGTCTTGCGCGTCAGCGCGACCATTTCGGCTAACGCTTCCAGGCTAAGGCACAGCATGGGTTTGCCACCTTCGCTCTCTCGCCGCCGCTGGCAGACCCGTCCCCCCGGGCAAGCTAACTCAAAGGCGCTCGCCCGTGTTAGGCTGCAGGTAATAGCCTAGGAGGAGGTGGTCGTGCGGATCGCGGTGATCGGCGCGGGCGGCGTCGGAGGCGGGTTTGGGGCGGCGCTGGCCAAGGCCGGCGCGGACGTGACCTTTGTCGCGCGCGGTAAGCATCTCGATGCCATGCTGACGCGCGGACTGCTTGTGAAAGGCGGCCGCGGTGAAACGCATCTGGTCCCGACCAAAGCGACGAACGATCCCTCACAGATTGGCAAGGTCGATGTCGTGCTGTTTTGCGTCAAGCTGTGGGACGTCGAAAGCGCGGGCGCAGAGATCAAGCCGCTGATCGGGCAGCACACGGCGGTGATCCCGCTGCAGAACGGCATCGATGCGGCGGACCGGTTGATCCCGATCCTCGGGCGCGAGGCCGTGATGGGCGGCGTTGCGCAGATTTCCGCCTCGATCACCGAGCCCGGCGTGATCACCCAGGTTGGCACCTTCATGCGCATGATTTTTGGCGAGCTGTACGGCAAGCACAGTCAACGCGGCGAGGAATTTCTCGCGCTTTGCCTCAAGGCGGGGTTTGACGCGACGCTGAGCGAGACGATCCTCACCGAGCTGTGGATGAAGTTCATCGTGCTTGCGACCAATGCCAGCTTCACCGCGCTGACCCGCTTGCCGACCGGCAAACTCAGAGACGAACCCGACATTCGTCCGTTCTACATTGCAGCGTTCAAGGAAGTGATCGAGGTCGGGCGCGCGAGCGGGATCGCACTGCCAACGGACGCTCTCGAAAGGACTGTCGACTTCATCGATCATGCGCCGCCGGCGATGAAGGCGTCGATGGCGCTCGATCTCGAGCGCGGCAATCGGCTGGAGTTGCCCTGGCTCGGCGGCAAGGTGGTCGAGCTCGGCAAGGCGCTGCAGGTGCCGACGCCTGTTCACGGCATGCTGTATGCGCTCTTGAAGCCATACGTCATGGGCACGCCGGGGTAGGCGCGGACGTACAGGCGGCCGCCGCCGGCGCTTGAGCGCACAGCGGCGATGAGCGTGCACCAACCGGGGAAGTCCGAATTGGGTCACGTGTGGACGGCGCCCTGGCAAGAACTTTCTGACGTTTTGCAGCATTGGTCGGGTGCGGTCACGTGTCCGGCCTGTTGGTGCGGCAGCTGTGGCCGCTGGCCCTAATGCTCTGCGCGAATCGGGTCCCAATCGTTTTCCCGCACTTTAAAGTGCGATGACCCAAGCGGGTTCTCCCGATCCCCGGATCAACCGTATCTGCATTACGTCGTCATGCCCTCGCCAATTGGTGTTGCCGATCTACCTGCTGGCCTGTCTCATGCCGCCAGCGACAGTTGCGGTTCCTTGTATCTCTGGCCCCGGACCATGATGGCCCAGGCCATCCGTGCAATCTTGTTGGCGAGCGCGACGGCCGCCACCTTTGTCGGTCGGCGCTCCATTAATCGCCCGAGCCACGGCCGCCTATCGGTGCCGTGCTTGCGCGCGTAGCGAATGACAGCCATCGCGCCTACGACCAGCAGCCACCGCAAATATCGATTGCCCTGCTTGGTGATGCTGCCGAGCCTGTCCTTGCCACCGGTCGTGTGCTGCTTCGGCACCAGCCCGATCCAGGCCGCAAGACTGCGCCCTGAAGAGAATGTCTTCCAGTCGCCGATCTCGGCAATCAGTGCGGTAGCGCCGATCGGACCGATCCCGGGGATCTCCGCCAACCGCCGGCTCGCCTCACAGCCGCGGTGCAGAGCCATGATACTCTTGTCGATGGATGCTATCTCGGCTCCGATCGCACTGTGTTGCCGCGCCAGCACTTCGAGGATGCCGCGCACGGCCGGCGACACCCGGCTATCCGCACTATCCGCGATGATCCTGAACAACTCCGCCGTTCCATTACGGCCCTTGGCCGACACGATACCGAGTTCGGCCAAGTGCCCGCGCAGGGCATTGCTCAACATCGTGCGCTGGCGCACCAGCAACTGCCGGGTCCGGTGCAGCATCAAGGCGGTCTGCTGTTCCTTCGTCTTGATCGGGACGAACCGCATCGATGGCCGCGTGACCGCCTCGCAGATTGCAGCCGCATCGTTCGCATCGTTCTTGCTGCGTTTGAGGTAGGCCTTCACATAGCTCGGCGGGATCAGCCTAACCTTGTGACCAAGCGCCTGAAGCTCGCGGCCCCAATGATGCGCTGACGGACATGCTTCGATCCCGACCAGACAAGGCGGTAGCTTGCCAAAATATTCCAGCACGTGTGCGCGACTGACGCGCTTGCGGATCACAACCGCGCCCGCAACATCGACCCCGTGCACCTGAAAGATCGACTTCGCAATATCCAGACCAATCGTGCTAACCTCGCCCATGGACGGCTCCCCTCAATGTGGTTTGCTCTAACGCAACCACCCTATGGCACTTCGATGCCGCAGAGTGGGCGCCGTCCACAGCATCATCTTCAGACCTCGGATCGCGTCCGAGTTGGGTCTGTTCATCCCTCAACAGCGGACATGCAGCGACTGAACTGGCATGTCGGTTTCGTGCCAACAACGGAAGTCGCGGCTTTCGAATTTTTTATTTCGCGAGCCTCATATCGACCTCTATCTCGATAGAGACCATGTTCCCCATTATAATCCTCACTCAACGGGCGGCCTTCGCAGACCGCCCGTGTTGCGTCTCTTACTGCGCTTAGTGCGCTCCGATGGTCTTCGGTATCTTGATCGGATCGTAAGGCAGCGGATTCTCCGGATTTTGCAGATTCGGGAGCATGTCGTTCGAGGCTCCGCCGGGGAATCGCTTCTTGTTCGGATACTGGACGATGGACTTGTTGAACTCCGAGAGCGGAATATCCAATAACGAGATGGCCCAACCATTGTCCATGCCTGCGTAGCGGCCCGGCGAGGTGGTCGGGTTGCGCACCGCGACGGCCCCGTTGAAGGTCATGTCGTATTTCTCATACGGGTCCATCGTCAGGTTGTACGTGGAACCGATGGCACCGACGTCCAGTGTCGGCCCCAACCACGTGTCTTTCGAGGTGTAAAGCATCTTCCACGCGATCTTTAGATCGGGATTCGCCGGATCACCGCCGACGTCGTAGCGCATACCCAGAAATTTCTCGCCGTCGGTATAAATCCAGCCATCACGCGCCGAATGCTTTGCCTTGCCGGTCACGTAGGCGCTGTTGTCAACGCCGTCGAAGTAGATCGGCTTGCCGTTGTTATCCTTCATCTCACCATGTGGCGGCGGTGTGAGGCCAACCATTGTTGCGGTGGTTGGCCACACGTCCATGTGCGACATCATTTCGGTGAGCACCAGCCCCGCCGGAATTCTACCGGGTGACCACATGATTCCCGGCACCCGGAAGGCACCTTCGAATCCTGTGCCTTTCTCGCCGCGATATGGATTGGTGCCAGCGTCAGGCCACGCATCCTGCCAAGCGCCGTTGTCGGCTGTGTGGATGACGATGGCGTCGGGTGCCTCGGCGCGGATGGCGTCCATGATGCGACCGATATTGGCGTCCATTTCCAGCATTTTGTCGGAGTAGTTGCCAAGGTGCGACTTGCCTTGAAACGCCTTGTTCGGGCTGGTGGGCTGGTGCATGCCCATGAAGTTGATGCTCATGAAGAACGGCTTGGCATCCTTCGCGTGCTGCTTGATGTAGGCGACCGCTGAATCCGTCTGCCGGACATCGAAATCGGCAAGGTTCTCCAGCGTAATGACCGCTCCATTGTTGCCTTTCACTGGGGGCTTGCCCGCCGTGCCTTCCCATTCATACCGGTTCACCACTTTCTGGTACATGTCCCAGTATTCCGTGTTGTATTTCGGGAACCACGGGTGCGCATTGGGTGATGTGTCTTCATAGCCATAGACACCCGGATAATAGGCGGCGAATTGCTTCATCTCGTCGAAGCCGTGATTGATCGGGTAGAACTTCTCCACGTCGCCGAGATGCCACTTGCCGGAGAAGTAGGTCTGGTAACCGTTCTTCTTGTAGAACTCGGCGATGGTCGGCGTATCCGAGTCCAGCCCGTTCGGGTCGCCGGGAACTACCACAACCGACAGCGCGGTTCGGACCGGGATGCGACCGGTCATGAAGGAAGCACGGCCCGCCGTGCAGCTTGCCTGACCGTACCAACTAGTGAAGACCGCGCCTTCCTTGGCAATGCGGTCGATGTTCGGCGTGGGATGCCCCAAGGCCGCGCCGCCGTAGTAAACACCGTAGTCGCCCCAACCTACGTCGTCGCTCATGAGCATGACGACATTGGGTTTTTTCTGCGCGGCTGCGGGCGTGGCTGCCATGATCATCGCAGCCAGCGATGCCAGCAGACCGAGCCGAATACTGCGTTGATCGTTCATATTTCATACCTCACGTTGGGGCTGTCCAAGCGAGGCACCAGATCATAGCGGTTGAAACTTGAATTTGATCAAGATCAACTTGGTCGGGGCTGGAACACGCACAATAGAAAGAGATGGAGAAATTTCCCGTGTCAAGAAACCGCGACATTGCATTTTTTGTTGGAGTATCGCTCGTTCTGGGTCTGGGGGTAATCTCGACCTCCGCCGTCGCTCAGAGTAAAGATACTAACGCGACAGCAACCCGTGATGCTTATGCTTATTCTCAGGTCTTTACTGATCCTATGAATGCAACATGCCCGAACCCGAAGCATCGTAAAGTTAAGACGTCAAAAGGATATAGGTGGCGTTGGGTGTGCTAAAGAAAAGGCGAGGCTCTGATCCAACTTTCTCCCCGCCGAACTGAAGGCCTCAGCATTGTCCGGGGCTTTTTTTCGCGCCAACGGAAGCCCATGCGCCATGTCCAGAAGGGTCAACAGCGGTCCTGACGGTCCCGAACCGCCACTTCTGGTCTAAACATCGACGTCTATTTTTGCGATCCGCAAAGCCCATGGCAGCGTGGATCGAACGAGAACACCAATGGCCTGCTGAGACAGTACTTTCCTCAGGGCACCGACTTGTCGGTGCATTCGCAAGCCCATCTGAACAAAGTGGCTCGTCAGCTAAACGAACGACCACGTGAGACCTTGCAATTTGAAACCCCAGCAGAGAGATTTAACGCCTGTGTTGCGTCGACCGGAGCGGCACCCGATGAACGGACATCATCAGACCGGCCCGGTTGGTCCGGTGGGTGCCAGAAGCGGTATCTGTCTAGCCAAGATGCGCGAAGGCCGGGTGACCTGTTCAGGTTAAGCGGTCACCTTACGTACGACCGGGACCTTCCACGTATCGTTCAGTATCGAAGGGTCTTCCTCTCTTGGCCAATACATCCTGAGCATCAATTGGAATTTGCCGGATGGTGCTGGCAACCAGTTAGCTTCCTTCCCGGCACCCGGGTTGTCTTTCTGGATGTAGAGGTCTATCGAACCATCCGGGTTCGGTATGAGGTTCTGACGCGCACTTAGGGAATAACGGTTTATCGGGTTAGCGACGAAGAAGAAGTCCTTGTCGTACATCGTCAACGACCAAAAGCCATCCACTGGCGGCAGATCGCCCGGTGGGAAGTGCATGACATACTTGTTCGCGCCGTCATAGGCATCGCCCGTCGCATCCTTTTGACCGAACGGATACACGGCATCCTTGGTTCGATTGGCACCTAGTCCAATGGCAGTCGTGAGGGCACGATTTAGGTAATTCGTGCCGTAGACGCCGCCTTGCGTGTCGAATACCCAGCCGTTCTCACTCTTGATCACCTTGTTGACCTTGAATTGCAACATTATGCGATCGAAGCCGACCTGCGGAATGCGCTTGACAAAGTCAGCATTGAGTTTGCTGGCGTCGAAATCCTGCCCGGCGACAAGTCCGATTTTGGCGAACTTGGCGAGTTCAGGAGCATCGATGGGAGACGGCGGGTTTGCCTTCATCAACTGCGCCAACAAGGTGAAGTAGGCATTTGCGTCCATCGCATTCACCTGCGCGCGCACTGCGGTCTTCATGTCAATTGACGGATCGACGGTACCCATCGGAGGAGTATAGGGCTTTCCGTAAGAGCTTAACGGATAGAGTTGGCATTGGTCCTGAAGCGCGTGGACAGCGGCGTAATCTTCTGGCGTTCCGGTGCAATAGATGCGTCCAAGAATCCAAACGATGCTGGTCTGCGATTTGTATTCCTTGACGCCCGCAGGCAACGTACCGGTCCAACCGGGGCCGGTGATCGCGTAAGTCTGCGCGGCTGTACCGGTTGTCCGCTTACCCGGCACCTGAAAGACAGTGGTCCATCCGTCCAGCAGCGGAAACAGGAAATAGCGGTCCTTCATATCGGGGATGCTCAATACCCACGGCTCTTTGCCAACATCGATAAAGGCTGTGGTGTAAAGCGTGTCCGCGTTCGGCGCGGTCACGTCGCGATATGAGGCGTCTGGATACTGTCGCAGCTTAATCATTTGACCCATGGGGCCATGGGAACCCTCTACTTTCGCGGCATTGGTGATAACCCTTCTGGTCATCTCCATGGTTACCAACGGATAGCCGAAAACATAGGCGTCAGTTGCCAATGCGAAGTCATCAAGTCCCTCGGCTAGATCACGAATACCTTCCCCAATTTCTGCACGAGCTATCGTGCCCATTGCTGTGCTGGCGACAAGACCAAGGCCGCTTATCGTTGCTGCGCGACGGGTAAAATTCATTCGCAATAACCTTCTATCGAGGGGCGATTTACAGGAGTGTTGAGCGAAACCAGTGATCAAGCTGCGTCCATTTAAAAGGCATGGTCAGTCATTTGACTTGATCAGGATCAATGCACCGCCGATGACGCGCATGACCGTCCGCTTGGGCTGCCCGCGTTAGACGTCGCCGACGGATTTTGCTCAATTTCGGACGCAACGCTCGTAAACTGACAATCGAAAAACTAGGCGCTCGTAACGCTTTACAAAGGTTTTTCTCTAAAAATATCACCTGCTGGCATCCTGACCCATTGCCAGCATAACGTCATGCCCGACGTTGTGGAGAGCGCCCCGCCCCTGATCCGAGCCAGCGGCGGGGTTTCACGCAATCTGAAGGCGCTGTCGATTTCGCGACAGTACTGACGACAATTTACGGTCGTAATTTTTGAGGGAAATAAATTATGCGGATCGCAGGTGCCAGTCAGGCAGGCTATGCCAACGCGGCCCTTATACTGGGGTTGTTAGATGTGCTGGCAAACAAGGGCATTCTTACTCGCAGCGATTTGAATACCATCATTGTCGATGCGATCAGCAAACTGGAGCCAGCGCGACACGGCAAATCGATGGATGGTGCCATCGAGATCATCAAATCCCTTTTTCCTGCGATACACGGCTCAGACTTGTCCGACGACCCCAAACATCGGCGATCAGTCGGGTGATGGTACATTAGCTGGAACAGGTAATCTGGATCAAATGAATTGGATCAAGAGCGCACCATGGAAGAGATCTTGCGCGAGATTCGAGAGATCTGCGCGAACGAGGGGCGGCCTATCAACCGTGAGCCGGAATCGCCCGACCGTGCTCAGGCTTCCGCTAAGCCTGAAACAGATCTATTGGATATATGCCTGAGGCATTGACAGGGCACACGGCTGGCGAGAACTACCGCACCTCAACAAGTTTCGGCCTTCGCCGTGAAGGCCCCGCCAATTGAAGCGGCCGATCAAGTTCGCCTACGGCTTCGATCAGTTCTCTTTGCGCATTGGCATAACCTCGGATGGCGACGCGAAGCTCTTTCGGACGGACCCGCTGATTTCTCGGTCTACTCGTCGAGTTCGCTACGGCTGCATCGGCCAAGGTCTTCATTGCCGCCGCGCCGCCCTGGGTTATGGATATGATGAGATGACTGCTGCGCCGACATTGGGAACCGGCAAGACGGACTGAAATGCGCCCCATCCCAGGAATCCGGGATTGGGGCGAAGTCAGGGGCCACGCCCAGGGCAAGTGGAAGGGCGTTGGCTCATGTGGAGATGCGCCAGTGATTCGGGCGACTAAGCGGCGGGAGTGAGGCCACAGCACCGATCGCATGCCTTAGTCAGTCAGATAAATCGCAGCCGGAGATCGTTGGAATTCAAATTGTGTCCGCTACGGGACAGTTTGTACGGATCCTGCTGGCCAGGCGGCAGCCCGCGCGCTAGCTCGGTCACAATCTCAATGATCTCCCGCACGATATCACCGCGGTCGCTACCTGCGGCGACCTCGAGCAAGTAGCGAACCGCCGCGCGGATTTCCGCATTAGCATCGTCGGGGCTCGCGAAATCCCAATCGTCTTGATCTGACATGATCGCCTCGCTGTCTGGGCGCATTGGGCGGGATAATTCGTTCCTGGGAACCGGGCGCAGCGCCGAAGCACTGCACCAGGTCGAACAGATGAAGTGAGGTACGAAGGCTTCCCGTCGTCGTCAAGGAAGACGAATGGAACTCCCTCGCCCACTCAGGGAATGCCGTCAGGTCCAACAGGGTCGGGACGACGACGAACCTGTATTGGCGCTAGACCGTACCATCGGCGAAAAGCACGTGTCAGCGCACTTGTCTCGGAAAATTGCAGAATTTCCGCCACAGCCGCGACAGTCAGATCTGAGTCGCGCAGATAGCAGACTGCCATGTCCGCTCGGACCTTATCGACGATTTGATCAAAGCTCGTCTGCTCAGCGCCCAGCCGCCGCTGCAGTGTCCGCGGGCTCATCCGCATCATACGGGCCGCCGCCGCAAGATCGCACCGTGCAAAGGGTAGGAGACCGCGAACAACGATTTCAGCATGCGTGCGGAACGCTCCAGGAAGGGTCGCGCGTGCTGTCCCGAATTTCAAGGCGAGATCGCTCCGCTCGTTTGCATCGTCTGAGCCGAATGGCTGCGACAGCATCTCCTGGTCAATGAAGATCGCGTTCTGGTCAGCATTGAATTGGAGGTTCTGTCCGAGCAAGCGGCGATGCCAGGATAACTCCGCCGGGGGACCGTGCCGAAACGAGACCTCGCTCGGTCGCCAGTTTGGGCGAAGTCGCCTCAACTGAGTGGTGACGAAACCGAACCCGAGCTCGATGACTTGACGCCGGGATTGGGCCACGCCCGCCGCGAGATCGTAACTCAAAACCGCTCCGTCCGGCGTACTTTCGAACGTCGCTAGTGCACCTTGCGTATGCACAGGAAAGAATTCGGCGAGATCGCGCAACATCTCGTTGACACTGGAAGCACTCCGGAAGAAGGGCCAGAGCGGTCCGAATATCGTAAGGTCCTGTTTCTGCGACAGCAGCAAACCGAAGGCCTCGCAGGCGCAGACAGTCGCCGCGCGCTCAAGGAACTGGACCACCGCCGAGGCTGGGATCGGAAAATCCGGATCGTGTAGCGGAGAGCCGTCAAGCCCGATCTCCCGTCGCAGCGCAGCCGGATCACCGCCCAATTCGGCGGCGAGTTCGTCCGCTCCCATCAGCACGCCGTTTCGGACCCAGGCAGACATCAGCTGTCCCCTGCGCTTTGGACTGTCGAAGGCTGGGACAGATTGGCGCCTAAAGTCAACTCCCGATCAATTGGAACAGGTAAACACTGCCATCATCGTACTGGAAGGAGACCAGATGAAGCTACCAAACAGACCGCAAGTTCAGCGGTCCCGACCAATAGTTGTCATGCTATTCGCCACGCTCCTGCTGCTTGCAGCCGCCGTGATGGCTTATCTCGGACTCTACGCGCCAGGTTATCTGGCGCCCGCAGCCTGCCTACTGTTGCAGGCGGCTCTCTTACAGTTCGGCCGCGGCAAGGCAGCGTTTGTCGGTATCATGGCTGCTCAATCAGATCAGCGGATTTCTCCTGATCTTGGTTCTCGCATTCGGCGATGGCCTCGGTGCTCGAAAGCTCGACATGTCCGCCGTCGCGTTGCTTCTCAATCTCGCGACAGGCGGTCCACTCATGGGAGTTCTGTCGCTGCCGCTGCTTGGCCTGCTGCAATTCGGCTCGTCGCTGCGCGGCTGGTTCCGCTCAAGCCACCATGAAACCCTCAGAGAGGCTCTGCCGATATGAAACGTTTTCGCTCGGCTTGCAGAATAACCGCTTTGCTTGCCGCAACGTCGTTGGCGGGCCCCGCCAGCGCGGCGTCTTTCATCGGCAAAGTCCTCACGCCCGAGGGCGCTCCAGCCTACGGCGCCATGGTGACCGTCTTCGACGCTACTCAGGAAAAGCGCGATACCGTCTACACGGACGAGGACGGAAGCTTCTCGATCCGCACCGATTTCGCGGGCGTTCTGACCGTTCGAGCGCGCTTCGCAGGCTTCGACGACTCGAAGGTCGTCTCGACCGCGAGCCGCCATGACGTCAAGCACCTCGACCTGACATTGAAGAATTTTGCAGGCCCCGAGGCTGCATCGGATTCGCTGTCAGCTTCCGCTTTCAACGCCCGGCTACCCTGGAAGGACATCGCACGGGACCGGACGGCCTTCATCAGCCAGTGCAACTATTGCCATCAGATCGGCAATGCAACAACGCGCATACCCCAAAGCCATTCGGAATGGCTCGCGACCATCAACAAGATGGAAGGCTTGCTTGCCATGCCTTCAACGACTGAAAAGTCGACCTTCGCAGATGTTCTGAGCCGTGGCTTCGATGGAAATCCGATCTCGGCGAAACAATCCTATGGCGCGAGCCCGGAGCTCGCCAAGGCCAAGGTGAAGGAATGGGTTGTCGGCGATGCCGACACATTCATTCATGATGCCGATGTCGCGCAGGATCAGAAGATCTACGGCACTGACGAGGGCCACGACCTCCTCTGGGTGCTCGATCCCAAGACCGGCAAGATCGAGAAATATCCGCTGCCCGATATCGACCTGCCGCGCGGTGGCATATTCTCCGGCATGAAGCTGCCCATCGGCGTGTTCTCCGGCAAGCATGGCCCGCACAGCATGGCGCAGACCCGTGACGGCCGGATCTGGATCACTAACGCGCTATCCAGCACGCTGATGTCATTTGATCCGAAAACCAAACAGTTCAAAACCTATCCGGTCGGGCACGACGCGCTCTATCCGCACACTGTCCGCGTCGATCAGAACGACATCGTGTGGTTCACGATCGTGGCTTCCAACCAGGTCGGCCGCTTCGATCCGGCTACCGAACAAATGACGGTGATCCGATTGCCCTCCAACGGTTTCATCCGCTGGACCACGGATATGCTGTTCCCGACGCTGATGCGGTTTGGCAGCTGGTTTCCGGACCAGGCGGTGCTGCTCAATCTGTCAACCCATCGGTTCTTCGGCTACTCGATACTCGCCTTCCCGTACGGCATCGACGTCAATCCGGTCGACGGCAGCATCTGGTACGCAAAACTCTATGCGAGCCGCATCGGCAGGATCGATCCGAGGACACTGGAAGTGACGGAATGGGAGACACCCATGAGGGGACCGCGTCGGCCGCGCTTTGATGCAAACGGCGTGCTGTGGATCCCGGCCTTCGATGACGGCGGCCTGATGCGCTTCGATACGGCAACGAAAGCGTTCGAAACTTTCAAGATCCCCAGTGTGGGCGAGGGTGAGTACGAGACGCCCTACGCTCTCAACGTCAACCGCAGGACTGGCGATGTGTGGATGGCGGCCAACAATTCCGATCGCGTACTGAGGTTCCGGCCATCGACCCGAACATTTCTGAGCTATCCGAGTCCGACCCGCGTGACGGTGTTGCGCGACTTCGCCTTCACCGAGGAAGGGGCGGTCTGCTCAAGCTCATCCAACCTGCCGTCGGGCGCGATCGAAGGAGGGCGACCGTCATTCATCTGCATCGAGCCGGAGGGTGGCATCCGCGATCGAGAGGCCCTCGCGGTGACAAACTAAGCCAATGGCGGTCTTAGCCGTCGCAATTCGAAACGAAGAGCCTGATTGGGAGAACGAAATGGAAATCGCTGGGGTGAATGCGTTTGTAACCGGTGCAGCTTCCGGCATCGGCAGAGAAACTGCGCTGGCTCTGGCGCGGGCTGGCTCGTCCGTAACGGCGGCCGACGTCGATGCAGAGGGGTTGGCACAGCTCGCCAACGAGGCGTCACAGGCAGGCTTGGATATCCAAACAGCAATTCTCGATGTGACAGATCGGGAGGCGTATGAGGCGTTTGCGCTTGAGCTCAAAGTCAAGGGAAGGTTGCCGGGCATTCTTGTCAACAACGCCGGCGTTGGCTTTCTCGGGTCCCTGTTCGATACTCCTATCGCGGCTTGGGATCGACTGCTGCGGGTCAATGTGATGGGCGTTGTTCACGGCTGCCAGATCTTCGGGCCCCAGATGGCCGCCACGGGCAAGGCCGCCTGCATTGTCAACCTTTCGTCCGCTGCATCGGCCAACCCGGCTCCCAATATGGCCGCCTATGCGGCCAGCAAATTCGCAGTCGAGGGTCTGTCGGATGTGCTTGCAATGGAGTTGAGCGACAGCCGAGTCAGGGTTGTGAGCGTGCACCCCGGCGTCATAGATACGGCGATCGTTCACGATGCGAAGGGCGTGTCATCGCTAATCTCCAGTGCGCAACTCGAAGGCCTTCAGGCCTATTACGCTCGCGAAGGCTGTCATCCCTCAGTCGTCGCTAAAGCGATCGTTGACGGGATTCGCGCTGAGCGAAGCAAGATATTTGTCGGCCCAAGCGCAAAAATCTCGGCTCTTTTGCGACGCTTTGCCCCCACAAGTCTCAAACGCCGCCTCACACTGAAACTCTCTGAGAAGATCGGCTTCTGGCACTCAGAACCAGGAGGAACCGGCAGAGCGGAGCCGGTGATCGGGAGATCAGCATGAAAGTGCTGCGCACGTCCCGGCTTCGAGATCTGTCGGATCATCGAAGTGGCGCTTTGATGTATGAATGGGATTCCAGATTTCGGCCCGCAAGACCAGGAGGCCCGCCTTGAATTCGCATTTGGTTCAAAAGCGGAAAAGCTCAATGGGAGCATAAGTCTTCTGCTCTTCTCCAAACACCGGACATCGGGCGCGTTCAATCGCGCAGCAACGGCCAGAATCCGGTCTTCCGCGGATGGGTTTTTCGTAGCCTTTCCATAAACTGGTCGTGCGTCTCGAGATTCTCGTAGTTCCTAATTTGTGAATTCAAACTATCGATCTCACGGACATGCCGCGCGGCGTGCTTGTAGCGTGTGGCGCGGCCCTTCCGCAGCGTGACCTCGATGAGCGCGCGCCGGAGCAAAACCGCGGCCAACGGGTATTTTCCCTCAATTAGGCTAGCCGCCGGATCGAGCAGTTCGTAGCGATCGCCGTCAATTTCCCTATTCCGTGACAGCACTAGTTGAGCGGCACGCTCGTGGGCTGGCCATTCCACCAGAAAGGACAGCGCCGCGTGAACATTGGCATATCCTCCTACATAATCCAGCGCCTGTTGTTCTGCCTCGAAGTCTTCGAAATCGGGCAGTTCGTGAAGGTAAGCGCGCAGATGGGATACGCTGAGATGGACTTGAAAGAACGCCAATCGCAGAGCCTGGGCTTCGTCGGTGCGTTTTAGAGCTTCAAGCACGGCAATGCGGGCATCGGTCCACTTGAGTTGTCCAAAATTTCGGTTCTGCTCTGACGGTTGCGCCCGGTCGAGGTAACTCAAAGCCTCCTCGGCGCGGCCAGCCCGCAGCAACTGCAATGCGATTTCGCTTGCAAAATGGGGGTTCGTCAGGTCGCGGTCCTGGTAGGTGTCGATGAAGGCATCGGTGTCACCCTCGATGTCGGCAATGTCGCGCAATGCAAGCGACATGCCGCTCAGGGTGAAGTAATGGCGGCCGGCGCCATTGGCCACGACTTTATCGTTGGTCAAGTATTGTTGACGCCGTTGAAGCAGCGACCCTCGCAGCTTTGCCAGACCTTCCCTGCCCAGAGCCGCGTTGAGGCTTGTGATCAAACCGTCATAGATTCCGTAGTGGTTATTGGTGATCTTCTGGAGCACCAATTCAGCCAGCGCATCCGGATCGATACTTGCTCGTTCCGCCAAAGGTCCCAGATCATAGCAGGCTGCGGTAAAGACATCGCCGGCGTAGCCACTGCTGTCGTCGACGAGCTCTAGAATCGAAGGGTGTAATTCTATGAGCTCCCAGAGCAGATCGAGCGCAAGCCGGGGATTTTCGACACCGATATTTTCGACGATCATCGTGCGCAGTCCATCAAATTCGACGACGATCTCGCGGCCTCTCTCATAAGACGGCATGGAAGGTGACTTGGCGAAGCGAGCAAGTCGCTTCTGCACGGCCGCCCCGAGAGCGACCGGGCCTTCCTTGCTCGACATCGCCAAGTCTATGGCTTGCTTCAATTTCCTGTTTCCGGCCGCCTCAACTAACAGCAACTCGGCTAGCTTGTGGGCGCCCAGTTCCGTCAGAGCATCGATCGTGATCTTGCGCTTTCCAGGCATGTTTCAATTTGCGGATATCGAAGTGGGCTGGCTATGGTCTGTATTTTTTCGTAATTTCCGGATGTGAGCAGCACGAGAACTTGTCATGCAATACAACGCAATTGAGCAACCCGATCCAGAGATTTGGCTCGAACTCGATGAAACGGAACGGGTCGACCTGGTGATTGATTACCATCGTCGCATCGGAGTGCAACTTGAAACCCTGGAGCTTCACGCGATGGCCCATGTGGTTGTTGAAAACCAGGTTGCGCTGGGCGGAGTAACGCCGGTGCCCGAGACACTCGATCGTTTGATGGACGAAGGGCTCGATCGCCATAAGGCCGTTCATGCCATCGGCAGTATTCTCATGGAGACAGTGTTCGATGCGGTTCATAAGCCAGACGATGGGGGCGACATCAATTCCGACTACTATCGAGAGCTCGCCGTGTTGCCGGCTGCTGGCTGGCGATCCCAGTCGAAATAGACCCGCCCGGGTAGCTTCAAGTTGGTATGGATCGTGTCATTCCGCTTTGAGTTTGTTGGTGTCGAGGATTTGTCGAGTTCTTGTTCACGGGCCATCGTGGTTCCGAACACAGCAGACAACGCGCCAATATGCGCGCCTCGTTTCTGAGTGGATTGGTAGCGTTGGGCTGGATCCAAAACGTTTCGGAACGCACTCGCTACGACGCACGAAGGCTACGTTGATCTATCGGCGCACTGGCAATCTCAGGGCCGTCCAACTTCTGCTCGGCCACACCAAGATTGAAAGCACCGTTAGATATCTTGGCATCGAAGTTGATGATGCTCTTGCCATAGCCGAACAGGTCGATATTTGATCCTTCCGGGCAGAGCCGGCCGCCTCTGCCCGGCTACGATGTCGATGTCTCGCCTGCTTTCCAGGGTCCGATTTTGCTACCTATATGCAGTCTAGCGTAGATGTCATTCCTGCTCGCTTAGTAAGACATTGAAATAATGTGATAAATACGATAATCGGAAAAATTATCTCTCCCCTTGCGGGAGAGGTCGGGTCGCATCGAAGATGCGATCCGGGTGAGGGGTTACCCCGCCATCGAACCTCTTCAATCTGAGTGATCGGATAAAGATCCCTCATCCGGCGCGGTCCTTTTGTCCGCGCCACCTTGTCTTTGCATGATCTCCGCGCAAACGCATTCGCGTTTGTCGCGAGGGAAAACCGCTACACACTTTTCCGGATCGTGCCTTAGCGCGGCGGGACGAATGGCGAAGGCGGGATGCTCGGCGATGGGATGCTTGCGGTCGCGTCGGCTGGCGCGGATTTGCGCAGGCGGATCTCGATCCGCCGCCGCTGCTGAATATCGCCGGGCGAACCCGTGATTGCGAGCGTCTCGTCGGTATTCACAAGCTGCGCGCCGGACAGCGGAATCAATTTGTAGCCGGCAAGCAGCGGGCTCTGGCGCAGCACGCTCACGACCGCGACCGCGCGGGCAAGCCCCAGTCCCGCGTTGTCCGCAGGCGTGAGGCTGACAACGCCGGTGTCGTTCCTCAATACCGATGTAAGATCGCGATCGAGGTTGGAGTATTGACGCAGGCCGATCGGCCGTTCGTCGGTGTGTCCCACCACTTCGACGACGTCGACGTCGTATTTGCGGATGTAGTTCAGAATCTCTGCCGGGGTCTTGTTGACGAGAGTATCGTGAAAGGCAGGAGACAGCTCGGCGCTTCCGGATCTGAAGAAATAGCCGTCGGCCTCGCTCATCCGGATGATGGGAGGCCATTGGTTGCCGCCGGGCACTCCCGCCGTCATGCCACGCGCGATGGTGTCGAGGATGACCTGCGTGGCAACCGGCGGCTCGCCCGGCTTTGTCATCGCGCGATGGATCGCACCGACGATCTCCGAGTCGCGGATGGCCTTGTCGACGTCAATACCGTTTGCGCGCAGGGCCGCTGCCGTTGCGATGCCTTCGCGAAGGTCCTTGACGGACAGGCTCTTCTCGATCTCGGCCACCACGGCCTTGCTGTCCACCAATTCGCGCCAGTACTTGTCGATCGCCTGCGGATCGCTGAGCCCGGACAGAAGCTGGACCTTTTCGGCCAGCTCGGCGCTCTTGCTGAGCGCCGCCACCACGTCGCGGGTACGCTCGTTCTGCAGCTTCTGCTGCTGAAGCTCCTGCTCGGCAGCGATGCGCCTGGTCTCTTCGCGCTTGAGGAACGTCGCCATTGCGATCAGCAGGCAAAATACCAGCAGGATCATGATCTCGGCCATGGTCAGGCCGAGTACCAGGCCGCGCCGGTACGATGATCGCTGCTGCAGAATTTGTCCGTCCATGGCCGAACTCGCTTGTCAGGGTTTTTACCGGTCGCGGCTTCTCGAGCTCAGGGACCCCGCGGCGGGGCGGATCGCCTCCGCCGCATGTATTTCCCTCAGGAGCTGGTTGACGGCAATCACGACGCTTTGCGTGTGCCTGAGATTGATCTCGACGTTGTGGGACTGGCTCTCGGCGCTCTCTCTCAGCGAATTGACGGCTTCGGTCAGGCTTTGAATCATCGGCAACAGCCTGGTCTCGATGACCTGATCGGAGGTCTCGTGCGAGGCGAGCTTGGAGAAAACGGCATCGACGGCGTTGGCGATGCTCGTCGTGTTCTTGGCGAGCTGTTCGCCCTCGAGGACGAGCTGCCTTGACACTTCAAGCACGTCAACCGTCCTTTCGTTCAGGCTGTCGAGGGTTTCCCCCGAGCGCCGCGAGGCTTCTTCAAACGGCTTGCTGGCGGTCGAGGCAAACCGCGTCAACTCGCCGGCAAATTGTTCGTGCGCTGCGCCGATGGTTTCCTTCACTTCATCCAGCGCGTCGGTAATGGACTGCTGGGTCATGCGCCGGAAATAGCCGAACTCCAGCATGACGCTCTCGAGTTCCCGCTTCACCCGGCGCGAGGCTTCGGCAAGCTCCATCCGGGCTGTGGCTTCGACCTCCACCGGATCGCGCCGCATCTGGTTGAACATGATCCGCAGCGTTATTCCGGCAATCGTCGAGGCGATGGCGATGCCGAAATTCTGGACGATCTGCTCGGCCGATCCCGCCGCCGAGAACTGATAGAGCGACACCGCGAGACTGGTGAGCGTGAACAGGAATCCCATATAATACAGATTGTCGCCCGACTGGTCGTCGCGCAGCCGGAACAGGCGCATTCCGAGCAGGACCGCATAGCCGATCATGATCAGGACCGGCACGGTGGTGACCGCCACGGCGCCGAAGCCGCTGAGTTTCGAGACGATGATATAGCCGCTTCCGACGATCACGACGGCGAAGAACAGCAAGCCGCTTGTCAGGCCGGGCGGCAGGACGGGTCTGGTTTCATATGCGGCCACGCTGTCAGGCTCCCTGCAGCCGCTTGACGCCGCCAAACGCGCCGCGGTTGTCTTCGATCCATGCCTTCCAGAATTCCATGTGCCTGGTGCCGTCGAGCATGGGCTGGCCGCCGGCCTGTCGGGTCACGTATCGGATGATCACGGTAGCGCCATGCAGGTCGGTGCGAAACTTCAAGTAGGCCGGAGATTGACGGTAGCGCTGAAACGTCAGATCGCCCGCGCGCGGATACTGGCTGTAATCCCTGGTGAATTCGATCATATCGGAAATGATATAAAGCGTTTTTTTGGCAGCCTGGCTCGCCGTGCCGGAAAATTCTCCGATCGCAATGTCCTGGATGGCGGCCATGATCGGCGAGCTGTTCGACTGCGCCGCGGCAACGCTGCTCCTGACCGCCTGCGCGGCGGGTTTGCGAAAATCCTCGATCCATCGCAGACGCGCGATGCGCGGATTGTCGGTCCACTCGCTGAGCCCGGCGCCGTCTCCCGGATTGCATTTCGAAAAAAGCAAGCGGCTGCGGGCGCCCGGGATATCGAGGACCCGGATGTCGAGCTTGTAGAATGGCGGAAGCGTCGTGATCATGTCGTCGAGCTGACCCAGCACCTCCCGCCGCGTGGTCTCCGGCAGGTCGTCCGACGTGTCGACGAGAACGACCGTGATGCCTTGCGGACCATTGACCGGACAGAGGGTTTGGGGATCGAGCAGCGGGTGCTCGGGCGCGGAAAAATAGAAATAGGCGAGCGCCCCGCCGGACGTGATCGCGAGCAGGAGCAGCAAGGCTCCGCCGAAACCCGCCCAACCGAGCCCTGCCGAGCTGCGCCGGCGCGGCGGCCGCCTGGTGCCCGCTTTCCGAAGTTCGTGCTCCATCGCGGTGCCCTCCTTCACGAACTTCGGAAAGTCATGGACACTGGCAAACTTACGCTGCCAGCACCGCTTTTCGATTTGAAGTCCCGGGGTCGGACTCGCGGCTTACAGTGCAGGGACTTCAAATCGGCGGTACTAGCCATTCTTCTTCTCCGGGAACAGCTCGTCGATTTCGCGATAGGTGCGCACCGCGCTGTCGAAGGCCTCGTGAATGGCCTTGATCTGCTGACTCAGAAGTTCCTGGGTATCGGCGATCATCTTGCGAAGGCTCTCGCGCGCGCCAGAGCTGGGTTCGCCTCCCGCATAGCTGATCCGCTCCATGGCGTAGGGCCTTGTGAAATAATCCGGAGCCGGGGTGGAGCGCGCCCGCCTGTTGGCCTCTCGGTAGATTTCAAGTAGTGCTCGACAGGTCTGTTCGATCTGATTTTGGTGCTGGTCGAAACGCTGGGCGAGACGCGCACGCCCCTGCAGCAGCGAGTCATATTCGCTTCGACGAACGGAGAGATCGCGCGCGGCCTCGTTCATGGCTTCGGTTGCGTCCTCGCGAATGTCCCGAAGCCGCTCGATCAATTCGATTCGCGCATTGGCAAACTGCCTGGTTGCCTCGATCCATCGCCGTTCGAGGCCGGCATAGCCGATATAGGGGTCGAAAAACAGCAATCCATCGGCCATGGCGATCAGCGAGAAGACGAGGCCGATCGCGAAGAGTATCCACGAGTTGATGTCTGTGAGTGCAAGCGGCGCGACCATCAGCCGGCGCAGAACCTCCTGGCCCACATTGTCACTCAGGCTGACGGCAGGCGGGATCTCGCGCAGGTGCGAAAGGGTCAAATTGAGCGCCACTGCAAAGGCGAAATAAGCGAGGAAAGACAGCAGGCCGATCAGCTTGAGAAAATAATTGCGGCGATTGACCAGCCTTATCAGCACCATTCCCCAGAGGAAGCTCGCGATGATGTTCAGCGCGGCAAACGTCACCGCCTGCGCCGCTCCGCCGAGCAGGCCGCCGATGTTTGCCTTGGCGAGAAAGCTGCCGTTGATCACCACCTCGATGATGAAGAGAATGGCGAGCACCCCGATCTTGAGGACGATTTTGCCGGTGCTCGCCAGGCGTGCCGGGCGCTCGATGCGATGACGGGCGCGAAAGCGCTCGCGCTCGATTTCCGTTTCGTTGAGGCGGCGGCGCAGCACGAAAAGTTCGTCGCGGCCCACGGTCGCTTCGGCGCGAAAGTCGCCGACCGCTTCGGGCGCCGCCTGTTGAATGGTGGCAAAGCGCTCCTCGAAACTCAGCGCCGCCAGGCGTTCGTCGTAAGTATGGACGTGGTCGAGATAGATGGCGTTGGCGTCCTGCTTGTGCGCCTCGATCCGTTCGACGATCTGGTGCTCGACATCGTCCAGGGTCTGCGCATCGTTCGTCGGCCGGTTCTGTTCGCCGCGCTCACTTCCTCGCGCAACCAGCCGAAACTCGTCCGCGAGGCGATCGGCGCTCAGGTCGAGGAAAATCGTGGTTGCCGGACGATAATGATGCGTGGGCTGATTCAACAATGCCCGAATGCGCGCAATCGCAGATGGGCGGGTTCCGGGGGCACTCACGATGATCTGGGCCTGAGGTTAGAGCCAGTACTTGCAGCAACCATTCGTCCGAGCCAAAGAGTTCCAGGAAAGCGCCGGGCCGACTGCCTGATTCGTCCTGGAGGAGTATACAAGTGGTCCGATTCTAACATTCGCATCACTTTTCAGCGGACACTTTTGCGAATGTTAGAATCAAAAGGACCACCAGCAAATATATGTTTCTGGTGGAGTTTTCGGATTTGACATTCGCGTTTCACGAATTCGCGGCCAGATGGGTAGCGAATGTCAAATCCACTCCACCAGCCCCTGTCCGCCTTGGCCGACGCAAGGTGCGCCCGCAGTTCCCGGCGCAGTTCGGCAATTATAGCAGGCCTGCCACCCTCGCATTGCGATTTTAGTTGATCGGTCCTGTTCGGCGGAAGGCAGGTTTCCGCTCCGCGCAAATGCCGACGCCGATTTTCGCTTCCGGGGCCAAAAAGCGCCGCATGCCTTGCGTCGGTGCGGCGGAATTGTGAATTCGCACCGTCGCCGCCCCGTCACAATCCCGCTTCGATCCGAGGCCACGGCCAAATCGATCGGGCCGTTTTTCAAAATGCAAGGCCGCTTCGATCGTGCACCGCGGTCGACCGCTCACCCCGACGCCGAGGATGGCGCTGGTCGAAGCCGAACGCGCGAAATTCCAGACCGCGACGGACGCGCGCACCCGTGCCGCCCGACGTTGCATTGCAGCAAAGAAGCAACCTCGTTGCGTTGGCGTTTTCGGGCCCGGGCAACGAACTAGTCCCAACGGACTAGTCAATAAGGTACGCAAAGTAGACGCAATTCCACCGTGCTTCGCCAAGATCGTGCAATGCGAAGGCCAGCCACTCGCTGGCTGGAGGGGCGTTCGCAAAGGCCATGACGGACCACGAGCCATCGCCAATCGAGAGCCGGCAGCGCCGCTGTCCGCGCTGTTCGGCATTCATCCGCCTCACCCATTCCATTCTCGACTCCCGTCATGGCTGCACGGTCCACCTGTTCCAGTGCTGCGCGTGCGGACAACGTCTCTGGGATGATGGCTCAACCATGCTCGCGGAGCCGCAGCGACTTCGTCTCTTCGCGACGCAACCTGAACGGAGGCCTTTGCCACCGGGATCGGACGCCGGTCAACCAGAAGGAATCTCGAAATTGTCGGGGGAAATACGTGTTCAGACCCGAGACGTATGACCTGACGATCCACGAGCTGGCCGCAAGGCATCCAGCTCTCGAAGTTAAGTCACTTAAACAAAGGAGGTAGGACTATGAGAGCGCAGAATGTGAAGCCCTTCGACGTCAGTCGGCTCGAAGTAGAGGTCCAGGAAGCCGTTCAGCAGAGACAGTCGCACGTCCAGGCGGTCGACTACGTGCCACGCTCGGTTCCTGAGTACGTCAAGCATCGCGACGACGTGACGGAGATCGGCAAGCTCTCGGCGGAAGCCATCGTCAAGGAATACGAGGCGACCGCCAAGGAGATCGAAGCGATGGGCCAGACGGTGAACGAAATGGTGCAGCGCTGCGAACAGCTCACCGCCTCCGCAACGTCCATGCTCAGGGATATCAAGACCACCGCGTCGCGCTACCGCAAGGAAGGCAAGCGCATGTTCGACGAGATCGAACAGTGCTCGACCGCAACCGACGAAGTCCGCCGGATGTGCGAGGGCTTCCGCGACAAGATCGCCGCCAAAACGGCCGAGAGTGTCGCGTGATCATCTACTCGGCGGTGCCGTACCTTCTGGTTGCGGCACCTGCCCTCATCGTGCTGCTCGCCGTGCTTGTCGGCGGCTGCACGATGACAAGGACTGCCAACGACCCGATCGGGCCCGCGCGATACTATTCCGACCCGAACAGCCGGACTGGCAACGATCTGGTCCAGGAGCTTGACCGGCGTGCGACGCGCGAAGAAATGCGCCGCATCGTCGAGGAGGGACAGCGATGATCTGCGATTGCTGCCGGCGCGACGTCGACTACGCAAGAGAATCGTTCTGGCATCGTGACGCAAGGATTTGCCGGGAATGTTTCGCCAACTGGTGCGATCCCGACAACGATCGGCTCGAGTCCACGGACAATGCGAGCATCGGAAACTATGTCCGCCTCAGGCATGGTCTTCCGCCAATCGCAGCGGCATTGGCAATCATGGCGCTGGCTCTGGCGACAACCGCCCAGGCCGCCCGTCACTGCCTCGATCAGACCGAAGCGGCACGGACGTGGCCGACACGGGCGCTCGTCAAGGATGACGACGGTTGCTGGACCTATGACCATCACAAGCCGCGCGTCGCGGAAGCAGCAATCCAGGATGCACCGCCCCCGAAGCCAACGACAATCACCTCGCGGCCCGAGATGCTGCTCTTGAAGCCGGAAACGGTCACCCTACGGCCCGAGCCGAAGCTGATGGAGCGCTGGCCCGAGGCAAACCTGATCCGTCTCGAGGCGATCGAGCCTGAATTCATACCGGAGGAAAGGCCGTCGTTGGACAAGCGTCATCTGGCGCTGTTCGTATCGCTCGTGCTCGCGGTGGCGTCCGTGGTCGAAGTTGCGACCGGGCGGCTGGGAAGCGCCGCGCGCGCCGCCGGGCGCTGGCCGGCGCGCGGGCGAACACACCGGACATCGAGGATCTGAAACGTCTTCCCTTTCGCAAGGGCGGCGAGCAGCGCGATATCCCGGCGCTGTCAGGCCAGCCAAAGCACATCTCGAAATCTTGCAAGATCCGCGCGACGTCAGGCGGGGTCCGACGCCCCCTGGCCACCCGAGCCGTTATGCAGCAGCACGGGAAGATCCTGCGGCGCGGCATCGTCGAAAAGCCTGTGATTGAGCGCCCAGATCGCAGCCTGGGTCCGATTGCTGGCGCCGATCTTTCGGAAGATCGCCTTGACGTGGGCCTTCACTGTCGGTTCGGCGATCTTGAAAAATCGCGCGACATGCTTGTTGGAATCTCCGCGAACGATGCGCTGAAGTATCTCGACCTCGCGCGCGGAGAGCTTGTTCGTCGTGTTGGGTTCGTCCGCGTCTTCCCAGGGAATCTCGTTCTGGAGCGGCGGCGATGTCCGCTCTTCGGCCTTCTGCTGGATCTCGAGCGACCACAGGCGGGAATCAATGAGAATGAGTTTTCCGTTTGTCACCGCCTGCAACGTATTGACAAGAGCAGTCGGGCTGACGGAGCTGAAGAGCGCTGCGCTTGCTCCTTCATCCAGCGCGCTGGAGAGGAAGCGCGGATTGCTTTCATCGGCAACGGCCACGACGAAGGCCATCGGATACTGGCTGCGAATCTTGCCGCAAATTACCGCCTGGTCTGCGCCTGCCCCAATGATGAACAGAACGGGCGTGTCGCTGGGCACCTCGGTGAGATCGTCCAGTCCAATGGCGCAAGCGTTGGCGCTGAAGCGGGTGTTCGAAAGTATTAGCCGCAGGCCTTCACGGAAAAGGCCGTCGCTCGCAATGATATAGGTCGGCACAGCGGGCTCACTCGACATACTATAGCAGCCGCTCCTACGACGAACTCAACGCATTACTTCACGCCGCGTGCCCCATTATTCTTGCCCCATCTAAAACCTATAACACGGAACGTGTTCGGTAACTAACCTAAAGTAATCAGACGGAAACAAGCTTTGGGCGGAACTTTGGAACAATTGTGACGAAGAAGCAAACTATTTAGGTTCCACTTGGTTCCATTTTTCATTCCTGCGCCACTGGAAGATTGCCAACCAAATCATCTTGGGGTGCTCCCAATACTTCACCGGATGACTTGGAACTCGCGGAAGACACGTCGATGTGGGTGAAATGACTACATCAATACCTATAAATATACCAAAATACCTACGATGCGGCCTTTGGCGCCGACCACTGTCCGATCAGCAACGGTCCGAACGCAAGCGCGAACCCGAAGAACGCGGCGACCCAGGCAAGCGCCGCAAGGTAAATTAATGCCGCACCGTGAACGGGCTCCAGCACCGCGCAGATGCGCGAAATGGCTGCAATGATGGCCGCGGCGTAGATCGCCTGCGTGCCGGCCGACGCCGTGAGTTGCCGGCCGGTATGGCCGAGAGTGGCGCGGCTCATGACCGCGAGCGTCATGACGCCGGCGGCCCCCGCCATCCAGGCATGAATGCCGGCGCTCGCCGGCGCCAGCCCGATCGCCGACGCCGCGTTCAGGAGAAAGCCGAGCGGAAGAAAGGCATAACCGATGTGCAGGATCAAAAGCAGCCGCTCGCGGCCGGTCCGGTCCCCCGCCCAGCGCGCGAGACGGACCAGGTGCAGCAATCCGGTCAGTAGCAGCGCGCCAGCCGCAACCTCACTGACCGGATTGACGACCCAGGACAACAACGCCAGGGCGCCGACTGCTACGGCGATGATATCGAAGCGGCCGAACGGCACCGGCAGGCGACCCGGATTTTCGCGTACCAGCCAGTTGCGGGTAAAACTCGGAACGATGCGCCCGCCGATCAGCGCGATCAGCAACACGACTACCGCGATCCCGAGGCGGATGCTGATGTCGGCTGCGCCCTCAAGATGGGCCTCGAAGTGGAAGGCGACGTTGCCCGCGAAAAGCAGCATGAGCATGACCACGACTTGCATGTTTCGCCAGTTACGTCCCGCAAGAATTTCACGGCTCGCGGCCGCTGCCACCAGCAGCAGAAAACTCGAATCGACAAGCAACGCAGCGAGCCATCCGATATCGGCCGAGAACGTCACCGCGAGGCGTCCGGCGAGCCAGAGCGCGACCAGGACCATGAGTGGCCTGCCCCTGATCGGCAGCCGCCCGGTCCAGTTGGGGATCGCGGTGAGCAGGAAACCCGTGATCACCGCCGGCAGATAGCCGAACAGCATCTCGTGCACGTGCCAGTCACGCGGCGCAAAGACTGAACTCAGGGCGATCTCGCCATGGAAGAGCGGCAGCCAGACAAGCATTGCCAGTCCCGCATAGATGGAGCCCAGCAGGAAGAACGGCCGGAAGCCGTAAGAAAACAACGGCAAGCCCTCAAGGGTTCGATGACGCGGATGAATAGTCACAAGCAGCTCCAGCGAAAGGCAGCAGACGTTGCGATCATAACGACCGCTGCAAAGCTCTTGTTGAGCCAGCACAAACTTCCGCTTGACCGGAGGGCATCGCGCCCTGAGGCGCGAAAGCGGTTTCCACTTTTGCGCATCATGGTCTAGCTTCCTGCAGGTTCATGCTGCGCCGGGGGAATATGGCCACGGTCGATCGATCACTGGTTGCCAAGCTGCCGCTGTTTGCAGGTTTTTCCGCCGAGGAACTCGACGAGATCCTGCATGAAGCGCGTTCACTGCGGTTTGCGAAGAATCGGAACGTCTTCGAGGAAGGCGGAGAAGCGCATTCGTTCTTCCTGCTGCTGCACGGCCACGTGCGGGCGAGCAAGACCACGCCGACAGGAGAGCAGGTCGTCGTGCGCTATGTCACACCCGGTGAAACCTTCGGCATCGCGCCGGCGATAGGCCTGCAGCACTATCCCGCCACCGCGACCGCCGTCGACGACAGTGTTGTGCTGGCATGGCCGTCGGTGACCTGGCCGCGCCTGGCGTCGCGATTTCCTGCACTTGCGACCAATACATTGCGGACTGTCGGAACCCGCTTGCAGGAGACGCATGCCCGCGTGGTCGAGATGTCGACGCAGCAGGTCGAGCAGCGCATCGCCCATGCGCTCCTGCGGCTTGCCAAACAGGCCGGCCACAAGGTCGAGCGCGGCGTCGAGATCGGCTTTCCGATCAGCCGCCAGGACATCGCGCAAATGACGGGGACGACGCTGCATACCGTCAGCCGCATCCTGAGCGGCTGGGAACAACGCGGCCTGATCGAAGGCGGACGGCAGCGCATCGTTTTGCGCGAGCCCCACAAGTTGTTTGTGCTCGCCGAGCAGTCTGCGGGCGAAAGCGAACCTCCCGCGAGTACGTGAGCGCTCACGCTGCGGCGCGCAAGGCCTGAAGAAACGCCAGACGATCGACCCCATGTTCCCGGCAGGCATCGTCCACGGTGTGGAAGCAGCCGATCGGACAGCCCACGCAACGCATCCTGAACCGAAGAAACACCTCGATCGTCTGCGGCCATTCGCTCATGACGTCGTCGACCAGATCGTCAGTCTCAATGAACATGCCCAACCTGCCTTCCGGGGCGAAGGTTGAGGAAAGTTGCGCCGGGGTTCTTTGTCCCCGGACAAAGATGCGCACGATGATCCCTGTAGCCGGGGTCGCCGTGCCTCTCCGCGATCGGAACGTCTTCGATGCTCAACTCAGCCCATGAAGCAGCAAGCGATCATCCGATCGCTTGCTGCAAGTGATCGCTTGCCGAGGGCGTCAGCTTCCGGAAGGTTTGCCCGAAACCGATTGACCGCCTGGCCTTGCCTTGCCGGAGCTCATGCCAGTGGTCGTGCCTGCCTTCATATGGCTGGACATGTGACTGGAGTGCATCTTGTGATGCGCGGGTGCCTTGGTGCCTTGGGTGGAAGTGGTGGTTTCCGGTTTCGCGGGTTCGTTTTGCGCAAACGCGACGACCGGCACTGCTAGCAATGAGGCGCCCACAAGTGTTGAGATTATAAGCCTGGAACGCATGGATATTCTCCCGATCAGGTTGTGATGACAACAATCAAACCTGCGATCGCGGTTTCCGGTTCCACAAGCTTTCCAGATTGTAATCGGGGATGCGCGGCGCGATTTCTTTCGCGGGTTCCGGGTATCCTGGTTTCAGCCGGGTGAACGCGTTCCGAGGAACAGCGAGACCAATTCAGATACCTCGCCATATTCCATGCAAAGCCGGCGCATCTCGTTGGCGATTTCCGTCGTCACGTCGCGCGACCAGCCTTCAGCCGTATTGAAGGCAACGATGCGAACCGGAGCGCTGAACTGGCCGTCCAGGAGATCGCGTATCAGCGATGCCCGATCGGCTCGGGTCTGGCTGGTCTCATGCCAGGCTCGGCCCCGCATGCCGCCGAAATCGTCGAGGACGAGGTAAACGTCCCGGTCGAGGGCATCGGGTACGATCGACGGTGCTCGAGACATTGCGCAACCCATCAGATTTTCGGATTCAAGTGCGCACGCAGCAGCCTGGTTCCAGGGCGCGTCAGCCTGTCGCCCGGATGGGTCTCGTGCCACGGGGTGTTCCGCTGGCCGCGATGGAGTAGAGTTAAGGCGGGGCAACACGGAAAGCCCGCGTATGGCACGGCAAGCTGTCCCATTAAAATTGCACTCCCGCTGCTCGATCAAAAGCGGCCGCCATTATCACGTCACCGGAGAATAATGATGCGACGATCCCTTCTTGTCCTGGTGCTTCTGGCGCCGTCGCTGGCGTTCGCCGAAGAACCCTCCACAACAACGCCCGCGCTGTGGGGCAGCCCGACGGTAAATGGCGGCGCCTGTTGCTCGACGCTTGCGGAGGTACGCCAGAACATTGACCGAATCGACCGCGAGCTCGTGCGGCTGATGGCCGAGCGCGGACGCTACGTTCACGAGGCATCGCGCTTCAAGGCCAATCCCGCGCAAGTGGAGGCGCCGGAGCGTGCGGAAGCCGTCGTACGAAAGGCGATGTCGCTGGCGGAAGAAAACGGGCTGCCGGTGCGGATTGCCGAGAACACCTATCGAGCCATGATCCGCTCCTTTACCGACTATGAGCAGGAGGTTTTTGCGAAAGCCGTCGCGGCCGGGGAGACGCCCTGGAAGAAATAGCGACCGGGCGTCTTCCGGATTTGCGAAGCGGCAAAATCGCCGCAGGCCTCACCGCCTGGTGATCACGACTTCGAGGTATTCGCCCGGAACCATCATCGTCTCGTCTCCTGATGCATTGAAGCGCGCGATGAGCTCGATGATGTCCTCGGCGAGAACCTTCCTGCCCGGTTCATCGAGCGCCTCGAATGCCTTGAGCACCGGCCCGTAATATTCCCGGAACACGCCCAGGAAATGCCCCGGCGAACGATAGCGGAAGGAAAAGTGACGCGACTGCACCGAGATAGAGGATGCCGCGGCACCGAACGCGGAATTCAGCCACTCCCGTGTGCCCCAGACGGCGGGAGATCGGACGCCCGCTGGCGGCGGCAGGGACTTGCCAATCGTCTTGAAGAGCTTGCCGATGAAACCGTTTGGCGTCCAGTTCGCGAGGCCGATCCGCCCCCCTGGCCTGGTCACGCGCAACAGTTCGGCGGCCGTGCGGTCCTGATCGGGGCTGAACATCGCGCCGAATGTCGAAATCACGGCATCGAAGGACGCATCCGGAAACGGCAGGTTCTCGGCATCGGCGATCTCGAACTGAACGTGAAGCCCTTCCGCTTCGGCGCGCTTGCGGGCACTGGCCAGCAGCTGCTCGACGTAATCGGTGCACGTGACTTCGCACCAGCGCCGGGCCGCGGCCAGCGTCGCGTTGCCATTACCGCCGGCGACGTCGAGCACCGTTTGGCCCGCACGCAAATCCATGCTCTCCGCCAGGCGTTCACCGACTATTTGCAGGGTCGTGCCGATGACGGCGTAGTCGCCGGACGACCAGGCCGCCTGCTGTCTGGCCTTCAGGGCCTTCAGGTCCGCAGCGGGCTTTGGGGCCGCAGTTTCAACGATTGTGGTCATGATACCCTCTCAAGGATTCGTAAGTTGCGATACGTGGCCGTGGGCGATGTATCGGGACGCACATCGCCTGCAACCTGGCACGATGATTACGTCAGCCGCCGCTGATGTTGAATGATCGGGACGCCGGACTTTTTACCCAAGCATCCTGATTGCGCCATCGGCCTCACGTCACCGCGATCGAATCGCGAACGGATCGAGCGGTTCGACACTCTGGCGTCCGTCAAACGTAATTTTAAAAAGTTCCGCTGAGCTCAGACGGATTCGGCAGGTCGTATTCCTTGCCGCCAGGCCGACGGCGTCACGCCCATCATCCTCTTGAACGAGCGGCTGAACGCGGCCTCGGACTCGTAGCCGATCTCGGACGCGATAGCTGCCATGTTCAGGTTCCTGCGATTGAGCAGGTCGGACGCGACCTGCATTCGCCATTGGGCGAGATAGTGCATGGGCGGCACCCCGATAAGCCCGACAAATCGCTCCGCGAGCACACTTCGCGACGTCCCGCATTGTCGTGCGAGACCTTCGATGGTCCAACTGAACGATGGTCGCGAGTGGATCAGCGCCAGCGCCTTGCTGACGGACGGATCGCGCAAGCCGGCCAGCCAGCCGGTCTTTTGCGCGGGCAATGTCTCGATGTAGCGCCGCACCACGTCGATGAACATCAATTCGCTGAGCTTGGTCAGCACGCTTTCGCTGCCCGCGCGCCTGTCGGCAACTTCGGCGACGGCAAAGTGGATGAACTGGCCGAGCCAGCCGGTGTCGTTGCTGCGCGGATCGCCCGCCTTCAGCATCGGCGGCAGGGCATCGAGCAACGGATTGAATGGACGAGCATCGCAGGCGAGATACCCGCATACTAGCTTGGCCGAAGCGCTGCCGCCGTTTGAAAGGTTGACATGAAATGGAAGCCGCCCGGCGTCGGCCATGTCGAAGAAATCTGCAGTAGGCGGCTCTGCCCGCATCCCGGCATGGCTTGACATGATGTGCGGGTCTGCATTGGTGAATACCACCACTTCGCCGGCTTCGAGCGGAATCGTTTCCCCACCGAGGAGACTGGCGTAGCAGCGGCCGGCTGTCACGACATGATATGCAATGAGATGATCGGCGCCCGGCAATACCCTTGGCAGGATCAGATCACGCGCCGGCGAGTGGACCGACCAGGGATCCTGTGCGGCGACGTCGAAGTAGGTGGCGCCGGTGAGCCTCACCGTCTTCAGCACATCTGATAATGCGTCTTCGGCCATTACCTGTATTCCGAGCAATCGTTTGATTTGGTTCGTCTGCAGATTTGTCGCGAGAGGTCGCGATCGGTTCGAATATGTGCAACGGCACGCGGCCCCGATCGGGACGCCTGATCAAGCAATCCGGACGTCCGGTCAAAACAGGCGTCCTGGTGACTCCAGAGCTCGATCAGCAACCGACAAGCAGTGAACCAAAAGCCGGAAGCGCGATCAAGAGATACGAACGCGCGATCATTCTGTTCAGCGCAAAAGGCGGGCAAAGAAGCGCCGCATGAACACGTCGCCGACGTGAAGAAAGGAGACATGAAGAAATGATCACGCATAAGGGCAATTGCTTTTGCGGTGCCGTGCAGCTCCAGGTCGAAGGCACGCCGGAAGGGATGGGTTTCTGCCATTGCTCTTCCTGCCGATCGTGGTCCGCTGCACCAGTGACCGCGTTCACGCTGTGGAAGCCGCAAAACGTCCGCGTCACGAAAGGTGCGGAGTTCATCGGCAAGTTCATGAAGACAGAGGCGAGCCTCCGTCAATATTGCAAGCGGTGCGGTGGACATCTGATGACCGACCATCCGCAGTTCGGTCTGGTTGACGTCTATGCGGCAACGATCCCGACGCTGAAATTCGTACCCGCCTTGCACGTCAACTACTCGGAAACTGTGTTGCCGGTGAAGGATGGTCTGCCGAAACTGCGGGATTTTCCGGCGGAATTGGGAGGGTCCGGGGATGTCGTTGCTGAATAGCGCTCTTGCCAATCGGCAATTCGTCCTGTTGTGCGCCCGGCTCCTCGTGAATTGCGCCATCGGCTGGTGGTCGATTCCGCAGACCAGCATGGACGAGTTGCCGTGCCTTGGCGGCTCCGAGAGCGCGAGCCGAAGGTCGATTGCCTGGAGTGAACCGGAGCCGATCGCCCCGCGATTCAACAACGTGTCGGCCGGGCTCCGGCAAACGAGACGACAATGTCAGCCGTCTTAGGATGGCAGCAGGCTGTTCGCCGCCCACATGCGGGCGGCGGCAAGTCTTCTACCAGGAGGACCAGCTGCGGCCGAGATGGTCGCGGCGCTCCCCACTCTTGACCCGTGGTAGCCTTCGGTGAATTGATCAAAGCTCAGCTTTGTAAATCACGCGCCATCGGAGTCGTCCGGCAATTTCTCCAGTCGATCTGATCGATGGCACGCCAACCCTGCCGCTCATAGAAAATAATCGCGCTACTACCGCAAATCCTGCGACAATTCCGAAGCAACGGCAACGATGCGGAACTCCGCTGTCCGGGGCGTCATGACAGGGGCGAACAAAATGAAAAACGGATCAAATTTGCAGCGCCTGCGCAAGTCGGTCATCAACTCAGCCGGCACCATCGTTTTCGGCATGGAGGACGGGACTGTTTCCATTTTCGGCTTGATCTTCGGCGTCGCGGCCACGACCACCAGCACAAAAACAGTCTTGATCGCCGGGGCCTCCGGTGCGGTCGCGGCGGCTGTCTCCATGATGGCGGGCGCCTATCTTGACGTGGAGACGACGCGCGACGAAACCGATGCAACCTTGCTGGCTGCAGGCAACTCCGGCGTCTCTCTTTCGAACCGGCTGGTCAACGCGGGCCTCACGCTGCAGCAATCCGACGCCCTCACCGCAGCCGTCAAAAACGACCGCAACGCTGCCGATGGGCTCATGCTTGCCCTGAAGGGCGTGGCGAAGGCTCCACTCAATCCTTTGGAGCAGGCGCTGTGGATGCTGTTTGCGGATTTCTTCGCGGCCGCGGTCCCGATTCTGCCATTCGTGTTTCTTGCAATCGATCGGGCGCGGATCGTTTCCGGGGCCGTTACCGTGATCTTGCTCGTCGGGCTGGGCATTGGACGAGCGCAATTGGGAAAACGTCCTGCCATTCGCACAGTGGCCGAAACAGTCTCAATGGGCATCGGCGCTGCAATCGCTGGCGTCGCGATCAGCGTGCTGATCGATCATTCGTTCCCCTGACGCGCTCTCTTCACCCTGACAGAAAGTGACCCGCGGCTCCGGACGGAAAACGGGTGGTCCGGGCGCCAGAAAAGCGTGATTGATGCTTCCTGTGACAAACGGGAACAACAGAGAGATTGAGACATGTCCAAGGAAGAAGACAACAAGGCGATTGTCGGCCGCTGGTTCACCGAATTCTGGGGCAAGTCCGTCAACCTCGGTGTCGTCGACGAAATCGCAGCCCCCGACATGCTGCTGAAATACTCGCTGCACGAACCACGCCGTGGCCGTGACGACATCAAGGCGTTCATGACCGACTTCCGCGCCGCATTCCCCGATCTCAACTTCTGGGGCACGGCGGACCTGATCGCCGAAGGCGACTATGTGGTCGGTCAATGGGAAGGCGGCGGCACGCACACGGGCGCGGCGTTCGATGACTTCCTGATGGGCAGCCTGCCACCGGCGACGAGCCGCAAGCTGCACTTCACGGGAACCACAGTCTTGAAGGTGATCAACGGCAAGATCGTCGAGGAAATCGGACTTGACGACGGGGTGACGGCGCTGACTCAACTCGGCCTCATTCTGCATCCTTCGACGCCTTCATGAGCGAGCTGCCGGATCACGGAGGCGGCACTCCTGCGAGTGCCGCCTCATCTTGCCTCCAGAAACAATTGACTGCGACCCGATCCTGGCGAGCGGCGCCGCTGGGTCGATCCGCGCCCAAAGCCAGCTCAAGCGCGATAAGATCAGGCGCTGCTATTTGCCTTCTCGCTCGATCTTCCGCTTCGCGTCCTCGTTCATTGCCTTGACCTTCGGATCCGGATTGGTCTGGCCGGTCGTATCAGTTCGCGTTGCCGGCGGTGCCTTGCTTGTAACCGACGTCTGGCCGGGCAAGGTCTCGGCCGGCCGCGTTGCGGTAGCAGGCGGTGGCGGATTGGATTGCGCGCTCACCACCTGTACCATCAACAGAAACACGCCCGGCAATGCTGGCGCGAGCATCGTGAGTTTGCGTTGCATCGATCTGCCTCCTTTCGTCAGATCGATGAACGGTTCGTGACGCCTAAACGTTCCCCTCACGTCTCAAGCTGTTTCCCGATCGGCAGCACCCGGATGCGCTTACCAGTGGCTGCGAAGATCGCGTTGGTCAACGCTGGTGCGAACGGCGGCACGCCAGGTTCGCCGACGCCGCTTGGCGGCGTCTCGGGCCCGGGCGGCACGATGTAGACATTGGTCACACGCGGAGATTCATCGATCCGAATCACCTGGAAGTCATCGAAGTTCTTTTGTTGTACCTTGCCCTCCTTGAAGGTGACCTCGCCATATTTGGCCAGGCTCAAGCCCATGATGGCCGCCCCTTCGAGTTGCGACTCGATGCGTTCGGGGTTGACAAAAGTTCCGCAATCGATGGCGGTATCGACTCTCGGCACCGTGAGCTTGCCCTTCTCGTCGACAGCCACTTCGACGACAGTCGCGATATAGCTGACGAAGCTGCGGTGCACGGCGATGCCGAGCCCATGTCCCTTTGGCATCGGCCGCCCCCATTGGCCTTTCTGTGCGACCAGCTCGACCACCTTGCGCAGCCGTGCCGTATCGATCGGATAGCTGCCATAAGGCTCGCCATAGTTCCAAGGGTCTTTCACCGAAGAAAGATCCACGATCCTCGGCGCGCCGATAAGCTCCAGCAGCATGTCCTTTTGATCGCGGTTGGTCGCATGGGCAATTTCCGCGACCATCGACTGCACCGCAAACGCGCGCGGGATGTTCGACACCGATCGGAACCACCCGATGCGTGTATGTGCGGCTGCTTCCGGGTTTTCGCACTGTATGTTGGCGATTTCGAACGGCAGATCGATCAGTCCCATACCCAGCTCGAAAGGCGCCTGATGCACCGCACCTGCCGCAAAAGTCGAGGCGATGCTTGGTGCGACGCTGCGATGCCGCCATGCGATGACCTTGCCGCTCTTGTCCAGACCGGCCTCGATACGTTCGGCAGAGACGGTGTGCAGGAAGTCGTGATGGATGTCATCCTCACGGGTCCATTGCACCTTGACGGGCACACCGAGTTCCTTGGAGAGCAAAGCCGCTTCCAGGGCGAAATCGCACTTCGATTTGCGCCCGAATCCGCCGCCGAGCAGCGTAACATTGACGGTTACGTTCTCGAGCGGAATATCGAGAGTCTTGGCGACGTCTTCATGCGTGCCTCCCGGACTTTGCACGGGAGCCCAAATCTCGGCCTTGTTGCCCTTGACGTCCGCGACCGCGACTGGCGGCTCCATTGAGACATGAGCGAGATGCGGCAGGTAGTATTCGCCCACGATTACCTTGTCCGCGCTCTTCAAGGCGGCATCTACGTCGCCTTCCTTTCGAACGATCAATCCTGGCTTCCTTGCTGCCTCCTCAAGCTCGGCCCTGTAAGAAGCTGAATCATATTTGCCGTTTGGCCCGTCTTCCCAGACCACTTTCAGAGCGTCGCGGCCCTTGATGGCCGCGCCTGTGTTGCGCGCGATGACGGCAACCCCGCCGAGCGGCTGGAACTTCGAGGGCCAGGGCCATCCCTTGACTTCCAGGACCTTTTCCACGCCCGAAATTTTCATGGCCTCGCTGCCGTCAAACGACACCAGCCTGCCACCGGTCACAGGTGGGCGAGCTATCACCGCATACTTCATGCCGGGCAGCCGCACATCCGCGCCATATTGCGCGGTGCCAGTCGTGATATCGCGAAGGTCGACAATTCCGATGTCACCTTTGCCAAGATACCGGAAATTCTTCGGGTCTTTGAGTTTCAGGCCTTCGAGGCTGGGCACCGGTTCCTTTGCGGCATCAGCAGCAAGATCTCCGAACGCGATCTTTCGGCCGCTTGCCTGATGCACCACCTCGTGATTGACCGCTTTTACCTCGGTTGCCGGCACGCCCCAGCGCTTGGCGGCCGCGGATTCCAACATCGAGCGGGCGGAAGCACCGATCTGCCGCATCGGCATCAGATAGTGCCGCGTACTGCGCGATCCGTCTGTATCCTGATTGCCATATTTCACTTCGTCGCCATCGGCCTGCTGAACGCGAACTCTGGACCAATCGGCTTCCATTTCTTCCGCGACGACCAGAGGCAGGCTGGTGCGCACGCCCGTTCCCATCTCCGAACGATGCGCGATGATCGTGACTATGCCGTCGGGTGCGATTGAAACAAACACACGGGGATCGACCACCGTGCCGTGCGGCATCTTGCTTGCGCCGGTTTCATAGGCGGCAAGGGCGGAGCGGGACATCAAAGGAGCGGCCAGCACGAAGCTTCCCGCAATTCCCAAGCCCTTGAGGATGCCGCGACGCGATATATTCTCAATCTTGATCGATCGCTCGAAACCACGAAACCTGTTGGGGTTTGCCAAAATATTCATGATCACACCCCCGTCGAAGCGAGATGAACGGCGTTTTCGATGCGCTGATAGCAACCGCAGCGGCAAATATTGCCCGACATCGCATCGCGTATCTGGTCGTGCGACGGTTTTGCGTTCTGCATCAGAAGCGATGCCGCCTGCATGATTTGGCCGGCTTGGCAAAAGCCGCACTGCGGCACATTGATCTGGCGCCAGGCCTTCTGGACCGGATGGTCGCCGTTTGGGTGAAGCCCTTCGATCGTCGTGACTTCGCGGCCGGCTACGTCGGACACCGACGTAATACATGAACGAGCGGCTTCCTTGTCGACAATGACCGTGCAAGCGCCACAGAGCGCCTGACCGCAACCGTATTTGGTACCGGTCAGGCCAATCTCGTCGCGAAGAAACCAAAGGAGAGGAAGATTTGGGTCACCTTCCCAAGTCTGCTCCTGGCCATTTATTTTCAATTTGATCATGATCGCTTCTCCCACTTCAGCTTCCGATGTTGTTCGAGCTGCAAGCCGGACGCGTGTCCGCTCTTGCATTCGCCGGCTGCGTACGCACTGGCCTGGATGAGCAAGTGCAACGGCAAGTATTTCGGTAAGCGGTCTTCGGACGGACCAGCGTCAGGACGTCGTCATTCAATTGCGGCCTGAGCCGCGTCCGTCCCCACTATATCAGAAATTGGCGACAAACGGATTTCTTGGTTGCTAGTCTCGCATCTTCGTTTGTCAAAAGCGAGACGATCGGATTGATCACCCGCCGGCAGTCAGTCACGGCCGGAGTCGTGACAGCAATACGTACCTTTTCGTGGGGCTTGGAACCTGAGAACCGGGGAACCCGGAAAGGCGGAACGTCTCGCCGGAAGCCGGTGTCGGTATTTCTGCGTCAGAAGATTGTAATCCCTGAGGCGCCGATGTGGCCGGTTGGACTCTGGCCGAGAAGTGCAATTGCCGAAGCAACGTCCGGCTTCGAGGTTGGAGAGGGCTCTGCCGTCAGGGCGCTTTTTGTCCCAAGCTGTCGAGCAGACGGAGCACTTCTTCAGAAGCGGCCCCGACCTGCTCGATTTCCTTCAGCGCTCCGGCAAAATCGCCCTTTTCAAACAGCTTTGCCGCGCGCTTTCCGTGCTCATGCACGAGTTCATGCGGCCGCTCCAGCGGTGCGAAGGCGGGATGGCTGCGATAGGGTCGGGAATCCTCGCCATAATACCATTTGCCCAGACGACAGGAGTGATGGTCCGAGAGCTCGTCGGCATTCAGCCTTGCGCGACCGACGGCCATGTCTGCCAGGCGCTTTTTCCAGATCACATGGTCCGCCTTGGCGAGGCGCGGAATCTTGTTCTCGAACGATAGCGTAGCGAGTTGCTGCAATTGCTGACTGGCAAGACCTTGAGCTGCGTCGAGCTGTTCGGAAACAGCCGTGACCTCTGCAACACTGATCCTCGTCCTGTCGGCAATCCCTGCAATGCCTTCTGCAATTTCTTTCGAGGCCGAACTCTGCTGGTTCAGGATCTGGGCAATCTCGTTCATGCCGTCCGTCACGCTGACGACGTGGTTGCCGACGTCGGCCACGGCCTCGCCGAGCTCGGCCACAACCTTCTGGCTCTCGGCAGCCGCCCGGGTGCAATCCGACATGGCCCCGACGATCGAGGAGATCTCGCTCCGCAACGCGTCGATCCGTGCCCGAATCTCTTCCGTGGCCTTGCTGGTCTGCTGCGAAAGGCCCTTCACTTCGGTTGCGACGACCGCAAATCCGCGACCGGCTTCTCCCGCGCGGGCGGCCTCGATGGTCGCATTCAAGGCAAGCAGATTGGTCTGCTTGGCAATCGCGTCGATCGAGCCGACGATGGCACCGATGGTCTCCGAGGCCTCGCTGAGTTGAGTGATCTTGCGCGATGCCTCGTTGGCTGTCGTTCCCACCCGCTGCATGGCGCTGCCGGCAGATCCGACCGTGGACAAGCCGTTCTCCGAGCTTCTGCGCATCCGGTCCGCTTCCGAGGAGGCGTGTTCGGCGGTAGCCCTTATCTGCGCGATGGATGCCACCATCTCCTCGCTTGCGGCAGCGAGTGTCTGGGTGCGGCCATCGATTTCGCGCGATGCCGACAGCAACTGCCCGGCCGCAATGGCCGTCTCGTTACTTTGAATATTCAGCGCGACGACGCGGTCGAGACTTTGCGAAGCGGATTCGGCAAGCTTCGATGCGAGCTTCGCAAGGGCCTTCGATACCGGATCGTTCGCGTCCTGGGGAACGGCATCGTAGCGGCCGTCGAGCAGCGCCTCTATCGATGCGATGAGTGCGTCGTCGCGGGCACGAAGCGCCGAGGGCTCCTCCGTCGAGGCTCGGTGATGGTCGTTATCCCGAACGTGACGATTGCCGAGGGTGCGGGCAACTGATGAAAACATCGATTTCTGAAAAGCGCTTGGACCAATGAGGCCGCGACGTTAACCCCGGCGGGATTAATTCGCGGTTAACCCAAAAAACGACAGGTCAATCGAGCGACTTGAACTCACCAAAGCCGCCGCGAGCCCGCCTGTCCTGATCGGCGCTACGGAATCAGTAGCGTGCGTCAGACCGCCCGGCTGTGAAGCCGCCTGGAACCTTCGAGATGCGCATCGAAGGCCGCCGCGACGCTGCGGACAAGAAAGCGCGAATTGTCCCTCACTGCGAGCGAGGCGCCGTCGAGTTGCACGACCCCGGAGGAAATCAGATCCTGCAGTCGCGGCGATGACCTGAGCATGTCTTCCGCCGCAGCGCCGTGCCGCGCGCATACCGGATCGAGATCGACGCCGAAGTCGCACATGATGCGCTCGATGATCTCGGCGCGCAGCCGGTCGTCCTCGGTCAATGCATAGCCCTTGACCGTCGCCAGTTCTCCGCGCCCGATCCGTTCGCAATAGCCCAATGTGTTGACTTCGTTCTGTACATAGCCCTGCGGCAGATGCCCGATCGCGCTGGCTCCGAAGCCGAGCAGCACGCTGCTGGTATCGGTGGTATAGCCCTGGAAATTCCGGCGGAGCCTGCCCTCGCGCTGGGCAACCGCCATCGCATCTGACGGGAGCGCGAAGTGGTCGAGACCGATTTGCAGATAGCCGGCCTCTTTCAAAGCGCGCGCGATCGCGTCGGACTGTTCGAGGCGCTCCAGACTGTCCGGCAGGCTCTCTTCCGCGATCTTGCGCTGGTGTTTCTTGAATAAGGGAACGTGGGCATAGCCGAACACCGAAAAACGGTCGGGCCGCAGCGCGATGCAGCGCCGCACTGTATCGAGGCAGGAGTCGACGGTCTGGAAGGGCAGACCGTAGATCAGGTCGAAATTGATTCCCGCAACGCCGGCCTGGCGCAGCCTTGTCGTTGCTTCCGCCGTTTCGGCAAAACTCTGCACCCGGTTGATCGCGCGCTGAACCACGGGATCGAAGCTTTGCACGCCAAGGCTCGCCCGGTTGACGCCGCCGAGCCTGAGCGCCTCGACCATGCGGCTTGAGAGCGTTCGCGGATCGATCTCGACAGCGATCTCGGCCGAGGGAGCCACAAGGAAGGAGTTCCGGATCGAGCCGATCAGATCGAGGAAGAGTTCGCTCCTCATGATCGTCGGCGTGCCGCCGCCAAAATGGACGTGATCCACCGACATGCGACGTCCGATCTGGCGCGAGACGAGGTCGAATTCACAGCGCAATGCCGCGGCATAGACCGAAACGGGCTCGTCGCGGCGGACGATCTGGGTATGACAGCCGCAATACCAGCACATCTCGCGGCAGAACGGCACGTGGAGATAAAGCGAAGCGGTAGCGTGCTGCGGGATCGCCCTCAGCCATCCGGCATAGGTTTCCGGACCAATGGAGTCTGAGAAATGCGGGGCGGTGGGGTAGCTCGTATATCTCGGCAAACGCTCCTGGCCGTAACAGGCAGCAAGATCAGGCCTCATATCGTACCGTTTTTCTGGACAAATCAAATCGCCTCAATCGAAACGGGGCCGCCCCCGGGACGGAACTTCAATAGCTTGAGGAAGGCAGGCTGACTTTGCGCTCGCTCAAAGAGCGGCGGCTGTTTTGGGGCGATATTGCCAGTTTACAAACTGGAGCCTGGACCATGGGCCCGTTCGTCCTTGAGGCGCTTTTCCGGGTTTTCGGAATTCGCGGTCACCTCCCCCGATATGACGGCTTGCCCGAGCGGCCGGCCAGATCATCGCTGACCAACAACTCGATCCCGGTGACCCGAATTCTTCTGATCATCGCTACCGTCGTCGCGGCCCTGTTGGTCGTTCTGTGGGTGGCCGTCTGGCTCGCGATCAAATCGCTTTAGAGCAGAGTTCCGCCAGAAATTCCTCGATCGTCTCCAGAAAGACCTCGGGCGCCTGCAGCTGGGGAACGTGCGCGCAGCCCGCAATGATTCGCAGCCGGGCATTGGGCAGCAATGCCGCCAGTTCGCGGGACATTGGCGGCGGGGTTGCCTCATCATGCTCGCCGACCAGGACGAGCACGGGCACGCTGACCCCCGAAAGTTCAGCACGCAGGTCAAGCTCGGCGAGCGCAGCGCACGCTTCCTGCAACACCTCGGGATCGGTCTTGAGGAAGGCCTCGCGGCGATCGCGCATCAGATCGGGATGGGCCGCCTGAAATTCGGGCGCAAACAGGCGCCGCATCGCCACGTCCGTGATCGCCGACAGTCCCTTGGTCCTGGCTGCGGCGGCCATGTTGCGGAATGCTTCGCGCCCGCCTTCGGAAAAAGCCGCGCCGCAATCGGCGAGAACAAGCCGATCGGCGATGCCGGGATGGCGGATCGCCATCTGCAGCGCCACGAACCCTCCATAGCCGTTGCCCAGCACGATCGTCTCTTGCCCGCGCCTCGCTTCCTCGACCATCTCCGCCATGCGGTCGGCGACGGCGGCAAGACCGCCGCTGACCGCCTTCGAGGCGCCAAAGCCCGGCAACTCCGGAACGATCAAGCGATACGAGCGCGCAAGCGCTGGGACGATGCGATCGAAACTCGCGCGGTCCGATAACAGCGAGTGAAACAGGAACAGCGCAGGCGCTTGACTTCGATCCTGGCCTGGACCTCGGCCAGATTCCGCTGCGTTAACCGTGCCACTGGCGAAAAGTCGGTCCATGCCGGTCACTCTCCAGGCGTTGCTGTTCTTCAAGCGTTGCTGTTCTTTGCGTGATACGGGGCAAAGGCGGCCCGGATAGATGTTGATCGACTGATAAATCAAATTTACGCTTTTTCAAGTCTGGCGTCTCTTGACCGGATGTGTCTCGGCTGCAAGATGGCCCCGAAAATCGAGGGCGCTTCAGATGCAGCGCGGTCATCGAAGGAGGGGCGCATGAACATCTCGCCAAAGCCCGACACCATCGAGGTCGAGATTCACGGCAATTTCGTCGACGGGCGCGAGATCGAGGCAGGCCAGGGCGAGATGCTCGACGTGCGCAATCCCGCGACCGGCGAGGTGATCGCGAAGATTCCGAACTCGACGGCTGCGGATATCGACCGCGCGATGAAAAGCGCGCGCGCAGCGTTTGAAGGCCGGGCCTGGGGCGGCATGGACATTCGTTCCCGCGCGCGGCTCGTCAACCGCCTCGCCGACGCGTTCGAGGCCAATCTGGAATCGCTTTACCGGCTCGAGACGCTCAACAACGGCCGCCCCGTCAACGAGACGCGCGCGCAGCTGTCGCGGCTGCCGGATTTCTTCCGCTATTTCGCAGGCCTTGCGCTGGCGCGGCGGGATTCGGTCATTCCGGTCGAAGGTTCGTACCTGAACTACACGCTGCGCACCCCGATCGGGGTCGTCGCCAACTGCACGCCGTTCAATCACCCGCTGATGATCATGTGCAAATCGCTGGCCGCCGTGCTGGCGAGCGGCTGCACCACCGTGGTCAAGCCGTCGGAATATACGCCGCTGACGACGTTGCGGCTGGCAAGGATCTTCACCGAGGCGGGCCTGCCGGGCGGCGTGTTCAACGTCGTTCTCGGTCTGGGCCAGACCGCCGGCAAGCTGCTTGCGGAACATCGCGACATCAACAAGCTGGTGCTGACCGGCGGCACCGAGGCGGGCCGCATCGCGGGAAGCGCCGCCGCCAAGGTATTCGCGCATCAGACCATGGAGCTCGGCGGCAAGACGCCGGTCATGGTGTTCGACGATTTCGACGTCGACCAGGCCGTGAACTACGCGGCGTTCGGCGCCTTCATCGGCGCGGGCCAGACCTGCGTCTGCGCCTCGCGCCACATCGTGCAGGCCTCGATCTACGACGAATTCGTCGAGAAGCTGAAGGCAAAGACGCAAGGCATCCGCATCGGCGATCCCTTCGATCCGCAAACCCAGCTCGGGCCGGTGATCTCGGCCCGCCAGCGCGATCGGGTGCTGTCCTATTGCGCCTTCGGCCGCGACGACGGCGCGCGGCTCGTGACCGGCGGCTTGCCGGCGAAAGTACCCGGCCACGAGAACGGCTATTTCGTGCAGCCGACGGTGTTTGCGGATGTGAAATCCGATATGCGCATCTTCCAGGAGGAAGTGTTCGGGCCGTTCACTTCGGTCACGCCCTTCAAGGACGAGGCGGAAGCGCTTCGCCTTGCGAACGATTCACCGTTCGGGCTCGCGGCGGCGATCCGCACCCGCGACGTCGCGCGCGCCCATCGGGTCGCAGCAAGCGTCAAGGCCGGCATCGTCTGGGTCAACGACCATCACCGTCTCGATCCCGCTTCGCCCTGGGGCGGGGTCGATGATTCCGGTGTCGGGCGCGAGTTCGGCACCGAGAGCTTCGACGACCACTTCAACGTCAAGAGCGTGATGGTCGCGACCAATCCGCAACCTTTCGACTGGTATCGCGACACGGCGGCCCAGCAGCGATTGAATTGAAACAGGTGAAGCGCGGCGACAACAGCGAAGCTGGCGCCGCAATGCAGGTATGACAGGGGGAAACTTCGCATGACCGCAGTGAACGCAGGTGCACGTCTCGACCGACTGCCGATCTCTCCGTTCCACTACCGGATCTTCTGGCTGGTCGGCGCCGGCATGTTCTTCGACGGATACGATCTCTATGTCGCCGGCGGCGTGCTGGCGTCGGCTGTTGCGACCAAATTCTCCAGCGCCGCGCAGAATTCCCAATTCATCTCGCTGACCTTTGTCGGCATGACGCTGGGCGCGCTGATCACCGGATTCGTCGGCGACAGGTTCGGCCGCCGCTTCACCTATCAGATCAATCTCCTGATCTTTGGCCTGGCGTCGCTGGCGGCTGCCTTTGCGCAAGACATGAACCAGCTCATCGCCTGCCGTTTCGTGCAGGGTCTCGGGCTAGGGGCCGAAATCGTGGTCGGCTATTCGACGCTCACCGAATTCGTGCCGCCGAAGACGCGCGGGCGCTGGCTGTCGATGATGGCCTTTGTCGTGGTCGCCGGATTTCCGGCAACGGCGCTGCTCGGTTATCTCATCATACCATCATTTGGATGGCGTCCGATGTTCGTCATCGCGGGCCTCGGCTCGCTCGTCGTCTGGTATCTGCGCAAGAATCTGCCGGAATCGCCGCGCTGGCTGGAATCGCAAGGCCGCAATGCCGAGGCCGAGTCGCTGATGCAGGCGATCGAAAAGGAAGCCGCCGCCGGCAAGGCTCTGCCACCGGTCGTGGTGCCGCCACCCGTGCCCCAGGTCGCCGCGATGGACATGCTGAAGCCGCCGCTCCTGCAACGCCTGATCGTCGGCTGCTGGGTGCTGATCACGATCAACACGCTGATCTTCGGCTTTGTGATCTTCCTGCCGCAGTTCTTCCTGCGTCAGGGGCTGACCATCGCCAATTCGCTCGCCTATACGCTGGTGCTCTCGGCCGCTTCCCTGGTCGGCTGCGCGCTCGGCGCCTACTCGTCGGACGCGATCGGACGGCGCATGAGCATCATCGGCGCCTCGATCGTCACCATCATTGCCGGCTTTGTCTACGCCCGCTTCAACGCGGCGTCCGATCCGGCGATCGTGCTCGGAATCGGATTCATCCTGATCGTCGCGATCTACGTGCAGACCGCAATCCTGTTCGGCGTCTATACGCCGGAACTGTTTCCGACCGAAATCAGGCTGCGCGCGAACGGCATCTGCAACACGTTCGGGCGAGGCGCGACCGTCGTCTCGCCCTTCATCGTCGTTGCGCTGATGGCGTCCTACAATCTTCCCGGCGTGGTCTGGCTGATGATCGCGCTTGTCGTCGTCCAGATCGTGGTGGTGTGGGCCTGGGGCGTGGAGCCGCGCAATCGCGGCCTGGAGGACGTCGCCGCGAAGGCGTGAGGGGGCGCTGTCATTGCGAGAAGCGCACCTTGCTCCGACCTCATCTTGAGGAGGCCGCAAAACGGCCATCTCGAAAGATGAAGGCACAATTCGCGCCTCATGGTTCGAGACAGCGCTTCGCGCTTCCTCACCATGAGGAATTGCAGCTAAGCGTTCTTCAGCGCGACGCGGAATTCGGCTTCGGTCTTGGACTTCACCTCGTCGAGAGTGACGCCCTCGGCGAGTTCGATCAGCGCCATGCCGTCCTTGCCGTGCTTGTCGATGGAAAACACCGCCAGATCCGTGACCACCATATCGACCACTCGCTCGCCGGTCAGCGGCAGGGTGCACTTCTTCAGGAGCTTGGCGCCGTCCTTGGCGGAATGCTCCATCACCACCACGACGCGCTTGACGCCGGCGACGAGGTCCATCGCCCCGCCCATCCCCTTCACCATCTTGCCGGGGATCATCCAGTTGGCGAGATCGCCGTTCTGCGCCACCTGCATCGCGCCCAGGATCGAGAGATCCATGTGACCGCCGCGGATCATGCCGAAGGAATTGGCCGAGGAGAAATAGCTGGTGGACGGCAATTCGCTCACCGTCTGCTTGCCGGCATTGATGAGGTCGGGATCTTCCTCGCCCTCATACGGGAACGGGCCCATCCCGAGCATGCCGTTCTCGCTCTGGAGCTGAACGTCCATGCCGTCGGGAATGTAATTGGAGACCAGCGTCGGAATACCGATGCCGAGATTGACGTAGTAGCCGTCGCGCAGTTCCTTGGCGGCGCGCGCGGCCATCTGTTCGCGGGTCCAGGCCATCAGACTTCTACTCCCGTTGCAGTCACCGCAGGACGCGGCCTCGTGTTGCGGAATTCGATGCGCTTCTTGGCCGTTCCGACCTGGACGATGCGATTCACGAAAATGCCGGGCGTGTGGATGTGATCGGGATCGATCTGTCCCGCCGGCACCAGATGTTCGACCTCGGCGACCGTGACCTTGGCTGCGGTCGCCATCATCGGATTGAAGTTCCGCGCGGTCTTGCGATAGACGAGGTTTCCGGCGGTATCGCCCATCCAGGCGTGAACGATCGCCAGGTCGGCGAACAGCCCGCGCTCCATCAGGTACTTTTCGCCGTCGAATTCCCGCACTTCCTTGCCTTCGGCGATCAATGTGCCGACGCCGGTCTTGGTGAAGAAGGCCGGAATGCCGGCGCCGCCGGCGCGGATGCGTTCGGCCAGCGTCCCCTGCGGATTGAATTCGAGTTCCAGTTCGCCGGCCAGGTATTGCTGGGCGAACAATTTGTTCTCGCCGACATAGGAGGAGATCATCTTCTTGATCTGGCGCGTCTCGAGCAGACGGCTCAGGCCGACGCCATCGACGCCCGCGTTGTTGGAAACGACGGTCAGATTCTTCACGCCGGAATCGCGGATCGCATCCGACAACGTCTCGGCGATGCCGCAAAGGCCGAAACCGCCGGACATGATCATCATGCCGTCCTTGAGAATGCCGTCGAGTGCCGATTTGGCGTCGGGGTAAACCTTTTTCATGAAATGCGACCTGATGGAGGGAGGACCGGAGGAGCAGTCCAGCACAATTTCAACGGAGTATTAGGCGAAATGTTCACAATGCGTCAATGACGGGGGCTGCCATGTTCGCCGCGAGAAATCGGTGCCCGTTTTGGTCCACCTCTCCCAGCGCGGGCATAGCAATCGCATTTGACATTCCCCTCGTCATGGCCGGGCATAGCCGCTCGCAGAACAGCGTCGCTTCCGCTCGCCTATGATCCGGCCATCCACGTCTTGGCCACCGAAAAGAAAGGCGTGCATGCCCGGGGCAAGCCCGGGGCATGATGAATCTGCGGGAGCAACCGATTTGCCCTAGCCCCAACGAACCGGTAGCGGGACCACGTCAAATGCGACAGCCGGGCCTGCCTGCGCTAAGAGGGTGAAAATCCCCGCATACCCCGCAAAAGGGCGCGTTTTGGCGGTTCCGAACGGCCTTGAAAGCGTCAAGAAAAGCCATCAAGTTGCGTGGGTTGGCCGGGTTTCACTGCCCTGCCTGCCATTTGAGCAGCTTCGCCCCTGCGCACCACCCCGAGAGTTGTTAAGCAGACCGGAAATGTCATTGACGATGGCTCAGGGAATGAAGCGGCTGGGGATGCCGGTTGCGGCATTGTTCGGCGTGGCGCTGATCGGCCTGTTCGCGACGACCTGGCTGCTCAATCGGGACGCGCTTCGCGCTGCGGTGGAGGCGCAGATCCGCGCCGTGACCGGCCTCGACCTCGTCGTGAAGGGCAGCGCCGATATTTCCATCTTCCCGGCCAGCTACATCTCCTTCCACGACGTCGGGTTGAAGGGCGGCGGTACCGGCGACCCGGCGCTCGCGGTCGACGTGCTGACGGCGAATCTGCGATTGCTGCCGCTGTTGATCCAGCGCTTCGAGATCGCCGATCTCATGATGCTGCATCCCCACATCCATGTCGTCCGCGAACCCAATGGCGAGAGCAACTGGACGCCTTTCATCGGCACGATCGCCCGCAACATGAAGCCCGGTGCCGACAACCAGGTCTCGTTCTCGGAGATCAGAATCCAGGATGGCGAACTCACTTATGAGGACCTCGGCCATCAGCTGACCGAAAAGCTCGAGAATATCGATCTTTCGCTCGCCTGGCCGTCGATCTCGCGCTCCTTTGCGGCGACCGGGCAGTTCGACTGGCGCGGCGAACGCGTCGACGGCAGCATCAGCATCGGCGACTTCATTGCCGCACTTTCGGGAGACCGTTCCGGCCTCAAGGCGCGACTCGCCAGCGCGCCCCTGAAACTCGCCTTCGACGGCACCGTCGCAAATCGCACCAGCATGCTGATGGAAGGAACCTTGACCATCGATTCCGCGTCATTGCGCAATGCGCTGCGCTGGACCGGTCAGGCGCCGCCCGGCAGCGGCGGATTCGGCCGCTTCGCGCTGAAGGCCCGCGCCAACATGGTCGGTGCATCGGTCGCGTTGACCAACGTCAATGTCGAGCTCGACGGCAATGCCGCCGAAGGCGTGATGACCTATTCCAACGCGGGCCGCCAGTCGCTGCAGGCGACGCTTGCAGCAGACGCGCTCGATTTCACGCCCTATATCTCCACCTTCCGCCTGCTCGCCGGCGGTCATGACTGGAACCGCCAGCTGTTCGATCTGACGTCGCTGTCGACGACCGATCTCGACATGCGCCTTTCGGCGGCAAGGGTGACGATCGGCCCGTCGAAACTCGGGCGCACGGCGATCGGTGCCAACCTGCGCGGCGGCGCGCTGGCCTTGAGCGTGGGCGAGGCGCAGGTCTATGGCGGCATGGCCAGAGGCTCGTTTGCATTGGCGCGCTCGGACGCGGTCGCGGACGTGAAGGCCCAGTTCCAGTTCAGCGATGTCGACCTGCAAGCCTGCGTCAGCGAATTGTTCGGCGTGGACAAGCTTTCCGGCCGTGGCAATCTCAACGTCTCGCTGTCGGCTTCCGGCTCGAGCCCGTTCGCTCTTGCGCAATCGCTCGACGGCACGGCGTCGCTGACCGGTCATGACGGCGCGATCTCCGGTTTCAATGTCGAGCAGTTGCTCAAGCGGCTGGAGCGCCGGCCACTGTCCGGTGCAGGCACTTTCCGCTCCGGAACCACGCCTTACGACAACATCACCATTGCGGTGAAATTCGCCGATGGCATCGCCACCGCCGAGGACATCCGTGTCGAAAGTCCGGCGGCGCGCGTTGTCATGACCGGCACGGTCTCGGTGCCCGCGCGCGAGTTCGACATGAAGGGCGTCGCGAGCCTGACCTCGAACGCCAACGCCACGCCGGGTTTCGACCTGCCGTTCGTCGTGCAGGGCCCCTTTGACGATCCTTTGATCTTTCCCGATCCCGAAAGCCTGATCCGCCGTTCGCCGGCCAGCGCGCCATTGCTGGATGCGGTCAAGGACCGCAAGACCCGCGACGCCGTGCGTTCGGTGCTCGAGCGCTTCACCGGCGGCGGCGCGCGGCCCGCCGCACCAGATGCGGCGGCACCGACGAGCGCACCGACGGCGGATGTGTTGAAGCCGAATTGACGTAGCGCACTCGCCATCAGGCATTGCCCAGGCACGTGTGACCCGGATGAGCGAAGCGAAATGCGCGATTTCATCATTTCTCCCCCCGCATCTCGCTTTCGCTCATGCGGCTGCGCATCAACCAAGTAGTTGAAAGTACTCGTGCTTTATCCCTGCGCAGCGCGCCTCAAATTCGCGCAATTTGCGTATTTCACGTAAATTACGTATATTGCGGTCAGTGAGGAGACACAGCTATGACCGACATCGTGCCGGCTTCGGAATTCACCCGGAATTTTGGCCGCTACCGCATGCTCGCCCAGCGAGAAGCCGTGGCAGTGTCAAGCCATGGGTCCATCACCGGCTATTTCGTCGCGCCGGATGAGTACGAAGAATTTCGCCGCTTCAAGGACCGCCGCCGCAGCTTTGCAACGGCAGAGCTTTCCAACGAAAAGGTTCAGGCGATCGGCGCCTCGCGCATGGACGAGCGGCACGCACATCTCGATTCCATGCTTGATAAGAAATAGCGAAGACGCGTGCCGATACCAACGCCCGAGCCAGGCCTTGTCATTTCATATGCCTATCTCTGGCACCACGAGCACGAAGCGGGTCGCGAAGAAGGGCGAAAGGATCGCCCGAGCGTCATTGTGCTGACGGTCGAACGTGCTGCAAATGACACGACCATCGTTGTCGTTCTGCCGATCACACATACTCCGCCCGCCGATCCTGCCGCCGCAGTCGAGATTCCCGCTGCGGTCAAACTCCATCTCGGACTTGATGACGGGCGCTCATGGATCGTTGTTGCAGAGGGTAACGAGTTCGATTGGCCCGGCTATGATCTCCGCAAGATCGGCCGCAGCGACCGCTACGACTAGGGATTTTTGCCACCGCAATTCTTCAGGCAAGTCGTTGAAGCATTCGTCGCCTGGCATCGTGCCCGCAAGGTTGTCTTGACCTCGCGCGAGTGACCCGCAAGCGTAGCCCGGATGAGCAAAGCGAAATCCGGGATTTCATCATTTCTCCCCCCGCATCTCGCTTTCGCTCATGCGGGCTACTGGTAGCTACGCTCATGCGGGCTGCTTGGCTGCCGCCAACCGAAACGAAACTCACGCAACAGGGGCCATTTGTGTTATTCTCAACCTCCAATAAATTTGGAGGAAGATATTATGGCAACCGTTTTTATCGAAGCTCGTCCCAAGGGCAGACCTGAAGGAAGCCCGATCACCGATTTTGTCGTCGAAGACCACGCGGATCACCCGCTTGGAGACTTCAAGACTCAACACGAAGCCATCGAGTGGGCTAGAAAGAACGGTCACTCACCGCACGTGGCCCGGGTGCGCCATCTCAACGACAAGAAAAAGCCTGACCACTGGCGCGCGGCATAACGGATGCGGCTCGCACGAACACATTGGGGCGAGCTCGCTGTGCGGGCTTGCCTCCTGTGCAACGGACTTGCACCTGACGGCGAAATTATCCAACCCGATCAACGCGATTCCACCAGTCCAGTCCCGCCTGCAAAAATATTTCCCTTCCGGCTTCCCCCAAATCACCGGCATCTTTCGCGCGTCCCGGCCCACATGAGGGGCGTTTCGCGATCGTCACGGACGTTGGGTGCGGGATGCGGTGGACGTGAGTGCGCTTGACGACGACAGGCGAAAGCTCACGGACGGCGAAGTCGTGTGGTACCAGCGCCGCCGATTTGAAGTTCCTGCGGAGTTTGTAGCGGGTTCGTAACAGGAACTTCAAATCGAAAGCGGCACTGCAAATTTCTGATTCGCAAGTGCCCTTTGCCTTCCGAAGTTCGTTGAAGAACAAGCTGCAGCAGGGAACGAACTTCGGAAGAGGGCACTTGATTCCTCGACGCTGGAATCAAATCGGCGACGATGCTCGCGCATCGCGCCGATGACGGTGACAACAAAGCCCGATCGCCGGGAAGAGCGCGAAGGAAACCGTTAAAACCAGCCGCGTGCGGGAATGCCGGACTGATCCGGTGAACCTGTAGTGGACTTAACTCGTGTGGTTTTGTTTTTTCCACGCGAGACTATGGGTGCATTGGACACCCGGCATTCCCCACTCCCTCTGTTTATCAGGGCGCGACGGTTTTGGGCACAGCCCGGGCGCAACTGGCGTCGCGGGATGCGCGGGCGTGTGGCTGTTTGAAAATTTGAATTGGGGGTAATCGGGCGGGCTGCCAACTTCCACCTCTCCCCTTGCGGGAGAGGTCGAATTGCTCATGGCGATGCGAAGCATCGTCAATGCAATTCGGGTGAGGGGTCCCGGCCTATCGAGAGACCTGCCCCCCTCACCCCAGCCCTCTCCCACAAGGGGAGAGGGAGCTTACTGCGGTTACATGCGCCAAAAGATGCCGCTGGCCCGCTCAGCGGCCCTACGCTAGTCTTCATCAAACCGGTCAAGACAAGATCGGGCAAACGTGGAGGAATGACGTGAAATCGAGGAGAATGGTCGGGCTTTGCGTCGCGTCAGCGGCGTTGTTTTATACCGTGCTGCCTGCGATGGCCCAGGACACGATCACGGTCTGGTGGGGCAAGGGTTTCTACAAATCCGAAGACGATGCGCTACTCGCGGTCGTCAGGAAATTCGAGGAGAAAACCGGCACCAAGGTCGAGCTGTCGCAATACGCGATCCAGGACATGATTCCGAAAACCGTCGCGGCGCTCGATTCCGGCAACGTGCCTGACGTTGCCTATGCCGATACGTTCGACGTGCAGGCGGGCGGCAAATGGGCCTTCGAAGGCAAGCTCGAAGATCTCTCCGACATCCTCGTTCCCATGAAATCGGCTTTCGCGCCGAATACGCTGGAGACCGCTCTTCTCTACAACAACCAGACGAAGAAGAAGGCCTATTACGGCTTTCCGCTGAAACAGCAGAGCATGCATGTCCAGATCTGGAAGGACATGCTGGAAAAGGCCGGCTTCAAGGAAAGCGACATCCCGACCAAATGGGAGGACTACTGGTCGTTCTGGTGCGACAAGGTGCAGCCTGCCATTCGCAAAGCTACCGGCCAGCGCATCTATGGCATCGGGCAGCCGATGGGCGTGGAATCGACCGATTCATTCCAGTCGTTCTACACCTTCATGGACGCCTACAACGTCAAACTGGTCGACGACGACGGCAAACTGCTGGTCGATGATCCCAAGGTCAGGGACGGGCTGATCCATGCGCTGAAGGATTACACCGACACCTACATCAAGGGCTGCACGCCGCCGTCCTCGACAACGTGGAAGGACCCGGACAACAACGTCGCCTTCCACAACAAGACGATCGTGATGACCCACAACTTCACGATCTCGATCGCGGCGAAGTGGTTCGAGGATTCCAACAATCCGGTGCTGACGCCGGAGCAGCGCGCGGCGGGCAAGAAGGCCTATGAGGAGGACATCATCACCGCGTCCTTCCCGCTCAAGCCGGACGGCGCGCCGATCAAATACCGCTCCGACGTCAAGACCGGCGTGATCTTCGCGGTCGCGAAGAACAAGGCGAAGGCAAAGGAATTCGTCAGTTTCCTGCTTCAGGAGGAAAACCTGGGCCCCTATGTCGAGGGCGCGCTCGGCCGCTGGTTCCCGGCGACGATCGCAGGCCAGAAGAGCCCGTTCTGGCAGGCCGATCGCCATCGCAAGGCCGTCTACAACCAGTTCATGGGCGGTACGCAGCCGTTCGATTTCACGAAGAACTACAAGTTCACGATCCTGAACAACGAGAACGTCTGGGCCAAGGCGATGAACCGCGTGGTCAGCGAGAAGGTGCCGGTGGACAAGGCGGTCGACGAGCTGATCGCGAGGATCAAGGAAGTCGCGGGGTAAAGAGCAAGGGCCGTGCAATGGCCTCATGGTTCGAGACGCGCGTACGGTGCCGCGCTCCTCACCATGAGGTCCATCGACCTCATCCTGAGGAGCCCGCGTAAGCGGGCGTCTCGAAGGATGAAGTCATGGAAAATGCCAAGAGTAAGAGAAAATGGCGATCACGCTTTCAGCATCCGATACGGCCGCGCCGGGCACGCCGCTCGCGGCGCGGCTGTCGACGCCGCAAGTCTGGGGCGTCGTGCTGATCGTACCCTATCTCCTGGTGTTCCTCGCGTTCGTGGTCTATCCGGTCGGCTACGGCTTCTGGCTCGCGAGGTCGCCGTCAAATTACGTGGCGCTCTCGCACGATCCGATCTTCGCGCGCGCCGCCGTCAATACGCTGATCTTCCTCGTCATCGGCATCAACCTGAAAATGCTGATCGCGCTGTTTCTGTCCGGTTTCTTCGTGCAGTCGCGAAGCTGGATCAGATGGCTCTCCGTGATTTTCATTTTGCCATGGGCGGTGCCGTCGATCCCGACCATCCTGTCGGTGCGCTTCATGCTCAATCCCGAATGGGGCATGGTCAATCAGGTCATTTTCAAGCTGACCGGCGATGACGGGCCGAACTGGCTGAACGATCCGGCGATCGCGCTTTCGATGGCGATCGGCGTGCATATCTGGAAGTCGCTGCCGTTCTGGACGTTGATCCTGATGACGGGTCGACTCGCGATCTCGCAGGACCTGTTCGAGGCCGCCGCGGTGGATGGCGCGAGCTGGTGGCAGAAATTCCGCTACATCACCTGGCCATCGATGCAGGCACTCTATCTCACCTGCACGCTGCTTTCGATGATCTGGACGCTCGGCGACTTCAACAGCGTCTACCTGCTGACGGGCGGCGGGCCGGCCGATCTCACCCACGTGCTGTCCACGCTCGGCATCCGCTATCTGCGGCTCGACCAGCTCAACCTCGCGATGGCCTCGATCGTCTGCGCGATGCCGCTGGTGCTGCCGCTGGTCTATTTCATGATGAAACGGTTGTCGCGATGAAGCTGCCGACCTTGCGCGAAGCAGGCCATGAGGCGCGGCTGTTGTTGATCGGCATACCCGTCCTGATCTGGACGCTGGTTCCGATCTACCACATGTTCGTGTTCGCGATCTCGCCGAAGGAAGACGCCTTCTCCGGCAAGTTATGGCCTGACCATCCGACCCTGCACAATTTCGAGATCGTGTTTCGCCAGCAGCATTATTTCCTGCGGGATTTCTGGATCCAGCTCGCCAATTCGACGGTGATCGCGGCTTCGGTCGGCGCGCTCACGCTGCTGATCGCGACCGCGGCTGCCTTTGCGATCTCGCGGCTGCGCGTGCGTGGTGGACGCATCGTGCTCAATCTCGCGCTGCTCACCTATTTCATCCCGGCGGCCTTTCTCGCCGTGCCGATGTATCGCACGATGGGAAATTACGGCCTGCTCAACACCAGCTGGGCGCTGATCCTGGCGATGGTGACCATCGCCTCTCCTTATGCGATCTGGGTACTCAAACAGGCTTCCGACAAGCTGCCGGCTGAGCTCGATGAAGCCGCCGTGATGGACGGCGCGACGTCCTTGCAGATCTTCCGCCTGGTCTACGTGCCGCTGATGGTGCCGTCGCTGGTTGCGATCGGCACCTATGCCGTGCTGCTGGCCTGGAACGAATATCTCTACGCGTTCCTGCTGCTCTCGAACGACCGCGACATCACCCTGCCCGTCGCACTCGGCAATTTCCTCGCCGCCGACGATTCGCCCTGGGAATTGCTGATGACTACCGGCTTCATCTATGCGCTGCCGCCGGCCGCGATCTATTACGCCTTCCGCCGCTACATGGTGGGCGGACTGACGGCAGGGGCCGTGAAATCGTGAAGGGAAAAGGCCATTTCCGACGCACGCCGCAGTTGAACCGGCCCGTCCGGGCATGCGACCAATCGGGGCACCTTTGCGGAAGGAATAGCAATGCCAACTGCGCAAAAGATCGCGGCGAAAGCCATCCTTTGTACTGGCGTGGCCCTCGGCGCCGGTGTCGTAGCGCTGTGGGTCGATCTCATGTGGCCGACGATCGCGGAAGCCCATGGCCGCACAGCGATGAACGGCTTCTGGCTCCTGCTGTTCGGCGGCTTTGGACTGCTGGCGCTGGTCGTCTGGCCGTTCGCGAAGCTTGCCGAATACGTCGATCCTCCGGCAGAAATTCCGCCCGCCGGCCCGGAAGCCATGGCACCTACAGCGGCGCACCACTCTCCGGTTTTGCATCGGAAAGCTTCGAGGCAACAGAGGCAAGAACGATCACCGCCGCGATAAACGCGATCACGAGCGTGCAGACTGCATTGATTTCCGGCTTCACACCCAGCCGCACCTCGGAATATATCCGGATCGGCAGCGTCGCCGAGCCGGGCCCGGTGGTGAAGCTTGCGATCACGAGGTCGTCGAGCGACAGCGTGAAGGCGAGCATCCAGCCCGCCGCGATCGACGGCAGGATCAGGGGCAGCGTCACCGAAAGAAACGCGCGCGCCGGATCGCAGCCCAGATCCATCGCCGCCTCTTCCAGGCTGCGGTCGAGAGAGCCCAGGCGCGACTGCACCACCACGGCGACGAAGCACATGGTAAGCGTGGTGTGGGCGATCGTCACGGTCAGGAAGCCGCGCCCGGCGCCAAGCGCCACGAACAGCAGCAGCAGCGAAAGTCCCGTGATGACTTCCGGCATCACCAGCGGAGCGTACAGCATGCCGGAGAAGAGCGTGCGTCCCCTGAAATTGGCGCCGCGCGACAGCGCCACCGCTGCCAACGTGCCGAGCAGTGTGGCGAGCGTGGCCGAGGTCGCAGCCACGCGCATGCTCATCCAGGCCGCATCGAGCATGGCCCGATCGTTGAAGAATTCGATGTACCAGCGTAGCGACCAGCCGCCCCACACCGTGACCAGCCTGGAGGCGTTGAAGGAATAGATGATGAGGATCACGATCGGCAAATAGAGAAACGCAAACCCGAGCGCGAGCGCTGTGATGTTGAAGCGGGTGAGCTTGTTCATCGCGCCTGCTCCAGCTGCCGCCGCTGCAGGCGTTCGTAAAGCAGCAAGGGAGCGAGCAGCAACACCAGCAGGATCACGGCAGTCGCAGAGGCGACCGGCCAGTCCTTGTTGGTGAAAAACTCAAGCCAAAGGGTCTGACCGATCATCAGCGAGTTGGAGCCCGCCAGCAGATCAGGCGTGACGAATTCGCCGGCGATGGGAATGAAGCACAGAAGCGCGCCGGCGCCGGCGCCGCGCAGCGACAGCGGAAACGTCACGAGCCAGAAAGCCTGAAGCGGCGAGGCACCGAGATCGCCTGCCGCCTCCAGAAGCGCGGAGTCCATTTTGGCAAGCGTCGCGTAAAGCGGCAGGATCATGAATGGCAGATAGGAATAGACGATGCCGATATACATCGCCGTATCGGTCGAGAGCCAAACCAGCGGCGCCGAGACGAGGTGCAGGACGAGCAGTATCTGGTTGAGGAGACCGTCATGCTGCAGGATATTGATCCAGGCATAGATGCGGATCAGGAACGACGTCCAGAACGGGACGATCACCAGCATCATCGCTACGCCTTGCCAGCGTCGCGGCAATCGCGCCATGCCGTAGGCGATGGGATAACCGATCAGGAGCAGAATCGCGGTCGAGACCATGGCGACGACAAGACTGCGCACATAGGACAGGACGTAGAGATTGTCGGAGACGAGCAGTCTGAAATTGTCGAGCGAGAGTTCAGCAAGGCCCGACTTGATCGCCTCGAAACCTTCCGTTACGTCGAACACCGGCGTATAGGGCGGCTGCGCGATCGCGGTTTGCGAGAGACTGATCTTCAGGACGAACGCGAACGGCACAAGAAAGAACAGCGCCATCCAGAGATAGGGCGCTACTCCCGCAAGCCGCGCCGGGCGCGTGAAAATGGACGGCGCGCTCATCGCTCCAGCACCACGCAATCGTCTGGCGCGAACCACGCCACCACGCGGTCGCCCACATGATAGGCATCAAGGTCGAGCCGCGCGCTGTTTGCCATCGACGAGCGCAGCACTGCGCCCGAGTCCAGCCTGACCTTGTAGGTGGTCATCCCGCCGAGATAGCCGATATCGGTCACGACACCTTCCAGCCGATTGAGCGCCGGCGTGTCGTCCGACGCGAGACCGGTGCGCGACAGCTTGATCTTCTCGGGACGGATCACGACACAGACCTCGTCCTTCGTGACCGGCTCGCGCGGTTCGCCGACGTAGACCTTTCCGGCGTCATGCGTAGCGATCGCGAGCCGCGGCGCCATGGTCATGCGGGCGCTGTCGCGAACCACATTTCCCTCGAGCAGATTGATGTCGCCGACGAACTGGGCGATCCAGCGCGTTGCCGGCGCTTCATAGAGATCGCGCGGTGTCGCGACCTGTTCAAGACGGCCAGCGTTCATCACGCCGATCCGTCCCGCGACCGTCATCGCCTCCTCCTGATCGTGGGTGACGATGATGAAGGTCAGGCCGAGACGGCGCTGCAGATCCATCAGTTCGAGCTGCGTGCTTTCGCGCAGCTTCTTGTCAAGCGCGGCGAGCGGTTCGTCGAGCAAGAGAACCCGCGGACGCCGCGCCAGCGAGCGCGCCAGCGCCACGCGCTGTCTCTGGCCACCGGAGAGCTGATCGGGCTTGCGTTTCTCCAGGCCTTCGAGCCTTGTGAGTGCGACCATCTCGGCAACTCTTGTATCGATCTCCGAGTGGCCCATGCGAGCGCGCTTTAATCCAAACGCAATATTGTCACGGACGTTGAGATGCGGAAACAACGCGTAGTTCTGAAACATCATGTTGACCGGGCGTTCGTGCGGCAGGACTCGCGCGATGTCCTTGCCATCGAGCAGGATGCGGCCTTCATCCGGCGTCTCGAATCCGGCCAGCATCCGCAAAAGCGTGGTCTTGCCGCAACCGCTGGGGCCAAGCAGCGCAAAAAATTCTCCGGCCTCGATGTCGAGCGAAAGCCCGTCGACCGCGCGGAAGGTGCCGAACTTCTTCACCGCCTGATCGATGCGCAGCAGCGGCACGTTGGCCAGGCCTTGATGTTCCGCTGTCCGCAAATCCGCTTCGCCCGTCGCCTTCGCCGTACCTTCGGTCATGATGCCCGCCCCATCGCTGACAAACTAGCTGCGGATCGGGCCCGGCTCAACCGCCGCGCCGATGCTTGGGTGTTGAAGAATGCGCTTTTCCGGCGATGCCTTTAACGTCTTCAATATCGATTGGGTTCGACAAGGGTCTCGCGCGCTCCCGTAGCCATGAAGGCGGCCAGATGCTCGCGCTCGGCGGCCGTCATCGACAGACCAAGCTTCGAGCGGCGCCACAGAATGTCCTCCGGAAAGCGCGCCCATTCGTTTTTCATGAGATATCGCACCTCTCTTGCCGTCAGTTCCGGCCCAAAGGCCTGCCCCAGTTCGGCTCTTTCGCGCGCGTCGCCCAGCACTGCCTCAAGCCGCGAACCGTAAGCGGAGACCAGACGCACGGCCTGATCCTGGTCGAGAAATCTCCAGCGTTCTCTCGCGCGCTCCACCTCGGTGTCGAATTTCGTCCACGCAAAGTCGCCGCCGGGCAGGGTCGCGTGTGCAGTCCAGCGGGGCGACATCGGGTAGAAAGGCGAAAGCCGCGAGATGGCAAGCTCGGCGCGGAGACGCGAGGTGGTGACGTCGCCACCAAAGACGGTCAGGAGCGGCGCCTGGCGACGCCGCGCATCGAACATGATCGTCCCCTCGCGCGCGAAGCGCTTGGTGGGACCGCCCGCAACCAGATTGACTCCGGAAAACGACCTGATCACGTCGGATGGATCGAGGCGCTCCCGGAAGAACCGGTTGGCGGCGTCACAGAGATAGGCCACGTCATCGGCAGCGACAGACACCGCTGCAGGATCACCCTTGAAGATTTTCACAGCGGTGCCGATCATCGTGAAATCCCGCTGGTAGGAACTGGCGAAGATCAGCCGCCGGTCACGGTTCTGGAATACATAGACGTTGTCGGTTTCAAACAGACGGCGGACGATGATCTGGCTCATCTTGATCAGGCTGGCGCGCGGCGGCGGGATTCGCAGAACGGTCTCAGCGACCGTTCCGGTCCACGCGCCTGCCGTGTTGGCCAGCGAGCGTGCCGTGATCACCCGCCGAAGACCGCGATCGATCGCCACAAGCCGCCAGAAATCCTGCCGGTCGGCGCGAACGCAGCGCGCTCCTGTATAAATCACCGCGCCACGCTCCGAGGCATCGACAGCGTTGGCGATCACCAGGCGCGAGTCGTCGACCAGGCAATCGGAATACTCAAAAGCGGTGCCGAACGGCCGCTGCAAGGCATAGCCGACCCGGTGATGCGTGATGTCTATGGTTGCCGAAGGCGGCAGGCCGCCATGCGGAGCCAACCGGTCGTAAAGAAGCAGTCCCAGCCGAAGCAGCCAGAGCGGGCGTTCCTCGGAATGCGCCGGAATAACAAATCTCGCCGGGCGCACCAGATGTGGGGCGGTTCGCAGCCAGATGTCGCGCTCGGCCAGCGCGACGCGTACCCTCGAAAGCGCGTGCCGTTCCAGCAGCGCAAGGTCGCCCTGGATCAGTCGTCCCGAGGCAGTCGATGCAGCGCCGCCAAGATCGCCCTGTTCGAACAGAATGACCCTGAGCCCGCGCCCCGCGGCGTCACGCGCGAGGCTGACGCCGTTCAAACCGCCGCCGATGATCGCAAGGTCGAAGTCCGCCATGCGGTGGTGATCCGATTCATATATTCGCTTGGTTTGGGGCAGGTCCCCTTACGAATGTCAGAATCAAAAGGACCGAAGTTGGGCGGGAAACGAACCGGCTCAGCCAATCTTGCGCGCGGGTTCCGCAACGACGCCATTGGCTCGGCCCACGAGCGCATCGTACTGGCCGATCGGCAGAGGTCTGCCGATCAGGTAGCCTTGCACCACGTCGCAGCCCTGCTCGGCGAGGAAATTGAGCTGCTCCTGGGTTTCCACACCCTCGGCGACGATCGACATTTCCATGCCGTGCCCAAGACCGATGACCGCGCGGATGATCGCTGCCGACTGCGGATTGCGTCCGAGATTCATGACGAAAGCGCGGTCGATCTTGATCTTGTCAAACGGAAACGCCTGCAGGTAGCTCAGCGAGGAGTAACCGCTGCCGAAATCATCCATGGAAATACGTACCCCGAGTCCCTTCAGGCGCCGCAACAGCGCAAGACCGCGGTCGAAATCCTCGATCAGCACGCCCTCGGTAATCTCAAGCTCCAGCCGGCCGGGCGAGAGCCCGGTTTCGAGCAGGATCGAATGCACGAGGCTGACGACATCACCATGCGCAAACTGCGCCGGCGACAGGTTCACGCCGATCTGCAGGGGCACCGGCCAGGAGGCGGCCTCGCGGCAGGCTTCGCGCAGAATCCATGCGCCCATCTCGACGATCAGTCCGCTCTCTTCGGCGAGCGGGATGAAATCGGAAGGCTGCACAAAGCCGCGCACAGGATGACGCCAGCGCGCCAGAGCCTCGAAGCCAACGACCTCGGCATCGCCGACGACCTGACGCGACAGCGCCAGCGGCTGATAATACAGCGACAGTTCGTTGTTCTTGATGGCGGTGGAGAGTTCCTGGTGCAACACGCGGCGATCGCGGATCTGCTGATCCATTTCCGGTTCATAGATGCTGATCGTACCGCGCGATTTCGCCTTGGCGCGGAACAACGCGGCACCAGCGTTGGCCAGCAGCGAAGCGGCGTCGGTGCCGTTATGCGGGAAGATCGAGATGCCGGTCGTGATACCCGTGCGAACCGATTTGCCTTCGATGATGAATTCCCTGGCGAGGATTTCGGCGAGTTGCTCGGCGAGCAGCATGCCGGCGACCGGCTGCTTGCCATCGATGATCAATCCGAACTCGTCGCCGGAAAGCCGCGCTACCACGCCGCCGCGCGCCGAGGCCTGGAGTCGCCTTGCCACCTCGATCAGCAATTTGTCGCCGGTCGCATGACCGAACACGTCGTTGATTTCCTTCAATCCGTCGAGGTCGATCGACAGCACCGCGAACTCCTCATCGGAACCGCTGCATGCCTCAATCATCTGCGTAAGCGCCTGCAGGAACGCTGCGCGGTTCGGCAGGTCGGTCAACCCGTCGTGGTAGGCCATGTGGGCCATGCGCGATTCGGTCTGGCGGCGATCGGTGACGTCCTCATGAGTCTTGATCAGGTATTGCGGCTCTCCCGCATCGTTGAGAACCGTCACGCGGCGCGTCAGGAACAGTCGCAAGCCATCCTTGGTGCTGATGGGGTGCTCTTCGGTGACAAGTCCCCGCTTTTTAATCGCGGCTTCGTCGCGTGCGATGATCAGCTTTGCTTCCCGCGGATTGAAAATATCCGCGGCGGTCAGTCCGGTGGCTTCCTCGCGGCTGCGGTTCAGGATGGTCTCGGCGCCGCGGTTGGCGAGAAGGTACTTCCCGTCCGAAACGCGTTCGACAATAAGCGAGACCGGAATATTATCGACAACCAGTTCAAGGAATCTCTTGGTCCGTTCCAGCTCCTGCGAGAGCGACTGGCGCTCCGTGACGTCGTCGAACAGCGCGATCAGGAACTCCGGCTCATTCCTGTCGTTGCGAGCGATCACGCGGTTGCTCGCAAGAACGCGCCTTTTCGACCCGCGCTCCACGACGAATTCGTTGCTGTACTGGCCGTGGGGCGAGCCAAGCGCCGCGCGGTCCGCGGCCTCTATGCTCGCTGCCGTATTGGGCCGGAAGATCTCGTCGGCCCGTTTACCGATGATGTACTCGCGGGAAAAGCGCGAGAAACGCTCGAAGGCGCGGTTGGCGAAGATGTAACGGCCGTCCTCGATGTTCTTGGCCGCCACGCAGACCGGCACATTCTCGAGCACCGATTCCAGGAACTGCTTGGTCGAAGCGAGCTGCCGCGAAAGCTTGCGCTGCTCGCTGCAATCTTCGTGAGTGGACAGCGAACCGTTCGGCAGGATAAAATGCTTGACCAGAATCGAACGACCGTCGGGTAGTTCCGTGATGTGCCCCCCTGGTGCGCTGGCGAAGGCAAAGAAATCCTCGGGGCTGACATCCAGGACCCCGCGATTGCGCCGCAACTCCAGCAGTTTCACGCCGTCCATGAGCGGGGGGACATCCGAGCGCGCCAGCCCGTAGATCTCGAGGTAACGGTCGTTGCAGAACACGATTCTCTGCCGCGGATCGGTAATGACCACGCCCTGGTTGAGGCTGTTCAGGGCTGAACTGACGAAGGCATTTCTGCGCAATTGCGAACGCTTGACCCTGCGCAGCGCCGACAGAATCCAGACCGCGATGGAGACGAGGAAGCAGCAGAGCACGAGACCGCCGAGCGCAATTTCCCAGACGAAGCCGGGATCGGCCGAGCGCAGATTATCCGCCATGGCAGATTCGAGGCCGGCGGCGCCCGCCACATGGAAAGTCGTCACCATGTCGACCAGGCAAAGCACGACCCCTGCGGGAATCATGATCCTGCCGCCTGCCTGCCGATCCTTGCCAACCATCAATCACCCGCGGATATCAGCGGGTGAGTGTCTGGCTTCACGGGTTTGGATCGGGTAAACGCCTACCCCTGCATCAGGAAAATGCGGCCGCAATTGCGGCAATAACCCCGACATGATTAACGAGGCGCTAATGGTCCAGATACCAGGGTTCCAGAGGGGAAACAGAGGGTTGTGGGAAACAGGTTGTTGCAACCACAGCCATAGGCCAGCCTGGCGACCTTCCGAATAGTTGTTGGCCAGTAAAGGCGCCGCAGGACAGCATATCCGGATCCGAATTTGCCGATGGAAAGAGTAGACTGTGTCGTCGTTGGTGCGGGCGTAATCGGCCTTGCAATCGCGCGAAGGCTGGCACAGGCCGGCCGCGAGGTCATCGTGCTGGAGGCGGCCGAGAGCATCGGCACGGTCACTTCATCGCGCAACAGCGAAGTGATCCACGCCGGCATTTACTACAAGGCCGGAAGCGTGATGGCGCGGATGTGCGTCAGCGGCAAGCGCGCCCTCTATCAGTATTGCAGCGATCACGGCATTCCGTACCGCAATTGCGGCAAGCTGATCGTGGCCACGACGCCGCAAGAGAGCGAAAAGCTGCATGCGATCAGGGCGCACGCCGCGGCCAATGGCGTGGACGACTTGCAAACGCTGAGCGGCAAGGCTGCGCGCGAATTGGAACCGGCACTCCGATGCGAAGCGGCCCTGCTGTCGCCTTCCACCGGAATCATTGACAGCCACGCCTATATGCTGGCGCTGCGCGGCGACGCCGAGGACGCAGGTGCAGCGTTTGCGTTTCACACGCCGCTAGTCGGTGCCAAGGCACAAGAAGATTGCATCCAAATCGATGCGGGCGGCAATACGCCGACGTCGCTGCGATGCCGGGCTCTCGTAAATGCCGCCGGGCTTGAAGCTCCGGCAGTCGCGCGCAGCATCGACGGAATGCCGATCGACCTGATCCCGCCCGCCTATCTGGCCAAAGGAAACTATTTCAGTTGCAGCGCGCGGGCGCCGTTTTCGCGACTGATCTACCCGGTCCCGGAGCCGGGCGGACTGGGCGTGCACCTGACACTCGATCTGGCGGGACAGGCACGGTTTGGTCCGGACGTGGAATGGGTGGACAGAATTGAATATGACGTCAATCCGGCGCGGGCCGAACGATTTTATCCGGCGATCCGGCGCTATTGGCCGGCGCTGCCCGACGGCGCGCTGATGCCGAGCTATTCAGGAATACGACCGAAGATCGTGCCGCCGGCCGTGGCGGTGCAGGACTTCGTGATCCAGGGGCCACGCAATCACGGCCTTCCCGGACTGATCAATCTGTTCGGAATCGAGTCGCCGGGGCTGACATCCTCGCTTGCGATCGCGGACTACGTCTGCGAGCTGGCGGGAACCCCGGCTGCTCCGGCATCTCAGATTTAGATTTGATGGTAAACAGCCAAAGCGGGCCGGAGTTGAGAAGCCGACCCGCTCAAGAAAGTTTGGGTTGGGGAGCTAGTGAACCGTTTCGTTCGCGGCATGTTTCAGCCGCTCGATCTCATCCTTAACCATCAATTTTCGGCGCTTCAGTTCGACAATTTGCAGATCATCCGTTGAAAGGTGCATGAGGGCTTCGTGCAATTCACTTTCGAGAACCTTGTGTTTCCGTTCCAGTTCAACGAGATGCGCCTGAATTGCCATTCGAAACCTCCTCGGTTGGGTTAAGACCTCAGATTTGATCCGGACCGACAAGTCTACACCATGCCCAAAATCTGTCGATGGTCATCGAAACCGGTGTCCTCATATTTCGGCATCAACTGTAAAGATTCGTGAGCAGGCCTGGAGCGAGGCTTCACCAGCAAGAAGGGCACCGCAGCACCGCAGCACGGCAGGAGCGGGAACCCGGTTCTCCGGAAAAGATTATGCTCAAACAAAGGGATGCATCGCGCGACGATCCTACCCCTGGCATCATTACCAAAATCCGCTCGCCGCGTTTCGCAAACTTGCTTGCGGAGCGCGCTTACAGGGAGGATATTCCTCGCTCGGCTTTGCGGAACCCTTCGCAATCCCAATCGGGCGCTTTCGACTAAGTTATACCATGACCGAGGACGATGAGCGCGAACTCCAGACCGAGCTCGCTCGTTTGCAACAGGAACACCGCGACCTCGACGCGGCGATTGACGCCCTGCACCAATCGCCAGCCCCGGATTTGCTGCGCCTGCAACGGTTGAAAAAACGCAAACTGCAACTGCGCGACCGTATCGCCTTCATCGAAGACCAGATCACGCCCGATATCATCGCGTGAGCGGCATTTCGAGCAGTCGAACCGCGCCACTCAGGTTTTCCGGCAGGTTTCTCGCCCAGGCAATTTCTCGAATCCGCGCCGTCAGCGCAATTCACGAAAGAAGGCGCGCACTTCCTGCGCGAGCAGTTCCGGCTGTTCGAGCGCTGCGAAATGTCCACCCCTTTCCATGACGCTCCAGCGACGTAAATTGCTGAAAACCCGTTCGGCTGCGGAGCGCGGCGGTTTGAGGATTTCCCGCGGAAATTGCGCATAGCCGGCGGGCACCGATATTTTTTCGCCGACAGGCAGGATGGTCGAGCCGTGGAGCCTCGCATAGTATGGCCAGAACGAAGAGCCGATGGCGCCGGTGAACCAGTACAGCGAAATGTCGGCAAGCATTCGGTCGCGGCCGATTGCACGCTCGACATCGCCGCCGCAATCCGACCAGGCGCGGAATTTCTCCACAATCCACGCCGCAAGGCCTGCGGGCGAATCCGTCAAGGCGAAGGCAAGCGTCTGAGGGCGCGTGCCCTGGATCCACTGGTAGCCAGTCTCTTCGCGGGTCCAGTGCGTCAGTTCTCCGAGATAGCGTTTCTCGTCTTCCGTCGGATTCTGGAACGCCGCGGGATCGCGTCCAGCAGCCATCATCATATTGATATGAATGCCGATCATGCGATCCGCATAGGCGTAGCCGAGCCGGCTGGTGACCGCGGCGCCCCAGTCGCCGCCTTGCGCGCCAAAACGGGAATAGCCGAGAACGTCATGCATGAGGTTCGCAACGCAGTCTGCCATCTCGGGGACGCCGAAGCGTTTATGACCAGGCTGGAAGGAAAGCCCATATCCCGGCAGGGATGGTGCCACCACGGTGAAGGCGTCGCGGGCATCGCCGCCAAAGCGCGCAGGATCGGTGAGAAGCGGAATGATCTCAAGGAACTCGAACACCGAACCCGGCCAGCCATGGAGCAGGAGCAGCGGCATGGGATTTGGACCGACGCCGTCCACATGCAGATAGTGGAGGTCGAGGCCGTCGATCCCGGCGCGGAATTGCGGAAAGGCATTGAGGGCTGCTTCCTCCGCCCGCCAGTCAAAACCGTCGCGCCAGTATTCGACGAGCCCGCGCAGATAGGCCACGTCGGTGCCGTAAGCCCAGGCATCGCCCGGCGCCTGATCGGGGAAGCGGGAACGGGCCAGACGGACGCGCAAATCGGCGATATCGGCATCCGGGATCCGCAGCTTGAATGGCGTTGGCCTGGTCATGATCCTGCTCGGCTGATTGGAGTTAAGGTCAAAGCGGTAATTGAAAGTCTACACCTTACACCTCATGGCGTCGTTGCGCCTTGCGCATATACATCGCGCAATCGGCTTCCTCGAGCGCCCGGCCGGCTTGCGAATGTGGTCCCAGAACGGCAACGCCGGCAGAGGCACCGGTGGTAACAATTTTACCGTCGATCACGAAGCTGAGGTCGTCGATCGCCCGCTCCAATGCCGCAGCCTTCGCATGCGCGTCGGTTTCGGTGAGATTCCACAACAGAAGCGCAAACTCATCGCCGCCCAATCTTCCCATAACGTCGGAGGAGCGGATCTGGCGGGAAAGCGCGGCCACGATCGCCTTGAGAACCTGGTCGCCTGCCGCATGCCCAAAGCTGTCATTGATGGGCTTGAGGCGATCGACGTCGAGCACGATCAGCGTGCCACCGGCATGATAACGCTGGATGTAGGAGATCGCGCGATTGAGCTCGCGCTCAAATCCGCGCCGGTTCGGAATCTCCAGCAGGAAATCGGTGTTGGCCGATGCCTCCAGCTGCTCGATGCGTACCAGCGCCTGCTTGAGTTGTTTCCTCAAGCGGCGAAGCTCGGCGTTTGCCTCGCTGGACGTCGTCGAGCGGTGCGGGGCGGCTTTGCGGTTAACGCTGCCGCCCTTGCGACGTCTCGCAACCTTCGAACCGGCCGTCCTGGTTCTCTTCTTCATGGGTTTCCTTGGGCAGTTCGAACTTTTTGGACAAAATCGGTAACCGCGAAGAAGTTAACGCGGCCCTTCGATCGAAATCAGGCTTGCAGGGCCGTACCAAGACAGGATAGTCCATTGCGGACTCCTTGCCACGTCTTGCCGTATGGAGGGCCGATCGTATAGTTCGGCCTGTGTTTTTGGATTCCCGAAAAGAAAGCCCGCATGCGCCCGCCGATAGTCATCATCATGGGAAGCCAGTCGGACTGGGAAACCATGCGCCACGCCGCCGATACGCTCGATGAGCTGGGCATCGGCAGCGAGAAACTCATCGTCTCCGCCCATCGCACCCCGGAGCGGCTGTTCGCCTTTGCCAAGGGCGCAAAGGGAGCCGGCTTCAAGATCATCATCGCGGGTGCCGGCGGCGCTGCGCATTTGCCGGGGATGACCGCGTCGCTGACGGAACTTCCCGTGCTTGGCGTGCCGATCGAAACGAAATCCCTGTCGGGGATCGATTCGCTTTACTCCATTGTTCAGATGCCGGCCGGCGTTCCGGTCGGAACGCTGGCGATCGGAAAGGCCGGCGCGGTCAACGCCGCACTGCTCGCTGCCGGCATTCTTGCGCTGCACGACAAGACGCTGGCGGAACGACTTGGCGCCTGGCGCAAGCAGCAGACCAAGTCGGTCGCCGAGCGTCCTGAGGAATCCGCGTGACAGCGGCTGGCGCCCCCGATTTGAAGGTCCCAAATCGGCTTTCGCACATTCATGACCGGAACTTCAAATCGACAAGCGGCGCCAGTTTTAAAAATCTGCCAGTGCCCCTCTTATTTCCGAAGTTCGTGTAAGAGGTCGCCGCGATGGATCACGAACTTCGGAAGTGGAGCACCAGTCAGGTGACGCTGAAGCCCGGCGACACCATCGGAATTCTCGGCGGCGGACAACTGGGCCGCATGCTGGCGATGGCCGCCGCCCGGCTTGGATTGCGATGTCAGGTCTTTTCGCCGGACCCGGATTCGCCGGCGTTCGACGTCGTGGCCAGAGCGACCTGTGCAGAGTATGCCGACGTCGAGGCGCTCGAACTGTTTGCAGGCGACGTCGACGTCATCACCTATGAGTTCGAGAACGTGCCCGCGGCTTCCGCGACCGTGCTGGCGGCGCACCGTCCGGTTCTGCCCGATCGCAAGATCCTGGAAACCACCCAGGACCGGCTCATCGAAAAGGATTTTGTGAGACGGCTCGGAATCGGTACCGCTGATTATGCGGAAGTATCTTCGGCGAGCACGCTGCGCGCTGCGATCCGTAAAGTCGGCCTCCCTGCGGTGCTGAAGACCCGCCGGTTCGGCTATGATGGCAAGGGCCAGTCGATCATCCGCGCTGGCGCCGATCCGGACCAGGTCTGGCAGGACCTTGGCACGAAACTGGCAATCCTCGAGGCCTTCGTTCCATTCGAGCGCGAGATCTCGGTGATCGCGGCGCGCTCCGCCGACGGGCACGTCGAATGCTTCGACGTCACCGAAAACGAGCACATGGATCATATCCTCAAGATTTCGCGCGCCCCGGCCGCCATTCCCGACGCATTGGCCGTGCAGGCTCGCTCGATCGCGCAGCAAATCGCCGACGCCCTCAACTATGTCGGCGTGCTCGCGGTAGAGATGTTCGTAGTAAAGGGGGACCATGACCGGAAGGTCCTGGTCAACGAAATCGCCCCACGGGTGCACAATTCCGGACACTGGACCCTGGACGGCGCTTCGATTTCGCAATTCGAGCAGCACATCCGCGCCATCGCCGGATGGCCGCTCGGCAAGCCCATCCGACACGGCCAGGTCACCATGACCAACCTGATCGGGGACGAGATCGACAGTTACGCGCAATGGCTGACGGTTCCAGGTGCCACCGTCCACCTCTATGGCAAGGGCGCGCCGCGGCCCGGCCGCAAGATGGGGCACGTGACCCAGGTACAGACCACCGGCAAATCCACCCGGCCGACAGCAAGGCCGTCAAAATGACCCGGACCGGTAACCGGAAGCGGCGATTTGGCCGATTTCGCAACGCAATTTGTGTTTCCGCCCGTGGACATTCCGACCTTTGTCTGATACATCCGCGCGCTTGAGGTGGAGAGCCAGGCCTTTTTGCCGGCTCTTCGACTTTACCAGAATCCAATCCGATGAATTGAAGAGGATGCCGCGTGCAGGTTCTCGTTCGCGATAACAATGTCGATCAAGCCCTCAAGGCGCTGAAGAAGAAGATGCAGCGCGAGGGAATTTTCCGCGAGATGAAGCTCCGCGGTCACTATGAAAAGCCCTCCGAGAAGAAGGCCCGTGAAAAGGCCGAAGCCGTGCGCCGCGCGCGCAAGCTCGCCCGCAAGAAGTTGCAGCGTGAAGGACTGTTGCCGATGAAGCCGAAGCCGGTGTTCGGCGCAGGTCCCGGCGCTGAGCGCGGCGGTCCCGGGGGCGGCCGTGGTGGCCCCGGCGGATCGCGCGGATCGCGCTGATCGGCGATCTCAAGACTGTCAATCCGATAACGCGGGCCTTCACGGTCCGCGTTTTCGTTTTGAGGCGTTTTCGTTTTGAGGCTATCGCGTGAGGGCGATCGCGAAACCGCGTCCGAAAATCAATCACGCGCGCGGTTGAGCGAACACTATTTCGGCAGGACCGAATTGAACATCGACTTCGCCGCCGACAGTACATCCTCGGCGACAGACGGACGTCCATGCGGTTGGGAATCCACGGCATCAGCCCGCAAATCGAGTGGCGGCCGCGGGTCGGGAATATCGGCCGGCGGTGTCGGGCGATGCGGATCGTCCGTCCGCGCCGTGGGCGGGTATGGCGGCTTCACCTCAGCCGGCGGCGTCGAAACCAGGATTGGCGGCGGGAGCGGCTGAACTGGCTGAACCGGAGGGGCCACCACTGACTCCGGTGCGGGGGCCGGCGCAGCGGTGACACGCGGCGTTTCCGGAGCGCGGGGCGGCTCGCTTGCGACGCTTGCACGGTGCAGGCGTTCGATCGCGGCACGCGCCAGATCATTGGCATCCGGACCGGCCTCAGCCGGCGAGACGGTATTCGGCGTGGCGACCATCGGCTCGGCAGGAGGAAGCGGGGCCGTCGCGGGAGCGGGAGCTGGCGTGGTCCTGGTAGCCGCCTTGTCCCGCGGCGCCGGTTGATGACGGCGGGGCTCCGTTGGAGCGGCTGGCGGAATGCTGGCTGTCTCGGACGGCTTGTCGACCTTCTCGGCTGGCTTATCCAGGGGCTTTTCTGACGGCTTGTCGACGGGCTTCTCGGAGGCCGATTTGTCGATAATCGACTTTTCGGCGACGCCCTTCGCCCTAACCCCCGGTTCAGGGATGTTGCTCAGATCGGCAGACTTCTCGGCCGGCTTCGAGGCGCCCCTGGAACTTGCCTTTTTCGGGTCGGCCGACGATACCGCCGCGGCCGTGGCGGCGTCTGCGGCTGGCTGCTTGTTGTTGACGTAATGATTGACAATGTAGGCGCCGATGACGGTCGCAATCACCGACGGCAATATGTCCATGGCAAATTTTGAGGCCCATTTCATCATGCCGACCACTCCCGCGCGGGTCCTGATGCCGCAGGTTTGAGGCAGATCGGTGGCAATTCTGTAAACGGCCGGGTTATGGTTTCAACTCCACTTCCAGAAATATGATTTCGCTTGAGCCTTCGTTAAGCACGTCGTGTTCCACGCCGGCCTTGCGGAAATAGGACTTACCTACCCCAAGTTGGGCCTTTGAGCGTTCTCCGTTGGGCGCCACGATGGTCATTTCGCCCGCCGTCACGGGGACGATCACGTAGTCCATCTCATGAATGTGATGCCCGGTGGAGCTACCCGGCGCGAGCCGCCATTCCGTAACGCGCACTTCCGGCGTGTCGACCTGAACGTCGGATTTGGCGCTTTTCATCCTCGATCCTCTCTCAGGGCACGAACACCAGAAACACAAATACCGCAAATACCACAAGGTGGACCCAACCGAAAAGGATGTTGGTGCGCCCGGTACCTAGCGTCAGCATGCCGACCAGGAAGGTCAAGGCGAGCAGCACCATATCGAGCTCGGGAAGCCCAAGCACGAGCTGCTTGTCCAGTTCGTAGGCGGCCAATGCGACCGCGGGGATAGTCAAGCCGATGGTTGCAAGCGAGGAGCCGAGCGCGAGGTTGATGCTCTTTTGAAGGTCGTTCTTCCGCGCTGCGCTCAGGGCAGCAACGCCTTCCGGCAACAGAATCAGAACTGCGACCACAATTCCTGCAAACGCCGGCGGCGCGCCGATCAGCGCCGTGCCGGCGTCTACGACTTGCGAGAACTTCTTCGCCAACAGCACCACGCCCAGGAGCGAGACCAGGAGCAACACGGTGCTCAGGAACATGATCCGCGTCGAAGCGTGCGAGCCATTTTCGGGAGCGCCACCAAGATCGATCACGAAATAGTCGCGGTGCCGAATGGTCTGCGTGTAGAGGAACACGCCATAGAGCAGGATGGTGACCACGCTGACGAAGCCCAGCTGACCCGGAGAATAGATCGGGCCCGGCGTCGTCGCCGTAAAGCTCGGCATGATCAGCGTAATAGTCGCCAGCACCGCGAGCACGCTTAGATAAAGGCTCGATCCGGACACCTGAATGTCCTGCTCGCGGTAGCGCAGGCCCCCGATGAGGATGCAGATGCCGACCAGCCCGTTGCAAACGATCATCACCACGGCAAAAACGGTGTCGCGCGCCAAAGTCGTCATGGCGGCCTGCTCGCCGAGCATGATCGTGGCGATCAGCGCCACCTCGATGATGGTAACAGAGAGGGTCAACAGCAGTGTGCCAAAGGGCTCGCCGATCCGCTCGGCGATCACCTCGGCATGATGAACGGCAGCAAACACCGTGCCGAACAGAATCAGCAGCAGCAGCGCGGCGAATACGACTCCCGCCGCCGATGGCGTGAAGCTGTAGTGAAGGCCGGTGATCCCTGCAAAGAGCAGGACGGCGAGCGCGGGAAAAATCCACGCCGACCGCGGCATCGGTCCATGTGTGCTCATGTTCTTTCATCCTTAAAGCACAGCGACGGCTCCTGCGCCACAGCACTCTCTCAGGCGCTCGTAAGTCCTATAAAATGCCGCACTGTTTCGATCGCACCCTGATCGCCCAGATCGTTATGACCACCTTCGGGAAACGATACGAATTGCTTTGGCTCGTTGGCGAGCGCAAACAGCCGCTCGCCATGCGTGACCGAAATCGTGAGATCCATTGCTCCGTGCATGATCAGGAGCGGCGCCCTCACCCTCCCAATGAGCTGGTCGGACTGAAAGCGATCGCTTATCAGCCATCGCATCGGCAGAAAGGGAAATGCGGGCCCGGCGACATCGGTGACCGAGGTGAAGGGCGCCTCCAGGACGAGCTTGCCAACCGGTTGATCCGCCGCGAGCCCAACCGCTACCCCGCTGCCGAGCGAAAACCCCCAAACCACGATCCGCTCAGCGCCATATCGCGCCGACGCGAATGCGTAGGCCGCCTCCGCATCCCCGCGAAGACCCTGCTCGCTCGGCCGCCCGCTCGAGCCGGCATAACCGCGATAGGAAAGCGCGACGAGCCCTGTGCCGTCCCTGGTGATTTCCCGAAAGCGCCCGACAAGCCAGGCCAGAACATCTCCGTTGCCGTGGAAGTAAAGCACGATCTTCCGGCCCGGCCTTGGCGGCACATGCCAGACGATGACCTTCTCGCCGTCGCCGGTGTTCAACTGATGTTCTTCAGCCTCAGGGAACCCAGCCGTTGCAGGCGCGGTGCGAAAGGCCTGCGGGACCGGATAGATGAAATAGCGCTGGGCGAACCATACTGCGGCAAGGACAGCGAGATAACCGCCCGCAACGACAACAGCGATCCATTTCAGTAAAGTCATGGCGACCAGAGACGGGGCTCCACGGCAGAGGCCTCACATCGCCTTGACGATGTTCTCAGTCATTTTCTTGGCGTCGCCGAGCAGCATCATGGTGTTGTCGCGGTAGAACAATGGATTGTCGATACCCGCATAGCCCGATGCGAGAGACCGCTTGATGAACATCACGGTGCCGGCTTTCCAGACCTGAAGCACCGGCATGCCGTAGATCGGCGAGGACTTGTCCTCCTCCGCGGCCGGGTTGGTGACGTCGTTGGCGCCGATCACGAAGGCGACATCGGCCTGGGCAAACTCCGAATTGATATCCTCCAGTTCGAAGACCTCGTCATAGGGCACGTTGGCTTCGGCGAGCAACACGTTCATATGGCCGGGCATGCGGCCGGCAACGGGATGAATCGCGTATTTTACCTCGACGCCTTCCTTCTTGAGATTGTCAGCCATCTCGCGCAATGCGTGCTGCGCCTGCGCCACCGCCATGCCGTAGCCGGGCACGATGATCACCTTCTGCGCGTTCTTCATGATGAACGCGGCGTCATCGGCAGAACCGAGTTTGACCGGCCGCTGTTCGGCGGCGCCCCCGCTCGCGGCTGCAGTCTCGCCGCCGAATCCGCCCAGGATGACCGAAATGAACGATCGGTTCATCGCGTGGCACATGATGTAGGACAGGATCGCGCCCGACGATCCGACCAGCGCACCGGTGATGATCAGCGCCGAATTGCCGAGCGTGAAGCCGATACCCGCTGCGGCCCAGCCGGAATAGGAGTTCAGCATCGAGATCACGACCGGCATGTCGGCGCCGCCGATCGGGATGATCATGAGCACGCCGATGATGAGCGCCAGGATCGTGACCATCCAGAAATCGATCGCGCTGACCGAAATCACCATGTGGACGATGAAGAACACCAGCGCGAGAGCAAGCGCGATATTGATGACGTGGCGGGCAGGCAGGATGATCGGCGCGCCACTCATGCGCGCCGACAGTTTCAGGAATGCGATCACAGAGCCGGTGAAGGTCAGCGCGCCGATCGCGACCCCAAGCGACATCTCGACGAGGCTCTGGGCATGGATGTGGCCGGGCGTGCCGATGTCGAAGGCCTCCGGCGCGTAGAATGCGCCGGCAGCGACCAGCACGGCTGCCATGCCGACCAGCGAGTGGAACGCGGCGACCAGTTCAGGCATCGACGTCATCGGCACGCGGCGCGCGATCACCGCGCCGATGCTGCCGCCGATGGCAATACCGAGCACCACAAGCAGCCAGGCGAGGCCGTCGGCCGGCGGATGATTGGCGAGCGTGGTTCCGACCGCAATCGCCATGCCGGCCATGCCGAGCAGATTGCCACGGCGGCTCGATGCCGGGCTCGACAGACCGCGCAGCGACAGGATGAACAGGACACCCGCCACGAGATACAAGACTGCAGAAAGATTGGCGTTCATCTCAGGCCCCCGTTGTCCTCATCGCTGCGAGCAAGATCATGTTGCGATTGCTTGGAACATGACCTCGCCTCCTTGTTTGAGCATGATCTTTTCGAAAAACCGGTTTCCACCTTTTCGGATCATGCTCTGGACGCCGTCAATTGCTCTTCCTCTTGTACATCGCGAGCATGCGCTGGGTGACCAGGAAGCCGCCGAAGATGTTCACGCAGGCAAAGACCAGCGCGACAAAGCCGAAGCCGCGCGCCCAACCGCTGCCGCTCGAGACGAGACCAACGCCGACCGCGAGCAACGCGCCGACCACGATCACCGAGGAAATCGCATTCGTCACCGACATCAGCGGCGTGTGCAGTGCCGGCGTCACCGACCACACCACGAAGTAGCCGACGAACACGGCAAGTACGAAAATCGACAGCCGGAACACGAATGGATCGACGGCCTGCGCGATATGTTCCATGGCGGCTCTCCTTAGGCTTTCGGCTGGAAGTTCGGATGAATGACGGCGCCGTCTTTCGTCAAGGCGGTGGCCTTGACCAGTTCGTCGTCCCATTTCACCGCGAGCGCCTTGGCCGATTTGTCGACCAGCGTCTCGATGAAGGAAAACAGATTGCGCGCATACAGGTTCGAGGCGGAAGTCGCCACGCGGCCGGCAAGATTGGGCTGGCCGACGATCTTCACGCCGTCGACCTCGACGGTCTCGCCGCTCCTGACGCCTTCGACATTGCCGCCGCGTTCTACCGCAAGATCGACCAGCACCGAGCCCGGCTTCATCGATTTCACCATGTCGAGCGTGACAAGGCGCGGCGCCGGCCGCCCCGGTATCAGCGCCGTGGTGATGATGACGTCCTGCTTCTTGATGTGCTCGGCCGTGAGTGCGGCCTGCTTGGCCTGATACTCCTTCGACATTTCCTTGGCGTAGCCGCCCGCGGTCTCCGCCTGCTTGAACTCTTCGTCCTCGACCGCGAGGAATTTGGCGCCGAGACTTTCCACCTGCTCCTTCACCGCAGGCCGCACGTCGGTGGCGGTGACGACGGCGCCGAGCCGCCTTGCGGTCGCGATCGCCTGAAGGCCGGCGACGCCCACGCCCATCACGAACACCTTTGCCGCGGGAACGGTGCCGGCGGCGGTCATCATCATCGGAAAGGCGCGCCCGAAGGCTTCGGCGGCCTCGATCACCGCCCGATAACCGGCGAGATTGGCCTGGCTCGAGAGCACATCCATGGCCTGCGCGCGGCTGATGCGGGGCATCAATTCCATCGCAAAGGCCGCGATACCGGCGTCGGCCATCGCCTTGATCGCCGCGTCATGGCCATAAGGGTCCATGATGGCGACGACCAGCGCGCCGCGCCTGTAATTCGCAAGCTCGGCAGCCTCCGGCCTCTTCACCTTCACGATGACGTCGGCGTCCTTGAGCGCATCGGCGCTGACATTGGCACCGGCAGCGGTAAATTCCGCATCCGGCAAGCCCGACTTGACACCTGCGCCCGGTTCGATGGCGACATCGAACCCCAGCGCCTTGAATTTCTTGATCGTATCGGGCGAAGCGGCGACCCGCGGTTCCGAGGGATCAATTTCCTTGGCGACGGCAATCTTCATAGGGCCTCCGGCGGCGCGGGAAGCTCGCGCAATGAGTGCGGCGGTTCTCTTGAAAAAGGACGCGACGCCGATCGACGGCGCGTCGAAAGGTCAGGTCAGGAAAATCGCCATCAGGACCAGAATGAGCGCCACCGAGAGGGTCCCGTACTTCACCAGCATGATGAAGCCCTCATAGGTCTGCTCGTGGGCGATGTAGTCGTTGCCGTCGGCCGTCGTATAGGCCACTTCGCTATGCTCTGCCATTGGTCTCCCCGGTAAATTTCGGCGTGAACGTGGAATTACCGCAATCCCCTTGGGAGAGCAACGCCGTTGGCGGCGCTTTGCCGGGCTTATGGGCTCATTCGGAGAACCGATCGCGCGGGCAGGCGGGCTGCGAATGTCAAACCCGCTCCGCTAGCCCATCGCCTCCAGCTCGTCGATCATGGCGGAGATCACCGACAACCCGCCGTCCCAGAATGCGGGATCCCTGGCATCGAGCCCGAACGGCTTCAAGAGTTCGGAATAATGTTTGGTACCGCCGGCCGACAGCATCGCAAGATAGCGCTCCGCAAAACCCTGCTGCGCGTTTTCGTAGACCGCGTAGAGCGAGTTCACCAGACAATCGCCGAAGGCATAGGCGTAGACGTAGAAAGGCGAGTGGATGAAATGCGGAATGTACATCCAGAAATTTTCATAGCCGGGGCGGATATCGATCGCGGGACCGAGACTCTCGCCCTGCACGCCGAGCCAGATCTGACCGATTTTTTCGGCGGTCAATTCACCATTCCGGCGTTCGGTATGAACGGCGCGCTCGAACGTGTAGAACGCGATCTGCCGCACCACCGTGTTGATCATGTCCTCGACCTTGCCGGCGAGCAGCGCCTGGCGCTGCCTGGCGCTGCGGGTCTCGGCCAATAGCCGCCTGAAGGTCAGCATCTCGCCAAACACGCTTGCCGTTTCGGCAAGGGTCAGCGGCGTCGGAGCCATCAGCGCACCGTTCTTCGCGGCCAGCACCTGGTGCACGCCGTGACCAAGCTCATGGGCAAGCGTCATCACGTCGCGCGGCTTGCCCTGATAGTTCATCAGGACATAAGGGTGAGCCGACGGAGTGGTTGGATGCGAGAACGCGCCCGGCGCCTTGCCGGGTCGCACCGGCGCGTCGATCCAGCGATCGGTGAAAAACCGCTCGGCGATGCGAGCCATTTCCGGCGAGAAGCCGCGATATGCCGTCAGCACCATGTCTTTGGCTTCAGGCCAGGCGATGGTCCCGGTCGCGGCAAAGGGCAGCGGCGCATTGCGATCCCAGTGCGGCAGCTTCTTCTTGCCAAACCAGGCTGCCTTCAGCCGGTAATAGCGGTGCGAGAGCTTGGGATAGGCGGCACGGACTGAGGCGACCAGCGCATCGACGACTTCGGGCTCGACGCGGTTGTTGAGATGGCGGGAATCCGCGACATCCCTGAAACCGCGCCAGCGATCGGAAATTTCCTTGTCCTTGGCGAGCGTGTTGGTGATCAGCGCAAAGGTCCGCTCGTTCGTCTTGAACGTCTTCGCCATCGCCTGCCCTGCCGCCTTGCGGTTGGCAGGGAGGCGATCCTGCAACAGGTTCAGCGTCGGCTCGATGGCGAGATCCTTGCCGTCGACCTTGAAGCGCAAGGCGGAAATGGTCTGGTCGAACAGCCGGTTCCAGGCGGCGTAGCCGCTTTGCGATTTCTCGTGGAACAACTGCTCGACACGATCTTCGAGCTGATATGGCTTGTCCTTGCGCAGATCCTCGATCCAGGGCCGATAATGCGCCAGTTCCGGCGTCTGCATCGCCCGCTCGATTGACGCATCGTCGAAGCGGTTGAGTTCGAGCGGAAAGAACAGCAGGTGCACCGATGCGTTCGTCAGCCGCTCGGAAACGTCGCCATAGAATTTCGAGATCGCGGGATCGACGCTGTCGCCGGCGTGAACAAGGCCGGCATAGGAACTGAGCCGACCGGCAAGATCGTCAATCGCTTCATAGCGCCGAACCGCCTCGGCGAGCCATGTGCCGCCGTCAGCCGCCGTGCGCTCTGCCAGCCGGCCCTTGTAATTGGCCTCAAACGCGACGCATTCGGCATCCAGCTTTTGCAGGTCGAGGGTAACCTGCGGCGCATCGATCCCCGAATAGAGGTCGGCAAGGTCCCATTCCGGCAGCTTCCCGCCCTTTGCTTGGGGGCTGGTTTTTCCCGGATTCGGTTTGCGCGAAGTGGTCGATCTGCGGGGAGCGGAAGAAGGGCGCGAAGTCATCTTGTTTGAAACCTGCTTTCAATTTGAAACGCTTGCGGAGGCGATGGGTCGGACGGCGAAGGTTTAAGTGGTCGTTAATCGGCTTCCGCCAGAGTGCCCCGATTCGAGACACATAGTTGTAAAGTGTGAGGAACGCCATGGCTGCCAGCATTTTGATCGTCGACGACGATGCGGTGCAACGTCGTCTGGTCGAGAACATGGCGCAGAAATGCGGCTATGAGACAACAGTGGTCGAGTCAGGCGATGCAGCCGTTGCGCTTCTGACCTCCCCCGGCGCCCCTTCATTCGACGCCATGGTGCTCGACCTCGTGATGCCCGGCCTCGACGGCCTGGGGGTGCTAGCCAAGCTCCGTGAAGCCGGCCTTTCAATACCCGTGGTCGTGCAGACCGCCCATGGCGGCATCGACAATGTAGTGTCGGCGATGCGAGCCGGCGCGCAGGATTTCGTCGTCAAGCCGGTCGGAATGGAGCGGCTCCAAGTGAGCCTGCGCAATGCGCTCAACACCAGCGCGCTGAAGGGCGAGCTGCAGCGGATCAAGCATAGCCGTGAGGGCAGACTGACCTTCGGCGATATTATCACGCGAAGCGAAGCGATGTCGGGCATCATGCGGACCGCGCAGAAAGCTGCTGCCTCCACAATTCCCGTGCTGATCGAGGGCGAGTCCGGCGTCGGCAAGGAAATGTTTGCCCGCGCTATCCATGGCAGCGGCGAGCGCAAATCGAAGCCGTTCGTCGCCGTCAATTGCGGTGCGATCCCCGACAATCTCGTCGAATCGATCCTGTTCGGTCACGAGAAAGGAGCCTTCACCGGCGCCACTGAACGTCACACCGGCAAATTCGTCGAAGCCTCAACCGGCACGCTTTTCCTCGACGAGATATCGGAGTTGCCGCTGACTGCGCAGGTGAAATTGCTTCGTGCGTTGCAGGAAGGTGCCGTCGAAGCGGTCGGCGGACGTAAGCCTGTGAAGGTCGATGTCCGGATTATTTCGGCGACCAATCGAAGATTGCTCGATCGCGTCAAGAGCGGCCACTTCCGCGAGGACCTGTTCTATCGCCTCCACGTCCTGCCGCTGACAATTCCGCCGCTCCGGATGCGTCGAGAGGACATTCCGCATCTTCTTCGGCATTTTCTGGCGCGGTTTTCAGCCGAAGAGGGTCGCCATATCACGGGCGTCAGTGGTGAAGCGGTGGCGTATCTGTCGCAACTGGACTGGCCCGGCAACATCCGGCAGTTGGAAAATATCGTATATCGCGCTGTGGTCATGAGCGAAGGTGACCAGCTGGGGCTGTCTGACTTCCCGCAAGCGGTCGGTATGACCTCGCCGCCTATCTCGCATGCGCCGGGCGATCTGCTGATAGTGGGGTCCGCGTCACCTCACTCCACCGTGCCCGCAATGGTTTCTGGTATCGAAATACCGATCGCGCCAATTGCGGCGTCTGGCACGCTTTCAATGCTGTCGCATGCAGGAGAGGTCCGCCCGCTGGAAGAATTGGAGAACGAGATCATCCGCTTCGCGATCTCGCATTACCGGGGACAGATGTCGGAAGTGGCGCGACGGCTGAGGATCGGCCGCTCAACTCTCTATCGCAAGATCGACGAAGGCGCCGGCGCCGATCCATCAATCGAAGGAGGAGACCGCTAGGAGACGGTGCAGCAATTTGCCTCATGTTCGGCAGCAGACCCGGCCAAAAAAACGGCAAGCCTGTAAGATTTGAACCGTTGCCCGGAGGTAACAGACAAAAGCAGGCTTGCGTGGCAAAAGCAGGCACTTCGACGCCTCTGCAAGAGGTAAGTTTGTCGTGAGTAGCCTTGGCGGCGCTGGCTGCATGAGGGGTGCGCGTGTATCGTCGATCTGTGAATCGTGCGGCAGGCGTGCCAAACTTGGAGGCTTGGAGCACATCATCAAGTGAATGCGCTTCAAAAATTCGATCCGGTGGCGCTTTCGCGAAAACGACAACCGACCAGGAAAGCTGCTCCATGCACGGAGCAGTTCACACAAAGGGGTGTGATAATGCATGACTGTGGGAAGAACCGTGCTGGATATGACCGCGTGCTGATGGCTGTCGCGGCGACATTCCTCGCGGTTTCCGTGAGCTCGGCCTTTGCGCAAAACGAACAGGCACGCAGCGCCGCCGAACTCGCGATCGACGCAGCAATCCCACGCCCCGAGCCTGCCAATGTGCCGCCTCCGACCGCGAGCGACTTCAAGCTGGACGCGTCAGTGCCGGCGAGCAACGCTCCAAAAGTGACCGAGAAGGCTGCGCCCGATGCAACCGCGGCCAAGCCCGCGGACGTCGTCACCGCTCCGACCTCCGAGCCTGCAAAGGCCGATGTCAGCAAGACCGAGAGCCCCGCAGGCGAGATGGCAACGAAAAATGAGCCGTCAAAGAGCGAGAGCGCGACCGTCGCTCCTGCGCAAGCGCCCACTACCGTGACTGCGCCGCCCGCGCCCGCCAGCGAGCCGGTCAAGGCTGCCAGCAACGTCCCGCCTGCGGATCAGCCGGTCGCCGACAAATTGCACGAGATGTTCGGCGCTAAATCGCTGCGCTATTTCGACCGCAAGGCGGAACGGACGGCGGTGGAGAAATTCTACGGCGTTCGCGAATATGCGCCGATCTGGACTGCCGGCGGCAAACTGACCGACGGCGGCAAGGGCGTGATTGCACGCCTGAAGGACGCGGCTTCCGAAGGCCTCAGCCCGTCGGATTATCCGGTGCCCGATTTCGCGCTCGCCAGCACACCGGACGCACTTGCCGATGCGGATCTGAAGCTGACCGCCAGCGTGCTCGACTACGCGCGACAGGCCCAGAGCGGACGGATGCACTGGTCGCAGGTGTCGGGCGACATCCAGTATCCGGAACATCCGACCGATGCGACGGAAGTGCTGACGAACGTCGCGACAGCAAAGGATGCGTCCGCTGCACTCGATGGCTACAATCCGCCACACAAGCTCTATCGCGCGCTGAAAGCAAAGCTTGCCGAACTGCGCGGCCAGGGCGACGGACCCGTCGTCCAGATCGCGGATGGGCCGGTTCTTAAATACACGCCGGCGCGTGGCAAGAAGCAGGGTGAGATCGCGATCGAGGACGAGCGCGTGCCTCAACTGCGTGCCAAGCTCGGTATCACCGAAAACCGCGACGACGCCCACTACGATGCCACAGTCGCCGAGGCCGTGCGCAAATTCCAGGCTGGCACCGACCTCAAGCCGACCGGCATTCTTGATGAGAAAACGATCAGGGCGATCAACAGTCCGAAACACGATCGTCAGATCGACACGATCATCGTCAACATGGAGCGCTGGCGCTGGCTGCCGCGTGACCTCGGCGCGTCATCGATCGGCGATGCCTACGTCATCCTCAACATCCCAGATTATACGCTGAAAGTGATGCAGAACGGCCAGCAGGTCTGGACCACCAGGGTCGTGACCGGCCAGCCCGGGATTCATGCGACGCCGCTTTTGACCGAAACGATGAAATTCATCACCGTCAATCCGACCTGGAACGTGCCGCCGTCGATCATCTACAACGAGTATCTGCCGGCTCTTCAGCAGGACCCGACCGTGCTCGAGCGGATGGGATTGCGGCTGGAGCACTCCCGCGACGGCAGCATCCATATTTCGCAGCCGCCCGGCGAAAGAAACGCGCTCGGCCGGATCCGCTTCAACTTTCCGAACAAGTTCCTGGTCTATCAGCACGACACGAACGAGAAGTACCTTTTCGCCAAGGAAGACCGCGCGTTCAGCCATGGCTGCATGCGGGTGCAGAATCCGGATCAATACGCCTCGGTCCTGCTCAACATCACCGAACCGAACGGACACTACACGCCGGAAAAGATCCGCAGCATGTACGGGCAGAGCGAGATCGATCTCAAATTCCCGACCCCGATCCCGGTGAACATCACCTATCAGACGGCGTTTGTGGATGATGCTGGCGTCCTGCAGTTCCGCAAGGACGTCTATGGTCGCGATGCGACCATGCTGTCCTTGCTGCGCTCGGGCAAGAACAAGGATCTCGAGAACGTGGTCGCCCACGCCCAGCCGAACTATGTGCGCCCGGCCGCCATACCGGACGGCGTGAGGTTTGCGAGCGACTCATGGGGATCGAGTTGGGGATCGTCCGGGCCCTCGTTCTTCGATCGGCTATTCGGCGCGGCCAACCAGCCTCCCGTTCCCCCCGGCCGGCTGCGGCAGCAGCGGCGGGTGTATGACCGTTAACACCCCGAAGCTGCCGCCTGCTTGATTCCCAAGCCCAATCAGAGGCCTCGTCCACCGGGACGAGGCCTTTCGCATTAACCAATCCTCAGGCCAATTAACCAAAGGGCTCTTTTTTGCCACACTCGACGGGTTAGTTCTTGGCTTGAACTTGGGGGGAAGGGTTTATTCTCGATTAACCCTCCCGCATTAAGACTGCATTTACCCTCTTTCGCCACACGGGGTAGCGGAAGAGTTCACGTTCGGTCGTCTTTGGGTGGGCTCATATACGTGCTGGCTGGTTTCGCACGCCAATTCAATTTGCCGTCTCTGCCAAAGGCCGGATGCCAGTTCGGACTGACATCGCTGTTGCTCCTTGTGGGAGCAGGTTCGGTGCACGACGCAACCGCACTGAACGAGACGCGAACCCTTTCGTTCCATCACACTCATTCGGCCGAAGACCTTACCGTCACCTTCAAGCGTGATGGCCGTTACGACGAAGAGGCGCTGAAGCAACTCAACCACTATCTTCGCGACTGGCGCAGCCAGGAACAGACCACGATGGATCGTCATCTGTTCGACATCCTCTGGGAAGTGTACCGAGACGTCGACGGCAAGAAGCCGATCCAGATCATCTCCTCCTATCGTTCGCCCGCCACCAACGCCATGCTCCGTCGCCGTTCATCCGGGGTAGCGCGCTTCAGCCAGCACATGCTCGGCCATGCGATGGACTTCTTCATACCGGACGTGCCGCTGGAGCAGATCCGCTTCGCCGGACTGAGGCTCCAGCGCGGCGGAGTTGGTTTCTACCCGACCTCGGGATCGCCTTTCGTTCATCTGGATACGGGCAATATCCGCCATTGGCCGCGCATGACCCACGACCAACTCGTCCGCGTCTTCCCCGACGGACGCACGGTGCATGTCCCCTCCGATGGCGTCCCGCTCAAGGGATATGAGCTTGCGCGCGCCGACATCGAGAAGCGCGGTAACGGCGATGACGCGGCAACCGTAAGCAAGGCGCCGAACCTGCTTGCGCGCCTGTTCGGCGGCAAGTCGAACGACGAAGAGGATGAGGGCTCCCTGCCCTCGGTCGACGAAAAGACGACCTCGGTCACCCAGGTCGCCGCCAAATCCGCCGATCCAGTGCCGGTGCCGCGCGCAAAGCCTGCGGCCGTTCTCCAATTGGCCTCCGCCGACATGCAGGCCGCGCAGCCGGCAAAATCAAGGCAGCCGATGGCGGCAGCGGAGAAGAGCGAGGCGAAGCCGCAAACGCCGGCTGACATCATCAACGCCCGTGGTTTCTGGGACGGCGCGGTCGCACCGAAACAGGCTACGGCCGAGCAGGTCGCGGCCCTGCGCGCCCGTCAGGCGATCGCCGCCAACGATCCGCAATCGACCGCCAGCGTTCCCGCCGCCTATCAGGCCCTGGCCTACGCGCCTGCCGCCGGGTCGCAGGGCGAGCGCGCAAATGTCGTTGCGGCCAGCGCGCCTGTTCCCCGCAGCGTCCGCCCGACCACAACCAGCCGCAATTCGATGGCCGTCACCGACGTCACGACGGTCATTGCCAAGGGCGCACAGGGTCAGAAAGGCTTGGTTGCGACTTCCACGCGGATTGCTGCCTCCAGGGCCGGCGATGCGTGGTTGCGCGTCATGATGCTGGCGCCCAGCGCCGCCACGTCGATGTCGGCAACCGTGATCGGGGATGCCGATCTGACCCTGATGAGCGCGCACTTCGTCAAGCCGCAATCGGTCATCGCGATGGAGTTCTCGGAAGATCCGCTCATGGGCCTGAACTGCGAACAATTTTCCGGATCGGCCACCGCAACATTGACGACACAGTCGTTTGTGATGCGGACGGCATCGCTGCGCTAAAGCGTGACGGGATTGAGTTAAGTCAGCGCTTCTCCGGATCTAGCGCCTCACAGCATTCCCAGCGCCTGCATGTAGGTCTCGAGTATGGTCTCCTGCTCGGCGCGCTCATTGGCGTCCTGCTTGCGCAGGCGCACGATGGTGCGCAGGGCCTTGGTGTCGAAACCATTGCCCTTGGCTTCCGCGTAGACGTCGCGGATGTCGTCGGAGATCGTCTTCTTTTCCTCTTCCAGCCGTTCGATGCGTTCGATGATGGCCTTGAGCTGGTCTTTTGCAAACTTGGTCGCCGGTGCTTCCTTGACGGCAGCAGCAGAGGTGGCCATCGGGTACTCCTGATTGAAAACTTTGGGGTTGGACGCAGGAAGCGCCGCACGCTCCGTCACGCACCGCTTCTTGGATTTGGATAATGACCCTTCAAGAGCGACGCGCTGTCCGTCAAGGCGGCATCGCGCTCGTCCACAGCGGGCCCACAGGAGAAAGGGTTCCGATTCGTGAAAGGAGCCGGCGTGCTTGCGCGAGACACCGCAAGTTGGCAGCCGCTGTTCGAATGACCCGGCAGGCGTGAAGCCAGGCCCGTCGCGTGTGAGGAGGGAGCCGATGCTCAATGCCCCGGGTGGGACTTCTTCATCCCCGCGAGCTGCTCCGGACTGGCTGCTTCCTGGTAGGTCGCCTTCCAGGCCTCGTAAGGCATGCCGTAGATCGCCTCGCGGCTCTCGTCCTTGCTCATGGCGACGCCCCTGGCGTCGGCTTCCTCCTTGAGCCAGTTGGAGAGGCAGTTGCGGCAGAAGCCCGCCAGATTCATCAGATCGATGTTCTGGACATCGGTGCGGGATCGAAGATGCCCGACGAGGCGCCGAAAGGCCGCGGATTCGAGTTCCGTTCTGGTTTTGTCATCGATCGTCATAATCCGCTCTCGCTGCATTTGGCGGCATGGTCCCGGAACTGGCTTCCTCTGCGAAGCCCATGCCGAACCAGCAGAATATCGTTATCAAATCCACTCCACTAGGTGGGAAGTTGTCACAGATTTTTCCATATCGGGACGCAAACAACCCCTCCAGCGGGCAGGATCATAGGGCCCTCCCCTTTGGCCACTCTGCCCAGCCCAGCCGCCCTCACGCCAAACCTTCAACAAATTGATATAGCTTCGCTGCATGACCGCAAAAGATTCGCCTCTTTCCGCCCGCTTCGCCAAGCGCACGGCCGCCGGATCATGGCCGGTGTTCCTGCTTGTCCTGGCCGGGCTGTGGAACGGTCCGGCCGCCGCAGACTTTCGCCTTTGCAACAACACCTCCAGCCGGGTCGGCATCGCGCTCGGCTACAAGGATGCCGAGGGCTGGACCACGGAGGGCTGGTGGAACGTATCCTCTCGAAGCTGTGAAACCCTGCTGCGTGGCACGCTGGTCGCGCGGTATTATTATATTTACGCCCTCGATTATGACCGGGGCGGAGAGTGGTCCGGACAAGCCTTTATGTGCTCACGCGACAAGGAATTCACCATCCGCGGCGCCGATAATTGCCTGGCGCGTGGTTTCGACAGGACCGGCTTCTTCGAGGTCGACACGGGCGATCAACGCGCCTGGACCGTGCAGCTGACCGATTCAAACGAGCAGCCCTCCCAAGCCGTGCCGGGCATTCCCGGTGGAATCGGGCCAGGTGGAGCCGGAAACATTCCGGGCATGTCCAATTCGCCAGGCGGATTGCCCCCGGGCGCGACTCGTCTGCCGCCAGCCGGAGCGCCCGGAAACAAGCCATGAGGCGTCTGCGCCGTATCAAGATCCTGGCAACGCTCGGCCCGGCCTCTTCTGACAGCGCGATGATTCGTCGTCTGTTCGAGGCCGGAGCCGATGTTTTTCGCATCAATATGAGCCACACCCCGCACGACAAGATGCGGGAACTCGTCAAAACCATTCGCAATGTCGAGAGCAGCTACGGCCGTCCGATCGGCATCCTCGTCGACCTGCAGGGTCCCAAGCTGCGCCTGGGATCGTTCGCCGAAGGCTCGATACAGCTACACAACGGCCAGAGCTTCGTACTCGATTCCGACAAGGCGCCCGGTGACAGCAGCCGCGTGCAGCTTCCCCACCCGGAGATCCTCGCGGCACTTCGGCCCGGGCACGCGCTTCTGCTCGACGACGGCAAGGTAAGGCTGATCGCGGAGGAAACCTCTCCCGAGCGCGCCGTAACCCGCGTTGTGATCGGCGGCCGTATGTCGGATCGCAAGGGCGTCAGCCTTCCCGATACCGACCTTCCCGTTTCTGCGATGACGCCGAAAGACCGCGCCGACCTTGAAGCGGCCCTCGTCACCGGCATCGACTGGATCGCCCTCTCCTTCGTGCAGCGTGCCGAGGATGTGGTCGAAGCCAAGAAGCTGATCCGCGGTCGCGCCGCTGTCATGGCCAAGATCGAAAAGCCGCAGGCGATCGATCGTCTTCCGGAAATCATCGAGGCGTCGGATGCGCTGATGGTGGCGCGCGGCGATCTCGGAGTCGAGCTGCCGCTGGAACGGGTACCGAGCCTGCAGAAGCAGATGACGCGCATGGCGCGCCGCGCCGGCAAGCCGGTGGTGATCGCGACCCAGATGCTGGAATCGATGATCCAGGCGCCCGTGCCGACGCGCGCGGAGGTCTCCGACGTTGCAACCGCGGTCTACGAGGGCGCCGACGCCATCATGCTGTCGGCGGAATCGGCGGCCGGCAAATATCCCGTTGAGGCGGTTTCGACCATGAACCGCATCGGCGAGGAGGTCGAGCGCGATCCGACCTATCGCGGCGTGATCAACGCACAGCGCGCCGAACCGGAGCCCACAGTCGGCGACGCGATCGCCGACGCTGCGCGGCAAATCGCCGAAACGCTCGACCTCTCGGCGATCATCTGCTGGACGAGTTCGGGATCGACCGCATTGCGGGTCGCGCGCGAACGGCCCAAGCCGCCGGTGGTGGCTATCACGCCGAACCTCTCTACCGGCCGCAAGCTGTCCGCGGTCTGGGGCGTGCATTGCGTGGTCGCAGAGGATGCGAGAGATCTCGACGACATGGTCAGCCGGGCCGGAAGCATCGCATTCCGCGACGGCTTTGCAAGAGCCGGACAGCGCGTCATCATTGTTGCCGGGGTCCCGCTCGGAACGCCCGGCACCACCAACATGCTGCGCATAGCTTCCGTGGGCCCCGACAGCGACGCGGAAATGTGACGCGGCTCGCAGTTTCGCCCACGCATCCCGGACACGGCGCGCCGTTTAGCGTTTCGCACACGCTCCGATGACTTTCTCTCGTCAGAGCAGCTTCGCGTCCAGCGTGATCCTGGTATTGAAGAGCTTCGACACTGGACATCCGGCCTTGGCCATCAGGGCCAGTTCCTGGAACTTCGCGTCGTCCGCGCCGGGAATCCTGGCGTTCAGTGTCAGATGCACCGAAGTGATGGCAAAGCCGTCACCCACCTTTTCAAGCGTGACGTCGGCCCTGGTTTCCATCTGCTCGGCCGTGAGTTTCGCTTCACCGAGGATCAGCGACAGCGCCATGGTAAAGCAGGCGGCATGCGCCGCGCCGATCAACTCCTCCGGGTTGGAGCCCGGCTTGCCCTCGAAGCGGCTGGCGAAGCCATAGGGATAATCCTTCAAGGCGCCGCTCCTGGTCGATATAGCGCCCTTGCCGTCCTTGATGCCGCCTTGCCATTTGGCCGATCCGGATGTCGTCGTCATACGAGGCTCCACAGGGTTGGGGTGAATGCTCTCAAGCAATCACCCCGGCGGCGTATGTCAATTCACGAGGCCGGCAGAGCGACCTTGCCACGATGGTTCCCTTCGCTTGCGCCCCGCAGCTATCTCGCGATGAGTCGCATCGCGCGTCGCCTTCAGGACGGCCTCTCTTGGGATGCCGGCGACTTGCGGACCAGCGGGCATGCCGCAATGTCCGCCTTGTCGGCGCCGGCGATAAGCTCGCACGCGCGCGAGGCATCAATTTTCAGATCGTAGGTCGCGAGAAGATCCTCTTGCGGCGGGTTCCCGTGAAGGTAAAGGGCCCACACTCCCCCCTCGAGCGGATGGGCAAGCCCCCATCGAATGCGATGGTCGAGCAGTCCGCCCGGCACAATCGGCATCACGATGTCCGAGATCTGGTAGACGCGCGAGGCGGGCGGCAACAGCGGAACGATGTACCCCAATGGCTTTTGAAGCATGAGGTAAGTCGCCGGAGTCGTCAGGGCGCCGGCGAGTTGTGGCCGATACGGATCGGACCACGGACGTCGCGACCAATCGGCTGGCTGCGTCCACAAGACAATCGCAGATGCGAGGAGGACGGACGACACACCGCTGGCAACCGATGATCGCGGTTCTCCGGAGCCGTATAAGACTTCGATCAGCCGCGACAGCAGCAACACGATGAGCGGCGCCGTCATCAATTCAAGCACGATCGCATATCGATGGATCGAGAATGTCTGAAGCCATATTCCGTAGGACACCGCGAACAGAAGCAGGGCTTGCTTGTCCCTTTGACGAAAAACCGGGACTCTTCGAATGAGGCTCGTGCCGGCCGTCACCACAAACAGAACGATGAGCACGGCAAAGCGCGGATCCCGGAAGGCCCACTCCGAGGAACGATGATCGCCGATCAACCAGTAGAACGGGTAGGCCGCCGCGTCCAAGAGGCCGTGCGGCATGAATCGCTTGTCCACGATCGAGGCCAATGGGGCTTCGGCAGACTTGAAGATCGTATTGAAAAACGGAAACACCGGATTGCCGAACTGCTGCCAAAGCGTCCATGCCCAGGCACCGCCGGTCGCGAGCGCGCCCACCGCGCTGCCTGCGGCGAATGAGCCCGCTGCCTGCAGCGGCCTGGCGGTCATCAGCACCGCCGTGCAGGCGCCGATCAGGAACGGGGCGTTGGTCAGCTTCAATCCGACGGCGGCACCGATCAGCAGACCCGCGGTGACAAGACGAGCCGAGTGCTCCTCGCTCGCAGACAAGATCAGGCCAAAGCCCGCGATGACCGGCAGGGCGCAAAGAATGTCGGCGAAGCTTGTGCCAACTTCGGACAGCGTCATGGGGCCGAACGATGCAATCAGCACCGACGCGAGGATGGCCCATGCGCTGGCCGCGGTTCCGAGCAGCAACCGCGAGACCCACCAGACCAGCGCGAGATTGAGGCCATGAATGGCCCCGAGCAGGATTCCCCAGAACGGCGCACCGATGTGATGCCGCAGCAGATAAGCGGGCACGTAGACGAGAGGATTGAGGAAAGTCTGAAACCCGCCTGGCGCAACATCACTGTCAAACCGCGCGTTCAGCAGCGCGAAGGCGCCATACTCGTGATAGTTCAGCCAATCCCAATTGATGTCTTCGCCGCTGAACCAGGCGTAAAGGGCCCCTGAGAGCAGTGATCCAACAATCACGGCTGCCACGCTGAGGTTTCTGCGCGCGATCATGGATAGGGGATCTATCGATTTATGACTTTCCCGGGCCCGCCTATAGAGAAAGAGAAAAGTTAAAAATGTACAATCTTGGATTGGAATTTTGCCGCTTGGAGCCAACGCGCTCCTGCAGAGGGCCTGGTCCAACAGACGCCTTTTCACCCAAGGAGCGCGGCGATCTGCCCTGGTGCTTTGCGCATCCCGTGGCTTGATTGCGAATTAACTTCGCGAAAGAGATGGAGGGCTGGCTGGGACCGTGCCTACGCGCCAACGAGTGTTTTCGCCGGCAGGACCGCCTGCACCACAAGGCCGCGGGCGCGGGCGTCCATCACGCCGACGGCACGCAGCGCCAGCAGCGTGACGGTTTGGACAGCGTCGCGCAGCTTTCCCGGATCATCCAGATTGTCGGCCGCCAATGGCCCGACAAGCGCCTCGTGGAGCGCGCCGAGCAAAGCGGTTGCGGCGAGCTGGGTGTCCTGCGCGGGCAGATGCCCGGCACGAACGGCGGCGTCTATCCGGCCTGCAATCTCGCCGGCGATTTCGCGGCGGCTGGCGACCCTTGATGCCGTGACGTCCACATCGACGGGTTCGGCGAGGATTCCCCAGGCCAGCTTGCGTTGCGACAGTACATGTACTGCGACGGTGGTGACGGCAGCGGCCAGGGCCGACGACGGGCCGGGGGCCGAATCCGCCGCGCGTCGGACCGCGGCCAGTTCGTCTCGCGAGACCTCCGCAATCAGTTCGGAAATCAGATCTGCCTTCGAGGGGAAATAGCGATAAACGGTGCCGGCGGCGACATTGGCGCGGACGGCGATCGGCGCGATCTGCACTGCGGCCATGCCGCCCTCGGCTGCAGCGTCTCGCGCAGCGTTGAGAATCGCGCTGCGGCGTGCCGCCAGGCGTTTTACGACTTGATGGGTCCGCCGATAGACCATGGCGCGTTTCTCATCCCGATGCATCCGAGCCCGTTGAAGCCGCCGTTCATTTTTTTTGCTGAAATTACGGCAACAGGACCCAAGAACTGAACACCAATTCAGGCCCAGTGACAAGGTGGAAATGGACCGAAGCGACGATATTTCAGGTGGGAGGCTGTCCGGCCTCAAATCATCGCGGGTTCAGGCGAGGCCGGCAGCAACCATCGATTGCGCGCGCTCGGCGCGCCACCAGGGACCCATCCGGCATCCAATCAAGGCCGCGACGACCAGTGTCGCGCCAAAACCGGTCGGTGCGCCTAGCAGAGGATAGATCATCAGCAACACCGCGACGAGACCGAAGGCCGGCAGTTCGTAGCGCGCAAACCCCTCCTCCAGTCCGACGCGAACCAGGTACGCCACCGCGATCGCCAGCACCATCACATCGTAGAGAAAGAGATATGGCGTGATCAGGAGCGCTCCGGCAGCAAGACCAGCTGCCTTCAACGAATAGCTGACGCTACGGCTGCGCCACATCGATGCGAGCACGATTGCGACCGCGCCGCTCATGATCCACTGAAACACCCAGGCAAGTTGCTCGGTGCCGCCGAAAAAGCGGACCAGCCCGAAGATGCTTTGCATCTTGCCCCAGGGCGCGCGGCCCTCGGTGAGGAATGCCTGGCTGAACATTGGCATCCAGTGAAAGAAGGCCTGCCAGCTTTCGCTGCCAAAGGCGAGCCACGACAGCGATGCAAGTGCGAGTGCGACGGTGCCAGCCGTAAAAAACACCCTCCACCGGGAAGCAGCGATCAGCACGAGCGGAAACAGCAATCCATATTGCGGCTTGTAGCTTAGAAGCCCGAGACAGATGCCCGACAGCACGGGTCTCGTCGGCATCAGAAAAAGCGTGCCGCCGATCAGCGACGCCGTGAGAAAGCCGTTCTGGCCGACCAGTGCATTGGTGAATGCCACCGGAAACGCAGCCGCCAGCAACAGCCCGAAGCTGCGGCCGACGATTGCGCGCATCGCGGCGAGGTAGGGCACGAAGCTGACCGCGACCCAGCCGGCAAAGGCAACGCCGTAGGGAAAATGCGCGAGCACGCCAGCCACGAAAAGGAACGGCGGCGGATAATGCCAGGCAAAGTTTCCTTCGTAGCTCTGTCCGAGAACCGCGACCTGAATCTGCTTCTGAATATCCCAGTCATAGGCAAGCGCAGGATGACCGTCGAGCACGAGGCGGCCGGCGGACCAGACGTTGACGAAATCGGTGGGGATGCCCAGACCGTTTTCGTCGAAAATCCACCAATGCGAAACGAGGCCGGTCTGAAGCAGCGATGCATTGATCATGCAGAGCGCGAAGCAGCCGACCAGCAGCGCCGGAGGAATAGCGCTACGCTCCGCGGCAACGATCGGGACAGATGTCGGCGTGGCCATGCAAGGGGTCCCCTCGCGCGCGGTGTTTGGCGCGCGTCCCTGAAGCGCGACGGGTCGCCCTCGCGCTCCAGGTCGTTGTTCAGGCATGATCCTTTCGGAAAAGCGGGTTTTCCACATTTTCCGGATCATGCTCCAGCAATAGACCGTACTGGCTTGAGGAAATCTTAAGACTTCGGCGCCGGCAGGATTTCTTCTCGCAAAAGCCGCCGATCTCAATGGGTTCGGCCGCGAAGCCATCGCCAGCAACGAGGCTGGTCAAATCTATGTGGCGACGCCTGCCCGCGACAGGGACGGCACCTCCTGACGTCGCATCAGCGCCGTGTACAACAGGGCCCCCAGGCTGGCGCCGATCAGCCATCCCCAGTCGCCAACATTGAGGATAACGCCGTAAGCGCCGAGCAGCGAAAGCCCGATCGAGGTCGCGCCCGAAATCCCCAGCGCGATCAACGCGCTTCTGTTCCAGCCGCCCCGGAAATGAAGCGAGCCCTCCTTCGACGTCGTATAGAGGTCTTCGAGGACGATGTTCTGACGCTTGATCACGTAATAGTCGGCGACCATGATGCCGAACATCGGTCCCAGCGCAGCACCAAAGATGCCTACAAAGATCGTGATCGCCTGCGGGCTTGAAACAAACATCCACGGGCACACCAGGACGGAGAGAACAGAGGTGATCAGCCCACCGAGACGGAAGTCGATCTTCTCCGGATAGAGGTTGGAAATGTCGTAGGCCGGCGACACGAAATTGGCGACAATGTTGATACCCATGGTGGCGACGATGAAGGTGATCGCGCCAAGCGCCACCACCCATGGATTGCCGATGCGTTCCACGATACTCACGGGATCCATGATCGCCTCGCCGAACACCTTCACCGTACCCGCCGTGACGATGACCGTGACGATGGCGAATACGACGAAATTGACCGGCAGTCCGAGGAAATTGCCGAACTTCATCGCCCTCTCGTTTTCTGCAAAGCGCGCGAAATCGCCGAAATTGAGCAGGAGCGCCGCGAAATACGCCACGATCAGCATGGCCGCATTCGCCATCTTGGCGGTCGCAGAACCATCGGCGTGGGGCCCGAGCTGCAGCGACAGGCTCGACAGCCCCGTCTGCGCCAATATCCAGATCGCGAGCGCAAACATCACGACGTAGACGACGGGCCCGCAAAAATCGATGAACTTCCGGATCGTCTCCATGCCGTTGAGAAAGATCAGAAGCTGAAACAGCCACATGAACAGGAATGAAAACCATCCCAGGGCGCTAAGTCCGAGAAAGCTTGAATGCGTGAACGCTTCTGCGGCGGGATAGAACGTCAGTACCAGAACCTGCACGGCCTTGGACGCGAAAAAGGTCTGCACGCCGTACCACACGATGCCAACGATGCCGCGCAGGCTCGCCGCGAGATTGGCTCCCATGACGCCGAACGACATCCGCGCCACCACCGGAAATGGCGTGCCGTATTTCAACGAGGGGCGGCCGATCAAATTCATGAGGAAGTAGACGACGGTGATGCCGATCACCATCGCCAGCAGCACTTCCCACCCGGTCAACCCCAGGAAGAACAGGCTGGCTGCAAAGGTATAGCCGCCGACCGAGTGCACGTCCGACATCCACATCGCGAAGATACTGAAGACGCCCCAGGTTCGCCCGGCCGGCGCCACCGGAGCCAGATCGTCGTTGTACAGCTTCGGGTCCGCGCCCGGAATGGCCACGACTGGCGAGGTATTGGCGTGACCTGACATCGGCTCCCTCCTGAAATCGGCGACGGCAACGGAGACTGACAGATTATTTCAAGCAAGTCCCGCGCCAAGGGAGCACATCTCGATCGTTCCCGAACAAGCGAAAAACGCGAGTTACCGCTGGTCCTTCGGAAACACGAATTTCAGTCCGGACCAGACCTCGTCGATCGCGCAGACCTTGACATCGACAAGGCCAAGGGCAAGTGCGGCATCGCGCACGACCACGTCGGTCAAGTCGGTGGCGACTCCGGAGGACTTCTTCGGCCACGACACCCAGATCATGCCGTCTCGCGCAATCATGGCGCGGCAGGCGCGCAGCTTGCCGGCAAGTCCGGCTGCGTCAGTGACGAACAAATGCGCCATATGCAGCGGCGGCTTCGGTCGGTCAATCAACTTCACTTCGGCCGGCAGCGGGCCGACGAGATCGCCATAGGCACATGGCGCGCCGTCGACAAAAATACAAAAGCCCGGCTTGACGCCGAGCTTCTGCACAACTGACTTGCCGGAATAACCTGCCATCGATGCCGGAAGGCATTACGCCTGCGGCTGAGGCTCCAGACCTGGATCCGGATCGGGGCGCGGGCGCGGCTTGCCGGCAGGCGGCACCGCCGAGGTGCGCGGCGCGGTCGGTTCCAGCACCAATTCGCGGTTCGGCTTCTTGCCCTTGAGCAGGTCCTGAATCTCGTCGCCCGTAAGCGTCTCATATTCCAGGAGACCCTTGGCGAGGGTTTCGAGATCGGCGCGCTTATCGGTCAGGATCTTGGTCGCCTGGTTGTAACCTTCCTCGACCAGGCGGCGGATTTCGCTATCGATCTTCTGCACGGTCGCCTCGGAAGCATTCTGCGTGCGCGACACCGACATGCCCAGGAATACCTCGTCCTGGTTCTCGCCATAAGACACGGTGCCGAGCTCTTCGGAGAGACCCCAGCGCGTCACCATCATTCGCGCCAGCCGCGTCGCCTGCTCGATATCGGAGGCCGCACCGGAGGTGACCTTTTCGCGGCCGAATACCAGCTCCTCGGCCACGCGGCCGCCCATCATGATGGCAAGGCGCGAGGTCATCTGCTCCAGGGACATCGAAAGCTTGTCGCGCTCGGGCAGCTGCATCACCATGCCGAGCGCTCGGCCGCGCGGAATGATGGTCGCCTTGTGGATCGGATCGGTCGCGATCACGTTGAGACCCACGATGGCGTGGCCGCCCTCGTGATAGGCGGTCAGCAATTTCTCTTCCTCGGTCATGACCAGCGACTTGCGCTCCGCGCCCATCATGACCTTGTCCTTGGCCTCCTCGAATTCGGCCTGCGTCACCATCCGCTTGTTGCGCCGCGCCGCAGTCAGCGCGGCTTCGTTGACGAGGTTCATCAGGTCGGCACCGGAGAATCCCGGCGTGCCACGAGCAATGGTCTTGAGGTTGATATCGGGCGCGAGCGGCACCTTGCGAACGTGAACCTTGAGGATCTGTTCGCGGCCGACGACGTCCGGATTCGGCACTACGACCTGACGGTCGAAACGGCCGGGGCGCAGCAGCGCCGGGTCGAGCACGTCCGGCCGGTTGGTCGCCGCAATCAGGATCACGCCTTCATTGGCCTCGAAGCCGTCCATCTCGACCAGCAACTGGTTGAGCGTCTGCTCACGCTCGTCATTGCCGCCGCCGAGACCTGCGCCGCGATGCCGGCCTACCGCATCGATTTCGTCGATGAAGATGATGCAAGGGGCGTTTTTCTTGGCCTGTTCGAACATGTCCCGCACGCGCGAGGCGCCGACGCCGACGAACATTTCGACGAAGTCCGAACCCGAGATCGTGAAGAAAGGAACGTTGGCCTCGCCGGCCACCGCGCGCGCGATCAGCGTCTTGCCGGTACCGGGAGGACCGACCAGGAGCACGCCGCGCGGAATCCGGCCGCCAAGTCGCTGGTATTTCCCGGGGTCGCGCAGGAATTCGACGATCTCCTGCAAATCCTGCTTGGCCTCGTCCACGCCGGCGACATCCTCGAAGGTCACGCGGCCGTGCGCCTCCGTCAGCATCTTGGCGCGCGACTTGCCGAAACCCATCGCCTTGCCGGCCCCGCCCTGCATCTGCCGCGACAGGAAGATCCAAACTCCGATAAGCGCGATGAACGGCAGCCATGAGACCAGCAGCGAAACGAACCACGGCACGTTGTCGCCCGGCGGCTTGGCGGTAATCGAGACCTTGCCGTTATAGAGCCGCGAGACCAGCGTCGGGTCGTTCGGCGCGTAGGTCTGGAAGCTCGACCCATTGGTGAAGGTACCGTGAATCTCCGGTCCCTGAATGACAACGTCGCGAACGTGCCCTTGGTCGACCTCGGTCAGAAGCTGCGAGAAGGAGATGTCCTGCGAAGAGGCGCGTTGGCCGGGGTTCTGGAAGAGCGTGAACAATGCCAACAGCAACAGGACAATAATGACCCAGAGGGCGAAATTGCGCAGATTCGCGTTCATTGATCTTCCTTCGTGGTCGCGCGGATCGCGGCCCTTTTTCCTTGGGTAGCCAGGCGCGAGGGAATCCCTCGGGCGACTGCGCTACAATCTAGGTGCCGAGGCGGTCGCTGCCAAGGGAACCACATAGGACTATTTAGCGTATCATAAAGCGATTCCGGTTCAAATCATGGCGCTGAACCCGGTGTTTTCCGGGGTGGTTAAGGCTACAAAAACGCGTTTTGGATTGGCGCGGCGGTTCAGAAGTTCTCTTCAGTGGCGCCGCGGGTCTGTCAAGAGAACTTCCGAACCGAAACCACACTGGAATCAAAGATTTTCCAGTGTCATGTCTAATCCGAAGTTCGCGAAAGAAGGGCCGCGAATACTTGCGAACTTCGGATTGGGGACACTCGTGTCAATCCGCCCGGCTGCGGCGCCGCGGCGCAGGTGCGATGATGATGCGATCATCGGTGAGGCTGATCATTGCGCCGGCAAGGGTCTGCTTGAGCCGCGGCCCGCGCCTACTGCCCCCTTGGGCCGTCGCCTTGTCCAAGGCGGCAAGCAGGAATTCCACCTTGCCCAGTTCGGCCGGTCCCTCATGACCCAACCGATTGATCGCGCGCAATAGAAGCCGCAGCCGAATTTCCTCGGCCATCGCTGCGAATGTTGGGGCGTCGAAGCTCTGGGCGCGGAATGTTTTGGTATCGGGGGCCCTCGCACCGGCCGATGCGCCCGAGAGGCGCTCCTTGAGCGCCAGATAGCGCTCGGCTCCGTCGACAAGCAGTTCGATCGCCGCATTGGCTCTCCCCAAACGAGATGCCAGCCGGGCCAGGCAGCGCGCGTCGCCGCCTTCAGCCGCCAGCAGCGGCATCACCGCGCGAATACGTGGCCGGGTAAAATTCGCGTCGCGGTTGGTCGGGTCATCGGCAAAGCCGAGCTTCGCCTTTTCGAGCGTCGCAACGAGCTGCGCTTTCGGAATGCCGAGAAGCGGGCGTGCCAGACGCACGCCCTCGCGCTCGGTCTCACGCGCCATGGCGGCGAGACCCGCGATCCCGCTGCCGCGAAGCAGGCGCATCAGAAGCGTTTCCGCCTGATCGTCACGGGTGTGTGCGGTGAGAATATGCGTTGCGCCGCTTTCCTGCGCGGCCTTCGCGAGCAGGCGGTAGCGCGCGCTCCGCGCCGCGGCCGGCATGCCGGATTTCGGCTTCGCACCGGTCCAGCGCATCGTTCGATGCGACAGACCGAGCGCGCGTGCGAGACGTTTGACCTCACGCGCTTCGCGCGCCGATTCCGCGCGCAGGCCGTGATCGACCGTGACGGCGACAAGGCGCGGTCCACGCGCAAGCGCGCGGCGCCAGCGCGCCGCCAGCCACATCAGCGCAACCGAATCGGGGCCGCCGGAAACCGCAAGAACGATCGCAGGTGCGCCCTTCCAATCCGCAAACAGCGCTTTCGCATGTCTTGCCGAGATGGGGGAATTGTCATCGTCTGGCATGATGACGCCGGCTGATATCCAGGAATGCCAACAGGACAACTACGATATCAGACCCGCACGGTCATTCACCCGATAAAGACTAGCACTTCACCCGCTTTTGCTCGCGGTCGACGGTCTGCTTGATGCCGCCGGAGGCGCGAGGATATTTCCGTACCACTTCGCCGAATGCCGCGCAGGCGGCTTCCTTTTCCTTCAGGGCGGCCAGCGACTGGCCGAGCCGCAGCAGGGCGTCGGGCGCCTTTGTCGAGCGATCAAACTTGGTCGTCACCGTCAGAAAGGATTCGGCCGCGTCGCGGTAGAGCTGGCGCTGGAAGAAGCTCTCGCCGAGCCAGAACTGCGCCTCCGCCGTCAGCGGATCGCTCGGATACTTCTTGACGAAATTGCGCATCGTTTCCTCGGCAAGCGCATAGTCCTTGCGTTCGATGTAGCCGACGCCGAGATCGAACTCATCCCGCGGAGTTGCCGACGGCGGAAGTGTCGTGAGCGCGCCTGCCGCATTGGCGTTCCGCGGCTGCGCTGGGGGCATGGCGCCTCCGTAATTGCCCCCCGCTCCGCCGACATTGGCAAGATCGAGCGGTTCGCCCGGGCCTCGACCCCCGGGGGCGCCGATGGGCGCCTCGGCAGGTATCGGCAGCTGGCCGCCGCCAAGCGCACGCGGTGCTCCAGGCGCGTTGGGATTCTGGCTGGGGTCGAACGCGTCACCCCGGCGCCGACCGCCGGGTGCGGCGGGAGGCTCCTGAACGATCGGTGCCGGACCGGCGATTTGTGGTTCATAGCCGCCCTGCGGCTGGCCCGGCCGCGGAGGCTGGGGCTGCACCTGGGGCATCGCGGCCGTATTGGGCTGAACGCCGGGCTGGGCGCCAGGGGCCGCTTGAGCCCCGCCCTGAAGCAACCTCAAGCGTTCTTCGAGCTGGCGATTTCGGTACTGCAGCTCCTCATTCTGTCCGGTGAGCTGCCGCAATTGATTTTCCAGCTGCTGGATGCGGACTTCCGGGTCGACGTCCTCGGCCTGGGCCAGAACCCCGGGGAAGGATTGCGCTAAGGCTTGCGTTAGCCCCTGCGAATACAGCCCAAGGATCGCGGACAACGCCGCCGCGCGCGCAACTATTTGAAATCGTGACGACATTCTGGCCTGACGGAATCGATGTGAGCGCGAACAGGTATCACCTTGAGAGACCGAGTACGCCAAAAATGTGACTGCAGCAAAACTGCAAATGGCACGTCCGGCCCTCGCATGCGCCAACCGAGACCGCGGCCCGAAAGGCGCCGGTCTCGGCCACAACCGGAAAGAGGAGCCTTTACGAGCTCGCGTTCAGCACCGTAACCGCGCGACGGTTCTGCGACCAACAGGAGATGTCATTGCAAACCGCGACCGGACGCTCCTTGCCGTAGGAGATCGTGCGCATACGCGAGGGATCGATGCCGCGCGAGGCCAGGAAGGCGCGCACGGACTGGGCGCGACGGGCGCCGAGCGCAATGTTGTACTCGCGGGTTCCGCGCTCGTCGGCATGGCCTTCAATGGTGAAGGTGTAGCGGTTGTAGGTCTGCAGCCACTGCGCCTGCTTCTCAAGGGTCGCAATCGCCTGCGGCGACAGATCGGTCTGGTCGCTCTCGAAGAATACGCGGTCGCCGACATTGACCACGAAATCCTGCTGGCTGCCCGGCGTGGCGGCGCTGGCCATTGCGCCATCGGCAAGCGGATTTTTGGCGCAGGCACCGATCGAAAGCGCAACCGCGAGCACTGCGGCCAGCTTCAATCCCTGGAGGATACGCATGTGATCTTTCATTCCGGAGCCTCCACGCTCACGTTTTCGACTGCCAACCGGTCTACAGGGCGATGGTTAAACGAACGTTCCGTCAACCTTGATGGGATGTTGCCAAAGCCGGTCAAATGCCCCCCATCGGCAAAAAGCAACCGCGATAGTTAATGGGTTGTAAATGTGGCACGAGGGTGAAGGCAAGTCCGACGCGACGATAATCCCGCCTTTTCAAGGGGATCTGCGGGGGAATAATGGCCCTTGAAAGGCCAGGTCCCGCGGTTCCCGGGCGACTAACCCGGCCCTGCCGACGAGGATATTGCGGCCCGCCCGTCTTCGCTCATTGTCGGCGCAACGACCGAGGCGCGCTCGAACAGGAAGGCGGGCAGGTTCACCACCGGTGCAAGCCGGTCGCTGTGGCGCTCAAACAGCATGCGCCGCTCGAAATAGCTCGAGCGCAGAAACGGATACCGGGTAAACACTTTTTCGCGCATGCGGGGGAAGTCAATCGCCATCAGACAGATCGGCTTGATCAGCGTCGGATAGGCCCGCGGCGGCGAAATGGTGTGCAGGAAGACGCGCTTGTAGAACGCCTGATGTTCGGCCCGCACCGACGCAAGGCCAAGGTCCGCTTGAAAATACTCGCAGGCGACGTAAGCGAGCCGCAGCGTCAGGTAAGGCAGTTCCGGGATGCGCCTGGCCCGTGCCGGATCGGCAACGAAGCGCGTGGGGTCCACCATGACCTTGCCCTTGGCAAGTTCGGGGCCGAGAATTTCCGGAAAGACGTTCACCGAGGGAGTGTCGGGCCATTCCTGCGAGGCAACACTGATCCGTAGCGAACTTGAGAGCACGCCGCCAAGATAGACGCCGAAGATCCAGGAGTTCGGCAGGCCGTCAAAACGGTCGGTGATCTTCCGGTCGCGATTGGGCTCGATTGCGCCTTCATGGAGATAGGCGCGATAGCGCAGGCGGTAGATCTCGTCCTTTTCTTCCTCAGTTTGCGCCAGGCGGTAATCGACTTGATCAAGCAGTTCGATTTTACGCCCATGGGGTCGGGTTTTCGCTTCTTCAATCGAACTCACTTGCCCCCCTTTACGCACTTACAAAAAGGCCGACAAACGGAGGGTGAATTCTTCCCTGCCGCAACAGCGAAACAACACACTTACCCGGCGAACGAAGGTTAATTCTTCACTACCGTGACTGCAAAACAATCAACCGATTAGGGTTAACCGCAATCGGCAAAAAGTATTGCTTTGAGACGGAAAGTAATTTTCATTTGGAAGGAGCGTGGCGGCCGGAATGAAGATTTAGGCGATGGATCTGTTCGGCTCCACGAGATCCTCATCCGTCTTGCGGCCATGGGATGCGTTCAGGAGCTGGCGGACTCGCTGTGCCGGAACGGGACGGCTGAAAAGATAGCCTTGGGCTTCGGTGACCGTACCGTCGACGCTGATCAGTTCGAGCTGCTCGTTGGTCTCGATGCCCTCGACCACGACCGACATGCCGAGATCCGCGCTGAGCCGCGCCACCCCTCGCAACAACTGCAGCGGACGATCGGTGTCGATTCCCTCGAGGAACGATCGGTCGATCTTCACCTTCTGCAGCGGGAAATTGTGCAGATAGCTGAGGCTCGAATAGCCGGTGCCGAAGTCGTCGAGCGAAATGCGCACGCCGAGCTCGCGCAATTGCGCAAGGACGTCGTGAGTCATCTGCGTATTGCGCAGCAGCGAGGATTCGGTGATTTCGATCTCGAGGCGATTGGCAGGCAATCCGGAGACGTCGAGCGCGTAACGGACCTCGCTCATTACGTCGCGCTGATGAAACTGCTGCGGAGAAAAATTGACGGCGACGCTGACGCCTTCCGGCCATTGCATGCATTCCATGCAGGCCCGGCGCAGGATCCAGCGGCCGAGATCGACGATCATCCCCATGTCCTCGGCGATCGGAATGATGTCGACCGGCGAAATCGTGCCACGAGCGGGATGGTTCCAGCGCAGCAGCGCTTCGCAGGTGGAAATGCGCCCCGACTTGAGATTGACGAGCGGCTGATAGTACAGTTCGAATTCCTCGTTCGCCAGCGCCTTGCGCAGATCGAGTTCGAGAATGCGGCGCGCCTCGACGGTCTGTGCCATCTCGTCGCGGAAGAAACAGAATGTGCCGCGGCCGTCGGCCTTCGCCCGATAGAGCGCCATGTCCGCGTTCTTCAGCAGTGTGTCGGCGCTGACGCCGTTCGGCTCCGTCATCGCGATGCCGACACTGGCTCCGATCTCGACCAGGTGGTTGTCGACCTTGTACCGCTCGCTCAGGTGATCGACGATACGGCGGGCAAGACCGGCCGCCTCATCGGACGACTTGATATTTTGCTGGAACACCACGAATTCGTCGCCGCCGAATTGCGCCACGAAATCCTCCGGGCGCAGCATGGCGCGAAGCCGTTCTGCGACGGCGCACAGGAGCTGGTCGCCGCAGGGATGGCCCAGCGTGTCGTTGACCTGCTTGAACTGGTCAAGATCGACGAACAGCAGGGCCGACAATTGCGCGGCGCTGTGCGGGGCTGCCAGAAGATGCTCGATCTCGTCGCGGAAATTGACGCGATTGGGAAGTCCCGTGAGTTCGTCGAACCGCGCCAGATGCGTGATCCTGGCTTCCGCATTGCGCCGTTCGGTGACGTCTTCGAGCAGAACGACCGCGCCGCCGCCGGCCATCGGCTGGAATGTCCATGACAGCGAGCGGGCCCTGGCCACGTCGGGATCTGTCGTGATGACATCCTTCGCCTGCGAGTTCTCGATTTCCGAAAGAATGATTTTTCCGCTCGCCTCGGAGACGGAGCCGGCGCTGACACAGGCATCGACGATATCCGAAGCACTGGCGGCGCTGTGCACGATCTCATCGGACAGATTCAACATCGAGCTGAAACGGTGATTCATCACCGCGAGGCGACCGTCGGCGGTGAACATGCAAAGACCGTGCGGCATGTTGTTCAGCGCGGTGTCGAACTGGCCGGCGAGCGCAGCTTCACGCTCCCTCGCCATCCATGCATTGAGGTAGATGCGCTGAAGGCTGATGGTGATGCTCTGAATGGCCACGAAGAAAACGAGGCTCAGCAACGCGAGCGCGAAGTGATAGACACCACCGACAAACATCAGCGCGACGATCATTGGCCCGCAAGCGAGCACCAGCATGACGTGAAAAATTCGCGGCCGGCCGAAGGTTCGTCCCACGCCCGCGGAGGTATATGCGACCACCGTCGTGATGCAGAGCATGTGCGCGGCCGGGTCGGAGGTCCGCAGCAGGACCAGGCAGACCCATAGGCCAAGGGCCAGGCCGTAGGCGAAGGCCCCGAGCTTGTAGCGCTCTTCCCAGATCGCCGCCTCGCTCGTGGTGAGCGGAGAGTTGCGCTGCTTGTAGCGATACATCTGCAGCGCGCGCGCCAGACCCACGACGACGAAGAGCGGAACGCAGAGCCAGCTCAAGATGTCGCCGGTGACGGATGCAACGACGGAGCCGGCAATCGCGGGCCCGAAGGCGCCGAACACCATCGGCGCAGGATTCATGAACAGCGAGTCGACCAGCGCCGCGTTGATCGCCGGCGACATCTTCCGATCCGGTTCCGTTGGGTGCTTCGCCAACTGCATCGTGCGCACGCGTCCTTTGGGGACGAAGTGTTACCCGCCGCTGATGAAGCCTTTCTGAGGGAACATCGTTACCGGGCCGTTGTCGCTCGCGCGGAAAAACACGAATATGCGCGCCAAATCAGCGCGCTAGGCAAGGTTCGCCGCCTTGCCCTGCGAAGGTGTTTGAAAATGCGATGCAAATCTTAGGGAAGCCGCTGCGACCGCGTTAGGAAAGCAGCGGCGACCACGCCGGATCGGACGCGAATCCAGGGGTTGGAACCCGCTGCTCGGAGCGCCCGGAAATGTCGACCGTGTACAACGATGGACCGCCATTGCCGCCGGGATCACGGAAGAACATCAACACGCGTCCATTGGGAGCAAATGTCGGTCCCTCGTTGTGGAAACCGGAGGTGAGAATCCGCTCGCCTGAGCCATCGGGCTTCATGATGCCGATCGAGAACTGACCGCCTCCCTGCTTGGTGAAGGCGATGTAGTCGCCGCGCGGCGACCACACCGGCGTCGAGTAGCTGCCATTGGTGACCTGGTCGAAGGAAATGCGTTGAGCCGGCCCGCCGCCGGCAGGCATCACGTAGATCTGAGGCTTTCCGCCGCGATCGGATTCGAAGCAGATATGGCTTCCATCGGGGGAATAGGACGGCGCGGTATCGATCGCAGGCGTATCGGTCAGCCGCGTGGTCGACTTCGAGCGCAGGTCCATCACGAACAGGTTGGAGTTGCTGCCCTGCTGCAGGCTCATGATTACCCGCTGTCCGTCCGGCGAGAAGCGCGGCGCGAACGACATGCCCGGAAAATTGCCGACGATCTCGCGCTGACCGGTCTCTATGTTGAGGAGATAGACGCGCGGGTCGCCCTGGCCGAATTCCATATAGGTGATTTCCTGCGTGGTCGGCGAAAAGCGCGGTGTCAGCACCAGATCGCTTCCGCGCGTCAGATACCGGACGTTGGCACCGTCCTGATCCATCAGGGCGAGCCGCTTGACGCGGCGCTCCTTGGCGCCGGTTTCGTCGACGAAAACCACGCGGCTGTCGAAATAGCCTTTCTCGCCGGTCAGCCGCTCATAGATCTGGTCGGAAATAATGTGAGCGATCCGCCGCCAATTTTCGGGTTGGGTGAAATATTGCTGGCCGATCAGTTGCTGCCCGGTAGCGACGTCCCACAGACGGAATTCGGCCTTCAGTCGCCCGTCGGGCTGGCGGGTCATGCGGCCGGTCACCAGCGCCTGCGCGCTGATGGTCTTCCAGTTCTGGAACTGCGGCGCCGCGTCGATATTGACGACCTTTTCGATATAGGCGGTCTGATCGATCGGCGCGAACAGTCCGCTGCGCTTGAGGTTGTTGGTGATGACCTGAGTCACGCCGATGCCGACCTCGCCATCAGACGGCGTGCCCGCGGTGAAGTTGGGAATCGCGATCGGCAAAGGCACGAAATCGCCTTCCGGAATCTGTATCCGCTTCTGCGCGAAGGCCTGACGAACCGGAAGGCCCGAGAGCATGCCCAGCGAAGCGATCCCGGAAAGGAGATGCCTGCGGCTCAAGAGCAATGAATTCTGGCGTGATGGGTCTTTGTAGGTCATTTTGGGGGCTTCATTTCATCTACGCGGGCAGGGGCTGCGGCCTTCATATCTTTCGTTCGGTGAACACCGGCGTGAAATATTTCCACTCTTCGAAATAGGCCGCCGGCAGATTATAGGGCTGGCATTCGATGATCGCGCGCAGGGCGCTCTCCTGATAGACGCGCAAATACGGCGTCGCCGGCGTGCCTTCCGGCACCGGCATTCCCTCAAGCGTGCCGTCGCGCTTGAGGCGGATCGTGAAGGCGGCCTCGGGATTCTGGCTCTCGATGCCGCCATAGGGTTTCTTCCAGCAGCGCTCGACCTGCGACTGGAACATGGAGCCCCAGGTCGCCGAATTGTCCGCGGCCTTGCCCTTGGACAGCCCGAGGGCGGCAGTGGAATTCAGCGTGTCGCCCGTCGTTGCCTGGCGCGACGGATCGCGCTTGTCGAGCAGTGCCGCGATCTTCGACTGATCGAAAGTGCGTTCCTTCGGCTTCTGCTGTTGTTGCTGCGGCGCCGCGGCCTGGACCTGCGGTTTCGGCTGTTTCTTCTCTTCCTTCTTCAAGGCTTCCGCGATCGGATCGACATGGGGCGGATCCGGCTTCTTCTCGACGGGCTTTGGCTCTTCCTTCGGCTTGTTCTCGGCGACCGGCTTCGGCGGATCCGGCTTTTTCTCAACCGGTTTCTCCACCGGTTTTGGCTCGGGTGGTGGTGCGGTGTCGGTAACGACCGGCGCTTTCGGGGTGATCTTGCCGACAGTGTCCTCGACGGGCTTGGCCTCGGCTACCTTTTCCACCAGCGGCTTCGGGTTATCCTTCTTGCCGGTCTTGGTGCCGGCCATGACGTGCGCGAGCTGATCGGCGGAAACGATATCGACGGGCAAGGATTCTTCGGGCGTCGACTCGAAGACCTTGGACGAGAAAGACACCAATCCCCACCCGATCACGAGGACGTGCAGGGCCACAGACGCAACCAGTGTCTTGTCGACCTTCACCCCTTAAGACCCCTGCTCCACTTCCGTGACCAGCGCCAGTCGCTTGAATCCGGCGCCGGACAGTCGTCCCATGACGCGCGCCACGGTTCCGTAGTCCGCCTTTTTGTCGGCCCGCATGAATATACGCTCGTCCAGGCCGCCGCGGGCATCCGTGATTGCCTTCAATTTCGGCACCAGTTCGTCCATCGAGACTTCGGTATCGTTGATGAATATCCGGCCCTTGATGTCAACAGAAAGCTGCAACGGCGTCTTGTCCTGCTCAAGGCTCTTGGCCTGGGTCTGCGGCAGATCGAGCGGGACCCCGACCGTCAGCAGCGGCGCCGAAACCATAAAGATGATCAGCAACACCAGCATCACGTCCACCATCGGCGTGACGTTGATTTCGGCCATCACGGCGCGGCGCCGACCTCGCCGTCCGCCGCCCGACGAGCCTGCCATGTTCATCGCCATGATCCGGTGCTCACACTAGTGCCCACTTTCCGAAGTTCCTGCTCCACCTCAGCGCCCACCTTTCACGAACTTCGGAAAGTCATGGGCACCAGCAAACTTTGTTATTCTAGTGCCGCTTTTCTATTTGAAGTTTCTGAACGGATTCGCCGCTTGTGTGCAGAAACTTCAAATAGGCGGCACTATGCCTCACAATACCCCGATATCGAGCCCCTACGCACGCTCGTCGATCTGGCGCGACAGGATGGCGGAGAACTCATCGGCGAATCCCTCCAGCCGCTGGGCCTGTCGGTTCACCTCGGAAGTGAATTTGTTGTAGAAGATAGTCGCCGGGATGGCCGCGATAAGGCCGATCGCCGTGGCAAACAGGGCCTCGGCGATACCTGGCGCCACCACCGCCAACGAGGTGTTCTTGGAAGCGGCAATCGACTGAAAGCTCGACATAATCCCCCATACCGTTCCGAACAGGCCGACAAAAGGTCCGGCCGAACCGACGGTTGCCAGCACCAGGAGACGGCGTTCCAGCCGCTCTACTTCACGCGCGATCGAGACGTTCATGACCTTTTCGATTCGCATCTGCAGGCCAGCGAAGGACCGCGCCTGGCTCTCGAACGAGCGTTTCCACTCGCGCATGGCCGCGACGAAACAGGCCGCCATCGATTGGGTCGGCTTGGACGAAAGCGCGCGATAGAGTTCCTCGATCGACTGGCCAGACCAGAATGCCTGCTCGAAGCGATCCATCGCGCGCTTGGTGCGCGAATAGAGGAAAAGCTTGTCGATCGCGATAGCCCACACCCAGACCGAGCAGGAAAGCAGTCCCAGCATGACCGCCTTCACGATCCAGTGGGCCTGCCAAAACAGGGCTATTAGCGAAACATCAGCGTTCGGGAGCGGCAAGGCGGCCTGTGCCACGTCGGCCGGATTCATAAGCGGTGTCCTCTCAACGCAAGTGTCCCAAATCCTCCGGATTGCCAAACGCTTTGGATGCAAAGGCTGCCGGTTCTACAGCCGCAGGAAAAGCGTGGCAGTAAGCGCCAGCGCGGGGGCCGCGAATGCGTCGCATGGGATGCCCGTCCAAAGCCTTGGCCTGCATCCCCTGCCAACATGTCAAAACGAGGGCTGTCCGCGCGTCCTTACGCCCCTAACCAGACGCTCCCCATGGTTAACATCCGGTTACTAAAGGAGATTTTTGGCCATCCCAATCCCGTCAGGTTCCTGGGAGAACGGGCTGGAATGGGCGTTTTTGGGGGCCGGAATCGACAAAACCGCCCGTCTGCATCGCAAACGGGCGGCTATACTAAGATCGTGAGCGTTGGGGCTCTATGCCTCAGGCCAGGCGCCGAATCTCAGGCTGGAAAGGTCAGGCCTGGGGTTGGCCGTCCGATGGCGGGTTCGGGCGGGAGCGATGCTGCGCCATGAAGAGATCGAACTCTTCCTTGTCCTTGGCGTGGCGCAGGCGATCGAGGAATTCGCGAAACTCCTTCTGCTCCTCCTCGAGCCGCTGCAAGGTCTCCATGCGATATTCGTCGAAGGCGCGGTTGCCGCTCGAAGACGGGCCGAACGGAAAACCGCGGCGCTCCATACGGCCGCGCATCCGCTCCATCTTGTACTGCATCCGCTCCATCTTGTTCGCGAAGCGCTCGTGACTCCAGCAACCCATTTTCCTGCTCCCGAGTGTGAAAAAGAGAAGGGCAAGCCCAATCGGCCACCAGATCAGGAAGCCCAGCACGGTCACGGCAATCCAGCCCGGATGCCATGGCGTATCGAACATATGGGGGCGGTAGGGCTCTTCAGCGGGGCCCCGCCATCGATTGACATCTGCGGTGTAGGCCATTTCCCTCTCCATGACGGCAACACGCCGTTGTGAATGTAAATAACATTTACATACGTAAACCATCCCCGACTTTTGTCAAGCGGGCGGCCGCCCACGCCTGCCGATTTATTTTTGGCTGCCCCAGGGACCGGAAGGTTTGCCGGACGGCTTGTTATCCGCCGCTTCCTGGCCGGAAGCCCTGCGATCGGTGGGAAAGCCAAGACCGCGCAGGTAAATCAGCACTTCGGCTTCCAACAGTTCCTCCGCCGACATCGGCAGCCTGCGACGAGCCGCATCACCGCGCGCAAACAGCGAGGCCACGCCGTGCGACATCGACCAAATGTGCAGCGCCATCATCAATGCTGGCGGTCGCGGCAGGCCGGGCGGCGCCAGCGCCGCAAGCCTTTCGGCCGCCGCCCTGATCACCGCAAAAGCTCGTTCCGCAGCCGCAAGCAGCGCCGGATTGACGTCGACCGGAAGCCCGGATTCGAACATCGCCGAATAGAATGCGGGCTCTCCGCGTGCAAAGGCGAGATAGGCCTTGCCGACCCGTTCGAACGCCGTGACGGTGTCCGGACGGCCATCGTCCCAGGCCTGCGACAGAGCGGATTCGAATTGCTCGAACCCGCGCTGGGCGATGCTCGAAAGCAGTTCGTCGCGGTCGCGAAAATGCCGGTACGGCGCTGCCGGACTGACACCGGCCATGCGGGCGGCATCGGCAAAGGTGAAACCGGCCGCGCCTTTTTCCGCAATCAAGCCGAGGGCTGCCTGAAGCAGCGCCTCTTTCAGATTGCCGTGATGGTAGCCGCGCTCCGTGCGACCCTGTTCCTTGCGCCAGCTCATGTGAAAAGCTTTTACATGAGCCGGCCGTGTCTGTCATGCCCGTGCCTTCCGGTTCGGCTTCGCCGGACGAGCACAGGCCATGCCGGCGACGCCGAACCACAAAGGTTAATGGGCTCTAAACCTACCTACGGCTTCGGCCGCCCCTCGAGGACTGGAACAGCCCCTAGCCGCCCGGTATCGGGAGAACCGGCATGATCTCGACGGACTCCCCCGGAAAGATCGAAAAATGCGGATGGTTCTCGAACATTTTCGCGGCGGCCTCGTGCGAAGCCGCTCGAACAACCGTAAAGGCACTCAGGAGATTGGTGATATCGGCGACGCCCTGCGGTCCGACCTTTTTGGTCTTTCCAAGCGGTCCGCCCATCTCGACGATCGCGGCGTGGTGCTTCTCGACCCATGCCTTCCAGGCCGCGATGCCCTGCTGTTGCCTGGAATTGCGTTCCCCCTCGGAGAGCGCGTTCCATGCCGCCATTTTCGTGCTGTTCTTGCCGCCCAGAAAGACAGCAAGGAAGGTGTCATTCGTGCTCATCCGATTTCCTTTCGTGCGAAGGTCGTTGGTTGGAAAAAGATATCAGGTCAGCGCGGGGCCGCGCCGCGCTGCAGCTCAGCAAACCCGGCTGCCGCGTCGCGGACATCCGGCGGAAAGTCCGCCATCTCCTGGACCTGACGGATTTCGATGATCTCGTTGTTGGATGCAGGACACCGTTTGGCCCAGGCGATGGCCTCCTCGAGCGACTGCACGTCGATCATCCAGTAGCCGCCCAGCACTTCCTTCGACTCGGCAAAAGGCCCGTCGGTCACCACGGGTTTGCCCCCCTCGAACGAAACCCGCGCGCCCATGGATGGCGGGTGCAACCCGTCCAGCGTGATCAGCACACCGGCTTCTTTCAGCGCTTCGTTGTATTTCATCATTGCGGCTACAGCTTCGGCGGGCGGCATCGCACCGGGCGCAGCGGCCTCGTAGCCCCTCGGGATCATCAGCATCATGAATCGCATTCCGGTCTCCGTTCCTTCACTGAAGTTCGAATGGCCCCGGACGGGCCGGCGCTCTCAGATAAGACGAACAGGGTCTTGCACCCCCGACATGCGCGCCGGAATTATTTTCAAGGCAATTGCCCCCTCGTCCCGAAGGATTGCCGATCAATCGGCTGTCGTTTAATTGACCGAGTTCCAGAAGTCCGTGAACGTGCGCGGTGGCTGCGGAGAATCCATCAGCCGCTGGGTGAGCAATATGCCGGTCAGTTGTTCGCGCGGGTCCGAGTACCAGGTCGTGCCATAGCCGCCATCCCAGCCGAACCGCCCCTGCGCATCATCGGGATCGTCGATCCCCCGGAAAACCGACATTCCGAATCCCCATCCCCTGGTGGTGCCGAGGAACAATTGGGATTCGCGTTTTTCATCGGCAGAGATGTGATTTCTCGTCATCAACTTCACCGATTCCTGGGACAGGATGCGTTCGCTTCCGAGATTGCCGCCATTGAGCATCATCTGCGCGAAGGCGTTGAAATCATCCGCAGTCGAGACCAGCCCTGCGCTGCCGTTTTCGAAGACAGGCGGGCTAGAGAACTTGCCGGTATCCGGACGGTCGAAGACTCTCAGCTCTTTTATCCCGGGATCGCGGTCGTAAGCGGTCGCAAATCGCTGATGCTTCTCGCTGGGCACATAAAAGGCAGTGTCCGTCATTCCCAACGGCGCAAAGATGCGATCGCTCAAAAATTGCCCGAAGCTGATGCCAGCGACGCGGGCGATCAGAACGCCGAGGATTTCCGTTCCCGCATTGTAGAGCCAGCGCTCGCCCGGCTGAAAGATCAAGGGCAAGGTGCCGTAGCGGCGCAGCAACTCGTCCGGCGGAAAGGACGGGAAAACAGGCCCCGGCGCGAAGCCTGCCTGGGCAATCGCCCGCTGGATCGGCAAGCGATCCGGAAAGATCGGGATCATGCCGTGACCGGAGCGGAACGTGAGCAGGTCGCGCAGCGTGATCGCGCGCCTGGCCGGGACGGTGTCGTAGATCTGCGCATCGATCCGGCGCAGCACCTTGCGATTGGCGAGTTCCGGCAGGAATTGATCGACGGGCTCGTCGAGTTGCAATTTGCCTTCCTCGACCAGGATCATTGCCGCCACGGCTGTAACCGGCTTGGTCATCGAGGTGATGCGGAAAATCGAATTCCGCGCCATCGGAGGTCCATCGAACGCGAGACGACCGATCGCATCCACATGGACTTCGCCGTGCCGGCTGACCAGCGTCACCAGGCCCGGCACGTCACCGCGCTTGACATGGCCGGCCATCACATCGTGCATCTGATCCAGTCGCGCTTTCGAAAATTCGCTTGCACCGGTCGTCGGCATCATTTCTTCGCTCTTCCCACTTCGAGAAAATATTTCAGGACGACGCGGCTTCCCATCTCCGCACCGCCTCGGATGCGCCCTCGGGCGTCGCCTCGAATGTGGAAGACGCGAGCACCGCGTGGATATGCAGCGTAACCGTGCCGGAATTGCGGAAACCGTGCAGGCGCAAGGCGGGAATGACGAGCGACTGGCCGGCTCTCAGGATCGCGCGTTCCTGATCGAGCCACATCTCGGCCTCGCCCTCGCACACCGTCAGTACCTCCTCGACCGGATGCGAATGGGTCGGAGCACCGTTTCCGGGCGCAACCCATTGCTCGAAGATGCATAACTGCGCCGCACCGCCCCGGGCCGAAACCAGCATTCGCGTCTCTACGCCGGGCCGCCATTGCTCGATCGGGATTTGCCGGGGGTCGCTGACCTTCATCGCATTCGGTCCTTATCGCTCTGAGGGAAACAGAAAAGCAGAGGCTCGCTTTCCGTGCTAGTGGGAACGGACAGGAAAACCGAGCCGAAAAACCGGGATGAAAAGCTGATGACCGTTTCCTCACAGAAAGTCGCGCTGGTGACGGGCGCCGCGCGCGGCATCGGGCATGCGGTAGCCAAACATTTCCTTGCCGAGGACTGGTGCGTGGCGCTGCTCGACATCGAGGGCAAACTGCTGAACGAAAGCATGCAAGCGCTTGAAACACCCGACCGCACGCTGGCGCTTCATTGCGACGTCTCCGACGAGGTCGCGGTCGCACGCGCCTTCGCAGGACTGGAGCGCCGCTTTGGCCGGCTCGACGCGCTGATCAATAACGCCGGAATCGCGGTGTTCGCGCCGCTGATGGAAACATCTGTGGCGGACTGGAACCGGGTCCTGGAAGTCAACCTCACCGGTCCGTTCCTCTGCACCAGGGCCGCCGTGCCCCTGATGCAGGAAAACGGCGGCGCCATCGTCAACGTTACCTCGATCTCCGCGGTGCGCGCGTCGACGCTGCGCTCTGCCTACGGCACCAGCAAGGCCGGGCTTGCGCATCTGACAAAGCAGCTCGCGGTCGAATTGGCCTCGCTGGGCATCCGCGTCAATGGCGTGGCGCCCGGCCCGGTCGACACGGCGATGGCGAAAGCCGTCCATACCCCGGAAATCCGCGCCGACTATCACGACGCCATCCCGCTCAACCGCTATGGACACGAGGAAGAACTGGCGGAAGCCGTGTTTTTCCTCTGCAGCGATCGCGCGAGCTACATCACTGGACAAATTCTCGCCGTAGACGGCGGCTTCGATGCAGCCGGAATTGGATTGCCGACATTGCGCGGCGCGCGGCGAAACGGCTAGCTCTGCGGTCAGCCAGGAAATTTCTTCCCGGGGTCGTGATGGAACCTTGCCGCGCGCGAGGCGATTGATATCCTGCTGCGGTCAACCTGTCGAAGAACTTCGCCCATGAAGCGAATGGCAATCCTCAAGGCGGTCTGGCTTGCTGCGATGCTCTGCGCGCTCGCCGCGCCGTCCGCGCGAGCCGAAATGCGCATCCTGCAGAGTCCGGGCGGACAGGTTGGCCCCTTCCTGGACCTTTTCGAGCAGGTGCGCCAGTCCGGCGAACGCGTCGTGATCGATGGTCCGTGCCTTTCGGCCTGCACCCTGGTGTTAAGCATGGTGCCGAACGATCGCATCTGCGTGACGCGACGGGCAGTATTGGGATTCCACGCCGCGCGGTCGGTCGACAAGCGAGGCCGCACCTATGCCGAGCCGGAGGCCTCGCAGATCGTGCTTCAGACCTATCCTGCCCGGGTGAGGAACTGGATTCGCAGCCGCGGCGGATTGACCTCGCGGCTGCTTCTCCTGCGGGGGCGCGAACTCGCCGCCATCTATCCGACCTGCCGGTAAGCCCGATCAGCCCTCGAGCGGCGAGTTCACCATCCAGGGGATGCCGAACTGATCGACGCACATGCCAAATCCCTTGGAGAAGAAGGTCTTGCCGAACGGCATGTTCAGGCTGCCGCCTTCCGACAGCGCCTTGAACTTGCGCTCGGCCTCTGCGGGATCCTTGATCGTCAGCGAGACCGAGAAGCCTTGCGGCTTGTGGAAATGATCGGGAGGCGCGTCGGAGGCCATCAGCACCTGGCCATCGATCGAAATCCGGCCGTGCATGACCTTCTTCTTGCGTTCCGGCTGCGACGGCATCTCCGCGGGGGCTTCCTCGTTTCTCAGCAACACCTCGATCCTGGCGCCAAGGACCTTCTCATAAAATCTGAACGCGGCCTCACAATTGTCGTTGTAGAAGAGATAGGGATTGAGCTGCATCTTTTGCTCCTGTTGGTGAGGGATTCAATCGGTCGTCTGCTTCTCGACAAGCCGTTTCAGATTGGCGAGACCGGCTTCAAAATCCTTGCCGATCATTTTGTCGAAATTCATGAACACCTGCATCACCTTGGTCATGAACGACGCCGGGCCATGCATGACCCACGTGATGTTGGTGGCGGATGCATCGCGCTCCGGCACGAAAGTAAACTCCGCGGTGTTGTGGCCTTCGAACGGCTTGAAGAAGTCGAGCTTGATCACAATTCTTGACGGAGACGTGGCGTCGAGAATTTCCATGCGGCCGGAACCGACGTTCTTGTTGCCATCCCAGGCATAGGTCGCGCCCCTGCCGCTCTCGGGACCGCTATAGATACGCTTCATCGCGGGATCCCTGTGCTCCCAGGGCGACCAGCCCGCCCATTGATGAAAGTCGTTGATCAAGGGGAAGATCCTTTCCGCCGGCGCCTGGACTACTGCCATGCGCTCGATACGGAAGATTTCCGATTTCATCGAAGCGAGGGCCAGTACGATCGCGATGGCGATCGCCACAACGACGGCGATGATTGTGAAGATCTCGAGCATCAAGCTTCCCCTTCTAAAGTACGAACCGCGCGAGCCAGCTCTTTAGCGGGAACAAGGCGCGCAGGCCCGTGTCACGCAGCCATATTTCGCCCCAGATCATCGCCTGACCGGCCAATTCGACATATTGCAGATACATCTCGCGTCCCCTGATGCAACAACCATCTCTGCCCTGAAGACGAATGGCGGGCGGGAGGACCGACAGGGACGCAAATTATTTTGTTGAATTCTTTTTCCCGGCTACCTCGCTGTCGCGGATCAGCCGGTCGAGATGCGTGCGGATATGCGCGGCTTCAGCCGACGTGTTGGCGAGCGCGATGGCGCGGTCGAACGCCACGCGGGCTTCATCGTTGCGGCCTAGCTGCATCAAGAGCGCGCCGCGAACGCCAAAGAAATGAAAATAGCCGGAAAGCCGCTCCCCCAATGGCTCGATCATCTGCAGGGCGGCCTCGGGCCCGCGCACCTTGGAGACGGCAACGGCACGGTTGAGCGTGATCACCGGCGACGGTTGCATGATTTCGAGCGCGCCATAAAGCAGATCGATCTGGAGCCAATCGGTATCCTCGGGCGTCGCTGCGCGCGCGTGCAGCGCCGCGATTGCGGCCTGCACCTGATAAGGCCCGCTCTGGCGATGACGCATCGCCTTGTCGATCAGCGCCAGGCCCTCGGCGATCATCTTCGGATTCCACAGGGCACGGTCCTGATCGTCGAGCAGCACGATTTCGCCGTTCGCGTCGAACCGCGCCGCGGCCCGGGCATGCTGCAGCAACAGAAGCGCGGTCAGGCCCATGATTTCGGGCTCGCTCTGAAACAGGCGGAGCAGGAGACGCGCGAGGCGTATGGCTTCCTCGCACAGCGGTTTGCGGATATCGGAGGTTTCGCCGCTCGCGGAATAGCCCTCATTGAAGATCAGGTAAATCATCGCAGCGACGGCCGCGAGCCGCTCGCTTCGTTCCACCGCACCGGGCGTCTCGAACGGCACGCCGGCTGTGGCAACACGCGCCTTGGCGCGGGTGATCCGCTGTTCCATCGCGGCTTCCGAAACAAGAAACGCGCGCGCGATCTGCTTTACGGTGAGGCCGGAAACGATCCGCAGCGCCAGCGCGATCTGTTGCGTCGCGGGCAGATCCTTGTGGCAGCAGATAAAGAGCAGCCGCAGGATGTCGTCGCGGTAATGCGAACCGTCGAGCCGCTCGGCCAGTTTCTCCTCGGCGTCGTCGAGATCGGAAATCGTCTCGTCATCGGGCAGCCCCTCCTGCCTGCTCGAACGACGCACCTCGTCAATCGCAACATTGCGCCCCACCATGATCAGCCACGCCGCGGGGTCGCGCGGCGGGCCGTTTTGCGGCCAGCTCCTCAGCGCCCGCAGGCAGGCGTTTTGAAAGGCTTCTTCGGCCGTATCGAGATTGCGGAAATAGCGAAGCAGCGCACCGACCGCCTGGGGACGCGCCGACGTGAGCGCGGCATCGATCCAGGCCGTATCTGTCACTTCACCTTGTCTCCGGACATGCTTTCTCCAGGCTGAAACAGGCCGACCGGACGGATCTCGTAGGCTCCGCCGGGATTGGCGGCGCCAAGATCGCGCGCCACGTTGAGGGCCTCGTCGAGATTCTCGCAGTCCACGACATAGAAGCCGAGCAGCTGCTCCTTGGTCTCGGCATAGGGGCCGTCCAGCACCACCGGCGGATCGTCCTTCCGCAGCGTCGTTGCCGCGGTGGTCGGCAGCAAGCGAGCCACAGGTCCGAGCCGGCCCTGCTTTTTCAGCCGGTCCTGCACGACTGAAAGCTTCGACATGACGGCTGCGTCCTGTTCGCGGGTCCAGGAACCGACCAGATCCTCATCATGGTAGCAAAGGATGGCATAGAGCATCGGCACGGGCTCCCTTCTTGGTCCTGTCTCCACTATGACGAGCCAGTATGCCCGCATCCGACAACCGGGCGGAAATATTTTGTGCCGGGAACTCAGCCGGGTAAGGTCACGCACACCATTAAGCCCAAAGGCAAGATTGCGATGAATAAAGGAACGCTCGCCCTGCTCATTCACGGCGGCACGGAAAACTGGTCGCCGGAGCGCTGGAAACGCCGCTTCGACGAGGTATGCAACGACCGCCCGGTCCGGCTCTTGCCGGACGGCAAGGGCGATCCGACGGATATCCATTACGCTGCCGTCTGGAAGCCGGCCCCGGGCGAGCTTGCCGCCTTTTCGAACCTGCGCGTCATCTTCAACCTGGGCGCCGGCGTCGACGCACTGATGGCCGACAAGTCCTTGCCCAAAGTACCTCTGGTCCGTGTCGCGATCGGCGACCTCACCAACCGGATGACGGAATATGTGGTGCTGCATGTGCTGATGCATCACCGGCAGGAGCTCTATCTGCGCGCCAGCCAGCGCGAAAAACGCTGGGCGCCCAGGTTTCAATGGCCGGCCCGCGCCTTATCGGTCGGCATCATGGGCCTTGGCACGCTCGGGATCGGACGCGGCCGATGTTTTGAAACGGATCGGCTTTCGCGTTGCAGGCTGGAGCAACAGCGCGAAGACGATGGCCGGTATTGAATGCTTTCACGGCAAGGGACAGCTTGAGGCGTTCCTGCGCGGCACCGACATCCTCGTCTGCCTGTTGCCGTTGACGCCCGATACGCGGCACATCCTCAATCGCGACCTGTTCACGAAATTAAATCGGTCAAGCCCGATGGGAGCACCGATCGTGATCAATGCCGGGCGCGGCGGGTTGCAGAACGAAGCCGATATTTTGGCCTGCCTCGATGACGGCACGCTCGGCGCCGTCTCGCTCGATGTCTATTCGAGAGAGCCGCTTCCACCAGAAAGCCCGTTCTGGGGCCATCCGAAGGTCGTGCTGACGCCGCATAACGCGGCCGACACCGACGCAGACGAAATCTCGCGCTATGTGGCGCACCAGATCGCCCGCTTTGAAGAAGGCCAGGCGCTCGAGAACGTCGTCGATCCCGCGCGCGGATACTAGCCCTACTCGTCGGCTCCGCAGATCACGTCGATCGCGCCCCTTGTGATCGCTTCCAGTTCCTTGCGGGGCACGCGGGCTCGCGCACGGATTGCTATGGTGTGGATGGTTGCGGAAGCGAGCCGCGCCAGCACCATGGGATCGGCCGATGGCGGCAACTCGTCCTTCTCTTTGGCGCGGCGGAAACAGGAAGCAAAGGCCTTGTCGAGTTCGGCAAAACCATCCAGCACCATCGCGCGAATCTCGGGATCGGCCACCGCTTCGGAGGCGGCCGTCATCACCGTGAAGCAGCCTTGCGGCTCCGAGGCATCCGCAAGATAGATGTCGAGCGCCGCCGCGAAGATGCGCTTCAGTCTTTCGCGGATCGGAACTTCGCCTTTGAAAACCTCGGCCATGGCCGCGCGGGCATCCGCGCGGTAGCGCTCGTAGCTCTTGATGTAGAGTTCGCGTTTGTCGCCGAACGCCCCATAAAGACTGGGCCTGTTCATCCCGGTGGCCGCGCTGAGCTCGTCAAGCGATGTTGCGGCGAAACCGCCTTTCCGGAACAGATCGAGCGCCCTGCCGAGCGCGATTTCAGGTTGGTAGGCGCGCGGCCGCCCACGGCGCCTGGGCGCGGTCGTTTCGGGCTCGGCCGCCGGCGGCCTTTTACTTTTTTGTACCATTTCGCAAATAATTCATTGACGCGAGATATATTATGCGAGAAAGTACAAAAATCAACCCGCTATCGAAATCTAAATACCCAACCGCCAGGAGACCGCGCATGGACGTGTATTTTTCGCCACTTGCCTGCTCGCTCGCGACCCGCATTGCGCTCTACGAAGCCGGCGGGAAGGCCAATTTTCTCGAGGTCGATCCGAAGACCAAGCTGGTTCAGAACGATGGCTCGGATTTTCGGAAAGTTAACCCGCTTGGGCTGGTGCCGACCCTGCGCACCGATGATGGGCTCGTGCTGACCGAGAACGCCGCCGTCCTGCAATATGTTGCCGACCGTTTTCCGCAAGCCGGCATCTCAGCCGCAGCGGGCATGGAGCGAAGCCGCTTGCACCAATGGCTTTGCTTTATCGGCACGGAACTGCACAAGGGATTGTTCGTTCCGTTGCTCGACAAGAAAGCGCCGCAGGAAATCAAGACCTATATCCTCGGCAGATATCTTTCGCGGCTCGACTATCTCGAAAACTATCTGAAGGGCCGTGAATTCCTGCTCGACCACTTCACCGTGGCGGACGCCTATCTCGTGACGGTCATCAACTGGACCATGGCAACGCCGCCGGTAGAGCTGGCAAAATGGCCGGCCGTGAAGGCCTATTACGAGCGGCTACGCAAGCGTCCCAGCATTGCGAATGCGATGGCCGAGGAGCTTGAGCTGTACAAGGCAGAACTCGCACGCCATCAGGCTGCGGCTTAACGCATCGGCTTTCCCGTTGCTGCCGGCAAGGCACGGTGTTGGCCAGCGCCGTGCCCTTGCGTTGCAACCTCAAAACGGGCTGTCGCTCAGGCCTGGTACATCCGCCGGGCGCGGACCCGGCGCGGGCCAGTGGAAGCGACGGTCCTTTTCGGCAATCGTGATGTCGTTGATGCTGGCTTCGCGCCGGCGCATCAGGCCGTGCTCATCGAACTCCCACTGCTCGTTGCCGTATGAGCGGTGCCACTGCCCGGCATCGTCGTGCCACTCGTATTGAAAGCGCACCGCGATACGGTTGCCGTCGAACGCCCAGAGATCCTTGATCAGTCGATAGTCGAGTTCCTTCGCCCATTTGCGCTTGAGGAACGCCACGATCGCGGCACGACCTTCAAAGAATTCGGCGCGGTTGCGCCAGTGGCTGTCCTCGGTATAGGCGAGCGCGACGCGCTCGGGATCGCGCGAATTCCAGGCGTCTTCCGCCATGCGGGCTTTCTGCGCGGCGGTCTCTCGTGTGAAAGGTGGAAGCGGTGGACGCGACATGCTGACCTCGCGATTTGGGTGAGACCACAAATCTATTTGGGCGGAGCAAGGAGTTGATAGCTCTCTGCCTATCGGCCGATAGTTGCAGCCTATCGGCGGCCATCGGCCTCTAGGCCAGATCAGCCTTCATCAACTGCCGCAGCGATTTCGGGATCGGTTGCGCGCGCCCCTCACTGATGAAGGCGACGCGCACCTCGGCCTTGACCAGCACATGCTCCCCGCGCCGCACCTCCTGCCCCAGCGTGATCGAGGCGCCTTTCACCGCGAGCGGCCACGTCACCACGTCGAGCACATCGTCCATCCGCGCGGGCCTGAGGAAGTCGATCTTCATCGAACGCACCACGAAGGCGAAACCCGGCGTTTCGGCTTCCGCCTCCGCAAACAGCGCGTGCTGCTCCGCCCCCAGCAGCCGCAGATGGTTGGTGCGGCCGCGCTCCATGAAGCGCAGATAATTGGCGTGATAGACGATTCCGGAAAAGTCCGTGTCCTCGTAATAGACGCGGACCTGCATGTGATGGCGGCCGTCGCGGATCAGGCCATCAAGCGGCGACGTCTCATGGGACATTTCCCGCAATCCCCGGTGAGGAGGCCAGTGGCAGAACCTGGTCGCGCGTGAGCGGCGCCAGATGAATATCGGGAGGCGCTGCCGGATCGACCCAGATCGCCTCATCGATTTCCTGGCCGGGTGCGATCTCGCCCGCCACCTCTACACGATAGAGATTGGCCCGTACGCGAAAACCGGGCTCGTTGGCGGCGATCGCGTCGAACTCGCCGAGCGAACGCATCGATGCAGCGATCACGCCACAACCAAGCTCCTCCGCGATCTCGCGAGAGAGCGCCGCGAAGTCGTCTTCGCCCACATCGTGCTTGCCTCCCGGCTGCATGAAGGCCTGTGTCCCGCGCTTGCGCACAAGCAGTACCCGCCCCGCGTCATCGCGTATCAGCGCGGCAACAATTTTGATCGTGCCGGCATCCATCACTCGTCCTCACTCCCGTTGCCGAACAACCCGAATTGCGCGGGATCGCGCGCGGGCTCGGCAAGCCCGAGATGCCGGAAGGCGTGCGAGGTCAGGAGCCGCCCGCGCGGGGTGCGCTGGAGATAACCGCACTGGATCAGATAGGGCTCGATGATGTCCTCGATCGCATCGCGCGGCTCGGACAACGCCGCGGCAAGCGTTTCCACGCCGACGGGGCCGCCGCCGTAATTCAAGGCAATGGTCATCAGATAACGCCGGTCCATCGCGTCGAGCCCCGCCGCGTCGACTTCCAGCGCGCTGAGCGCATGGTCGGCGATGGCGCGATCGATCGAGGCGGCATCCGCAGCGGAGGCAAAATCCCGCACCCGCCGCAACAGGCGTCCCGCGATCCTCGGGGTGCCGCGCGCGCGGCGGGCGATTTCGTTGGCGCCATCCGAAGTCATGCCGATCTGAAGCACGCGGGCGCCGCGGGTGACGATCTTTTCCATCTCTTCTTCGGTGTAAAAATTCAGCCGCACCGGAATCCCGAAGCGGTCGCGCAACGGATTGGTCAGGAGCCCTGCGCGCGTGGTGGCGCCGACAAGCGTGAATTTCGCCAGTTCGATCTTGACCGAACGCGCCGCAGGACCTTCACCGATGATCAGGTCGAGCTGAAAATCCTCCATTGCCGGATAAAGCACTTCCTCGACCGCGGGGCTCAGGCGATGAATTTCATCGATGAACAGAACGTCACGCTCTTCGAGATTGGTCAGAAGCGCGGCGAGGTCGCCCGCCTTGGCGATCACAGGACCAGAGGTGGCACGAAAGCCGACGCCGAGCTCGCGCGCGACGATCTGCGCCAGCGTGGTCTTGCCGAGGCCGGGAGGGCCGACGAACAGGACATGATCAAGCGACTCGCCGCGCTTGCGCGCCGCCTCGATGAAGATCGAGAGGTTCTTGCGCGCCTGCGCCTGGCCCACGAATTCCGAGAGCAGTTGCGGTCGCAACGCAGTGTCGCCGGCATCCTCAGTGCGGCGCTCCGGTGTGACGATACGGGAGGGCGGGTTCACTTCGCGAGTTCCTTCAACCCGAGCCGGATAAGCTGTGCGACTTCGGCGTTTTCACCGGCGCTGCGCGAAGCCGCGGCGATCGCAGCGGCTGCCTGCGGCTGACCGTAACCGAGATTGACGAGCGCGGAGATCGCGTCCGTAACCGGCCGCGGCGCGCGTTCGTTGTCGATCGCTCCGGAAAGATGAACCAGCGCCGGATCGACATTGGCAAAAGCCGGCGCCTTGTCCTTCAATTCGGTGACGATACGCTCGGCGACTTTCGGTCCGACACCCGGCGTGCGCGTCACCGCGGCCTTGTCACGCAGCGCAATCGCATTCGCCAGATCCGCAGGCGGCAACGTGCCGAGCACCGCAAGCGCCACCTTGGCGCCGACGCCCTGCACCGTCTGAAGCAAACGAAACCATTCGCGTTCGGTGTCGCTCTTGAAGCCGAACAGTTTTATCTGATCCTCGCGGACATAGGTCTCGATCGAGAGCACCGCCGCCTCGCCTGGCGAAGGCAGCGCCTGCAGCGTGCGGCCCGAGCAATGCACCTGATAGCCAACGCCGCCGACGTCGAGGATGACGAAATCCTCGCCGTAGGAGTCGATCAGGCCCTTGAGCTTGCCGATCATTTTCAGGAGCCGACGCTAAGTGAGATTCCCTCCCCCCTGCGGGAGGGGTAGGGGGTGGGGGTAGCAGCAAATTCAAGACCGGGGGCTTGCGCCCCTTCCCAACCCTCCCCTCGCAGGGAGAAAGAAAGAAATGGCTGCATTCCGTTTGTCATAGCCCGACCACCCTCAGCCGCAGTGTGTAATTCTGACGGTGATGCGCGTGCGTGACGGCAATGGCGAGTGCGTCCGCGGCATCGGGGGATTTCGGCTCGGCCTTGGGGAGCAGAATCTTCAGCATCACCAGAATCTGGTTCTTGTCGGCGTGGCCGGCGCCGACCACGGTCTTCTTCACCTGGTTCGGCGCATATTCGGCAACTGATATTCCGAACATCGCCGGCGCCAGCATCGCAACCCCGCGCGCCTGGCCAAGTTTGAGGGTGGCAACACCGTCCTTGTTGACAAAGGTCTGTTCGACGGCGGCCTCCGCGGGACGGAAGTCGCCGAGCACGGCGGCAAGCCCCTCGTGAATCGCCAGCAGCCGGTTTGCCAGCGGCAGGTTTTCCGCCGGCTCGACCGATCCACAACCGACAAAGGCGAGGCGGTTACCGTCGACCTCGATCACGCCCCATCCCGTGCGGCGGAGCCCCGGATCGATGCCGAGGATACGGACGGGAGTGCGAATCGGCTGGGAGTTCATGGGCCCAGTTTATACCCCATGCCGGAGTCGGCCGCCTAGCGCGGGCAATTCCCCATCAACGGTCGAAGCGCGGAGAAATGGTCGCCTCAAGCACCCATTTTAGCAACAAGTTCGTCCGAGACCTCGAAATTGGCGTAGACGTTCTGCACGTCGTCGTGCTCGTTCAGCAGATCAATCAGCTTCAGGAGCTTTTCGCCGGTTTCATCGTCCACCGACACCGTGTTCTGCGGCTTCCAGATCAGCGCCGCCTTGCGCGCCTCGCCGAATTTCGCTTCCAGTGCTTTTGCGACATCGCGAAAGGTTTCCTGGGAGGCGTAGATCTCGTGCCCGCTCTCGCTCGACGCGACGTCGTCGGCGCCCGCCTCGATCGCGGCCTCCAGCATCCCATCATCGGAGGCAACCTTGGCATCATATTCGATGACGCCTGTGCGGTCGAACATGAACGAGACCGAGCCGGTTTCGCCGAGATTCCCGCCCGATTTTGTGAAGTAGGAACGGATGTCCGACGCGGCGCGGTTGCGGTTGTCGGTGAGCACCTCGACGATCACGGCGACACCGCCCGGACCGTAGCCCTCGTATCGAATCTCGTCATAGTTCTCGCTGTCGCCGCCGATTGCCTTCTTGATGGCGCGCTCGATATTGTCCTTGGGCATGTTCTCCTGGCGCGCCGCGATCACAGCTGCCCGAAGGCGCGGATTCATTGCAGGATCCGGAGTCCCAAGTTTCGCCGCCACGGTGATTTCGCGCGCCAGCTTGCCGAACAGCTTCGATTTCTGGGCGTCCTGGCGGCCTTTGCGGTGCATGATGTTCTTGAATTGGGAATGGCCGGCCATGCGCTGTCTTTCGGATTGGTCCGAGGTGATTTTGGGTGGAAAGGGCGGCGTTATAGGCTGGTAGCTTGGCAAAATCAAAGATTTGCCCCGCTTTTCGGTACCATGGTAGTGCCAATTGCCTGCCTATGAGGCAATCGTTAACCCTGACTTCACGACGCGATGGGAGGATGATTGCAAACATAAGTATCCGGAAACCCCATGGCGTTGGCAATGTTTCGAAGGCGCCCGGCTGAACCGCCTTCCCCTGCGGTCGAGCCGGAGGCGATTAAATCTGACTTGGAGACCGAGATTCCGGGCGCGTCCGAGGTCAATTCGGCCCAGCAGATTCTCGAACTGCTTGAACTCGAACTTGGCGGAATGATCCGTCAGCTTGAACGCGCCGCCGGTTCGGTCGCCAGCGGAGCCGAGGCCACTGCAGCCACCCTCGAAGCCATTCGCGGGCGTACCGACGCTCTCACCGGACGAAGCGGTGCCGCTCAGAGCACCGCGACCATATTCTCGCAGGCCGCCGACAAGTTCACCCATTCGGCCGAAGACATCGGCTCCCAGGTGCGCGACGCCGGCAAACTCGCCGATCAGGCAAGCGCCGCCGCGCAGGAGGCGAGCCTCAATGTCGATCGGCTCAAGGAATCCTCGGCGGCGATCGGCAACGTAGTCAACCTGATCGCCCAGATTGCAAGGCAAACCACGCTGCTGGCGCTCAACTCGACAATCGAGGCGGCTCGCGCCGGCGCCGCCGGGCGCGGTTTCGCCGTCGTCGCTTCCGAGGTCAAGGCGCTTGCCGTGCAAACCCAGGATGCCACCGAGGAGATCAAGAAGAAAATCGATGCCCTGCAGAGGGATGCCGCGGGCTCCGTCGACGCCGTGCACCGGATCTCGCAGGCCATCCAGGCGATCCGGCCTGTGTTCGACAACGTCAACGGTGCGGTGACCGAGCAGAATCAGACCACCAGCCAGATGACCGAGAACGTCGCCACCGCGTCGCGATTCATCGCGTCGGTTGGTGACAGTGCCGCCGAAATCGACAGCGCGGCGAGGCAGGCCGAAACCCATGGCAAGCAGGTTGCCGATGCCGGCAAGGCCGTCACCACGTTCGCCCAGAAACTCAAATCCCGCTGCGCGGTGCTGCTGGGCAACAATCTGGACGCCGGCCGGCGCAGGCAGGAGCGCCTGCCTTGCAACCTCAAAATCGAAATCCAGACCGCGCACCGGCCGATCGCGGCTTCGGTTTACGAGATTTCCCTCGAAAGCATCCTGATCGGCGGAGCCGAGGCCGAGACGCTGCCGGCAAATCAAACTTTCAATGCCACGATCGAGAGCATCGGCGCATGCCGGATACGAACCGGTGAGCGATCGAAAGCGGGCGTGAACGCGAGTTTCGAGACGAGGAATGCGGAGTTCTCCGAAAGAGTTCGAGGACAAGCTCTGGTCGATCCGCGACGAGAACACCGAATTCGTCACCCGCGCCATGGAAGCCGGCGCCGGGCTGACCAGGATTTTCGAGGAAGCCGTGGCGAGCGGCGCCATTTCGATCGACGACATGTTCGACACTGATTATGTCGAGATCGCCGGCACCAACCCGGTGCAGTACCGTACCAGGATCCTCGACTGGGCCGATCGAGCCCTGCCGCCGTTCCAGGAGGCATTCCTCGCCAGGGACGCGCGGATGGTGTTCTGCGTGATGATCGATCGCAATGGCTATCTGCCCGTCCACAACAAGATCTACTCCCATCCGCAGCGCAGCGGCGACGTCGCCTGGAACACGGCCAACAGCCGAAACCGTCGGATCTTCAACGATCAGGCAGGATTGGCGGCCGGCCGCAACCAGCGCGCCTATCTGATCCAGAGTTACGCCCGCGACATGGGCAACGGCAAAACTGTCATGATGCGAGAGATCGACGTTCCGGTTCGCGTCAGAGGTCGGCACTGGGGCGGATTTCGAACCGCCTACAAGCTTTGAATGTGAGTGAAGCAAGCGTCTGGATTTATTGATTTGGAGGATCCGGCAATGTCGGTTGTACAGGCGATCAGAGAGCCCGGCGCTGCGGTAACCCCGTCGGTGAGCGAGCAACTGGTCGACCAGCTTTCGAACAGGATCGGAGGGCTGGGGGTTGAACTCGCCGACGTTGCGGGAAACCTCAAGGAAGTCGCCGGCCGTGTTTCTGCCCAGGCCGATCGCTTCTCCCATCTGCAGAAAACCGCCGAGACGATGGTTTCCGCCAACCGCGATATCGCGTCCGCTTCGCAGGCGGTGCAAACCGCGACCTCGGCCGCCGTCGGCGAAATCGTGCAGTCGCGCGCCGCGGTGGAGACGGCGGTTCAGCATATCTCCGAGCTGATCCAGGCGGTCGGCCGCATCGAACAGCGCCTCGGCGCCGTCGGAAGCGCGCTTGCGCAGGTGGCAAAAGTCTCCGGCTCGATCGAGGCGATCGCAAAGCAGACCAACCTGCTCGCGCTGAACGCCACGATTGAAGCGGCCCGCGCGGGCAGCGCGGGGCGCGGTTTCGCGGTCGTCGCCAGCGAGGTAAAGAGCCTCGCGGAAGCGACGCGCCAGGCGACGCAACTCATTGGCGATACCGTTCGCGACCTCGACGGCCAGGTCGGCAGCCTGATCGGCGAAAGCGGTGACGCTTCGCTGCGGGCGAAGAATGCCGGCGAAGGCGCCGGGCAGATCCAGGGGATCATCGCGCGCGTTCAGGACGGCTTCACCGCGGTCGGCAGGGAAATCGCTGGTGTCACCAGTGCCGCCACCTCCAATCTCGGGCACTGCGACATGGTCATCGACGAGCTCGGCAATCTCGCCAAGGGCGTCGATCTCTCTTCGACCGACCTCAAGCATGCCGACGAACGGGTCGCCAGGCTGCTCGACCTCTCCGAGAATCTCATCGAGCTCATCGCCAATAGTGGTGTCGAGACATCCGATGCGCCACTGATCCGCACCGTGATCGATACCGCGAAACGGATTTCCGCGGCATTCGAGGCGAGCATCGATCGCGGCGAGATCAGCCTCGCCCAGTTGATGGACGAGAACTACCGTGAAATTCCCGGCACGGACCCCAGGCAATACCTTACCGACTATGTCGAATTCACCGACCGCATCCTGCCGGCGATCCAGGATCCGCTGCAGAAATCCGATCCCCGCATCGTATTCTGCGTGGCATGGGCCAAGGGCGGTTATCTTCCGACCCATAATCCGAACTACCGCAAGCCGCAGGGACCGGACCCGGTCTGGAACAACGCCAATTGCCGCAACCGCCGCCTGTTCAACGATCGCGCGGTGAAGAAGGTAGCCGCGAACACCAAGCCGTTTCTGATGCAGACGTACCGGCGCGACATGGGCGGCGGCAATTTCGTCCTGATGAAGGACCTCTCATCGCCGATTCTCGTCCGCGGTCGCCACTGGGGCGCGTTCCGCATGGGCTTCCGTCAGTCCTGATCCCACAGCCCTGTCGTCGTTTGTTCATTCGCGCTCTTTATAAGTGCCGCGAGCGGCGAACGAACGTGGCCTGGAGATCGCAATGAGCGGCGAACATCCTGAACTCGACGAACTGCAGGCGGCATACAGGGACGCGGTCGAGGTCTGGATTGCCGCCATTCGCAAGGAGGAGGCGCTCGCTTCGGTCACCCACGACGTGGCCGATGTCAATTCCTGGGAACAGGCGCATTTCGAAGAGGACGACAAGCGCAACATCGTCAAGGCCGCCAAGGAGAAATACGAGGACGCGCTCCGCGCCAAGTTCTTTGGATTTTAGCGACCTTACGAATTCCAGAACTCCGGCAGCGTCGGCTCCAGCCTTCCGCCAAGTCGCACCGGTGCAACGCGAAGCGCGAGGCCTGTGGCATCGTCGGTCTCCACCGCGATGCCGCTGAATGTCGCTGGCCCCAGCGCCGGCTCGAAGCGCGCCGACGGAATGCCTGTCGTAAAGCGCCGCATCGGCTCCTCCTTCTGCATGCCGATGATCGAATTATAGTCCCCGGTCATGCCGGCGTCGGTCATGTAGGCGGTGCCGCCTGGGAGAATCTGATGATCCGAAGTCGGCACATGGGTGTGGGTGCCGACGACGAGACTGGCGCGGCCGTCGCAGAAAAATCCGAACGCCTGCTTTTCGCTCGACGCCTCGCAATGAATATCGACCACGATTGCATCGGACCCGTCGCGAAGCGGACAGGCTTCGAGTTCGCGATTGACGACGGCGAACGGATCGTCGAACGGCGTCATGAACACACGGCCGATGGCGTTGACGACAAGCGCGCGCTTGCCGTTCTTGGCCTCGATCAGCGCCGCGCCGCGGCCTGGCGTGCCGAGCGGAAAATTCGCCGGGCGAATCAGCCGGTCGACGCGCTCGATGAACACCAGCGCCTCGCGCTGATCCCAGGCGTGATTGCCGAGCGTGATCGCGTCGGCGCCGGCATCGATCAGCTCATGGTAGATCGCTTCGGTAATACCAAATCCGCCCGCGGAGTTTTCGCCATTGACCACCACGAGATCGAGCGACCAGTCGCGGATCATGCCCGGCAGATGTTCTGAAACCGCGGTGCGCCCGGCCCTGCCGACGACATCGCCCACGAAAAGAATGCGCAAATTTACTTGCTCCGGAAATCGAACACCCTGGTCTCGGTTAGCACATAATCGAGCGGCACGTCGTGCGACAGGGCTGGGATCGCATCAATTTCCTGCGCGGCGAAGGCAAGGCCGATGGCAGTGACAGGCTTGATCTTCATCCTGCGCAGATGCGCAAGCGTATAATCGTAATGCCCCGCGCCATAACCGATGCGATGACCCAGGCGATCGAACGCCGCCAACGGCACCAGCATGATATCGGGCACGACTTCGGCGGCAGCGGGCGACGGCTCGAGAATGCCGAGCGGCCCAAGCATCAGCCTGTCGTTTGGCGACCAGGCGCGAAATGCAAGCGATTTCCCGCGCGCCAGCACCGCCGGCAGCGCGAGCCGAGCGCCTTTTTTGCCAAGTGCCTGCATCAGGGGAGCCGGATCGATCTCGCTGCGGATCGGCGCATAACCGGAGACGACGGTGCCGGGGGTTATTTCAACCGGCAACCCGCGGCCTGCCAGCGCAAGCGCCGCCGCCATGCGCTGATCGCTGCTCAAACCGTCGCGCGCCGCAAGCGCCCTGGCGCGGAGATCGGCTTTCGAGGGGCTCGCAGGGATATCGGACATCCTGCTTTCACGGTCGAAGGCGAAAAAGGGCAAGATGACGCTTGCACCTCGGGGCGAAAACACGGCAGCAAAAACGCAAGAGAATACACACGAAAAGAAAAGTGCGAAGCCGCTGACGCCGTTGGAGCGCTCGATCCCGGAGTTCCCTACGAAAGTAGGTGGGCACCATATGTCCGGGTCCACGGACCCGGCCAGGGACAGTTCCCTAAAGGATCGATAAGGCCCCGGGGATATATGGCTCCTGACGCACGACGCAGCCTCGCAATCACCAATGTAGCAACGACGGCGGTAAACCGCCAGCGGCCCTTCAATTCTCGTTTCGTTCAAGCTTCCGCCATTCGCGAACGCCTCTCGCCGAGGGAATTTGGGCCAGCGTCTTTGATCCATCCCTCGAGAAGGCGCTTACGCGCCTCCTCGGGATGAGGCCGTTTCCTGGACGCAAGTTCAGGCCCTCATGGTGAGGAGCCGCGCCATTTGGCGTGGCGTCTCGAACCATGAAGCCTACAGGCCGACCTCCCCTCCAGGGGAGGATGAAGAAGCCTTTGCTTCCGACTGAAATTTTCAAACAGCCAGAAGGACACGCGTTCGCATTCTCGGAAGCGAGATGCGCCCAAGCTGTGCGTGATCGGTGTCCCCCAGGAAAAACAAGAGGGCGCAGGGAATGCCGGGTGCTACGACCGCACCCGCAGCCTTGTGTGCGAAAGGTGAGAGCACACAAGCTTGAAGTCACCACAGGTACGCCGAACATTCCGGCATTCCCTGCGCGATGGTTTTACGGTTTCCTTCGCGCTCTTCCCGGGGACCGGGCTTTCTTGTCCCCGTCGTCGGCGCGATGCGGAGCATCGTCGCCAACTTGGCGCCAGCGTCGGGGCGCCAGAACCACACGACTTCGCCGTCCGCGATTGGCGCATTCGTCTTTTGCGCTAACCGCGTCCATCGCATCCCGCGCTCCACGTTCGTGACGACGCGTCCGCCCCTCCTGATGAGCGCGGGACGACGGGAAAAAGCCGCTGATTTGCGGTCGGTGTGAAGCGGAATATTTTTACGCGCGGGACTGGACTGGCCAAATCAGCTTGAAATGGCTCACGAAATTGGCCGATTGGCGCAGGCGGATAACGGCCCCGCGTCATCGCGAGCGCCAGCGAAGCGATCCAGAACCGCACGAAAACTGGATTGCTTCGTCGCCCCTGCTCCTCGCAATGATGCGCGCCGCCCTTGAGGCGTCTCGTGCCCGCTAGTCCTGTGTTGGTCCCCTCACCCGATCGCGACTCCGCCGCCCACGGTGCGGTTGAGTATCTGGGTGGTTTTCTCGATCCGCTCGGCGGCGGCGTTCAGGGCGTTGGCGACGGCGACTTGCGTCGCCTTGACGCGGTCGCCGGCCGCCACGCGAACGTCGCGCAAACTCACGAGCTCCTGCTCGAGGGCGCGGATGCGGCTGTTGGCGTCGACCAGATCGTCGCAGACGGTCAATGCCGCCATCACGGTCAGTCGCGCGTCGCCGATTTCGCCGAACTTGCCGCGCAGGCCTTCGATCCGCGATTCCAGATTTTCGGCGAGCTTGAGAAGCCGCACCTCCTGCCCCTCCTCGCAGGCCATCCGGTATTGCCGGCCGTTGATGGTGACGTTGATGTGGCTCATGAGGTCTCTCCGGCATCGAGCACGGCGCGAATGGTGCCGATCGCCGCGTCAAGTCTTGCCGCGATCTCGCGATTGACGCGCTCAAGCTTCTTGGTCTTCACCAGCGATCCATCGAGCTCGTCGGCCAGCCGCGATCGATCCACTCCCAGCGCCTGGATCCGTGCCGCCAGTTCGTCCTCGTCGCGGTCGGCATCGCACCGCCGCTCGACGGCGCGCTCCAACCCATCGAGCGCGGCCATCAACCGACGCGTCGCGGCATCGATGTCGGCCACAGGCTCCACATGGCCTGAACCGTTGGCGACGGGTTTTTCGCTCGTGGCAGACAGCGCGCACCTCCCTACGACCGAGGCTTGAGCAAAGACGACGGCCAGTGTCCCGGTTCTGACAACCCTATCCTATCGCAGCGGGTTCAAGCACGCGCCACGATACGGAAGCGGATGCCAAATCCATCGCTCTAGTCAAGAGTTTAGAGAAGGAAATTTACGTGGCAAGCGAGGCAAGCGCAACGTCAGTTCGGAACTATGCACTACTCTAGTGCCCACTTTCCGAAGTTCGTGCTCCATCGCGGCGGCCACCTTCACGAACTTCGGAAAGTCATGGGCACTAGCAAGCTTATCAAATCTAGTACCGCTTTATCGATCTGAAGTCCCTTAAGAAAATCGTGGCTTGCGGTGCAGGGACTTCAGATCGGCGGTACTAGTGTCACGAATCCGAAGTTCGCACGCATTTGCGGCCCCCCTCTTGCGAACTTCGGATTCCAAAGGACACTAGTGGTCCAATTCTAACATTCGCTTCCCTTCTCAGCGGGCACTTTTGCGAATGTTAGAATCGCGGGACCACTAGCAAATATAAGATTCTAGTGGAGTTTTGGATTTGACATTCGCTCTATGAGCTCGCGGGCTGGGTGGGTAGCGAATGTCAAATCCACTCCACTAGAAATCTATGATTCCAGTGTGGTTTTGGTTCAGAAGTTCTCTCGACGAACGTGCGGCATTACTGAAGAGAACTTCGGAACCACCACACTGGTAAGCAAGTTTTCCGCGCGGGGGAGGCGTTTGACTGCCTTGGACTCAAGCGGAGTGAGATGCTATCAGCGCGGCGGGTTCCCCATTGTCCATCAGCTTGCGTTCAAGGCATTTCGCGGCCACCAAGCACTTCATTTTCAGGCGGATTTTCATCATGACGAATGTCGATCACTCCCGTATGGCCAACGCGATCCGGGGCCTTGCGATGGACGCGGTCGAGAAGGCGAAATCCGGCCATCCCGGCCTGCCGATGGGCGCCGCCGACATTGCCACGGTGCTGTTCACGCAATTCCTGAAATTCGACGCCGCCGATCCGGCCTGGCCCGACCGAGACCGCTTCGTGCTGTCGGCTGGCCACGGTTCGATGCTGCTCTATGCGCTGCTGTATCTCACGGGCAATTCCGAGATGACGCTGGATCAGATCAAACGCTTCCGCCAGGTCGATTCGCTCACTCCGGGCCATCCGGAGAACTTTCGCACCAAAGGGGTCGAGACCACCACCGGGCCGCTCGGCCAGGGCATCGCGACGTCGGTCGGCATGGCGCTCGCGGAGCGGATGCTGTCGGCCGAATTCGGCAGGAAGATTGTCGACCACCGCACCTATGTTCTTGCCTCCGACGGCGACCTCATGGAAGGCGTCTCGCAGGAAGCGATCGCCCTGGCGGGACACTGGCGGCTCAACAAGCTGATCGTGCTCTATGACGACAACGGCATCACGATCGACGGCCCGACCTCGCTCGCCGACTCGGTCGACCAGGTGAAGCGGTTCAAGTCGGCCGGCTGGGCGGCGGAACTGATCGACGGCCAGGACCCGAAAGCCATTTCGGCGGCCATTGCCCGCGCGCAGAAATCCAACAAGCCCTCGCTGATCGCCTGCAAGACCATCATCGGCTATGGCGCGCCCCACAAGGCCGGCACGGCCAAGGCCCATGGCGAGGCACTTGGCGCCGACGAGCTGAAGGCCGCCAAGGAACGGCTCGGCATTTCGCTCGAGCCGTTCTCCGTGCCCGACGACGTCTTGAAGGAATGGCGCGAGGCAGGCAGCCGGGGCGCCGGGGCGCGCCAGGAATGGGAATCGCGTTTTGCGGAGCTCGGAAATCGCAAGCGCGCGGAGTTCGAGCGCCGCCTGCGGCACGAGCGGCCCGCATCGCTGGCCAAGGCTTTGAAAGCCCACAAGAAGGCGCTGCTCGAAACTCCGCTGAACGTCGCCACCCGAAAATCCTCGGAGGCCGCGATCGATGTGATCGCCGAAGCGATGCCAATGGAGTTTGTTGCGGGCTCAGCGGATCTCACCGGCTCCAACAACAACAAGGCCAAATCGGCGGTGGACTTTTCGGCCAAGACCCCGAAGGGCCGCTTCATCCATTACGGCATCCGCGAGCATGGCATGGCGGCGGCCTTGAACGGCATCTTCCTGCATGGCGGGTTTGCGCCGAACGGCGCCACCTTCCTGGTGTTCACCGATTATGCCCGTCCGGCAATGCGGCTTGCCGCGCTGATGGGAACTGGCGTGATCTATGTGATGACGCATGACTCGATCGGGTTGGGCGAGGACGGTCCGACGCATCAGCCGGTCGAGCATCTCGCCGCGCTCCGCGCCATTCCCAATATGCGGGTGTTCCGGCCGGCCGACGCGGTCGAAGTCGCCGAGTGCTGGGAGCTCGCGCTCAACCGGACGACCGGGCCGACGGTGCTGGCGCTGACCCGCCAGAACCTGCCGCAGCTTCGGACTTCGATCCCTGCCGAGAACCCCTGCAACCATGGCGCATACGAGCTGGTCGCAGCGCAGGGCGAGGCAAGGGTGTCGCTGTTCGCCACCGGTTCCGAGGTCGAGATCGCGGTCACGGCGCAGAAGCAACTGGCCGAGCGCGGTATTCCCACGCGGGTGGTCTCGGTACCTTCCCTCGAACTCCTGCTGGAGCAGCCTGCCGAGCGGCGAGACGCCATCATCGGCGGGGCTCCGGTCAAGGTGGCGATTGAGGCGGCGGTCCGTTGGGGGTGGGACGCCGTGATTGGCCAGGACGGCATTTTTATCGGAATGCACGGTTTCGGCGAAAGCGGGCCGGCCAAGGACCTTTTCAAGCATTTCGGCATCACCGCCGAGGCTGCGGTCAACGCCGTGCTGAAACGCCTGGGTTAGGGAACTCCAACGCTGTTGGGGCGATTAACCACGCGCGTGGCGTCGCTGGTTCGATCTGGCGCGATGCCGCCCTGACGGTTGAGCTTGTCGCGAAAAAGGACTAGCTAAACCCCATATAATCCGTCCTCGTCCGGCCGAACCGGGCGATCCGCCGTCCAAATCTCCGAGGGACAGTGCGTCCCCTCGGGGACGACATCATTTTAGAGGAGAAACGAGCATGGCAGTCCGGGTCGGGATCAACGGATTTGGCCGCATCGGCCGCAACATATTGCGGGCGATCGCCGAAGCCGGCCGCAAGGATATCGAGGTGGTCGGGATCAACGATCTCGGCCCGGTCGAGACCAACGCGCATCTGTTGCGCTACGACTCGGTGCACGGCCGCTTCCCCGGCACCGTGACCGTCGACGGCGATTCGATCAGCCTCGGCAACGGCAAGATCAAGGTTTCCGCCGAGCGCGACCCCACCAAACTGCCGTGGAAGGCCCTGGGTGTCGACATCGCGCTGGAATGCACGGGCATTTTCACCGCCAGGGAAAAGGCCTCGGCACATCTTACCGCCGGCGCCAAGCGCGTGCTGGTTTCGGCGCCGGCCGAAAACGCCGATGCGACCATCGTCTACGGCGTCAACCACGACAAGCTGACCAAGGAACATCTCGTCGTTTCCAACGGTTCGTGCACGACGAACTGCCTTGCCCCCGTTGCGAAGGTGCTTCACGACACCGTCGGCATCGAGATGGGCTTCATGACGACGATCCACGCCTATACCGGGGACCAGCCGACGCTCGATACCCTGCACAAGGATCTCTACCGCGGTCGCGCCGCGGCGATGTCGATGATTCCGACCTCCACGGGCGCGGCCAAGGCGATCGGCCTCGTGCTGCCGGAACTGAACGGAAAGCTCGACGGCGTTGCCATCCGCGTGCCGACGCCGAACGTCTCGGTGGTCGACCTGAAGATCGTGGCCTCGCGCAAGACCACCAAGGAAGAAATCAACGAAGCAATGAAGCGGGCCGCCGAGCAACAGCTCAAGGGCATCTTGAACTATACCACCCATCCCAACGTCTCGATCGACTTCAACCACGACCCGCATTCCTCCACGTTCCACATGGACCAGACCAAGGTGCAGAACGGCACGCTGGTGCGGGTGATGTCCTGGTATGACAATGAATGGGGCTTCTCCAACCGCATGGCCGATACTGCCGTGGCGATGGGGAAGCTGTTGTAGAGATTGCCGTCATGGCCGGGCTTGTCCCGGCCATCCACGTCTTTGGGACCTCTCAACGTGAAGACGTGGATGCCCGGGACAAGCCCGGGCATGACGAGGGAAAAACCTCGCATGAAACAATTCCGCACCCTCGATGACGTCGACGTAAGAGCCAAGCGCGTGCTGCTGCGCGTCGACCTCAACGTCCCTATGGAAAATGGCCGCGTCACCGACGCCACCCGCCTGGAGCGCGTCGCGCCCACCATCACGGAACTATCCGGCAAGGGCGGCAAGGTGATCCTGCTCGCGCATTTCGGCCGGCCAAAGGGGCGCGATCCCAAAGAATCGCTCAAGCCGGTCGCAGCGGCTCTTTCGCAGGTGATCAAAAAGCCCGTCGCCTTTGCCGACGATTGCATCGGCGAGGTTGCCGCAAAGGCAGTCGCGGCGATGAAGGACGGCGACATCCTTTGCCTGGAAAACACGCGCTTCCATAAAGAGGAAGAAAAGAACGATCCGGCCTTTGCTGCGGAGCTCGCCAGGCTCGGCGATATCTGGGTGAATGACGCGTTTTCGGCGGCCCATCGCGCGCACGCCTCGACTGAGGGTCTCGGCCACATACTGCCCGCCTATGCCGGCCGCACCATGCAGGCGGAACTCGACGCGCTGAACAAGGCGCTGGAAGCGCCGGCCAAGCCCGTGATCGCAATCATCGGCGGCGCCAAGGTCTCCACCAAGATCGACCTTCTCGAAAACCTCGTCCGCAAGGTCGATGCACTGGTGATCGGCGGCGGCATGGCCAACACCTTCCTGCACGCGCAAGGGGTCGGCATCGGCAAGTCGCTGGCGGAGAAGGATCTCGCGGCCACCGCGCTGCGGATCCTCGAAAAGGCGGCAGCCGCCAATTGCGCCATCATCCTTCCCGTGGACGCGGTGGTGGCGTTTCATTTCGCGGCCAATTCGCCTTCTCACGCCTACGGTCTGGACTCCATCCCCGCGGACGGCATGATCCTCGATGTCGGGCCGCAATCGGTGGCGCGGATCCGCGCCGCAATCGACGACGCCGCGACGCTGGTCTGGAACGGCCCGCTCGGCGCGTTCGAGATGACGCCGTTCGACCGCGGAACCGTGCTGGCGGCACGACACGCGGCCGAGCGGACAAAAGCGAAAAAACTGATTTCGGTCGCCGGCGGCGGCGACACGGTGGCGGCGCTGAACCAGGCTGGCGTGGCCGGCGATTTCACCTATGTTTCGACGGCGGGCGGTGCGTTTCTGGAGTGGATGGAAGGGAAACCCCTGCCCGGCGTCGAAGTCTTGAGAGTGCGCTGAATACATACCGGATCGGGCGTTAAGCCCCAACACGGAGACAGGACTATGGCTCGGATCACGTTGCGCCAATTGCTCGACCACGCGGCGGAGCACGATTACGGCGTGCCGGCCTTCAACATCAACAACATGGAACAGGCGCTCGCGATCATGGAGGCTACCTCAAGCCTCGATGCGCCGGTCATCATCCAGGCCTCGCGCGGCGCGCGGTCCTACGCCCACGACATCATGCTCAGGCACATGATGGACGCCGTCACCGAGATGTATCCGCAGATTCCGGTCTGCGTGCATCTCGACCACGGTAACGAACCCGCCACCTGCATGACCGCGATCCAGGCCGGTTTCACCTCGGTGATGATGGACGGCTCGCTCAAGGCCGACGGCAAGACCGCCGCGGACTGGGACTACAATGTCGGCGTCACGAAGAAAGTCACGGACATGGCCCATCTCGGCGGCATCTCGGTGGAAGGCGAACTCGGCGTGCTCGGTTCGCTGGAAACCGGCATGGGCGACAAGGAGGATGGCCATGGCGCCGAGGGCAAGCTCTCGCACGACCAGCTCCTGACCAATCCGGACGAGGCGGTGAAGTTCGTCAGACAGACCAAGGTCGACGCGCTCGCGATCGCGATGGGCACCTCGCATGGCGCCTACAAATTCACCCGCAAGCCCGACGGCGCCATTCTTGCCATGAACGTGATCGAGGAGATTCACCGCAAGCTGCCGAACACGCATCTGGTGATGCACGGGTCGTCATCGGTGCCGCAGGACCTGCAGGACATCATCAACGCCAATGGCGGCAAGATGAAGCCGACCTGGGGCGTGCCGGTCGCCGAAATCCAGCGCGGCATCAAGAACGGCGTTCGCAAGATCAATATCGACACGGACAACCGCATGGCGATGACCGGACAGATCCGGAAGGTCCTCAAGGAGCACCCGGAGGAATTCGATCCGCGCAAATACCTCAAGCCCGCGATGGAGGCCATGACCAAGCTGTGCAAGCAGCGCCTTGAGGAATTCAACACCGCAGGACAGGCTAGCAAGATCAGACGCGTGCTGACGCCGGCCGAGATGGCCAAGCGCTACGCCAAGGGCGAGCTCGATCCGAAGATCGCCTGAGCCGGAGTGGCGGAGCCGAATTGGTCCCGCCCCTTTTTTGGCCGCAGTCGGGGGGCACGAGACAGACCATGGCCAGCAAACCCGTCCCTCCGCGCCCCGCGCCGCGCCTTTATCTCGCAACGCCCGTGGTGGGCGATCCGCGAGAACTGCCGACCCCGCTTCGCGAGCTGCTCGCGCAAGAAGACGTCGCGGCCGTACTTGTGCGGCTGAAACTGTCGGACCAGCGCAGCATGATGTCCGCCATCAAGGCGCTCGCGCCGGCGATCCAGGACAGCGGTGCGGCACTGTTGCTCGACGGCCATGTCGAACTGGTCGCGCGCGCTGGCGCCGACGGCGCGCATCTGACCGGCGTCGAAGCCCTTCGCGATGCGCTGCCGACGCTCAAGCCGGACCGCATTGCAGGTTGCGGCGGGCTGAAGACACGGCACAATTCGATGGCGGCGGGCGAACTGGGCGCGGACTATGTGCTGTTCGGCGAACCCGATGAACACGGCCAGCGGCCAGCAGCCGCGGCGGTCGCCGAGCGTCTGCAATGGTGGGACGAACTGTTCGAGCCGCCTTGCGTCGGCTTTGCGGGCAATCTGGATGAGGTGGGCCGGTTCGCAGGCGCAGGCGCGGATTTCGTGCTGGTCGGCGATTTCATCTGGGCCGACCCGCGCGGCGCGGCCGCCGCGCTGAAAGAGGCGCGGCAGGCGATGCGCAAGGCGCATGCGGCGGCTTACGGAGCCGTCAGGGCGGAACCCGGATAATCCTGGAAATGAACATCGCGCATTCAGTCCTGGGCCTGGCAATTTTTCTGACGTTGACGGCAAACGCGGCCGCGCAGGTTTCGCCCTCGCCATCCCCCACACCGACGCCGCAGGATTCGGGCAAACCCGCTGCGAGGCCGAAGCATTCGCCGGCGGCCGCCAGGAAACCCGCCGCCACGCCGCAACCTGCGGCGACGCCGGCCGCAACGGCAATCCCGGCGCCCGTGGCGGATGATCCCAACGTCGATCTCGTATACGGCGCCTATCAGCGCGGCTTTTACAAGACCGCCTTTGATCTTGCGACCAGGCGCGCCCAGGAGAACGGCGATCCGAAGGCGATGACCATGCTCGGCGAACTCTACGCCAATGCGATGGGTGTCACGCGCAATGATGCGAGGGCTGCCGAGTGGTACAAGCGCGGCGCAGACCGTGGCGATCGCGAAGCCATGTTCGAGCTGGCGATGCTCCGCCTTGCCGGCCGGGGCGGCCCGGTCAATCGCGAGGAGGCGGTGAGACTGCTGGCGTCCTCGGCAAAGCTCGGCAACGCCAAGGCGGCTTACAATCTCGGGCTGCTCTATCTCGACGGACAGACATTGCCGCAGGATCTGCATCGCACGGCCGAGCTGTTTCGCATGGCAGCCGACGCCGGCAATCCGGAAGCGCAATACGCGCTCGCCACTTTCTACAAGGAAGGCACCGGCGTTCCGAAGGACCCCGAAGAGGCGGCGCGCCTATTGCAGGCCGCTTCCGTTGCCGGCAACGTCGAGGCCGAAGTGGAATATGCGATCGCGCTTTTCAATGGCTCCGGAACGCCGAAGAACCAGGCGGCCGCAATCGCGCTGCTGCGCAAGGCCGCCAGCCAGAACAATCCGATCGCGCAAAACCGTCTTGCCCGGGTGCTTGCGAGCGGTCAGGGCGCTCCGGTCGACAGGGTCGAGGCGCTCAAATGGCACACCATTGCGAAGACCGCCGGCAAGGGAGACCCCGAGCTTGACACTGCGCTCGCCAATTTGAGCCCGGCGGAACGCGCCAGGGCGGAGGCCGCGGTGCGCAAATGGCTGGGCGCCAAATGATCCGCCTTGACGTCATCGCAGCCACAGGGCACGCACATCTTTCGCTGTTCGCCGGCCGCGCCCCTCTTCGAAAGGAAGAGGGTGCGCATCGTACTCGCTAAGCCAGGTTTTCCAGGGGACCCATGCTGCACTCCGCGCTCATCAACGTCATGGTCAAGGCCGCGCGGCGCGCCGGTCGCAGTCTCAAGCGTGACCTCGGCGAAGTGGAAAACCTTCAGGTTTCGCTGAAGGGCCCGGCCAATTTCGTCAGCCTCGCCGACCGTCGCGCCGAGGAGATGCTTTACGAGGACCTCGCCAAGGCGCGGCCGGGCTATGGCTTCATCGGCGAGGAAGGCGGCACCCGCGACGGCGCCGACAAGTCCCACACCTGGATCGTCGATCCGCTCGACGGCACGACCAACTTCCTGCACGGCATCCCGCAATTTGCAATTTCGATCGCGCTGCAGCGGGAAGACACGGTGATCGCGGGGGTGGTCTACAATCCGGCCAATGACGAGCTTTACACCGCCGAACGCGGCAAGGGCGCCTTCCTCAACGATCAGCGCCTGCGCGTCGCCGGCCGGCGCAGGCTTGACGACTGCGTCATCGCATGCGGACTGCCGCATATCGGACGCGGCGACCACGAGCTGTCGCGTCTGGAGATGGCGGAAATCCAGAACAGGGTGGCCGGCCTGCGCCGGTTCGGCGCCGCCAGCCTCGACATGGCTTTCGTCGCCGCAGGCAGACTCGACGGCTACTGGGAGCGCAACCTTCAGGCATGGGATATGGCGGCCGGGCAGATCATCGTCCGCGAGGCCGGCGGCATCGTCAGCGGCATCGCCGGGAACGACGACGCGCTGAAGACCGGCAATGTCATCTGCGGCAACGAATTCATTCACGCAGAACTCGTGAAGATCCTCAAGCCGCTCGGAACGTGACTGGTCACGATTGGTGTCATGCGTCGCGCAAGCGACCGGCGCCACCCGGATGGACAAAGCCGCCGAAATCCGGTTAACCGTCTGAGGCACCAAGGCTTTGCGGAAGAACGGACCGCTCCGCGCCGCCTCTCACTCCAAAGTCCAAGGCCCCTCCCCGCCGAATGAATCCGGGCGCCCTTTTGCTCGGACCCGCAGTGCCATATTGTTGGCGCAGAAAAAGCGGCTTCTTCTTGAGACGGATGACACCCGCAATGGCTCCAGGCCCTTCTTCGCGTCCCCCGATGGAATTGGAACTTACAAAACTTTCCTCGCCACGGATTTTCCTGGTGCGAATGCTGGTGTTCCTCGTGCTGTGCGCGCTGGTAGCGGTCGTGCTCTACAAGGCGATCATCAAGGCCTTTCTCGCCAACCCCGGGCTCAACGCGCTGATCGGCGCGGTGCTCCTGATCGGCATCATCCTTTCTTTCCGCCAGGTGATCCGGCTCTACCCCGAAGTCGCCTGGGTCAACAATTTCCGCATCGCCGATCCCGGTCTTGCGCTGGCCCGCCACCCGACGCTCCTGGCGCCGATGGCGGCGATCCTTGGCGGCGAGCGCAGCGGGCGCATGGTCATCTCGCAGCAGACCATGCGGCACCTGCTCGACTCCATCGCCACGCGTCTCGACGAGGCGCGCGATATCTCCCGCTACATGACAGGCCTGCTGGTGTTTCTCGGGCTGCTCGGCACATTCTGGGGCCTGATCGAAACCGTAAGCTCGGTCGGCACCATCATCGACGGATTAAAGGTCGGCGGTGATGCCGGCGCGCTGTTCGACACGCTGAAGGAAGGACTCGCCGCGCCGCTCGGCGGCATGGGGATTTCGTTTTCATCCTCGCTGTTCGGCCTGGCGGGCTCGCTGATCCTCGGCTTTCTCGACCTGCAGTCGAGCCAGGCGCAAAACCGCTTCTATACCGACCTCGAAGACTGGCTTGCCTCCACGGTGCGCGGCTATGCGCCCGAGGCGTCGGGACCGGGCGCCGAACTGCAGACCGCGGTCGAACGGCTGCGGCAGACGCTCGAGGAAGGCGGCGGAGCGAATCGCGGCACCACGGCCGCCATGGCCAATCTGGCCGAGGCCATTCAGGGCCTCGTCACGCATATGCGCACCGAGCAGCAGATGATCCGGGAATGGGCCGACGGCCAGGGTGAGCAGAACCGGGAGATCAAGCGGCTCCTGGAGCGGATCGCGCGGCAGCCGGAAAAGGGCAAAGCATGATCCTGGTCTGGTGACCGGAATTTCGCGCGCCGTCGGCTGAAACGGACACAAAAGTAGCGGAGAGACATCGATGGCCCTGGCACGTGCGCGACGCGAATCGGGTTTCAACTACTGGCCGGGCTTCGTCGATGCGCTGTCGACGCTGGTGCTGTCGATCGTGTTCCTGCTCTCGGTATTTCTGGTGGTGCAGTTCTTCCTGTCCCAGGAGGTCTCGGGCAAGGACAAGGCGCTGGAGCAGCTCAACGCCAAGATCGCGGAGCTGAACGACATGCTCTCGCTGGAGAAGCTCGGCAAGATCAATCTGCAGGACCAGCTCTCCCAGGTGCGGGCGGGACTTTCCTCGGCCGAATCCGAGCGCGACCGGATCAAGGGCCTCTATGAGGGCCTTGCCAACGCCGGCAATGACGCGGCCGGACGCGCCGGCGAGCTCAACAAGGCGCTCGAATCCGAAAAGCAGGTGTCGGCGCGCGCGCTGGCGCAGATCGAGGTGTTGAACCAGCAGATCACCGCGCTGCGCCGCCAGCTCGCGGCACTCGAGGAAGCGCTCGACGCCTCGGAGAAACGCGACAAGGAATTGCAAACCCGGATCGCCGATCTCGGTCAGCGGCTCAATGTCGCGCTGGCGCAGCGGGTCCAGGAATTGTCGCGCTACCGTTCCGAATTCTTCGGCCGATTGCGCACCATTCTCGGCAACCGGCCCGACGTCCGGATCGTCGGCGACCGCTTCGTGTTCCAGTCGGAAGTGTTCTTCGACACCGGCCAGGCGCTGCTCTTGCCCGAAGGCCGCGCCGAGCTCGACAAGCTCGCGACCGCGCTGATCGAACTCGACAAGCAGATCCCGAGCGAAATCGCCTGGGTGCTGCGGGTCGACGGCCATACCGACATGCGGCCCATCAACAGTCCTCTGTTCAAGTCGAACTGGGAACTGTCGTCTGCGCGCGCGATCTCGGTGGTGCAGTATCTGATTTCGCTCGGCGTCCCGGCGCAACGGCTGGTCGCGGCCGGCTTCGCCGAGTTCCAGCCGCTCGATACCGGCACGACCGAAGAGGCTTACCGGCGCAACCGCAGGATCGAGCTCAAGCTGACGGAGAGGTAAGGCGTGGCGAGAATTCCCCCAGCCACACCATCGTCATGCCCGGCCACGTGCCGGGCATGACGGCATTGCGACGATGAGAGTCTCCTTCACCCTCCGCCCCTATCGCCCGTCCGACGAGGATGCCGCGATCGCGCTGTGGCTGAAGACCTGGCAGCACGCCTATCCCGCAATCGACTTCGCCGCGCGACTGTCGTGGTGGCGCGAGCGCTGGCGTAGCGAATTGGTGCCGAATGCGGCGATCATCGTCGCGGAGCAGGCAGGCACGCTTTCCGGGTTCGTGACCATCGATCGACAAGGCTATCTCGACCAGCTCGTGGTTGCGCCCGATCACTGGGGCTCGAAACTCGCTACCAGGCTGGTCGACGAGGCGAAACGGCTTTCGCCCAATTCGATTTCACTGCTCGTCAATATCGACAACACGCGGGCGATCCGCTTCTACGAGCGCAGCGGCTTTGTTCATGCCGGTGAGGATGTCAATCCGACCTCGGGCCGGCCGGTGTTGAAGATGGAGTGGACATCCGACCGCGGAGCATGACGAGATCGGGCCTGATTGGATGGGCTCTCTCTCCCTTGCGGGAGAGGCTCGAGGATGCGGACTACATTACGGCGTTATTCCCAGCCTGAGCTGATCGCGCGTGCAGGCCTCCAAGCATACAGGTATGCACCTTGAACCAGCCTATAATCGCACTTAAAAACTGAACCCTTGACCGAGAATTTGCAGGAGAGGTGTCGGTCATCTCGGACCTCCGAGTTCTATGGTTTGAGGATAGTGAGAGGGGCACCTTACCATGACGAGTGGTGCCTTGTTCGAGGCCGGATGTCCGTTCCGAGGTCAACAGCGGTCGTGGGGATTTTAGCCACCCGAAGTCCGGTTGCCGCGCGGTAGAGTGACGATGAACTCGGTAAACGTGCCGGGCTCGGTCTCGACATCGATCCGTCCGCCATGTTGCTTGACGATGATGTCATGCGTGATGGAAAGGCCGAGCCCCGTTCCTTCTCCCGTCGGCTTGGTGGTGAAGAAGGGAACGAACATCTTTTCCTTTATCGCAGCAGGGATGCCGGCGCCGTTGTCGCGAATACGGATTTCAACCGTCGTGCCGAGGTTCTTCGTGGATGCTCTTAGCACCGGCTCGAAGCTGTCGTCGTCCAATTCGGCCTTACGTTTGGTCGCGGCATAGAAGCCATTGGAAATGAGGTTGAGCAGCGCCCGCATGATCTCCTGCGGGTACAGTTCGGCTGCTCCCGCTTGGGGATCAAAGTCATGCTGGAGCTTGATCGTAAAGTCGGACTTCTCCGCCCGCGCGCCGTGATAGGCGAGGTTGAGACTGTCTTCGACGACGGCATTAATGTCCGCGGACCGGTGATCGCCGGAGCCCTCGCGCGAATGTTGCAGCATGTTCTTGACGATCGAGTCGGCGCGCTTGCCGTGCTGGACAACCTTTTCCAGGTTGGACTTCAGCGTCTGCGTCAATTCGCCGACGTCACCGCGCATCTTCTGATCGAGCGGAGCCGAAGCGAGTGTGTCGTCGAGTTCGTCAACCAGTTCGACTGAGAGTGCGGAGAAATTGTTAACAAAATTCAACGGGTTCTTGATTTCGTGCGCAATGCCGGCGGTGAGCTGGCCCAGTGAGGCGAGCTTTTCAGTCTGCACTAAGCGGTCCTGAGCGTTGCGCAAGTCGTCGAGCGAAGCGGCAAGCTCGCGCGTGCGGGCCTGCACTTCGTCGAACAGACGAACGTTTTCGATCGCGATCACCGCCTGGTCGGCGAAGGTCTGGACCAGCTCGACCTCGCGCTGCGAGTATTGTCCCGTTCTTTTGCGTGCGAGGGCAAAAACGCCGACACCGCGTCCTTCGCGCATCAAGGGGACGAAGAGGATGGACCTGAAACCAAGAACTTCGCTGAAGCTCTTGAGGCGGCCGATCTTCGTCTCTTCCTCGACGTCAGCAACATTTTGGACGGAGCCTGCAAGAAGGGTCCGACCAACATAAGTTGAGCTGTCCATCTGGAGTGGAGTCTTTCGGAGAAAATCGGCCTGTGCAGCGTCAGCGTGGGCAACGCCGCGCGCGATGAGAATATCACCCTCGCGAAGGTAGAGCGCGCTGATCTCCACTTTGCACAATTCGCTAGCCGAATGCGCCAGCGTGTTCATGACCGAGTCCAGGTCGAACGCCGAGCGGCTGATGACCTTGAGCACATCGGCCGTCGCGGTCTGCTGCTGCAGCGATTCGCTGAGGTCGTCGGTGCGCTCGCGCAATGCATTCAGCAGGCGGGCATTCTCGATGGCGATCACGGCCTGTGCGGCAAATCCCTGCAAGGTCGCAATCTGCTTGTCGTCGAAGGGCTGCACTGCCTGCCGGGCGGCAATGATGCGTCCGAAGGCCACGCCATCCCGCAAGAGAGGCACTGATGCCATGGTGCCAATACGGCCGAGCTCGACAGCGGCGCGAAGCGAAGGCTCCTCAGGCTGCTCCTTCAAGCTCTCAACCATGTCGATCCGCTGTACCGGATGATCAGCAAACAGACCACCGCGGACGCCCTCGGTAATGGGATAACCACGCCGGAGAAATTCAGCAAAGGCAGGCGTCATGCCGCGGATCGCGACGGGCATGACTTTGCCGTCCTGATAGAGCTGCAAGCTTCCGCAGGGCGCGCCGCAAAGCTGGTGCGCCTTTTCCAGAATGCGTTCGAATACCGGCGCGAGTTCGCCGCCGGAACTGTTGATGGCCGCCAGAATATCGGAGGTCGCGGTCTGCCGCTCCAGCGCCTCCTGGGTCTCGTTGAAAAGCCGCGCATTCTCGATAGCGATCACCGCCTGGTCGCGGAAGGATTCGGCCAGTGAGATCTCGCTCTCGCCGAATATGCGGGGTCGTTTGCTGGCGAGCGCAAGTAGGCCGAAACATTCGCCCCCACGCAGCACCAGAGGCAAGAACAGAGACGAATTGATGCCGTATGTCTCGTGGATGCGTCGTTCGTGTTCAGGCAGATCGATCGCCGACCAGTCCGGCAAATGCAGATTTTTTCTGCTGACGATGGTGCGTGACGGGAAGTTGATTTCGGGGTCGATGGGCAAAGCCGCAGGATCGAGGGGGATGTGTGATCCATCCGATCCCACCAGGGCCGCCTGCGAGAAGGTATTGCCGTTGCGACGCAGGAAAAACGCCAGGTCGCAACGAAATAACCGCACTGCGTTTAGAACAATAGCGTCGAATACGGGCTTTACGTCCGTCGGCGACTGGCTGATGACGCGCAGAATATCGGAGGTCGCCGCCTGCTGCGTGGCCAACTCGGCGAGCTTGCGCTCGAGGTCTTCAATGATCTGCCGGGATTCGGCTTTGGTGGCATTATCCGACATCAAAATAAATTCTCCAACTCATCATGCCTTGGCGTCCGATTGACTGGGCGCAAGCGCGAAAGCGCCGAGTGGAAAACAGCAAGCCTACTCTATCACCTCATCCGCACGCAGCAGGATCGACGTTGAGAGATCGACGCCGATCGCCTTCGCGGTCTTGAGGTTGACGGCCAACTCGAATTTGGTCGCCTGTTCGACTGGCAGATCGGCGGGCTTCGCGCCGGCGAGTATTTTGGCGACATAGACTCCGACCAGGCGGAAATTAGCCGAGGGATCTATGCCATAGGAGATGAGTCCGCCTGCCTGAACGTAGCTCTTGAAGATGAACATGGTCGGCAGCCGTTGCTCGATCGCCAGTTCGGCAATGCGTGCGCGGTGATCTGAAAAAAAAGGACTGGACAGGACAAGAAGCATTTGTGGACCGCGTTCGGAAAGGCTGCGGAATACCGCATCGAAATCGTAAGGCGGATTCTCCAGTTTCAGCGATTGAACATCCAAACGCAGCGATCCCGCTTGGCGCTCCGCAGCGGCAAACTGATCGGCTGAAAACGCATCCCAGAGAATTGCCAATCTTGTTCTTCCGGGAAGAGCTTGGGTCAGCAACTCCACTTGTTTGGCCGCCAATTCGGTTTGCAGAGAAACTATCCCTGTGATGTTCCCGCCGGGATGAGTGAGGCTTTTCACAAAACCACGTTTGATCGGATCGTAGTTGATGGCCCACATGACAATCGGGATAGTTTGACTCGCCGCGACTGCGGCTTGCAGCGCCATTTCAGGCCCAGCTGCAACCAGCACGTTCACGTTTGAACGGGCCAAATCGGCTGTTTCGGCGAAGAGTCGTTTGGCGTCTTGGATGCCACCCCCCACTTCGACAGCCAGATTTTGGCCCAAGCTGTAACCGGCCTTTCTCAATTCGTCGAGAAACGCTGGATAGCCCGGCGCGGTGATCGGATTGTCAACGGTGGTCCCTACAAACCCGATCCGGGCGATTTTCCCCGCAGACTGCTGTGCGCGTGCTGTTGCCGCCCAAGACGCGGCCAAACCACCCAGGGTCCCGGATAAAATGCCTTCTTCGCATGCTGTTTCCAAGCCCCAGGAGGCAGCATCCTATCGACTCGAACGAGTATCTTGAAAGGGGAAGTAACCGCTCTTCGCTGACGAAACAAAAGTACCGAACGACCTCGCAAATGGGTCAAAGGCGCCGTTTCGACCCTCTGCCAGCCACTTCCGGTCTACTCCGATCGACGGACGTCATCAAACCGGTCCGGTCAGGACGATTCGGGCAATCGAGAGGTCCTTCCGCGGCCCACTTCGCTTCGATCGCGGCTGGTCAATTCCGCCTTTGCTCCCATGACGGACTCACAGCAGACATTACGACATGTCTGTTTGGTGCCAATAGCGACATCATCATCAAACAGAAATAACGGCGCATCGCATGTTGAACTGCCGTCATAGCGCGATCATGAGTGGCGACGAAAAGTCCTCTCCGGCAAACGAATTCAGCGGCAGCCAACGAAATCGGCGCCGCCCGGATTCGGCGCTACCTTGAGCGTCTGCCCTTAAGTACCCCACCCGTCTTAGGGTGGGGTACGTGGCCTATTAACTCGAAAGTTCAGGACATTAGTCAGCGGGGTTCAGCGACGGGTCTTGGTCGCCGATCCAAGATGGGTCAGATCTGTTCGAGAAGGGGTTATCAAACACGTGTGAGTTGACATAGGTCGGCCTGTTGAGCGGCTCGTTCGCCTGATTGTAGGCTCGGAGAAGAACCGACCGATCAACATCACGGCTGACATACGCTTTGTGTCTGTGATGCTCGGACGCCGCTGCCATTTGAACCGTCATTCCTGAAATCAACAACGCGCCGAAGATAGTAAGCGCTGTCTTCTGCATGGTCGTCTCCATTGGTTGGACACATCGGAGGCAAGTACGCCTCGCTCTGTGGGTATCGCGTCTTGATGCGACCAAACCGCCACATCAATTCACGCCAACGTAGGCTGCCCGCTCAGGAGCGCGTGTCGGCCATCTCACATTTCACGAACTCTTGACGACCATTCGTGTTGAACTGGGCTTCGTGCTTGTGGGAGCAAATTTTATTGGCACAGCGACGAAGCACGACGCGCGCTCGCCGACCACTGTTGCCCAGCGGCCGCTTCGCAATGGTCTGGCCCGTTGAAAACAGAGCGCTGCCTCGTATGCCGTAGCCGGGGCGAGAAAACGCAGCGAAATGAAGCGAAGCGTCGAGGCTCGGCGCATTGGAAGCCTCACCTCGTGTCAGCGTTGGGTCATTAGCGTCGCTTTGAGCGCCGGCCGATCACTTCCGGTCCGCCCCCAATTCCGGACATTCTCAGCGCAGGTCGGCATGTCTCAAAGGTGCCAACAACGGAAGGCGGCGCTTGCTAGCGGCTCGCGCTTTCTTTGGGCACTCATGTCCGCCAGCACGCAAGAAGCTCCTCGCGGATGGGTGTCAGCCCTAGCCTGCACCCAACCATTTTGAGCGCGCTACCCAATCGGCGTCGCAGATACCAGCGCCTCGTCGCCCGTCTCCTATAAGGGAGTTCTTGAGCTTGTCACTCCAGCGATCGCGCGCCGATCGGCGCGGTCGCGAACGTTGCCGACGACAAGTCAGCGCGAGTTTTCTCGCAAATTCCGGTGGACAACATTCGACGTGGCGACTAATTCGAACAACGTGCGTGCATTTGGGCAGAAGCACGGAGCAAAAACCGCCGCTGTTTTGCGATTATCCAGCCAGTTCTGACAAGCTTGCTTGGACACGCAATCTTCGCACCGACGAACAGCCGTCAAATACTTTAAGCCCAAGTGCGGCAGGACACCAGCTGCCGGTTCTATACCGAGGCACTCCATCATTTCGAAGATTAGAGTCGATTCACGTCTATGTGCTGCGGTAGCTCCGGCCATGATAGACAACTCCTCCATCAATCACCCGGCAAAACCACAATGAGCGGAATGCGATAAAGTGCATTGATGCAGGTCAAAGTGCCGTTTCTACGGGCTGGGTGCAAAACTGGGCGCGCGCCGCTCCCATTCGGCAGGTCAATGTCCAGTCCGGGTCGATACTGTTGAAAATGTCGAAAATCGAACGGCACCAAACATCTCGCAAAAGTTGGTTCTTAGCCGTCTCGACCGCTCCAACGCTCCTTGGCGCCGATACGAAGGTCGGCGGCTGTTTTTGTGTGAAGCGATGTGGTCCCGTGTGCGAAACGCATCAGCGGTCCTAAGAAATTTCGTTCGTCTCCCGAAAAGGACTTTTTCAACACCATCGGTCACAATCGGAAATCGGCCCGTCTGAACGGCCTGTCCGTTCTACCTCAAGGTGACGAAACGGATTTCGGCCCGGTGGCTCTGATGAAGATGAAGCTGATGCCGCAATCTTGAGCTTGCGCTGCTCGTAGTTTGTGCGCCCCCTCAACCCGCTTATGACGGATGATGTGCCATTCGCTCGGATTCAGAGTCACGTCATGAAACCGTTCATTCGCGCCGTTGAAATCTGGGCTCCCAACAAAGACGGTTCGCTTGAATTCGGCGGAGGACTTTATGAGGGAGAGTTAGAAGAGTTCCGGGAAATCAGCGAACTTGCATTATTTTCTTACAATGATGGCCTGCCCGGAAGAGCATGGGCAGCGAAGCACCCGATTATCTTGACTAGCTTTGCTGACAGTTACTTTAGGCGCGCCGACGAGGCCAAACTGTTCGGATTGACCTGCGGAATTGCTATTCCGATCTTTGCCGGCGACGCCCTAAAAGCTGTCCTTGGCTTGCTCTGTGGCAGCGACACCGCAGAAAACGTAGGAGCGATCGAATTATGGCACAATAACTCTGATCTCTCTCACGAATTGTCACTCGTCGATGGATACTACGCGACCGCTGATACATTCGAATTCAATTCGAGACACACCACATTTCCGCGCGGCTATGGACTACCGGGTAGAGCATGGAAGGCGGACGGCCCGGTTATTCTCGGAGAACTCGGTGAATCACGGAAATTCTTGAGGGCCTCGGATGCCGCCGCCAGCGGGATCAGATTCGGCTTGGCTATCCCCTACAGGCCCGACGCGAACTCGACTTGGGTGATAACATTCCTGTCGGGCTCCGAGAGGCCGATCACGCACCGGTTTGAGATTTGGAAGCCGAGCGTGGCGATGGACGTACTCGTCTTTGAGGCAGGTTGCTGCAGCAGAAATACTGACCTGGACAAACTCTATGCCGACCAGATTGTCCGCAAGGGCGAAGGAAGTGTGGGCGAGTCTTGGGCGACTGGCATGCCCATCATTAACGCCGATCTGGCGCACGATTTGTGCGCCCCCGCGAAGGCCGCGATCAAAGTTGGGCTTAGACAGATCATTGTATTACCGGTCTACCGTGGCGCAGAACTAAGTTCAGTAATTGCGTGGTATACTTGATTCTTGCCTTTCCGGCCGCATCTGAGCTAGGTCAGTTCATCCGCTGATAACGGACATGCGACGACTGCACCGGCATGTCGGTTTTTGTGTCACAAGCGGTCATTGCTTATTCGATGACCTCATTGGCGAGTGCAAGCAGCTTCTCCGGAGGCTGAAGGCCCAGCGCCTTGGCAGTCCTGAGGTTAATCACAAGCTCAAACTTGGTTGGTGCTTGCACCGGGAGATCGGCGGGCTTGGTGCCCTTCAGAATGCGATCAATGTAGCCGGCCGCTTGGCGCGCCTGTTCGGTGTAATCGCCGCCGTAGCCGAGTAGGCCACCTGATTGCGCGCCATAAGCCGAAAAATATACAGCCGGAACGCGGTAGCGGCTCGTCAGCGCAATGATCAGTTCACGGTTGGTCGTGTTGAAAGCGTTCGGCATCACGATTAGCCCACCACCCGGATCGCGCGCTTGGGCGGCAACCACACCCTCAATCTCATCCTTTGAGTTAACGGTACTGACATTCACCTCGACGTTATTGGATGACGCAGACGCTTGAATTGAAGGCATGAAGAACTGGAGCGGCGGCCCAGTTGGATTGAACAAGAGCGCAAGGTGCGTAGTAACTGGTGCAACCTGCTTCAAAAGTTCAACCCATTTGCCACCCAGTGCAGAATCATCGACCGTGAAGCCGGTGATGTTGCCGCCGGGACGCGCGAGGCTCGCGGCAAAGCCGCTACCGATCGGATCGGATACTGTCACAAACACGATCGGGCTGGTTGGCATCTCGCGGGCAAGGGCCTTAACGACAGGCGTCGTCTGACCGAGGATGGCGTCGGGCCGCAGCCCAGCCAGCTCCTTCGCCAACTTGCTTGCCCTTTCGGAATCGGGACCGGCCCAGCGAAGTTCGATGCGCACATTGCTGCCTTCCGTCCATCCGAGCTTTGGTAGCGCGCCCCGGAAGGCTGTAACAATCCGCTGTGCAACCGGATCGCTCTCGGCAAAACCCATTAGCACGCCAATCAGCCGCATACGGTTTGGCTGTTGCGCGCGCGCCGCCAGTGGCCACGACGCTGCTGCGCCGCCGAGAAGCGTGATGAACTCGCGTCGCTTCATTGCCTCCTCCGAGGCTCATGCCGAGATGATCTTAGCGCCCGAGACCAGCAGTCTGGAAGGGGGGCCAAATGTCGCCTTCGGGTCTTGGCCGTGTCAAAACGGCCTTAGGGGTGTCGGCCCTGGCAGCCAAAGACGCGGGTGTACTTAGGCTGCGATCGCAGCGATTAGCGGCTTGATCCCGATGATGTTCATGACCCGGGTCAGATTATATGCAAGGACCGAGAGGGCCATCTCGGCAGCTACCTTTGGGAGCGTTTTGGTCAGGAAGTGCGTCGCTCCCATGCGGGCTTTCATCGTTCCGAACGGATGTTCGACCGTCTCCCGCCGCTGCCGCATGGCATGAGGGTTGTTGTCGAGGCGTCTCTGTGCCTCCTCCAGCACGTGCTCGTGCTCCCAGCGCGTAATCCGCCGCTCCTTGCCGGTTGTGCAGCTAGCTTTGAGTGCACAGTCACGACACGCATTGGTCCAATAGCGTCGTAGTTGCTGGTCGTCTTCCTCGTTGGTGTAGTGGTAGATCAGCTTTTCGCCGGCCGGACAGCGATACGCATCCTCGTCATTGAGATAGACAAAGTCCTGTTTGCCAAAGCGACCCCGTGCCTCAAGACCTGATGTCATCGGCTTGGGAAGCGTCACCGCAATTCCCGCCTTGTCGCAGGCGAGGATTTCCTCGCCACTATAGTAGCCACGATCAGCCACGGCTTCGAGTTTTTCGACGCCGAGGACAGCCTTTGCACGACAGGCGATGTTGGCGAGTTGCGCCCGGTCTGAACCGGTGTTTGTCACCTCATGCGCGATGATCAGATGATGCTCGGTATCGACCGCGACCTGCACATTGTAGCCGACAACGCCGGACCCACGTCCGCTCGTTGCCATCGATCGGCTGTCGGGATCGGATAAAGAGATTTGCTGGTCGGGCGAAGCCAGCATCTGCTTCTCATAGGCGGCTAGCTTGTCCATCTCCTCCTTCAACTTCGGCAATTTCTCGGTGAGCCTTGCTACCTTCGCCGCCAGTGCTTCTGTCGGCTCCTGCCGGTCGGCCGTGTCAAGCTGGCTCAGATAGCGGGCGACGCTCTCCTCCAACTGAGCTCGCCGCCGTTGCACCTTCGCCTTTGTGAAGTTCTTGTCCCGATTGTTTACGGCCTTGAACTTGCTCCCATCGATGGCAACGCTCGCCGTCGCCAGAAGGCCCATCTCACGACAGAGTTCGACAAAACGTGCACAGACCTTGCGAAGCGCCAGGCTGTTGTCCTTTCGAAAGTCCGCGATTGTCTTGTGATCGGGAGCGAGCCGACCCAAAAGCCACATAACCTCGACGTTGCGTCCAGCTTCTCGTTCCAGCCGCCGGCTTGACTGAACCCGGTTCAGATAACCGTAAATATAGAGCTTAAGCAGAACCGAGGGGTGGTACGACGGCCGACCAGTCGCCGCCGGCTCAACCCCTTCGAAGCTCATCTCGGCCAAATCGAGCGCATCGACAAATACGTCGATCACGCGAACGGGATTACTCTCGTCAATGAAATCATCCAGGCATTCGGGCAATAGCGACCATTGCCCACGATCTGCCCCTTCCACAAAGCGCCGCATCAATTCCCCCAGAATCAACGGGAAAATCATAACAGCGGCACAGCGTTTTCGCACAGCCAGGGTCAGACTCGGACCGGCCGACCCCAAAATCCGACTTCCGCTCTTCAGCCGGAAGCGGACTCAGGTCGGGCATCGCGGCATGCGGTTTTGTGCCAACGACAGACATGGCGGTACTCGCTGAAAGGAGATAGTCTGATCGCGGAGGCCTGATATTGGATTGGAATAGACTCGTGCGTCAAACATGGGCGAGGATTTTTCTATGCCAGCAAATAATCCAGGCGAACGGCAGGTGCATGGATATTGCAGTCTATGCATCGCCCGCTGCGGAACCGTGGCGACTGTAACGGATGGTCAATTTCTCCGTTTAGATCCTGATCCGACGCACCCGACCGGCGCGGCAATTTGCGCCAAGGGGCGAGCGGCTCCCGAACTGGTCTATCACAAGGATCGATTGAAACGGCCGCTACGTCGAACGCGTCCGAAGGGTGACGTCGATCCGGGATGGGAAGAAATTTCATGGGATGCCGCGCTCGATCAGACCGCCGCTGCCATGCGCCGCATTGCGGAGCAGCATGGACCTGAAGCGGTCGCTTTCAGTCAATCGTCCCCTTCGACCACGGCCATTGCGGATTCCGCGGTCTTCATTCGTAGACTGATGAACGCTTTCGGCACGCCCAACCAGGTATCGCACCTCGACCTGTGCGGCTGGGGACGCGGTTTTGCGACGCGCTACGTCTTCGGCGTGGGCAGCGTTGCGACCGGAAGCGCTGGCGGTGCGATGGCGGACATCGCCGAGTCCGGCTGTCTGATCCTATGGGGCTATAATCCCTCGTTTTCGCGCATTACCCATGCGACCGCGACGGTCGCTGGCCTGAAACGTGGAATGAAGCTGATCGTAGTTGATCCGCGCAGCGTCGGGCTTGCCAACAAGGCCGACATCTGGCTGCGCGTGCGTCCTGGAACAGACGGCGCGCTTGCGCTGGGTCTGGCCAACATCATGATCGAGCGAGGGTGGTACGATCAGGAGTTCGTCCGCGGTTGGAGCAATGGACCGCTTCTGATCCGCTCCGATACCGACAGGTTGCTAAAGGCGGAAGACCTCGTTTCCTCCAGCGGCCGGCGAGGGCGATTTGTTGCATGGGATTCACTTTCCAACGGCATCGTAAGTTATGATCCAGTCGCCGGGCGTTATGAGGCACCCAGCGAGCATCTCGCGCTGCGTGGCGAATGCAAAGTCGAAACTGCCGACGGCACAACGATATGTCGGCCTGTGTTCGAGCACTATGCCGCGCTATGCAAAAAATATACGCCCGAAATGATTGAGGCGACATGCTGGATTCCTCCCCGCCAACTGGAGGAGGCTGCAGAGATCATTTGGCACTCGCGCCCGGTCTCTTATTACGCCTACAGCGGGCACGAGCATCACGCTGCCGCTACGGATACCGCGCGCGCGATGGCACTTCTGTATGCGTTGACTGGCAGTTTCGACGCGGCTGGGGGAAATGTGCTGTTCCCCGCCGTGCCGACCGCACCAATCACTGGAGAAGACTTGCCCGCGGCAAAGCGGCTTGCTCCCGCGATCGGGTTTGCCGAACGCCCGCTCGGACCTGCACGCTGGAACCACGTCTCCCCTCAGGATTTCTACCGCGCTGTTCTGGAAGCTAGCCCTTATCCGGTTCGTGGACTGATTGGATTCGGCACCAATCTGCTGCTTGCCCGAGCTGATCCTGTTCGCGGACGTGCCGCGCTCGCATCGCTCGACTTTTACTGCCATGCCGATCTGTTCATGACGCCTACGGCCGCACTTGCGGATATCGTGCTGCCGGTGGCCTCCTGCTTCGAATGCGAAGCCCTAAAGATCGGTTTTGAGATTAGCGAAGGTGCCCAATCGCACGTGCAGCTCAGGCAGGCGATCGTCGCGCCGCCGGGACAGGCACGGAGCGACTCTGATTTCATTTTCGACCTGGCTGTGCGTCTTGGTCTTGGCGAGCATTTCTGGAATGGTGATGTCGATGCGGCTTACCGATATCAGCTTGGCCCAAGCGGCATCACCTTGGATCAGCTTCGAGCGGAACCCGCCGGATTGCGGAGGCAGCTAAAGACGCGTTACCTCAAGCACGCTGCAAGCGACGACAAGGGAAACCCGCGCGGCTTCCCGACGCCGTCGCGGAAAATCGAATTCTGGTCCGAGACCTTCCTTGATCATGGCTATCCGGCCTTGCCGGACTTTGTCGAACCGCCAATCGGCCCGGTTGCGCGCCCTGACCTGGCTGCTTCCTTCCCGTTGATCCTGACCTGCGCCAAACCCAGTCTCTTTTGTCAGACCCAGCATCGCGGACTGCCGAGCCTGCGCAAGCGCGCACCGCACCCGGAGATCGAACTGAATCCGATGACTGCCGCGGCCCGTGGAATCAAGAACGGCGATTGGGTTGACGTCCGCACCCCGGCCGGCGCGATGCGGGCCCGGGCGCGGTTCAGCGATAAACTCGATCCACGCGTTGTCGTCGGCGAGCATGGCTGGTGGCAGGGTTGCGATGAGTTGGGAGTGGGCGTCTCCGATCCCTTCAATCCGAACGGCACGAACTTCAATCTGACGGTCGACGCCGCCGTTCGCGACCCTGTCAGCGGTACCCCATCCCATCGATCGAATCTTTGTGAAGTCCGGCTCGTGCAGGCATCCTGAGGAGACAAAGTCGATTTCAATTTCCGGAACAGCAAATGTCCGCTTTCGGTCAATTTCGGAAGTCGGCGCTCGTAACCGCGAGGTCTGCTTTGCCGCCATGAACGGACGTCGTCAGCCCGCCCAAGCATGTCGGTTTCGTGCCAACGAGACAAATGCAACGAAGGCAGCCCCTTATTCGATCACCTGGTCAGCGAGCGCCTGCAATGTGGGTGGCACAGTCAGGCCGAGCTTCCTTGCGGTCTTGAGATTGATGACAAATTCGTATGTTGACGGCTGCAATACCGGCAAGTCGACTGGCTTCGCGCCCTTGAGGATCTTTCCGACATAAATTCCGCATTGGCGAAATGCGTCGGCAAGATTTGCGCCGTAGCTCATCAGTCCGCCTGCCTCTACATACTGGCTCAGCGGATATATGGCGGGTACCACGTATCGGTCCGCCAGGGCCACGAGTTGGTCCTGCCGGCTGATCAGATATCCATCGGCGGTAACGATCAGGGCTCCGATCTGGCGCTGCGACAGTGTGAGGAAAACGCTATCGAGTTCCGTGTCGTTGCTTGCGCCAACGGTGACAAGTTGCAGGCCAAGGGTTCGCGCGGCCGCTTGCAGGTCTCTCAACTGGGGTTCAGCGTTCGGATTGATCGGATTCGCGAGCGCGGCGATCGAAGAGGCATTAGGCACGAGCTCGCGCAACAACTCCAGGTTCTTCGCCCCGAGCCTGGTGAACATGAAAGCAATGCCGGTGACGTTACTCGTCGGCCGATTGATGCTCGATACCAGGCCCGATCCGATCGGATCGCTGCCGCTCAGAAAAACGATTGGGATTGTCTGAGTGGCCGTTTTGGCCGCTAGCGCAGCAGGAAGAAGCTCAGCTGCGATCACCGTCACCTGACGGCTGACCAGGTCCGCCGCCAGTGCCGGCAGTCGGTTATATTGACCATCCGCTGGACGATCTTCGATCGTGATGGTGAGGCCTTCATTGATGCCTGCCTCGACTAGGCCCTTCCGGAATGCGGCCCTCAATGACAGAGGTGGCAGCGATCCCTGGTGGAGAAAACCGATGGTCGGGCTCGGTTGCTGAGCCTGTGCGGCAATTACCCACGCCGCCGTTCCACCGAGCGCGATAACGAATTCGCGTCGCTCCATGTCCCACCCCCAAAGGCCAGAGACAAGCGTTGCTCGCCACAAACTAGCACGTTGCCCGGTGGCAATGAACCCCGGCGCGGATATATGGGGGCCCTGAAGTCAGCATTGGGTCAAAGGCACCGTTTCGACCCTCTGCCAGCCACTTCCGGTCTATCCGATCAACGGACATCATCAAACCGATCCGGTTGGGCCGGTTCGGGCAATTGAGAAGTCCTTCCGCGGTCCACTTCGCTTCGATCGGTCACATTGACAGATACCCCCGATAGGGCGAGGTCAGACGAGGCTGTCGATAGTGCGATTCAACCGCAATCATCGCCCATCGAGATAGCTTGACGGGAGAGGCCCGATGACGCGAACCGTATTTGCAATGGGCTCGGTGACGTTTCTGGCCGTCATCATCGCGGGATTTTTTTCGGCGACATGGGTCGACCGGCACTATGCCCTCCTCAGGGGCGCGCAGGTGCCGCAGGCTTCCGCATCCGCCTGCGTCGCCGAGGACGGCTCCTGGAAAAACTGGATATGGGCGAACGTGCCGACGCTCTCGCCGAAATGCGCGCCGGATCACTAGCCCGCAGGTAGGATTAGCGATAGCTTAATCTGCCGCACTTCGTCGCTGCGTCACGCTCACGATGGCGGGTTACGCTGCGCCAACCCGCCCTTGCGAGCTGTTTCGCCAATGTGAGTCGATCGAATGAAACGACGTGATTTTATCGCTCTCGCGGGCGGCGCGGTTGCAGTTCGTTTTCAATCGGCCCTTGCGCAAGGCTCCGGGCGAACCTGGCGAATGGGTTTCGTTGCTCATGGCTACGAGAAGTTTTACGAAGGGCTTTTTACTGGCCTCAAGGAGCTTGGCTATGTCGAGGGCAGGAACCTGATCGTCGATCGTCGGTACGCTGCTGGTCAGGCAGAACGTTTCCCGGAATTTGCAGCGGAGATGGTTCAACAAGCGGTCGACGTAATAGTCGTTACAACGACGCCGGCGGCACAGGCAATCAAGAAGGCCACCACGACAATCCCTGTTGTCTTTCCGAACGCAATCAGTCCGGTCGAAAGCGGATTGATAGCAAGTCTCGCAAATCCGGGCGGCAACATAACCGGCGGCGCGGCACAGACCGCAGCACTAAGCATCAAGCGCCTGGAGATTCTCAAACAGGTGCTCCCTGGTCTGTCCAAGGTCGCGGTCCTGTGGAATGGCGCGAACGCTGCGCTGGCTTATCCGTGGAAACAGACCAAAGCTGCGGCAGCCGCTCTCGGAATAGAGGTTCAGGCGCTGGAAGTGCGGGATCAAGCGGCAATTGCACCGGCGCTTGCGAAGATTTCCGAAAACCGTCCGGACGCGTTCATCGTATTGCAGGACGCTCTCACTCTTCAGCATCGGGAAGAGATCCTTGACTTCGCGCTGCAAAACCAGTTGCCAGGAATGTACGTCGCGCGTGAATGGGTTTCGGCGGGAGGGCTGATGTCCTACGGCGAAAATCTTTGGGAGATGTATCATCGTGGCGCATATTTCGTGGACAGGATTTTCAAAGGTGCGAAGCCCGCAGACCTCCCAGTCGAGCAAGTCACCAAGTTCGAACTGATCGTCAATTTGAAGACGGCCAACGCGATGAAAATGACGTTGCCGCCAACTATCATTGCCATCGCCGATGACGTGATCGAGTAGTCGCCCTTTGTTGCGGTGTGTTGCCGATTTGGCCTTTCGCGATCTTTGGAGTCGAAGCACGACCTCCGTCGTTTAGGGGGTATGCCGGAAATCCACCGGCCACCGTCCGCTCAAGGGGCGCCTCTCGTGACCCGCGGGGGGCTGGCAATTCGGTCGATTGACGCCCGGCTACCCCTAGCTGACGCCGGACCGTCGTGCTTTGATATATCAGGAGCAAGGCCCGAGCTGCTGCCCGGCGTCTTGCCCGATATTTTGGAAAATTCATTGTGACCGACAACGTTGTTCCCCAGCAGGTCATTACTGATCTGCAACGCAGGCTCGATGAGTCGATTGCGCAGCAGGCCGCGACCGCCGACGTGCTCAAGGTCATCAGTCGTTCGACTTTCGATCTCCAGAGCGTTCTCGAAACGCTGATCAAGTCCGCGGTCAAATTGTGCGGCGCCAATCGCGGTTCGATCTTCCTTCGCGAAGGCGACGTGTTTCCGCTGAGAGCCGCTTCCAGCACCACCCCCGAATTCCTGCATTATTGGGCAGCAAACCCGCCGAGGGCCGGCCGCGGTTCGGCCACCGCGCGCGTCATCGCATCGGGGAAGGTCGAAGTCATAGCCGATGTCCTTGCGGACCCGGAAATGGAAATGCCCGAGAGCTCCTTGAACAGAATTCGCGGGACGCTTGGCGTGCCGATGCTCAGGGACGACAATGTCGAAGGCGTGCTGGTACTGACGCGACCTGAGCCCGGCCCGTTCACCCAAAGCCAGATCGATCTGGTGCAAACCTTCGCCGACCAGGCGATGATCGCCATCGAGAACGCCCGCCTGTTCGAAGAGGTGCAGGCGAAATCCGCCGACCTGCGCGAATCGCTGCAGCATCAGACCGCAACCTCCGACGTGTTGCAGGTCATCAGCGCGTCGGCAGGCGAACTGGACCCGGTCTTCCGGAAGCTGCTCGAAAATGCCACGCGGATCTGCGGCGCCAGGTTCGGCATGATGTGGTTGATGGAAGGCGAGGCAACGCGCTGCGTCGCCCTTCACAATGCGCCTCCCGCCTTTGCTGAGCTGCGACGGCGCGAACCGTTGATCCATCCCGGCCCGAACAACCTGATGGGCCGGCTGATCAGAACCAGGCAAGTCGTCCAAATGGAAGATGCCAAGGCGGAACGCGCCTATCTCGAAGGCGATCCAATACGGCGTGCGAATGTCGACCTGGCCGGAGCGCGGACCATCATCGCGGTGCCTATGTTGCGGGAGAACGATCTGGTTGGCGCCATCACGATTTTCCGCCAGGAGGTCAAGCTCTTTACCGAGAAGCAGATCGAGCTTGTCGCCAACTTCGCAAAACAGGCGGTTATCGCCATCGAGAACGCGCGGCTGCTCAGGGAACTGCGGGCACGCACCGACGATCTCAGCGAATCCCTGCAACAGCAGACCGCGACAGCCGACGTGCTGAAGGTCATCAGCCGCTCGACGTTCGATGTTCAGACAGTGCTAAACACGCTTACGGAATCGGCCGCACGGCTTTGCGAAGCCGACAGCTCGCACATCTATCTGGTCGATGGCGGCATTTCCAGGCTGGCGGCATGCAGCGGCTTTTCAGAAGAATACGAAAATCTTATGCGGCGGACACCCTTGACTCCCGGGCGGGGAACACTGGTCGGACGTACGCTGCAGGAGGGAGGGGTGGTTCACCTGCTCGATGCCACAGCGGACAAGGAATACAAGTTCCACGAAGCACAAAAGCTTGGTCGCTTCCGGACCATGCTTGGAATCCCCATGTTGCGGGACGGCTCGACCATGGGTGTGCTGGCCGTGACACGATCGGAAGTACGGCCGTTCACGGACAAGCAGATCACGCTTCTGCAGACATTTGCCGATCAGGCCGTGATCGCGATTGAAAACGCTCGCCTGTTTGACGAAGTGCAGGCAAAGACACGCGACCTCGAGGAATCGCTTCGGCAGCAGACCGCGACTGCGGAAGTCCTGAAGACCATCAGCCGCTCCACGTTCGATCTGCCGGCCGTTTTGCACGCGCTGGTGGAGACGGCGGTGCGGCTGTGCGACGCCGACAAGGGCACGATCACCCGAGAGAGGGACGGCGCGTTCTACCGTGCCGAGTCCTGCGGTTTTTCCGAGGAGTTCATGAACTTCGTTCGCGACGTCCCTGTGGTCGTCGACGGCCATACCGCGACCGGGCGCGCGCTGCTCGAGGGCGTCGTGGTCCACATCCCCGATGTGGAGAAAGATCCGGATTACAGTTTCGGGGAAGGCCAGCGGCTCGGCGGCTACCGCACGCTGCTGGGGGTGCCGATGTTGCGCGAAGGCGTGCCGATCGGCGTCATCACGCTCACGCGCTCGGAGGCGCGCGCGTTTACCGACAAGCAAATCGAACTGGTGATGACCTTCGCGGACCAGGCTGCGATCGCGATTCAGAACGTTCGCCTGTTCGATGAGGTTCAGACACGCACGCAGGAGCTTTCGCGTTCGCTCGAAGATTTGCACGCCGCGCAGGACCGCCTGGTGCAGACCGAGAAGCTTGCTTCGCTCGGCCAGCTCACCGCCGGTATCGCGCATGAGATCAAGAACCCGCTGAACTTCGTCAACAATTTCTCGGCGCTCTCCGTCGAACTCGTCGACGAAATGGATGACGTGCTGGAGAATGCGAGGCTCCAGCACAACAGGCGCGAACAGCTCGACGAAATTCGCGGGCTCCTGAAAAGCAACCTCGAGAAGGTCGTGCAGCATGGCAAGCGCGCCAACTCGATCGTCAAGAACATGCTGCTGCACTCCCGTTCGAGCTCGGGCGAGCGCCGGCCTGTCGAAATCAACGCCATCATGGACGAGAGCCTCAATCTCGCCTATCACGGCGCCCGCGCCGAAAAGCAGGGCTTCAACATCACGCTGGAGCGCGATTTTGACCCAGAGGCGGGGGTGGCGGACATCTACCCCCAGGAAATCACGCGGGTGATCCTGAACCTGATCTCAAACGGTTTTTATGCCGCGAACAGACGCGCTTCCGAAGCCGGCAACGGTTTCGAGCCGAAGCTGAAAGCCGTGACGCGGGATCTGGGGGACAAGGTGGAAATTCGCATCCGCGACAATGGCACTGGAATTCCTTTCGAGATCAGGGAAAAGATCTTCAACCCGTTCTTCACGACCAAGCCGGCGGGCGAGGGAACCGGCCTCGGTCTGTCGATGAGCCATGATATCGTGGTGAAGCAGCACGGCGGCGTGATGGACGTTGCGAGCGAACCGGGTGCATTCACCGAGTTCACCATCACGTTGCCGCGCAACGCTCCGGTGCAAACAAAGGTGGGGGAGCAGAGAAATTGAGTACCTATATTCTTGTCGTCGACGACGAACCCGACGTCGAAAGTCTTTTTCGCCAGCAGTTTCGTCGCGACATCCGCTCCGGACGTTTTCTCATGGAGTTCGCCTCTTCCGCGCCCGAAGCGCTGGAACGGGCCAAGTCGATCGCCGATCCGTCCCTGATCCTGATCCTGTCTGACATCAACATGCCCGGAATGAGCGGACTGGAAATGTTGCCAAAGGTGAAGGCGGCCCGGCCCAACGTGCCCGTCATCATGATCACGGCTTACGGTGATGAAGCGACAAAGAGGAAAGCGGTTGAGCTTGGGGCCGCCGGGCTACTGACCAAGCCGGTTGACTTCGTGCAGTTGCGCGCGGAGATCGACGAGCGGCTGCAACGGGCGGCGTAGTCCATCGCGCCATTTCGCTGCCGACCAGCAAGCCCATCGCCTCGGGAGCAGTAGGACGAGCCGGCACGGCGATTGACAGCGCGATGGTCAGGCCGAAGCCACCTTCCGCCCTCGGTCCGATGCCGACCGTGGGATTGATGACCAATCGTGGCGGATGAAAGGGGTTACTGGCCAGACGCCTTTGCCGCCCGTTCGATCAAATGTGCCACGTCCTCCGGCCTGGAAACATAAACGGCGTGGCTGGCCGGAACCTCGATCGTTTCGCTGCCGGCCCGCTTCGCCATGGTGCGCTCGAGATCGGGATTGAGGTTGTGGTCGCGAGTGGCGATCAGCGCCCAGCTCTTCTTCTGATGCCAGGCTGCCGTCGTCACGGGCGCGCCGCCGGCGGCCTTGGCCAGCATCGCCTGGGAATGGGCCATGAAGTTCGCCTCGGCGGGCGGGAGATCGGCCGCGAAATCGGCAGGGAATGCCGCCGGGTCAAGGTACAGGAAATCGTCCTTGGTGGCGCGCATGTCGTTGTTGGCGGGGGCTGCCTGCGAGAGCAGGCCAACCGCACTCTCGCCCCGGTCGGGGATGAAGGCGGCGATGTAGACGAGGCCGGCTACATTCGGCGCATTGCCCGCTTCGGTGATGATTACCCCGCCGTAGCTGTGGCCGACCAGAATGACGGGGCCCTGTTGGAGATCCAGCACCCGTTTGGTCGCCGCGACGTCGTCAGCGAGCGATGTCAGCGGCTCCTGAACAACACTGACCGTGTAGCCGTCCTTGCCAAGAATGTCGACGACGCGCCGCCATCCAGAACCATCGGCGAAGGCACCGTGAACGAGGACGATGTTCTTGACCGGCTCGGCCCGCGCCGGGGCCACGGCAGCCGACAGAAGTGCGACCGCTGCGGCCGCAGCGGCAACGTGTTTATTTGGCATCGAGCTCTCCTTATGCTCAAACATATTCAACCATATGGTTGAATAAAGCGCCGACTTGATGAATTGTCAACCTCTGGGTAGAATATTTTTGGAATGACTGAGATCGAAGCCAGAAAGGAAGCCGCTGCGCGCACCGCGCGCCTCGACGCGGTATTTGCCGCGCTGGCCGATCCGACGCGGCGGGCGATTATCGAACGGCTCTCACGCAGCGAGGCGCGCGTGACCGAGGTCGCCGAACCCTTCGATATGTCCTTGAACGCGGTGTCGAAACACATCCGCGTGCTGGAAGCGAGCGGCGTGATCGAGCGACACAGGAAAGGGCGCGACCACATTCTCTCCATCAATACCCGTTCGCTGGACGAGGTCGATCGCTGGATCGTGCGGACGCGCCGCTATTGGGAGGAGCGGCTGGACGCCATGGAGCACCTGCTGGGCGAACTCAAGAAGGATCACAAGTCGGGACCGAAGGATCGCAAGCATGGTTCACGGTGACACGACCGGCCCGGTCGTGCAGATACGCCGGCGCGTGAAGGCCGGCGCGGAGCAAATCTTCGACCTCTGGACCAAGCCCGATTTGATGGTCCGGTGGATGAGTCCCTTTCCGGGCGCGGTCGACTGCAAGGCGAGCTGCGACCTCCGCCCTGGCGGAGCGTTCAGCCTTGTCATGTCAGCGGAGGAATCAAGGCGTGAGGTATCCGGCACCTATGTGCAGATCGACCGGCCGCACAAGCTTGTGTTCACGTGGATCGGCCCGCTGACGAACAATGTGAATACGCTGGTAACCGTCGAACTCAATCCGCGCGGCGAGGAAACCGACCTCGTGCTGACCCACGAGCGTCTGCCGACGTCGGCAATCGTTGAAGGTCATACCAGGGGCTGGGGAAATATATTGGACCATCTGGCGGAAGCGGTTTCAAAAGATTTGTGAGTGAGCAAAGCCTCACGCGCCCTCGAACTGCAGCCGCGCAAGGCGCGCGTAAAGCCCGCCTGTTGCGACCAGCGAAGCGTGGGTGCCCTGCTCGACGATGCGGCCACAATCCATCACCATGATTCGGTCGCAGGACAGTACCGTGGCGAGGCGGTGCGCGATCACCAGCGTGGTGCGGTGACGCATCAGTTCCTCGAGCGCGGTCTGCACCAGCGTCTCGGACTCCGCGTCCAGCGACGAGGTCGCCTCGTCCAGCAGCAGCAACGGCGCATCGCGCAGGATCGCGCGCGCGATTGCGATCCGCTGGCGCTGGCCACCCGAGAGCGTGACGCCGCGCTCGCCGAGCTGGGCGTCGAAACCGCCGGGCAACCGGCCGATGAATTCGGTAGCGTGCGCCAGAGCCGCGGCGCGCTCGACCTCGGCATCGCTGGCTTCGGGGCGGCCGAAGCGGATGTTCTCGCGCGCGCTCGCGGCAAAAACCACGGAGTCCTGCGGCACGAGCGCAATGTGCTTTCGCACCTCTCCCGGATCGGCATCACGGATCGGCACGCCGTCGAACGAGATCACACCTGAAGCCGGATCGTAGAAGCGCAGGAGCAGATGAAACAGCGTGCTCTTGCCCGCGCCGGACGGACCGACGATCGCAACTTTCTCGCCGGCGCGCACCGACAGCGAAACGCCGTCTACCGCGAGCGTGCCAGGCCGCGTCGGATAGGCGAAGGAGACCTTCTCGAGAACGACATCGCCGCGGGACGGCGCGGGCAAGCCGCGCGGCGAAGGCGGCGCCGATATCGCGGGCCTCACGCGAAGAATCTCGAACAACCGCTCGGCGGCGCCGGAAGCCGCCGAGACTTCGCCCCAGACCTCGCTGAGCTGTCCGAGTGCGGCCGCGGCGAATGCCGCATACAGCACGAACTGGCCGAGCCTGCCGGGGCTGATCAAGCCGGTCAGCACGTCGTTCGAACCGATCCAGAGAATTACGACGACGCTGGTGAAGACGATGAAGATGATGATGGCGGTGAGCACGGCGCGCGCCCGCGTCGAATTCCGGGCGGCCTCATAGGACTGCTCCACTTCACTGCCGAAACGCGCGTTGGCGAGCCGTTCGCCGGTATAGGCCTGCACGGTGCGGATCGCGCCAACGAGTTCGGAGGCATAGGCGCTCGCATCGGCGAGCGTGTCCTGGGCGTTGCGCGACAGCCGCCGCACCCATCGTCCGAAGGCCACCAGCGGCAGCACGATCAGCGGAATGGCCAGCAGCACGAGGCCGGAGAGCCTGGGACTGGTAATGACCATCATCGCGGTGGCGCCAACGAACAGCATGAAATTGCGCAGCGCAATCGAAACCGAGGCGCCGACCGCGGATTTGATCTGCGTGGTGTCGGCCGTCAGGCGCGAGATCAGTTCACCGCTGCGCGCGGAATCGAAGAATGCCGGAGACAATGACATCAGGTGGGCGAACACATCGCGCCGCAGATCGGCGACGATCCGTTCTCCAATGGTCATCACCAGATAGTATCGCGAGGCGCTGGCGAGAGCGAGGACCGCGACCACCGCGACCATCACGCTGAAATAGCTGTTGATCCTGGCGATCCCCTCGGGGGTGAATCCGAAGTCGATCATCCGCCGTACCGCCACCGGCACGATGAGGGTCGTCACCGCGGCAATCGTCAGTGCGACAAAGGCAAGCGTCGCCCGGCCACGGTAGCGCGCCACATAGGGCGCGAGCGCGAGCAGCGGACGAAGCCGCTCGCTGCGTTTGGCGGGGCTCGTCGTCAGCGCCTCCTCGATGCGGGATGCCGTCGCCACGGCAGATGTATCGGAAGCCGCCAGGTCTTGCCGCGGTGCGGTCTGTTCGCCCCGCTCTTCAAGCCGTTCCATTGCGCTCATGAGATATCAACCGCTCGCTTTGCCATCCCCCAAATAGGCCCCATATTCGGTGGTGGCAAATCCGGTTCGCACCCGAGCCGACAGGGGTCGCGCTCAGCTTGTTTTGGCGAGCGGCCTGGGTTATAGAGCCGCCCAAATCCGTCACTTCAATGTTTGAAACACGGCGCAAGCGCGCCAAAGGACGTGTCATGAAAGCCGAAATTCACCCGAATTATCATACGATTACGGTCGTCATGACCGACGGAACCGAATACCAGACGCGCTCCACCTGGGGCAAGGAAGGCGACAAGCTGCACCTCGATATCGATTCCAAGTCGCATCCGGCCTGGATCGGCGGCGCCCAGCAGATCATGGATCGCGGCGGCCGCGTCTCCCGGTTCCAGAAGAAGTTTTCGGGCTTCCTCAAGAAGGAGTGAGGCGGCGCGGCCTGCTTTGAGGCATGAAACAAAACGCCCCCGGCCTGACCGGGGGCGCTTTTGTTTTAACTCGGTCCTTGCAGGCGAAGCGAAGAGCCTACTGCTCGAACGCAGCCTTCAGGCGGTTGAGCTGAGGCACCAGCGGGTTGCCGATCGGGGCGCGCTCGGCGGGTGGTGCGTGGATCGTGGCGTCGAGGCGACGGACTCTCGCCTGCAGCGACATCGATCGGGCGATCAGGTCCTGCAGATGCGCCGGCAGCCTTTCGATCATCTCGTCCGGCCCGGGATCGGCCGCCGAGAGCTTGACCTTGGTCTTTTCGCGATTGGCCTGGGTAAGGGTCATCTCGCCTTCCTTCACCGCACGGTGCAGCAACAGCCACGAGGCAAGCTGCATCAGGCGAGTAGTCAGGCGCATGCTTTCGGTGGCGTAAGTCAGGCTGACGGCGCGGTCGAGCGCCTTGGCTTCGGTGCGGCCAGCCCCGTCGAGATAGGCGGCGGTCTCCTCGACCAGATCCATACCCTCGCGGAACAGGTTTCCGAACGCTGCCGAATTGGTCAGCCGCTCGCTGAATTGAACGAGCGGGATTTCGCCTTGCGAACGGTCCGACATCGTTGACGCCTCACGCCACTAATTTACGTCCGCCGCGCCGGCTGGACGCGGCGGATGGCGAATTATGATGAACAAATCATTGCGCGGCGGCGCGCCGGAGTCCAGCCACAAGAGTCTTTATGGTTTCCAGCGAGTGGGAACGGACCGGACTTGAAGGGCGGCATCAAAAAAAGAGCCGCCGTTTCCGGCGGCTTTTGAAGTTGATAACAGGGAGGCGTCAAACAGAGTGGACAGGAGCCACTCGGTGTCCAAAGAGGACGGCAGCAGTCATAACCGAGAAAGCTTAACCGATCGTAAACGAGCGATTCTCTTCAGAAATCGTTTGCCATATGGGCCATTGGCCGAGCGGGAAGTGTCGTCATGCCCGGCCCCTGTGCCGGGCATCCACGTTTTGGGCTTTAACTGACGGAAACGTGGATGGCCGGAACAAGCCCCGCCATGACGAAGAGGACAGCAAGTTTGTCACGACTTGAAGAAGCCGTCGGCGGCGGCCTTCGAGGCGCGCTTCTTCGTCGCTGCCGTCTGCAGCCGCTCGATCTCCGAGGTCAGGAGCGCAATCCGCTCGTTGAGCTCTTCCACCGACAGGAGGGAGAGGTCCTGCCCGATCTCGTGGGTCACTTTCTTTCTCGGCCTGTCGTCATCCTCGATTGCCATGTGTCCGCTCCGTCATCACGTATCGGTTGCCAGCAATTGCGGTGCTGGCTAAAGCATGATCCAAAAAAGTGGAACCGGTTCTTCGCCCGACAAGCGCGTGTGCGTTTGCGCGGAGATCATGCTCAAACAACAGATCACGTCCGCTCCAATCAGAACATGATCGAAATACTCCGGATTCGAAAGCACACCAGAAAACTTTGATTCCAGTGTGATTTCGGTTCACAAATTCTCTTGAGGACCCGAAGCGCTACTGAAGAGAACTTCCGAACCACCACACCAGGTACAAATCATGGAAAAAGTCCCTTCGCAAATGACCGTTGTCGCGATCAGCAAGCCCGGCGGTCCGGAAGTGCTCCTGCCTGAAACCCGCGCGGTGCCGCGGCCCGGACCGGGCGAAATCCTGATCAAGGTCGCTGCCGCGGGCGTCAACCGGCCCGACGTCGCCCAGCGCTCCGGGTCCTATCCCCCGCCGCCCGGCGCCAGCGACCTGCCCGGGCTTGAAGTCGCGGGCGAAGTCGTCGCCCTCGGTGAGGGAAGCAGCAAGCACAGGCTCGGCGACAAGGTGATGTCGCTGGTAGCCGGCGGCGGCTATGCGCAATACTGCATCGCACAGGATGCCCAGGCCATGGCTGTGCCGTCATCGCTGACGATGCTTGAGGCCGGCGCCACCCCGGAAACGCTGATGACGGTCTGGCACAACGTGTTCGAGCGCGGTGCGCTTCAGGCGGGCGAGACCATACTGATCCATGGCGGCTCGTCCGGCATCGGCACGATGGCGATCCAGCTTGCGAAAGCGTTCGGCGCCAGGGTGATCGTCACGGTCGGATCGAAGGAGAAAGCCGATGCCTGCATCAAGCTCGGCGCCGATCACGCCATCAATTACAAGAGCGAAGATTTCGTCGCGGCTGCCAAGGCGATGACGTCGGGGACCGGACCGAACGTCATTCTCGACATGGTCGGCGGCGATTACATCGAGCGGAATTACGAGGCAGCCGCGACCGACGGACGCATCGTCCAGATCGCGCTGCTCGGCGGGCCGAAGGCGACGGCCAATTTTGCGAGGCTGATGGTGAAGAGGCTGCACCACACCGGCTCGACGCTCAGGCCTCGAAGCAATGCGGACAAGGCGGCCATGGTGAACGCCATCGAGGCCAGGGTGATGCCGCTTTTGCGCGAAGGGCGGATAAAACCGGTGATGGACAGCACTTTCCCGCTGGAAAGGGCCGCCGACGCACATCGGCGCATGGAGAGCAGCGAACATATTGGCAAAATTGTGTTGGTCCTTTAACGCTGGCGAGCGAAGGCCAGCCGGAAAGTCTTTGAATTCCTTCGCATTCGTGTCATCTATCCGGCTTCGGTCGGGGCCCACGGTCCGATTCCAACATTGCGCCTGCAAACGACGTAGACTGCGGAGAGCTGAAATTGCCTCTAATCAGGTGCCTGGCAGCATTCATGCTGGGGCTCATGATTTTTGCGGCCGCGCCGGCCCGCGCCATCGACGCCGTCAGCGTCCGCGGCGACGTGTCCGCAATCGACCTCACGGCCGTGCTCGAGCGTCAGCACAGCGACACCGATCGCATCCAGGTCTCCACGGCGCCAGGCACCGACGGTATCGTCCGCCGCATCGAAGTCCGTGCCCGCGAAGGCGGACAGAACTGGGTCGTCTTCGCGCTCGCCAACAACACTGACGACCAGCTCGATCGTCTGATCGTTGCGCCACACTACCGCATCGTGTCGTCCGGGCTGTTGTGGCCCGACCTCGGCCTGTCGCGCATCGCAACCATCACGCCGTCGGTCGGCGACCGTCCGGAACGGCAGGAGAGCCCGACCGCGGACATCTTCCGTATCACGCTCGATCCCGGCTCCGTCGTTACCTATGTCGCGGAGCTGCGCACCGACAAGCTGCCGCAGCTCTATCTCTGGGAGCCCGACGCCTACAAGGACAAGGTCAACTCCTTCACGCTGTACCAGGGCATCGTGATCGGCATCTCCGGATTGCTGGCTCTCGTGCTGACCATCCTGTTCGTGGTCAAGGGCAGCATCATGTTTCCGGCCGCCGCCGCGCTGGCCTGGGCGGTGCTGATCTATATCGGCGTCGATTTCGGCTTCTGGGGCAAGGTGCTCGACATGTCGAACAACGCCGAGCGGGTGTGGCGCGCGGGCGGCGAAGCGATCCTGGCAGCCACGCTGCTGGTGTTTTTGTTCGCCTATCTCAATCTCAGCCGTTGGCACGTGCGCTATTCGCACATTACCGTCGGCTGGCTGGTGTTTCTCGGCTCGCTGGTCGCGCTCGCGCTGTTCGATCCAGCGGTCGCCTCGGGCATCGCGCGGATGTCGCTGGTGCTGATCGCCTTCGCGGGCTTCGCGCTGATCGTCTATCTCTCCACCCACGGCTTCGACCGCGCGGTGCTCCTGATCCCGACCTGGTTCCTGCTCGTGATCTGGGTGATCGCGGCCGGCATGACGGTGGCGGGCAGCGTCACCAACGACATCGTCGGCCCCGCGCTGCTCGGCGGCCTGGTGCTGATCGTGATGCTGATCGGATTTACGGTCATGCAGCACGCTTTTGCGGGCGGCGGCGCCACCACCGGGATCGTCTCCGATGTCGAACGCCGCGCGCTGGCGCTGACCGGCTCCGGCGACCTGATCTGGGACTGGGACGTCTCCGCCGACAAGGTCTTCACCAGCCCCGAGACCGAGAGCCTGCTCGGGCTCAAACGCGGCGCGCTGGAAGGCCCCGCCGCGAAATGGCTCGAGGTGCTGCATCCGCTCGACCAGGATCGTTTCCGCGCGGCGCTCGACAGCGTGCTCGACCAGCGCCGCGGCCGGCTGGTGCAGGATTTCCGCCTGCGCACGCCCGACGGACATTTCATGTGGTTTGCGCTGAAGGCTCGCCCGGTGGTCGGTTCGGACGGCGAAGTCTCGCGCGTGGTCGGCACGCTCACCGACGTCACCGAGACCAAAAACGCCGAGGAGCGCATGCTGCACGACTCGGTTCATGACAACCTCACCGGCCTGCCGAACCGCAAGCTGTTCATCGACCGCCTGAACGCGGTCGCCAATTTCTCCAAGACCATGCCGCATTTGCGGCCGACGCTGATGGTGATCGATCTCGACCGCTTCAAGCAGGTCAACGATTCCGTCGGCATCGCGGTCGGGGATTCCATTCTCCTGACGCTGGCGCGGCGGCTGACGCGCATCCTCAAGCCGCAGGATACGCTGGCGCGGCTGGCCGGCGACCAGTTCGGCCTGATCCTGATGTCGGAGCAGGACCCCGCGCGCATCACCTCGTTCGCCGAGACCATCCGCAAGACCATCCGCGCGCCGATTGCCTTCAACGACCGCGAGATCTTCCTGACCGCATCGATCGGTCTCGCGCTTTCCGACCCGCAGGCGCAGCTCTCCGACGAGATCATCAAGGACGCCGAACTTGCGATGTATCACTCCAAGCGCATCGGCGGCGATCGCATCGACGTCTACAAGCCCGCGATGCGCGCGCGAAAGGCCGACCGCCTGACGCTGGAAAGCGAGTTGCGCCGCGCCATCGAGCGCGAGGAAATCACCATCCTGTACCAGCCGATCGTGCGGCTGGAAGACCGCTCGATCGCCGGCTTCGAGGCCCTGGCGCGCTGGGACCATCCGAAGCTCGGGCGGATGTCGCCGGTCGAATTCATTTCCATCGCCGAGGAAATCGGCCTGATTGTCGATCTGGGCATGTTCGTGCTGGACCAGACCGCAAAGCAGCTCGCGATCTGGCAGCGCGCGATGCGCTCGCGCGAACCGATCTTCGCCAGCGTCAACGTCTCCTCGCGGCAATTGCTGCGGCATGATCTGATTCACGACATCCGTACCGTGCTGTCGCGCTCCTCGGTGGCGCGCGGCACGCTCAAGCTCGAGCTGACCGAATCGCTGGTGATGGAGAATCCGGAACACGCAGCCCAGATGCTGACTCGGATCCGCGAACTCGGCACCGGGCTGTCGCTCGACGATTTCGGCACCGGCCATTCGTCGCTGGCCTATCTGCAGCGCTTCCCGTTCGACACCATCAAGATCGACCAGTCCTTTGTCCGCACCACGAGCCGCGGCACGCGGCCGGTGATCCTCAAATCGATCATCGCGCTCGCCCACGACCTCGGCATGGAGGTGGTCGCCGAAGGCGCCGAAACCGATTCCGACGCCGTCGAGCTTTACCAGCTGGGCTGCGAATATGCGCAAGGCTTCGCCTTCGGCGAGCCGATGGACGCCGACGCCGCGATGCGGCTGTTGACCGAAGCCCGCCTCGAGGCGGCGAGCTGAATCCAACTTTCCCGCTATGATTGTTGGGGCGTACCGTGGCGGCGGCTCGGCGCTGGCGTTGCCGCGTTGCAACAGCCGGCAGCTAGTTGACCACAGTTCGGTAATTGCCAAATCGCTGTTCGCTTTCGGCTAAGGAGTATTCGCAGTCTTTCCGCTATCGTCCCTGTCGAAGCGGCGAAGAATTTCTTGCCCGGTGAAGCGAGAACCAATGTCGAAAATCAACCTTGCCGGTCGCGCCGGCGCTGTTCTGACGATAGCCAGCGTGATGGCAGGTGTCAGTTCGGTCGCCCCCGCCGCCGATATGTCGGCGCCGGCGCCGGTCTACACCAAAGCACCGATGGCAGCCCCGGCCATTTATAACTGGACCGGATTCTACGGCGGCGGCAATCTTGGCGGCGCATCGGGTAGCTCAAGCTACACTTTCCTGCCGGGCCCCGCATGGGTAGGTCAACCTCCTCCGAATTCTCAGACCCAACTTGCGACCGATGGCTCTGCCAAACTGAGCGCAAGCGGCGTGACCGCCGGTTTCGAGGCTGGCTATAACTACCAGATCAGCAACCTGGTTTTGGGTGTGGAGGGCGATGCCAACTACATCAATTTGCGCAGCACCAACAATTTCACGCAGAACGGGCAGTTCCCGTTCATCAGTACGCCGTACGTCTTCACCGAGAGTTCGAAAGCAGATTGGCTCTACACCGCGCGCGGAAGGCTCGGCTACGCGGTGGATCATGTTCTCCTCTACGGCACCGCCGGTTTCGCTGCCGTTCATTCGACATCTTCCGATACTTTGACATTTCCCTTGTTTGTTCCCGCCTCGATGTTCACCGGTACCGGGTCCCGATCGGGCATACAGTCCGGTTGGACCGCGGGAGGCGGCATCGAATGGGCGTTTGCCGGTCATTGGACGGCGAAGGCCGAATATCTCCATGTGGATCTCGGATCGTCCACGACCGCCATGACGGTGATCGATACCATCTTCACGCAAAGCTATCAGGACAAGACAAAGCTGAATATCGGACGCGTCGGCGTGAATTACAGGTTCTAAGAAAACGCGCTGCCCTGTTTCCGAGCCAGCCCCGGATCTAAGGGCGCGGCGCGAGCGGGCGGGCATCCTGGGGGTATGCCCGCCCGCTAGCTTTCTTCATCGACGGCGCGTGTCCATCCGCTCGAATCGCACGCTCCTTCCGTCCGGCAAGCGCGTGGCGATGTAACCGGCGGCGAGGCAGGCCTCGCGCTGCGGCATTTTCTCCTGGGGGCTACGCAGGGTCTCCCACCATGACGCGCGCTGCGCCGCGCGCGGCAACGGGCTGCCTGTGATCTCCTCGATCTGTTCGAAGCTCAGGACGAATTCGGCAGGCTTCTGCTGTTTCAGATAATCGCGCAGCGCGTCGTAATCGCTCACTTTTTGCTTCTCGCACCGGTCATGCTCGGCGGATACCCCATCGCCGAAGCGTTTCTCGCCAATCCTAAAGCATGATCCGGAAAAGTGTGCAGCGGTTTCCGATGTCTCTTCACCTCCCCCTAAAAGGGGAGGTCGGCGAGCGAAGCGAGCCGGGAGGGGGTCACACGCTTCGTGCCAGTATTGCTGTTTCTGCACTTCGACTAGCCGAATTGACCCCCTCCCCGACCCTCCCCCCTTTCAGGGTGAGGGAGGCGCCGAGCCCTTCCCTGGCCTTGCGGCAACGAAGCGTTAACGCATTGTCGCTTCTGCCAGTGGGTGTTTAAGCCGACGGCAACCATTCCGGGCGCATGCGCTAAATACCCGGAGAACGTGATGCGATTTGGACGGCGCAAGGATGGAGCCAGCCAACCCTGGCGGCTTTCAGCAAAGCTGCTGATACTCTTCGCTTTGGTCACCGTCATCGGCTTTTCCGCGATCTGCGTCAGCGTGATGCTGGAAATGCGGCGCGGCGAGGAACAGCTGGCGCGCCAGTCTCTCGAAAATCTCGCATCGAGCATCGATGCCGACATCGACCGTAACGTCGAGCTTTACGACATCTCGCTGCGCGCCGTGGCGAGCAACATGGTCGAGCCGGGGATCAACGAGGTCTCAAAGCCGATCCGGCAACTGATCCTGTTCGATCGTGCCGCGGCGGCGAAGCATTTCGGCGTGATCCAGGTGTTCGACGCCGAGGGACGACTGACCATGGATGCCTCGACGCTGGATCCGCTGCCGGAAAATCGCAGCGAGGAGGAGTATTTCAGGGTTCACCGCGAGCAGCCCGACGCCGGCCTTTTCGTCAGCCGCCCGATGCTTCACCACGGCACCTATGCGATCGTGCTCAGCCGCCGCATCACGGGCGAGGACGGAAAGTTTCTCGGCGTAGTCGCGGGCTCGATACGCTTCAGCTATTTTCACGATCTTTTCGGCCGCCTGCAGCTCGGAGCGAACGACATCATCACCGTCTTTCGCCGCGACGGCACGGTGATCATGCGCACGCCGTTCGACCTCGACATCATCGGCAAGAACCTTGGGTACTTGCCGACCGTCAAGCGGGTGATGTCGGAACCGAGCGGATCGTATACCGGAATATCCTATTCGACCCACACCCCCCGGCTCTATGTCTGGCGCGACAGCACGAAGCCGCTCGTCGTTCTCGTTGGCAAGCTCTGGAGCGACATCTACAGCCTCTGGCTGCTGGAGGCGACGCGGATCGGCGCGATCATGTCGGTGCTGATCGTGTTCGTTCTGGGCGTGACGCTGTTTCTGGCCCACGAGATCGGGCGCCGTGCGGCTGCCGAAGACAAGCTCGAGGAACTTGCCACGACTGATGCGCTGACCGGCCTGCAGAACCGCCGCAAGTTCGATGTCGCCATCGATGCCGAATGGCGGCGCGCGGCGCGGCAGAAGAAACCGCTCGCATTGCTCATGATCGACGCCGACCATTTCAAGGAATACAACGACACGTTCGGACACCAGGCGGGCGACCAGGTGCTGGTCGGGATCGCGATCTGCATTTCGGACTCGGTGCGGCGGGCCGGCGACTGCGCCGTGCGCTATGGCGGCGAGGAGTTCGCCGTGTTGTTGCCGGGGCTCTCTCCCGTGGATGCTTTCAGGGTGGCCGAAACGATCCGCCTGAAAGTGGAGCAATGGTGCGGCGAGCCCGCCATCACGACCGTCAGCATCGGGGTTGCGAGCCTCGTCCCCAACACGACCGCGGAATGGGCGCGGCTCGTGCAAGCCGCCGACCAGGCGCTCTACGCCGCCAAGGACAGTGGCCGCAATCGCTGCGTGCTCGCCAGCGCGCCCAACCTGTCGCTCGTGGCGTGATCTGCTGCGGGCCCGTCGCTGCGAGCGCCAGCGAATCGGCGTCAAGCTACAAGTTCTGGTGATGTGATCGGCGGCGATCATTTGTGTGGGCATCCCGCTGCGGGTTTCGCCGTTAGTTCAGGTTACTCGATTACTCCCACGAAGCTCGTCATGCCCGGCCTTGTGCCGGGCATCCACGTCTTACTTCGCGATTGTCTCGAACAAATCGTTCCAATCCGGATTTTCGGCGACAATCAGCCGAACCTTCCATGCGCGAGGCCAATGTTTGATATTATGCTCACGCTGGATCGCGTTGCGGATGCTCTCAAATCGTTCGAAGTAAACGAGTCTTTTCAGTCCGTAGCGCCTCGTGAAACCTTCTATGTATCCGTTACGATGCTCAAACACACGACGAACGAGGTCGTTGGTCACGCCCACGTAGAGAATGCCGTTCGGGCGATTTGTCAGCATGTAAATGTAACCGCCGCCCGCCATGCCGAAACATTGCAAGACGTGGATGGCCGGGACAAGCCCGGCCATGACGAGAGAAAGCTCCGCAGCGCTCACTGCTTCCGAACATTTCCTCATCTCCGCGCGCACCTCTGTTGCGCGACGGACACGGCCGCGCAGAAACGTATCGAGTTAGGCGTATAGCGAACTTCGTGTCGCTAGCGGTCAAGACGCTTCTTCGAATCCGTGATTACTCCTCCTGCCGCGAAGCAACGGCGATCCGTCTCGCAACAATTCAAAAAGTCCACCGGAGAACATGATGACGATGAAGACCAAGACAAGCGCGCTGTTGAGCATCATCGGCGGCCTCGTGCTCGGCGCGCTCACTGCGACTCACCCGGCGATGTCGGCCGACATGACGGCACCGGCCTGGAAGGCCGCGCCCGCACCCGCCTTCAGCTGGAGCGGATTTTATATCGGCGGCACGGTTGGCGGCGGCATGGCCTCGCTGCCGGTCAACGACATCGACAATTTCTTGGAGGACACGGTGGCGGGTCCGTCGCTGAAGTCGCTCGGCGCGGTTGGCGGCCTCCACGCCGGCTACAATTGGCAGCTTTCGCCGTCCTTCCTCTTCGGCCTCGAGGGCGATTTCAACTGGTCGAGCTTCAAGGCGAACGACACGACATGCTTCGGCGATTGCGTCGGTAGGAATGGTACGAGTGCTGACAATTCTTTGGTCGCATCGTCCAAACTGGACGCGTTCAGCACCTTCCGGGCCCGGTTCGGCCTGACTTCCGACCACACGCTGGTCTATGTCACCGCGGGCCCGGCCTGGGGTCATATCAATGCATCGGAAACGTTTCTGAATTGTTCAACCTGCGCCAACCCCGGGGCGGTCAATTCCATTGCGAGCGACAGCAGCTTCCACATGGGAGTCGCGATTGGCGGCGGCGTCGAATATGCGTTGACGACGAACTGGATCCTGCGCGGCGAATATCTTCACCTCGATTTCGCCAACAAGGATACCTTGTGGAAGGATGCGACGGGCGCCGCGATCACTGGCTTTGACAATGTCAGTACCTTCCGCGTCAGATCGAGCGCGACCGCCGATATTGCGCGCCTCGGCGTGAGCTACAAGTTCTGGTGATGTGAGCGGCGGGGGCAGTTGCGAGAGACGAAGCCGCTTGCGGCGGCCGAGCCAAAGCATGATGAAGTCGAACTGACTGTAACCGCGGCGAAAGTGCGCTCCCTCCCCCTGAAAGGGGGAGGGTTGGGGTGGGGGTCATATGATCACCCTCATCGTGACGGTTGATCCCCTCCCGCCTTGCTCCTCCCGGAGCAAAGCGACCTCCCCTTTTCAAGGGGAGGTGGAAGCTTCGCGGCGCGATTGCTTCAGGCAAAAATCATCGCGCTTTAGCGCTTTTGTCCCCTCACTTCTCCAGATATTTCTTCATCTCCGCGCGCAGGTCCTCGCGCAGGTCGGCGCGAGCCATGCCATAGGCGATGTTGGCGCGCAGGAAACCGGCCTTGGAGCCGCAATCGTGCCGCTCGCCCCTGAACTCGACGCCATAGAATTTCTGCGTCTTCGATAATCCGATCATCGCATCGGTCAGCTGGATCTCGCCGCCGGCGCCGCGCTCCTGCTTCTGCAGGATCGCGAAAATTTCCGGCTGCAGGATGTAGCGCCCGGTGATCGAGAGATTCGACGGCGCGGTCCCCTTCGGCGGCTTTTCCACCATGCCGTCGACCTCGAACATGTTGCCCTTGCGCTTGCCCACGCCGCAGATGCCATATTGATGGGTGAGATGGTCGGGCACGGCTTCCACCGCGATCAGATTGGATTTTTCGCCAAGCTTGCCTGCGGCCTCGATCATCTGCGCGAGGCAACCGGGAGTGTTGAGCACCAGTTCATCCGGCAGCAGAACTGCGAACGGCTCGTCGCCTACGATATCGCGCGCGCACCAGACCGCGTGGCCAAGCCCGAGCGGCGATTGTTGCCGCGTGAAGCTCATGGCGCCAGCTTCCGGCTGGTCGCGCGCCAGAATTTCGATCTCCGCCTTCTTGCCGCGGGCGGCAAGGGTGGCATCGAGCTCGAACATCCGGTCGAAATGATCCTCGATCACGCCCTTGTTGCGCCCGGTGACGAAGACGAAATGCTCGATGCCGGCTTCCTTTGCCTCATCGATGACATACTGGATCAGCGGTCTGTCGACGATGGTCAGCATTTCCTTGGGCATCGCCTTGGTGGCAGGCAGGACGCGGGTGCCGAGACCGGCAACGGGGAAAACGGCTTTGCGGATTTTCATGAGGTATCGGACTGCCTTGCTGATCGGTAGGAAACAACGCTTTTAAGGGATGTTGGTAGCCGGTTTGCAGTCGGGAACAAAGGCGGATGTGTGATAAAGGTTTCCGCTTCCTCCCCGCATAATGTCCTGTTAACGCGTCGTCCCTCGGGACGCCCCCGGGGGCGCCTCCTCGGGACGAGGGCGTCCTTGACGAAACCCATGACGCAAAAATCATGACGCAAAAATTTCGCTTTTGTTAAGCAATTGGAAACTCTCGGGCGGCCTCGTTAAAGAGCTGGATTTGAGGCTCGCGGATGCGGAAATGATGCGGCAAGAGACAAGGTCGGCCACTGGACGAGCGGGCGCGGCACTCCTCGCAGCCATGCTGTTTTGGAGCGGCGCCGCGCGCGCGCAATCTTCCGGCAGCAGCCCGCTCGACTTCCTCGGCAACATTTTCGGCGGTTCCTCCTCCAAAACCGGCCAAACTGGCCAGGCGGGCGCGCCCGCCCAACCGGCGCCGGGAGGCGGCGGCCCGCAGCCATGGAGCGGCGAGGACGGCGCTTCCGGCCACCCGCTGATGACGGCAAGCGCGATCCGCCAGGCTGCGGCGAATTTCGACAATTGCATTGCCTCGATGTGGCCAGATGCCGCACGCCGCAACATTTCGCAGGAAAGCTTTCAGCGTTTCACCGCGGGCCTTAGCCCCGACCTGCGCATCATGGATCTGCTCGACTCGCAACCCGAATTCACCAAGTCGATCTGGGACTATCTCGACATATTGGTGAACGACAACCGCCTCGCCAAGGGCCGCGAGATCCTTGCCAAATACAAGCCGCAGTTCGACGCGACGGAAAAGGCCTATGGCGTCGACCGCTATGTCATCGCCGCGATCTGGGGCATCGAGTTCGAACTACTCGACCCAGATCGGTGACCGCAGTGTACTGCAATCGACGGCAACGCTGGCCTGCATCGGCCGGCGCCAGCCATATTTCAAGGATGAGTTTCTCGCGGCGCTGGAGATCCTGCACCACGGTGATCTGCGTCCCGAACAGATGCGCGGCTCCTGGGCCGGCGCGTTTGGCCCCACCCAATTCATGCCGACGGCCTTCAAGCGTTTTGCGGTCGACGCCGATGGAGACGGAAAGCGCGACGTGGTCGACGATCCGGCCGATCTGATCGCGTCCACCGCCAACAATCTGAAGAGGGACGGTTGGCAAAACGGCAAGAGCTGGGGCTACGAAGTCGTGGTGCCGAAGGGCTTCAACTACATGCTGGCCGATCGGGCCAGGACCATGAGCTTCGCGCAGTGGGAGCAACTCGGCATCAAGCGCGCCAACGGTCAGCCATTTCCGGCATCGGGCGACAAAGCCTATCTGCTGGCACCGGCCGGCGCCGAGGGGCCGGGCTTCCTGATGCTCGAGAATTTCCGTGTGATCATGAAATACAATCCGGCTGAAGCCTATGCGCTGGCGATCGGCCATTTCGCCGACCGGCTGCGGGGCGGGCCGCCCTTCGTGCAGCCCTGGCCGCGCGAGGAGCGGGAATTGTCGCGCGCCGAGCGGCTGGAACTGCAGCAGCTTCTGGCCCAGCGGGGCTTCTATCGCGGCACGCCGGACGGCCAGTTCGGCGGCGAGACCCGCCAGGCGCTGCGCAGTTTCCAGGCCTCGATCGGCGCGCCGGCAGACGGATTTGCCTCATCGGAAGTGCTGGAGCGCCTCCGGGGGCGGTGATTTCCGGGCAAATCAGCCTTATCCCACCGCAACCGGTCCCAGCTCCTTTAAATCTGCCCGCTTGCGGCCGGATTCGGCTATCATTAGCTATGTTTTCGAACCACCCCATCCGACAGAGCCGCATGCCGAAGCCGAAATCTTTTTTGCGGGTATTCGCCGACACAGGTCCGCTGATCGCATTGGCGTTTGCGGTCGGGCTTTTGGTCGTGGGACCGGCGTCGGCGCAGTTCTTCGGCTTCGGCGGGCCGTGGCGGCCGCCGGGCCAGGTGCAGCAACAACAGCAGCAACGGGGATTCGGCGGCGGCGGCTGGTTCGGCGGCGACTTTTTCGCTCCCTTCCAGCAGCAGGTGCCAAAGCGCGTCGAGGATTTCTCAAGGGCGCCACCGCCGGCAAAACGCGAAACCGTCGCGGAACGCAATATCCTGGTGCTTGGCGATGCCATGGCGGATTGGCTCGCTTACGGTCTTGAGGACGCCTATACCGAGCAGCCGGACATGGGCGTGATCCGCAGGCACAAGACCGTCTCGGGCCTCATCAGATATCAACCCAAGGGCGAACCGGCAGACTGGGCGGCCGCGGCCAAGACTATCCTTGCCACCGAGAAACCCGACGTCATTGTCATGATGCTCGGTCTGAATGACCGCGTGCCCATAAGGGAACAGGCGGCCGAGAAATCGGACGGCAAGCCGGGCGACAAGAAGAACGACAAGAAGGATGCCCGCGCCAGGCCGGATTCCAAATCCGGCGAAACCAGGCCGGCGGGCAAGACCGACGATGCGGCCGATGCCGGCGCCGCCAAGACCGACGGCAGGCCGAGCGAGGCAGAATTGTCCGACGATGCCGAGAACGGCGAGCCGCAGCCAACGGTTTCGCCGGAAAGAAGCTCGCGATCGCCAACCGGCGTTGCCGAGTTCCGCGACGAACGATGGGTCGAACTCTACAACAAGAAGATCGACGAGATGATCGCGGTCCTGAAGACCAAGGGCGTGCCCGTGCTGTGGGTCGGGCTGCCCGCGGTGCGCGGCACCAAGGCGATGTCGGATGCGCTGTTCCTGGATTCGCTGTACCGCGAAGGCTCTGCCAAGGCCGGTATCACCTATGTCGATGTCTGGGACGGATTTGTCGACGAAGCCGGCCGCTTCCTGCAACAGGGTCCCGACTTCGAAGGCCAGATCCGCCGCCTGCGTTCCTATGATGGCGTGTATTTCACGAAGCCCGGCGCGCGCAAGCTTGCACATTATGTCGAGCGCGAAATCACCCGGCTGCTCGCGGGACGCTCCGCGCCGATCACGCTGCCGAGCGAGCCCGGAACTCCCGATGCCAATGCGCTGCCGGGGCAGCCGGCACCGCGGCCGCTTGCCGGACCGATCCTGCCGCTGGTCGCATCCTCCATCGGCACCGATCAATTGCTCGGCGGTCCGGGAACGCGACCGGCCGCAATCGATGCGCTCGCCGCGCGAACATTGGTAAAGGGCGAACCATTGGCGCCACCGGCGGGCCGCGCCGACGACTTCACCTGGCCACGGCGCGAAGTGGGACGCGAGCCGGCCAAGGGCGAGACGCCAGTAGCCAATGTTTCTCCGGATGGATCGCCTGCGGCAGCACCGCCTCCAGCGCAGGCGCAAAAGCCGAAGAAGCCGGCTTCCCTCCAACCGGGCACCGCACCGGGTCAACCGGGCGCGCCGCTTCAGCCGGCCCCGCCGGCATTCCGGAATTTCTTTGGCTTCGGCAGCCCGCCGCCGCCTCCGCGTCAGGTGCAACCGCAGCCGCGCTTGCCAGGTCCGCCGGGCGTGCCGCGACCGCCAGCCAATGTCGGACGCTCGGCAGCAGCGCCGCCGGGTGACGTCACGCGATAGCCATCGGTTCAACTCAGGCGCGCGTCAGCCGCTATTTCGCCAGCGCGGCACCTGCTTGAGCGGTTGACTTGGCAGGGTCAGCCGGTAGCCTTTTGTCCAGATGCGGCGGAACAAGTCGCGCGAGAGCTGAAAGGAGGGACGCAATGACCGTGACGATCCGGAAGCTTCACCCGCATTTTTTCGGCGAAGTCTCCGGCGTCGATTTGCGAAAGCCGCTGACAGCGCAAGAGGCGCGCGACATCGAAGCCGGCATGGATGAATACGCCGTGCTGCTGTTCCGCGATCAGGACATTACCGACGAGCAGCAATTGGCGTTTGCGCTGAATTTCGGCGAGCGCGAGACCGCGCGTGGCGGAACCGTCACCAGGAGGGAAGATTACCGGCTCACGTCGGGGCTCAACGACGTTTCCAATCTCGGCAAGGACGGCAAGCCGTTGCCGCGCGATCATCGCACGCATCTGTTCAATCTCGGCAATTGCCTGTGGCATTCCGACAGTTCGTTTCGCGTCATCCCGGCGAAATTCTCGCTGTTGTCAGCTCGGGTGGTGAACCCGATGGGCGGCAACACGGAATTCGCCGACATGCGCGCGGCCTATGACGCGCTCGACGAGGAGACCAAGGCCGAGATAGAGGATCTGATCTGCGAACATTCGTTGATGTATTCGCGCGGATCGCTCGGCTTCGTCGATTACAGCGAAGAAGAAAAGCAGATGTTCAAGCCGGTGCTGCAACGGCTGGTACGAACCCATCCCGTGCATCGCCGCAAGTCGCTCTATTTGTCGTCGCATGCCGGCGCGATCCTCGGCATGAGCGTGCCCGAGGCGCGGCTGTTGCTGCGCGACCTCACCGAGCACGCGACACAACCGGACTTCGTCTACGTGCACAAATGGACGGTGCACGATCTCGTGATGTGGGACAACCGGCAGACCATGCACCGCGTCCGCCGCTATGATCAGTCGCAACCGCGCGACATGCGGCGAGCCACCGTGGCCGGCACCGAGTCCACCGTCGCGCAACAGGCGGCGGAGTAAGCGCAAGAATCTCCTTCCCGCGCTCGCCGGGACGACCGAATAAGTTTCGTGGAGGATTAAGCGTGCCCGGCTTCGTTCGACAGCATGCCGGGATCGATCCCGATCTTGCGCAAGGCGCGATTGTATTTTTCGTCGATATCGTCGCCGAAGATCAGATCGGGATCGGCATCACAATGCAGCCATCCATTGTCCTGGATTTCGCTCTCCAGCTGGCCCGCCGCCCAGCCGGCATAGCCGAGCGCGAGCACGGCGTGCTTGGGACCGGCGCCCCTTGCGATCGCCTTGAGGATATCGACGGTTGCGGTCAGACATATCTCGTCGTCGATCTTCAGCGTCGCATCCTCAATGAAGAAATCGCTCGAATGCAACACGAAGCCGCGCCCGGTCTCCACCGGGCCACCCTTGAGGACCTTCATGCTCTCGGCATTTTCCGGCAGCTTGATCTGGTCGGCCTTCTTGATGATGTCGAGTTGCACCAGCAATCCCGGAAAGTCGATGCTGCCCGCCGGGCGATTGACGATGATTCCCATGGCGCCTTCAGCCGAATGGGCGCAGAGATAAATGACCGAACGTTCGAAGCGGGGATCGCCCATGACGGGCATCGCGATCAGCAGCTGACCATCGAGATAGCGTCGCCCTTCCGTTTCGCCACCGCTGCGGGCGGTTTCGCGGTGAACCATTCTGGGTCTTTTGCCTTCAGGGTCCATCCGCAGGGAACCTCGTGTCTTGTTCTATCCTGATATTGGGTGCCGGTTCTGTCAATCAAGCTCCACTGGGATGCGGCGAATGGCTTCACGAGCAATTCAATGGCTGACGATCTTCCTTGGCGTTAAAGGACGTCCGAGCATCGCGGCAAGTTCCCACAGCAAAGCGCTCGCAGCCTCTTGCTTGGCAGGCGACAAATTTTTGCAGATTTAGAAAGCCGAGGATATTAGCAAATTGATGAATAGAGTATGGCTTATCGATGTGAAGCCAGCGAGACGGAAAGACGCCTGGCTATCCATGCAGTTCAGGTTGGCGGTAATGGGCGTTGTCCTGACCGCTCTGAATTTATTTCCGCCAATCGAAGCCCGCGCCCAGGATGCTTCGCCCTGGCAGAAGAATTCGCACTCCGCGCTTCGGCTGCTGGCGGGATCGCGCAGCGGACCCGTGCTGCTCGGCGGCATCGCTATTCAGCTCGACCCCGGCTGGAAGACTTACTGGCGTACCTCCGGCGATTCCGGCGTCCCTCCCCGCTTCGACTTCTCCAAGTCCGATAATGTCGAGGCCGTGACCGTCCTGTGGCCGGCGCCCATGAAATTCGACGATGGCGCCAGCGGCATATCGCTTGGTTATCACAACCAGGTCGTGCTGCCGCTGCGGATCGTTGCGAAAATCGCCGACAAGCCGGTTACGCTTCGGGCCGATATCAACTACGCGGTGTGCGAGAAGATCTGCATTCCGGTCGAGGCGAACGCCGAGCTCGCATTCGCCAGCGTGGCCAGTACAGAAGACAGCGTGCTGTTCGCGGCGCTCGACACCGTTCCCAAGCCTGCCAGCGTCGGCGACCCCAATCCGCTCACCATTCGCGACGTCATACGCGAAGGCAAATCCACCGTTCTTGTCGACGTGCTCTCGCCCGATGCGAGAACGGTCAACCTGTTCGTCGAGGGGCCGACACCGGATTGGGCGCTGCCGGTTCCAAAACTCCTCGAGCACAGCCCGCCCGGGGTCAAGCGCTTCGCGTTTCAGCTCGAAGGCGTGCCGCCGGGGGTAAATCCCGAAGGCGCAGCGCTCAAGCTGACGCTGGTCGGCGGCGACCGATCCTACGAATTCAATATCAACCTGGATTGAAACAGCATCTTGCGCGGCTTCCTCTTCGGCGGCCGCTGGATGAGCTTCGCGGTCTCATCGGTTAGATGGCGTCGCGCGCTCATCCTCAAAACCGGCATGATGGTGAAGGCGCTTTCGCCCTATTCCGCGGTCCAGCCACCATCGATCGAGAGATTGGCACCGGTGATCTGCGCTGCATCGTCGCCGCAGAGAAACAGCGCCAGCGCAGCAACCTGCTCGGCGGTGACGAACTCCTTGGTCGGCTGCGCTTCAAGCAGCACATCATGGATGACCTGCTCCTTCGTCATGTTGCGCGCCTTCATGGTCTCGGGAATCTGGTGCTCGACCAGCGGCGTCCAGACATAGCCGGGACTGATGCAGTTGCAGGTGATCTTGAAGGTCGCCAGCTCCAGCGCCGCCGTCTTGGTGAGACCGGCGATGCCGTGCTTTGCCGAAACGTAGGCCGCCTTGAAGGGCGACGCCACCAGCGAATGCGCCGAGGCGGTGTTGATGATGCGGCCCCAGCCGCGCTTCTTCATGCCGGGCACGACGGCGCGAATGCCGTGAAATGCCGCCGACAGATTGATGGCGATGATCGCATCCCATTTTTCGATCGGAAATTCCTCGATCGGCGAGACGAACTGTATGCCGGCATTGTTGACGAGGACATCCACCGAACCGAAGGTCTTTTCGCCCAGCGCGATCATGCCGGCGATCTCGGCAGGCTTGGTCATGTCGGCGGGCGAATGAATCGCCTTGACCTTGAAATCGCTCTCGATGCCCGAGCGCTCGCGCTCGATATCGGCTGGCGCCCCCATTCCGTTGAGCACGATGTTGGCGCCGGCGCCCGCAAAGGCGCGGGCATAAGCGAGCCCGATGCCACTGGTCGAACCGGTCACTACCGCGGTCTTGCCTGTCAAGATACCCATTTCGCTCACTCCTTTTTGACGGGGGTTTCCTGCCCCGAGAGATCGTAGCTCACCATGGTCTCGTCGGACTGCGGCCGTTGCAGCCAGTCCTTGTGACGCATCGAATCGTGAACGTCGCGCACTCCCGCTTCCCAGTGCTCGACCATGGCGAGATGAGAAAAATCGTAATCCTTGGAGTTTGTCTCGTAATTCTTGCTCTTGTAGATCAGGTGCACGACCGTGACCGTACTCTCTTTCGTGGCTTCGCAAAGCAAGCTTACCGACGGATCGTTTTTCAGATCGTCGGGCAGCTTGCCCAGGAGATCGCGAATGGCCTTGCGGGCGTTATGGAGCTGCCGGTTCTTGTCGGTGTTCATGCGCGTGCGGCTGGAGAAGCGGATGTCCTTCTCGCGCTCGGCTGCTTCGAGCAATGTCTGCGGCAGCGGTCCGCGGGCGCTGAAGAGGTCGACCTGGAAGATCAAGAGGTCGCTTGAGGTTTCGGCGTCGAGCACGTAGTCGAGCGGCGTATTCGAGGCGATGCCGCCATCCCAATAATGCTCGCCATCAATGACAATGGAGGGAAAGCCCGGCGGGAGCGCGCCCGATGCCATGATGTGCTCGGGGCCTATTCTCTTGCCGAGCCTGTTGAACTCCACATTGTCGAAATAGCGGAAATTGCCGGAGGTCACGCTCACGGCCCCGACGCTCAACCGGCATTGCAGATCGTTGATGCGGTCGAAATCGACCAGGCGCTCCAGCGTCCGCTTCAACGGCGCGGTGTCGTAATAGCTTTGCGACTGCGGACTTCCCGCCGGCCACAGCGGCGCCGGCGGGACCCGGGGCGCGAAGAAACCCGGAACGCCGAAAGTGGCGATGAAAGCAGCACTGGTCTCGTTGAACGCCGAACGCTCGCGCTCGCCGCGCGGGATCGGAACCCACGGCACCGGAGCCGAAACCGTTTCCCAGAATTCCTTCAATTTATCGACGCGTTTTGTCCGCTCGTTGCCGGCGATGATCGCGGCATTGATGGCGCCGATCGAGATGCCGGCAATCCAGTCCGGTTCAAAATCGAAATGGCAAAGTGCCTGATAGGCGCCCGCCTGATATGAACCGAGCGCGCCGCCGCCTTGCAGAACGAGCACGCGCTGCGCCCCTGCGGGCGTCGTCTCTGGCGCTGGATCGGCGGGAGTCGTCATGCCTTCAGCCTTGATCAGGACTTTGAAGATGCAACGTGGCGTCAGTTCGCAATGGCGTCAAATAGCGAAAACGTCAATCGGCGAGAAGCGCGGACGGGATCTTTACGCCGGGCGTATCGCGCGGTTCGGTCGATGCAAGTATGAGCGTCCAGAATACCTTGTATTTTGTATTCGGAGCATAGCTCGCGGCGATGCCCATTTTTGTGACACCGCTTTGAAGCATATTCGCCCGGTGCGGCGGCGAGTCACGCCATCCCGAGAATGCCTCGGCCAGCGTATGATAGCCGGCGGATACATTTTCCACCGCCAGTGTTGCGGGGTAACCCGCTGCCTGCAAGCGCTTCGGCAGCGGTGCCTTCACATCGTGATCGAGCTTGTTGCGACTGGCCATTGCCTGCGACTGCCCCTCCGCAACTCTCATCAACTCGGGATCGATCACCACGGCGCCAAGACCATTGTTCTTGCGATAGAGCGAAATCATCGAAGCCGCAGCTTCGGAATCGAGCTTGGCACCCTGCGTCATGTTCAAATACATGCTCGGCTGCTCGATCGGCGCATCGGCCGCGCAACCGCCCAGCGCCAGCAATCCGACAATCGCGAACAACGCGCGCATGATTTAAGGTTCCCCCACGCCTGATCCGCCAGAAAGTCACGGCCTGATCAAAGATCACGCGCTCGTTCAATGGGTTAAAGCGCGAGGAAGGCAGAGCCGAAAGGCCGTTTCCAACGCTCGCGTCCTTGCGAATGGCGCTTGTTGCATGCCAACCGTGGCTGAATGGTGAACGATTGCCGGATTTTTGACGCGATTGCGGCTGGTCGGCGCAACTGAGCAAACGGCGCGCTACGACAATTTGACTGTATGGATGCCGCATTCCGTCTTGGGCCGGCCACGCCAGCGGCCAGCGCGCGCGTCCTCGTCGGGCGAGGTCCGGCTGGTGCAGGGCATGCATCCGACGGAGAGAAATCCGGACGCAGCAAGCGGGTGCGGCGGCAGCTTTGCCTGCGCATAGATCGCCTGGATCTCTGCGCTGGAAACATTTGCGAATGGATTGAACTTGAGCCGGACGCCATCGTCCTCGACCACGGGAATGGCGGCGCGCTGGCCTCCCTGGAACCGCTTGCGGCCATTGATCCAGGCGGTGAAAGGCGCCAAGGCGCGCTTCAGCGGCTCCACTTTCCGGATGCGGCAGCACGCGTCTGGATCGGAGAACCACAGGTCGCGATTGCCGTCCTCGCGGCGCAGCGTCTCTTCATCCGGCTTGATGGAGCGCACATCGCGCAGGCCAAGCGTCGCGATCAAGGTGTCGCGATAGGCCAGCGTCTCCTCGAACAGCCATCCGGTGTCGAGAAAGATCACGGGTATCGCGGCATCGATGTCGGCCATCACCTTGAGCAGCGCCGCCGATTCGGTGCCGAAGGAAGACACCAGCGCAAGACGTTCACGGCCGACAAGCCTTAAGCCGGCTTCGATCACTTCGGCCGGTGCCGCATGTCGAAGCATGCGATCGAGTTCGCCCGCGGCCGGCAGATCGAGCACGCCTGCGTTCTGCTCTCCCAGCGCTGTCCGGGGGAGCTCAGTCACCGGCTGCGCCCCCGGAAAGCCGCTGCTGCATCCGCCGGTGAAGCGCGGTGAGACGGCCGTCACCGGTCGGCTGATAAAACACGGAGTAACGCTTCGCGGTGACCGCGAATGCTGCCGCATCGCTTTCCTTCTTCGCCTCGAGTGCGTCGAACCCGGCGCGCAGCATGAACACGAACTGGTCGCGCAGCACCTGCCCGGTGGCGCGCAATTCGCCCTCGTAACCGTGGCGCTCGCGCAGCAGCCGCGCCTGGCTGTAGGCGCGCCCATCGCGGAAGATCGGAAAAACCAGCGCGACCACGGCGAGCCGGTCGAGCCACGGCACGAGATCATCGACGTCGCGATTGTTCGGCCAGATCACTCCGAGCCTGCCCGGACGCCGCAACAGCCCTTCCGGATTTTCGAGGAAACGCGTCGCTGACACCAGAACCGCGCCGTCGCCCGGCAGTTCGGCGCCATCCGGCACGTGAACGAAGACGTCGCTGACAGTCTGTCCGTTCTTAACGAGTGGCATAAACGCGCTCCCTGAAGGGCTCGACGCCGAGCCGCTTCACCGTGTCGACGAAAAGCTCGTCGGGGCGTTCGCGCAGCGCGAGATAGGCTTCGACAACGTCCTCGATCACGTCGGCGACTTCGCCAAAGGGCACGGCCGGTCCGATCAGGACGCCAAGCTCGGCATTTTCGTCGGCACGGCCGCCGATCGTGATCTGGTAAAATTCCTCGCCGTTCTTTTCGACGCCGAGAATGCCGATATGGCCGACGTGATGATGACCGCAGGCGTTGATGCAGCCGGAAATGTTGATGTGCAGCCGGCCGATCAGTTCGGCGGTATCGTGGTTGGCAAAGCGGCGGGTCAATTCCTGCGCGATCGGTATGGAGCGCGCATTGGCAAGCGAGCAATAATCCAGCCCCGGGCAGGCGATGATGTCCGAGATCAGGTTGACGTTCGGCGTCGCCAGCCCGATTCTGTCGAGTGCCTTCCAGAGCGCCGGCAGGTCGCGTTTGGCGACATGGGGAAATGCGAGGTTCTGCTCGTGGCCGACGCGAATTTCGCCGAAGGAATATTTGTCGGCGAGATCGGCGATCGCATCCATCTGGTCCGCCGTGGCATCGCCCGGCGGTCCGCCCGTCGGCTTCAGCGACAGCGTCACGATGGCGTAGCCCTGGACCTTGTGGGTGAACACCGAATTCCTGCGCCAGCGCTCGAACAGCGGGTCGTGCGCCGCCTCCCGCAGTTCTGACGGCATGTGCGGCAGCTTTTCATAGGCCGGATAGGTAAAGCGCGAGCGGACCTCCTCGATGACGGCGTCATCCAGCTTCAATGCGCTGTCGCCCATCGCACGCCACTCGTTCTCGACCTCGGCTGCAAACTTCTCGATGCCGAGCTCGTGCACCAGGATCTTGATTCGCGCCTTGTAGATGTTGTCGCGGCGGCCATACTGGTTGTAGACGCGCAGGATCGCCTCGACATAACTCAGAAGATCGCGGCCCCGCACGAACGGCTTGATCGTCTTGCCGATGAAGGGCGTGCGGCCCAATCCGCCGCCGACCAGTACCTCGAAGCCGATTTCGCCTTGCGCATTCCTGTGCAGACGCAGGCCAATGTCGTGAATCTTGATCGCAGCGCGGTCATGTGCCGAAGCCGTGATCGCAAACTTGAACTTGCGCGGCAGGAAAGAGAATTCCGGATGCAGGGTCGTATATTGCCGCAACAGCTCCGACCAGATGCGGGGATCCTCGACCTCGCCGGGCGCAACTCCCGCCCACTGATCCGAGGTGACATTGCGCGTGTTGTTGCCCGAGGTCTGCATGGCGTGAATGCCGACCTCGGCAAGATCGGCGAGCGCATCCGGCAGCTCGGCAAGCTTGATCCAGTTGAACTGGATATTCTGACGCGTGGTGAAATGTCCGTAGCCGCGGTCGTACCGCCGCGCGATATGCGCAAGACGCCGCAATTGGCCGGAGGACAGCGTACCGTAGGGAATCGCGACGCGGAACATATAGGCGTGCAATTGCAGATAGACGCCGTTCTGCAGGCGCAGCATCTTGAATTCGTCTTCGGTGAGCTCGCCGGACAGGCGGCGCTTCACCTGGTCGCGAAACTCTTCAACGCGTTCGTTGATGAGGGTGCGGTCGAGCTCGTCATAAGCATACATCGGGAGCAGGCCTTACGCGGGAACAGGGATTTCGATGGTGACGCCGCGCAGCCGTATTTTTTCGCGCAAGTTGCCGGGCTTGATCCTGCCGCAGTCCCTGATTTCGACCGGCGCGATATAGGGACCGACCGCGCCGATATCGTCGGCGACGGATTCGGCCAGAAGCGAGCGCGCTTCGTCAGCGGTACGTACGACCGCGGCTTCGGAGAGGTCGGTCGACCAGCCATTTGAGGCCGTGCGGTAAATCACCGCGCCGTCGATGGTGCGATTGGCGGTGACGATCGAAGGGCCGGTGATCCTGATTTTCTGTTCAAGCGGAGAAGTCATTCGGCGGCAACCTGAAAGTAAGAGACGAGTTGAGCGAGTTCTGAGTGGCGAGCGGGGGCGGAGTGCGCGACCACGTCGCCGATGATGAGAATGGCGGGACCGCCGTCGATCCGGTCGACCAGTTTGGTCAACTCGTCGAGCGTGCCTACAAGGGCTCGCGCGTCCGCCCGTGTCGCGCGAGCGAACACGCCGACAGGGGTTTGCGGCGAGCGTCCGGCCGCCAGCAATCCCGCACGCACCGATGGCGCCGCGGTCATCCCCATGTAGACGACGATTGTCATCTTCTCATCCGTCAGGGCGGACCAATCGATCGATCCTGCGTCGCTTGCCTTGTGCGCGGTGAGAAAGGTGATCCGCAGCGCTTCATGGCGGAAGGTGAGCGGCACTTCGAATTGCGCGGCAGCGCCGAGGGCGGCCGTGATTCCCGGAATAACCGAACAGGCAACGCCGGCCCGACGAAGCGCTTCGATCTCTTCTCCGCCGCGGCCGAAGACGAAGGGATCGCCTCCCTTCAGGCGAACGGCGCGCTGTCCCGACTTCGCCGCTTCGATCAACAGGCGGTTGATGGCGTCCTGCCCGATGCCGGGCCTGCCGACGCGGCGGCCGACCGGCACGCGCGCCGCGTCACGCCGTGCGCGGTCGAGAATCTCGGGCGCGACCAGTTCGTCGTAAAAAACGACATCGGCGTCCTGCAGCGCGCGCAGCGCCTTGACCGTGAGCAGATCCGGGTCGCCCGGGCCCGCGCCAACCAGCGTCACCCTGCCCTCGGCGTGACCCGATGGCAGCGCGCCGGCAAAGCCTGAGGGATCGCGAATTTCCGTCAGTGCCGCTTCGGCTTCTTCGCCGCGCCCGCCAAGAACCAGTTCGCCGATCGGGCCATCGATGACGCGCTCCCAGAAGCGACGGCGGAGCGCGAATTCGGGAATGCGGGCGTGGATGGCCTTGCGCCAGCGCCCGATGAAACCGGCGAGTTCGCCGACGCGGGCGGGCAGCATCGCCTCGATACGCTCGCGCACGCGGCGCGCCACGACAGGCGAAGCGCCGCCGGTCCCGACCGCCACGACCAAGTCGCCGCGATCGACGATCGCCGGAAAAATGAAGGTCGAATGCCCGACATCGTCCATCACGTTCACGGGCAGACCAAGGGACTTTGCGCGCGCCGACATCGCAGCAGCGACCTCGCCCGCGCCGGCGCAAAGAACGGCGATCACCCCGGCAAGATCGGCAGCCAACGGGTCGCCTGTGGCGAACTCGACGCGTGCCGCATCCTCCGCAGCAAGGCCGCCAAGGTCGTGATTGGCATCGGTCGCATACCAGCGAACCCGTGCACCGGCTGAGATGAGCAGCCGCAATTTTGCACGCACCGGATCGCCGGAGCCGACGAGCAGCACAACGCCGCCGCTTTGCAGATCAAGGAATACCGGCAGAAACCGCATGCGACACTCGCTTTCCCGACCAGCGGGCTTGACGGAAATTATTTTCCATTTATGTCTCGTTCAAGCCCTGAAAATAGAAAATTATTTCTTCTCTATTGCAGTGCAACTATAGAATGTTCACCTCCCAAGGCCAAGGCCGGTAGATGCATCTTCCAGACCACGATTACGCAGAGGACCGGCGGCATCGGACTTTTCCGCCCCAGCCGTTCCCGCTCACGCAGATTTCAACCGATGGGCGAAAGAGACCGCCCGCGATGGATCATCTCGACGCGCTCGAAGCGCAGAGCATCTACATTTTTCGTGAAGCCTTCGCGCGGCTGAAGAAGCTCGCGCTGTTGTGGTCGCTGGGCAAGGACTCCAACGTGATGATCTGGCTCGCGCGCAAGGCCTTCTTCGGCCGCGTGCCGTTTCCGGCATTGCATGTCGACACCGGCAGGAAATTCGCGGAGATGTACGCGTTTCGCGATCGCTACGGCAAGGAATGGGAGCTCGATCTGAGGATCGAACCCTGCCCGCCGATCGAAAGCGTCGATCCGACCTTGCCGCCGGCCGCGCGATCGGCGGCGCGCAAGACCGAGGGGTTGAAACTCGCACTCGCCAAATACGGCTTCGACGGGCTGATCGCCGGCATACGTCGCGATGAAGAAGCCACCCGCGCGAAGGAGCGGGTGTTCTCGCCACGCGGCACCGAAGGCGGTTGGGACGTGCGCGATCAGCCGGCGGAATTCTGGGATCAGTTCAACGCCTCGCCGCCGCCGGGCGCGCATTTGCGCGTGCATCCGATCCTGCACTGGACGGAGGCCGACATCTGGGCCTACACGAAGCGCGAAAACATTCCGATCATTCCGCTGTATCTCTCGAACAACGGCAAACGCTATCGCTCGCTTGGCGATGCCGACATCACCTTCCCGGTGTCTTCGAATGCACGCAGCATCGAGGAAATTCTTCTCGAGCTTGAGCGTACCAAGGTGCCGGAGCGCGCGGGCCGCGCGCTCGACCACGAAACGGAAGATGCATTCGAGCGGTTGCGGGTCGCGGGCTATCTCTGACGAATATCGGATCGAACGTCGCCATGAACATGACCGTCCCGCCTCAGATATCGGCAACACCGAATGGCACCACGCGGCAGCAGGTGCGCATCGTCATCGTCGGCCATGTCGATCACGGCAAATCGACCCTGGTGGGCCGGCTCCTGCACGAAACCGGCAGCCTGCCGGATGGCAAGCTCGACATGCTGAAGGCTGTCAGCGCGCGGCGGGGAATGCCGTTCGAATGGTCGTTCCTGCTCGATGCACTTCAGACCGAACGCGACCAGGGCATCACCATCGACACCACGCAGATCCGTTTCCGCACGCGCTCTCGCGACGTGGTCCTGATCGATGCGCCCGGTCACGCCGAGTTCCTGCGCAACATGATCACGGGCGCCTCGCAGGCGGACGGCGCGCTCCTGATTGTCGACGCGCTGGAAGGCGTGCGCGACCAGACCCGGCGCCACGGCTATCTCCTGCATCTGCTCGGCGTCAGGCAGGTCGCGGTGGTCGTCAACAAGATGGACCGGGTCGAATTCAGTGCCGCCCGGTTTGCCGAAATTCGCGATGAGATTTCCGCGCATCTGGCCGGTCTCGGCGTCACGCCCTCGGCGGTGATCCCGATTTCGGCGCGCGACGGCGATGGCGTCGCCGCACGGACCACGCGGGCCGGCTGGTACCAGGGGCCGACCGTGGTCGAGGCGCTCGATGCGCTGGAGGCCGCGCAGCCTCTCGAACAGCTCCCGCTGCGGCTGCCGGTGCAGGCGATCTACAAATTCGACGATCGCCGCATCGTTGCAGGTCGGATCGAATCCGGCGTCCTCGCGGCCGGCGACGAGATCGTCATCATGCCCGCCGGCAAGATCGCGCGCATCAAGAGCGTCGAGGGCTGGCCTGTGGCCCCGGCCGAAGGCGCTCACGGTGCGGGGCGATCGGTCGGCATCACGCTCGACCGCGAACTGTTCCTCGAACGCGGCGACGTCATCTCCCATGTCGGATCGAGCCCGCGCGACACGCGGCGGATCCGGGCACGCGTTTTCTGGCTGCACGACAGGCCGCTTTCCAGCGGCCAGCAAATCCGGGTTCGGCTCGGCACACGGGAAAGCCGGGCCAGCGTGGTTGCAATCGAGAAGGCGGTCGACCCCGGCGAATTGGCCAGCGCCGCGACCACATCGATCGCGCGCAACCATGTTGGCGAGATCGACGTTGCGCTGGCGCAGCCGATCGCCGCGGATGCGTACACCGAGAATCCCCGCAGCGGCCGGCTTGTGATCGAAGTCGACGGGAGAATTGCCGGCGGCGGGTTGATCCTGTCGGTCGATGCCGGCCAGCGCGCGATTCCCGTCGACATCGTGCCGGTGGAATCGGCATTGCGCCCTGACGAACGTGCGGCGCGCTATCGCCACAACGGCGCGGTGGTCTGGCTGACCGGCCTGCCCGGTTCCGGAAAATCGACCCTGGCTCGCGCGCTGGAACGCTCCCTGTTCAGCAAGGGTGGCTCGCCGATCCTGCTCGACGGCGACACGCTGCGCGCCGGGCTCAACAGCGATCTCGGATTTTCCGAAAAGGATCGCAGCGAGAATATCCGCCGGCTCGCCGAAGTCGCAGCCCATCTGGCGCGCAACGGACATATCGCGATCGTCGCTGCCGTTTCTCCCTCGCGCGACGACCGCGCCGCGGCGCGCCGCATCGCCGCCGATGCCGCATTCCGCGAGGTCTACGTCTCGACACCTGCTGAAATTTGCGAGGGCCGCGATCCCAAAGGACACTATGCCAAGGCACGCGCGGGCGCGCTCGTTTCGTTCACCGGTATCGGCAAGGATTACCAGCCGCCTGAGGCCTGCGAGCTTGCGCTCGATACCTCGACACGATCGGTCAGCGAAGCAACGGACGAGATCGAGCGCATGCTGATACGGACAGGAACTCTGTTCGACGAAGTCGTTGATCTGGCTGCCAATATTTGAGCATCCTCCCGCCGTCCGAATAGGCAAAGGAAGGGCTTTTCCTGAAGGCCGCTTTGGCGCTAAAAGGCGCCCGAAACCGCGCCTCTTCGGGCGCTTTTTTTGCGTTGAAATCCCTGAAGACCGCGCTTTCCCTTTCTCGAAAGAAAAATCCACCATGAATCGTATCGACGCCCACGGATTGAAGATCGCTCCTGTCCTGTTTGACTTCATCGCGAAGGAGGCGGCCCCGAAAACCGGAGTGACGCCCGATACCTTCTGGGCGGGGTTGGCCGCCATCGTGAGGGACCTGGCGCCGAAAAATCGCGAGCTGCTCGCTTTCCGCGACAGCTTGCAGGCGAAGATCGACAACTGGCATCGCACCAATAAAGGCAGGCCGGTCGACCTCAATGCCTACACGGCTTTCCTCAAGGAGATCGGTTACCTCTTGCCGGAGCCTGCGACTGAAAGGGTCGAGACCGCCAATGTCGACGAAGAGATCGGCAAGATCTGCGGGCCTCAGCTCGTCGTGCCGCTCACCAACGCGCGCTACGCGCTCAACGCCGCCAATGCGCGCTGGGGCAGTCTTTATGACGCGTTCTACGGCACCGACGCGATCCCGCACGACCCGAGCGAGAGCGGCAAGGGGTACAGCAAGGCGCGCGGCAACAAGGTGGTTGCGAAAGCCAAGGCCTTTCTTGATTCCGCCGTTCCGCTCGCGAGCGGCAGCCATGGCGACGCGGTTTCCTACGGCGTCGTCGCCGGCAAGCTCGCGGTCAAGCTGAAGAACGGCAGCACCACGGGGCTGAAAACGAGCGCGCAATTTTCCGGCTATCGCGGCGAGCCATCGCAGCCATCGGCGATCCTGCTCGTCAACAACGGCCTTCATATCGAGATCGAAATCGATCGCAGCCACATGATCGGCAAGGACGATCCGGCCGGTATCGCCGATATTATCCTGGAGGCCGCGGTCAGCACGATCCTGGACATGGAAGACAGCGTTGCGACTGTCGACGCCGAAGACAAGGTGCTGGTCTATCGCAACACGCTCGGCCTGATGAATGGCACGCTATCGGCCGATTTCGAGAAAGGCGGCAAGACGCTCAAGCGCGCGCTCAACGCCGATCGTATCTACTCGGCACCGGACGGAAAGGAATTCCGCCTGCACGGCCGCAGCCTGCTGCTGGTACGCAATGTCGGCCATCACATGTTCACCGATGCCGTACTCGATTCCACGGGTCAGGAAATTCCGGAAGGCATGCTTGATGCCGCCGTCACCGGCCTGCTTGCGATCCACGATCTGAAGGGCAACTCGACGGTGCGCAACAGCCGCACCGGCTCGGTCTATATCGTCAAGCCGAAGATGCATGGTCCCGACGAGGTCGCGCTGACCTGCGCGTTGTTCGGGCGGGTCGAGAAGATGCTGTCGCTGCCTGAGAATACGCTGAAGGTCGGCATCATGGACGAGGAGCGCCGCACCACCGTCAATCTCAAGGCCTGCATCCAGCAGGCCCTCAAGCGCATCGTGTTCATCAACACCGGCTTCCTCGACCGCACCGGCGACGAGATTCATACCTCGATGGAAGCGGGGCCGATGATCCGCAAGAACGACATGAAGGCGCAGCCCTGGATCAAGGCTTACGAAGACTCCAATGTCGATATCGGCCTGATCGATGGCCTGCCCGGGCACGCCCAGATCGGCAAGGGCATGTGGGCCGCGCCCGACAAGATGGCGGATATGCTGGCGCAGAAGATCGCGCATCCGCAGGCCGGCGCCACCACCGCGTGGGTGCCTTCACCGACCGCGGCAACGCTGCATGCGCTGCACTACCACCAGGTCAACGTACTGGCGCGCCAGCAGGAGCTGGCAAAGGGCGGCCCGCGCGCAAAGCTTGCGGACATCCTCACCATCCCTGTGTCGCAATCGAACTGGGCGCCCGACGATGTGCGGCAGGAGATCGACAACAACTGCCAGGGCATTCTCGGCTACGTCGTGCGCTGGATCGATCAGGGTGTCGGCTGCTCCAAGGTTCCCGACATCCACGACGTCGGGCTGATGGAGGACCGCGCGACGCTGCGTATCTCCAGCCAGCATCTGGCGAACTGGCTGCATCAGGGCGTCATCACCAAAGAACAGGTGATGGACTCGCTGAAACGGATGGCTGTGGTCGTGGATGGTCAGAACAAGGGCGACCCGCTGTACCGGCCGATGGCACCCGGTTTTGACGGCGTCGCCTTCAAGGCGGCCTGCGACCTCGTCTTCAAGGGCCGCGAGCAGCCGAACGGCTACACCGAATACATTCTGACCGCGCGACGCCGGGAGGCGAAGGCGTCGGGTTGACGGGTCTGGCAAACCGGCCGCCGGAACGATTCCCGGATCACAATCGTTACGTCATCAACTCAATACAGGAGGAGTTGGCAATGGATTGGAACCGTATCGAAGGCAACTGGAAGCAGTTCAAGGGCGCCGCCAAGGAGAAATGGGGCAAGCTCACGGACGACGATCTCAACGTGATCGATGGTCGGCGCGACCAGCTTGAAGGCAAGTTGCAGCAGCGTTACGGCTTCGCCAAGGATCAGATCCAGAGGGACGTGGACGATTGGTTCAGTACTCTGAAATGAGCGCTCTGGGTCTCACCGAAAAGCCCCGGCATTTCGCCGGGGCTTTTTTGTCGGTCTTCGGAAGAGCGGGACGAGGCTCAAAACACGGTGATGTATTTGAGCAGCGAGATCACACCCAGGATGATCACGATCACGCGCACGATCTGCTTGGCGCGCCCGTCAAGCGGCAGCAGGTTGATCAGATACAGGATGAGAATGACGACGAGAAAGGTAACGAGTACACCTATAAGCATTGGATTATCCCCAGTGCACGCTGCGAGAGAAATTAGCCCTTTCTTAACGCGCGAGCGCGCGCCATGGTTCCACACGGGGAACATCCAGAAAAACACGTGAAACCAGCATCTTCCGGCCGCCGATCCCAACAACGACAGTGGCGCTGTCTAAAAATTTACCGTTATTTGGCTAACTGGGCGGCGTTCCGGGGGATTTCCCATGCTCGATCGCTTCACGGTATCTTCGCTGATCAAGTCGGTCATCGTCCTGATGGCCACCTGCACGACGGCCCTGCTCTGTATCAGCGCCTGGAGTTCGTGGGGACGGCTCACCACGACCGGACGAATCCTCGTGGTCGCGGACGCCTCATCGAACGTCTTCAAGGCGATGCACAACCTGCGCAGCGACCGGTCGACCACAAGCCGCAACCTGAAAGAGGACGCGGTGCTGCAACCCGACATGCAAAAATATCTGCGTGCCACCCGCGATGCCGAATTGCCAGCGTTACGCGCGGCGAACAGTGCGCTCGCCGCCATCGAGTTTCCCGACCACCAGACGCTGCTTCGCGAGTTGAACCGTCTGGTCCAGACATTCGCGTCGCTGGAGGCGGAGTCCTGGGATGACCTGAACAAGCCCAAAGCCTCGCGGCGGAGCGGACTGGACAAGGAATTCTGGGACAATACCGGGGCGCTTCTTGAGACGCTCGACAAGGTGTCGATCAGGATCGCCGCCGCGGTGAACCATGCCGATCCCGTCATCGATCAGATGCTGACGATCAAGCAGCTCGCCTGGCTGATGCGCAACACGGCCGGCGAGGCGTCGCTCCTGATATCGAACGGGCTCTCGTCCGGCCACGTCGCACCGGATTTCCGTCAGAACTACACCAAGCTGGTCGGCGGCATTGAAGCCGCGTGGGCAGCACTGAAGACAGTGGCGGAGGGAGCCGACCTGCCGCCGAAGCTCTCCGAGGCGATGGCCGAGGCCAAGACGGGCTATTTCGACAAGGACTTCCTTGCGCTGCGAGATCGGCTGGCGAATGCCGCGCTCGCGAACGAGAAACCTGAGATGAAGGCCAACGAATGGTCCCCGCTCTCGGTCAGGCATATGACGGGGGCGGTCGCGGTCGCCGAACGCGCGCTGGACATGGCCACGGACTACGCCGCGCTTCAGCATGGCGAGGCGCAACGGTCGCTTATGATTCAGTTGACTCTTCTGGCCGCGTCACTTGCGCTTGCCGTCGGCGCCATGGTGACGGTGACCCGCCGTATCATCACGCCGCTGCACAACATGCGCGACGCCATGCTCAAGGTGGCTGCGGGCGACCTGAGCGTCGACACCGGATACGCCCAGCGCCGCGACGAGATCGGGGCGCTTGCCGGCGCACTGGAAACCTTCAAGCAGCAAGCCATGGACAAGCGCAGGATCGAGGAGCAGGAGCGTGAACGCCATGCCGGGGCTGCTGCGCGGCAGCAGACGATCGAAGGCTATGTCAGCGAGTTCGAGAATATGGTGCGCCAGACGCTCGATCAATTGAACGACGCTTCCGGCCGGATGAGGACGACCTCCGCAGGCCTGACAGCGGTCTCCACGCAAACCAATTCGCGCGTGAAAGTCGCGGAAAAAGCCTCCAACGAGGCTTCGGTGAACGTGGAGACGGTGGCTTCGGCGTCACAGGAGCTGAGCGCTTCGATCGACGACATCAGCCGGCAAGCCTCGCACGCCGCCGGCATTGCCGGACGCGCCGTCGGTCGGGCGCGGGAAACCGACGACACCGTCCAGGGCCTGGCCAGGACGGCGGCCGGAATCGGCGAGGTGATCGGTCTTATCAATTCGATTGCTGCGCAGACAAATCTGCTGGCGCTGAATGCGACCATCGAAGCTGCGCGCGCCGGCGATGCCGGACGAGGCTTTGCCGTTGTGGCCTCCGAGGTCAAGTCGCTCGCAAGCCAGACCGCCAAGGCCACCGACGACATCTCCGAACAGATTTCCGAAATCCAGAAAGTGGCTGGCGAGGCGATCGAAGCCATCAAGGGCATCGGCGGCATCATCGGCGAGGTCAACGAGGTCGCAACCGCGATCGCGGCTGCGGTCGAGCAGCAGGGCGCCGCCACTCAGGAAATCTCGCGCAGCACCCAGCAGGCCGCGCAGGGCACGAGACATGTCTCGGAGAACATCATGGGCGTCAAGACCGACGCGGATGCCGCCGCCGCCGCGGCCGAAGACGTGAAGCTCGCCTCCGAAACGCTTGAATCGCAGGGCAGGCGGCTGAGCGGCCAGGTTACCGAATTCCTGGGCAAGATCCGCGCGGCCTGAGCGGCCGTCACTGCGCAGCGACCATCGGCACGCGGCGGTAATGCGCGCGCACCGACTTCGGTGCGGGCGAGAAATTCAGAGCGGCGCCACGCCGGTCGGCGCCGCGGCCGGCGATCATCAATCCGTCACTGCCTGCCACGATATCGCCCTTGCGAAGGGTGGGATCGTCTTCGATCTTGATCGAAGCGAGGCCGGTCGGGTCTTTGCCGTTGCAGGAACAGCCCGCGACCAATTCGTCGCGATAGCGATAGGCGTTCGGCAGTTCGGAATATGGTTTTCCGGTTTCGGTGACGGCGCTGTCGATATTGCTGCCATAGACCACCCTGGTCTCGGCTGCAGGGCAAAAACTGCTGCAAGTGGCGGCCTTGGTCTGATCGCCGCTGGACGTGATCGGGAAGTAACGGCCGTCGCAGGCGCGCACACAATAGGCCTGCAAGCCCTCGGAATCCGGATAGAGGCTACGATGGCGTCGAAAGACCTCGCCCCGCGGAACGCCCGTGGTGCCCTCGCTCGCATATGGCATGGGCGTCGTCGCCGGCGTCGGCGACCGCCAACCGCCGAAAAGCGTCGAGAAAAAATCCTGTGCCTTTGCCGATGTCCCCGACGCGACCGCCACGAAAATCGCAATGGCACCCAACGCCAGCCAGCCTGATCGCACCAGCATGTTCATCTCCGACCGGCGTCCGTGTTCAGTACGGCGAACGGACCGAAAGATACCAAAAGATTCCTGGTCTGCCGTCCCAGGCACAATTGTCGTCACCACGGCACGCGATTACCGGCCCCGATGCGCGCCTTCATCGCCCAGCTGATTGTCGCCAACAAACGCCGCCGGAGTTCAAGCGTTCCGGGTCGATTCAGATCGACCGCCAAAATCGAGAGCTGTGACCGCTAGCGAGGGAACTCTTCTCTGGGCCAGCGGTTGTGCTTGCGTGAGCCCTTTCGCGCGATGCCGCTGCTCACCATCCAAGTTCGCCTCAGCGGGGGGAAGAGCCTGTTGCGTGCCTTGCCCAACGAACGCGCACACACGACAGACATGGTCAGCGAGCCGCTGCCCGACAGTTACACCGAACAGCCCCCGGTTATCCGCCGCGCCGAAATCGTTGCCTTTGCGCTGGTCTCGCTGCTGGTGATCTGCATCGTCGCGGTTCTCTATGCCGCCAAGGCATTCTTCCTTCCGGTGGTCGCGGCCTTCGTGGTCGGCACCATGTTGTCTCCCGCGGCGGGTTTTCTCGAACGCCGTCGGATTCCACGGGCAGTCTCGGCAGTCCTGATCGTGAGCGCGGTCGGCGCCGGCGTCACGTTTCTCGTCGGCCTGATCTCCTCGCCGGTGATGCAGTGGAGCACACGCCTTCCGGAACTCGGCGATCGGCTCAAGGACAAGCTTCATATCTTCGATCGGCCGCTCGCGTTTTGGCAGCAGCTTCAGGACATGCTCGGCGGATCCACGGCCTACCCGGCGCCCTTCGAGATACCCAAAATCGATTGGATGCAGTCCGCGCTCGGTTTCCTGTCGCCGACCTTCGCCGAACTGCTGCTGTTTTTTGCAACGCTGATCCTGTTCATCGCAAGCTGGCGCGATTTGCGCCGGGGGCTGATCATGACCTTTAGCGGCCACGAGAGGCGGCTGCGGACCTTGCGCATTATCAATGCCATCGAGGAGCATCTCGGCGAATATTTGCTGACGGTCACTCTGATCAATCTCGCCGTGGGTGCAGCGACCGGCATTATTTGCGCATTGACCGGCATGCCTAACCCGGCCGGCTTCGGCGCGCTTGCTGCGGCCTTGAATTTTCTCCCGATCATCGGCCCGGTCGCGATGTTTGTGATCCTGACCGTCGTCGGACTGGTCGCATTTTCGACCATCGGGACAGCGTTGATCACGCCGCTGGCCTTTGCCGGGCTTGCCTTTCTGGAGGGCCATTTCATCACGCCGACGATCATCGGCCGCAGGCTCGAGCTCAATGCGCTTGCGGTCTTCATCGGAATTGCGTTCTGGACCTGGCTCTGGGGACCGATGGGCGGCTTTCTTTCATCGCCACTCCTGATCGTGGGCCTGATCCTGCGAGACCATCTGTGGCCGCCGAACGAGCCGAACCTGCCGCCTGGCTGACGGGCGTGGATTTTCGCAGGGTCTGCGCCTTGAGGAACTTACTGCGAGCACCGGCGTTTCTGCCTTGAGCAAGCTGAACCGAGCTGGATGCAGGAGCTTTCGATGTCCAGTGCAGATGCCGAGATCGGAATGACAAACCTGACGGACAAAGCGACCTATGAGCGCCTTGAAGAGGATGTGGCAGCCGTGAAAAATGATATCAACGCCCTCACCGACAAGATCACCGACGCGCTGAACTCTTTCGCGGGCACCGCGGGCAAGCAGGCGCGCCGCGGCTACAGGCAAGCCCGCGCCAATGTGGACTCGGCGGTGGGCGACATCTCCGAGCGCGGCAGCGCGGTGATGGACGCCGCGCAGGATGCGGCCATATCTGTCGAGGAAACGCTGGAAGAGGTTATCGCGGAGCGGCCGCTTGCAACTGTTGGCCTGGCGTTGGGCGTGGGTTTTCTGATCGGGGTGACATGGCGCCGCTAGCTCGGCAGGCCTGGTTCATTCCGCATTTGATCGGGGCTTCCGGATGCTGGCACGCGTAATCGATGGTCTGAAGGAATCGACCAACACTGCCCTGAGGCTGACCTCCCTCGCGGCCATTCTGGCGATTGCCCTGTTCATTACGGTCGCATTCCTGTGCGCGGCAGCCTTCATTTGCGTGCTTCAGGCCTACGGCCCGATCGAAGCCTGCCTGACGGGAGCTGGAATATTTCTCCTGGTCGCCGTGATCGCGGCGGCACTCCGTGCCTCTTTGAGGCATCGCGCCCGAGCGCGCGCGGCTGAGGCCGCGAAATCGACCCTCCACGCCACGCTTGCGGATCCGATTGTGGTAGCGACCGGAATCCAGCTGATTCGCAGCATCGGCATCAGGAAGCTGGTCCCGATTCTGGCCGTGGGCGGGCTGGCCCTGGGGTTACTGGCCAACCGCAGTCATTCTTCGAATGAAGCACCGGAAGAAGCACCAGCCGAGTGAGTGTTCGACAAGGCCGTCACGTCACGCAGCGCCCGGGCTGAAGCAGCCGGGCGACCTCGGTCAAGAGGCTGACGACGGGTTCGCAGGCGACCATCGGCTTGCGGCCGGCCGCGGGTTTGGCCCTCGCCGGCGATGAAGGATTGCCGTCCTCCCTGGCCACCGGCACGCGGACCAGAAACGAAGTACCCGAGAACCGATCCGGGCGCAGCGAAATCGTCTGCGTCCGCGCTGGCGACCCCGTCACGTTTGCGATCCGGTCTGCCTTGGCGGCGCGGTTGATTGCGCTTGCGGGTGTCAACGGCGCCTCGGGAAGATCGCGGCCGAGCGCAAACTGCGCCGCGCCGAACGATAGCGAGAGGGCAATCGCGCCCAAAATGCCAATGGTGAGCTTTGACATTGCTTCCCGCCCCACGTCGCCTGATCTCCTGTCGCCCGGTGGCGACCGGCAAATCAAACGCGGCGGGAACAGCAACGGTTCGGGGGCCAGCAATCACTTAAACGTGTTTCAAATTTCTGTCGGAAGCCGAGGAACGACCCGGGGGGTCTCCGAGTCATCTCGGCAGCCGGTTATCCCCCCTGCCCCATTGACCGGCGATGCAGGGCGTGGCTGTGGTGATGCCAGCCGCGCCCTGCTTTTTTGCCATCACACCCCATCGGCTTGAACCGAGCGCTCGGCCCGAGACGTCAAAGACCTGCGTCTTTTTCGGAGTGGTCTATTTGTCATCCGGCTGGACCAGCCTTTTCGATCCGTCGATCCTGGCCGCCATATGGGCGCTTGCGCTTGCAATCGGGGGCGGGCCGTTGTTGTGGAGGTTTCTCAACTATCGACCGGTGACGCGAAACGCAGTCCTGAACGCGGCCTGGAATTTCGTGGCGACGGGATGCTGGTTCACGTTCGGCAACGGCGCGATCAACGCCCATGAGCGCGGAATGATCTCCTTGCCCATGAGCATACTTGCCGTAGCGCTGCTGTTCGTGGTTGCGGCCGGTGGCTCGCTCCTGATGCAGCGATGGTGTCCCGACACGCAGACTTAGAGCGTGATCTTGCCGGCTATGCCGTCTTGATCACGCCAGCCTTGATCACGCTACCCTTGGCGTGCGGTTGCGCGAGTTGCGCTGGAAGAACAGCGCCTGGCTCGCGACGGCTGAGACCATCGCCGGCTGGAACGGCTTCGAGATCAGGAACGCCGGCTCCGGGCGTTCGCCGGTGAGGAAACGTTCGGGATAGGCTGTGATGAACACCACCGGGACCTCGAAGCTCCGCAACAACTCGTTGACGGCGTCAAGGCCCGAAGACCCGTCGGCCAGCTGGATATCAGCCAGGATCAGGCCGGGCCTCTTGTTCTTGGCGAGCGCAACCGCGTCGGTGTGGGTGCGGGCGACGCCGATCACATGGTGACCGAGATTCCTCACCAGGCTCTCGAGATCCATCGCGATGAATGTCTCGTCCTCGATGATCAGAACGTCGGTGGCGATCTCCGCCGCCATTTCGCGCCCTGCGGCATCGGCGAGCTTGCGCGTCTCGGCGACATCGGTGCCGAGAATGAACGCGACTTCCTCTTCCGGAAAACCTTCCAGCGACAGCAACAGGAATGCCTGGCGCGGCATCGGCGTGATGTTCGAGAGCCGCCGCTCGGGCGGCATTGGCAATGCGGTCACATCCGGGTCGTCATTGATGGAAACCGAATTCCAGATCTGGGTGAAGAGCCGGAAAAGCCCGGCGCGCGGCCCGTAACGTTCGTCAAGGAGAGATGGATCCTGGAGCAGCGCTTCCAGCAATGCGCCAACATAGGCGTCTCCGGATGCCTGCGTTCCGGTCAACGCGCGCGCATAACGGCGCAACAACGGCAAGTGCTCGGCAACAACCTGTGATCGGGACATCCCCACTCCATCCTTTTTGGGTCAAACCTGTCGACCCGGCATCCGCCAGAGTGCCTGAATTACGCTTTGGACCCACAAAAGTTCCCAACATTTTTGGAACTTTTCGCGCCTCTTCGAATTAGCCGTTGCACAGAGGGGGCCGCCTCATGGGCCAATTCGAGGATTAGCCGTGAAAATACAAAAGCTTAACACTCGGGGAAGTATCGGACAAAACACTCGCGCGGGACAGGACATGAAAGAGGCAAAAAAGCAGGGCGGCCTGAACGCCGAGATCCAGTCCAGAATAGGCCACCAGCTGCGCGCCATGTACGACGACGTGGTCCGCCAGGGTGTTCCGGAACGGTTCGTCGATTTGATCCGGAAGCTTGATGTTCCCCCGCCCGATACCCAAGTTGAAGTCGGGGGCGACGAAGCAATCAAAAACACTGGGAGGGACTAATGCCTCTCACCGAATCGCTCCGCGATGACATCCTGGCCGCCGTTCCAAGTCTTCGCGCATTTGCGATCTCGCTCTCCGGCAACGGCGACCGCGCGGACGACCTCGTGCAGGAGACGCTCCTGCGCGCGCTCGCCAATATCGACTCATTCCAGCCCGGCTCGAATCTGCCGGCATGGCTGTTCACCATCCTCCGCAACCTTTTCCGCTCTGACTATCGCAAGCGGCGGCGCGAGGTGGAAGATGCCGACGGCAGCTATGCCAAGACGCTGAAGACCCAGCCGGCGCAAGGCGCGCATCTGGAATTCGAGGAATTCCGCGCGGCACTCGACAAGCTTCCCCAGGACCAGCGTGAAGCCTTGATCCTGGTAGGCGCGTCCGGCTTCTCCTACGAGGATGCCGCGGCGATCTGCGGCTGCGCGGTGGGCACCATCAAGAGCCGCGTCAACCGGGCGCGGTCGAAACTTTCCGCGTTGCTCTATGTCGATGGCGCGGAGGATTTCGGCCCTGACGAAACCGTTCGCGCCGTGATAGGCGGCAGCGGATAGCGCCCGCGCACTTACTTGAGCGGCATGGAGAACTGTTCGGCCCGATCTCTCTCGGACATGTCGATCACGGTCTCCATGGGAGCGGTAAGCTCGTAGACGTAGCTCACTTCCGTAAAGTAGCGCTTCGACGTCCCGCCAAGCGCCTCCGGCGCGACCCGGTCGAGCAAAATGACGCCGAAATCGCTGTCGGCGCGGCGGGTCGAAGCGCTGGTGTTGAACTCCTCCCAGCGAAAGTTGAAAACTGCGTCGGGCTCTTCCCCGTTCACTTCCCAGTGCGCCACGATGTGCGGGTGCTTGCCGACCAGTGAAAGCCCCTCGTCGGAATGGGAAGCCAGCTCGAAGAAAAGCAGCGAAAGCGACTGCGCCGCCCTTGCGCTGACGGTGATATCGGGACCGCTGATCGCGATACGATCGGCGTGCGGTATCGCCCGCAATTCGAACAATCCCTTCAGTTTCACGCCCTGCCACTGGCTCTCGCTCAGCAGCGAGACCACGTTCGACATGGCGTGAATTCTGCCGATCAACAGTTCGCGCGCGACGTCGACGTCCGATCCGTGACGCAGCGTGCGCGTGATGATCGACTGAATCACCGCAAGGATGTTCTTGACGCGATGGTTGAGTTCGTCGATGACCGCGGTCAATCGCCGTTCGAAACCGATTCGCGCCTGGATCTCGCGGGACAGTCGCAGATTGTTGTAGGCGACATATCCGAACAGGCCGCAAACAATCGCGGTCAAGGCAAGCCCGATGGCGGCCACGATTGCCGCGGTCTGCCGCGCCCGCAGCATCGCGTTGGTTTTGGCATAGTAGGCGAGCGACCAATCACGGCCTCCGAATGTCACCGTCCTCGTCACCGCGGCGGCGTCCTGGGGGCTCTCGGTTCTCGAAACCACGACGCCACGGTCATTGGCTATCAATTCGCCATTGTTCCTGCGCGGGTCCCTCAGTGCCACCGAGAACAGGGACAGATCGTCATTGGCCAGCATCAGGGGTGCCAGCTCATATGAGAACGCCACAAAACCCGCGGGTTGAACGTCCTTGTCCTGCAATACCGGCGCGGCAAGCACGAGGCCGATCGGACCGTCCGGACGCAACAGCGGCAGGGGATTGGACGCGACGGGCGTCATTTCGGCCATGGCCCGGCCCAGCGTGGGTCCCAGGGTCGGACCCCCGTCCAGGCTGCGGCCGAGAAAAACCTTCGTCTGGTCATTGCGGGGTTCGACATCCATCAAAACGTCGACCGGCCCGGTGAGAGAGTTTGTTTCCAACGGGGCATCGTCAAAGTTGCGGATGGTCGGATTTGGAAATCCCGCACCCGCAAGCTCGGCGCTGGCCGCCTGCAATTCGTCCGGACGCAGCCGGGCAATCCAGCTTGCGACCACGAAATCGGTCTTGAAGGCGTATATCGAGGAGCGCAGCGGCTGCAACATATTGGCCTTGATCACGGAAGGCGACCGGAACAGGCCCGACGCAACTCGTGCCAGCAGCTCGCGCTCGGTCAGCCGATCCTGGACAAGACTGGCGTGAACGTCGATCGCCCGCGCCAGCGCGATGCCCTCCACCGTCAGTTCCTGATCGTGAACACGATAGGCGGCGAGACCGGAGAGAAGAACTCCGATAAGCGCGATAAAACCGGTGATAAGACCCAGCCGAACCACTCGCTCACTCAATCATGAGATGTTGGCAATGCGGTTGAACGAGCATCTGACGACCGCCTGGTGGCTGCGAAGCGGCAATGGAAATCAAGCCCCCGGCATAGTGGAGCACTGACAATCGGTACGCAACTGGCGTCGAGAGGGTTAACACGAAGGACAAGGCAACTAACGCGCGCAAGGTTTCGGCCGGAGGATGCTAACTACGAGCAGACGGGTTTGTTCCGGAGCGGCGATGAAAATAAGCCGGTCCGTGTTCGGACCGGGCCGGCACGCGCCACAGGCGTTAACGATTACGCTTAACCTGCTTTGGACTGCGGCCTCGGGGCGAGACCGCCCTTGGCTTCGATAAAGCCGATGATGCGGTCGAGACCTTCGCTCTTCTTGAGGTTAGTCATGACAAACGGCCGCTCGCCGCGCATTCGCCTCGCATCATGCTCCATCTTTTCGAGCGAGGCGCCGACATAAGGGGCGAGGTCGATCTTGTTGATCACGAGGAGATCGGAGCGCGTGATCCCGGGCCCTCCCTTCGACGGAATCTTGTCGCCTGCCGCGACATCGATCACGTAGATCGTGAGGTCGGCAAGCTCCGGCGAGAAGGTGGCGGCGAGATTGTCGCCGCCGGATTCGATCAGCACGACATCGAGGTCCGGAAATTTGGAACGCATGTCGGCGACCGCCGCGAGATTCATCGAAGCATCCTCGCGAATCGCGGTGTGCGGGCAGCCCCCGGTCTCAACGCCCGCGATCCTGTCCGGCGTCAGCGAGCCGGACCGAACCAGGAATTCGGCATCCCATTTGGTGTAGATGTCGTTGGTGATCGCGGCGATGTCGTAGCGCGCTCGCATCGACTTGCAGAGCAGATCCATCAGCGCGGTCTTTCCCGACCCAACCGGGCCTCCGATTCCGACGCGAAGCGGGCCATGGGATTTCGACATTTCAACCAATCCTTCGCTGGTCGCCCCGGCGAACGCCACTCTTACATCCTCGCCTATGGAAGAGGACGGCGAGATCGCCAAGGCTAGGAAACTCATTCTGCGACGGCAAGCAAATCATGACCGGAACAGTCTCGTGTACTGCGTCTCGTGACGCACGCTCGCCAGATCGGCGCGGAACGTTGCGCTCCCGAGATCGTCCAGCGAGGCGTCAAGCGCGCGCCTTGCGGTTGCGGCCACGTCCGGCTCGAGGCTGGCCAGCACGCGCTGGCTCTCGGTCTGGCCGAGCGGAACGAGCCGCGCTCCCGCGGAGATCCAGTTCGAAACCACCGCATGCAGGAAAGCATGGATGGTCGGCTGGAGCGGAATCGAATGCGCGGCACTCACAATGCCGACCGCCAACGGGTAAACGATTGCCCCGCCGCATGACGCGACCAGCCGATCGAGCGATCCGCAATTCCAGGCCGCGCGCGCGATATCGATGAATGCCTTTCCCTGTGCCGAGGTTTCGAGCTGACGCTCGCGTGAGGGAACGAAGGCCGCAGCCAGTTCCGCGATTTCGGCAAGACCTGTATCGTCGCCCGACGAGGCGGCCCGGTGAGCATGCGCGAGAAAGACGCCGTCGCAGAATCCGGCTCCCTCCACGAGCATGCAGCCAAGCCAGGCTCGCAGCGATGCGGCATCGCCGATATCCCCCGCCTCCACCGCCCATTCGATGCCGCTCGAATAGGAGAAGGCGCCAACCGGAAACGAGGGCGACAGCCAGGTCATCAGCCGGAACAGCGCGGCTGTTTCTTCCTCGCGCATATCCCTCCCGACGCCGGAGTTCGAGGCCATGCTCTCGTCCGCCGGCGCAAAAGCGCGGCGCCGGGCCGCCGGCGGTTCATTTGTGATCATGTGCATGGGAATGGCCGTGGTGGTGATCGTGGCCGCAGTGCTCGTCATGATGATGGTGGTTGTCGTGACCCTGTCCATGGTGATGACCGTGGTCGTGACGATGATCGCCGTGATCATGCGGCGCATTGTCGTGCCCTGCATTGCGGTGCCCGGCATGGTCATGCGGTTCGCCGCCATGCGCATGGCCTCCGCCGGCATAGGCACCGCCCTCCGGATCGAACGGCGCTTCGATGTCGATGATACGCGCGCCCAATCCCTTCACCATCGCCTCGATGACGTGATCGCGCCTTATGCGCAGACCCCTTGGCGTTATCTGGGTGGGCAGGTGCCGGTTGCCGAGATGCCAGGCCACGCGAACCAGGTGCTGCGGGTCGCTGCAGCGGATCTCCAAAAGCGGCTCCGGCGCGGCCACGACTTCGATCAGCCTGCCGTCGTCGAGTACCAGCGCGTCGCCGCCCCGCAGCGCGATCGCGTGCTCCAGATCGAGCAGAAATTCCAAGCCGCGCGTGCCGGTCATCACCATGCGACGGCGGTGGCGATCGTCAAAATCGAGCACGACCGTATCGGCCGGGGTTTCGCTCCAGCGATGTTGCCCCCGAACCTGCGTGGCGCGGATCATGGAGTATTGCCTCTAATACATGAAATAGCGCTGCGCCATCGGCAGGACTTCGGCAGGCGCACATGTGAGGAGTTCACCATCGGCGCGCACCTCATAGGTTTCCGGATCGACCTCGATGTTCGGCGTGGCGCCGTTATGGATCATGCTCTTCTTCGAAATGCCGCCGCGGGTGTTCTTAACCGCGTAGAGCTTCTTGGCTATGCCGAGCTTTCTGCCAAGCCCGGATGCGACGGCTGCCTTCGAGGAAAAGATCACGGAGGAGGCCGTCAGCGACTTGCCGAAGGCCGCGAACATCGGCTGGTAGTGCACGGGCTGCGGCGTCGGGATCGACGCGTTGGGATCGCCCATCGGAGCGGCGACAATGGAGCCACCCTTGATGACACATTCGGGCTTCACGCCGAAGAAGGCCGGCGACCATAGCACGAGGTCGGCGAGCTTGCCCTTTTCCACCGAGCCGATCAGCTTCGAAACACCATGGGCGATCGCAGGGTTGATGGTATATTTGGCGATATAGCGCTTGACCCGGAAATTGTCGTTGTCCTTGCCCTTGTCCTCCGGCAACGAGCCGCGCTGCTTCTTCATCTTGTCCGCGGTCTGCCAGGTGCGGATGATGACTTCGCCGAGCCGGCCCATGGCCTGCGAGTCCGAGGACATCATCGAGAGCGCGCCGAGATCGTGCAAAATGTCCTCTGCCGCGATCGTCTCTTTCCGGATGCGACTTTCGGCAAACGCAAGGTCTTCGGCGATCGAGGGATCGAGGTGGTGGCACACCATCAGCATGTCGAGATGTTCGTCGATGGTGTTGCGCGTGAACGGCCGCGTTGGATTGGTCGATGACGGCAGCACGTTCTTCTGGCCGGCGATCTTGATGATATCCGGCGCATGGCCGCCGCCCGCGCCCTCGGTGTGGAAGGCATGGATGGTGCGGCCCTTGAACGCCTTCACCGTATCCTCGACGAAGCCGGATTCGTTCAGCGTGTCGGAATGCAGCATCACCTGGACGTCGTAATCGTCGGCGACGTCGAGGCAGTTGTCGATTGCGGCTGGCGTCGTGCCCCAATCCTCATGCAGCTTGAGCGCGCAGGCGCCGGCCTTGATCATCTCCACCAGCGCGGCCGGACGCGAGGTGTTGCCCTTGCCGGAAATACCGAGATTGACCGGAAAGGCGTCGAACGACTGAATCATCCGCGCGATGTGCCAGGGGCCGGGCGTGCAGGTCGTCGCAAAGGTGCCATGCGAAGGCCCGGTGCCGCCGCCCAGCATCGAGGTGACGCCACTCATCAAGGCGTGCTCGATCTGCTGCGGGCAAATGAAATGAATGTGGCTGTCGAAGCCGCCCGCGGTGAGGATCTTTCCTTCACCGGCGATGATGTCGGTACCGGGACCGATCACGATGGTTACGCCCGGCTGGATATCTGGATTGCCGGCCTTGCCGATGGCGCTGATCATGCCTTCCTTGATCGCGACGTCGGCCTTCACGATACCCCAGTGGTCGACGATCAGCGCATTGGTGATGACGGTGTCGGCCGCGCCCTGCCGGTTGGTTACCTGCGACTGGCCCATGCCGTCGCGGATCACCTTGCCGCCGCCGAACTTCACTTCCTCGCCGTAGGTCGTGAAATCCTTCTCGACCTCGATGATGAGATCGGTGTCGGCAAGCCGCACCCTATCGCCTGTCGTCGGCCCGAACATGTCGGCATAGACGGAACGTTTGATTTTTACGGACATGATTTGGCTCCGACCGTTTTGAACCTGTTCACAGCTTCCCCATCACATCGCCGCGGAAACCGTAGACGGTGCGCTTGCCCGCGAGCGCAACGAGCTGCACCTCGCGGGTTTGCCCTGGCTCGAACCGCACGGCGGTGCCGGCGGCTATATCGAGCCGCATGCCGCGGGCTTTCTTGCGGTCGAACTTCAGCGCCGGGTTGGTCTCGAAGAAATGGTAGTGCGAGCCGACCTGGATCGGACGATCGCCGGAATTGGCAACGGTCAACGTCACCGTTTTTCGGCCCGCATTGAGCTCGATCTCGCCTTCCTTGATGAAGCGTTCACCGGGAATCATGACTGTCCTCATTTCCGCTGCGTCATGGCCGGACTTGTTCCGGCCATCCACGTCTTGCATTTCGAAGGCTCGTGGATGCCCGGGTCAGGCCCGGGCATGACGAAAGCATATGCCTTGGTACGCGTCACCTTATCGGCTCGTGCACGGTGACAAGCTTGGTGCCATCCGGGAATGTCGCCTCCACCTGGATGTCGTGGATCATCTCGGCAATGCCCGGCATCACCTGAGCCCGGGTCAGGACCTGCGCGCCGGCCTGCATCAGCTCCGCCACGGTGCGGCCATCGCGCGCGCCTTCGAGAATGAAGTCCGAGATGATGGCCACGGCTTCCGGATGGTTGAGCTTGACGCCACGATCGAGCCGCCGTCGCGCCACCATGGCGGCCATTGAAATCAGGAGCTTGTCCTTTTCGCGAGGGGAGAGATTCATGCGGGCACTCTGATTGACGTGAGCTGATCCGGTTGAGCGAGCATCTTCCTGGTCGTCCTTGTTTCTCTTTCCAGGGCTCTAGTTGAGCCAGAGCCGCGGCAGCGCCGAGCCGCTGGCGCGACCAAGCAGCGCCATCATATCGGCGCGCAGCTTCCCCGCATCTTGGGCACAGAAACGGGCCATTGCAAATCCATTCCATGCGGAGATGCCGACCTCGCCGGCGAAAGAGTCCGACAGCTCGCGAATTCGCTCCACCAGCACTTCGTCACCCGGCACGATCAGCGCGGCGCCGATAGCGGCGCCGCCTTTGGCAATCGCGGCGTTCGAAAGCTTCTCGCAGATATTGCCGTCAAGGCGAATGTTTTCGGCAAACACCAGCGCCCCGCCGCGTCGCATCCGCCATTTGTCGACAAATTCCCCTCGCGACATCCGCTCGCCCATCGCCGCCCGGCCGAACACCACGATTTCGCAGAGCAGGAGCGAGGCGCTTTCGGCCAGATCAATATCGATGCGCCGACGAACCCGCGCGCGGTCGAACAGGATGGTCTCCTGCGGCAGCCATGCGAGATGCGCGCGGGCTTGCGCCTTCAAGGCAATATTGAGTTCCGCCACGGCGCCCTCGGTACGGTAGATCTTCTCCGCGGCCGCCGTCGTCAAGGTGAGCCGCGCGTCCTCGCCAGTCGTGACATCGATGTCGAAACGATCGCCGCCGGCGATGCCGCCCGCGGTATTGACGAACACGGCCGACAGGCCTTGTCCTTCAGGCGAGGGAAAACGCACGCGCAGCGATCCCGATTCATGAAGAGAGCCGCGGCGGGTGACGCCGTCCGCCTGGCGTACGTCCAGGCTCACCACGCCACGCGCACGGTTGGCCGCGAAAATCGCCGAATTCGTGCTCGTGCTATCGGTCCGCATTCACCCCAACTCGCCCCGCAGCGCCCACGATCAGCCCACGCCGGCCGCGTCATATACCCAACTAAAGCGCCATCTGCCGGCTGATTTCGCCAGCGTCGAGATTGCCCCGATCGCAAGCGTACTTTACCGCGCCCCTGTCCATGACGGCGAAATTGTCGCCGAGCTCGCAGGCAAAGTCGAGATATTGTTCGACCAGAACGATCGCGATGTTGCCAAGACTGCGAAGATAGGTGATTGCGCGCGCGATATCCTTGATGATGGAGGGCTGGATGCCCTCGGTCGGCTCGTCCAGGAGCAGCAGTTTTGGTCGCATCACCAGCGCCCGCCCGATCGCAAGCTGCTGCTGCTGACCGCCGGAAAGATCGCCGCCGCGGCGGCCGAGCATCGACTGCAACACCGGAAATAACGAGAACACATCATCGGGAATGTTGCGGTCCTGGCGCTTGAGGGGACCAAAGCCGGTCTTGAGATTCTCTTCCACCGTCAGCAGGGGAAAAATCTCCCGCCCCTGCGGCACGAGGCCGATCCCCCGCCGTGCCCGTTCATAGGGCTTCAGGCCGGTGATATCGGAGCCGTCGAAGGTGATCGTCCCGCCGGAAATCGGATATTGGCCGACCATCGCGCGCAAAAGACTGGTTTTGCCGACGCCGTTGCGGCCAAGCACGCACGTCACCTTTCCCGCTTCGGCCGAGATCGAGACGCCCCGCAGCGCCTGGGCGGCGCCGTAATAGAGGCTGATGTTGTCGACCTTCAGCATTACTCAGCGCCCCAGATACACTTCGACGACGCGTTCATTCGACGACACCTGATCGATCGTGCCCTCCGCGAGCACCGAGCCTTCGTGCAGGCACGTTACCTTGACGCCGAGCTCGCGGACAAAGGTCATGTCGTGCTCAACGACCATGACGGTCTTGTCCTTGTTGATCTCCTTGAGGAGCTCGGCAGTCTGATGGGTCTCGACGTCGGTCATTCCCGCCACCGGCTCGTCCACCAGCAGCAGTTTCGGATCCTGCGCGAGCAGCATCCCGATCTCGAGCCACTGCTTCTGGCCGTGCGAAAGGCTGCCTGCCAGCCTGTCCCGCGCGTCTTTCAGTCGAATGGTTTCCAGCACGCGATCGATTCGATCGGTTTCGCCCCTGCTCTCGCGCCAGAACAGCGTGCCCTTGACGCTATGATCCACATTGAGCGCGAGCAGCAGATTGTCCTCGATGGTCTGGCTTTCGAATACGGTCGGCTTCTGGAACTTGCGGCCAATACCGAGTTCGGCGATCCGCGTCTCGTCGAGCCGTGTCAGGTCGGTAACGCCGTCGAACAGGACGGTGCCCTCGTCCGGCCTGGTCTTGCCGGTGATTATATCCATCATCGTGGTCTTGCCGGCGCCATTCGGTCCGATGATGGCGCGCATTTCACCCGGCTCGAGTGCCAGCGAGAGATTGTTGATGGCGTGGAAACCGTCGAAGGAGACGTGCACGCCGTCAAGATAGAGCAGCGCGGAAGTGGCCCTTGTATCCCTGACGTTCATCCGTTCACTCCGCCATATCGGGTTCACTGACGCCGTCTTCGCGCGCAGCGCTTTCGGTATTGGCCGACAGGCGCCTCGCCTTCCATGGCTCCCACCACGAATTGAAAGTGCCGACGATCCCCCTCGGCAAGAGCAGCGTCACCAGGATGAACAGGGCTCCCAGCATGAAGAGCCAATAGGGCGCGAGCGGACCCGAGGTGAAGTAGGTTTTCGCGTAGTTGACGACCACGGCGCCGAGTGCCGCGCCGATCAGCGTGCCGCGGCCACCGACCGCCACCCAGATCACCGCCTCGATCGAGTTGCCTGGCGAAAATTCGCCGGGATTGATGATGCCTACCTGCGGCACGTACAGTGCGCCGGCGACGCCGGCCATGCAGGCCGACAGGGTGAACACGAACAGCTTGTAGGATTCGACGCGATAGCCGAGAAACCGCGTACGGGATTCGGCATCTCTGATGGCGATCAGCACCTTGCCGAGCTTCGAGGTCACGACCGCCCGGCAGATCAGGAAAGTGAGGGCAACCGCAAGGCAGCTCGCGGCAAACAGGGCGGCGCGGGTGCCGTCGGCCTGAACGTTGAAGCCGAGAATATCCTTGAAATCGGTCAGACCGTTGTTGCCGCCGAACCCGAAATCGTTGCGAAAGAATCCCAGCAACAGGGCATAGGTCATCGCCTGCGTGATGATGGAAAGATAGACGCCGGTGACGCGGGAACGGAAAGCCAGCCAGCCGAAGCAAAAAGCCAGCAGGCCAGGCACGAGGATCACCATCAGGCCCGCGAACCAGAACATGTCGAATCCGTGCCAGTACCACGGCAGTTTCGGATAGTTCAGGAACACCATGAAGTCGGGCAGGACCGGATTGCCGTACACGCCGCGGCTGCCGATCTGGCGCATCAGATACATGCCCATGGCATAGCCGCCGAGCGCAAAGAAGGCGCCGTGGCCGAGCGAGAGGATGCCGCAATAGCCCCAGATCAAATCGATCGCCAGCGCCAGGATGGCGTAGCAGGCATATTTGCCGAACAGCGCGACCAGGTAGGTAGGCACCTGCAGGATGGAGCCGGAGGGCAGCAAGAGGTTCGACAGCGGGATCAGGACGCCGCAAGCAGCGACCACGATCAGGAAAATGGCCGCACTGCGATCCAGCGAACGCGTGAGCACGTGCACCATCATGCTTCCACCGCCCGTCCCTTGAGCGCGAACAGGCCACGCGGGCGTTTTTGAATGAACAGGATGATCAGAACCAGAATGGCGATCTTGCCGAGCACGGCGCCGGCGACCGGCTCCAGGAACTTGTTGGCGATGCCGAGCGTGAAGGCTCCGACCAGCGTGCCCCACAAATTGCCCACGCCGCCGAACACGACAACCATGAAGGAATCGATGATGTAGCTCTGGCCGAGATTGGGGCTGACATTGTCGATCTGCGACAATGCCACGCCGGCGATCCCGGCAATGCCCGAGCCGAGCCCGAAGGTCAGTGCATCGACCCGCGAGGTGGCGATCCCCATCGAAGCCGCCATGCGGCGGTTCTGCGTCACCGCGCGCATCTCCAGACCAAGCGCCGTAAAGCGCAGCATTGCGAGCAGAATTGCGAACACGGCCAAGGTGAAGCAGAGAATCCACAGCCGGTTATAGGTGATGGTGATCTGTCCGAGTTCGAAGGCGCCGCTCATCCAGGAGGGATTGCCGACTTCGCGGTTGGTTGGTCCGAACACCGTGCGCACCGCCTGCTGCAGCACCAATGACAGGCCCCAGGTCGCGAGCAGCGTTTCCAGCGGACGGCCGTAGAGGAAACGGATGATGGTCCGTTCGATCAGCACGCCGATCCCTCCGGCAACGACGAACGCGAGCGGCACGGCTATCAGCAACGAATAGTCGAACAGACCGGGATATCGCGTTCGGATGACCTCCTGGACCACGAAAGTGGCATAGGCGCCGATCATCACCATCTCGCCATGAGCCATGTTGATGACGCCCATGACGCCGAAAGTGATGGCAAGACCGATCGCCGCGAGCAGGAGGACCGAGCCGAGCGACAGGCCGTACCATGCGTTCTGCACTGCCGACCATACCGCCAGCGTACTTTGAATCGAGGATATCGCGCCGGCCACGGCCTTGGCGATAACAGGCGGCTGATCGCCGGGAAGACCGGTCAGGAGCGCGATCGCCTCCTGATCGCCGCGCGCCTTTATGGTCGCGATGGCCTCGAGTTTCTCGACATCGGTGGCGTCGGATTTATAGAGCACCACCGCCGCGCGGGCCTCGGTGAATGCCGCCTTTGCGGCCTTGTTGGTCTCCTTTGCCAACGCAGTGTCGATCACCGGCAGCAGATTCTCGTCGTGCGACTTGAACACCGATTGGGCGGCCGCAATGCGCTTGTTGGGATCGGGTGACAGCAGGGTCAGGCCGCCAAGCGCTGCTTCCACGCTGCGGCGCAGGCGATTGTTGAGGCGGACGGGAACGGCGTTTTCCGGCAGCTTGTCCACGGCCGCGCCGGTTGCCGCGTCGAGGATCTTGCCGTTCTCCTGGGTGATATAGACCTTCTTGGTGTCGGGATCGGCCGACAGGCGGTCGTCGCCAAGCGCGCTGATGATGGGAAACGCGAGCGGATTACCCGAGCTTGCAATCGCGCCGATCGCCTCTTCGGTATCCGAAAACTCGTCGTTGGCGAATTTGGCGACTGCATCCTCGAAGGGGCCGGCAAAAGCTGGCAAGGCGAAGGCTGCGATCAGGAAGGCAGAAAGTAAAAGCGCACGAAGGCGGTCAAAGAGATTGGCGACCACTGGACGACCCCGGCAGAAACAGAAGGAAGGCGGCGACATCGCCGCCTTCCGGTGAAGTGCTTTCACCTTTAGCATGATCTCGCGACAAAAGCCCTTGGCAGACGCTTTCCGGATCATGCGTGGGGGATCAGAAAACAGACCCAAGGGGATCTGACCCGGGGATCAGAAGTCTGACCCCGGGATCAGAAACCTGTCCTCAGGACCCCTGCCCGCCGCACTTGTTGGTCTTGGTATTGTAGTTGCCGCACTTCTTGCCGACCCAATCGCCGATCAGGTCCTTGGAGCCTTCGAGTTCCTTCGACCATGCATCGCCGGCCACCAGGCCCGGGGTTTTCCACACCACGTCAAACTGGCCATTGCCTTTGATTTCGCCGATGAACACGGGCTTGGTGATGTGATGGTTCGGAAGCATCTTGGAGACGCCGCCGGTCAGGTTCGGCGCTTCGATGCCCGGCAGGGCGTCGATGACCTTGTCAGGATCGGTCGACTTCACCTTCTCGACCGCCTTCACCCACATGTTGAAGCCGATGTAGTGGGCCTCCATCGGGTCGTTGGTCACGCGCTTGGGGTTCTTGGTGTAGGCCTGCCATTCCTTGATGAATTTCTCGTTGGCCGGCGTCTTGATCAACTCGAAATAGTTCCAGGCAGCGAGATGGCCAAGCAGCGGCTTGGTGTCGATGCCGGCCAGCTCTTCTTCACCAACCGAGAACGCAACGACCGGAATGTCGGTCGCCTTGATCCCCTGATTGCCGAGTTCCTTGTAGAAGGGCACGTTGGCATCGCCGTTGATGGTGGAGACCACCGCCGTCTTCTTGCCGGCGGATCCGAACTTCTTGATATCGGCCACGATCGTCTGCCAGTCGCTGTGACCGAACGGCGTGTAGTTGATCATGATGTCTTCGTCCTTGACGCCCTTTGACTTCAGGTAGGCCTCAAGAATCTTGTTGGTGGTGCGCGGATAGACGTAGTCGGTGCCTGCCAGCACCCAGCGCTTCACCTTCTCATCCTTCATCAGGTAGTCGACGGCGGGGATCGCCTGCTGGTTCGGCGCAGCACCTGTGTAGAACACATTGCGCTCGCTCTCTTCACCCTCGTATTGCACCGGGTAGAACAGAATGTTGTTCAGTTCCTTGAATACCGGGAGCACGGATTTGCGCGAAACCGAGGTCCAGCAGCCGAACACCACGGCGACCTTGTCCTTGGTGATCAGTTCGCGCGCCTTTTCCGCAAACAGCGGCCAGTTCGAAGCAGGATCGACGACGACGGCCTCAAGCTTCTTGCCAAGCACGCCGCCCTTCTTGTTCTGCTCGTCGATCAGGAAAAGGATGGTGTCCTTCAGCGTGGTTTCGCTGATGGCCATGGTGCCGGAGAGCGAGTGCAGAACGCCGACCTTGATGGTGTCGTCGGCGGCCTTCGCGTTCGAAAATGCGGTCAGGCCCAAAACCAGACCGGCTGTCGCCGCCAGCCAGCGGCGGCGGGTCAGCGTCGCTTTGTTATGAGTAAGGTGTGTAAGCATGAAATATCATCTCCCTGACGCAGGCGTGAATCGCTGCCGAAACGGCCCACGGCCGCCTGCGTTAACGGAATCGCAAGAACCATGCCACGGGGTGGGTGCAGCCTAAGTGCATATGTCTATTAAGGAATCTGACGTTCTTCCGCCGTACGGCAAAGCCTCTGCTCAAAATTTAGGCGATAAAATTGTATGCTTCGCCAGAGCGCTGACTGAACATTAGTCAAATGCCCATTATCGGCACAAAATTTCGGCAACTACGTCGATGTCTGGTGTCTTATTTGGAATTGGTTCTGTTTTCGCAGTTCAGTCTGGGCCAATTGCCGGTTCCCGCATCTTGAAACTGCCGTCTTCACGGTCCATATCATGGTCCGACCCTCCGAATCACCGGGACCATAGGGTCACCACCGCAGGCCGCGTGTTCTGAGCCCATTAGCGGGTTTCTGGCTTGCCCCTTCAGCCAACCAAAGCCGACGCCCCAAGCACGCGGGTGTCTCAGACACAATCGCGCGGCCCTGACGAACAATGTCGGGAGCCTGCTCCTTTCAATGGAAAGTACCCACCTTTTGACCTCCTTTCAGGATTTCGGCCTCGCCGATCCCATTTCGCGTGCGCTCAGGGAAGAGAATTATCTGACGCCAACGCCCATCCAGGCTCAAACCATTCCTCTCGCACTCGCCGGCCGTGACGTGGTCGGCATCGCCCAGACCGGCACCGGCAAGACCGCGGCTTTCGCCCTGCCGATCCTGCACCGCGTGCTGGAAAACCGTATCAAGCCGCAGCCAAAGACCTGCCGTGTGCTCGTTCTCAGCCCTACGCGCGAGTTGTCAGGGCAAATTCTCGACAGTTTCAACGCCTATGGCCGCCATATTCGCCTCACTTCGGCCCTGGCGATTGGCGGCGTTCCGATGGGACGTCAGGTCCGCTCCATCATGCAGGGCGTCGAGGTCTTGGTGGCCACACCCGGCCGCCTGCTCGATCTCGTGCAAAGCAACGCTCTTAGGCTCGGACAGGTCGAATTCCTCGTCCTTGACGAGGCTGACCGAATGCTGGACATGGGCTTCATCAACGACATCCGGAAGATCGTTTCCAAACTGCCGATCCGGCGCCAGACGCTGTTCTTCTCGGCGACGATGCCCAGGGATATCGCCGAACTCGCCGAAGCGATGCTGCGTGACCCGGCGCGGGTCGCGGTGACGCCGGTCGCTTCGACCGTCGAACGCATCACGCAGCGCGTCATACAGGTCGATCATACGGCCAAGGGCGCCTGGCTGGCGCAGCTTTTGAAACAAGAGCCGGTCGATCGTGCGCTGGTCTTTACCCGGACCAAGCATGGCGCCGACAAGGTGGTGAAGGGCCTCGCGCGTGCAGGCATCGCCGCCGACGCCATCCACGGCAACAAGTCGCAAAATTATCGCGAGCGGGTGCTTTCGGCATTCCGCTCCGGCGAGGTCCGCACGCTGGTCGCTACCGACATTGCTGCCCGCGGCATTGACGTCGACGGCATCAGCCATGTGGTGAATTTCGACCTTCCCAACGTTCCCGAGACCTATGTCCACCGCATCGGCCGCACCGCGCGTGCCGGTGCCGACGGCGTTGCGATTTCCCTGGTCGCAGGCGCTGAGGAATTGGCTTACCTGCGCGATATCGAGAAATTGATACGTATCGCGCTACCGAGAGAAGACCGGCGCTCGTCCGGTCATCGCGAGGCTGCGCCGGCGCCGGCACAACACCGAGGCGGGCGGCCCGCCGCGCGCGGGCATGTCGCACGCACAAGTGAATTCTCGCCTGCATCGAAAGGCCCTCGCCGTCGCCACCGTCCTGGTGGTAATAATGGCGCTCAAGCAACCAGCCGGAACGAGGTCAACCGGCAGGAACCGCTTCGTCCGCCGCAGGGTGGCAGCAAGGCCGAAGGATTGCAGGGCGTATCTTTCTTGTACCGGGAAAGCCGTCCGAAGACCCGACCCAACCGCAACCAACGGCCACGCTAATCCGTCGGTCGACCTGGAGACAACCATGGCTAAAGAAGAGCTGATCCAGTTCGAAGGACTGGTCACCGAAATCCTCCCCGACGCCCGTTACCGGGTGCAGCTTGACGCGGGACATGAGATCGTCGCCTACACCGCCGGCAAGATGAAGAAGAACCGCATCAAGACGCTGGCGGGGGACCGGGTGACGATCGAAATGTCGCCCTACGATCTGGAAAAGGGACAACTCATCTTCCGTCACAAGGACGAGCGTCCGAGCAGCGGTACCGGCGGAAGCGGCGGTTCGCGCGGCGCGCCACAGCGCGGCCAGTTCCGCCGCAGGTAAGCGCCACGGGGCTCCGGCTGACGCAAAATTGCCATGATAAATCCATGCCGGCGCCCACAGGGCAGCGTCCTGTCGCGATCGATGGTGCAATCAAAAAATCGCACCTCAGGATTGTTTGAAGGGTTAGTTTGGAATAATATGAATTAATCGATTTTCGGCCGGACGACATTAGCTATCCACCGGTACAGCCGGTTTAGACGCTGACGACCCTTCCAAAAATTCGATCTCACCAGCCTGCGAGAGTGGGTTTTAATATTTCTATCTTGAGAAGGGACTATCCCGTGAGCATGGGGACCGTGAAGTGGTTTAACGCTACCAAGGGCTACGGCTTCATCCAGCCGGATGACGGCGGCAATGATGTGTTCGTGCATATCAGCGCAGTCGAGCGAGCCGGACTTGGAACTCTGCGTGAGGGCCAAAAGATCAGCTACGAGATCGTGGCCGATCGCCGTTCCGGCAAATCTTCAGCCGACAATCTGCGCGCCGCCGGCTGACCGGGTACCACCCGGTTCAGCAAGCGGACGAAATCCTGCGGCCGAACAGCAAACGAGAAAGGCCGCGCCCTTTCGCGCGGCCTTTTTTCGTTCGGTAATCCCGCGGCGGAAAATCGCGGGCTGAGCTGCGGCCGCCGATATAACCCGCGTCAGAGCGTCGGACAGGGAGGCGGGCTGCCGGACGGAGTCGTCGGGTAGAAAACACAGACCGATTGGCGCGGCCGCGTATAGGCGACGTCGTACATCGGCACTCCGGTTTTCACCATCACATAGCCGACCGTCGGCACGTAGGTAAAGCTTACCTCGCTGAAGATCACGTATTGATTCGGAAGAATCGCGTTCGTAACCGGATCCCTCGACACCAGACTTGGCGGGAAGTTGTTGACGATGGAACCCTGTGACCGAGGCGAGGTTCCCTGGCTCTGGCTCCACTGAACCCGCGCATTGCCCGAAGCGGGATCGATGTACAATTCGCTTACGGTCATATTCGGGGCGGCGTAAACCGGCGGTGAATAGGGCGTCATGATCGCCCCGCTCATCTGGAAATAAACCCCCAAGTCGGTGTCGTTGACTACGGCCCCCTGGGAAGTCAGGTCCGCAAGCGTACGTGCCATGATGGTGACCTTGCGATCGATCGCCACGGCGGACGAAAATTCGATCGTACCAAAAAACATCACCAGCATCATCGGAACGATCACGGCGAATTCGGTCGCCGCGATGGCGCTTGGATCCTTCAGCAGACCAACGGCAAGGAGGCGCGCGCTAAGGTATGTTTTCCGTATTGATCTGATCGAGCGGTTCATGACGCACAGGCTCCGGCATAGGGCTCGTTGCGGAATGCGGCGGTCGCCACCAGGAGACGCTGATGGCCGTTCAAATTCGAGATGTCATAGCCCAGTCCCGTCACAAACAGCGGCCATTGGTAGTAGAGCTGGACGAGAACCCTGTCGCAGGAATTCCCGGGACTGTAGGTCAGGGTGCTGGAGTCGAAGCTGCCGCCCACGATCGGATTGGGGATGGTGATGGCCGTGGATGATGAAGGATAGTTCTGAACGTTGACGTAGATATTGTTGCAAACGAAGACCGCAGGAATTTGCGGACAGACAACGGCATTCTTGAATTGCGTGGCGCCCGCATAATTTGCGCTCTGCGCAGTGCCCGTCAAAATCTGGCGCGCGGCGTCCTGCGTAATGGTCTCGAGGATCTGGTTCGCGAAGAATACGATCGCGGTCTCGATGATCGCAAACAGCAACGCGAAGAAGACCGGCGCAACCAGGGCGAATTCAACGGCGGCAGAGCCCCGTCGATTACGTCGGAACCGGCGGAAAATGCCGCTGGCGGCGCCTGTTGAAACAGCTGGTGACGGCATTTGACAAACCCCACACGGGCAACGAGTTCAGGCTCGTGAGAAGTAGCGGAAACTGATTGTTGAAGTGTTTCGCGTCATCGAAGCAGGAAGACCTGCACGGTTAACCAGTTGTTAACCTTGCGAAACGAGTGGCTGAGCGGGAATGTCGTAAGAATGAGACCCCACGCAGCGGAGCGGCCCGGCTGCGTGATGCAGTCGGCTTGGGCTGTTACTTGGCAGCCGAAGCGCTGCTGCCGGCCTGATTGCTGAGATTACCAGCCTGGTCCATCGCCGATTTGAAGTACGAGTTGCCGTCGCCGAGCGTGACGCGCCGCTGGCAAATCGGCATGCAGCTGTAGGATTCACGATCTACACCGCGATAGACCGTGATGAGCTGATCGGTCGGACCCTCGACCTGAATAAGGCGGTCCACCAGGACCTCGCCGCTGCGATCCATGGCAATGAAATTGGTCGCGCCGTAACCTTTTCCGGTGACGACGATGACCCCACCGGCTTGCAACGCGACGTCGGCAATCAGCGGGTTTCCGACGACGATGGTGGCAACCCGTGCCGGAAGCTTGACGAGCCTTGCCTGGTCGACACTCACGGAGATGGTGTCGGCGGAGGATTCGGCAAGGACGGCCGCCGGCCACAGCAGCAGAGCCGATGCCAACGAGCCGAACGCGAAAGATGCACGCGCCAGAATGCGCAGGGACTTGAGCGACATACGAAACCCCGGGACGTTGACAGGCCGGCTAAAGCAATACTCGGCGGAGCCGGCGCCCGACGGGCCAAATCTGACTTCAATTAGTGAATGAACTGCAAACGCACCCCGAATTCCGCTCGGTACAAGCGCCTAGCGTCGAAAAGGGTAAGCGAGTTGCCCAACGATTTCGTTAGGAATGTTCCGATCGTCGCCGCCATAGGTTTCCGGAAGCCGGTTCTCGGGCATCCTGAAGGTCCCGAAAAGAATGTCCCAGAGCGGAAAGGTGCCGGCGAAATTGGTGTTGCCGCCTTCCACCAGGGCAGTGTGATGCCAGCGGTGAAAGACGGGGGTCGCCAGCACATATTTGAAGGGACCAAGCGTCCAGTTCAGGTTGGCATGAACGAAGGCCGAGTGGAAGGTGGTGAACGGACCGACCCAGAGCATCACGTTGGGTGAAATGCCGGCCATCAGCAGGATGACGTCGACCGCGATTGTTCCCAGGAACAAGTTGACCGGATGGAAGCGCGCCGCGGAGATCCAATCCAGCTCTTCGGACGAATGATGGATCGCATGATACTTCCAGAATCCGCCGCCGTGAAACAGCCGATGCAGCCAGTACAGCATGAAGTCGGACAAGGCCACGAACAAAAGCCCCTGCAGCCACAGCGGCAATTGCGCCAGGGGGCCATGGCCATTGTCGTAGAAAGCGATCAGTTCATCGGCGTCGTGAATATTGAAGACAACACCGGCGCCGAGCACGAGAAGACCGATCCGCAACACGCGCGCAAACAACGGGACAAAGAACCAGTAGCAAATGTCGGTGACGAGTTCGCGTTTGCGCCACCAGGGCGTACCGGGATTGCAGGCCCAGAAATGCGTGAGCAGCGAAAACACCAGCGCCAGCACGATCGTAATGGGCACCACCTTGGTGATCGTCTGCCCAAGCATCTCGATGACTTCCAGCGTTAGATTGGACATGGCGGCCTCATCTGATCGGAAATGTCAGAGGTACGCCCCGCCACTTAAGGAGCCGTAAACCGAGAAGCGCTCGACCTTCCGTTCGCGTCTTGAATGAAGAAGCAACGCATTATCTGAAAGACGATATTGATGCGCGATTGCGTCTGGAATCAATTCGATGCAATACCTTAATGCCAAATTTACTCTGCTCAAGAACACCCGGCTGGAGCCGTGTTTACGCAATCGAATTAACCGCACCGCAATTGTCCGATCTTAGGGTGACACCATGGTCACGGTGCTGAGAACGCCGGCGAGACCACAGTTAGTTCGACAGCCACGTGTTCACATGGAGTTACACCTATGAAGAATCTTATCGCCCGCTTCGTGAAGGACGAGTCCGGCGCTACCGCCATCGAATACGGCCTCATTGCGGCCGGCATTTCGCTCGCGATTATCGCTGCGGTCAACGGCATCGGCGGAAACCTGAACACCAAGTTCAACTCGATCAACTCCTCGCTGAAATAAGCGACGTTCGATCAAGTATCAAAGGCCCCGGTAAATCCGGGGCCTTTTTTCTGCGTTGGGCTCTTTGGTGTAGAAAAATGCGTACCGTACCTGCAGCGTCGGCCGCGGCAAGACCTGCGTGCGCGCAACCGCGCGGCTCCGCCTACACTCCAGCCGGAGTGGTCTGTGCGGCGCTGACGATGGCGCTTCTCTTTCTGGCCTGCCGCATTGCGAGCGTGTGGTAACAGGCTGGCGGAACTGATTTGACGTTCGCTGCAACCGGAAGCGAGATCGTTGCACCATTTCCCGATTGTTCACTTCTCAACGATAGATTTCCGGCAATCGCCCGACCTTCGGCCATCAGCACGGACCGCATAGATCCATGATTCTTGACGTTGCACGCCTCCTGCTGTTTCCGGCCCTGATGGCGTTCGCGGCGGCGAGCGACCTGTTCACGATGACAATCCCAAACCGGGTATCGCTGGCGCTTTCTGCCGGCTTTTTGGCGCTGGCGCTCGCGACTGGAATGGGGTTCTCCGATGTTCTCTCCCATCTCGGTGCCGGTGCTCTCGTGCTGGCCGTGACCTTCGTCTGTTTTGCCTTTGGCTGGATAGGCGGAGGGGACGCCAAGGTAGCGGCTGCGGCTGCACTGTGGTTCGGCTTCGACCACCTGCTGGAATACCTCCTGTATGCGTCGCTGTTCGGCGGCGCGCTCACATTGCTGCTGCTGCAGTTTCGACAGTGGCCACTGCCCTACGCGCTGGCCGGCCAGGCCTGGCTGCTCAAGCTGCATGCCAAGGAAAGCGGAATCCCTTACGGGATCGCGCTCGCCATCGGAGCCTTGCTGGTCTACCCCGAAACCGAATGGATCAAGGCCGTCGACCTGACGCACTTCGTCGGTCACTGACCGCCGCAGAGGTAAACTCGCGTTAACGCGATTTAGATACGCCTCATTAACCATGCTTTGACGAATAACTGGTCAACTCCCATCACGGCGACCGGCGCGTCGCAGCGTAATGTGGAAAGTGAAAGCGTATGAATAGGGCACGCACTGTGGTCCTGACCATCGCTCTCGGAGCTGGCGGCGTCGCGGCCTATCTCGCGAGCGGATCGGACACCAAGCCACCTCCGGCAGAACCGGTCGCACAGCTTCAGACCGTCGATGTTCTCGTGGCCAAGTCCGACATCAACCTCGGCCAGACGCTCGTGGCCGAGGACATGCAATGGCAAACCTGGCCCTCCGCCACCGCGAGCAGCACTTTCATTCGCCGCAACGAACGGCCCGACGCGCCCACCCAGATCGCCGGCTCGATCGCACGCTCGCCCTTCATCGCCGGAGAACCCATCCGGGAACCGAAGCTGATCAAGGCCAACGGATCCGGCTTCATGGCAGCTATCCTGCCCGCCGGAATGCGGGCCATTTCCACCGAGATTTCGCCGGAGACCGGCGCCGGCGGCTTCATTCTGCCCAACGACCGCGTCGACGTCATTCGAACACGTCGCGAGAAGAACCCGGATCCCAAATCCACGGGCGATATGGTTGTTACTGAAGTCATCCTGACCAATATTCGCGTCCTCGCGATCGATCAGGCGCCCAAGGAGAAAGAGGGACAAAACTCCGTCATCGGCAAGACGGTGACGCTCGAGCTCAAGCCCGAACAGGTACCGACTCTCGCTGCTTCGCGCCAGGCCGGCGTGCTGTCGCTAGCGCTGCGCAGCATCGCCGACGCCAACCAGGTCGACATCGGGTCCGAAGACCGGCTTCGCCAGGCCGGCAGCATCAATGTGGTTCGTTACGGCGTCGCAAACCAGACCACGATACAGAAGTGACCAAAGGACTTTACGATATGAATTGCAGGGGAAATCAGCCGCAGATGCCGAGTCTTCTGTTTCGCGCCCTGTCGTTTTCGGTCGCCGCCGCCATGACGCTCAGCCCGGCCCTCGTCCCGGCCGTTGCGGCCGACTACCGCCCCGTTCCGACCATCGTTGCCGACGGACAGATGAACGCGCGCTTTCTCTCGCTCGGCGTCGGCAAATCGATCGTCATCGATCTGCCGCGCGACATCAAGGACGTGCTGGTTGCGGACCCGAAGATCGCAAACGCCGTCGTGCGCTCCGCGCAGCGGGCCTACATCATCGGCGCAGCGGTCGGCCAGACCAATATCGTGTTCTTCAATTCGGCAGGCCAGCAGATTGCCGCCTACGATATCGCCGTCAAACGGGACCTCAACGGCGTTCGTGCCGCGTTGAAGCAGATAGTGCCGAATTCCGACATTCAGGTGGAAGGCCTTGGCGACGGCGTGATCCTGACCGGAACGGCGGCAAACCCGATCGAAGCACAGCAGGCAGGCGACCTTGCCGCACGGCTCACGGGGGGCGCCGACAAGGTCGTCAACTCCATCATCGTCCGTGGCCGTGACCAGGTGATGTTGAAGGTGACGGTCGCCGAAGTTTCGCGATCGATCATCAAGCAGCTGGGTATCGACCTCAGTGCCAACCTTACCTACGGCACCGCCGTCGTGAACTTCAACAACAGCAACCCGTTCACCGTCAACAACGCGCCGCTCGTTTCCACCAATGCGCTCACTACGTCGTTCGGCGGAACGCCGTCGGTGCAGGCAACGCTGCGCGCGATGGAGAGCGCAGGCGTGGTCAGGACGCTCGCCGAGCCGAACCTGACGGCAATCTCGGGTGAATCCGCGACATTCATTTCAGGCGGCGAATTTCCAATCCCGACCGGCGTAACCTGCCAAACGACGACGGGGGGCGCTATCGGACAATGCGTCCAGACCGTCAGTTTCAAGAAATTCGGTATCTCGCTGAATTTCACGCCGGTCGTACTGACCGAGGGACGGATCAGCCTGCGCGTAATGACCGAAGTATCGGAAATATCCAACGAGAACTCCTTAAACGGCGGCGCCGGAGGCACGACGATCCCTTCGATCAAGACCCGCCGCGCCGAAACAACGCTGGAAATCCCTTCGGGCGGAGCGATGGCGATGGCCGGCCTGATCCAGGACCAGACCAAACAGGCCATCAACGGCCTCCCCGGTCTCTCGCAACTGCCCATCCTGGGCACGCTGTTCCGTAGCCGCGACTACATCAACAACCAGACCGAGTTGATGGTGCTGGTGACGCCCTTTGTCGTTCGGGCGGTGGCGCAGAAGGACCTATCGCGTCCGGATGACGGGTTTGCCTCTGCCTCCGATCCACAGACCGATCTGCTGGGCAGCATCAACCGGATCTACGGCGTTCCCGGTCGCGTCGAGCCGGCCCGGAGCTATCGCGGCAGCTACGGCTTCATCACCGATTGAGGCGGGACAAGGACGAATAAAATGGCACCCAGAATACCCGTCGAATGCAGGCAAGTCTTCCGCATTGCGGGGGCGCTTGTTGGTCTTTCCGTCGTGCTTGGCGCCTGCACGCATACCGACGAGGTGGTGGCGACAGCGAGCATCCCCGACGACTATCGCCTGAGGCATCCGATCGCGATCCAGGAGTCGAACAACTCGCTTGTGATTTTCGTCGGTCGCGCGCGTGGAGGCCTGTCGGCGGAACAACGCGCCGACGTGATGGGACTGGCGCAGAACTGGCTACATGAGGGCACCGGCGGGATTGTCGCCGATGTGCCGGTCGGCACGCCTAACGCGCGCGCCGCGGAGAGCGCGTTCCGGGAAGCCCAGGCGCTGCTCTCGGCGGCAGGCGTGCCGCCGCACGGCGTCACGCTCCATCATTATCGTCCGGACGACCCGCGTCAGCTGCCGACCGTGCGACTGAGTTTTCCGAAGATCTCGGCCGTGGCCGGCCCCTGCGGTCTGTGGCCCGAGGATCTCGGTCCATCCATCAAGGACAGGGGCTATTTCGAAAACAAGCCGTATTACAATTTCGGCTGCGCCAATCAGCGAAACTTGGCGGCCATGGTGGATAATCCGTCCGATCTTGTCCAACCGCGCCCCGAAACCCCCGCCTACACGGCACGGCGCACCGAAGGCTTCGAGAAGTACCGCAAGGGCAGCACCACCACGACGAACTATCCCGAAGCCGAAAGGGCCAAACTCAGCGATACAGGCAAATGATAAGCTCTCCCCGCCAGAACCCCGAACCGCAGCCGGAGGCCGCTCCGCCGCCCGCGGACGATCACATCGCCCCGGCGCCGCGGGTGTCCGTGCAGGCTTTCTGCGAGACCGTGGAAACCGCCGCCGCGGTCCAGTCGGCAGGCGAAGATCGCCGGCTTGGCAAGGCTCATCTGAAAATCCAGATGGGCGGAATGGCCGCAGCCGTCGAAGCCTATCGCAGTGCGCCCACGCCGAATGTCATCGTTCTCGAGACCGAAGGCCGCAACGATATCCTTGCCGGCCTGGACCAGCTCGCAAGCGTCTGCGACTCGGGCACACGCGTCGTCGTCATCGGTCGCATCAACGACGTCGGCCTCTATCGCGAACTGGTGCGTCGGGGGATCAGCGACTACGTGATTGCGCCGATCAATGCTCTCGACGTCGTGCGCTCGATCTGCGGGCTGTTCTCATCCCCGGAAGCCAAGGCCGTCGGCCGCATCATCGCGGTCGTCGGCGCGAAAGGCGGCGTCGGCGCCTCCACCGTTGCGCACAACGTGGCGTGGGCAATTGCGCGAGATCTTGCGCTGGATTCCGTGGTGGCCGATCTCGATCTTGCGTTCGGCACCGCCGGGCTGGACTACAACCAGGATCCGCCCCAGGGCGTCGCGGACGCAGTGTTCTCGCCCGACCGGGTCGATACGGCATTCATTGACCGCCTGCTCTCGAAATGTACCGACCATCTCAGCCTGCTCGCGGCGCCGGCAACACTCGATCGGGTCTACGACTTCGGTGCCGACGCATTCGATTCGATCTTCGATACGCTTCGCACGACGATGCCCTGCATCGTGCTCGATATCCCGCATCAATGGTCCGGCTGGACCAAGCGCGCCCTTATCGGCGCCGACGACATTCTGATCGTTGCAGCACCGGACCTTGCCAACCTGCGCAACACCAAGAACATCTTCGACCTGTTGAAGGCCTCGCGTCCCAACGACCGCATGCCGCTTTACTGTCTCAATCAGGTCGGAATCCCCAAGCGGCCGGAAATCAATTCGAGCGAGTTCGCCAAGGCAATCGAGAGCGAGCCGATCGTGTCGATTCCGTTTGACCCGCAAATGTTCGGCTCGGCCGCCAACAACGGCCAGATGATCGCTGAGATATCCGCGACCCATCGCAGCACTGAAATGTTCCTGCAAATCGCGCAACGGCTGACCGGCCGGGGCGAGACCAAGAAGCCGCGGACCTCCTTCCTGTCACCCCTGATCGAGAAGCTGCGGGGAAAGTGACTTGACCCGCCTGGAGTATAGTCGTGTTTGGTAAGCGTAGCGGAACAGAAAGCGACACACGGGTCGCAAGACCCGTCCAGACCGCGCCGGAAGCCGCTCCGGCGTCCGCGCCGGCCGCCTCGCGAGTTCCCTCGCCGCCCATCGTTGCTTCGCCAAGCCTGGCGCCGGCCAAGCCGGCGCCGCCACCGCCGCCGATGGAAGCGCGGCGCTCGGACAATTATTATCAGGTCAAGGCGACGATCTTCGGTGCCCTGATCGAAGCGATCGACCTTGCCCAGCTCGCCAAACTCGACGGCGAATCGGCCCGCGAGGAAATCCGCGACATCGTCAACGAGATCATCGCGATCAAGAACATCGTCATGTCGATCGCCGAGCAGGAGGAACTGCTCGACGACATCTGCAACGACGTTCTCGGCTACGGTCCGCTTGAGCCGCTTCTGTCGCGTGACGACATCGCCGACATCATGGTCAACGGCGCCGGCACCGTCTACATCGAAGTCGGCGGAAAAATCCAGCGCACGGGAATTCGTTTCCGCGACAACCAGCAGCTCCTCAACATCTGCCAGCGCATCGTCAGTCAGGTCGGCCGGCGTGTCGACGAATCATCGCCGATCTGCGACGCGCGCCTCGCCGATGGCTCGCGCGTCAACGCGATCGTTCCACCTCTGGCGATCGACGGCCCCGCGCTGACCATACGTAAATTCAAGAAGGACAAGCTGACTCTCGACCAGCTGGTCAAATTCGGCGCAATCACGCCGCACGGCGCGGAGATCCTGCAGATCATCGGCCGCGTCCGGTGCAACGTGCTGATCTCGGGCGGCACCGGCTCCGGCAAGACCACGCTCCTGAACTGTCTGACCAATTACATCGACAACGACGAGCGCATCATCACCTGCGAAGACGCCGCCGAACTGCAACTGCAGCAGCCGCATGTGGTGCGGCTGGAAACCCGGCCGCCCAATATCGAGGGCGAGGGCCAGGTTACGATGCGCGAACTGGTCCGCAACTGCCTGCGTATGCGCCCCGAACGCATCATCGTCGGCGAAGTCCGCGGACCGGAGGCCTTTGACCTGCTGCAGGCGATGAACACGGGCCACGACGGCTCGATGGGCACGCTGCACGCCAATAATCCCCGCGAGGCGCTGTCGCGTTGCGAATCGATGATCACCATGGGCGGTTTCTCGCTGCCGTCGCGAACCATCCGCGAGATGATCTGTTCTTCGATCGATGTCATCATCCAGGCGGCGCGCCTGCGCGACGGCTCCCGCCGGATCACGCACATCACCGAGGTGATGGGCATGGAAGGCGACACCATCATCACCCAGGATGTTTTCCTCTACGACATGGTCGGCGAGGACGCCAACGGCAAGATCATCGGCCGGCACCGCTCGACCGGCATCGGACGGCCGCGCTTCTGGGAACGGGCGCGATATTACAATGAGGAAAAGCGGCTTGCCGCGGCTCTCGACGCCGCGGAGGTCCCGGGCGAGGTCTGAGGAAACAGCCATGAAAATGCAAATGCTCGCACTGGGCTTTCTGGCCGCCGCCGCGATCGGAGGCGTGGCCTGGGTCTTTCTCTATCCATACCTTTCGGGCGAAAAGAAAGCCGAGACCCGACGCGCCTCCGTCGCCAAGTCGGAACCGGTCGCGGTTCGCCAGAATCAAAGGGATCAGCGCGCACGCCGCGAACAGATCGAAGGATCGCTGAAGGAACTCGAAGCGCGGCGGCAAAAGGACAACAAGGTCACACTTTCGACCCGGCTCACGCGGGCCGGCCTCGACTGGACACCACGGAAATTCATGATTGCGTCCGGCATACTCGGGGCAATTGCATTCGCGCTGGCGATGCTGGCCGGAGGCGGACCGCTCGCCGCGATCGGCATGGGATTTGCCGCTGGTTTCGGCCTGCCGCGCTGGATCCTGGGTTTTCTCAAGAAGCGCCGGGAAAAGGCCTTTCTGCGCGCGCTGCCTGACGCCGTCGACGTCATCGTTCGCGGCATCAAGGCCGGCCTGCCGCTGTTCGAATCGCTGAAAGTGGTCGCGGCCAACTCGCCGGAACCGCTCAGGAGCGAATTCCTGGCCATTATCGAAACCCAGGCCATCGGCATGCCGCTCGGCGAAGCATGCGGACGCCTGTACGAGCGGATGCCGGTACCGGAGGCGAATTTCTTCGGGATCGTGATTGCAATCCAGCAGAAGTCCGGCGGCAACCTTTCAGAGGCGCTGGGCAACCTTTCCAAGGTGCTTCGCGACCGCAAGAAGATGGCCGAGAAGATTCAGGCCATGTCGATGGAAGCCAAGGCGTCGGCCGGCATTATCGGCGCCTTGCCGCCGATCGTCATGCTGCTCGTCTATCTCTCGACGCCAGCCTACATCTCGTTGCTGTGGACCCATCCGACAGGACAGTTGATGCTCGTTGGCTGCGTGATCTGGATGTCGGCCGGCATCATGGTGATGAAGAAAATGATCAATTTCGACTTCTGATGGTGCAGCATGATTAGTTTTCTGGTTGAAAAGCTCCACGACGCGCATTTCATGACCATGCTTCTGGCAGCGATCGCCGCAAGTGCGACGGCATATACGCTGGTCATGCCGCTGTTTGCGGGCGAAAGCCTGTCCAAGCGCATGAAGGCGGTCGCCAGCGAACGCGAGCGGATCCGGGCACGGGAGCGCGAGCGGCTTTCCAAGAGCGAAAAGGTCTCGCTGCGTCAGACGCCGAAGCAGATCGTCTCCAAGGTCGTGGAAGACTTCAACCTCGGCAAATGGCTGGCCCAGGAGTCCGCGCGCGAAAAACTTACCATGGCCGGCTATCGCGGGCAGGCTCCCTACATCACATTCCTGTTCTTCCGCATGGTGACGCCTATCGTGATGTTCATCGCGGCGGTGCTTTATGTGTTCCTGATCTCCCACATGCAGCAGACGTTCACGATCAAGATCGGCATTTGCATAGCAGCCGCCTATCTCGGTTTGCAGGCGCCGATGCTGTTCTTGAAGAATTCGATTGCAAAGCGCCAGCTCTCGATCAAACGCGCCTTTCCGGATGCACTCGATCTCCTGCTGATCTGCATCGAGTCGGGCATGTCGGTCGAAGCGGCATTCCGCAAGGTCAGCGTCGAGATCGTGACGCAGTCGGTGGCGCTTTCGGAAGAGTTCACCTTGACGACCGCGGAACTCTCCTATCTGCAGGATCGCAAGGTCGCTTACGAGAACCTCGCGGCGCGCACCGGCCTTGAGGGCGTCAAGTCTGTCTGCCTCGCCCTGCAGCAGTCGGAACGCTACGGAACGCCGCTGGGCCAGAGCTTGCGCGTCATGGCGCAGGAAAATCGCGACATGCGCATGAATGAGGCCGAGAAGAAGGCCGCGGCGCTGCCGCCAAAACTGACGGTGCCGATGATCCTGTTCTTCCTGCCCGTTCTGTTCGTCGTGATCCTCGGACCGACCGGCATCAAGATCTCTGCCATGCAATGACGCCATCGGCGCAGCAAGTGCGCCGATCACGATCGCAAAACGGCCGCGCCCGGCGCGAGCCGTCAATCCTGATGGTTGAGCGAGGCGATAGGCATCTTGGGCGCGGCGCCCGTGCGCGTGTCGTCCTTGCGGTTCAGCATCTGTTTCAGATAGGCCACGTTCGCTGCCGCCTCGTCCGGAGGCAGATCGGCCCGGACGATCTGCTCGGCTTCCGCGAAGCGACCCTGCAGGCCGACCGCAAGGGCAAGATTCTGGCGCACCCGCGCATCGGCCCTGCCGGTGGCATAGGCCTGCCGTAGCACCTCTTCGGCCTTTGGCAGGTTCTTCGAAAGAACATAGGAAAGGCCGAGATTGGACAGCACGGACGGTTCGTCCGGCACGATCTTGAGGGCACTCGCGTAGTAACGGCGCGCCTCCTCGTGCCTGCCGAGTTGATCGAGCGCGGTACCCTGCACCGAAAGGATCCGCCAGTCGGGATTGTCGGGCGAATGGGCGCGGCTGAGCACGTCGAACGCCTGCTGGAAATTGCCATTGTCAGCAAGCGCCCTGCCATACGCAGCGAGCAGCGCCTTATCGGCCGGGTGAGCGATGGTGGCCTGTTCGAGCACTGCGGCGGCCTGGCTGCGCTGCCCTGAGGCCCGCAATGCCTGGCCGTAGGCGAGGGCTGCCTCCGCATTCTTGGGATCGGCGCGGTAACGCTCGCCATAGACCTCGACGGCGCGGCGCGGGTCGGATTCCGGAGTGGCCTCCGCCTTGGGCGACAGCGATCCCGTGATATCGGACGCGGTCTGGCACCCGCCGAGGCCGGCGGCCAAAACCGCCGTCAGGGCTGCGGACGCGAGAAATCGCGCAAGACTGGACTGCTGACGCATGCACATTGACCATGGGTATCTGGCGGCCGATCGAGCCGTATGCAGCCAGCAATAGTCTGTTAACCCTAACGCAGGGTTAACGCGGGTTTTCCCCGCAAAAACCGTCGATTTGGAGATTTTCAGGCAGCCCGGCGGCAAGGCTGTGTCGTCCGGCGCGACGAAAGGCCAATCAATCGTCGGAGCAGGCAAGCGTCCCGGCTCTGACAGTCGTGTCCCATCGCGGCGGGCACTCTCACGAATGCCAGAACCAAAGGGACGCCAGCAACCATATGATTCCAGTGCAGCTTCGACTCTGACGACCGCGGCTGCTGCACTGCCCCGGTTCGGACTGGCTTGGCCAGATTTGCCATTGTAGAAATTCGGAGAGCCTGCGCGCCGGAGTCCTGCCCGACCGATCCACCTGCCGTTTGTTTTCGTGAAGACCGAGACCAGCATGCATCCAGCCTTCGAGACTGCACCGGCCGGCCAGGCCATTCCCATTACCTTTGTGACCAAGGCGACATGGGATGCGATCTCGGCCGATCTTCCCGCGCACGCCCGGCAATTCGCAAAAGCCAACGGGTTCTCGGCAAAGCCCGGCGCCTCGCTGACGTTGCCCACGGCCGATGGACGGATCGAAGCGGTTCTGTTCGCGCTCGACGAAGAGAACAACAGGTTTCGCGACCCGTTCCGACCGGGCCAGTTGCCCGGCCTGCTGCCGCCGGGCCTCTACCGCTTTGCGAATGTCGCCGCAAACGAAGCGCGCCTCGCTGCGCTGGCCTTTGCGCTCGGCAGCTATCGCTTTGGCCGCTATCGCAAAACCGACGCGCCGGAGGTCCGGCTGGTTCCCCCTGACAACGTCGACATCGTCGATGTGGCACGGATCGCCGAGGCGGCCTCATTGGCCCGCGACCTCATCAATACGCCGGCCAATGATATGGGACCGGAGGAACTGGCGCTCGCGGCTCAGGAATTGGCACAGCGCTTCGGCGCCAACTTCGATTGTGTGGTCGGCGACGAGCTGACGCGACGGAACCTTCCGCTGATTCATGCGGTTGGCATGGCCTCGACGCGCGCGCCCCGCCTGATCGATCTCACCTGGGGCGATCCCTCCCACCCCAAGGTGACGCTGGTCGGCAAGGGAGTGTGCTTTGACAGTGGCGGGCTCGACCTGAAGCCGTCGAGTGGCATGCTGAACATGAAGAAGGACATGGGTGGGGCCGCCAACGTCCTGGCCCTGGCACAGATGGTGATGGACGCGAAGCTGAAGCTGCGGCTGCGGGTTCTGATTCCGGCAGTCGAGAACGCAGTTGCCGGCAACGCCTTCCGCCCGCTCGATGTCTTTCCTTCGCGCAAGGGCCTCACGGTTGAAATCGGCAACACCGACGCGGAAGGCCGGCTCGTGCTGGCCGACGCGCTGGCGCTTGCCGACGAGGAAAAGCCCGACCTGCTGATCGATCTCGGCACCCTGACGGGTGCCGCGCGGGTGGCGCTCGGTCCCGATCTGCCGCCATTCTACACCAGCGATGAAGAGCTGGCGCAGAAGCTGTCGGCTTGCGCGAAGGACGAGAACGATCCGCTGTGGCGCCTGCCGCTCTGGTCGCCCTACGACAGCTGGCTCGATTCGAAAGTCGCGAGCGTCAACAACGCAGCATCCGGCACCTTCGCGGGCTCGATCACCTGTGCGCTGTTCCTGCAGCGTTTCGTCGAATCCGCGACAAGCTGGCTGCACGTCGACATCTATGCCTGGACGCCGTCGGCGAAGCCGGCGCGCCCCGAGGGGGGCGAATGCCAGGCGGCTCGGGCCATCTACAGACTGCTGAGCGAGCGCTATGGATGATCCGCGCCTCACGCCGGCACGAGGCGACCTGGCCGCGAAATTTCTCGAAGGCAGGGTGGTCGCGGAGCGCTTTGTCGTCGGCGAGGAATTCGAGATCGCCGACGCGCTGACGCCTGTGCGCTGCGCGCCCTCCCCGGACGCGGAGCTGGCCACGCAGGCGCTCAAGGGCGAGCGGGCGATGATCTATGACCGCAACGGCGAAGGCTGGGCCTGGGGCCAGCTCAACGGCGATGGCTATGTCGGCTGGCTTCCGGACCGGGCCCTCGCAAAGCCCACCGACAAGGCAACCCACAAGGTCACGGCCTTGCGGACCTTTGCCTTTCCCGGTCCCTCCATCAAGCTGCCACCTGCGGAAACGCTGGTGATGGGAACGCTGATCGCGGTGTTGCGCGAGGAGAATTCATTCGCAGTCACGCGCGAGGGCTGGTACCTGCCGCGGCAACATGTCGACGCGATCGACAGCCGCGTTGCGGATTTCGTTTCGGTCGCCGAGCAATTCGCCGGCACGCCCTATCTGTGGGGCGGCAAGAGCAGTCTGGGCATCGACTGTTCCGGGCTCGTCCAGGTCTCGCTGAACGCAGCGGGCATCAGTTGCCCGCGCGACAGCGACATGCAGCAGGGCGGTCTCGGGCGAGTTATTGAGAAGAGCGAAGCGAAGAAGCTTGAGCGTGGCGACCTGATCTTCTGGAAGGGCCATGTGGCGATCGTGCGCGACGCCAAGACGATCGTTCACGCCAACGCGCATCATATGGCTACCGTGATCGAAAACACGCGCGATGCGACCGCGCGTATCAAGGCCGCCGGCAGCGAGATCGCGGCGATCAAGCGGTTGGATTAGAACGAACGTAATGAAATCGTGTTGAACTTTGACCGCGACGAGAGTGCGCTCCCTCTCCCCGCAGGGAGAGGTGAACGGAGTCCTACAACAAGCAATTCAACCAACCTGCTCCACATTCAGCTGTCGGAGAACAACGCCTATTGAGCGACGACGCCACCATTGGCGGTCTCCAGGCGGAACGCCGCCGCGAACAGCGCGCGGGTATAATCGGTCTTCGGGTTCTTGAACAATTCAGAGGCCGGACCTTCCTCCACCACCTTGCCCTGGCGCATCACGATCAGATGGCTCGCAAGCGAAGCGACGACGCGCAGGTCATGTGAGATGAACATGTAGGTCAGGTCGCGCTTGCGCTGCAATTCGCGCAACAGATCGACCATCTGCGCCTGAAACAGCATGTCGAGCGCGCTGGTCGGCTCGTCGAGCACGACGAAGTTCGGCTCCAGCACCACGGCGCGCGCGATGCTGATGCGCTGGCGTTGCCCGCCGGAAAATTCATGCGGATAGCGGAATCGCGTCGTCGGATCCATGCCAACGTCCCGCAGCGCCCGGATCACGCGAGCTTCGCGGTCCGCCTCCGAGAGCGACGCCTGATGGACGCTGAGACCTTCGGCTACGATGTCGCCGACTGACATGCGAGGGCTCAACGCGCCGAATGGATCCTGAAACACGATCTGCATGTCGCGGCGGAAGGGAAGCATCTCCCTGAAGCGCAGGCCCTGGATGGGCTTGCCAAGGAATACGATCGGACCGTCGGACGAAATCAGCCGCAGCAACGCCAGGCCCAGCGTCGTCTTGCCGGAACCGGATTCTCCGACGACGCCGAGAGTCTCGCCCTTGCGGACTGCCAGACTTACACCATCGACCGCCTTGATATGCCCGACCGTGGAACGCAGGAACCCCCGCTTGATCGGAAACCAGACCTTGAGATCGTCGGCCGAAATTACTACCGGAGAGTGCGGTCGCGGCGGCGCCGGATCGGGCTTCGGCTCGGCCGCGAGCAGCGCCCGCGTATAGGGGTGCTTCGGCGCGCTGAACACCTGCTCCACCGGCCCCTGCTCGACGATCTTGCCGCCATTCATCACGCAGACCACGTCCGCAATACGGCGCACGATGCCGAGATCGTGGGTGATGAACAACAGGCTCATGCCGAGCCGCCTGCGAATGTCTGCAAGCAGCGCCAGGATTTGCGCCTGTACCGTGACGTCCAGCGCCGTGGTCGGCTCATCCGCGATCAACAGGTCGGGTTCGTTGGCGAGCGCCATCGCAATCATCACGCGCTGGCGCTGGCCGCCCGACAATTGATGCGGATAGCTCGCAAGCCGCGTCTCCGGATCTGCTATGCCGACCTGCCTGAGCAGTTCGAGCGTTCGCGCCCGCGCCATCTGCGAGCTGACCGGATTGTGCAGTTGCAGGATTTCGCCGATCTGGGACTCAATCGTGTGCAGCGGATTGAGCGAGGTCATAGGCTCCTGGAAGATGATCGAAATATCGTTGCCGCGAATCTCGCGCATCTCGCGCTCGGACCGCGTCAGCAATTCGCGGCCATTGAACATGATGCTTCCCGAAGGATGCGACGCGGTCGGATACGGCAACAGCTTGAGGATCGACAAGGCGCTGACCGATTTTCCCGAGCCGGATTCTCCGACGAGTGCCACGCATTCGCCACGCCTGATCGAAAACGAGACATGGTCGACCGCGGTCGAGGTGCCGCTCGGCTGATGAAAGGCCACCGACAGGTCGCGAACTTCGAGCAGGGGCTGGTTGATGGCGTCCATGCCGGCGTCCTATCTGAAGGTCTTGCGCGGATCGAATGCGTCGCGCACCGCCTCGCCGATGAAGATCAGCAGCGACAGCATGATCGCAACTGCAAAGAAGCCCGTGAATCCGAGCCACGGCGCCTGGACGTTGGCCTTGCCCTGCGACAGCAATTCGCCAAGCGAAGGAGAGCCCGGGGGCAGTCCAAATCCGAGGAAATCGAGCGCGGTGAGCGTCATCACAGACGACGACACGATGAAAGGCAGGAACGTCATCGTCGCCACCATCGCGTTCGGCAGCAGATGCCGGTACATGATCACCGCGTTCGACACGCCGAGCGCGCGGGCGGCCTGTATATATTCGAAATTCCGCCCGCGCAGGAATTCGGCACGCACCAGGCCAACCAGCGATACCCAGGAAAACAACGCCATGATCCCGAGCAGGACGAAGAAGCCCGGCGGGAGCACCGCCGAGATGATCAGCAGCAGGTAGAGATAGGGAATGGCGTTCCATATCTCGATGAAGCGCTGGAAGATGAGGTCGATCCAGCCGCCGAAATAGCCCTGCACGCCGCCGGCGGCGACGCCGATGACCGAGGAGATGATGGTGAGGCTGAGGCCGAACAGCACCGAAATGCGAAAACCGTAGATCAGGCGTGCCACCACATCGCGGCCCTGATCGTCGGTGCCGAGCCAGTTATATTCGAGGTCGCGGCAGCTGTTGAGGTGCTTTCTGACTACCACGTCCCTGCACTCCGCTTCCGTGAGCATCCAGGTCGGCTTCGACGGCGCAGGCGTCGGCAGGTCGAGATTGTGCGTGTCGTAGGAATACCGGATCGGCGGCCAGATGATCATGCCGCCTTTCTCCGCGATCAGCTTCTGCAGATAGGGATCGCGATAATCGGCCGCGGTCTCGAAGTCACCGCCGAAAGTGGTCTCGGAATAGCTGATGAAGGCCGGCCAGTACAGATGCCCGTCGAACCTGATGAGCAAGGGGCGATCATTGGCAATCAGCTCGGCAAACAGCGAGACAAAGAACAGGACCAGGAAGATCCAGAGCGACCAGTAGCCCCGGCGATTCGATTTGAAATTCTGCCAGCGTCGGTGGTTGAGCGGCGAAAGCTTGAACCGGTGATTCGCGACCGGAACCGCCTCGCCAAACGGCGTCCGCGTAGTGGTCTCGACCGGGGGCGGCGCGACGATCGTCATCAGACCTCCCGCGCCTCGAAATCTATTCTGGGATCGACCCACATATAGGCGAGATCGGAGATCAGATTGACGACCAGACCCAGCAGCGAGAAGATGAACAGCGTACCGAACACGACCGGATAGTCGCGGTTCAGCACGCTCTCGAAGCCGAGCAAGCCGAGCCCGTCGAGAGAGAAGATTGTCTCGATCAGAAGCGAACCCGAGAAGAAAGCGTGGATGAACGCGCCTGGAAATCCGGCGATCACGATCAGCATCGCATTGCGGAAGATGTGATTGTAGAGCACCTGCCGCTCGCTGCAGCCCTTGGCGCGCGCCGTCATCACATACTGCTTGCGGATTTCGTCGAGGAACGAATTTTTCGTCAGCAGCGTCATGGTGGCGAATGCGCCAAGCGCCATCGAAACCAGCGGCAAGGTAATGTGCCAGAAATAGTCGATGATCTTCCAGTACCAGGGAAATTGCGACCAGCCGTCCGAGGTCAATCCGCGCAGCGGAAAGATGCTGAGGAAAGAGCCGCCGGCCAAAAGGATGATCAGAAGGATTGCGAACAGAAAACCGGGTATCGCAAAGCCGATGATGATGACGGCGGAAGTCCAGGTGTCGAACCTCGAGCCGTCCATGACCGCCTTGCGGATGCCGAGCGGAATCGAAATCAGATAGGTCAGCAGCGTCATCCAGATTCCCAGCGACATCGAGACCGGCAGCTTCTCCTTGATCAGCTGAAGCACGCTGACATCGCGAAAATAACTCTTGCCGAAATCGAACCGCGCGAAATTCCACAGCATCAGCGCGAAGCGTTCGGGCGCCGGCTTGTCGAAACCGAACTGCTTTTCCAGGCTCTTGATGAAGTCGGGATCGAGCCCCTGCGCGCCGCGGTATTTCGAATTCACCGCGTCCGCGGACGCGCCGACCTGGCCGCGGGCGCCGAAATCGCCGCCCGCCGAGCCTGAAATCCTGGACGTGCCGCCGGTGTCGGCGCCGGAGAGCTGGGCGATCACGCGTTCCACAGGGCCGCCCGGCGCAAACTGCACCACGACGAAGGAAACAAAGAGTATCCCGAGCAGTGTCGGGAACATCAGCAGAATGCGGCGTGCGATATACGCGGTCATGATCTATTTCGCCTGTTCCGCCTTGGCCCCTTTGCCTGCATCAAGCCACCAGATTTCCGGCGCGCCTACCCCTTGCGCGTAACGCGGCGGCTTTTCGGGGTGCGCGAACCGGTCCCAGTAAGCGAGCCGATGTGTGTGAGCATACCATTGCGGAACCCAGTAGCGACCGGCGCGGAACACCCGATCGAAAGCGCGGCAGGCAACCGTGAGTTCGGCGCGGCTATCGGCGGCGAGAATTTTTTCAATCAGTGCGTCGATCACGGGGTCGGCGATGCCCGCCAGATTATAGGAGCCTTTCGTGCTGGCTGCCTGCGACGAAAAGAACGGCCGCATGCCATCGCCCGGCGTCGCCGACATCGAAAAGCGCTCGATGGTCATGTCGAAATCGAAATCCTCCACCCGGGCCCGGTATTGCACGGCATCGACCAGCCGCAAGCTGGCCTCGATCCCCAGCGTGCCAAGATTCTTGATATAGGGCGCATGGTGCGGCTCAAGCGACGGCTCATCGGCCAGGAATTCGATCCGGAACACTTCGCCGTTGGGCAACAGCCGCTTGCCGTCCTTGATAACGAGTCCGGCCTCCTGCAGCAATTGCGAGGCTTTACGCAACAACGAGCGATCCTGCCCCGAACCGTCGGTGACCGGTGGTACGAACGGCATGCCGAACACCTCGTCCGGAACCTTGCCGCGGAACGGCTCGAGCAGCTTGAGTTCCTCCGGCGATGGTGGACCGCTCACCATCATGTCCGAGTTCTGGAACGGCGAGTGGGTGCGCGCATAGGCGCCATACATGATCGTCTTGTTGGTCCATTCGAAATCGAATGCCTAAATCAGTGCCTCGCGCACGCGCGGGTCCTTGAACTTGTCGCGGCGCGTATTGATGAACCAGCCCTGCGCGCCGGACGGGGTCTCGTCCGGCAGCGTCTCGCGCCTGACGCGACCGTCCTTGACGGCTGGAAAATCATAGCGGGTCGCCCAGACCCGCGAGGTGAACTCTTCCCGGTAGAGGTAGTTCCCCGCGGTAAACCCCTGGAATGCGACCTCGCGATCCCTGTAGAACTCGTAGCGCACGACGTCGAAATTATAGCTGCCGCGTGCAACGGGGAGATCGGCCCCCCACCAGTCCTTCACCCGCTCGAATTCGACGAAGCGGTTGACCTCGAATTTTCCGACCTTGTACGGCCCGCAGCCGAGCGGGGCTTCAAGCGTCGATTCATCGAACGGCCGCGTCGCGTAGTAGGCCTTCGAGAAGATCGGCAGGCCGGCGACATAAAGCGGCACATCGCGCGCACGCTTTTCGGCGAAGGTAACCACGAGGGTTGCATCGTCTTCCGCTTCCGCCTTCACCATGTCCCGCATCTGCTGAATGATCAGCGGATGCCCTTTGGCCTTGAGCGTGGTCAGCGAGAATTCGGCGTCATGCGCGGTCAACTTCGATCCGTCGTGAAACCGTGCCTCGGGTCGCAATGTGAACCGATAGGTCAGCTTGTCCGGAGAAATCCGCACCGATTTTGCCACCAGGCCATACATCGCATCCGGCTCATCGCCAGCGCGTACCATCAGGGCGGCGAACGTCATGTCCATGCCCTGCGCGCCCTCGCCCTTGAGTATATAGGCGTTGAAGGAATTGAAGGTCTGGTAGGACTGGTTATAGGCGCGAACCGACGGCACCAGGGAAAACGTTCCACCCTTCGGCGCATCGACGTTGACATATTCGAAGTGTTGAAAGTCAGCCGGATATTTCAGGTCGCCGAAAACCGAAATCCCGTGAGCTTCCAGCCCGCCGGCCTCGGCACCGGTCGCCATCGACAGCGCAGGGCGCAGGATACACGCGCCAAGGCTACCTGCGCCAAGAGCGAGCACATGCCGGCGTGAGAAGGGCGCCATGCTGGAAATTTTCCTCAAGACCTTTTGCCGATCCGGGCGGCTTTCTCGGCGTCGTACCACCAGAGCGCCGGGAATCCGGACTGCCCGTACTTCGGCAGTTCAGAAGGCCGGCCGAAGCGGTCCCAGCGCGCGGTCCGGACTTTCGGATAATCCCATTGCGGCACGACGTAGTGGTTCCACAACAGGACCCGATCCAGCGCGTGGGTCGCTGCCACGAGCTCCGCGCGGTTCTTGGCGAAGATCACCTTGTCGATCAGGGTATCGATCGCTGGATTTTTGATGCCGATGTAATTGCTCGCCCCAGGCATGTCGGCAGCCTGCGAACCCCAATACTCCCGCTGCTCGTTGCCGGGCGAAAGCGATTCCGGCCAACCGTGAATGATGATGTCGTAGTCGAAGCTGCGCAGCCGGTTCTCGTATTGCGCGTCATCGACGATACGGATCGATGTGCTGATGCCGATGCGTTCCAGCGACGGCTTGTAGAAGAGCGCGACCCGCTCAAAGGAAGGGTCCTGAACCAGTATTTCGATCTCGACCGGCTTTCCGGCCGGATCCACGAGCTTGCGGTCCTTGATCTCGTACCCTGCCTCTTTCAGCAATCTTGCGCCCTCGCGCAAGTTGGATCGCACCGCTTCGGGATTGCCGCCGACCGGATTCCGATAGGGCGTGGTGAAGACCTCTCCCGGGACCTTGTCGCGCACCGTTTCGAGGATCGCAAGTTCCTGCCCTTCCGGCAGGCCGCTGCACGCAAGCTCGGTGCCGTGGAAATAGCTGTCGATCCGGAAATATTGACCATAGAACAGCTGCTTGTTCATTTCCTCGAAATCGAACGCAAAATTGAGCGCACGGCGCACGCGCGGGTCGCTGAACTTGTCGCGACGGATATTCAGCACGAACGCCTGCATGACGCCTGAGCTGCGGTTCGGAAATTCTTCCGTCAGAACGCGCTTTTCGACAACGGCGGGGAAGTCGTAGGCCGTGGCCCAGTTTTTCGCACTGTTTTCGACGCGCCAATCGACCTGATCGCCCTTGAAGGCTTCGAGCGCAACCGTCGAGTCGCGGAAATATTCATAGCGCAACTCGTCGAAATTGTTGCGACCGATATTGACGTTGAGATCGCTCCCCCAATGGTCCTTGACCCTTTCGAGCACGATCGTGCGGCCGGCGACGAACTCCTTGATGCGGTACGGACCCGAACCGAGTGGGGGTTCGATGGTTGTAGCGGAGACGTCGCGCTTGCGGCCTTCGCTGTCAGTGCCCTCCCACCAATGCTTCGGCAGGATGATCAACTGCCCCACGATCTGCGGAAGCTCGCGGTTGCCGGGCGCATCGAAGCTGAACTTTATGTCGCGCTCGCCTGCCTTCTCCGCCTTCACGACGTGACGGTAATAGGCGGCATATTGCGGATGGTTCTTCTTGAACGCATCGAGCGAAAATATCACGTCCTCCGGCGTCACAGGTTTGCCGTCGTGCCATCTTGCCTGCGGCCGCAGGCGATAGGTGACGGATGAAAAATCTGCCGGATGGCTGACCGCCTCCGCCAACGCGCCGTATTCAGTCGAGACCTCGTCCAGAGAGGGCGTCATCAGCGATTCATATATCAGTGCGACCGCGCCCCCGAGCGAGCCTTTCACGCCCGAGACCACGAGATTGAAATTATCGAACGTGCCTACCGATATCATACGGACGGCGCCAACCTTCGGCGCAGCCGGATTGACGTAATCGAAACGCTTGAAGTCGGAGCGATATTTGACGTCACCAAAGAGCGACAATCCGTGACGCCAGTCGGGCTCAGCCGCAGAAGCCTGCGCGTGTGCCGCGCTTGTTAGCGTGAGGCCGGACGCGGCGCCGAGCGCCGGAGCGATTGCGGAGAAGGCCGCGCCTTGCAAAAGGTGTCGCCGGGAAAGTGGCAAAGCGAATATTCCTCTGACCGTGGGTGCCTTACTGAGCGGGCAATATAAGGCAAGGTTTCGACCGATTAAGTTGCTTTTTGCTCATGTAAGCCCCCGTTATGCGGCGAAAAGTCCCGGTAACAACGCCGCGACCGGCCGAACATCGGCTCGGCTGGAACCGGTTTTCCCCTTCTCGGCACGAAACAAAACGGCCAGGAGTGAGCCCGGCCGTTTGCGTTTTGGAACTCGTTTGAGACCGAGCCGCTACTTCGAGGCGGTCGGCAACGGAGCGGGGTTATCAGAAAGCGAGTTCAGATAGTCGAGCACGTCGGCGCGCTCGGTATCTTTCGGGATACCGGCGAATCCCATCGCGGTACCCGGAATATAAGCCTTGGGGTTTGTGATGAACTGATTGAGATCCTCGATGGTCCAGGTGCCGCCCTTGGCCTTCATGGCTGCCGAGAAATTGAACCCGCGACCCTCGCCCTTCTTGTCACCGACGATTCCGTAGAGATTCGGGCCGACCCCGTTCTTGTCGCCCTTGGCGAAGGTATGGCAGGCGGCGCACTTCTTCGCTGAGGCTTCGCCCTTCTGGATGGACGCGGTCTGCAAGAGCTTTTCGATTGGCTCGGACGGCGCCGCTGCGGCCGGCTTGGCGCCGCCTTCTCCTTCTTCCTTTGCGGCGATCTCGAAGCCCGGCTTTTTGGGCATCTCGGGCGCGAACAGCGCGCTGGCGGTGAAGTTCGTTATCAGCAAAACCAGGCAGGTGCCCAGGATGGCGCCGAGAATCTTGTTCAGTTCGAAGGAGTCCATTTTCGATCAGGCTCCAGGCCGGAAATGTCGATTTGGCCGGAGAAAATCGGCCGCGGATGAGCCTCGGGAAGGGCCTTTCGCACCGCAACCCCAAAGCTACGTCCAGATATCGGTTTGCCCGTGGTCTGGCAACCCGTATAAGCGCTCCAGCTTTCACCCCATCCCCACCATATCGACCGGGTCCAGAATGATCTGATGACCAGTCCGCGCATTTTGGTACTGATTCCAGCCCGGATGGCCGCCAGCCGCCTGCCGGGCAAGCCGCTATTGGAGATCGCGGGCTTGCCCATGATCGTCCATGTGCTGCGCCGGGCCGAGGCCGCCGGAATTGGCCGCGTCGCTGTCGCAACCGACACAAGGGAGATCGCAGCTGTCGTGACGGCGCATGGCGGCGAAGCCGTCATGACCCGTGCCGACCATCCTTCCGGATCAGACCGGGTGCATGAAGCGCTCGGACGGCTCGACCCCGAAGGCCAGACCGAGATCATCGTCAACCTTCAGGGCGACTTTCCGACCATCCTTCCGGACAATATCCGCGACGTGCTCGTGCCGCTTGACGACCCCGCGGTCGATATCGCCACGCTCGCCGCGGAAATCCATACCGAGGAGGAGGCGTTGAATCCGAATGTGGTGAAGGCCGTCGGCTCCCCTGTCGGGCCGCGGCGGCTGCGGGCACTCTATTTCACCCGCGCCACGGCGCCTTACGGCGACGGGCCGCGCTACCACCACATAGGCCTTTACGCCTACCGCCGGGCCGCGCTGGAGCGGTTCGTGCGGCTGCCGCCCTCGCCGCTCGAACGCCAGGAGAGGCTGGAGCAGTTGCGCGCGCTGGAGGCCGGCATGCGGATCGACATTACGATCGTCGACACCGTACCGCGCGGCGTCGATACGCCAGCCGATCTTGAAACTGCACGCAAGTTACTAGCCAAAAGCTGAGCGGCTGATACAAGGCGCGTCGGGATCGAAAACAGATGAGCAAATTGCACAAGATTGCATTCCAGGGTGAGCCGGGCGCGAACTCCCACATCGCCATCGCCGAGGCCTATCCGGACGCGGAAGCCCTCCCCTGCCCGACCTTTGAGGACGCGCTTGCCGCGATTTCCTCCGGCGAGGCCGATCTCGGTATGATCCCGATCGAGAACTCGGTCGCCGGACGCGTCGCTGACATCCATCATCTTTTGCCCCAGTCCGGTCTGTTCATTGTCGGCGAATGGTTCTTGCCGATCCATCATCAACTGATGGCGCCGCGCGGCGCCAAGCTGAGCGATATCAAGACGGTCGAGAGCCACGTCCATGCGCTCGGACAGTGCCGGCGTGTCATCCGCAAGCTCGGCGTCAAGCCCATCGTGGCCGGCGATACAGCCGGAAGCGCCCGGGACGTGGCCGAGCGCGGCGACAACAGCCGTGCAGCGATCGCATCAAGGCTCGCCGCCGATATCTACGGCCTCGATATCCTCGCCGAGGATGTCGAGGACGAGGCACACAATACCACGCGTTTCGTGGTGCTGGCACGCGACGCGAACTGGGCCGGACAAGGCTCCGGACCGCTTGTCACCACCTTTGTTTTCCGGGTGCGCAACCTCCCCGCGGCGCTCTACAAGGCATTGGGCGGCTTTGCGACCAACGGCGTCAACATGACCAAGCTCGAAAGCTATATGGTCGATGGCAATTTCTTTGCCACGCAATTTTACGCCGATGTCGACGGCCATCCGGACGACAAGGGCCTGGCTTTCGCGCTGGAGGAGTTGAAATTTTTCTCCCGTGAATTCCGCATCGTCGGCGTCTATCCGGCCCATCCGTTCCGCGCGACCTTCAGCGAACGGCTGGATTGAAGCGGCCTACGCCGCGACCTTGCTGTTCAACCCGAACGCTTCCGCAAGCAAACTATAGGACTTCTTGCGGGCGTCGTGGTCATACACGGCGGTGATGATCATCAGCTCGTCGGCCTGGCTCGCCGCGATCATAGGCTGCAGCTTCTGCATGACCGTTGCCGGACTGCCGACAAACAGCCGCGCGCGGTTGCGCGCGATCGCGGCGCGCTCGCTTTCCGAGTAAGGGTAGGCTTGCGCCTCCTCGACGCTGGGCAAGGGACGGTATTGCCCGCGATCGCGCAGCAGGCGATTGAGATCCATCGAGGTGGCCAGCCCTTCGGCTTCCGCGTCGGTCTCGGCTGCAACGGCAGCCACCGCGAGAATGCCGTGCGGCGTCGAGCGCCAAGGCGACGGCTTGAAATGCGCGCGATAATTCGTCATCGCGGCGATCGCATCATAGGTTGCAAAATGATGGGCAAACGCGAAGCCCATGCCGACCTGCGCCGCGAGCTCCGAGCTGTAGTCGCTCGAACCCAATAGCCAGATCGGCGGCAGCGGCGTGTCGTCGGGCATCGCTACCACCTGGTTGTAGGGATGTCCGGGCGGGAAATCGCGGGTCTCCCACAGCGTCAGTTCGTGCAGCCGCTCCAGGAAATCATCGCCCTCGCGGCGATCGAGCCGGCTGCGCAGCGCGTGGGCGGTGGCGCCATCGGTGCCGGGCGCGCGGCCAAGCCCGAGATCGATCCGGCCCGGAAACAATGCCTCGAGCATCTTGAAACGCTCGGCCACGACCAGCGGCGCATGGTTCGGCAACATCACGCCGCCCGAACCAACGCGGATATTTTTCGTGACGGCGGCGATCTGCCCAATCATGACATCCGGCGCAGGGCTGGCGACGGAAGCGAGATTGTGGTGCTCGGCGAGCCAATATCGGACATAGCCCAGCGCATCGACATGGCGCGCCAGATCGATCGAGTTGCGCAGCGCCGCGGCGGGTTTTGTGCCTGTCGTGACGACGGAGAGGTCGAGAACGGAAAGCGGGATCATGCGGCTCAAGCTAATGCGGCGGGGTGAATGCACAAAGGCCTGCCCGGCGCAGATCAGGCCCGCGGCGGGAAATGTTTCTCACAGGTCCCAGGCTGAAATGGGCCAAACTGTACGGTATTATTGATATCTTCATATTGCCCACCTACCCGGACAAGCTATCTATTCTGGTACGCCGTAAAAATACCATATATTTCAGCATATTAACTCCCAGCAGCACTACCCACCTCGCAGCGCCTACCTTATCAGCGCTTGAGTTTTGCGGGCGAAAGTGGGCAATTTCCCATGTTCGGTGGGCTAGGTGATCCGCCGTCCTTCTCCTATTTTGGAGGTCCTGAAATGGGCCTGACGCCGCCCAACGGCTTTCGGAGTTTGCAAGTCCATGACCGAGGTTACGTCCGCGAGGCCAGAAGCGCAGCGCGTGCTGAAGCATCCCGCGATCTCCTTTGAGTTCTTCCCGCCGAAAACCGGGGAGATGGAAAAGAGCCTGTGGGAAACCATCAAGCGCCTCGCGCCGCTCGCGCCAAGTTTCGTCTCGGTGACCTATGGCGCCGGCGGATCGACCCGTGAGCGTACCCATTCCACCATCGCCCGCATCCTCGCTGAAACTGCGTTGCTGCCGGCTGCCCATCTGACCTGCGTGGGCGCCGCGCGCAGCGAGATCGATGGCATCGTCAGCCGCTATCACGACATCGGCGTCCGTCATATCGTCGCGCTTCGCGGCGATCCGCCCGGCGGCATCGGCACTCCTTTCTCCACCCATCCGGATGGCTACCAGACCTCGGCCGAACTCGTGGCAAGCATCAAGAAGCGATATCCCGATATCGAAGTCTCGGTATCGGCCTATCCGGAGAAACATCCCGAAAGCCGCGACTTCGACGCCGACATCGACATGCTGAAGGCCAAGGTCGATGCGGGCGCGACGCGGGCCATCACGCAGGTCTTTTTCGACAACGACCTCTACTTCCGCTATCTCGACCGGGTTCGCGCGCGCGGCATCTTCATTCCGATCGTGCCCGGCATCATGCCGATGCACAATTTCAAACAGGCGAGGTCCTTCGTGACCCGGGCCGGCACCACGGTGCCGGATTGGCTTGCGGAGAAATTCGATGGCCTCGACGACGACGCCGAGACCCGCAAGCTCGTGGCGGCAACGGTGGTGGCGGGCCAGGTGCAGAAGCTGAACAAGCACGGCGTCGACACCTTCCACTTCTACACCATGAACCGCGCGGACCTCGTGTTCGCGATCTGCCATCTGCTCGGCATCCGGCCGGCAGGCGCACAGCAGGCCGCCTGAGCAATGAGCGCGCCCGTGTCTTCCAAACGAACGGCTTTTCTCGCGGCGGCGCGCGAGCGCATCCTCGTGCTCGACGGCGCCATGGGCACCATGATCCAGGCGCTCGGATTGGACGAGGCCGGCTTTCGCGGCGCGCGGTTTGCGAATTTCGGCCGCGACGTCCGGGGCAACAATGACCTCTTGATCCTGACGCAACCGAGGGCGATCGAGAATATCCACGCCGCTTATTTGCGCGCGGGCGCCGACATCGTCGCGACCAACACGTTTTCCTCGACCTCGATCGCGCAGGCCGACTACGAAATGTCGGATCTCGCCTACGAGCTCAATCGCGAAGGCGCAAAACTCGCGCGCGCCGCCGCGGAACGTGTGAGCGCCGAAGACGGCAAGTCGCGCTTCGTGGCGGGCGCGATCGGCCCGACCAACCGCACGGCGTCGATCTCCCCCGACGTGTCGAATCCCGGTTATCGCGCCGTGACATTCGACGATCTGCGCAAGGCCTATGGCGAGCAGATCAAGGGCCTGCTCGATGGCGGAGCGGACCTGCTTCTGGTCGAGACGATCTTCGACACCTTGAACGCCAAGGCCGCGCTCCATGCGATCGCCGAAATTGCCGAAGAGCGCGGCGTCGACGTGCCCGTGATGGTTTCGGGCACCATCACCGACAAATCGGGGCGGTTGCTGTCGGGGCAACTGCCGGAAGCCTTCTGGTATTCGGTGCGCCATGCCAAGCCGATCACCATTGGCTTCAACTGCGCGCTTGGCGCGGAAGATTTGCGCGCGCATATCGCCGACATCGCTCGCGTCGCCGACACTTTGGTTTGCGCATATCCGAATGCTGGCTTGCCCAACGAGTTCGGCCAGTATGACGAGAGCCCGGAATATATGGCGCGCCTGATCGGCGAGTTTGCCTCCGCAGGCCTCGTCAACGTCGTCGGCGGTTGCTGCGGCACCACGCCCGATCATATCGCGGCGATTGCCGCGGCGGTCGCGAAGCACAAACCCCGCGCGATACCCGCGATCGAGCCGCGGCTGCGGCTCTCGGGCCTCGAGCCCTTCGAACTGACCCCGGCCATCCCCTTCGTCAATATCGGTGAGCGCACCAACGTCACCGGCTCGGCCAGATTCCGCAAGCTGATTACCGCGGGCGATTACGCGGCGGCCTTGCAGGTGGCGCGCGACCAGGTCGAGAACGGCGCTCAGATCATCGACGTCAACATGGACGAAGGGCTGCTCGATTCCGAGCAGGCGATGGTGACTTTCCTCAATCTCGTGGCCGCCGAGCCCGACATCGCCCGCGTTCCCGTGATGATCAATTCCTCCAAATTCAACGTCATCGAAGCCGGCCTCAAATGCGTGCAGGGCAAGCCAGTGGTGAATTCGATCTCGCTGAAGGAGGGCGAGGAGAAATTCATCCACGAGGCCAAGATTGCCAAACGACACGGCGCGGCCGTGGTGGTGATGGCGTTCGATGAGGCGGGACAGGCCGACACGTTCGCGCGCAAGACCGGGATCTGCAGGCGCGCCTACGACATCCTGGTCGGCCGGCTCGGCTTCCCGCCGGAAGACATCATCTTCGACCCCAACATTTTCGCGATCGCCACCGGTCTCGAGGAGCATAACAATTACGGCGTCGACTTCATCGAGGCGGCGCGGTGGATTTGCAAGAACCTGCCGCATGCGCATGTGTCCGGCGGCGTCTCGAACCTGTCGTTCTCGTTCCGCGGCAACGAGCCCGTGCGCGAGGCCATGCACTCGGTGTTTCTCTATCACGCCATTCATGCCGGAATGGATATGGGCATCGTCAATGCCGGGCAGATGGTCGTCTATGACGACATCGACGTCGAGCTGCGACAAACCTGCGAGGACGTCATCCTCAACCGCGACGCGGGCGCTTCCGAACGGCTGCTGGCGCTCGCCGAGAAATTCCGCGGCAAGGAGAAGAAGAGCGAGGCGCAGGACCTCGCCTGGCGCGAATGGCCGGTCGACAAACGCCTTTCCCACGCGCTGGTCCACGGCATCACCGAATTTATCGAGACGGATACCGAAGAGGCCCGCAAGCTCGCGACCCGCCCGCTCGACGTGATCGAAGGGCCGCTGATGGCGGGCATGAACATCGTCGGCGACCTCTTTGGCGACGGAAAAATGTTCTTGCCGCAGGTCGTCAAATCCGCTCGCGTGATGAAACAGGCGGTCGCCTGGCTGATGCCGTTCATGGAGGCGGAGAAGGCGAAGGACCTCGAAAACGGCGTGAGCAGCGATGGTCGCAATTCCGCCGGCAAGATCGTGCTCGCCACCGTCAAGGGCGACGTCCACGACATTGGCAAGAACATCGTCGGCATCGTGCTGCAATGTAACAATTTCGAAGTGATCGACCTCGGCGTGATGGTGCCTGCGGCGAAGATCATCGAGACGGCAAAACGCGAAGGCGCCGACATCATCGGGCTTTCCGGCCTGATCACGCCCTCGCTCGATGAAATGAGCTTTTTGGCCTCCGAAATGGAGCGCGAGGGCTTCAAGATTCCGCTTCTGATCGGCGGCGCCACCACGAGCCGCGTCCATACCGCTGTGAAGATCGACCCGAATTACCGCTCGGGACCGGTGGTGCATGTCAATGACGCAAGCCGCGCCGTCGGCGTTGTGTCCTCGCTGCTTTCGCCGGACAGGCGCGAAGCCTTCGCGGCCGAGATGCGCGCCGAATACGCGAAGATTTCGGCGGCCCATTTCCGCAGCCAGAGCGACAAGAAGCGCCTGAAGCTTGCGGACGCGCGCGCCAACGCCGTCAAGATCGACTTTGCCAAGGTGCAGCCGAAGAAACCGGCGTTCCTCGGGACCAGGACATTCGCCGATTACGATCTCGCCGAGCTCGTCGACGCCATCGACTGGACGCCGTTCTTCCAGACCTGGGAACTGGCCGGACGTTTTCCCGCCATTCTCGACGACCCGAAGGTCGGTGACGTCGCGCGCTCGCTCTATGAGGATGCGCGCAAGATGCTCGAGCGCATCGTCGCGGAGAAATGGTTCACGGCGCGGGCCACGATCGGCTTCTGGCCGGCGAATGCGGTTGGCGACGATATCGCGGTCTATGCCGATGAGATGCGGGACAAACAGATCGCGACCTTGCACACGCTGCGCCAGCAGCTCGAAAAACGCGAAGGCCGGTTCAATGCCGCGCTTTCGGATTTCATCGCGCCGGCGTCTTCGGGCGTGCCGGATTACATCGGCGCCTTCGTGGTCACCGCGGGCATCGGAGAGGACGCCGTCGCCGAGCGGTTCAAGAAGGCCAATGACGACTACTCCTCGATTCTTTGCAAGGCGCTGGCCGACCGTCTTGCGGAAGCCTTCGCCGAGCGCATGCACGCGCGCGTGCGACGGGAGTTCTGGGCCTACGCTCCGAATGAAACATTGTCGAACGAGGACCTGATCCTGGAGAAATACGACGGGATTCGCCCGGCTCCCGGCTATCCCGCGCAACCCGATCACACCGAGAAGGCGACGTTGTTCGCGCTGCTCGATGCCGAGGCCACCGCCGGCGTGAAACTGACGGAGAGCTTTGCGATGTGGCCGGGCTCGTCGGTATCCGGACTCTATTTCAGCAATGCCGAAAGCTTCTATTTCGGCGTCGGAAAGATCGAACGCGATCAGGTCGAGGACTATGCGGCGCGCAAGGGCTGGAGCGTAGCGGAGGCCGAACGCTGGCTCGCGCCGGTGTTGAACTATATTCCCGCGCAGGACCAGTCGGCGCAGGACCGGTCGTTGCGGGAAGCAATGCCGCGCGAGCTGCCTTCTTCCTCCGCGCCGGCGAATGATGCCGAAGCGAAGGACCTCAAGTCGCATCCGCCGGGCTGCACCTGCGCCGTTCACCTCGCCTGGCGCAAGAAGGCGGTTGGGGCGGGGTAGACGTTCTCCAAATGCGCTGCCGACCCTCCCTGGAGAGGGGAGGGTAATGACAATCTTCGCTCGCCGATTCAACTGTCAAACATCCGTTTACCGTCATTGCGAGCGACGCGAAGCAATCCAGCCTTTGATCTCCAGTCCTGGATTGCTTCGTCGCTTACGCTCCTCGCAATAACGGGTTTCGCCTTCGGAGACGAAGACGTAGATGGCCGGGACAAGCCCGGCCATGACGGGTGACGAACGCACCTCCGCGTTCCCGCGGCGCAAATCCGCCCGGGTCCTGCAAAGTAACACGGCCCTCAAAAGACAGAGGGCGCGGGGAATGCCGGGTGCCAGGCCGCACCCACAGCCTCGCATGCAAAAATAAGAAGCATACGAGCTTCATTCACCATGGGTAGGCCGGAGCAACCCGGCATTCCCTGCGCGATGGTTTTAACGGTTACTCCGCGCTCTCCCTGGTGAACCGGGCTTTCTTGCCACCATCATCCCTCAAGAAGCGTGAGCTTCCCAGGAACTTGACGCCAGCGTCGGGGCGTCAGGACCACGCGTTTTGGCCGTCCGCTGCAGCATCGTTCGTCTCTCGACGCCGCTCGCGTCCACCGCATCCCGCACCCAACGTTCGTGACGATCGCGAAGCGCCCCTCTTTTCGGGCGCGGGACGGCGCGAAAGGTGGAACTGATTTGGGGTGAGCGCGAAGCAGAAAATTTTTGCTGGAGGGACTGGACAGCTGGAATTGCGTTGAAACTGAAAGAGAACTTTCATTTTTGGCGCAGCCGAACAAAAGCCGTGAAAGTCACGCAAGCAGGTCTCTGCGGAAAATATCAGGTGAGACACCATGATATTGACAATTGTACTCTGGCTGGCGGCCGGCGCGATCCTTCTGTTCCTCGGCGCGATTCTCTGGGCGCTGTGGCTTCATAGGCGTCATCCGGATTGGCGTGAACAAGATGCCGGCGCCGATGCGGATCATTCGTCTACGTGAATGAAGACGGTACGGCCCGCGAATTGACCGCCACGCTAATCCCCGCTGGGCGGAATCAGCGGCTGGCAGGTTTCCCTGAACACGTCCATCGCCTCGCAGCGCGCGGCGTGAGCGGCGAGCGCCGGATAACGCGCGGCGTCGAACAGTTGCGGATGCGCCTCGCTCGTAAATCGCAGCACGCAGGCAACCGCGATATCGGCGTGGCCGATTCCAGCGCCGAACCACCAGGGTGAGGCGATGCGCGCGCGCTCCTGTTCCAGCACCTCCAGCACGCCGCCGATCTGCGTCCGGCAGCGCTCGACCCAGATTTTCGACTGATGATCCTTCCGCAGCACGCGCTCGTAGACAAGGCTCACCGCCTTGTCGCCGAGCCCGGTTGCGAGTGAAATGGTTTTATAGCCGCTGCGCCTCTGCGGCCCACTCGCGGCGATCATCGCCTTTTCCGGCCCCACGAGCCCATCAAGATAATCGAGAATCGCAAAACTCTCGATCAGCGCCTCGCCATTGTCGAGCACCAACGTCGGCACCCGGCGCAGCGGATTGAACGGCGCGATCTTGTCGCCGTCTCCGAAGGTCGACCACGGCTTGTGCTCGAATGCCAGACCGTAAAGCCGCATCGCAATCGCGACGCGGCGCACGAAAGGGGAATCATACTGGCCGATTAGGATCATGAGGCTACTTGCGGTTGCCCGGTTCGCCCTGGCAATTCACATTGTCGGGATCGATGGATGCCCGGCGCAAATCTGATCGACTGCGAGCACGGCGCTGGAAACTCAGCAGGTCACGAGATCGGCGTGTCCAAATCCTTTTGAATAGTCGAGAACGGATATGACCGTCGGGGTAATGCGGAAGATGCTCACCTCATCGGGGGTCGGCATTGGGAAAGGCAGCGATTTCTGTTCCGGATATCTCGACGGAAGCATGCTCAGGATCTTCGCCGCTTCGGCTCGATCACGAACCGCACGGGCGTGCCCCGCCATGGACAGGCCAGTGATCGCCATGATGTCCGAGGTGTCATGATCGATCGTCAGCGACACCCGATCGTCTTGCGCCAGGTTTACCGCTTTCTGGCTGTCCCGTCCGCAGAGAAAATAGAGGGTGAGACCATCGCTCACATAGCCGACGGTCGTCGCCTGCGGCCAGCCATCCGGCCTCAGTGTTGCAATTGTCATGATCCGGTGCTGGTCCAGGAGTTTCAGGATATTCTTTCTGATGTCCTCGTCCATCTGGCGTCTCCATGGATTGCGGGACGCGAAATCTAGGCCCTCTCTCCGGATTGGAGTTGAGCCAGATCAACTGGAACGCGTGTGATGGACCGAGCTACCCCTCGCCCTCGTCGCTCGCGAGCAAGCCCTTCACCGCGCGCGCCCATCCTTTCAGCTTCCGTTCGCGCGTGGCGGCATCCATCGCCGGCTTGAAGCGGCGTTCCAGCCGCCAGTTGTCGGCGAATTTTGCAGGTTCCGGATAGACGCCGGCCTCAAGGCCCGCGAGATAGGCGGCGCCAAGCGCGGTCGTCTCCTGGATCATCGGGCGATCGACCGGCGCGTCCAGCAGATCGGCAAGCCGCTGCATGGTCCAGTCGGACGCCGTCATGCCGCCATCGACGCGCAGCACGATGTGAGCGGCCTTTGCCTGCGGCCAGTCGGCGCGCATCGCTTCCCGAAGGTCGGAGGTCTGATAACAGACGCTTTCGAGCGCCGCATGGGCAAGTTCGGCAGGGCCGGTGTTGCGCGTGAGCCCGAACAGCGCGCCGCGCACGCGCGGATTCCAGTAAGGCGCGCCCAGGCCGACAAAGGCCGGCACGAGATAGACCTCCTGCGAGGAATCGGATTTGTCGGCGAGCGGACCCGTTTCGGCCGCGTGTTTGATGATGCCGAGCCCGTCGCGCAGCCACTGCACCGCGGAGCCGGCGACAAAGATCGAACCTTCGAGCGCGTAGGTGCGCACCCCATTCAGCTGATAGGCGATGGTGGTCAGCAGCCTGTTCTTCGAGATGACCGGTGTTGCGCCCGTGTTGAGCAGGGCAAAGCAGCCGGTGCCGTAGGTCGACTTGATCATGCCCGGTGAAAAACAGGCCTGTCCGATGGTCGCGGCCTGCTGGTCGCCGGCGATGCCGCAGATCGCGATCGCCCCACCGAACAGATCGGGGACGCTGTCGCCGAAATGATGGGAGGAATCCTTCACCTCGGGCAGCATCGAGCGCGGCACGCGCAGGATTTTCAGGAGATCGTCGTCCCATTGCCCGGTGTGGATATCAAACAGCAGCGTGCGCGAGGCGTTGGTGGCGTCGGTGGCGTGCACCTTCCCGCCGGTGAGGCGCCACAAGAGATAGCAATCGATGGTTCCGAACAGCAACTCGCCGCGTTCCGCGCGCGCGCGTGCGCCGGGCGTGTGATCGAGAATCCAGGCGATCTTGGTGCCGGAGAAATAGGGATCGACGATCAGGCCGGTCTTTTGCGAGATCACGGGCTCAACGCCCGCGCTCTTCAGCCTGGCGCAGATATCGGCAGTGCGGCGGTCCTGCCAGACGATGGCGCGATGCACGGCCTGGCCGGTTTCGCGGTCCCACACCACCGTGGTTTCGCGCTGGTTGGTGATGCCGATCGCGGCGATGTCCCTTGCGCCGAGATTCGCTTTTTTCAGCGCCTCGCGGCAGGTGGTGACGGTCGAGATCCAGATGTCCTCCGGCTCGTGCTCCACCCAGCCCGATGCCGGAAAGTGCTGCGGGAATTCGGCCTGCGCGACGGCCGCGATCGACGTGTCGGCGCCAAACACGATCGCGCGCGAGGACGTGGTGCCCTGATCGATGGCCAGCACAAAGGACATTGGCATTTTTCCTGATGTTTTTGCTGGTGTCGCTTCCAGAATTGATAGCCCGCTTGCCGTGAAGGCAAGCGGATCGGATGGGGAAGGTCAAGGCGGCGGGTCTGTTTACCCTCCCCTGGAGGGGGAGGGCTATCGCATATGGCTCGATCGCTGCGAGACCCGATCGAGACCGCCAGATCCGCGTCTGATCCCTCCCCCCGCGAAGCGGTGGGGAGGGTCGGCTCGCATGGAGCAAAGCGAAATGCGAACCGGGGTGGGGGGCCGAATCTTGCACACGGTGTCAGTTACAAAGCCCCCACCCTTACCTCTGCTTCGCTTCGGCCTTCCCTCCCCACCGCTTCGCGGGGGGAGGGATAAGAGGGAGCGCGTTCAAAAGCCCTCCCCTGGAGGGGCAGGCTTCGCTCGCTTGGTACGACCTCATCCTGAGGAGCGGCCGGCAGGCCGCGTCTCGAAGGATGAAACAAAGCTGAGAGATCCGGCCCCGCCGGCGTTCGCTTCACGAAGGCACCCTTCCCGCAGGGGGAAGGGATGGAATGCTCAGGCGAAATAGTCCGCCGCCACCGTCTCGTCGATCGGGGCGCGGCTCGCACTGATCGCATTGAACACCGGGGTCAGCACGATCGCGATGGCGAGATTGAGGATCACCGTGTACAGCGCGCTGTAGCCAGGGAAGGCGAAGCCGGCGATGGTGAGCGAATAGGTCGGCGTGAGGTTCGATGCAATCGCCATCGCCGTACCCGCCGCCGTGCCGACCGCCCAGCCGACCAGCAGCGCCCAGTCGTTGAACCAGCGTGTATAGACACCGAGCATCACCGCGGGCAGTGTCTGGACGATCCAGATGCCGCCGAGCAGCTGCAGATAGATCGCGTATTGCGTCGGCACGAACAGAATGAACACCAGCGCGCCGGCCTTGACGATCAGGGAGACCCACTTCGCCATCTGGGCTTCCTGCTTGTCGGTCGGGTTCTTGTTGATGAACTCGCGATGGATATTGCGGGTGTAGAGGTTGGCGGCGGCGATCGACATGATCGCGGCGGGCACCAGCGCGCCGATCCCGACCGCGGCGAAGGCCACTCCGACGAACCACGACGGGAATGAATGCAGGAACAGCGCCGGCACCGCGAAATTGTTGCCGAATTCCTTGAAGCCCGCCGCGAATCGCGGATCGGCGCTGACGCCGGCGGCGATCGCGAAGAATCCGAACAGAGCCAGCAGGCCGAGCATGAGCGAATAGGCCGGCAGCATCGCGGCATTGCGACGGATGGCGTGGCCGCTGCTCGCGCTCAGGATGCCGGTCATGGAGTGCGGATAGAGGAACAGCGCCAGTGCCGAGCCGAGCGCAAGGGTTGCATAGGCGCCATAGGAGCCCGTGGTGTTGGGGCCGGGCACCGCCAGCAGCACTTTCGCAGGAGGCACGGCCGCGAAGATCTTGCCGAAACCTCCGAGCTCGATCGGAATGACGATAATCGCGGCGAACGCGGTGATGTAGATCAGGATGTCCTTGACGATCGCGATCGAGGCCGGCGCGCGCAGCCCGCTCGAATAGGTGAAGGCGGCGAGAATGATGAAGGCGATGATCAACGGCAGATCGCCGGCAAGGCCCGTTCCGGAGATTCCGAGCGCGCCGATCACCACCTGGATGCCGACGAGCTGCAGCGCGATATAGGGCATGGTGGCGACGATGCCTGTGATCGTGATCGCGAGCGCAAGCCAGCGGTTACCGAAGCGGCCGCGCACGAAATCCGCGGCCGTGATGTAGCCGTGCTTGTGGCAGACGTACCAGAGCCGCGGAAACACGAGAAACAGGATGGGATAGATGACGATCGTGTAGGGCACCGCGAAAAACGCGACCGCGCCGGCCCCGAATGCCAGCGCCGGAACGGCGATAAAGGTGTAGGCGGTGTAGAGATCGCCGCCGACCAGGAACCAGGTGACGATGGTGCCGAAGCGCCGGCCGCCGAGCCCCCATTCGTGCAACTGATCGAGATCGCCCTTGCGCCAGTGGGCAGCGGCGAAGCCGAGCCAGGTGATGAACGCGAACAGCAGCACGAAGACGGTCAGTGCGACCCAGTTCACGTCACTCACGAGCATTCCTCCTCAACGTTCATTGCGCGCCTTCCTCGTCCGCCTTTTAGCGGTTATTGGCCTGAGCCTCGGTGACGAAATAGACGATCGCGGTCAGGATCGCGGCAATGATGACCCAAGCGAGCTGATACCAGTAAAAGAACGGCATGCCGCCAATGGCCGGCTCCGTCTTGTTGTAGAAGGGCGGCCACAGCACCGCGACGAACTGGATGATGAACAACAGGTACCACCAGCTCCATCGATCGTGCCTGTTCTGCGGTTCGTTCATGGTTAATCCTCCCGCAAGAACGGAACACCCGGGCCCGCAGTTCTGTTTCAGACGCTGCGCCGGAATGCGTTTCTTTGCCGGAAACGTTTACGCCATCGCGTATGCGTCGTGCAATGGCATGATCATGCGCATATCGTACAATGCATGCGGCAGTGCAGCAGACGCGAGGGCAAAAAGCGGTTCACACTGCCGCGGTCGTCACGCCGCCATCGACCACGATGGTTTGCCCGGTCATGAAGCTCGACGCGTCCGAGCCGAGGTAAGCCACCGCGCCTGCGATCTCGTCCGCCTGGCCGATGCGCCGGAGCGGCGTGGTTTCGCAGCGGCGCTTCAGCCGCTCTGCGTCCTCCCACAAGGCGCGGGCGAAATCGGTCTTGACGAGGCCGGGCGCGACGCAATTGACGCGCACGCCCTTCGGGCCCCATTCGCCGGCAAGGCTCCGGCACAGCGCGAAATCCGCGGCCTTCGAGATTCCGTAGGCGCCGATCACGGTGGACCCGCGCATTCCTCCGATCGAGGAGATGATGACGACCGAACCCTTGCCGCGCTCCGCCATCGGCGGGATCGCCAGCGAACAGAGCCACAGATTGCTCTTGACGTTGGCGTTCATGATCTTGTCGAAGGCATCGTCCTTGATGTCGAGCAGCGGGCCATAATACGGATTGACCGCGGCGTTGCAGACCAGAATGTCGATCTTGCCGTATTGCGAGGTCGCGCCCTTGATCAACGCCTCGACCTCGTCGCGGCGGGAGATGTTGCAGGCAATGACGTGGGCATCGCCGCCAGCTTTTCGAATGCCTTGCGCGACTTCCTCGCACGCTTCGGCCTTGCGGCTGGAAATCACGACGCTGGCGCCGAGTTTCGCGAGCAGCTCGGCCGACGACCGGCCGATGCCGCGGCTGGAGCCGGTGACGACGGCGACGCGGCCTGTGAGATCGAAGGGGGTGTTTTTCATGGGCTACACCAGCCCGCCTGCACTGACGCGGCGCAGGTGATAATCGGTGTCGCCGAACGTGTTCTCGATCATGGTCAGCCGCTTGAAGTAGTGGCCGATCTTGGCTTCCATGGTCATGCCGATGCCGCCATGAAGCTGGATCGATTGCTGGCCGACGAATTTCGCCGATTTGCCGATCTGCACCTTGGCGGCCGCGACCGCGGTGGCGCGCTCCTTGGCGTCCTCGAAATCGGAAGCCATGGTCGCAAACATCGACATGCTGCGGGCCTGTTCGACGGCGACGAACATGTCGGCGGCGCGGTGCTGCAGGGTCTGGAATGTGCCGATCGGCACGCCGAATTGCTTGCGCGTCTTCAGATACTCAACCGTCGTCGCAAGCGAATCATCCATCAGTCCGACCGCCTCCGCGCACAGGGCGGTGCGCGCCTCGTCGACCACGCGCTCGATCAGCGCCAGCGCATTCTCGGGATCGCCGATCGTTGCGTCGGCGTCGACCTCGACGCCGGTGAAGGTGATGTCGGCGGCGTGCAGACCGTCCTGGGTCGGATAACCCTTTTTCGCCACGCCCCTGGCAGTGCCCGGCACCAGGAAGACGCCGAGTCCACCTGCGTCGCGCAGGCCGCCTTTCGTGCGCGCCGTGACGATCAAGGTGTCGGCGGCTTCGCCGTTGAGCACGACGAATTTCTCGCCGTCGATCACCCACCCGGATCCGTTCTTCTTGGCTGAAGTCGCGACATCGGCAAGATCGTAACGCGAGTTTTTCTCGAGCTGCGCAAAGGCGAAGGTTTTGGCTCCCTCGATAATGCCGGGAATGTGCGCCTGCTTCTGCGCGGCCGAGCCGCCATGGCGCAGGAAACCACCGCCGATCACGACAGTCGGGAGATACGGCTCAACGACCAGCGCCTTGCCGAGCGCCTCCATCACGATCATGGTCTCGACCGCGCCGGCGCCGAAGCCGCCATCGGCCTCCGGAAACGGCAGCCCGAGCAGGCCCTGCTCTGCGAACTTGCCCCAGACGGCTTTGCTCCAGCCGCCCTTTTCTTTCATGTATTTCTTGCGGGAATCGAAATCGTAGGCGCTGCCGAGGAGCCCGCCGACGCTTTCCTTGAGGAGCCTCTGCTCCTCGGACAAATCGAAATCCATTTTTACGTTTCCCCGAATTCCCTTGCCGATACTCTCTGCGCCGTCATGGCCCGGGCCTGTCCCGGCCATCCACGTCTTCTCCAAATCCGGTCAAGAAAGACGTGGATGCCCGGCACAAGGCCGGGCATGACGAGTGAAGTCACAACCCCAGCACAGCCTTGGTGATGATGTTGCGCTGGATCTCGTTCGATCCGCCATAGATCGAGACCTTGCGGTTGTTGAAATAGCTCGGCGCGATTTGAGCCGTCCAATCCATGGTCTCGTTGGAGCCATCATCGCCGTGCTCGTCATAGGGCGCGGCGAACGGCCCGATCACCTCCATCAGAAGCTCGGTGGTGGCCTGCTGGATTTCCGAGCCCTTGATCTTGAGCACGGAGGATGCCGGGTTCGGCTTGCCCTTGCCGTGCTTGCCCTCGTCGGCGACGACGCGAAGCTGGGTCAGTTCGAGCGCCTTGAGCTCGATCTCGACCGCCGCGAGCCTTTCGCGGAAGCCCTGGTCTTCCAACACGGGCCTGCCTCCGGACTCGACCTTGGAGGCGAGATCCCTGATGCGGCGAATGCGCTCCTTGGAGACGCCAACACGCGCAATGCCGGTGCGCTCGTTGCCGAGCAGGAATTTGGCGTAATCCCAGCCCTTGTTTTCCTCGCCGACGAGATTTTCAGCGGGCACCTCGACGTCGTCGAAGAACACCTCGTTGACCTCATGGCCGCCGTCGATGGTCTGGATCGGGCGCACCGTGATGCCCTTCGAGTTCATGTCCATCAGCAGGAACGAAATGCCGGTCTGCTTCTTGGCCGAGGGGTCGGTGCGGCACAGGCAGAAGATCATGTTGGCGTATTGCGCAAGCGTGGTCCAGGTCTTCTGGCCGTTGACGATATATTTGTCGCCCTTGCGCTCGGCCTTGGTCTTCAGCGACGCAAGATCGGAACCCGAGCCGGGTTCGGAAAAGCCCTGGCACCACCAGTCGTCGACATTGGCGATGCGCGGCAGATATTGTTGCTTCTGCGCCTCGTTGCCGAAGGTGTAGATGACGGGACCGACCATGCTGACGCCGAAGGCGAGCGGCGCCGGCGCCGGATGCATCTGCAGTTCCTCGTTGAAGATGTAATGCTGGACCGAGCTCCACCCCGTTCCGCCATATTCCTTGGGCCAGTGCGACACACCCCAGCCCTTCTTGTTCAGGATACGCCACCAGGTGACCATGTCATCCTTCGACAGATGACGGCCCTCGACCATCTTCTGCCGTATCGCGGGCGGCACGTTATCCCTGAAGAAGGCACGCACCTCCTCGCGAAACGCGCTCTCTTCCCTGCTGAAACTGAGATCCATCGGATCCTCCTGTGAATGAATAATCCTGCTCGACACCGCGAGTTCTGATCACCCTCCCCCTGCAAGGGGGAGGGTCGGGGTGGGGGTCTCGGCCAACGCTTCGTCACTGACACGCAAGCCGATCCCCTCCCGGTTCGCTGCGCAAACCGACCTCCCCTTTTCAAGGGGAGGTATCCTCAATGCACCACCTCGAACAGGCCCGCCGCGCCCATGCCGCCGCCGACGCACATGGTCACGACAACGTACCTGGCCTTGCGGCGGCGGCCCTCGATCAGCGCGTGACCGGTCAGTCGCGCGCCCGACATGCCGTAGGGATGGCCGACCGCGATCGCACCGCCATCGACGTTGAGCTTCTCCGGGTCGATCCCGAGCTTGTCGCGGCAATAGATCACCTGCACGGCAAACGCCTCGTTGAGCTCCCAGAGATCGATGTCCTCGACCTTCAGCCCGTGACGCTTGAGCAGGCGCGGCACTGCGAACACGGGCCCAATGCCCATCTCGTCCGGCTCGCAGCCGGCGGCGACGAAGCCGCGGAAGATGCCGAGCGGTTTGAGGCCCCGCCGCGACGCTTCCTTGTCGCTCATGATCACCGACGCGCTGGCGCCGTCGGACAACTGGCTGGCGTTGCCGGCCGTGATCGTGAAGCCTTCGCCGCGCACCGGCTTCAACGCGGCAAGTCCCTCGGCGGACGTGTCCGGCCGCGGGCCTTCGTCCCTGGAAAGCGTGACTTCCTTGAAGGAGATTTCGCCGGTCGCCTTGTCGGCGACGCCCATCGTGGTCGTGATCGGCGCAAGTTCGTCGTTGAACCTGCCGCCCTGTTGTGCGGCGGCGACGCGGCGCTGACTTTCCAGCGAATATTCGTCCTGCCGTTCGCGGGAAATGCCGTAGCGTTTGGCCACCACCTCGGCGGTGTCGATCATCGGCATGTAGACCTCGCCCTTGATCTTCAACAGCGCGGGGTCCTGGGCGTGGAAGGTATTCATCTTGTCGTTCTGGACCAGCGAGATGGATTCGCCGCCACCGCCGACCGCGACCTCGACGCCGTCGAAGATCACCGAGCGCGCGGCAAGCGCGATCGCCTGCAACCCCGAGGCGCATTGCCGGTCGATCGTGGTGCCGCCGACCGTGACCGGCAGCCCCGCGCGCAGCAGCGCCTTGCGCGCAATATTGCCGCCGGTCGAGCCCTGCTGAAGCGCCGCGCCCATCACCACGTCTTCGACTTCCGCAGGGTCGACCTTGGCGCGGGCGACCGCCTGGCCGATGGCGTGGCCGAGCAGCGTTGCGCCTTCGGTGGCGTTGAGCGCACCGCGATAGGCCTTGCCGATCGGGGTGCGGGCGGTGGAAACGATGACGGCGTCGGTCATGGACGACCTCCTGTTGCGAGTTGCTGGTGTCTGGGCTGCGCGAGCTGCGTCGCGGATTTTTGATTGCGCAATTCATGGCGCGAGAGCTTGCCGACCGGCGTGCGCGGCAATTGCTCGACGAATTCGAGAGCGGCGGGAATCTCATGCTTGCCGAGTTTGCCGGCGAGGAACGCCTTGAGCTCGTCCAGCGAGAAGGCCTTTGCGCCCGGGCGCAACTTGATGAAGGCCTTCGCCGCTTCCCCGCGGTAATCATCGGGGACGCCGATGACGATCACTTCCTCCACGGCGGGATGCTCATAGATCGCCTGCTCGATCATCTGCGGATAGACGTTGAAGCCGCCGGAGATGATCATGTCCTTCTTGCGATCGACCAGATAGAAATAGCCGTCCTCATCCATGTAGCCGATATCGCCGGTGAGGAAGCGGTCACCGACAAAGGCCTGCGCGGTTTCCTCCGGGCGGTTCCAGTAGCCTTTTGTGACGTTCGGTCCCTTGATGCGGATTTCGCCGACATTGCCCGGGGCGAGCACTTTCGAGGGATCGTCGAGCGCGACCACGTCCATCTCGATTCCGGGCAGCATCAGACCGATCGAGCCCGGTTTGTCCGGTCCTTCCTGCGGATGGCCGGTGCCGGGCGAGCAGGTTTCGGTCATGCCCCACCCGCTCTTGAGCTTCATATTGGTCTTGCGCTCGAAGATTCGCGCGACTTCGACCGGCAGCGGCGCGCCGCCCGATCCGCAGCTGACGAGCGAGGACAGATCGCGGCTTTCGAGATCGGGAAGGCTGGCGATCGCGATCCACATCGTCGGCACGCCGGGAAACACGGTCGCGCGCTTGACCTCGATATCGCGCATCACGGCCTCGACGTCGAAGCGCTGGTGCAGCGAGACCAGGTCGCCCCGCGCCAGAGACCGCAGCATGATCACCGTCAATGCATAGATGTGAAACAGCGGCAGCACGCAGATCACGCGCTCGATGGCACTACGCTCCATCCGCGCCTTTTTGCCCCAGACGTCATAGATCGACACTGCGGCAGTGAGATTGCCGTGGCTGAGCATGGCGCCCTTGGGCAGTCCCGTCGTGCCGCCGGTATATTGCAACAGCGCGACGTCATCGGGCGATATCTCAGGCCACCTCGGGAGCCTGGTCGCGCCTTTCGCGAATTCCGAAAAGGTCACGATCGCCGGGTGGTCCGGAATTGGCGCATGCGGATTGCCGACCGCGCCCCAGCGATCGTCTTCGCAAACGATCAGCCGATCGAGCAGGCCCTTCTCGAGAAATTTCAGGGCGGTCGGCAGCAGCGCTGCGAGGTCGCTGGTGACGAGAACGCGCGCGCCGCTATCGCTGAGCTTGTGAGAAAGCGCGCGTTCGCCATCGAGCGGGGAGAGGTGCACCACGCGGGCGCCGGCTTTCAATGCGCCGAAGAAGTTGACCGGATGGTCCGGCGTGTTGCCGAGGAACAGCGCAATCGACGTGTTCCTGCCAAGGCCGGCGCGCAGGAAAGCGGAGGCCGCGATCTCGACCTTGTCTTCCAGCTCGGCATAGGAGATCGCGCGGTCGCGAAATTCGATAGCCGGCCGCGCGCCGAATTCGCTGACAGCCTTCGACAACAGCTCCGGCAGGGTCCCGCGCGCGATCGGATCGTCCCAGTGAACGCCTTCCGGATAGAACTGCTCGCCGGGATGAGTCATGGGCGATCCCCCTTACGGCAGGTCTGCGCGCTGCCGGCCGCTCCCCTCCCCATTGTGGTGAGGGGTTGGGGGTGGGAGTATTCCAAGCACCAGACCTGCGGATTACCCCCCTCCCTAACCCTCCCCCGCAAGGAGGGAGGGAATTGAGAGAGCGCGCCGTTCGTCGCCATCACGCCGCCTTCGCCGTTTGCGTCAAGGACGCAAAGGTCTTGCCCTCGGCGGCCAGCCGCCTGAGCAGCGGCGCCGGTTCGAGCGACGGATCGTTGGTCTCCCTGGCATAATACGACAGCCGGTCGGCGACCTGTTTCAGGCCTACCTGGTCGGCATAATACATCGGGCCGCCGCGATAGACCGGCCAGCCATAGCCATAGAGCCAGATCACGTCGATGTCGCCCGGCCGCGCCGCGATCTTCTCCTCGAGAATTCGCGCGCCTTCGTTAATCATCGGATACATCATGCGCTCGAGGATTTCCTCGTCGCTGACGGCGCGGCGCTTGCGCCCGAGCCGCTGCAGCGTTTCGTCGATCAGTTTCTCGACTTCGGGATCAGGCAGCGGCGCGCGCGAGCCCGCCTCGTATTTGTAATAGCCCTTGCCGGTCTTCTGGCCGAAGCGGCCGGCTTCGCACAGCGCATCGGCAATTTCCGACTTGATGCCGCGATCTTTCCGCGAACGCCAGCCGATATCGAGGCCGGCGAGATCGCCCATCGCAAACGGCCCCATCGGCATGCCGAATTTTGTCACGACCGCATCGACCTGCTGCGGCAGCGCGCCTTCGAACAGCAATTTTTCCGCCTGCTTGCCGCGTTGCGCCAGCATGCGGTTGCCGACGAAGCCGTCGCAGACACCGACCACCGCCGGCACCTTGCTGATCCTGCGCGCCACCGCCACCGCTGTCGTCAGAGCATCCGGAGCCGTCCTTGCCGCGCGCACGATCTCGCACAGTTTCATCACATTGGCCGGGCTGAAGAAGTGCATGCCGAGCACGTCCTGCGGGCGCTTCGTCTCCTTGGCGATCTCGTCGATGTTGAGATACGAGGTGTTGGACGCGAGCACCGCGCCCGGCTTTGCATATTTGTCGAGGGCCGTGAACACTTCCTTCTTGATCGCCATGGTCTCGAACACAGCCTCGATGACGAGGTCCGCATCCTTGACGTGCTCAAGCCCGATTTTGCCGTTGATCAATTCCATGCGCTTGGCGGGCGCGTCCGCCGGAATGCCGCCGCGAGCGGCAGTCGCCTCATAATTCTTCCGCATCACGCCCATGCCGCGCTTGAGCTGCTCTTCGCCGGTCTCGATCAGCGTCACGGGGATGCCGGCATTGGCAAACGACATCGCGATGCCGCCGCCCATGGTGCCCGCGCCGATGATGGCGACGCGCTCGACATTGCGCGGCCTGGTCCCTTCGGGAACTCCGGCAATCTTTGCAGCCTCGCGCTCGGCGAAGAAAGCGTGGCGCTGCGCCCTGGACTGATCGCTCGTGACCAGCTTTAGGAAGCCTTCGCGCTCCTTCTTCAACCCCTCGTCGAACGGGAGGTCGATTGCCGCGCCCACGGCGTCGGCGGCGGCAAAGGGTGCTTCCAGCCCGCGCGCCTTTTTGGTCATCGCCGCGACGGCATTGGTAAAGATCGAACGGTCAGCCTTCGCCGCGGCCAGCTTGCTGTCGTCGTCACGCAATTTCCGCAACGGACGCTTCTCCGCCAGCAACTTGCGGGCAAAGGCCTCGCCGCCGGCGGCCGGTCCTTCGACGATTTCCTCGATCAAGCCGTTCTTCAATGCTTCCGACGCGGAAATCGGATCGCCGCCGACGATCATCTTGACCGCGAGTTCGGGACCGACCGCCCGCGGCAGCCGCTGCGTTCCACCCGCGCCCGGCAACAGGCCGAGCTTCACCTCCGGCAGGCCGAGACGGGCTTCCTTCGTCGCCACGCGGAAATGGCAGGCAAGCGCAACTTCCAGACCGCCCCCGAGCGCGGTGCCGTGAATGGCGGCAATCACCGGCTTCGGCGAATTCTCGATTTCCGCCAGCACCTCACCGAGTCCGGGCGGCTTTGGCGGCTTGCCGAATTCGGTGATATCGGCCCCCGCAATGAAGGTACGACCGGCGCAAGTCAGCACGATGGCCTTTACTTCCGGATCGGCGATGGCGCGCTTCACATTTTCAAGGATTCCGCCGCGCACGGCGGCACTCAGCGCATTGACCGGCGGACTGTCGACCGTGACGATGGCAACCACGTCGTGACGCTCGAGCCTGACCAATTCGCTCACGGCACTCTCCCTCTGTACTTGCTGTTATGAAGCGCTTGCTTGGATTTCGCATTGCGGAATTCAATTCCGCATCTTGACAGCGAGGGTTATTTTGAAGCACGTCCCTTGTCAACGAGAGTCCGCGTAACGGTATCGGCAGCAGGTCATGAAGCGTCAAGCGAAGAAAGTTGCTACCGATCGAAGTTTCGTCGTGGCGCTTTCCCGTGGTCTGGATGTGTTGCGCGCATTTCAGGCCAATGACGGACTTCTTGGCAATCAGGAGATTGCCTCGCGCACCAACCTGCCGAAGCCGACCGTATCGCGGTTGACCTATACCCTCACCAAGCTCGGATATCTGGCTCCGGTTCCACGCTTCGAGAAATATCAGCTTGCGCCGGCGGCCATGGCACTAGGCTATGCGGCGCTGGCAAATCTCGGCGTCCGGCACCTGTCGGAACCCTTTCGGGAAGAATTGATGCGCGAGACCGGAGGCGCGGTGGCGGTTGGCGGCCGCGATCGCCTCAGCATGATCTATTTTGGCCAAAGTCGCGGCATGACCATCGGCGTTCAGCTGGATGTCGGCTCTCGAATTCCGATCGCCACCACGGCGATGGGCCGGGCCTATCTGTGGGCTCTTCCGGAAGAAGAACGCTCCGTAATGCTGCGGGACCTGCGCGAACATTATGGCAGCCGCTGGCCGCGGATGCGCGAGGGCATCGAACGCGCCGGCGAGACCGTCGCCAGGCACGGTTTCGCGATCTCGGCGGGCGAGTGGCATGACGACATTCATGCGGTCGGCGTAGCACTAAAGCTCAATGACGGAACCGGCCCATATGCGTTTAACTGTGGTGCGCCCGCATTTCGCTTCACGGAAGAGCGGCTGCGCGACGACATTGGACCTCGTCTGGTGGCAATGGTAAAAAATATCGAGGCAGCGCTGGGCGGCGCAGCACTCCAATCAAGAAGAGAACAAGGCAAAAAAACGAAAGCGGGAGGAAGGGTTGCGCGGTTGGCCGAGGAGATCCGATAGCGTTCAGGGCTGTCATCCAGAAATTTGGCGCGGTCGGCGCGGCCCGATCGGTCGCCGCTGCGGGGCGCGATGACGCAAACCCAACCGACGTCCGGGAAGTCGCCGCTGCTGGCGGTTTGCGAGGTCAGCGTCGTTTTCGGCGGCATCGTCGCCTTGAACGGCGTTTCCTTCGACATGCACCAGGGCCAGATCCTGGGCCTGATCGGACCGAACGGGGCCGGCAAGACCACGCTCTTCAACTGTCTGAGCCGGCTCTATCAGCCGAGCGCCGGCGACATCCTGCTGGAAGGCGACAGCATCCTGCACCGGCCGCCGCATCGCATCGCGGAAATCGGCATCGGACGCACCTTCCAGAACGTCGCGCTTTTTCCAAATCTCTCCGTCCTCGACAATGTCCGGGTCGGCGCCCATTCCCGTACCAACAGCGATATCATCAGCGACTCCTTGAGACTTCCCTGGGTTCGCAGCGGAGAGGCCGAGCTCAACAAGCGGGTTCACGAAATCCTCGACTATCTCGAACTCGATGACGTCGCTCACGTCACGGTTTCCGGGCTGCCCTTCGGCACCCAGAAACGCGTGGAACTGGCGCGCGCGCTTGCGGCCGAGCCGAAAATCCTGCTGCTCGACGAACCCGCCGGCGGCCTCAACCACGAGGAAGTCCATGCGCTCGGCGATCTGATCCGCCGCATTCGCAACGACCGCAAGGTGACCGTGCTGCTCGTCGAACATCACATGGGCCTGGTGATGTCGATCGCCGACCATGTGGTGGCGCTCAATTTTGGCCGCAAGCTTGCCGAGGGAACGCCGGCCGTCGTGCAGTCAGATCCCGATGTCATCAAGGCCTATCTCGGGAGCAAGGACGCATGACGGCGCCGCTGCTCAACATCGAGGCGCTGAACGCCTATTACGGCCAGGTCCAGGCGCTTCACGGCCTGAGCTTCAATCTGAGGCAGGGAAGCGTGACCACGCTGCTGGGCGCCAATGGCGCGGGCAAGACCACCACCCTGCGCGCCATCTGCAACATGGTACGCACCACCGGGGCCATCGAATTCGACGGCGCCCGGCTCTCCGGCCGTTCGACGGAAAACATCGTTCGGCTCGGCATTGCCCATGTGCCGCAGGGACGCGGCACGTTCACGACCATGACGGTCGAGGAGAACCTTCAGCTCGGCGCGATCTCCCGAGGCGACAGGGCCCGCGTGGTGTCCGATATCGAACGCATGTACGAACACTTCCCGGTCCTCAAGCAGCGTTACGCGCAGCAGGCCGGCACGTTGTCGGGCGGCGAGCAGCAGATGCTGGCGGTTGCGCGGGCGCTGATGCTGCGGCCGCGGCTGATGCTGCTCGATGAACCGTCATTCGGTCTGGCGCCGCTGATCGTGCGCGACCTGTTCAAGATTCTCGGCAAGATCAACCGCGAGGAAAAAGTCACTATCCTGGTTGTGGAGCAAAACGCCGAGCTCGCGCTCGAACTTGCCGATCATGCCTATGTGATCGAGACCGGACGCATCGTGATGTCGGGCGCCGCCGCCGAGATCGCGAACAATGAAGACGTCCGCAAATCCTATCTCGGCTATTGAGGAACGGAGCACGGCCATGGAGCTCTTCACCAATCAGATCCTGGCCGGCATCGCCACGGGCGCCATTTATGCCTGCATGGCCCTCGCGGTCGTCATGATCTATCAGGCGATCGACCACGTCAATTTCGCCCAGGGCGAGATGGCGATGTTCTCGACCTTCGTTTCCTGGCAGCTCATGCAGTGGGGCGTGCCCTATTGGGGAGCCTTCCTGCTCACGATCGCGTTTTCCTTCGCGGCTGGCATCGTGATCGAGCGGCTGCTGTTCAAGCCGCTGGCGAAAGCGCCGGTCCTGACCAATGTCGCCGGCTTCATCGCACTGCTTGCGATCATCAACAGCGTCGCGGGCCTGATCTGGGATTTCACGATCAAGCAATATCCTACCCCGTTCGGATCCGCGCCGTTTCTGGGCAGCCGGCTGATCTCGACCCATCAAGCCGGCATGATCGGCGTCACCGTGCTGCTCCTGATCGCGCTTTATGCCTTTTTCCAGTTCACGCGGATTGGGCTCGCGATGCGCGCGGCGGCGTCCGTGCCCGAATCGGCGCGGCTGGTTGGCATCAATACTTCCTGGATGATCGCGCTCGGCTGGGGCATGGCGGCAGCGATCGGATCGATCGCCGGCATGCTGATCGCGCCGGTCGTGTTTCTCGAGCCGAACATGATGTTCGGCGTCCTGCTCTACGGATTCGCCGCGGCCGTGCTCGGCGGCCTGACCAGCCCGTTCGGCGCCGTGATCGGCGGTTTCTTGGTCGGCATCGTCGAGAATCTTGCCGGTACCTACATCCCCGGCGTCGGCAATGAACTCAAGCTGCCGATCGCGCTGGCACTGATCATCACCGTTCTGGTCGTCAAACCGGCCGGGCTGTTTGGCCGTCCCATTGTGAAGCGGGTGTGATCATGAGCGCAGCACAGGAAGCCGTGACTGACGCACCGGTCGTCGAAGCCGTTCCCAAGCGGTCCCTGACGCTCGGCACCGGAACCTCGCTGATCGTGCTGGCGGCTCTGGTGGTGGCGCCGCTGTTCGTGAAGAACTTCATCGTCTTTCAGATGACGATGTTGCTGGTCTACGGTCTCGCCGTGCTGGCACTCAATATCCTCACCGGCGGCAGCGGGCAGTTCTCGCTCGGACAGAGCGCCTTCTTTGCGGTCGGCGCGTATACCTCGGCGATCCTGATGGAGCACGCCGGCATGAATTATGCGCTGACATTGCCGATCGCGGGCATCATCTGCTTCATCTTCGGATTCCTGTTCGGCCTGCCGGCGTTGCGCCTTTCCGGCGTTTACCTCGCGCTTGCGACCTTCGCGCTGGCGACCGCGATGCCGCAATTGCTCAAGCTCGGTTATGTCGAGCCCTGGACCGGCGGCGTGCAGGGGCTCGTGGTGACAAAACCGGACGCACCGTTCGGATTGGCGATGTCGCAGGACACCTGGCTCTATTATTTCACGCTGGTGGTCACCATCGCGATCTATGTTTTCTCCGTCAATCTTCTGAAGTCCCGGTCCGGGCGCGCTTTCATGGCCATACGCGACAACGAGATTGCCGCCACCGCGATGGGCATCAACGTCGCGCTCTACAAGACGCTGGCCTTTGGCGTCAGCGCCGGCATCACCGGCGTCGCCGGCGGCCTGGGAGCGATTGCCGTCCAGTTTGTGGCGCCCGATAGCTACACCTTCACGCTCGCGATCCAGCTGTTCGTCGCAATGGTCGTCGGCGGCGTCGGCTGGTTGCCCGGCTCGATCGTGGGCTCGGCCTTCATCATTTTCGTACCCAACATCGCCGAAGAAATCTCCAAGGGCCTTTCCGGTGCCGTCTTCGGCGTAATCCTGTTTCTCGTCATCTTCCTGGTGCCGCATGGCGCCAGGCAGGTCGCTCTCGTTGCCCAGCATCTGCTCGGCAAATTCAGGAAAAGCTGAGAAGCCAAGGAGAAGAAAGTGCGTTCAAGACCAAACCTTCCGCTCGCCCTGGTCGCGACGATCGTTGCCTTCATCTCGACTACGGGCGGCGCGCTTGCGCAGAAGAAATACGATGCGGGCGCTTCCGATACCGAAATCAGGGTCGGCAATATCATGCCATACAGCGGACCAGCCTCGGCCTACGGCGTGATCGGCAAGACCGAAACGGCGTATTTCAACAAGATCAATGCCGAGGGGGGCATCAACGGCCGCAAGATCAAGTTCATCAGCTATGACGACGGCTACAGCCCGCCAAAGGCGGTCGAGCAGGCGCGCAAGCTCGTCGAGAGCGATGAAGTCCTCCTGATCTTCAATCCGCTCGGCACGCCATCGAACACGGCGATCCAGAAATACATGAATTCGAAGAAGGTCCCGCAGCTCTTCGTCGCGACCGGCGCCACCAAGTGGAACGATCCCAAGGACTTTCCCTGGACGATGGGCTGGCAGCCGAGCTACCAGAGCGAAGCAAGGATCTACGCGAAATATCTCCTGAAGGCGAAGCCGGACGCCAGGATCTCGGTGCTCTACCAGAACGATGATTTCGGCAAGGATTATCTGAAGGGCCTGAAGGACGGACTCGGCGCCAAGGCGTCGATGATCGTCGCCGAGGAAAGCTACGAGACATCGGAACCGACGATCGACAATCACATCGTCAAGCTCCGCGCCTCCGGCGCCGATGCCTTCCTGAGCATCACTACGCCGAAATTCGCGGCGCAGGCGATCAAGAAGCTCGCCGAGATCGAATGGAAGCCGCTGCATATCGTTGCCAACGTCTCGTCCTCCGTCGGCGGCGTCATCAAGCCCGCAGGCTTCGAAAACTCGCAGGGCATTCTGTCGGCGGCCTATCTCAAGGACGCGTCCGACCCGCAGTGGGACAAGGATCCGGGGATGCTGAAATTTCTGGATTTCCTGGCAAAATACGATCCCGACGCCAACAGGCTCGACGGCTCGACGATCTATGGCTATGCCGTCGCACAGACGCTGGTGCAGGTTCTCAAGCAGTGCGGCGACAACCTGACGCGCGAAAACGTCATGAAACAGGCGGCAAGTCTGAAGGAGTTCGCGCCCGACGTCTTGCTCCCCGGCATCACGATCAACACGACGCCGACGGATTTCGCACCGATCGACCAGCTTCAGATGCAACGGTTCAAGGGCGAGAAGTGGGAGCTGTTCGGCGATATCATCAGCGGAGAGGTCAGTAACTGAACTGCGCGTCCGGCCGGGCCCGACGCGCATTAACTTCTCTACTAAAGAAGCAGCCCTTCGCGGGCGTCGCGGAGGGCTTTTTCTTGAGGGCAACCCGGCAAGATGGTACTCAAGGCGTCAAGGGTCACTAAGAGCTTTCAATCAAGAAGGCCAGGACAGGAAAGCCAGGACAGAAAAGCCGGGACGGTTGCGCTGGCAAGACGTGCAACCCATCCGAGCCACTGGATCAGAGGGAGACCGTGATGCCTGTTATATCAAACAGAATTGCAGTCGTGTGGGTTGCCGCGTTGGCGGTCCTTGCCGCGACTACCTCCGGCGCACTCGCACAGAAGAAATACGACACCGGCGCCACCGACACCGAGATCAAGATCGGCAACATCATGCCCTATAGCGGCCCCGCTTCCGCCTATGGCGTGATCGGCAAGACCGAGGCCGCCTACTTCAAGAAGATCAACGCGGAAGGCGGCATCAACGGCCGCAAGATCGACTTCATCAGCTATGACGACAGCTACAGCCCGCCAAAGACCGTCGAACAGGCGCGCAAGCTGGTCGAGAGCGACGAGGTTCTGTTCATCTTCAATTCGCTCGGCACCCCGCCCAATTCCGCGATCCACAAATACATGAACGCGAAGAAGGTGCCGCAGCTCTTCGTCGCCACCGGCGCCACCAAGTGGAACGACCCCAAGGACTTTCCCTGGACCATGGGTTGGCAGCCGAGCTACCAGAGTGAGGGGCGCATTTACGCCAAGTATATCCTGAAGGAGAAGCCGGACGCCAAGATCGCCGTGCTCTTTCAGAACGACGACTACGGCAAGGATTATCTCAAGGGCCTGAAGGACGGCCTGGGCGCCAAGGCCTCCTCGATGATTATCGCCGAGGAAAGCTACGAGACCACCGAACCCACGATCGACAACCATGTGGTAAAGCTCAAATCGACCGGCGCCGATATATTCTTCGATGTCACGACGCCGAAATTCGCGGCGCAGGCGATCAAGAAGGTTGCCGAGATCGGCTGGAAGCCGCTTCATATCCTCAACAACGTGTCGGCCTCCCTGGGCAGCGTGATCAAGCCGGCCGGCTTCGACAACGCGCAGGGCATCGTCTCCGCAACCTATCTGAAGGATGTTTCCGATCCGCAGTGGGACAACGACCCCGGGATGAAGGAATTCCTGAATTTCCTCGCCAAGGATTTTCCGGAAGCCAACAAGCTCGATGCATCGGTCATCGTCGGTTACGGTGTCGCGCAGACCATGGTTCAGGTGCTCAAGCAGTGCGGCGACAACCTCACGCGCGAGAACGTCATGAAGCAGGCCGCAAACCTCAAGGACTTCCGCACCGAGGTGCTGCTGCCCGGCATCAGGATCAATACCTCGCCGGCCAGTTTCGCCCCGATCAGCCAGCTTCAGCTCCAGGTGTTCAAGGGCGAGCGCTGGATCTTGTTCGGCGACATCATCAGCGGCGAGATCGGCGGCTGACGCCGGTTCGAGCATAAATCATCTACCAAAGACAAACATAGGGAGGATATTTGATGCGTTACACGGCTTGTGCGGCGATGGTCGCCCTCGGCGTTTCGACTGCTTCGGCTTTCGCGCTGGACTCAAGCGTTACCATGACGTCGCCGCAGTCGGCGGCGGCGCTATGGAAGAAGGTGGGGGACTTTTGCGGCATCGCCAACTGGCATCCGGCGGTCGAGAAACGCTTCACGGATCATGACCTTGAAGGCGGTGGACAGACGAGGATTTCACCGCGCTGCGCGGTGTTCTGTGGGATGGACACGGTTGCCGCCGAGTACATCCGGCTGTACACCGAGCTAATGGGAGGAGTTGGACCTTAGCGAGACTCTTCACATAGACCCACGCTGGGTGTCCCCGGCGTGCCGGCTAGCCACGTCGAAGACGGGTATCGACTAGGCAAGTGGGTCGCCGTTCAGCGGTCGTACCACCGGCAGGGGAACCTCGCCGCCAACCGTGTGGAGCGACTCGAGGCGGTTCCCGTCTGGGTGTGGGACGTTCTTCAAGGTGCTCCGTGACCGTCTAAGGGAGGATCAAGCCCCCGCCCGCGCCGCGCGGCCCCTCCGTTTCCCGGTGGCGCCGGCCGCCCCGGGCTCCTGCCGCCTTGGGCCCCGCTCCCCGCCCGCCGCCTGGCGCGGCGCTTCTGGGCCGTTTCTGCTCCTGGGCTCTCTCTCCCCACCTGCTCGAGTGGGGAGAGAGGAGCGAGCCGCGGCGGAACGGCGGGGAAACCGCCGCACACGGGGCCCCAGGAGCCACGCCAGACCCCACCCGGGAAACGGAGGGGAGGGGGCGCGGGCGCGGGGCGGGCTTGAGGAGCTGAGCCAAGGGGCCGTCTTTGGAGCCACTAGGAACGCTTGGCTCGCAGCCTCCACGCCCATCCGCTAACGCCCTCGAGGCTCTTCGCTCGCTGCGAATCGAGCACAGCCTTTGTCATAGGCAATTCGTTGGTTTCTAACCCATGGAGCCCCTGGATGACAGCGGCCACGCGAAAATGGGCTTCCACCGGTCTGACGGACATCCACCATCAGGGGCACAGCCCCGGAAAGGATGTCCAAAATGGAGACCATGGAGAGGAAGAAGCCGCTGTCCGTGTCGCTCGTTCACTCCGGAGTTCAAGGCTGAGATCGTCGAGCTGTGTCGACGCGGCGATCGCAGTATCGGCCAGGTGGCCAGGGACTTCGATCTGACCGAGACCAACGTGCGCACCTGGGTGAAGCAAGCCGAGATCGACCACGGCGAACGCCCGGGACTGACCACCGAGGAGCGGGCCGAACTGAGCAAGCTGCGCCGGGAGAACCGCTCCCTGCGCGAGGACGTCGAGGTCCTCAAGCGAGCGACAGCTTTCTTCGCGGCAGGAGACCCGGTGAAGGTGGACCCCTTCATCGAGGCGGAGCAAGCCGCAGGTCACAACGTCACCAACGCGTGTGGTCTGCTCGAGGTCTCCAAGTCCGCCTTCTACGAGCGCCGCAACGGTGCCCCCTCGACCCGCCAGCTCAGCGATGCCGATCTGTTGGAGAAGATCAGGGCCATCCACGCCGAGTCCAAGGGGACCTATGGCGCTCCGCGGATCCACAAGGAGCTCCTCCATCGCCACGTGGCCTGCGGGAAGCGCAAGGTGACCAGGCTGATGCGTCAGGCCGGTCTCGAGGGCCGGTGCAAGAAGCGTTGGCGCAAGACCACCGTTGCCGACCCGGCTGCCGAGGCGGCCCGCGATCTCATCCAGCGCCACTTCGGGCCGTGCGAAGAGATGGACCGACGCTATGTCGGCGACATCACCTACATCTCGACCTGGGAGGGCTGGGCCTACCTGGCCACAGTTATCGACCTGGCGTCCCGCCGAGTCGTCGGCTGGGCCCTGGCCGATCACATGCGCACCGAGCTGGTCGAAGACGCCCTCAGCATGGCCTTTGCCCACCGAGCACCCGAGGAGGGTGTCATTTTTCATTCGGACCGCGGCTGTCAATATACGAGCCGGGACTTCGCCGATCTGGCTCGGAACAACGGCGTCGTCCTCTCGGTCGGACGCAAGGGCGAATGCTGGGACAACGCGGTGGCCGAGTCGTTCTTCGCCACCATCAAGCGCGAGCTCATCGACACGCGTTCGTGGCCAACGCGGGCCGGACTTCGACGCGGCGTCTTCGAGTACATCGAGGGTTGGTACAACACCCGCCGGCTGCACTCGACGCTCGGCTACCTCAGCCCCGCTCAATACGAAGCTGTCCAACACAACGCCGACCGTCAGGCGGCATAATCAACACAACCAACCTGTCCGTCGAACCGGATCAAGCCCAAAACTCCCCATAGGCGGCCAACAGAATTCCCCACGGACGGTCACTGATCTCCCCAGGGACGGCCATCGGAATTCCCCACGGACGGACACCAAAAGTCCCCATCCACCACCGATAGGTCCCTCCCTGGCATCGATGGAGCTGCAACGCACCCACCGAGCCAGGAAGGAACACCCCCATGTTGTCCAAGGAGAAGCAGATGGACGTACTCGAGGCCTATGAACCGTCCTGGGTCTGATGGAGACTCTGGTTATTGGTTTCCAAGAGTGACCACGAGGGCCGATTCTCCAGGCTCCGTACTAGCACCCGCGTCGATTGCGGGGCTCTGAGGGGCGCACAGCGCCCCGCTTTCACGCCAATTCGTCTCGAACTCGGCCGGCGGCACGTAGTCGAGGTACTCGTGCAGCCGCTGAGCGTTGTACCAGTGGACCCACGCGAGCGTCGCCAGCTCCACGTCGTCGGCGTTCTTCCAAGGCCCTTGGCCCGGTCCGCGGATGAGCTCGCTCTTGTAGGCGGCGTTGACTGCCTCGGCCAGCGCGTTGTCGTACGCGTCCCCGACGCTCCCGATGGAGGGAACGGCTCCGAGTTCGTCGAGGTGCTCGCCATAACGAATTGATGTGAATTGCGACCCGGCATCGGAGTGTGACACCAGCCCCTCGAGGAAGGTGCCTCGCCTCCAGCGTGCCATCTCCAAGGCGTCGAGGACCATGTCGGCTCGCATGTGGGTGGCCACGCGCCACCCGACGATCATCCGGCTGAAGGCGTCGGTGATGAAGCATGCGTAGGCGAAGCCGGACCAGGTCGCCACATAGGTCAGGTCCGAGACCCATAAGGCGTTCGGGCGCTCGGCGCTGAAGACCGCTTGACCAGGTCGGGGTGTCGCTCGGCGGCAGGATCAGGCCTGGTGGTCTTGCGCTTCTTGCCCCGGCGCAGCCCCTCGATGCCGGCCAGGCCCATGAGGCGGGCCACCTGATCGCGCCCGAGGTCGTGGCCGGCGCGCCGCGCCGCCTTCCAGAGCTTGCGCACCCCATAGACCCGGAAGTTCGCCTCCCAGATCGCCACCAACAGCGGGATCAACAAAGCGTCGCGCCGGGCCCGGGCCGAGGGCGGCCGAGACTTCGACGCGTAGTACGTGCTCGGGGCCACCTGCAGATCCCTGCAGATGGGCTCGACCCCGAGCTCGTCACGGTTGGCGTCGATGAAGTCGACGATCACCTCCACGGGCGGTCGAGCTCCGCCTGGGCGAAATACGCCGACGCTCGGCGCAGGATCTCGTTGGACCGCTTGAGCTCGCGGTTCTCCTTCTCGAGCTCGGCGACCCGCTTGCGCTCCTCGGTGGTCGTCCCCGGACGCTCCCCAGTGTCGATCTGGGTCTGCTTCACCCAGTTGCGCAGCGATTCGGTCCCGACACCGAGCTGCTTGGAGATCCGGGTGATTATCCCAGTGTCGCTCGGATCAGCTGCCCGGGCCTCGAGCACCATCCGCACCGCCCGCTCCCTTAGCTCAGGCGGGTACCGCTTCTGTGGGTCTGACATGTCTCCATCCTCGCTTCCAAGGTACGGAGTCTCCAAGAAACCCAGGACGGTTCAGAAGGAGGACCGCACGGTGCCCAAACGTCGGAGACATACCCCCGACCAGATCATCCGCAAGCTCGTCGAGGGCAACAAGCTCTTGGCCGGCGGCGCCGAACTCGACGAGGTGTGCCGGCATCTCCAGATCGCCGAGTCGACCTGGCACCGCTGGCTGACCCAGTACGGCGGCATGAAGGCGAGCGACGCCAAGCGCCTGAAGGAGCTCGAGGTGGAGAACACCCGGCTGAAGAAGCTCCTGGCCGAAGCCGAGCTCGACAAGGCAATGCTCAAGGAGTTGGCTGAGGGAAACTTCTAACCCCGAACCGTCGCCGCATTGCAGTCGACAGGCTGCAGCAGCGGTTCGGGGTCTCCGAGCGCAAAGCATGTGACGTCGTCGGCCAGCATCGCTCCACCCAGCGCCTGGGTGCACCGACGCGATCTGACGACGAAGAGGCTCTCCGGGCGTTCCTGCGTGACTTCTCCAAGCAGCGCCCGAGGTGGGGTTGGCGCCGAGCCGCCAAGGCCCTCCGTCGTGACGGCTGGCGGGTCAATAACAAGCGTGTCCAGCGCCTTTGGCGTGACGAGGGACTGAAGGTCCCCTATCGCAAACGCAAGAAGCCCATGCGGGGCATTGGCGTCCCGGTCGGCGCCATGAGCCTCATCGCCCGAAACGCCCTATGGGCGCTCGACTTCCAGTTCGACACGACCGAGGACAACCGCACCTTCAAGCTGCTCAACATCGTCGACGAGTTCACCAGGGAGTGCCCGGCCATCGTGGTCGAGCGCTCCATCGATGCGGACCGGGTCGTAGCCACCCTGGACCGCCTGGTCGTCGAACGGGGTGCCCCGGCCTTCGTGCGGTTCGACAACGGTCCAGAGTTTGTCGCCCACGCGGTGGCTGACTGGTGCCGGTTCAACGGTGTCGGCTCGATCTTCATCGACCCCGGCTCGCCCTGGCAGAACGCCTGGATCGAGTCGTTCAACGGACGACTGCGCGACGAATACCTCAACGGCTGGCGCTTCGACAGCCTGCTCGAGGCGAAGGTGCTCATCGAGGACTGGCGGATCGACTACAACATGAACCGACCACACACTGCCCACGGCGACCTCACCCCGAACGAGTTCGCCGAGGCTTGGATCAACCGAAACCAACCAGTGCCCGCATAGCAACTGGACCATTCATCGGGGCCCGCTCACGAGGGGGTCGCAGAAGTAGATCTTCACTCCAGTGTCGACGGTGAACTGGACGTGCTCGGCCATCTCCTTGCCCTGATCCCAGGTGATGGAACGTCGGAGCTGTGCCGGCAGGGTCAAGATGCGCTTGGTCATGGCCGTGCGCACGGACTCGGCACCGTGACCGTTGGGGAGCTTGAGCAAGATGACGTAGCGACTGTGGCGCTCGACGAGGGTGCCGATTGAGGTCATCTTCTTGCCGAAGATCAGGTCGCCCTCCCAGTGGCCCGGGACGGCCCGGTCCTTCACTTCGGCTGGCCGTTCGGAGATCATGACCATGTTCTTGATCTTTCCCGCTCCGATGCGATTACCCTTGACGTAGGTCTTGGGCCGGCGCATGGCCCGACCAGTTCGCAGGCACGAATGGAGCTCTCTGCGCAGCGCTCCACGGCTCTGGACGAACAGCGACTGGTAGATGGTCTCGTGGGACACCTGCATCTCCGGGCTATCGGGGTATTCCGAAGCCAACCACGCCGAGATCTGCTCCGGCGACCATCTGGCCTCGAGCTTGCGCTCGACCACCCGGCGCAGCCGCCGGCACTCCGCCAGCTTGGCCCGCTTGGGTCGTAGTGCGCGCCGACACGCTGCCCGGTCGGGCACCAGGGCCCGGTACTTCTTCGGCCCACCGTTGGCGTTCACTTCTCGGCACACCGTCGAGGGTGAGCGGCCCAGAGCCTCGGCGATGGCACGGATGGAGTCGCCTGCCGCCAGACCTCTCGAGATCTCCTCTCGCTCCTCGAGCGAAAGTCGCAGCTCCGAGCGTTGACGAGGGGTCGGGCGCTTCCCACCGGCATCGGCGATGAACTTTCGCAACGACACGTTCTGCCTGCCCAGATGCCTGGCAATGCGCTTGACCGGCACGCCGGCCTCTCGCATGTCCCAGATTGTCTGGCGCTCTTCCTCGCTAAAGCGTCTCCACATCTACACACCTCCTGATCGGCGACATCACTGTTCGCCAATCAGGCTGGTGTTGCAATGACCGCTTGAGGACACAGGCGAACTGGGACACCCCGTTTGAGTCTCTTGATACGAAATTGGTGTGCCGCCGGCAAGCTACTTCCCCCCCCAAGGGCGAGCCAGGACAAGAAGCTGCCTCAACTCAGAAGAGCCAAAAATCTTCAGAGGCGAACTCTGCCAAGCGCCGTCCGCTTACGCCCTTCGGAGTGATCACGACCCATATGTCATGAATCCCCTTCTTCCAGGGTTGCGGCGGGGCGCCGTCGATCTGTCCTATCAGTTCGGACAGGCGAGATTCGACTACTTCTGATTCGACTACTTCGGCGGCACCACGAATCAGAACGCTCCATCCAGAGTGGCTGACCGTATCTATGTCATCAACTTGAAAGGCGATATCCCGTTCATTCAGGCCGCGCACTTTCGAACCTGCTTCAGAACGAAAGACAATGCTATTTCCAGCGACGGCATAGTTGACCGGAACTGCGGCTAGTCCGAGTTTGTCCTGATAGACGAGCCGACCAACGACCTGTTCTCTGAGCAACTTGAAGCACTCGTCCCATGAGAGTTCCTCGAGGATTCGCCTCGGCATGGTCAAAGTGTACGAGCCTTCACCTGTACGGTTCAGAGTCCAACGACCCTATTGCGACTGGGATGTCATCCGGGGTATGTATCCCGGATGTCGGCGCCCCAGCCCGGCGTACGGGGACACCTTCGGTCCGTTACCGGGGCGCCAGTCGGAGAATGTCGGCTAGCCACGCTTCGGCGGTAGGGGTGCCGAGGCCGGGGTTGATGTCGAAGCGGTCGGGAGTGAGCGAGTCGATGCGCCAGCCGGAGCCAAACGCAGCGCGCAGCTCGCCTTCGGTGACGCGGCGGGGGCCCCAGTCACCGGGCTGACGGTCGCTGAAGCACATGAGGTGAAGGTGACCGCCTGAACGGAGAACGGCGTGGACGGCGGTGACGTACCGGGTGCGGGCGGCGTCGTCGAAGACGTGGAACAATCCGCTGTCGAGGATCGTGTCGAAGGACTCGCCGAGCGTGTCGAGGCGCAGTGCGTCGAGCACCTGGAAGATGGTCTCGACCCCGCGCTCTGCGGCCTTGCGCCGGGCGATCTCGATCGCGCGCGGGGAAACGTCGACGCCAAGGGCGTCGGCGCCGCGGCGCGCGGCGAGGATCGTGTGCTCGCCGGTCCCGCAGCCCGCGTCGAGGAGGGCGCCGGTGAGCGCGCCGGCGTCGGCGAGACGGAGAAAAGCGGGCTGTGGGCGGCCAATGTCCCAGGGCGGCGGCGGCAGGCCCATGTAGGAGCTGTCCCAGTCGTGGGCTGGGCCGGTTGCGGTCATGTGAGCATTCTCTCCCGATTAGGCGAGCAGGGCGGCACCCGGTCCCGGCGACTGTTCGGGGGCAGTGCGATGCTCGAATCGTGTCCGGACACCCCCCTAGGACCCCTCGGGCTAGAGCCAACCGGCGAGCCCGAAGCCCAGGGCGAGAACGGCATCGATCCCGGCAATCGTTCCAACGATGGCGACCTGCCGCCGGTGGTTCTGGCCCATGTCGAACACCCATGCAGCCACCCCATAGAACGTCATGTAACCGAAGATCACGATGAGCGGGACGAAGGGGACGTTCCAGAACCAGTACTCCCAGTGGAAGTAGCCGGTGGCGTGCAGGAGGATCTCAACTGCCACCGACAAACACGAGAACCCCACGACGTACACCCACCGGTTCGGGATTCCCGCAATGCGCATCGTGCGATCCGGTGGGAGGAACTTGACGAATACGACGCCTGCCATGAGGAAGAACAAGGTGAGTTCGATTGTCAGGCCGATGAGGATGAGATAGCTCGTGTGTCCGGTGACCGTCCAGAGGGCTGACCGATCGGAGATGTGGAGAACGGCGGAATTGACGAGTTCGTTGAACCAGTCCATGAACCACAGGGCCAGTCCGGCCAGGATGATGTCCCAGCGTCGTCGTTCGACTTCGACGGAGTAGACATAGAAGACAACGCCGAGCAAGAACACCGTCGACCATTGGAACCCCGCTGGATTGCGCAGCATCTCCTCGGCTTGCCGAGTGAAAGGGGTGACCTCCGCGACGATGAGCGGCATTTGTCGGATATTAGGGGTCGGCGGCGGGTGTTTCAGCTTTCAAGTGTGGGGTCGAAAACCAAAGAGAGCCCTCATGTAGGTCATTGATCAGTCGGGAAGAGCGCTCATCGAATACCGGTTCGTTCCCTCGAAGCGCCGGTCCACGTTCGATCCCTTTGGCGGGATCGAGGTCGTCAAGCGTCGATGGTGAACGCGTCGTCCGAGGCAGTCGCGCTCGCAGCCGTCCGGCGGCATCGCACCGGTCGTCGATTAGGCCCGTCCGCATCCCCACGGTCCACGCTCCCATCGCGGCCGTAATCCGAGCGGGCTAGCGTCGGCCGCGATGGCGCTGTTCCCCGATCGCTCTCTGGGCTTGGCTCCGGCCTCGGTCCGCGACTACCGCGAACTGGCCCGGCGGCGGCTCCCCCGCCAGCTGTTCGACTACATCGACGGCGGCGCCTACGAGGAGTCGACGCTGCGGGCCAACGTCGACGACCTCGCCGCCGTCCACCTGCGCCAGCGCGTGCTGCGGGACGTGTCCGAGCTGCAGCTGGCCACCACCGTGCTGGGCCAGTCCCTGGCCATGCCTCTCGTGCTCGGGCCGGTCGGTCTGGCCGGCATGTACGCTACGCGCGCCGAGGTGCAGGCGGCCCAGGCTGCCGAGCAGATGGGCATCGCCTTCTGTGAGTCGACCGTGTCCATCTGCAGCATCGAGGAGGTCGACCGGGCCACCACCGCGCCGTTCTGGTTCCAGCTCTACGTCATGCGCGACCGGGCCTACGCCGAGGACCTGATGTCCCGTGCCTCCAGCGTCGGCTGTCCCGTGCTGGTGCTCACCGTCGACCTCGCGGTCGTGGGCGCCCGCTATCGGGAGGTGCGCAACGGCATGGCGGGACCCCAGCGGTTGCCGGGCCGGATCGTCCAAGCCCTCGACTTCGGCCTGCACCCGCGCTGGGCGCGCGACGTGGCCGTCCGGGGCCGGCCACACACCTTCGGCAACCTTGAGAAGGCGGTACCCGGGGCGACCACCCCGGACGCGTTCAAGGAGTGGGTGGACCACCAGTTCGACCCCTCGGTCACGTGGGACGACCTCGGCTGGGTACGCCGCACGTGGCCGGGTCGGCTCGTGCTCAAGGGCATCCTCGACCCGGACGACGGCGGCGGGCCGCCGACGCCGGTGTCGACGGGATCGTGGTCTCCAACCACGGCGGACGCCAGCTCGACAGCACTCCGTCCACGATCGCCGCCCTGCCAGCCGTCGTCGACGCGGCGGGTGACTCCCTCGAGGTGCTGGTCGACGGAGGCCCTCCGCAGCGGACTCGACGTGGTCAAGGCGCTGGCGCTCGGCGCCCGGGCCTGCCTGGTGGGCCGGGCCTGGGCCTGGTCGGTGGCCGCCGGCGGGCACCAGGGAGTGGTCGACGTGCTGCGCACCATGAGAGGTGAACTGAAGGTGGCCCTGTCGCTGACCGGGGCCCGCGATGTCCACGCCCTCGACCCGAGGCGCCCTGCTCGACGGAGACGGCCGGCCACTCGGCGCCTGACGACCGAATGGGACCGGGACGAGCGTCGTGTTCGAGGTAACCGGTAAGGAGACACTGCAGCACGATTGACCGATGCGCGTTATGGGACACCTGCATCTCCCCAGAAGCCCGGTGGTGAGGGGTTCGTCTCCCCACCAGCACCGCCTGCTTCCTTTGTCGCTGCCTTGGGCATGTCAGTAGGGTCCGGATGGTGAGTGCCAAGGAAATCGAGTCGGCACTGTCCGCCGGTGAGGGCGCGGTCGACACGCTGCGCAGGCTCCTCGCCCAGACGGTGGCCAAGGTCATCCGAAATGACCCCGAGGAGGCGGCCACCGCGCTCGAGCTCGGCATCATTGACCATCGTTGGCTGGATGACCCGATCAATCAGCCGATTTCTCCGAGCAAGCCGACCGAGATCCTCGAGCACTTCCTGGCGCGATCAGTGGAACGTAAGCCGTCGCTGCTCTCGACCATGGGCCTCAGCGCCGTCCAACTTCTGGCTTCCCTCCGGAGCCACGGGACCGGCGAGGTCGAGGTGGTGACGGTCGCTTTTACGGATCTTGAGGGGTTCACGTCATTTACCGATACCCACGGAGACAGCGCAGCGGCGGCGATGATCAGCGAGCAGAGTCGGGCGGCCGGCCCCATCGTGCGCCGCTGGCACGGGCGCGTGGTGAAGCACCTAGGTGACGGGCTGCTCTGCACCTTTCCCGACGCCAACGGCGGAATCCGAGCTGCGCTCGAACTGCTCGAGACCTCGCCCTCTCCACTGCGCCTGCGCGCCGGCCTACACGTCGGAGAAGCAGTCGTCACTCAGGACGACGTTGTCGGTCAGGTCGTCAACATCGCCGCCCGGGTCACAGAGATAGCCAAGGGGAACCAGATTGTGGTGACCGCGGAAACTGCAAGGGCAGCCGGTGCAATTCCCGATGCCAAGTTCCGACGGCTCCGCAAGCGGCACCTCAAGGGCATCTCTGAGCGCGTGGAGTTGTGCGAGGTGGTTCCGGTGCCGGCATCACCCGCTCGATGAGCCATTCAACCGGTCCGAGAAGTAACCGATCAGGGACGAAGACCTCTCGCCACGGGCGCTGGGCGCGAGTCTCCTCTCGTAGTGCTGTCCGCAGACTCGTTGTCCGCTCGGGCAGGCAACAGGGCAATGACGAGTATCGTCCCGACGACCGCCGTGGCGGCGCCGATACTCAACGCCAGGTCCATGCCGCTGACAAAGGCGCGGTTTGCAACGCCGACGAGTGCCCGCCCGAGGGCACCTCCGATGTGGTTGGCGACCGCGATCGCTCCGCCCAAGGAACCTGTAATGAAGTGGGTCGCAGCCGTTGGCACGTGGTAGTGGTTGAGCACAGCCGTCAGACGATTCTGGTAGCGGGTGTTCAGCAGGCTCCCGAGTACGGCGACGCCCAGAGCGCCTCCGAGCTGCAGCGATGCACTGTTGGTCCCGGAAGCCACGCCTGCTTGCTCCGGCGGCACCGAGCCCATGATCGACTCGGTCGTCGGTGCCATGACGAGGGCCGTGCCAAATCCGATGATCATGAACGCGGGAAAGACGTCGGCATAGGACCCGCCGAGCGTCGTCTGGGCGAAGAGAAACATGCCGGTGGCCACGGCACCCATGCCACAAGCCACAACAACCTTCGTGCCGAGCCAGCGGACGAGGTAGCTCGACATCGGTGCGACGACCAGGAGAATGAGTGCGATCGGTGCGATTCGTATCCCGGTCTGCAGAGGCGTGTAGCCGAGGGTGAACTGCAGATACTGGGTTGCAACGAACAACAGACCCATGAGCGCAAAGATGACCAGCGACACGGTGCCGATAGCCACACTGAAGCGTCGCGAACGAAAGAAGGAGAGCTCGAGCATCGGATGGCTGCAGTGACGCTCCCAGCCGACGAAACCGGCCAGGCATGCGAGGCCAGTCCCCACCCCGACGGCGACGAGAGGTGAACTCCACGTCCGAGTCGATGCTTCGATGATTCCCCAAATCAGCAGGCTCATACCCGCGATCGAAAGCAGCGCACCAACGGGATCGGGTCGCTTGCTCGAGGGGTTGCGCGAGTTCGGCACGAACCAGATAGCAGCAACGAACCCAAGAATCGCCAGGGGGAGGTTGACGAAGAAGATGGAGCCCCACCAGTAGTGAGCGAGAAGCCAACCGCCGACAATCGGGCCAATCGCAATCCCCAGACCGCTCGTTCCGGACCAGATACCGATCGCCAGCGCCCGCTCTTCAGGCTTCCGGTAGATGTTCGTCAAGATCGAAAGGGTCGACGGCATGATCATTGCCGCACCAGCACCCATGATGGCGCGTGTTGCAATGAGCCAGTGTGGGGTCGCCGAGAACGCGGCCGCGACCGATCCCACTGCAAAACATGCGAGGCCAGTCATGAAGACCCACTTGCGACCGAACCGGTCGCCGGTACTGCCAGCGACGAGCAGGAGACCGGCCAGCACCACAGCATACGCGTCTACGATCCATTGGAGCTGGCTGGAGGATGCGTGGAGTTCTCGGACAAGCGTCGGCAGTGCCACATTCACGATCGTGTTGTCCAAGCTCACGATCAGCAGGGTGATGCAGAGCACCGCCAGGGTGAGGCCCCGAGGAATGCGTCGACTGGCCCCGGACTCTGCACCATCGGCGGCAGTTCCAGAACCTTCGGCGATTGACCCTTGGTTATCGTCTGACCCCGCCCTGACCCCGTAGGCGTGCATCACGTCCAGTCTGCTCGCGGAGAGAAGCACCGGGCAGGGCCGAAGGGCACACCGTCACGAACCGCGTTCCTTGGGGCCCAGTCTTGGATCACCGAATAGTGGATGACTCCACTACAGACGGACCGATAGAAAGCCCCCCCGCGGTGCCTCGTCCTCAGGAGGATGCTGCGACGGGTGCCGGAACCTGGGCACTTTCGGCAATCTGCGACTCGGACCACACCACCGAGCCAGCGGTCAGCCCTGTGCCGGCTTCGAACCGAGCGCACCTCCGCTTTCACAGGCACCCTGGCAAGCCCAGCCTTAGTTGTCCACGGCCTGGGACCTCCGCCTCTGTTCGATCCACCCAGTCGGTCGTTGGATGGGAAGTAGAGATGCGGCCGGCAGAAACGCTGATTTCGCCGGACCGGGAGGTGAATCGATGACAAATTCCACGATTCCCAGAATGGCTTCTGAAGTGTCCGTCTCCCTGACGGGCGCCGGCTCCTACCTGCCCGAACATCGGGTCTCCAACGAGGAGATCCTCGAATACCTTCGTCCCGCCCGCCCCGATGGGCGACTCCTGGAGCCCGAGTGGGTCGTCGAGCACCTGGGCATCAACGAGCGGCGGCTGGACTACGAGTTCGGCGGACGACGCAAGCGGAGCCGAGCCGACGGGGGGCTCTTCGACGGCGATCTGGCGCTCCGAGCAGGGCGCGAGCCGCCCTCGACGATGCCGGGCTGGACGCCGCGGACATCGACGTCGTGGTTCATGTGACGACTACGCCCGACCTGATCGCCTGCCAGGACCACTTCCGCTACCTGATGACCGAGCTGGGGCTGCGCCGGGACACCGACCTCGTCCACCACAATCTCGGATGCGCCGGGTTGTCCGCCGGGTTCCGTACCGCGGCCTGCTACCTCGTCTCGATGGCACCGGCCACCGCCCTGGTGGTGGCCAGCAACTGCCCATCGGGCTACTTCGGGCCCGAAGTGCACGATTACTACTACAAGCACCAAAGCGGCCTGGGGTGGTTGGCCCCGCTCATGTTCGCCGACGGTGCCGGCGCTGTCGTCTGGCGTTCGACGCCACGTGACCAGGACCACGCGCCCACCGGCTTGTTGTCGGTGCGCACCGAGACCAGTCCCGACATCGCTCTCGTGACCTACCCCGGGGGTGGCTGCCTGCACCACACCTCGGCCACCAACGTGGCCGACCACGTGTTCCTCATGGACGGCGTCAAGGTGGCCGAGGTCTTCCCTCCGCTCATGGCCCGTGACTTCCAGATGCTCCAGGAGGATTGGCCGACCACGGTCAAGCCCTTCACCGGGGCCGACTTCGAGGTCGACGCCGTGGCTCGTTGGTACCTGCACCAGGCCAATGGAGTGGTCGTCCGTCAGGCCGTCGAGATGCTCGGCCTGCCCCCGGAGCGGACACCGATCAGTGTCGACCACTACGGCAACACTTCGGCGGCGAGCACCCTGATCCTCCTCGACGAGGACCGCCGGGCGGGCCGGGTGAACGAGGGCGATCTCGTCGTCTTCATGTGGATCGGTGCCGGCAACGGCGCCATGAACGGGTACGCGGCGGTCGCGCTGTGACGGACACAGGGACAGCCGCTCGGGGCACGGGCGTCGACGTCATGAAGTCCCGTTCGTTTCGCTCCCAGACCACCCGAATCCACGGTCACGAGGTGAGCTACCGGATGGCCGGTGAAGGACCGGCGATCCTGCTGATCCACGGGATCGCCGGGAGCTCGACGACGTGGCGGGCCGTGATGCCCGCCCTGGCGGAGCACTACACCGTGATCGCCCCCGACCTGTTGGGCCATGGGCACTCGGCCAAGCCCCGGGGCGACTACTCGCTGGGCGCCTACGCCAGTGGCATTCGCGACCTCCTTGCCGTCCTGGGCCATGAACGTGTGACCCTGGTTGGCCATTCACTCGGCGGTGGCGTGGCCATGCAGTTCGCCTACCAGTTCCCGGAGTGGGCCCAACGGCTGGTGCTGGTGGCCTCCGGCGGACTGGGAAAAGAAGTCAGCCCGCTGCTGAAGGCGGTGACCTTGCCCGGCGCCGAATACGTGCTCCCGCTCCTATTCCACCCGCGGGATTCGGGAAGCCGGCGAGTGGCCTGGCACCCTGGCCCGCCGGGTGGGCTGGCGACCGAGCGACACGTTGGCCGAGGTGTGGCGCAGCTATACCACCCTGACCGATCGACACGGCCAGATGGCCTTCATCCACACCGTCCGTTCGGTGATCGACATCGCCGGTCAGCGCGTCAGCGCCCACGACCGCCTGTACCTGGCCGAGGCGGTCCCCACCCTGATCGTGTGGGGCGATCACGACCGCATCATCCCCGTGGCCCACGCCTACCGGGCGGCTGAGGCCATTCCCGGTGCCCGTCTCGAAATCCTTGAAGGCGCGGGCGCTTCTTGCCGTGGCGCGACGCCGACCGGTTCCTGGCCGTCCTCGAGGACTTCCTGAAGACGACGACACCGGCCCACGTGCCCGAGGAACGCTGGCGCCAGCTCCTCACGACCGTCGCCACCCGACGACGAAGAGGAATAGAAGAGCCGGCAAGCTCGGCCAAGTGCTGAGCACAGTGGTTGCCGTGCCACTGCCGGAAATGCCAGTTACCGAGCGGGACTTACTTGGCTCCTAGGACTATCCCCATGCCGTACGTGGGCAGGAGTCGCTGCCGCGACACTGCCTCAATCGGGCCGTTCCCCGGCAGGCAACAGTCGCGAACACTGTTCACATGAAACGCCTCACGGAGGCGTCGAACACTGGCAAACGGCTACCAGGTAGTGACAGAGGAAACGGCGTAGGCCGGCAACGTTCAACTTCCGGCTTCTACCCCAGGTGTCCCACTTTGACGACGTCATAATCAAGTGGGGAATGCCTCCGAAGAGTGCCGAACGGTGTCACCCTCCCGGCGCACTGGGGCACCTGCAGCCGTCCGTTGTCGGCGGCGCCCGAGTTGCTACCGTCGCTTCACGGGAGGTGTCATGGCCGCCGACGAGAAGACGCCGAGCGCAACTCTGGGAAAGGGCCGGATGGAGGCGTTCAGCGACGGCGTCCTGGCCATCGCCATCACGTTGCTCGTGCTCGACGTGGCGATCCGGCCTCCAGGCTCCCCGGTTCACCAGTTCCTGCGTGGCTGGCCGTCCTATCTCGCCTACTTCGTCAGCTTCCTCACGATCGGCGGCGCCTGGATAGCCCATCACGGTCTCACCGATTCCCTGGATCGGGTCGACCGAATCTTCCTCCGGTTGAATCTGCTGTTCCTGCTGCGGTGTCGTTCCTACCGTTTCCAACACGACTGGTCGCGGACGCCTTGGAGAAAACCATGAGTTGGCAGCGCATGGCCGCCGTTGTGTACGGGTGCACGCTGCTGGCGATCCGACTCCTGTTCGCGGCATTGGGCGCGTACGTCCGACGAGCGCACCTCCGGTCACCGGGCGTGGAAGATCCAGACCTGGAGGAAGCCCGCAGGAAGCTCCGATTCGCCGTTGTCGCCTACCTTGTGACGATCCTGCTTAGCTTCCTCGTCCCGATCGTGGCGATCATGCTCTACTTCGCTATCGCAGTGGTCATGATCGTGCCCTTCCGAATAGTGGCTCGCGAAATCTCTAGGGGGGCGTCACCCATAAGCAGGGCAGGGGTATCCCCGTTGTGCTGTGCCGCATGGTGGCACCCAGTCCCGGCGTTTAGGGCTACCTCCGACGGAGTTGGCCCACGCACATACTGGGACACTCTGTGACAGGCGAAACCGTCAGGTCGCTCGACGCCGAACCATCCAAACGGTAGCGGCGAGCAGTAGCACTGACAGCGCGAGGAGCCAGCCGCCCTCGATCCACTGAAATGCCCAGAACCGGCTGGCCGGCTGATAGCTGGTCACAAGTGTGTATCCGTGCTGGATCAGGCACTGCTGAGGGGTCCCGGGTGGCGGAAGGATCTTGCCGTTAGTCGTCGCAACGGGAGGGCAGAGCTGGTTGAGAAGCTGCATAGGGGCCAAGCCGGTGAACGCAACCTGTCCCCCTTCGGTTCCATACTGGCCCATGATCCAAGCGGTAGCAGACACGTTCGGATTCTTGGTGACCAGCGGCGCCAGGTAGTGCACTCGCAGGAATCCGCCCACCACGAAGGCGAGCCCCGTGTAGACGACCACAGTTGCGACAATGGCCGGGACGACCCGGTGAATGAGCGTTCCGGCGAGTGCTCCGATCGAGAAGGCAAGCAGCGCCCAGGCAGCGAAGGTGACCCCGCGCTAGGTCGAACAGCCCGGCACTGAACGGAGAGAACTGGTTCGGGGAAAGAACCTTGGCGAGTGATGAGGCCTGGTTGCCCCCCGAGAAGTAGGGCGAGAAGTACCACGACAACAACAAGCTGAAGGCTCCGACCGGTGGGAGGCGACGAGGCGATCGATCTCCTCAGGGTCATCGACGAGTTGCTCGGGGAGAACTCCGTTGATCCACGAGGGTAGGGGCCCATGCACGAGAGTTCTCGGAGCATTCCCAAAGTGTGGTGTTCAACGTGATCCTGAACGCCGGGGACGGGCGCACAGAATGACAGCGGGCAGGCCTCACGCCGCCGTCGCCCGAATCGGTGTTCGGCGTCCTGGTGAGTAGCCCAGAAGCGCGCGTCCCGAATGACGGAAGAGCGCGTCACCGAAGTGCCGCAGGGTGGCACCCCTACCCGGCGTTCGGGGACACCCTCGGACCTGCTCGGTATCGGCACGTTGCGCGTGGGTCCCGAACCTTCGGTATGGTCGCTATCAAAAGTCCGGGCACAGAGCGATGAGACCAATCGGGGTGGGAACGACACTCACGTGAGGTCCGACCGACGAATCGAGTTCAGTCGGACATAATGATCAAGATGTCGGTTCCGGTATTCATCACATGTCGCGACCGAGTCGCGTGCCTCCGGTTGCTTGTCGAGCGCCTTGAGTCGATGAGTGACATCGGTCCGATCTTTTTGGTCGACAACGATTCTGCGTGGCCTCCGATGCTCGACTACCTCAACTCGACACCGCACGAGGTCGTCCGGCTCACCGAGAACGCTGGTCATCGAGCTATTTGGGACAAGGCGGTCCACCAGTCGCTCCGACAATCAGGACCGTTCGTTGTCACGGATCCCGATGTCATCCCAGATCAAACCTGTCCCGCAGACACGATCGACCGACTCTTGGGACTCTTGGATGAACACCCGACCATGCCAAAAGTGGGTCTAGGACTCCACATCGACGACCTGCCGGCCACGAACCGCTTGGCTAAAGACGTAACTGATTGGGAGTCACAATTCTGGGAGCACGAGATTGCCCCCGGTGTTTACGACGCTGGAGTCGACACCACTTTTGCTCTCTATCGTGCTGAGGCGGGCCCCGAGGAGTATCCCGCCATCCGCACTGGGAGTCCATACCTGGCGAGACATCTGCCCTGGTATGACGACCCAGATTCTCCGAGTCCGGAAGAGATCTTCTACCGGGCCCGAGCACGTGAGGATTCAACTAACTGGCATGGTGGACCGCTCGTGCCGCCCTTAGCAGCAGCTCTGGCGCGGCGCCGACGTATGTTGGAGGGCTTGGTGGACCATCCGTTGCTCGACGCATGGGCGGCTGAGCCGACATTGATCGACGAGAGCACGTTCACCCAGTGGATCGACCCAGGGTGGCTCTCATGGAACGCAATGTCAGCCGAGCGAGACTTCTGCGAGTTTGTGGGCCTCCTGACCCGCATGTTGCAGCCGAGGCTTGTCGTTGAGACGGGCGTGGGCCAGGGCTATACGACACGACGAGTGGCTTCCGGCTTGGGCAAGGGGACGCATATCTGCTTCGAGAACGACGCGGCAATCCGTGCAGGTCTTTCTGCGCTCCCCTTCTTTACCGACGACCACCACGTGCTGATGAGCGAGCCGACGCCATCAGCTGAGGACTTCGCCCGAGCCGACCTTACGGTCTTGGACTCGGAGCCCCCCGACCGGTACACGGAACTCGAGAAGTGGCGGGCATCAGCTAGGCCCGGTTCAGTACTCGTAGTGCACGATTGCGGAAATGGTCACCCAGAAGGCACTCCCCACGCGCACCTCCGTCACCTCATCGAGGATCTCGACATCCCAGGAGTATTCCTTCGCAATCCTCGCGGCGCCTTCATGGGCGTCCATCCTGGGGACGCAGGTCCGGCAGAACTTCGAAGGGCGCTCGCGGAAGCGCAGCAACAGACTGCTTTCGCGGTGAGCGAGTTGGAAGCAGTGCGTTCATCACATTCGTGGCTGGTCACACGTCCGCTGCGCGCTCTTGCAGAACTGGCGCGGCGCGAACCGGCTCACTAATTTGCACCTGAGCGCGCCGGTTCGGAGGGCCGAGGGTCGGGCTAGGCCTCGATGACTACGGGAACCCCCAGCTTTGACCGCGCGCAAATGCCTGCGGATAGCCGATGGCCCGCCATCAGAATCGCCTGCCCCCATGGTGCCTGCTTGAGACTTGCTGCAGGCGCTGAGGTTCGTCCGTAGCGTTTAGAGGTCCCTGGCGGGATCACTCTCATAGTGCGTGCCGCTGGCATTGCTGGCTGGCTGTCGTACGAAGAGTGTCCCGCCAGGGCTTCGCCATGGAGTGGCTCAAAAGAGGATCGAGCACGAACAGTCCGCAAGCAGGAGTGCCCTCCGTGGTTCCATCACGACCAAGGAGGCAGTCATGAATGTGGTGATCGGCGTCGATCCGCACAAGGCATCGCATACAGCGGTGGCCATCGACGAGGCGGAAGACGAGCTCTCGAGCGTCAAGGTCCGGGCCACCCGGCGCCAGGTGGACCAGCTCCTCAGTTGGGCCGAGCCGTTCGAGAAGCGCACCTGGGCCATCGAGTCAGCGGGAGGGTTGGGTTACTTGTTGGCCCAGCAGTTGGTGGCCCGGGGAGAGGAGGTCCTCGATGTGCCGGCCACCTTGGCCTCTCGGATCCGCGTGCTGGCCACCGGGCGCTCGAACAAGAACGACCCCAACGACGCCCTCTCGGTCGCCATCGCGGCCTTTCGGGCTCCGAACCTGTGCACCGTCGAGGCGGCTAATCACTGCGAGGTGCTCCGGCTCCTCGCCAAGCGCAACGTGGACCTCGGCAGTCATCGCACCCGGGTGGTCTGTCGCCTCCACGCCCTCTTGGCCGAGCTCGCTCCGGGCGGAATTGCCAAGGAACTCTACGTTTCAGACGCCGAGCGGCTGCTGGCCAAGATCACGCCGGAGACCCCGGCCGAGCAGGTCCGCTACGACCTGGTCCTCGAGCTGCTCGACGACGTCCGCCGGCTCGACGCCCAGACCAAGGAGTCGCACCGCCGGATCCGAGTCGCCGTCAAGGCCTCGGGCACATCGGTCACCGAGATCTATGGCGTGGGCCCGATCATCGCGGCGCAGATCATCGGCTACACCGGCGACGTCGGGCGCTTTGCCAACCGCGATGCCTTCGCCTCCTACAACGGCACGGCACCGATCGAATGGTCCTCGGGCGGCCGTGTCGTGCACCGGCTGTCGCGGCGCGGGAACCGAAAGCTCAACCACGCCATCCACATGGCAGCCATCTGTCAGATCCGCCAGAGCGGCTCGGAAGGGCGGGCCTACTTCGAGCGCAAGGTCGCCGAAGGCAAGACGAAGAAGGAAGCGGTCCGCTCGCTCAAGCGCCACGTGAGCAACGCCGTCTACCGCCAGCTGCTCCTCGACGCCCGATAGGGGGTCCGGGAGGACACCCAGGGACGACTCGCTGCCTGCGTGACCGGCTCTTCACCCTGTGCGGCCGGCTCTTCGGCAAAGTCACTCCCGAACCCAGAGAAACCCTACGCCGCCGTGCCCTTCCATGACGGCTCGATTCGTCGCGCCCGGAGTTACTGGAAAGAGGGGTCTTGACTCAAAGAGGATTCGTACGGGGGCACCCACTGATGGCTTGGGGGTAGTTGACTCCGGGAGCTTTTCCCGAAAGCCATGGCCATCCAAAACCACTAGACGCTCGCTGGGTCGTGGGCAGGTACATTTCGGCTCAAAATCGGTTGCCCTCTCAGTACGAGCCCGCGGCGAGTTCCAGGCCCGCAAAAGGGGTTCTGGCACCATCTGCCACGCCAACCGTTTCGGCGGCTCCTGCGAAATCCTGGCTCTCAACGACCTGGGCGTTCACGCGCTTGAACACTCGATTGACGAATCCTGGTCGCCACCTTGCGGCGCCTAAGCGTTTAAGCGTCTCTAATGGGCCGCTAACGAACCGCAGAGGCATTAGGAAGACCACTGTGGAGCGCTACTGACGGCCTCTGAAGCGCTTGTGCGGGAAGGCCCGGGCGGGGCTACACATGACATAACCGGTTTGGAGCTACACATGAGGCCGCGGCCACGCGACATGGAATGCTCCATTTCGAGCCTCGCTAGGAATCGGTCGACCGGCGTTCCCAGTAGTGCCGCTCCCATGGTTCGGGGTTCGAGTCCCTCAGCGCCCACTCGTTGCGCCCGAGAAGGCAAGGGGACCCAGCGCGAACGGCCACGAAACCCCACCCGCGGCGGGGCGGCCGGGCCCACCGGGGACGGGGGCCCACGCGGCGGGGCGGGGGCGGGGGGGCTTGGCGGACGGAATGACCTTCCGTGACCCCCTGCCCTCGTACTGCACTTTCGGGCTACCCACATTGCCAGTGGAGCCGCTCGATAACCGGTGGCAGTACCGGGCGGTCTCGGTCTTTCAATGAGCTGGCATTGTGCACCCTCGCGACGAGCAGCAAGTTGAGTTTGAGCGATTCTCACCATGTGAACACGTGGCGTCGCCGCTTCACGTTCACATATCCGTCTGATCCACTCCGACAGAAAGACCCCCTCTACGCGCCGTAGGTGATTGTTACGTAGCCATCACCGGAGTTGACCCCCGATGGACAGGCGGCGCTCGAACACCCATTGATGAAGAAGCTGGACCCTCCTCCACCGGCCCCAGTCCCCTCACTCACCCCGAGAACTGAGTAAAAGCCACCACCGCCGCCGCCGTAGTACCCCCCACCGCCACCGCCGCCACCGGAAAATTCGCCATCGACAGGCGCGCCATCGCCACCCGCACCCAAAGTGCCGGGTTCTCCTCCACCTGAGCCACCAGCACCGCCTGAACTGCTGGTGCCGCCACCGCCCTCGACGCCGCCCAAACTCCCACCGGAACCAGCGGGCCAGCCACCTGCTCCGCCGCTAACATATTGAAAAGGAGGATTGAGAAGAGGGGAGTACACCTCTCCTAGCCCGCCGCCCCCGCCGCCGACAATGACGCGATCGGCGAGATCGTAAGGGGCGACACGAACATCCGATGCACCACCACCTACAGGACCAGGGGCGTAGCCACCCCCGTTGAAGCCCCCGTGACCGCCAACAAGAACGGACAGAACCTGACCCGGCGAAACCGCAAGGGTTCCACTGGCTTCGCCTCCGAGGCCACCATCCGAGCCAGGCTGTGCGCCAAATGCTTCGATTCTGATGCTCGTTACCCCAGACGGGACGGTCCAGTACTGGGCGGAGCCGTCACTTCCGTTGGTGCCGTTGTAGTGAAAGGTGACCGTGTTCGCGACCGTGATCGTGATGCCGGCGCTCGTCCCACTCACTCCGCCCGCGTAGGAGGCCACGCTCTGGAGGGTGTAGGTGCCGTTGGGGACCGTCGTGGAGTCCCATCCCGCCAGCCAACCGTAAAGAGTCGGGGTACCGGTGGCGATGATCGCATCGTTGAGGCTTCCCCCGGTGAGCTCGTACTGGACCTTGGTCACCCCCGGCGATGCCGTGGCATCGAAGACCTGAGTGCCTGAGAGCGTGGCACCGTTCGAGGGCAGTACCACTGTGGTCATCGGCGGGACATTGTTGACCGTGACGGTAATGTCGGGACTCGTCGCAGTCACGCCACCGGGAAAGGTGGCGACGCTGTTGAGGGTGTAGGTGCCGTTGGGCACCGTCGTGGTGTCCCATTTGGCCAGCCAGCCGTAGATGGTCGGCGTGGCGGTGGCGATGACCGAGTTGGTGAGGGTCCCCCCGGTGAGCTCGTATTGGACCTGGGTCGCCCCGGGCGATGCAATGGCATCGAGCCACTGCCCACCTGACACCGTGGCACCGTTCGACGGCAGTACCACTGTGGTGCTCGGTGGGGCGTTGTTGACCGTGACGGTGATGTCAGGACTCGTCGCAGTCACGCCACCGGGAAAGGTGGCGACGCTGTTGAGGGTGTAGGTGCCGTTGGGCACCGTCGTGGTGTCCCATTTGGCCAGCCAGCCGTAGATGGTCGGCGTGGCGGTGGCGATGACCGAGTTGGTGAGGGTCCCCCCGGTGAGCTCGTATTGGACCTGGGTCGCCCCGGGCGATGCAATGGCATCGAGCCACTGCCCACCTGACACCGTGGCACCGTTCGACGGCAGTACCACTGTGGTGCTCGGTGGGGCGTTGTTGACCGTGACGGTGATGTGGGCACTCGTCGCAGTCAAACCACCGGGAACAGGTGGCGACGCTCTGGAGGGTGTAGGTCCCGTTGGGAACGGTCGTGGTGTCCCAGCCCGCCGAGCCAGCCGTAGATGGTCGGCGTGGCGGTGGCGATCACCGTATCGCTGAAACTTCCCCCGCTGAGCATGAAGATCACGCTGGTCGCTCCGGGCGAGGCGGTGGCGTCGAGCCACTGCCCACTCGAGAGCGTGGCGCCGTTCGATGGCAGCACCACGGCCGTGGTGTCCGGGGCCACCGCCTCGGCTGAGGGCACCCCGAGGACGAGGACGCTTACGACGGCACCAACGAGCAGGGCCATGGCACACAAGATCCCTGCTCGAGACGCCCGGCGTCTGGAGGTGGGGAAACTTGGCCAAGCCCCGCCCGAAACGGCTCTTGGTTGGGTGAGTAGCCGTCCCCTGCGGGCGGAGCCAGTCGAGCTCTTGCGACCCTGGAGCGACTTGGCGTCCCGGAACCGAGCCATGGGACCCCCTTTGAACACACGTACTCTCTAGCGATCTTTGATTGGTGGGCCTTAGGTACCGGTAGAGGCTTTCGTCCCCAGCCACTCGACCGAATCGGCAGGACGCCCGACTGCGCCGAGGCCGCCACGCTTCTCTAGAGTCCACGAAGTGCCGGACTGGGGCACCCAACGCGGCGCACGGAGGCCGCCTACTCATGGCCGTCCTATTCGGCTGACCGCGACTCTCGGGGGTCCCTCGGTCGCTGCCAAATCTGCTGCGTTGGCATACCCCTCAAGGACCCTGCGCACAACGGCGTCGTCGCGACCATGAACACCCTCGTAGGCGTCGTGTTCGTCATCGGAATCCTGCTGTTCGTGGTGTTCGTCTTCTACGTCTTCTACGTCTTCGCCCACGTGTTCGGCGAGGTGTTCAAGACGAACGCCAGGCATCGCCAGCAGCGTCGCATCCGCCGAGAACACGCCGTGATCCCCGCCGCTGAGCGTGACTGGTACATCAGCGTGGACGGGACCCCCATCACCGACTGACCCGGTCGTCGCTCTATCGTGAGGTGTCGGTGAACGAACTCTCAAGCTCTGGTTGATGCTCCCCGAAGCGCCAGAGCCAGCGGAGTACCTAGAACTGCTCTTGCAGCGGACTAGCTGGCACTCCAGAGCGGCGTGTCGTGGCCTTGGGCGTCAGTTCGTTCGTGCTCGGGCGAGGAGCAGGCGAGTACACCCACCGGGAGACTCTGCGCCGGCTGTCCTGTGCGACAGGAATGTCTCGAGACGGGCGCGCTCTTCGGCGACCTGGTCGGCCTCTGGGGCGGGACTACGGAGAAGGAGCGGCGGGAACTTCGGCGGGGGAGGGTGGCGTGAATCTCGCGACCGAACCCCGGAGGCAGTAACCGAGGTCCGAGTCGCGCCCCGACCGCCGCCGGCGAAGTAGCGGCCCCACCCCTCCGGGCCACAACACAGAGCGGCGCGAGCGGGGGGAAATACGCCGACCTGCGGCGGGAGATCCGGCGGCGGGCGGCCTAGCCGATACTGCGGTTAATCCGGGCGATCGGTGTGCCTTCGATCACGCCAAGCCTTGGACCAGCGGTCCCAGACAACGGTCTCTTCGGTGAGCTTGCGAAAAGCTTGCAGCACTGGCCTGGCTATGGCGAGATTACCTGCCTCGTTCCTGTACGTGAACTCCTCACCGAAGTTCTCGGCAATGTGTTTCACCGCAGTCGACTGGAACAGGAATCCCTGCACCTCGACCTCGGCCACCATCCATTCTGCTACATCTTGAGCGGTCGTCACCGCTCGTCATCATCGCACCCCGCTGGTCACCTTCGGCCGCGTGCTTCCGGCACGCCTCCACATACCAGCTGCGCCCCTTGGCGTCGTTTCCAGACACCCTTCCACGCTGGCGGCTCGTAGCAGTGCGTGGCCTGCAGCTGGTGGCTGTAGACCATCCGAAAGCACCGACCAGGCTGCGGCCTGACCGCTGCAATGAGGTCGCCGGGCTCGGGCATTCGGTCCACGAGCTCGACCGTAGACCGGAGTTGGCTCATTCCCGCGACTCAGCCCCGGCGTAGGACAAGGGGCCGAGTCGGCCACCCCGCCTGACCGCATTGGCGGAGACGGTCGTGTGGCACTTCGTATCATTCACCCACAGTGGCGACCGGGTAAGAGCCGACAGGACTACACACCGCACAACATTTCGGCAATGGGCGCCCCGTTACATCGCACCCGTACCGTTGGTGCGAAGAAAGAGGCGCTGATCCACTGGCTGATGGTACCCGATGCGCCAGCGTCCCGATCATCCTCGAGGACGTCCTGCAACGTCCCGAGTGGCAGCAGCGACGCCGCCTGTAGGGGCCATGGCGTGCGGACGTGGTTCTCTGGCGCAGAGGAGACCGTCGACAAGGCCAGGGCCGTCGGTGCGAGGCGGGTCCCGGTGCGTGAGGACTGCCTCGAGTTCGCCATGGCGGACCTGGACCTCGAGGGCATGTGGGCCGGCCTCACGGCGATGGAGCGGCGGCAGATGCGGCGGGCGCGGGTGGCGTGAATCTCGCGACCGAACCCCGGGTGCGGAAACCGAGGTCCGAGTCGCGCCCCCGACCGCCGCCTGCGAAGTAGCGGCCGGGCCACAACCAGAGGCGGCTCCCGACCGGGGAAGATACGCCGAGCGGCGGCAATGCGGCGGGGAGCAGTGGCGTGAGACGTTGTGTCGTTGAATCCGCGTTGAATAGCGAGATGGGAAACGGTGCCCGTCAAGAAGGGAAAGTGACGGTGGCGGGTAGCGTGGCGGGGACAGCGTGTCAGATCTGTGTCAGGAGTGGTCTTTCTCGCCGCTGACCACAGCGGGCCACACGCCAGTGACCAGGTATTGAGTTGGGTGGGGCTAGCAAGAATCGAACTGGCGACCTCAGCATTATCAGGGCGGTTAGGCCGTTTAGCGGCGTTCGACTGCGCTCAATAGCACCAGGTCAACCTCAGAATCTGCACAAGGGCACTAGGCAATCATCAGCGCTCCGCGATGGACGCGCGATGGACGCGGCCGGCCTAATCCGCCAAAACGTGACGCCCCGGTCTTAACCTTGCGTAGATGGTCGTCTACGACCGCCTGCGTGCGGATCAAGCTGAAGAACTCGCTGATGGACAGCGAACCGCGGCTCGTTGGATCAACGATGACGCGGCATGGCAGATCATCGAGGTGCGCCGCCAAGAGGTGCGCCAGCCCGTCGAATTTCTCTCGCAGGCCGCCCACGTGGACCCCAGGGGAGAGCAACCACCGCCGCCGCCGCTCTCTGCCTCGTCGCCTTTGAAGCCGCTGTGCTTGAACCTAGGGCCGTTCAAGCTAAGGCGGGGATCAGCGATGCCCTTGCACAGCTGCCGCCCGTGAGGTGTGCGGCAGCGCTTTGCCAGCTGGGCATCCTCCGACACGTTCTCCAATCCCTGGCAGCGAATCTCAGCGATGCTGGTGTGCCAATTGATCCCGACTTCGACCCGGATCTCCTGCTCCTAGCGCAGCTCTGCATGCTCGACTCGCGAGCTTCGCTTCAGCCCGAATCGCTGATCTATGCCGGGCCGAACACCTTTAGCCCAGACGGCAGGGGTTTGCGATCGCGTTCGAGCCACGTAAAAGCCCGCCCGCCCGAACGGGTGGGTCGGCTGCGGCGTGCCGTCCTAGAAGCAACTCCGACGTATCGAGACATCAGGCCGACCCCAAAGGAGTCGGGCGGAGCTGGTGGATCGAAGAAGGGGTCGACCGATGCTCGGCGTGAGGCCCTGGCGTGCGTAATGGAAACCCACTCGCTTCTCGGCAGCAACAGGTCTGCCGCCAAGGTCATCTGGGCCTCATGGGGGAAGCGTGGAGCCGGCCTGGCGATGCAGCAGATGACGGGAGAGACCCACCCCCCAAGCGTCTCGACGCTCGCGAAGGATCTTTCCAGGGTGCGCAACACGGCGAGATAACGCGCCAATAAGGGTGGTCAAGCCTTCACGGCGCGCCCTTCGTCCGTGCAGGGTGGCATTCATGCACTCAAGCACGATCACCCAGGAGCCCCACTCCCCCATCCTCGTCACCCTCGAAGACGTCGTTCGACTTCTCGGGTGTGGCAAGACAACCGTCTACCAGTACGTCAGGTCGGGGGATCTGCACATCGTCCACCACGGGAAGCGATCGACCATCGCCGTGGCGGAACTCCACCACCTCGCTCAGCAGCTAGCCCACGACGCAGGCGTCCCTTCTGACCTCTTGGTCACCGTAGGCCAGTGAGCGGGGGAGCCGGGGAGCGGGACCGAAGCGATCCACCCCGTCGGTCAATAAGGCTACCGGGTGGCTCTTGCGCAAGCTGGGCCTGTCTGGCCGTTGACTCGCTAGTGGGCATGTGGGGGGCACGAAGGAGCGCGAGAGGCGGGAGATGCGACGGGCGCGGGTTCGATGTGCCGCACTGGGGCGGGGCGTTAGAAACCCTCCGAGCCCCGCTGGTCAGCTTCGGCGCATGTTGCCGGCACGCCTCCACGTACCAGGTGTACCCCCGTCCCGGCAGCGAGGATTGACGTAGCCCGCTGACGGTCCACCACTGCAGAGGCAGAACTGGTCAGCGTGTGGGTGAGTGCCCGAGCCAGGTCTGACTCCATCAATCCCGGCTGACGTCCGTTCGGACTGTCCTGAAGTCGATTCGTCGGCCTGGCTCGGACATTCACCCGACACCGACCGGTCGGACGGAGTGACTTCATAGGAGCCTGCCGCACAGGCCCATCGCTGTCCTGTCCATCGTCCCGGCGGTGCGGTGTCACCCACCCCAAGCGAAAGGAACAGATGACGATGACCACTATCGCGCGCAGAGTCACCGGAGGGGTCGACACGCACCTCGACGTCCATGTGGCGGCCGCCCTCGACGAACGGGGAGCCCTTCTTGGCATCGAGAGCTTCTCGACCACGCCCAGGGGCTACCGAGCCCTGCTCCGCTGGCTCGAGGGCTTCGGAACCCTCGAGCTCGTGGGTGTCGAAGGGACCGGCAGCTACGGGGCCGGGCTCACCCGACACCTGCACCGAGAGGGCATCGCCGTCGTCGAGGTGGACCGACCCGAATCGTCAGCGCCGGCGACGCAAGGGCGTGCCCTCACCGGTGCCCCCACGGACGCGGCAAATCTCCGATTAGCAGGAGTGATCGATTCCAGGCGGGCCCATGAGGGCGTACGCTCGTGCTCGGACGCTCAGGGACAGGCCCGCGGATCGGGCGTGTAGCGCGGCGGGCTCGCGGCGGCGTTCTGTCCCTGGAAGCCTCGCGCCCACCGTTCGCCGCCACAGAACGGCAGCCGGATCGCGAGCGTCGTGTGGGGCTGGAGAGTCGCCGCGAACGTGCGGCGGTTGTGGTCGTACAGCGCGAACGAACCCGGTGTGTCGGCGCGGGCCGGCCGTACCCGGAACGTCACCCAGCCGGCTGCCGGCTGTCCGTGCGTCCACAACCAGATACCGCCTGCGGGCAATAGCGTGCCGTCGGCCAAGCGATCCCACATCAGGAGCGAAAGCCGTGCGTTGCGGGCGGGCCGCCAGAGGCTCAGCGGACCTGCGCGGACGATCTGGTGTGCATTCTGGAGCCGGACGGTCGTCGCCGAGTTGTCGAGGACGAGAGGCTGCTCGACCGGGTGGCCGGCCAGAAGCAGCGATCCGTTCGGGGCGAGCGCCAGTCGTGGTGCGGCGAACTTGTCGGGCGGCCTTGCTCCCGGCAGCAGCAGGACGTGTTCGACGGAGCGGTTCCAGAAGAGCGTCTCGAGGATCGTGCCGCGCTCGCTGCCTGGGGCGGCGAGGAACGCTGCGTTGCTGACACCGGTATGGTCGATCCACGCCAGGTCGACGGGCAGCAGCGACCTTCGAACGATGACGTTCGTCATGCGCTCGTACGACACGCCTCGCCGCCAGCGCGATCGCTGCGAGGAGGATCGTGGTCGCCATGACCGCGCCTGCGACGCGGCGCCGGCTGCTCGAGGCCACAACGCCGAGAGCGGCGGCTGCCGTAGCTCCGGCAGCGACGAGGAGGGATCCGGTTCCCGCGTTGCCGACGAGCAGCTCGAGCCGTCGAATCCCGCCCTCGAGCGGAGCTGCGGACGTCTGCGCGGCGACGTAGCCGGAAAGGGGAACGAGGGCCGCGAACATCGCAAGCGCGGCAGCGACGGAGGCCTCGGCGTGCCATCGACGGGACGACCGCGTGACGCGCAGGCCGAAGGCGACCGCAAGAAGAGGTACGGCATAGAACAGGTACCGCTCCTGGAGGAGTTGCGTGTCGCCGTACAGGCACGCCTGCGCGAGCAGTGCCGCCAGGAACGACGTGGAGACGACTCCGAACGCCAGCTCGGCCCGGAACCTCGGCCGGATGACGGCGAGCGTGCCGCCGACGAGTGCAGCCGGCACGATCGCAACACCCGTCGACAGCAGCAGGACGTAGAGATCCGTCGGAGCGATCTTCCAGCTTCCGGCGAGCGCCGACCCGGACGGCAGCAGCGTCGCGTAGTAGCCGACCCGTCCGCTCACCGCCAGGCCCACAGCAGCCACGGCCTCCAGCGCGACGACCGCCACCAGGGTGCGCTGGCGGATGAGCGCCGAGCGAACGCCGCCGCCGCGCACGCCGTCGGCGACGACGGCTGCGAGTGCGCAGGCGGGCAGTACGGCGAGCTGGACTCGAGCCGCTGCTGCAAGGGCGGCGAGGATCAGGAAGACCAGTGTCGCTCGCCGCGTCGGCCGCTCGACCAGCGTGACGGCGCCGGCGATCGCACCGAGGGCGAGCGGGTAGGCGATCGGCTCGGAGAGCACCTGGCTCGCGAGCGAGAGCTGCGGAACGAGGACCGCGAGAGCAGCGATCGCGAGCGCCGTGTTGTGTGTGAGCCGCACCTTGCGCGCGAGCAGGTACGCCGGCACCGCGGCGAGCGCGACGGCGGCGGCGTTCAGCCCCTGGATCGCGCGAAGCGAGAGCTCGACGCGCGGCAACAGCCAGGCCGGGGCGGTGAGGAGCGGCTCGAGGAGTCCGGGAAAGTGCGCCGGCGTTCCGCGCACCGAGGGCAGGCCGCCCGCTGCTATCGAACGACCCAGAGCCGCGTAGAGGTACTCGTCGGGGAAGGCGGTCGGCACGAGCCGCAGGAACGCGAGCAGCGTATGGACGACCGCCGCCGCGACGACGAGTCCTGCCAGCTGCCACCGCGCCGAGATCCGCACGCGGGCGCCGGCGAGCTCCGGCTCCCACACATGCTCCGACGCGGCGCTCACGGACGACATGTCGGCTGCAGGCGGTCGAGACTTTACTTCAGGACTTCGGCCGCGCGGACGCCAGCCGCGCGCGGCGGACGATCTCGAACACCTGCCGGCCGTACTTCCCGTCGGGTCGGGGCGGGATGTCGACCAGAAGGCTGGTGTGGGTGGCGTACGCCTCGGCGAGGAGATGTTCCAGGCGTTTCGGGGTACGCGGCACGTCGTGGCCGTCCCAGAACCAGGTCGGCCCGAGAGCGATCGCGGCCTGATGCGGCAGCTTCGACACGGGCGGCACCGGCCAGCCCGGTGGCGGACTGCCGGGGAAACCGGCCTCGAACGTCTGGAAGTCTTCGCCCGGCAGCGGCAAGTGGTGGTGGTTCGTCACGACGAGCGCCCACGGCTGGAGCCGGTGCACGAGCGCGTAGAGACCCTCGAGCTGGGCGTCGCTCAGCTCGTGGTCCCAGGTGCCGTCGAACCAGACGCCGGCGAGGGGGCCGTAGCCGGTGAAGAGCTCCCGTAGCTGAGCGCGCGCCAGCGTGAGGTAGGCGGCCTTGGCGCGTCCGTAGGTCGGCTCGTGTAGGTCGAGGGTGGAGTAGTAGAGGAAAAGGGGGAGATGCGCGCGGCGGCAGGCGCGGGCGAGCGCTGCAAGCAGGTCCCGGTCGCTCGGGACTCCCCAGGTGCTGAGCCGGCTGTGCCACAGGGTGTAGCCGTCATGGTGCTTGACCGTGACCGTGAGGTAGGACGCCCCGGCCGCCCGTGCGAGCTGGACCCAGTCGCGGACGGCCGCCGCCACGTCGGGGTGGAAGCGCCGCACGAGCGACGGATAGGCCGAGGAATGGACGTCCGTCCACCACACGTCGTTGCTCGGCGCCGCGAGAAGCGACGAGGGGCCGTAGTGGATGAAGATCCCCAGCCGGGTGTGGCGGAACCAGCGAAGCGTCTGTGCGCGCGTCTCCCGATCCTCTCGGCGCAGCTCGGAGTCTCGCCGCAGCTGCGCCGGCAGCTCGGAGGCCGCCGTGCGCTCGATCAGCCGCACTCGTGCAGGGCTCACCGCGGCCGGCGGAAGGGAACGGTGGCTGCCCGCGACCGAGGCGCACCCGGCGCAGAGGACGGCCGCGACGAGCGCCGGCGCCGTGAGCAGGCACGTTTGGAAGCTGAGATCTCTCGCCATGGCTCCGAATCCACTCCTGGGTATCGGCTCCGCGATTCGACATCGATAGCGGCGCGCTGTGGGCCCGGGTTCGGCCCCGTCGTGGGCCCTGTCGGCCGGGGTCGCTCGAACGAGGGATTCGCGTTCCCCCTCACCCTTCGGGGGGATGCCTCTGTCTGTGGCCGTCATAGGGTGAGCCCGGAGCTGAACGGCTCGGCTCTCTGTGGCAATGCGGAACTGCGGCCTGCGCGGGCGTCGCGCAGAAAGGACAATCGTCTATGAAGCCAAGCTCGAGTAGCGGAGGCAGTAGGGCCAACGCACTCTGGGGCAGAGGAGGCCGGCAAGGGTCTCGGGGTCGGATGCGTCCGGCGTTCGGGAGCATTGCCGTTCTCGCGGCAACGGCAGCGCTTGCGGTGCCGGCTGCCGGTGTTGCGGCATCGGGTAATCCCGCGTTCGGCGGGCTGAACCTGACGCCGGGTCCCTCGGGGGCGATTGCCCTCCCGCACTTCGGCGGCGCGAGTGGCCCGACGATGACCTCGGCTCTGATGAAGAAGGTGCAGACGCACCCGAATCAGACGTTCAAGTTCATCGTCCTGGGCTCGAAGGGCGCCAAGGGAACTGATCTTGCACAGGTGATCGCAGGCGGCGGCTTCGGCAAGGACGTTCACGCGTTCTCGTCGATCCCGGGTGTCTCGGCGACGATCAGCGGCGCACAGCTGCAGCGACTCGCCCTGCTCTACCCGAAGCTCCTGCAGTCGGTCACGCTCGACAAGCCGGTGAAGACGGCCGATTACCAGGACGCGCAGATGTGGACCGATTCGGCCGACATCTCGCCCCTCTGGAACGCATTCGACCCGAACACCGGCGAGGTCACCGGACCTGCTCCGCAGGCGCCGGCGATCGCGTTCATCGACAGCGGCGTCAACACCCAGGACGCCGCGGACTTCGGCAACCGCGTGATCCAGGGCGCCACCTTCTGCTCTCAGTGCGGGCCGGGCAACTCTGGCAATGCGCCCGGTCAGAACCAGAACGGAGGCGACGACGAGGGTCACGGCACGATGGTCGCCGGGATCGCCGCGGGCTCCAGCTCGGCGTATCCGGGCGTCGCCCAGAACGCTCCGATCGTGAGCGTCAAGGTGGCGAACGCGAACGGCATGTCGATGGAGAGCGACGTCATCGCGGCGTGCGACTGGATTCTCGCCAACAAAGACGCGCTGAACATCAAGGTGGTCAACATCTCGATGGCGGGCACGTCCCCGGCGAGCTTCAAGTAACGATCCGCTCGACCAGGCCGTTCAGCGGCTCTGGTTCGCGGGCGTCACGGTCGTCGCGGCGGCGGGCAACTTCGGAACGGGCAGCGCAGTCGACATGTCGGCGGCTCCCGGCAACGACCCGTTCATCATTACGGTCGGGGCGCTGGACCAGAACCAGTCGTCCGATCCGTCTGGCGACACGGTCGCTCCGTGGTCGGCGTTCGGCTTCACTGCCGACGGCTTCTCGAAGCCCGACATCGCGGCTCCGGGTCGCTACCTGATCATGCCGGTGCCGATGGGGTCGACGATCCCCACCACGGTGCCGGATCGCGTGGTCGCTCCGGGCTACATGTGGATGTCCGGCACCTCGTTCGCGGCTCCGGTGGTGGCGGGCGCAGCGGCACAGATCCTCGCCCTGCATCCCGACTGGACCCGGACCAGGTCAAGGGCGCTCTCATGCTCACCGCGAACTACCTGCCGAACATCAACTGGCAGGCAGCGGGCGTCGGCGCGGTTGACGGTGCGGCGGCGGCAACGCTCACGTCCGCTCCGCCGAACCCGAACGAGAACCTCGACACGTTCGTTTCGACGGATCCGACGACCGGCAAGCCGATGTTCAATTCGGCTGCATGGGCGAGTGCCGTGTCAACCGAGCGCGGCGTGGAGCTCGGCGGCGTGGAGCTCGGCGGCGTGGAGCTCGGCAGCGTGGGCCAGTGCGGCGTGGGCGAGCGCGGCGTGGAGTTCGGCCGCGTGGAGCTCGGGCGCCAATACGGCGATGTCGAGCCTCGCCACCTACACCGAGGCGACGTACGAACCGTAGGACGCGTTGACAAGCAGCAACGATGGAAGCAGTGGCGGCCCCGGTGGCCGCCACTGCTCGTTCGAGCCCTACAGGAATAGGCCCGGACGGCCGATACCGGACTCGAGTAGTTGCAATCCCCCTGACGACGTCTGCGCGTGAACCTGCGGCCTCACCCGTCACTTCCCCGGTCACCACGGTGGCGTGTGCTCGTCCTGCTCGCAGGGCTGGCGCTCTCTCTGTCGTCGTTCGGCGGCGTCTCCAACGACGCGGCCGCGGCTCTCGCGAATTACCCGACCACGCTCTACCTCTCGAAGACGCCGTCCGCGCTTCTGGGGAGTAGCAGCTGGCAGCTCGTCACCACCGCGCCGGCGGCGGTGATCGCGAACAAGAGCAGGATCGGGCTCGCCACGACCGGCTATGAGGACTTCGAGCCCGGCAAGGTTGCGTCGACGTTGGGGTCGATCGGGTCGGGAGTCTCGGATCCGCCGACGACGGCGAGCGCGACCAAGACGCCGGACAACAAAGGGTGGATCGTCGACGGATCCGGCGGGGTGAGCTTTGGCGGCGGCACCTGGACCTTCTCTGCCTCGCTGGCGGCGACCACCAACCCGACACTGCCGGGTCCACCGCTGGCGACGCTCGCCATCGGCATGTGGGCGGTCACCGTCTCCGGAGGCGTCGTCTCGAGCTCGACGCTGCTGGTCGACCCGAACTGCGCCGCCTCGCCGTGCAGCTCCGGTGCCGCGCCCGGCGATCCTGCCTCGGGAACGAACTTCATCACGACTGGACTCTTGGCCACCGACAGCGTTTCGGTGCCCATGAGCAGCTTCTCGCTCCAGAGCGGGGAGCATCTCTACGTCCAGTACTGGCGCCACCAGACGGTCGCATACGCGGGAGGCGGCAACGCGAACCGGATCGCGCAGATGAACGTGAGCGACGGCATCGCGTCGATCACGCTTCCGACGGCGGCGATCGTCCCGGACGTGCCGGCGCTCCTCTCGCCGGTCGACGGCGCGCGTACGAACAACACGACGCCGCAACTCCAAGCGTCGTACGCCGAGGCGGACGCGAACGCAGGGTCGCTGACGTTCGAGCTCTGCTCGGACTCGACGTGCAACACGCTGGTCCGGACCGGCACGACATCGAGCCTAGCGACCGGCACGAACGGCGCGTGGACGCCCCCCAGCGGCCTCCCGGACGGCAAGTACTACTGGCGCGTGCGGGCAACGGACTCTGCAACGAACCAGTCGGGCTGGTCGGTCACGAGGAGCTTCGTCGTCGACACGGCTGCGCCCGGGCTGCCGACGCTCAACTCGCCGGCCGACGCCGCTCGCGTGAACGGCACTGCATTGAACGCGACGTTCGTCGACTCCGACTCGACCGACAGCGGCACCGTCACCTTCCGGGTGTGCAAGAGCAACGACGGCGGCATCACCTGCTCCACCGTGCTCTCGTCCGGAACGTCGTCCATCGTCGGCCCGGGCGGGGTCGCGAGCTGGACGGCCCCCAGCCCGGGGCCGGACGGCACCTACTACTGGCAGGCACAGGCGACCGACGTGGCAGGCAACGCCACCGCCGGCTGGACCGCGTTGCGGAAGTTCGTCCTCGACACAACGCCGCCGAGCACGCCGATCCTCGTCAGCCCCGCCGACGCAGCCTCCCTCGGCGCGGGGGCGGCGCTGACCGCGACCTTCCAGAACAGCGACGCGACCGACAGCGGAAAGGTCAACTTCCAGGTCTGCTCCAACAACAACTGCGCAACGGTCGTCGCGAGCGGCTCGTCGGCGGGTGGTCTCCTCACCGGCCACAACGGGAGCTGGACGCTCAGCGGCGTCGGCGACGGCTCGTACTACTGGCAGGCCCAGTCTCAGGATGCCGCCGGGAACAAGTCGGGCTGGTCCGCCATCCAGGGCTTCGCGTACGACGGGACGCCGCCCACTGTGACCGCGACGGCTCCCGCCTCCGGCCTCAACTCGAACCACATCCCGACGCTGACGGCGACGTACAGCGACGCGCACCCCGACAGCCTCACCTTCCAGGTCTGCACGACGAGCGACTGCGCGTCGGTCGCAGCCACCACGACGTTCTCCGGTCTCGCCGCGAGCGCCACCGAGAGCTGGACACCGGGGCTCTCGGACGGCACGTACTACTGGCGCGTGCGCGGCACGGACTCCTTCGGCAACACGTCGAACTGGTCCGCAGCGAATAGCTTCAGATTCGACGGCACGCCGCCGCAGGCTCCGGTGTTGCAGGACGCGGACGGTATGCGGACAAAGACGGCGCCGCCGCTCTCGGCCCGCATCGACGATCCCGGCGATCCCGGCGACTCGGCACGGCTGCTCGTCGAGTTCTGCGTCGATCCGGGTTGCGCGATCGTGACGTCCACCAGCTACTCGGCCGCCGTTCCGGTCGGCGCGGTCGCGGGCTTGCAGGCGCCACCGGAGGTCGACGGCACCTACTACTGGCGGGCCCTCGCCGAGGACGCCGTCGGCAACCAGTCGGCCTGGTCGCCGACGCAGAGCTTCGTCGTGGACAATGTCGCGCCGGGCGTTCCCGCCGCGGTCGCGCCGGCGGAAGGGACGGCCGTGAACGCGGTACGGCTCTCCGGGACGTTCGTCAGCTCCGATCCGACAGACCGCGGTGCGCTCGACTTCCAGCTCTGCGCCGACGCCGACTGTGCGAACGTCGTCGCGAGCGGTTCCTCGAAGAGCGTCGACGCAGGAGCGACCGCGACCTGGACGCTCGACAGCCTCGGGCTCGACGACGGCATCTACTACTGGCGCGCCTACGCCGAGGACGAGGCAGGCAACGACTCCGCCTGGTCGCAGACGTGGAGCTTCGTGCTCGACCAGACGCCGCCCGGACGGCCGCGGGACTTGAAGGCCCAGATCAACGGGAAGGTGCTCACGCTTCGCTGGCGCCCGCCGGCAGGCCTTCCGACAATCCGCGGGTACGCGCTCATCATCAACGGCCGGACGACGCGGACGCTCGCTCCGGATACGCGCAGCGTTCACATCAGCCTCCTCCAGCACGACAAGCGCTCCTTCGCGATCGCCGCCGTCGACCCGGTCGGGAACATGAGCGATCCGACGCGGACGGTCGCCACGAACGGCCAGCGGCTGGCGCTGAAGCAGGCGCGTTCGTCCGCCGTCCGGCGCTACCGCGCCTGACCCCTGCGCAGACCGTGATCGTGCACGTACCCTAGAGGCATGTTCCTCTTCGACAAGCCGGCGACGATGGTCACCGCGGACGAGGCGCTTCCGGGCCGCGACGAGCCGATCGCCGTCCCCGACCGGCACGAGGTGCTCGGCACGCCGCTGCAGCCGCCGTTCCCCGACGGGGCTCGAGCAGCTGATCTTCGGCATGGGCTGCTTCTGGGGCGCCGAGCGCATGTTCTGGCAGGCCCCCGGCGTCTACACGACGGCCGTCGGCTACGCCGGCGGCTTCACGCCGAACCCGACCTACCGGGAGGTCTGCAGCGGCGAGACCGGCCACACCGAGGTCGTGCTCGTGGTCTTCGACCCGGAGCAGACGAGCTACGAGGCGCTGCTGCGCCTGTTCTGGGAGAACCACGACCCGACGCAGGGCATGCGCCAGGGCAACGACGTCGGCACGCAGTACCGCTCGGCGATCTACTGGACGACCGACGCGCAGCGCGAGGCGGCCGAGGCGTCGCGCGCGACGTACCAGCAGGAGCTGACGCGCGCGCGGGCTACGGCGAGATCACCACCGAGATCGCCGAGGCGGGCCCGTTCTACTACGCCGAGGACTACCACCAGCAGTACCTCGCCAAGAACCCGAACGGCTACTGCGGGCTCGGCGGCACCGGCGTCGCGCTGCCCGGTCGGCCTCGCCGTCGCCGGCGAATAGCAGGACACCGGGCGCAGCGGGCGAAACGGCGGCGCTGTGGAGACCGTCACGGTCAGAGCGGCCCGCGGGCGCCAGCTCGTCGGCGTGGTCTTCGGCGCCGTGATGCTGCTCGTCGGGATCGGTCTCGTGCCCAGCCTCGCCGGCTGGGTGGCGCTGCTGCTCGGCATCGTCGGCCTCGTCGCCGGCCTCGCCGGGGTCGTGCCGGGCGCTGCGTACGTCCGCTTCTCACCCGACGGGCTGACGGTGAAGTACGCGTTCCTGCCGGGGCACACCGTCCCGTGGCGGGACATCGCGGCCGCGACGAGCGAGCGCGTGCCGTTGATCCGGCACAAGCTGCCGTCGCTCGTGCTCACGTACGTGCCCGGGTACACCGGAGTGCAGCTCGGCCAGCACCTCGACGGCGAGCGCAGCTACGTCGCCAACTTCACCGTCGTGTCGGGCGACGAGCTCGCGGCGAAGGCGAACGAGTACCGCGAGCGGTACGGCTGGGGCGACGCCGCGGACTAGCGGCTGGCGAGGCCGCCGGCGGTCTCGCCGCCGTCGATGGAGATGGTCGCGCCGGTGAGGTACGTGCCGTCGTCGCTCGCGAGGAACGCGAACAGCGAGGCGATCTCGTCCGGACGCGCGTGGCGGCCGAGCGGAATCTTCGCGTTCGTCGCGACGAGCATCTCCGGGGAGTACTCGGCCTCCTGCATCGGCGTCAGCACGTACCCGGGGCAGACCGCGTTGACGCGGATCGCCGGCGCGAGCTCGAGCGCCATCGTGCGCGTGAGCGCGATCACGCCCGCCTTCGACGCGTTGTAGTCCGCGTAGAACGGATGGCCGACGACGCCGTTCGTCGACGCGGTGATCAGGATCACGCCGCCGTCGCCGGCGTGCATCCGCCGCGCCGCCTGCTGCGCGCAGTGGAAGACGCCGGTGAGGTTGACGTCGAGCACGCGCCGCCAGTCCTCTTCGCGGATCTCCAGGAACGGCCGCCGCACGGAGATGCCTGCGTTGGCGATGAGGACGTCGATTCCGCCGAGCAGCTCGTCGACGCGCGCGAACGCGCGCTCGACCTGCAGCTCGTCGGCGACGTCGCAGAGCAGCGCCGCCTCGAGCCCGTCGATGCGCTCGTGCGCCGTCTCGATCTCCCGCTCGCCGACGGCGAGCGCCGCGACGCGGCTGCCCTCGGCGATGAACCGGCGGCTCGTCGCCTCGCCGATGCCGCTCGTGCCGCCGGTGACGACGACGCGCTTCCCCTGGAGTCCGTTCACGGGGCGAGTCTATGGTCCCGCTGTGGCAGAGAGGCCGTTCCTCGAGCTGGAGCTCGCCGAGTGGCTCGACGCGCTCGCCGGGCCGCGTGCGGCGCCGGGCGGGGGCGGGGCCGCGGCGTTCGCGGCGGCGACCGCCGCGGCCGTGCTCGCCATGGCGGCCCGCGTCTCGAAGGACGAGCCGGCGGCGGCGCGCGCGGCCGAGCTGCGGGCGCGGACGGCGCCGCTCGCGCAGCTCGACGCGGAGGCGTACGGCGCGGCGCGCGAGAGCGGAGACTTCGCGGCCGCGGCCGGGCCGCCGCTCGAGATCGCGCGCGCCGCCGCCGACGCGGCCGCCCTGGCCGTGGCGCTCGTGGAAGGCGGCGTGGCCGTCGTGCGCCCGGACTGCCTCGCGGCGGCGGCACTCGCCGCCGGCGCCGCACGCGCGGCCGCCGCCATCGTCGCCGCGAATGCGCCGGGCGGCGAGATCGCGGCCGAGGCCGAGGCGCTCGCCTCGGCGGCGGAGCAGTCGGCCGCCCGCGCCTTCGCGCCATGAGCGTGTTCAGTCCCGCCGCCCGCGTCACCGACCCGGACGGGCGCGAATGGGAGATCTACGCGTACCGGATCCAGCTACCGCCGCGCGGCGAGATGGATCCCGGCGGCGACGACGGCACCTTCCTGTCCGGTCGCGGCATCGCTCCCATCCCGAACCCGCTCGACGGGATCTTCTTCATGGTCGGCAAGCTCCTGACGACGCTCGAGCGATTCTTCTGGGACATCCCGCGCGCTGCGCTCGCCGCGCGCCACTCGGACGAGTGGACGATCGAGGCGGTGACCGAGGTGCCGCACAGGACGACCTACACGTGGAAGACGACGGGCGAGTACCGCGGTCACGTCGTCGCCCAGGTCGAGGCCGGTCTCGCGTACGGCGAGATCCCACGCCCGCGCCACGCCACCTTCGTCGGCGTCGAGGGCTAGTGCCGCTGACCGCTACTGCAGCCGCTCGGCGAGGTAGCGCAGCGCGAGCGGGTAGCGGTACTCGATCCCGCTGTGCGTCGCGTCGAACAGCTCGAAGAAGACGTCGGTGACGCCGATCGCCTCGAGCGCCTGCCGGAACGCCTCGCGCCGAGGTCGAGGAAGAACTGGTCCTGCGTGCCCGCGTCGATGTAGATCGCCCGCAGGCCGCGCAGCGCGTCGGCGTGCCGCTCCGCCATCCGCACCGGGTCCCAGGCGAGCCAGCGCTCCCAGATCTCGGGCCGCAGCTTCCCCGTCGACGGGTCGAAGGGCAGCTCGATCGAGCCGTCCTCGTTTGCCGAGTAGCACGCCGCCATCGCCCACGTGTTGAGCAGCGGGAAGTCGGTGCCCTTCGTGAAGGCCGGCCGCGACCGGAAGTCCTTCCAGAACGCGTCGAACGAGCCGTCGTAGCTGTCGCGGAGCGCCCGCGTCGCCTCGCGGAAGTCCGGCACGTAGCAGAGCTCGAACAGCGCGTCGCCGGCGTGCGTCGCGAGCCCGCCGAACAGGTCGGGCCGCAGCATCGGCGTGATCATCGCGCCGTAGCCGCCGCTCGACTTGCCGCTGATCCCGCGGTGTCCCGGCTCGGCGAGCGTCCGGTAGCGCGCGTCGACGAACGGGACGACCTCGTCGCAGAGATACGTGTGGTAGCGGCCGACGGCCGGGGAGTCGACGAACTGCGAGCCGCCGTACGACGTCCAGCCGTCGACGAAGACGACGAGCGCGGGCGGGCACTCCTGCTCGGCGAAGAGCCGGTCGACGAGCTCCGGCACCGTCGGCCGGAACGCCGCGCGGTTGCGCCACATGTCCAGCTGGCCGGTCAGCCCCTGGATCAGGTAGATCGCCGGGAACCGCCGCTCGGGCTCCGCGTCGTACGCCGGCGGCGTGTAGACCCACAGGGGTCGCACGTGCGGGTCGCCGAGCGCGTTGCCGCGCAGCGCGTCGCTGTCGACCTCGAGCTCGTCGAGACGGCCCGCGGGATCCCTCGACCACGGCTCCACGCCGCCGATTCTCCCACTCGGCGGTCGTCCGCCGCCGCTACAGTCGCCTCGTGCGGGCGCTCGTCTTCCTCCTCCTCGCCGGGCTGGCTCTGGTCGCGGCCGGCTGCGGCGCACGCAGCAGCACGCCCTACACGGCCACGGGCACGGTCGCGTGCCTGAAGAGCAAGGGTTTCACGGGCGTGACGACCAACCCGGTCAAGGTCGGCTTCATCGCCGGCTTCGCCGACAACGGCGGCATCCTCGCCAAGGCTCCCGGCGGGAACGTCGTCACGATCGCATTCGCCGGCGACGCGACCGGCGCGGCCGACACCGAGGCGGCGTTCAAGGCGCACGCCACGCCGTTCTACCGCCGCCACATCCACGACATCATGGAGTCGAAGCGGAACGCCGTCCTCGTCTGGCAGACGTCCCCGACGCAGCAGCAGATCGACGACGCCCTCGGCTGCCTCGGTTCCTAGCGCGCCTCGGTACACTCAGCACATGGCCGAATACGGGACGATGCGGGTGAAGAGCGGTCTCGCCGAGATGCTCAAGGGCGGCGTGATCATGGACGTCGTCAACGCCGAGCAGGCGAAGATCGCCGAGGCGTCCGGCGCGGTCGCGGTGATGGCGCTGGAGCGCGTCCCCGCCGACATCCGGGTTGAAGGCGGCGTCGCGCGGATGTCCGATCCGGAGATGATCCGGGACATCCAGGACTCGGTGACGATTCCGGTGATGGCGAAGTGCCGGATCGGCCACTTCGCCGAGGCGCAGATCCTCCAGGCGCTCGAGATCGACTACATCGACGAGTCGGAGGTGCTGACGCCGGCAGACCTCGAGCACCACGTGGACAAATGGGGGTTCACCGTGCCGTTCGTCTGCGGCGCGACCAACCTCGGCGAGGCGCTCCGGCGCATCTCCGAGGGCGCGGCGATGATCCGCACGAAGGGCGAGGCCGGCACCGGCGACATCGTCAACGCGGTGACGCACATGCGCGCCGTCTTCGGGCACATCCGCAAGCTGAAGACGCTGGCCGAGGAGGAGCTGTACACCGAGGCGAAGAATCTCCAGGCGCCGCAGGAGCTCGTGCGCTGGGTCGCCGAGAACGGCCGGCTGCCCGTCGTGACGTTCACCGCGGGCGGCATTGCCACCCCGGCTGACGCGGCGCTCTGCATGCAGCTCGGCGCGGACGGCGTCTTCGTCGGCTCGGGCATCTTCAAGTCCGGCGATCCGGAGCGGCGGGCGAAGGCGATCGTCGAGGCGACGACGCACTTCAACGACGCGGAGATCCTGGCCCGCGTCTCCGCGGGCCTCGGCGAGCCGATGGTCGGCATCTCCACGGCGACGCTCGACCCGTCGCAGCTGCTCGAGACGCGCGGCTGGTAGCGGCTCCGTCCGGCCCGGGGTACACGATCCCGAGCGTGGCGGCAGGCAAGCCCGTCTGGACGACGTCGTCCTTCCTCGTGTACGCGGGCGGGCTGACGGTGCTCTTCGCCGCGATCGGCGCGCTCTCGTACCTCTCTGGCCAGTTCGGCGCGGCGGCGTACTCCGCCTGGGCGCTGCTGATCTTCGTCCTGCTCTACGCGAAGGCCGAGGCGTTCCGGCGGATCGACCGCCGGCTCGCGGGCGGGATCTTCGCGTTCGCGTCGGTGATCGCGTGGGGAGCGTTCGTCGCGGCGCTGTTCATGTGGTTCGGGTGGCTGGATTCGTCGTTCAGCTCGTTCTGCTTCTCGAGGCTCGTGCTGGAGCTCCTCGTCGTCGTGGCCGCCGTCAACGCGACGCGCCGTTTCGAGTTTCCGTTCAGCGCGGCGATCGCGGTGTTCGTCGGCTGGTTCTTCGTCATCGACCTCCTGTCGAGCGGCGGGAACTGGACGGCGTGGGTGACGCTGTTCGTCGGGCTCGTGTACTTCGCGGCCGGGAGCGTCAGCGACTCGCCGTCGGCGTTCTGGCTCCACTTCGCTGCCGGCCTGCTGATCGGCGGCGCGCTCCTCTTCTGGTGGCACTCGAGCACGTTCCAGTGGATCCTCGTCGGGCTCGTGTCGCTGCTCTACATCGGCGTCGCGCACGGCTCGAAGCGGTCGAGCTGGGCCGTCTTCGGAACGCTCGGGCTCTTCGCGATGACGTCGTACTTCTCGGACAAGTGGTCCCACAACCACGTCGTGCTCACGCCGTCGACGTCGTCGGTCAGCGCGTTCAGCGGCTGGGTGCCGCCGCTCGTGTTCGCGATCCTCGGCGGCGTCCTCGTCGCGCTCGGCCTCGGCAGGCGACGCCGTCGGCCCGCGGCCCCGGGCAACTAGCCGCCACTACACTTCGCGCCGTGGAGAAGCCGCTTCGGA
>CAWFZL010000017.1:0-120000 GCA_963820275.1 uncultured Alphaproteobacteria bacterium
ACATGGCTTGATGTCCACTTTGAGTCCGCTTTCAGGGGTAAAGCGGACGACCCAGGCGGGCGCGTCGAGGATTGGAAATGACCCTAATTTATCGTCCGGACGTGCGTCACCAGGCGGTGAACGATATGACCTTCATTGCGCTGCTCGGAAACACCAACCTCATAGATGAGCTTGCGACTTATTTGGATCCGCGCATGACGTGATAGCTGAGCTCGCCCGGATCGCTGAGATCGGGGACCCTCCAGCCATCCAGGTCGTACTCAGCCATGCACTCCTCGGCGAATCCCTTGAATTTATCGGCGTTACCGGAAGCTTGTGCGCCGAACAGGCAGTAGCGCCGGATTTCCTCGGTCGAGCCGCCGTAGTTGATTTCGTAAAGCTCGTGACGGCCGCCGAACTCGCTCGCCAGGCAGTCCCACAACAGCTTGAGCAGCTTGACACGTTCTTCAGCCTTGTATCCGTTCGAACCGCGCAGATATTGATCGAGATAGGGCCGGATTTCCGGATTCTTGAAATCGCGCGCGTGACTGTTGAGATAGATGAGGCCCGAGGCGACGGTTTGCTCAATCAGGTACTTGACCTTGGTGTAGGCCATCGTGGCGATGATCTGATAGGCATTGCCAGGATCCATGTTCGGCAAGACATAGTCTCCGATCCACGGCTTCGGATCGCGTACCATGGCATCCGAAAGTCCCCAAAATAGGTTACGCCAGGCAATTACCTCGCCGACGTTCGCCTGCACGCCGCGATAATCCTTGGTGCCCGCGGCTTCGGTGGCCTTGAGCAGCAGGCCGGCAATGAAGTCGAGCTTTACTGCGAGTCTGGTGCAGCCGTGCACAACGAAGCGGGGCAGAAACCCGGTGCGCGGAAAGAAGTTGTTCGCCTTCTCGAGGTCGCCATAAACGAACACGTTTTCCCAGGGGACCAGCACCTTGTCCATGATGAAGACCGCGTCGTTTTCGTCGAGCCGGCTCGATAGCGGGTAGTCAAATGGACTGCCCATGACTGTCGAAGTCATCTCGTAAGAGGTGCGGCAGATGAATTTCGCGCCCGGCGAGTTAGTCGGCAGCATGAACACAGCGGCGAATTTCTTGTCCTGCACCGGGATCAGCCCGTGGTGGGCGACGAACGTGTAGTTCGTCAGCACCGAGCCGGTGGCGACCACCTTCGCGCCCGAGATGATGAGGCCGGCGTCGGTCTCCTTCTCGACGTGACAGCAGACATCGCTGACCTCGTTCGGCGGCCGGTCTCGATCGATCGGCGGGTGGATGATGGCATGATTTATGAAGGGCACGCGCTCCTGGCAGAATTTGTACCAGCGCTTCGCATTGCCTTGATACGGATCGTAAAAATCCGAATTGGCGCCGAGGGTGGCGAGAAACGCCGCCTTGTAGTCCGGTGAGCGGCCCATCCAGCCATAGGTCATGCGCGCCCATTCGGCGATTGCTTCGCGGCCGGCGATCAGGTCTTCCACGGTTTTGGGCGCCTTGAAGAAGGCGTGCGTCATTCCGCCATTGCCGGTATCCGTGGGCAGCAGCAGCTTTTTCTTCCGCTTGTCGTCATGGAGGCCATCAAACAGGCGCGCCACCATACGGGCGGTATTGCGGAAGGCAGGATGAGTTGTGACGTCTTTGACGCGTTCGCCGTAGATGAAGACCTCGCGGCCGTCGCGCAGGGATTCGATGTACTCCGCACCAGTCTGCGGTCGCGTCACTTCCATCTGGCCAATGTTTTCGGGCCGCCGCGCGAAGGCGACGCGGTCATCACTGTCGCTGGTTTTCGACTTAGGCGCTGTCGTGACGGACGCGCCCGTCCCGTTGCCTGTTCTTGCCATCGTGACCTCCCCTGAAATTCGATCAATTGGCGTTCGTTCGATATGCGAACGTGTGTGCGGAAAGCGAACGCGAACTGAAATGCTAATTCCTCTCGGGCGCCCTGACAAGGCGTTCGATACGCAAAGCAATCGCCGTGTTATGTCGGTCGAGGGGCCTGCGAAATCCGCTGCGCGATGACCTTGAGCTCCGGAAGGAATTTCTCGCGCATCTCGTTGCGCGTTGTGCGCGTGCTGTGGGCCGAGAGATTGATGGCGCCAACCGCCTGACCGGTGCGGTCGAGCACCGGCACGGCAATTGAGCGAAGTCCGCGCTCAAGTTCTTCGTCAACGATCGAAAATCCCTGCTCGCGGTCGGCGCGGACGCGATCGAACAGCGCTTGCATGTCGGTGATCGTATAGGGCGTATAGGCTTCGATGCGTGAGGACCGCAGGCGGCGCCAGATTTCCGCGTCGTCGAGATAGCCGAGCTGGGCGCGGCCGAGCGCTGTGTAAAAGGCCGGCAAGCGACTGCCAACCGCGAGCGCGGTCGACATGATACGCCGCGCGTTGACGCGCGCAACATACACGATTTCGTTGCCTTGCAGGATCGAACCGGAGCAGGATTCACCAAGCAGATCGCTGACTTCCTTCATCATCGGCAGCGCGCGGTCGATCCAGTCCTGACCCGAGAGGTAGGCAAAGCCGAGCTCAAGAACCCGCGGGGTCAGGGAGAATGCGCGCCCGTCCTGGGTGACATAGCCGAGCTGGGCAAGTGTGCGCAGGATCCGGCGGGCACTAGCCCGCGAAAGGTTTGCGACCGCGGCTGCATCCGACAGCGTCATCGAAGGCCGTTGCTTGCCAAAGGCGCTGAGCACGGCAAGCCCCTTGGCGAGCGTGCTCATGAACTCTTTGTCGTGGCCATCGTCCGGTTCGAAAGACGTCATCTCGTACCCTGTGCCGTCTCGACCGGTTGACTCCATCGAGGCACTCATTGAAACTAGCATAAAACGAACACAAGTTCGATTATCGAACATCACCGGTTCTGCGGTCAAGGCTTCGTCCAGGGATCCGGCGGTGTCACGAAATTCGTCAAAAAGGGGAGGCTTCATTGACCAGGATCATCACACCGATCGATCGTCGCGCCTTGCTCAAATCGACAGCTGCGGCCGGCGCGGCGCTCGCGACCGGCATCGCGATGCCGGCGATAGCCCAGATCCGCCCGATCAAGCTCGGCTATGTCAGCCCGCAGACCGGCCCGCTCGCCGCATTCGCCGAGGCCGACAACTTCATCATCGCGAATTTCAAGGAAGCCACCAAGGGCGGCATCAAGCTCGGCAACGCGATGGTTCCGGTGGAAGTCGTCGTCAAGGATAGCCAGTCGAATCCCAACCGCGCGGCGCAGGTCGCAAAGGATCTGATCGTCCAGGACAAGATCGACTTGATGCTCGTGGCCTCGACGCCGGAGACGACGAACCCCGTTTCGACGCAATGCGAGATCGAGGAGGTGCCCTGCATCTCGACCATGGCGCCGTGGCAGCCCTGGTTCATCGGCCGCCAGGCCGATCCAGCCGGCGGACCTCCGGTGTGGAAGAACTTTAATTCCACCTACCACTTCTTCTGGGGGCTGGAAGACGTCATCGCGGTCTTTACCAATATGTGGAGCCAGGTGCCGACCAACAAATCGGTTGGCGCACTGTTTCCGAACGATGGCGACGGCAACGCCTGGGGCGACAAGCAGGTCGGATTTCCACCGGTGCTGGAGAAAGCCGGCTATAAGCTCACCGACCCCGGCCGTTACCAGAATCTCACCGACAATTTTTCCGCCCAGATCAGTGCGTTCAAGAACGCCAACGCCGAGATCATCACCGGCGTGGTTTTGCCGCCAGACTTCACGACATTCTGGAAACAGGCGCTCCAGCAAGGCTTCCGGCCAAAAGTGGCCTCGATAGGCAAGGCTATCCTGTTCCCAGTGGCGGTCGAGGCGCTCGGCAAAGACGGCAACAATCTGTCGTCGGAAGTGTGGTGGTCCCCGAATCATCCGTTCAAATCCTCGCTCACCGGCGTTAGCGCGCGAGATCTCGCCTCCAGCTACGAGGCCGCGAGCAAGAAGCAGTGGACCCAGCCGATCGGCTTCGTGCATGCGCTATTCGAGGTCGCCGTCGACACGCTCAAGCGCGCTCCGCAGCGCGACGCCAAAGCCCTGGTCAGTGCGATCGCCGCGACCAACCTCGATACCGTGGTCGGAAAGGTCCAGTGGAACGGCGCGAATCTGCCGCCGTTCGCCGCAAAAAACGTCGCCAAGACGCCGCTGGTAGGCGGGCAATGGCGCTTGAAGGACGGCAACAAGTACGACATCGTCATTACCGACAACAGGACGGCGCCGAACATTCCGACCGGCGGCAAGATGGAGGCGATCGGTTAAGCCCCAGCGCGACGCGGGCGGCGACGAGGCCGCAAACTCATTCCGGCAGGTCCGACTTGATGCTAAATTCAGGCGCATGCTGAAGATCACCGGCCTACGCAAGACCTTCGGCTCGCTCGTCGCGACGGAAGATATCGACCTCACGGTCGCGCCGGGCGAGGCGCTCGGCATCATCGGTCCGAATGGGGCCGGCAAGACGACGCTCTTCAATCTGATCGCCGGCGGCCTTATACCGGACGCTGGCGAGATTCGCCTCAACGGCCGCGATATCACGTTTGCCAGGCCGCACCAGCGTTGCATCGCGGGGATCGGACGCGCCTATCAGATTCCTCGGCCCTTCGAGGGTCTCACCGTGTTTGAGAACCTGCTGGTGGCCGCGGTGCATGGCGGTCGATTGACCGAGCGCGATGCTGCAGCCCCTTGCGCGGAAATTCTCGAGCGCCTGCACCTGATCGCTCGGGCCAACACCCTCGCGGGAGCGCTGACGTTGCTCGAACGCAAGCGGCTGGAAATGGCGCGCGCGCTTGCATCCAATCCGCATTTGTTGCTGCTCGATGAAATTGCCGGAGGATTGACCGAGGGAGAGTGCGTCGAACTCGTCGAAACTATCAGGGCGGTCCATGCGACTGGAATGACAATCATCTGGATCGAGCACATCGTACATGCGCTGCTGGCGGTGGTCGGCAGATTGAGCGTCCTGAATTTCGGAAGGAAGGTCGCCGAGGGAGATCCACAGCAGGTGTTGGCCTCCGTCGAGGTCCGACAATTCTACACGGGTTTACTGGCGTGAGATTGCCGGTGCTCGAAACCCGCGGCCTTACAGCCTATTACGGAGACATCCAGGTCCTCTACGGTATCGACACCACGATTGCGCCGGGTGAGACGATAGCGATTATCGGCGCCAACGGCGCCGGCAAATCTTCCTATCTCAAAGCCATTGCCGGACTGGTCCGCGCCGAGCCCGGCAGCGTGAGGTTCGAGGACAGGCCGATTGGCGCGCTGGGCGCGGCGAACATTCTTAAGCTTGGGATCGCGATGGTGCCGGAGGGGCGGCGGCTGTTCTCTTCGCTGACGGTCGAGGAAAACCTGCTGATCGGCAGATACGGCCGCGATGTTGACGGGATATGGTCGCTCGACACCGTCTATGCGCTGTTCCCGGCGCTGAAACAGCGTCGCACTGTGCCGAGCCATTCATTGTCCGGCGGCGAGCAGCAGATGGCAGCGATCGGGCGCGCATTGATGTCGAACCCGCGCGTGCTTCTTTGCGACGAGATCAGCCTCGGCCTCGCGCCGATCGTCATCCGCGACATCTATAATGCGATGCCGCGCATCAAACAGAACGGCACCAGCATCGTGCTGGTCGAGCAGGACATCGCGCAAGCGATGAAGGTTGCCGATCGCGTCTATTGCTTTCAGGAGGGACGGGTATCCCTGTCGGGCCGCCCGGCGGAACTTACGAAAGATCAAATTCACCTCGCCTATTTCGGACGTTGAACATGCTCTGGCTCGGCACCATCATCGAGGGCGTCCTGCTGGGAGGCCTTTACGCGCTATTTGCGGCTGGCCTGTCTCTGGTCTTCGGCATCATGCGGCTGGTCAATCTCGCCCACGGCGACCTTATCGTGCTGGCGGCATTCGCGATCCTCTCGCTGACGACATGGCTTGGATTCGATCCCTTTCTCGCGGCCCTACTCGCCATGCCGGTGATGTTCGCCGCCGGCTTCGGCCTGCAATATGTGCTGCTCAATCGAACCTTGGGACGCGATCTGCTGCCGCCGCTGCTGGTGACGTTCGGGCTATCCATCGTCATTCAGAACGGGCTGCTCGAAGCCTTTACCGCCGACAGCCGGCGGCTGCGGTTAGGTGCGATCGAGACCGCTTCGATCGACCTCGGCGGCAATCTGGCGATCGGAGTAATGCCGCTGCTCACGCTCGGTTCGGCCGTCGGGGTGATTCTGCTGCTCAACCTCCTATTTTATCGTACCGCTCTAGGCCGGGCATTTCGCGCAACCTCCGACGACCTGGAGATCGCGCAGCTGATGGGGATCGATCACCATCGCATCTACGCGATCGCCACGGGGATTGCGATGCTAGTGGCGACGATCGCCGGCCTCTATCTCGGTATCCGCGCCAATTTCGATCCGACCATCGGTCCGGCCCGGTTGATCTACGCGTTCGAGGCGGTGATCATCGGCGGCCTCGGCAGCCTTTGGGGCACGCTCGCGGGCGGCGTCATTATCGGTCTGGCGCAGACGGTGGGCGCCAAGATTAACCCAGAATGGCAGATACTCGCGGGCCACATCGCCTTCATGGCGGTGGTGGTGCTGCACCCGCGCGGCCTGTTTCCGCGCGCATTGGATTGAGGCGCACGGTGACGACGGGGGCGGGAACCAGATGAGTGAACCAACCCGCTATCGGCTGGGAACGACAACTCGGGCATCGACAGTCCTCGCGCTTGCCGCCGTAGTTCTTGTCCTGATCCTTGCCGCGCTTCCGACCGTCGCCGGTCGCGGATCGATTCAGGATATGATCTTCGTCTTCTATATGCTTGCGTTGGCAGAATGCTGGAATTTGCTGGCGGGCTATGCGGGCCTGGTCTCGGTCGGGCAACAGGCGTTTGTCGGTCTCGGCGGCTATTTGCTATTTGCGCTTACGATTGTCGCCGACATCGATCCGATTGCTGCGGTGTTGCTGTCTGGATTGATTGCCGCGATATTCGCTGTGCCGACGGCGGTTGTGGTGTTTCGGCTTCGCGGCCCCTATTTTGCAATTGGAAGCTGGGTGGTTGCCGAGGTGTACCGGCTCGTCTTCGCTCAATTCAAGCAACTCGGCGGTGGCACCGGTACATCGCTGCCGCCTTCGGTCACCAGCGAGATTTTCGGCATCGAATGGGTCAAGACGGCGTTTGAAGTCCGCTCGCCGGCCGCGCGCGACATCATCAGCTACTGGATCGCGCTAGTGCTCGCGGCCGGCGCGTTGTGGCTGGCCTATCTGTTGTTGAGATCGCGCTACGGGCTGGCGCTTTTCGCAATCCGCGATTCCGAAGCGGCCGCTGAAAGTGCGGGTGTCGACAGCTTTCGTGCCAAGCTCGGGGTCTATGTGCTGGTCGCGGGCGCCACCGGGATGATCGGCGCGCTGATCTACTTGCAGAAGGCGCGTATCTCGCCTGACGCGGCATTTTCGGTACTGGATTGGAGCGCTTACGTGATTTTTGTCGTCATCATCGGCGGGGTCGGCACGATCGAGGGCCCAATCGTCGGCGTGATCTTGTTCTACGCGCTGCAGCACTACCTTGCGGACTTCGGTACCTGGTATCTGATTTTGCTGGGTATACTGGCGATTATAACCATGTTGTTCGCCCCGAAGGGCATTTGGGGATATGTGGGTCAGCGGTACGGGGTTGCACTATTTCCCGTGCGACGAATTCTTGTACGGCCGCGTGAATGACGCTCCTGGCCATCGACCAGACGTCGCCCTTCTGTCGGTGAAGGTCTGCTTTTGAGGTTCAATGCGGACAATCCGACTTCCGCTAAACACCAAACAAGCGAGTGAGAACGGCGACTTACAGATTTGCCGAAAAAATCCCTGTTATCCGTTTAGAATTCCCCGTTCTTCGGAAACATTTCCCTGATAGTTAGCTTAGGGAATCTTCTGAAAAGTCTGTGCGGCACAGCGGTTTCGTGCTCTAGAGCAGCCGCATTGAGGCCTGAAATCGCGATTTTCCCTGTAAAATTCCCTGTTAGCAGGGAATTTGCGTCACTGCGTCGCCAGCCAGCCACTCACTCAACCTGAGATAATTTCTACCTACGACAAGAAAAGCCGGCAAGATAAGGGCTTTCATGCGTTATCAGAGACTTCTCCGGACTTCGAAAACGAGCAACTCTAGCGAGAAATGGCCGAAAGTCTCCAGCCGATATCGGCAATATTCCCATTTTCGGGAGACTTTCCGCGGAGACTTTTTTCGATCTGTACTGAGTGCGAGGGGCGGCAGGTGGTTTTGTCCATTCGAAGGCTGCTTGCCTCGTGTGCAAACCTGCTCCCAAAAGCAGATGCCGTGTAGTTGGAAGAATTGGTTCTCAACTTAGGATGGTTTGTACTCCCGATAAGAAAAGCACGCAAAATGGTCGCGATGCGAACCTAGTCGCCTCGTGCGCGATTGACCGGCCCGCGCTCTCGCATTAGCCTAGTATCTTGATATGTGCTGCTCAGGAGCAGACCACATGGCGTCGGGTGACCTAAATCGCGTTGAAGATGCGTTTGCCGAGGCCGTTCTCGACTCTGGATTGTGGAGTCGTGCCTTCAATGACGACGAAAGTTTTCGCGATCGCCGCTTCTCCCGAGAGCCGGAACAATTCCTGGATCATTGTTTCCTGGTTACGTGGCGGTGGTCGGCGCCGGCTGATGTCTGGTCTGGATGGCGCACGCGACGCGCTGCTCAATGCAATCGACGCGGCCTCGCTCTAATAGATTCTACAGGACGAAAAAACGTAAGGGTAATGAATGCCTGAGGAGAGAGTTCAATGCAAACCGCATCCTTGTCGAGAATGGCAGTCGCATTCCTGATTGTTTGCGGCAGCGGGGAAGCGTCGTGGGCCGACACGAGCGACGTAAAGGGTCCAGCTCCCGTTGTCATTGGAAAAACTGGAAAGCATTGCAAGGACGATCCGCACTGCTTCAATCGCTATCATCCTAATATCAAGCCAGCGGCGACCGTAAAGCAGGATCAGCTTTTCGTTCTTGAAACTCGCGACGCTCTTGATTCCGATCTGACTTTTGCGTCAACCGCCCAGGATGTGGCAGCAGTTAATCTCAATCTCGTTCATCCTCTGACGGGCCCCGTCTTCTTCGAAGGGGCAAAGAGGGGTGACGCGCTTGCCGTGACGATTGTTGATATTGCGCCTGACGACTTCGGTTACACCACGATCGTTCCTGGCTTCGGTTTCCTGAGGGATGTCTTCCGCGACCCCTACATCGTGCACTGGAGTCTGACCCGTCTGGATGCTCGCTCGAAAGACCTGCCTGGCATCGTGGTGCCGATGAATGCGTTCATGGGGACTGTAGGCGTCCTGCCGGGGAAACCTGAACTTGACAAGTGGATCAAGCGCGAGAAGGCGCTTGCCGATGCCGGCGGCGCGGCGCTCACGCCGCAGCCCGTGGATGCCCTTCCGGCCGATCTTTGCGGGACTAATGGAACGGCAAAGGACGAGTGTGTCCGCACCGTTCCTCCGCGCGAGAACGGTGGCAACCTTGATACCAAGGAGACCGTTGTCGGAACGACTTTGCTCTTTCCCTGCTTCATCGAGGGATGCGGACTTTTTGCCGGCGACGTCCACTTTGCCCAAGGTGGCGGTGAGGTTTGCGGCACCGCGATCGAAATGGGCGCAAAGGTGACGATGCGGGCCAAGGTTATCCCTGGAATGGCTTCGCTCCTCTCAACCATGCATTTCGAAGGCGCTGAGGGCCAGCTCAAGAAGCTTGCGCCCTCGAGCTTCTATGCCGTGTCCGGGCTTCCTCTCAAACCTGAAGGTGAGCTGCCCGCATTCTCGACCTATCTCGGTGGACAGAAAATTGCACCTTTGGCAAACCTGTCTGAGGATGTGAGCTTAGCCGCTCGCAACGCTACGCTGAACATGATCGAATTCTTGGTAGCGAAGAAGGGACTCACGCGCGAGCAGGCTTACGTCCTTACCAGTGTTGCCGTCGATCTCAACATCGCCCAGCTTGTTGATGTGCCAAATCTTGGTGTGACGGCAATCCTCAATCGCGACGTATTCCAGCCCGAACAAAGATGACTAAAAAGTTTCGCGGGCGGGCCTCCACGCCCGCTCGCGCCTTCTCGGGCAAGCGCCGGTTGATCCTCACAGGCTTTGTGAATGCCTCGGCCACGCTTTTCTTTTCCCAAGCGGACGCATTTCCGTTTGGCGTAAGGTTAGCCAAGGGCGCTGGGTTTGTTCAACGCACGGATCTCAATCCGGACCGCATGTGGCCGGTTTACCGGCGCTATCATCTTATCATCGTCGGGCAGCGAGATGACGAGAAAGGGCTGACCCTGACCAAGGCCGCTACTGACACACTTGCGCAGTTTCTTCCGGAGTTGCGTGCGCTGCTCGTCAGGGCGGCCGACATGAGGCGCATAGGGGTGCTCGTCGCCACAGATCAACAGGATGTCGCGGTGATATCGGCGGAAGGCGCGAAGGCGCTGTTTCTCGGCGAACCTCCGTTCGAGGATATCACGGGCGGACCCGTAAGAGCGATTGTTTCGTTCGGGACCCACCGGATGGTATGCCGCCCGAATTTTCGCGCGCGGCACGCTTACGCCATTGCAAAGACCCTGTCGGAACATCAAGACAGTCTCGCCGCGAGCGTTGCCGCCTCGCAAGACGTGGTTCCGATGCATCCTGGCGCGCGCGCGTTCTTCGCAGGCGAAGATATCCCGGATGACTAGCGGATCGGCGTACGGGCGCGGGCATCGGCCTGCGAACAAGCTGATGTCGGCCATTGCTGTGCCCGCATGGAGCAGAGGTTGTTTTCTCCCGCTTCTGGTTGGGCTCTTTTTCGCAAAAGCCGTCGCCGGGGCAGCCGCTCACGAGACCATCGACCTGGACAAGGCCAACGAGCTCGTTGCGGCAGCCGATTCGGCTGCGGACCGAAAAAGCAAAGCATTCGACCAGGGGGCTAAGGGCAGGACGCTGTATTCGCTTGGCGCGATCTTGGTCGAAGCAACTGATCTTCTCAATCGTGACCTGGCGGCACACGGCGGCCAGTTGACGCTAAACGGACAGCTTCTGCTCAAGGGGTTCGCGCAGCTCAATTTGGCTCCCCATTTTGACGAGGCGCTCAAGCGCTACCTTCTTCCGAGGCAGCAGTTGCAGGAGGCGATCCGCCTTGCGCCTGCCGCATCTTACGCACCCCGGGCGCGGTTCGCACTTCTAAAGTCGAGCTTTTACGAGAGCTTTGCGTTTGATCCTTTCAAGCCGTTGCACGCCGATATCTCTGCTCTCCAGCAAGAGAGCTCCGAAGCCGAGGCGTTGGTTCCCTTGCTCGACGACGCTGATGAAAGAGAGGAGGCCGCTTTCATCCATGCCATCGACCTCGCGCGAGAAGTCAAGCTTGCTGGCGATGCCAATATTGCGTCCCCGATCGAGGCAAAGGCGCGCGCCGCCCTGAAGGCCTTTGCGCAAGACTATCCGGATAGCATGCGCGCCGCCTCGGCGAGTGTGATCTTGCAAGGGCTTGAGCGTACGCAGCGATGAGAGGTGACTTCCATGAACCGCTGAAGACGGCCAGTCGGCAGCAGCCGACCAGCGGGTCTCAGAACGTATTTGCGTTTTGGTTTGTGTTACTCGTACTGGCCGCCGTGCCCACCTATGCTCATGACGCAGGCGTCAGCTCATCCGAGATATCGGTCAATGGACGTGTTGTTGCGATCGAGATCAATGCTTTGGCCCGTGACTACGAAAAGGCGGCGAACGTCAGGATTTCAGAGGCGCGATCAGGTTCTGTCAATGCGGTCACCCTTGCCGTTATGGCGCCCGCGGTGCTCAGCTACGTGCGCAGCCACGCCGAGGTGCTTTCGGATGACATTCCATGCAAACCGGATGAGGGAAAGGTGTTGCCTGCTGACACGCACATCACGGTAACACTTGTGTGGACCTGCCCTGATCGTGGCACGCTTCGCTATCGCCTGAGCCTTTTCAGGGATGTCGACCCCTCTGCACAACACCTTGTCGCGCTAAACACTCAAACAGGCAAGCAGGACTTCGTTCTGGACAAGAATACGCCCGAGTTGGCCCTTTCGGGCGCAGTGCCGTCCACTTTCGAGGTGGCACGGCATTTCCTCGCGGCGGGCATCGAGCACATATTTCTAGGATACGACCACATCGCCTTTCTGATCGCGATCCTCTTATGGGCAAGCAGGCTTTGGCCCGTGGTCAAGGCCGTCACTGCGTTCACGTTGGCTCATTCGATAACGTTGTCGCTCGCCGCACTGGATGTTGTCCGAATTCCGAGTGCGATCATTGAGCCCGCGATCGCAGCCTCAATTGTCTATGTTGCTGTTGAGAATTTCACCACACGGGACGCCGATAAGCGGTGGCGCGAAACATTCTTGTTCGGTCTGCTTCACGGCTTCGGTTTCGCCAGTGCATTGGACGAGTTGGGCCTTCCCAGGGAGAAACTCATCGCAGCGCTGGCCGCGTTCAATTGTGGGGTAGAGATTGGACAGGTCCTGATTGTGGCAACTGCCCTTGGCTTGCTTTCGGCCGTCGACCGATGGCAGATCTCGAAAACATCGGGACCGGTCCGCAACCCGGCTCTTGTTCATGCAGTGTCGTTTGCCATTGTCCTTTTGGGTAGCTACTGGTTCGTCTCGCGAACGCTCGCTTCTTAGCTGCCGTCCTAATTACTATCTACAAGTAGCATTCCACATCGGAGCGGTACTGCTATATCCTCTAATTTCTCATTTTTCATCATTCGTGTGTCCCGCCCTGGAGTTGCTGGATCATATTGCGATACTCACACCACGAGCAATTCACACAATTTGACTACTAACGGCGCGTCAGATCGTGGCCGACCGGGCGCGTCCGTGCCTGCGGATCTTGGCCCCGCGCGGTCTCAAGCGCTTTGTTTCGATTTTTTTATGAGCGGCGGGCGCGTCGTGATAAATATGCCAGCGAAAGGAAACGCCATGTCCGATGATGATGTGAAAGCTGAACTCGAACGTCTCCGTAGGGAGAACGCGGCCCTCAAGAAAGGAACGTCCGAGGGCGTCCGCATGAAGGTAAGTGAAAAGGGAGCCGTCTCAGTCTACGGGATGGGACGTTTTCCGGTGACCTTGTATAAAGAGCAATGGCTGAAACTTCTGAAAATGTCAGATGAAATTCGTGCGTTTATTTCCGAAAATGAAGCGCGACTGAAGGCGAAAGATTGACGGTTGCCGCCTCGGGCGCGAACTATTTGCACCGGGCAGCGTGCGCCCCGGCATCCGCGCACACAACGAGGGAGGCAACGATAATGAAGTCTAACTACAAACTCGCTGCGGCTGTAATTGGCAGCTTTGTTCTGGGCGTTGGCGCGGTCAGCGTGTTGCACGCGCAGGTCAAGCTACCGGCTTACGTGGTAGCTGAGATCGATGTCAAAGATCAGGATGGTTACGCCAAAGACTTTCTGCCCAAGGCGCAAGCCAACATCAAAGAACACGGCGGCAAGTATCTTGCCGGCGGCCTTAACAAAGCGATTAGCTTGAGTGGCTCGGCCCCACCAAATCGCGTGGTGCTCTTACAATTCGCCGATATGGACACGGTCAAGGCATTCGAAGCGAAACAGAAGCAGCTTGAGGCGGACATTGGTAACAAATATGCCACCTTCCGCGCGGTCGGGATCGAGGGCGTTGAGCAGAAGTGACAACGCGAGGGCGGCCGGCTGCGCCTGCGGGGCGCCGTTGGTCGCCCTATTGCGCGAGGTGGTGACCTTCGATCTGCCCATGGCTCAGCATCGAGCGTTGTACGGGCAATGGAATTTTTTGGCATCGGATTAAGAGCACAATGCGCGTGATCGGGCCGACGATTTTGGGCCCCGCCCACCTGGTTGCCTCGACCATCCCCAATCGATCCCGCTGTCGCTGAACGAAAGTCTTAAGCTTTTGAGTGAATCCCAGTGATTGAAAATTCAAATGCTTAGCTTGTGCGTAAGTCGAGCACAAAAGTGGGATCTTGCGGGTTTCCCGCTGGCTAGCTACGCCGAGTTTGAAGCCGGTCTCCACGGGTGACAGCGCCTAGATTCGGCCCAACGTCGCTCAAAGGATGCCCCACATTCGGTCGAACCTTCAACTTGTCTGGAGCATAGGCACTGGCCCATTTATTCCGTAACATCTCATTGGCGAATCCGATGTTGGGCAAGAGATTCGAACCCACCGGGTGCCATAACTTCCGAAGCGACTGTCACTTGTGGGCCCTTCGTGCGGTCAGGTACGGAGCTCCATTTTCGCGGCCATGGCCCAATTTGCGAGAAATCTGCTCGCAGCAGTCCTTGAGGGCCGAAATTAATTGATTGTCGGGCGTGGCGGGCAGGAACTGGATCGAGCCCACGAGTGCGACAGCCGCAGCGACAGCATCGTGCTTGTCGAAGACTGGTCCGGCGATAGCGTTGATACCGAGGAGTGCTTGTTCAGGCGCTGCCGCATAGCCGACTTTCTGCACCTTGAACAGTTCACGCTCGAGTTCTTCCCGATCAACGACCGTCTTGTCGGTCAGCTTGGTCAGTTCACGTGACAGCACGCGTTCCTGGAACGGACGGGGCGAAAATGCGAGTAGCACTTTACCCTGCGCGGAGGAGTGAAACGAAAGTTCGCTACCGGGCCGAACACCGATCTCGATGGGCGAGGTGCTCGGTACCGCGAAAATAACCAACGCGCCGCGTGGAGTGAGCGAGGAGAGAACGACGGTCTGGCCGATCTTATCGCGCAGCTCACGCATGGGACCTTCGGCGATCTGTACGAGGTCAGTTTCCGGTGCGATGCGCGCGAGTACCCGGCTTTTCGGCCCTACGGAATACCGCGCTGTAATAGCGTTCTGGTTCAGGTAACCGCGATCAACGAGAGTCGACAGATGCCGATAGACCGAGCCCTTGGCGACGCCGAGCCGGTCCGCGATCTGTGTCACCCCCAATTCGTCGTTGGAGAATGCGACTGCTTCGAGCACGTCCAGCGCGAGTTGAACCGATCTCACACCACCGCCGTCAGTTCCAACATCTGCCATGGCTAAAGTCCTTTGTTCGCGAGGATGAAACGAGTTTCTGGTTTTTTCTAAACGGAACCCAGAATTCTCATATTTATGCACTTGACACCATATTTGTCTAGCTGTAATCCGAAACACGGTATCGCTCTCGCGAACGGCGGCTGAACACCCAGCGGCCCGCCCCGACTACAGACAGAAAGAACCCGACCGTGAAAACTGACCCATTTGCCTTTCGCCAGCGGTTGACGAATGGCGAAAAGCTGAGCGGCAGCTTCATCAAGACGCCGAGCGGCCACGCCACGGAGATATTCGGTGACCTCGGGTACGATTTTGTCGTGGTTGACGAGGAGCACGCACCGTTCGATCGCCGGGCGATTGATCAAGCATTGGTATCGGCCCGTGCGGCGCAAATCGCCGCCCTGGTCCGGGTCGCCTCTGCATCGCCCTCGAATCTTCTTTCCGTGCTTGATGCCGGCGCGATTGGCGTTCTGGTGCCGCACGTCTCAACAGCGCAAGGGGCGGCTGAAGTCGCAGCTCTCTGCCGCTACAAGGGTGGCAAGCGTGGATTCTCAAATTCCCCGCGCGCCGGACGGTACGGCGGTCTTTCGTTGCGGCAGCATGTCGAGCGTGCGGATGACCTGACAACCGTCGTGGCGCAGATCGAGGACCCCGAAGCTTTGGACCAAATCGATGCGATCGCCGCAATTGACGGCATCGATGCCCTTTTTATCGGGCGCGGCGATCTTGCGGCGGCGATGGGGGCCGCTTCCCAGGAGGCGCCGGAGATTCGCGCCGCGGCTGAACGGATCAGTGCGGCTGCGCGCCGAGCGGGAAAGCCCGTGATGGTTTTCGTCGGCAGCAACAAGGATGCGACTGCGATGAGAGAAATCGGCGCCAGTGCATTCATCTATTCATCAGATCAGGGATTGATGCGCCAGGCAGCTGCGCGGTCCCTCGCTGAATTCGAAGCCTTGGTTTGAGCTGCATTTTCTTCCAGCCACATGGAGAAATGATATGAGTGAGGCCCTGCGTTCTGCGACCCATGCGCGGCATTACGCTGAACCGCCGCAAAAGATCGATGCAGACGGAACCCGCCACTGGATCACGCGCGCCGCCAATTTCGTAACCGTGATCAGTCAAGCGGCCGCTGGAGCCGTTCTCGCCCGCAATAATCCAGACGAATATATGGTTCTGCTGCCTCAAGGAACCGAGGCGGTTGCCGAAGCCGGTGAAAGCCCTGTCAAGACACCAGGCGACAGTCTGATCATCGCGCCACCAGGCGAGAGCCGGATTCGAGTTCAAAAGCCAGGCATTGTGGTTCGCATCTTCTCAAAACGAGCAGAAGACCTAGCGGCAGCCGCTGTGAATGCCGCGACCTATGCCGATGGCGCAACTGAAGTGGCCCCTCTGACGCCCTGGCCCGAGCCGGCCGGCGGTTTTCGACTTCGCCACTACGATCTTGCCAGCACCCCAAGTCTCGACCCGGGCCCTTTGAAAATGCGCGTGTTCCGGTCGACAAATCTCATGATCAATGTCTTTGAGCCATGGATGAACCGGCGCGACGAAAAGAAACTCAGCCCCCATTCGCACGAAGATTTTGAGCAAATCTCGATCGGCTTGAAAGGCGCTTTCGTTCATCACCTCCGCTATCCGTGGTCGCCAGACAAGACGCACTGGCGTGAGGATGAGCATGAGCGATACGAGAATAGCCCATCGGTCCTTGTTATTCCCGCGCGTGTGATTCACACGAGCCAGGACGTAGGTCCAGGCACGACCTGGCTTGTCGATGTTTTCGGGCCGCCCCGACTGGATTTCTCGTCAAAGCCTGGATTCGTGCTCAACGCTTCCGAATATCCAGTACCGAGCATTCATTAAACACACGCTGATCCGTGCGCCTGATCCCAGGGAGACCAAGGATGACCAATTTTTTCTCTCGTGCATCATTTGCCTCGAATGACGAAGCCGCAACCTATAATCGGGCGGCCTGGAAGCTAATTCCATTTCTACTCATTCTCTACATCATCTCGTTTCTTGATCGAGTGAATGTGGGCTTTGCGAAACTGCAGATGAGCACCGACATCGGATTGTCCGATGCCGTGTTCGGGCTTGGCGCGGGGATATTCTTCATCGGGTACGCGGCCTGCGAGATACCAAGCAACCTGTTGCTACAGCGGTTCGGCGCGCGGTTCTGGATTGCGCGAATTCTGGTTGTGTGGGGAATCATTTCGGTTTGCTTCATGTTCGTGACCACACCGGCGCAGTTTCTAACATTGCGATTCCTGCTCGGTATCGCGGAAGCTGGCTTCTACCCCGGTATCGTTCTGTATCTCACATATTGGTTCCCGTCGAAACTGCGCTCTCAGGTCTGCGCGTTATTCTTCATCGGTATACCGATTGCCGGGTTCATCGGCGGACCGTTAAGCGGGTTCATCATGAAATCCTTGGCAGGCGTGTACGGCTTGTCGGGATGGCAATGGCTATTCCTACTCGAAGGAGCGCCAGCGATCATTGCCGGCATCGTAACTTATTTTTATCTCAGCAACGGTCCAAAGGACGCAAAATGGCTGACCGTAAAGGAGCGTAACATCATTGTGCCAGCACTTGAGGCCGAAGAAGCCGCACATCGTGCCATGGGTCATGGACATCGGCTTGTCGACGCGCTTGCGAGTTCCAAGGTATGGGTCTTGGCAATAACCAATTTCACGCTGCTGGGCGGGATCTACGGAATCTCCTTTTGGTTACCTCAAATCGTCAAGGATTTAGGCGTCCAGGACGTATTTCTGAACGGCCTCGTTAACAGCATTCCATTTGCTGTTGCTTGCGTGGCGATGGTCATCGTGGGCCGGAGTTCTGATCGCACACGCGAGCGCAAGTGGCACATCATCGTTTGTGCCACGGTCGGCGCCCTCGGACTAATTGGAGGAGCAACGCTAACCCACGTGCCAGCGCTAGCGCTCGCCAGCCTTTCCTTTGCACTGGCCGGAGCTCTGGCGTCGATTACAGTTCTTTGGGTTCTTCCCAGCGCGCTTTTGACCGGCGCGGCGGCAGCGGGTGGCATCGCGCTGATGGCAACCATCGGCAATTTGGGTGGGTACGTCGCGCCTTACGTGCTGGGTCTTGCAAGAGAAGCTACCGGGCGGTTGGACTTTGGTCTCTACTTGATGTCGGCAGCGATGATCGTCGGAGCATTGCTCGTTCATTTGCTGCCCCGCAATGTTTCGATCGACGAGGTTCCCATGCCGCATGGGGCACCGGCATGAAGGTGCTAATCGTCCATGCACATCCGGAACCTCAGTCATTCAACTCGGCGCTCACAGGGGCTGCCGCCGCGACATTGCGTGACAGGGGCCACGATGTAACGGTATCGGACCTTTATGCCGACCGCTTCGATCCCGTGGCCGGCCGACACGACTTCCTGCAGGCCGCTGATACCGAACGGTTTCATTACCAGAGCGAACAGGCGCATGCTGCGGCTAACCGCTCCTTCGCGCCCGATATCGCGCGCGAGCAGACACGTCTGCTTATCGGCGGATCTACTTGTTCTCCAATTCCCGCTTTGGTGGGGGGCTCCGCCCGCGATCCTCAAAGGGTGGCTGGAGCGCGTGCTGGCGTACGGCATCGCCTACGTGGACGGGCGGAGATTCACGTCGGGCCTCTTCAAGGGACGACGAGCGATCATGTCCGTGACGACCGGCGGTACCCCGAACGATTAAGGTCCGAAGATGTCTACGGAAAAATCGAGCAGGTGCTATGGCCCGTCCGCCGCCTCGCGCTCGAATACATGGGCTACGATGTCGAGGAGCCCTTCGTTTCCTACGCGGCGCCGAGGGTCGGGGACGCGCAACGTACAGCCTACCTTAAGGCCTGGTGCGAGCGTGTCGTGGAAACCGCCAGCAAGCCCGTGACTCCGATGTCTCTCGATTCCGAAGCCCTGATAGCTAGTACCGGGCCGGCAGCCTGGTCGCGCGTCTAATGTTTTTCCCTCTCGAAAAAAGAGATGACAATGACCACCTTGAACACGTAACGACATTGAAACCCGGATCGACGCCATCCTCGTCGGGGCCATCGATCCACATGTCCACTCGGGCCCCTCGATCGCACCGCGCGCAATCGATCATCTCGAACTAGCGCAGGAAATGTCGAAGGCTGGCTTTGCGGCCGTGATCACCAAGGATCACGACTATAGCGGTGTCATGACTGCAGCGCTCATCGCGCGGCATCATCCGGAGCTGCGCACCAAAGTCTATTCAAGTATCGTCCTCAACAACGTGATTGGCGGCTTTAATCCCTACGCCGTGGAACATACTGCGGCCATGGGCGGCAAGATCGTCTTCATGCCGACACTCGCCGCGGAAAACCACCTGCGATGGGAGAAGACGTCAGGTTGGGTTCACCCCGCTTCGACGCAGAAGATCCGCCCAGCCTGCCCCATACCTGTCCTCGACGCGAACAAGCAGGTGCGCGACGAGGTGAAGGAGGTGCTCGATATCATCGCGAAGAACGATTTGGCGCTGGCCAGCGGCCACCTCCACATCAGCGAGACCTGGCGTGTGTTCGAGGAGGCGCAAAAGCGCGGCGTGAAGCGAATGGTCCTGACCCATCCGGAGGAGATCGTTGGAGCCAGCATGAACGATGTCCGCGGCATTGCGGCGATGGGCGCTTTTGTCGAGCACTCACTCTGCATGTTCCTTGACGGATCCAAGTTCAAGGTCTGCGAGGGCGAGGATCTGAAGAAACATATCGATGCCGCGGGTATTTCCCAGACGATCCTTTGCTCAGATCTCGGCCAGACAGGTACGTTCAGTCCTCTTGAGGGATTCAGACGCGGTGTGAAGCTGTGCATCGATCTCGGCTACGGCGATGACGACATTCACGCAATGGTTTCAACGAATGCCGCTAAAGCATTCAATCTCGAGCATGACGTGAAGCGTACCCGGACCGCAGCCAGCTAACCGGGTGCTCCGCCCAAGACAGCGGAAGCAGCTTTGGAATTGTCCCCAGCGAAAGCCCATTACCTTCCAAGATTCCCGACGTCATCTCCGGCGAAAGAAATGCCAGTCGGAGAGCTAGGCGAACCACTTTGGGATGAAGCCGGTTTGCCTCGGCAAGCGCCTCGATTGATTCGAAGGTTCCGTCACGGAGGCGCTGCCTCCAGGCGTAGGCGCGAACGACGGATTGGATCAGACTATGATTGGGGGAGCTTTCGGGGCAGCGCTTGCATTCCACAACGGTCGCAGCACCCCTGGGCTTGCTGCTCCATGCACTCTGATTTCCCGAGTGACACAATTTCCACCGGCGGCACCGGCGACTGTAATAATTAATTTGTCGCTGGCAACGACAACTCGCTCAAGCGAACCGATACAGAAAGATGCGCCGTCGGAATCCTCATTTCGCTGGTGCGTTTGGAGGGCGACGAGAACGCTTTTCTCAAGTTCTATCGCCGGGACGCGCGCCACTGAGCCGGCTTCGGTCTTCCTTCCCCGCAGCAGGGCCGAACTGACATAAAATCTATAGCGGACGCTGTTTTTGCTGGAAAAACTTGGCGTGTCTGGCTTTGAAAACGTTCGGTGTTGATTCTGTTTTCAGTGGGTCTCTCCCCACAATTATTATTTTTGCCGAAGGCAAGCGATTTGAGTTACGAGGAAATTATCACGGCGAACAAGTAATCACATCTGTGAAGAACACCGTTGGCGGCGACTTTCGAATCACGGAGTCGCTTGGAACGCGCGGCAAGTGGTTACCTTGGGCTTATAAGCAGTCCTATTATCTAAAAATTATTGATCCAATGATTATCGAAATCACCGAAGGAAAGGTTAGTACTCGCTTCTTTAAGTGTTCTGCCAAAAGCCCATCACTGTGATAAACAAAGCCTTATGAGCGGGTGTGAACTTCTTCCGGGCGGGAGATGCTGTCACAGAGAAGCAGTCCGATGAAATTCATCGACCCTCATCAGTTTGCCGATCCTGATGTCGCAGCACGCAAGCTGGTCGAGATCGCCAGCACCGTCGAGGCGGTGCAGGATGGCCGGATCTTCATCGAACGCGTCAACGAGCCGTTTTTACTCGCTGGCGGCAGTGGGGATGATTTCCGCGCCGGGATCGAGCGGGCTATTGCTCTCGGCTGGCTCTTCCGGCACGAGAGTGGCACCTACGTGAAGTTCACCGATAGCGGGGCGGCGTTGTTTGCTTGAGTAGGCCCTATCAGTCCGCTCCAACTCCCCAAGCGCGGTGTTGCAGGCCCTCTCGGCGTCCGCGAAGGTGTCGAACGGCGAACCGGTGACCTTGATCGCGCCGGTGCTCGAATAGAAGAGCGGCCGCCACGATGCAAGAAAGCCGCGACGCCCGTGGAAGCCGGGGCCGCTCGGACTGGCGAAAGTGATGACGAACGAAATGTCAGCGCTGCTCGCGCTCCATATTTCCATGTTCGCGACGGCTTGGCTAAACTGCAGAGACATACTCAACAACCCTACTGATCCTCAAACCCCAGCCCCCGGAAACTATTCTCCCCTTAGTTACTGATTCGGATTTTTAATGGCCAAATGTGACGATTTTGGCTTCGCAAATTCGGTGCGAATGCATACTTTGCGAGCAGTTCCAGCGATTTCTCTCCACCATGCCCGGCACCCTCGATTTCTGCCTCCCTACCAAAGCCATCACCGTCCCCGACACCCCGGACTGGCTCCACGAAGTAAAGTACGATGGCTACCGGCTGCTGCTGGAACGCGATGGCGACCGCGTGCGCCTGATCACTCGCAACGGCCACAATTGGACTGATCGATATCCGTGGATCGTCGAGGCGGCACTGAAGAACCGGGTCAGGCAATTCGTGATCGACGGTGAAGCGGTGGTGCTCGGCGTCGATGGGGTCTCGGACTTCAACGCCCTGCATTCCCGCCGGCATGACGAAGAAGTGCAACTCTATGCTTTCGATGTCCTGGCGCTCGATGGTGAGGATTTGCGCGGCCTGCCGTTGTCGATGCGGAAGACCAATCTCGCCCGCCTCTTGGCAAGGCGACCGGACGGCATCTTCGTTGCGCCGTTCGAGCAAGGCGAGATCGGTCCCGACCTGTTTCGCGCGGCCTGCCGTATGGGGCTAGAGGGTCTGGTGTCGAAGCGTCGGGACCGTCCCTATCAGGCTGGCCGGTCGAAGCACTGGGTCAAGGTGAAGAACCGGAAGCATTCGGCGATGCGCCGGGTGATGGACGCTTAAAAGCCCCGCCCTTTGTCTCCATCAGGCGGGGCCACTTCCGCTCGGAAGTTACTCCTCTGAGAACGGCGCGTGTCCATAATGTATCAGGCGGCTTCCGGCACCTTACTGTAAAGCAGCAGGTCGAGAGGGTCCCGTTAACCAGAATTTGCCGCAGCCTTCGCACCGCCAAGCAAGCCACGATCAAGCCACCCGACAAAAAGATAGCCCCCTGTTAAGGGGGCTATCTTATCGTCTTTAGTCGTCCCAATAATGGTGCCGCCTAATGATTATCTCACGATCACCGTCACGGTACCATCCGCGGTGCCAGCCGTAGTCATGTCGAAACTCGACACGGGGGCCATAATAATCGCGGTCGCGGTAGTAGTAATCTCTGTCGCTGCCGACACGGAAGCCGAACCCTTCAGCGCTTGCGACCGTCGGAACGGCAACCGCAAGGGTCGCTATCGCGGCGAGTACGTAAGCAAGCTTCTGCATGTTCTTTCTCCAATTGTCAGTTACCCTGCCTGAGAAAAACAAATGCAGAGGGGCGACGTTCCGGGAAGACGGCAGGAACTTTGTTGAACAGACGTTCAGTTCCATTATAGACTCTTCATCGAACGCGATCAGCGCCGACCGCTGGCCAGATCACGTCCGACATCGAGGGCCGGTTCACCTGCACCACCTGCGGCCGGCACGGTGCCGACGAAGAGACCGGAGCACGGCCCCGCGAGAGGGAAGAAGGCGGGACCGTACTCTTGCCTCGCTCATGACGCACAACGGGGCGGCCCGTTCATGCGTCGGCAAGCAGCTAGTGACCGGCTGCGGCCGAAACCGGGCATTATCTGCCCGCCAACAATGCCGGCCAACAGCGGGGCAAAAGGGCTGCTTCCCTGCCCGCGATGCGAGACTGACCGCACCTGCGCCATACGTGCGTCCCAATATCTTCCCTTCACCTCCACAATTGCGTTCCAATTCGGAGCTCTGTTGCGTGGAATTGAATGGGGGAAGCCGCGGGGCGCGGCTGGCCAGATTGAAGATATGGCAAATTAGCTGTGTCGCCGGGGCGCTGAGCGCGACCTCGCTTGCGGCGATTTATCAGGTCGCGGTGTCGGGTTTGAGCTTCGCAACGCCAAACGCGAGAGTTGCTGATGCATTCAGCGCCATCCCACTGAACATGACGGCGGTGCTGGCCGATTTACGCGCTGAGCTGCCGGAAGTCGAGACGAGATTCGATACAAGAGCATCGGCCAACGCGATTGTTGCGGAAGAATTCAGCGCCGCCGCGGAGGCTGCGCCATCCTCCGATGTGACCGGTTCGCTGCCGCAAGTGCGAATGCTGGCGACTGCGAAACTTGAAGCTGCGCTGCGCGAGAACGAGGCCGCGCCGCAGCCGGATCGTCCTCCGGCGACTTCGCTCAATCCGGATGAGGGCGAATTGCACTACCTGAAATACTATATCTACTCTGAAATTCCGCCGCCGGAGAAACCCGCGAAGATCGCCTTGGCGGCATTGCGCGGCGTACGGCTTGGAACACCGGTCCAGGAGATCGAACGCGCGTCAAAAGCCTTCGATGTCGATGCAAATTTCATGAAGGCGGTCGCCAAAGTCGAATCCGACTTCAATCCCAGCGAGCGCACCGGCTCCTATATTGGTCTGTTCCAGCTCAGCAAGTCTGAGTTCGGGAAATTCGGGTCGGGCGACATCCTCAATGCTCGTGATAACGCTATGGCTGCCGCCTACAAGTTCATCGTCGAGGCCGCGCTATTCGAAGCGGTGACGCACAAGAAGCCGACATTTTCCGATCTCTATCTGATCCATCAGCAGGGCTGGGAGGGAGCCGCCGAACACATCAGCCATCCGCAGCAGATTGCCTGGAAATCGATGTGCGCAACCCAGGAGGGTTTGGCGAAGGGCGAGCGATGGTGCAAACGCGCCATCTGGGGCAATACGCTGCCCGCGGTCAAACGTGAATCGAAGTCCGTCGATCGCCTCACCTCGGGCGCGTTCGTGGCAATGTGGCGTGACCGCATCGACTCCCTCTATGCGAGCTATCCGGGACCAACGGCGCGGCGGCCAGAGGCCTGAGATCGACCGACTGTCCGCGTACAGGCAAGCCTCTCAGCCAGCCGCTGGCTTGAATAGACCGTTTCAGGCTGCCTGACGCTGTTGGTAATCGAGATATTGCATCGTGATCTTCTCCACGTTCGAGTCGATCTAGGACGCCATTCGCTGCTCCTCCTTCAGCGACGCTGGGCTCTTGGCGCCGTCGCCGCCGACACAGGCGAGGATGTGCCCAACGAGGACATCGTCAATGCCTATGCGCTCGACAAGGAGACCTTCATCGAGGTCAGCAAGGAAGAGCTAAGGTACCGAGGAACTTGGGCCGCTCGTCGAGACGGCTGCCACGCTCTGTCATTTGGCAGAAAGCGTCGGATGAATGTTCAGTCGCGTTTTCGTAGCGGCCTTGATCCAGCCACCTAGAACGCAACGGCCGAAAGCTGCCGGGTGGATTTGTCCATCGGACCCGATCACAGCCAGCTCCCGGTCTCGGTCAAATGGTGCTGTTGTGATGTCAAGTCATTTCATCGCGCCAGAATAACGCTAGGAGCGATGTCTCATTTGATCAGCATCAATTATCCGCAGCAGAAGCAGCAAGGATTGCAAGTTCACAAGTGAACACAAGTTCCATCGCACTCACGGAAACGGCCCCAGCACGGCCGCGCACTGAGGCGCCTTGAGCGGTTCACAAGCCGCTACAATTCTGGTTCGGACCGTACTGGAGTTGCCAGGCTGGATTGCACGGCAACGCGTTGAGGTTCCGCGGCGAGGTGGTGCAAATCGATTTCCTGAGGGCCGGTGGCTCGACTGTGGGGCAACGCGCGACGTCCCGGCCTTGCATCGATCAGGGCCCCGTAATGAGCAACATAGTCCCGCGCCATTCGTTTTGCCGTGAACCGTTGTTCAAACTGCGCGCGGACCTCATACCGGCTCAGTTCATCGAGACGCAGGATTGCCTGCACGGCCTCCTCTTCCGATTCGACGACAAAGCCGGTGACCCCTTCGTCGATGACTTCCGGTACCGAGCCCGATCGAAAGGCGATGACCGGCGTTCCGCAGGCCATCGCTTCGATCATGACCAGGCCAAAGGGCTCGGGCCAATCGATCGGAAACAGTAACGCCGCCGCCTCGGCAAGAAATCGCTGTTTAGCTTCATCATTGACCTCGCCGACAAGACATATCTGTTGGCCGTCGATCAGGGGCTCCAACCGCTCCCTGAAATAATGTCTCTCTGCCCGCGGCAACTTCGCCGCAATCCGAAGCGGCATCCCGGCGGCGCGCGCGATCCGAATTGCAGCTTCGGGACCCTTGTCGGCAGTGAGCCGCCCGAGAAAGGCAAGATAACCTCCCCGTTCATAGCCTGGTTGGAACAGTTCGGTCGGAAGCCCGTGATAGACCGTGCCCAACCATCTGGCCTCGGCCAAGGGAACACGCTGATTGTTGGAGATGGAAACAAAGGGAGCAGTACCAAAATCCCGGATAAGATCGGGCAGACCAGGCAAATCAAGACGACCGTGCATCGTGGTCAGAAACGGAACATTCAGCCGTTGAAGCAGCGGCAGGTGCATCCAGTCGATATGCGCATGTATCACGTCAAACCTGCTGGCGTGTCTCGCCACGGCTTCAAAGAGGGCGGCGTAAGCGGCCGCCGGGTCAGCACGTGGCCTTCCGAGGCGAAGCGCTTGAGGCCATACCGGATGGAGCTTTGCGCGCGTACGGGAGTCTCCGCTGGCAAAGAGCGTCACCTCATGGCCGAGACTGACGAGTTCGTCGATCAACCAGGCAACCACGCGTTCTGTGCCACCATAAAGCTTTGGGGGAACGCTTTCAGCCAAGGGTGCTATCTGCGCAATACGCATGTGTTTCGAATTCGGCGCTCGAATCCGAGGTGCTGCCGCTTTCGGGACTGGCAGCGATTCGATCTACAATCAAACCGCCTGCGGTGATCCGGGTTCCGGGTTCGCACGAAGCTTCTGAAGTTTTTTACGAACTTGCTGGACCAGACCGACACATACGAGTACGGAACGGCGTCGCCGCCTGTCGTTGTCGAGGCGCCGCCTCCCGTTGTTTCCGAGACCGTCGTCGTTCGCCGGCCTATCGTTGTAGCGCCGCCAGTCGTCGTGGATGAATATCCGGTCTACGCTGCGCCGCGCGCCTATGCGGCACCTCCCCTGTATGCGTATGCCGGTCCGGCTTGGCGTCCCGGATGGGGCTACCGAGGTCACTTCCGCGGCGGTTGTAGAGTTCGTAAGGTCGGGACGTGACGCTGAGGCGCGGGAGGTGACGGTGCGAGGACGACCGGACGTGCTAGTCTATCGATCAACCCAAGGAGGATGACATGGCCAAAGGCGAACAGAGGAGCAATCGGGAGAAAAAGAAGCCTAAGAAAGAAAAGATCAAGACAACCGCTGCTGCCCCAAGCCAAAAGGGCACCGCCGCGGGATGGCAACCCACGCTGGGGTCGGGCAAAAAGAAATAGATCGCGGCGGAGGAGTGCCAGGTCGCGATTGATCCAATGATAGCGAGCGGGGAGACCCGTCCGACCAATCGTTTCGTGACCGCGGCGGCTCCGGACGAACCTCTGCCCGCGAAATATTGGGGCTCGGTGCTCAAGGCCCCTCGCGCCGGAAGATCCAGCGCCACGTGCTGCGAGTTGCTTGCCGACGGGTGAGCGGACCGTCGAAATCCAGACCGTCGATGCGGTCCGCCTCTAGGCCAGCAACGTCATCCGGAAAGACGTCGCGCGGCGGCTTCTGGACTATACCTGCTAACATCGCAAACGGAGCAGGAAGAAGACAGGTTGCCCGACCGCGAGGTCTGCTTTGCCCCTAGGAGCATCGTCAGGCCACTCCGCATGTCCGTTTCGTGCCCGATAAGAGACTTACGCATCGCAACAATTGCCTGCCGCGAGACCTTGGACTATTTCTGCGCTATGCGCGGACCATTCTCGGTGATCCACATTGGCGCGAGGGACACCGATGAATCCGAATTCTCGCTGGAGCCCAAGCGAATGTCCTCCAAAAGCGAGGACGATACCGACGGTATCTGCTCGCCATTGGAGACGCGGGAGACGGCGACCCGGGTCTTGTTGAAGATGCCTTCAGCGCTAACCTGCGCATTGAGCTCGTTGAGCAGATCAGTAACGAGCACGCTATGCTCGCCCTTTGTGTCATCGATGACTTTGCCAGGCGTATTTGACGAGATGATGAGCGCGTTATTGGGCGCGTTGACTGGCGCAAGCCCGTGGGAGTAGGAGCGGAAACGGCGCTCGTAGGGATTGCGTCGTGAGGCGTCGAGCACGACCAGTTTGGCGCGAGCGCCCCGCTGGTTGATTATGTCGAGCACGGTTTCGACCGACATACCCTCGTGGCGGACATCGCTTTCCTTCCAGATCGTCGCATCGGTCGGGATCATGTAGCTCTCGTGGCCGGACTGCACGCCATAGCCTCCGAAAAACAGCATCACTACCGAGCCGGGCTTGATCCTGGATTTTAGCCGATCGACCGCGCGAGCCATATCTGCCTTGGTTGCGTCCTCCACCACATCGACATCGAACCCGTGGCGGCGCATTGCGTCCGCTAGGCTGCTTGCGTCGTTGATGGGCTGGTTTAGTGGCTCGGCGGCATCCGGGTAATGGCCATTGCCGATTATGAGTGCGAGCTGGCTGGCGCTCGCGCTCTTCTCGGTAGACACCGCCTTTGCCGCGTCCGACGCGTGCAGATCCAACGCAGCGTGCGCTCCGATCGCCAGCAATACCATGCCGATAAGACCGCAAATGACGGCAAGCAAGTGGCGAGCGATGTAGAGCTGAGTCACTTTCATTTTCGCGCCCCACGCAATAGCGCTTGTCGTACCAAGATAATCCTGAGCGAGCGGTGTCTGGTAAATTAAAGTCGGATACGTCGATTCCGAGAACTGCCATCGTGCAAATGCGTTTCCGGCATATGCGCGCACGACGATCACAATCAGTCGGATCAGAACAAGCATTTCCCCACCCGCTTTTCGAAAAGCATGCGCGAAAATCCTTGAGCCCGGCTTAGGCGACGTGGTTTCTAATGGCTTGTGATGATTGGTGAATAAACGGTGCGAGACCACCCAAACCCCTGAAAGCTGACATCGGCTCGGAAATTCTGCCTGTTGAGCCTCGGCCGGGGGCGTCGTCATGTCCCAAGGCAAAGGCCTAAAAGAGCCTACGGGTCTCGCTGGCTCGTTTTCAGCCCACGACTGCCCGGTCTGATACCGAGCTTCCGCCCCTTGAGCGTTGACGTTAATGAATAGAACGATCATGAAGTTGGCTGCGGCAGCCCTACTGCTGTTGGGTTTCTCGATTGCGACTGCGCGGGCCGAGGGACCAGCGGTCTCGAAACGAAGCGCTTATCCCGAGCTCCAGGACAAGCCATCTACGAGCAACAAGCCCGAGATGACGGTCGACGAAAAGGAGAAGCTCAAGAAGGAATTGATCAACGCGCGCGATAAAGCCAGAGGGAGCGCTCCGCCCGCTAAGGCCAAAAAGCCCTAAGCCGCATAAAGTGCGGGCGCGGGGCTTTCTTTGCTCGGTCCCGCCGAAATAAAAGAGGCCGCCAAAGTGAGGCGGCCCCAATCATGCAAGATATCCATCGGGCTACTGCGGTACACCCTCTGCCAGCACAGAATTTAGTCAATTCTTGAGTGTCATTCAGGACGGAGAGGTATCATGAGCATCCAGAACCAAATTGCTCCCGACCTGCATATTGGATCGTTCGAAGTAATTCCGACCCGGACAGTGCTTGGTGCAGAAGTGCGCGGCGTCGATCTGAAAAACCTCGACGAGTTGCAATTTGCAGCGCTCAAGCGCGCTTGGCACGAATATCAAGTTATCTTGGTCCGTGACCAGATGCTCAGCGATCAGGATCTCATCGCGTTCAGCCGCCGCTTCGGAGATCTAGACTGGGCCCCTGTACAGGAAACCGGCCGGCGGTTCGTCGAGGGGCTGCCAGAAATATACATCGTGTCAAACGTGATCGTGAACGGCCAGCCGATCGGCAGCCTCGGTGCCGGCGAAGCCGTGTGGCACACCGACATGTCCTATCTCGAAGTACCGCCATTGGCTAGCATACTCTACGCACTTGAAGTCCCGTCTTCCGGCGGTAACACTTCATTCTGTAGCATGTACGCAATCTACGAGGGGCTGCCAGCCAAGTTGAAGGATCGGATCGTTGACCTAAAGATCAAGCACGACGGTACTTACAACAGCGGTGGCTATCTGCGCCAAGGCCTCGTCGCAACAGACGATCCGCGAACCTCACCGGGTGCTGTACACCCCCTAGTCTGCACTCACCCTGAAACCGGGCGCCGTATGCTATTCCTCGGCCGTCGACGCAACGCTTATCTCCTCGGGCTCGAACGAGCCGAGTCTGAGGATCTGCTCGATGAGCTTTGGAATTTTGTCTCGCGCTCTGAGTTCGTTTGGGAGCACGTTTGGCGGGTCGGAGATCTTGTGCTGTGGGACAACCGCTGCACCATGCATCGGCGCGATCCGTTCGACGCCTCGTCACGCCGCATCATGCACCGGACACAGATCAAAGGTAGTGCGGCTCCGGTGTGACACAGAATTCAGCGAGCGGCAGGACTAATGCCAAGTCTGATCGAGTGTGTGCCCGAGTCTCGACCAAGCGGCGGTTCGCGATAAGAACGGAATCGGCCGAGCTGCAATGAGGGGTCCTTCCGGGCCAACAAATTCCGCGTGGTGGCGTTCCTTCGGAGACCTTAAGCATGGGCCATGCTTTGATCATCGCGTTGTTGTTTGGGTCAACACTTCTTGCTCAGGCTGAACCTTTTGACCGCGACAAGTGGGTTGGGCAGACCGGACGGGCGAATAGAACTTGTCTCGCCAAATTTAGAGCGAAGTTCGGGGAAGGAAAGGACCACGCTTACGCTACTTGCATGGCGGATCAGACTGACAAGGGAATCGACGCCTGTACCGGCAATAGTGAATTTTCGAGTTGTGTTCGCGAGCGATCGTTGAAGGTATTGGAAGTCTGCGACCTGTCGAAATGCTGAGGCTGCGCCAGAGGAGCGGAGTTCGGCAAAGGTGATTTTTTGGGCCGAAAGTCCATCACGCGACAGAACCACCGATAGGCCAAATTGAGGTGGACTTTCCTCGGCTGCGTAGTCGCGTGAGCCGAACCGGTTCTTCAAATCCCGATCAAGGCGCGACTATGTCCCGACCAATGCGTCAATTCGTGGAACACCACGTTGTAGAAGTGATCGGCACCCTTGAACCCGGCGAATGCCGGCATCGAGATAAAATTCCGGCTCGGCACATAATAGGCTTCCCCGAGGCCCTCGCGGATATCGGCGCCGGTTGAGTGCAGGAATGCGTCGGCAAGCTCATCGCGCGTATCGGGATTGCGTACGCGGATTGGCTTCCCGGTATTGATGCTATCGGGAAGGTTCTCGCACTGGTCGACATTGAAAACCGTGTACTCCCGCATCATCGCGATGAGACGTGCGGAGACGCTGTCATGCGCGTCTTGATCGCGAACCTGCAGTTGCTTGACGAAGTAGACCTTTGTGCCGCGCTCGCCCTTGCGCACGTTGCCTCCCACCTCCAAAGCCTGCTTGAATGTGAGAAAGCGTGGCGTCCGATAACCGGCTGCCTGCGCCATCCTCAACAGAACGACATTGCAGCCTGAGTAAGGCCGGTTGCTCACGGCATTGCACGGGGTATTTGCGCCGGGAGTTGCCGACCATGGCTTAACCCAAGGGGCCGCGCCCTTTTCTAATTCGGCAATGATGCGCGCCGACACTTCCGCATAGTGATCACGTTTCATCTCGCCTCGCTGGTATGGCTGATGCGACCGTGATTGGCCGCGTTTCATAGCCGCGTAGGGCAAGGGTCTCAGTCGTGCGTCAGGCTGTTGGACGCATTTCTATCCCCCCGGTACCATGGACAGGCCCCCCCGCCTCACGCACGCGAAGACGGGGTTGAGAAATATCCCGGGGTCAAAAAGGGTCGTTAAGAATGTATTAAGGTATGACGGTCGAACGAATATTTTCGGCGATCTCCAAAAGAAAAAGCCGCTCAACCTGAGCGGCTTCTCCAATTAGCGTTTCAATAATCGCCTAACTTTACTCGACGACCTCAACGATGCGGCGCGTTCGGGGGTCGACCAGAACCGGCCGGTCATTAATGATCGTATAGCGATATTCGCGAACGCCATACTCCGGTGGAACGTCATAGTAAGTGACGCCAGCTTCAGGGAGTACTGCGCCCACCCTTACATCACCATCGTAGCGGTAAGAGGGCCGATGTTCTTCGACAACGTAATGACGGAAGCGGGGACGTTGATCGACGCCGAGAACGCCTGTCACGCCGCCGACGACCCCTCCGACCGTGCCACCGACAATAGCGCCCACAGGCCCGGCAGCCCGCTCGCCCTCTCGTGCCCCACGTTCGACGCCGCCGGGTACGCCCTGAGCGAATGCCGAAAGCGGGATAACAACGGCTGCGGATAAAATTGCCGCTGCGAATACCTTGCGAAACATCCTGAACCTCCTGTTTGAGCGCGCGAGTGACTACAATCGTGCCGCGGCTGATTAGTTCCCGCCCGCGCTGCAAACTTGCGTTTTGAGATTCCGCCATGAAAAAGCCGAGCAAAACAGCCGCTGAACTCAAGGTGGAATTGGAGGATATCTGCGACTGGCCGACCGATGTGATGGATTCCGTTCAGGCTAACGGCGACAATTGGAAGGTGGTCGTCATGCAAGAAGGATCAGTAGACGATGCAGACCGCAGGAATGGTCGAACAGCCTCAGGGCGGAATATGATTTGAAGAGCCGACCTCGTAGTACGAACTCATTTTGCCAATGGCAACACGGTAAAACCGTCGAACTCTGGAGCGCTCACAAGCTGATACGGGCGCCTTGCAGTTCAGCCGCCGGAACAAGGAAAAAAGGTAAAACCGTCGAACTACTAGGCGCTATTTAGAACTGCCGACGTTTGATGATACCTTTTCAACTTTACGCAGCGGCTGCCATCTCCCATCGCGATGACGCGTCGCGAACAGGAAAGTATCCTTCGAGCTCCGTCCTCGCGAGACGCTCATACTCAAATGCTTGCGCCAGGAGCGACCATTTTTGATCTGGACGGAACGCTGCGGTCTGCCGATACAATGAAGCGATGGTGCGGTACCGGCGCGCGTTCTCCAAAGCAGCCTTCCCACTCATAGTGTGCCTCCACGTTCCCTTTGATCGGGCGGACTTTGCACGGAGCGTTTTTCGAAATCGTTAGCGAGCTTGGCGGAGTAGACGAATGGTTTGCGAACTGTTGATTTGCGTTCTGAGAGGGCTGTCTTGCCCTTCAAAAGATGAGACCGCAGTGCTACCGAGTCAATTCGATTCAAAAAAAATCAGGAAGGTGAAAAGTGGTCAAGAGAAGAACAGCCGCACGCAAGCCGTACACCGTATCTGACGTTAAGCTGCTAAAGCAGCATTCCAAGGCGAGGACGCCTGCTTCAAAGATCGCAAAGCAAATGAAAAGATCCGTGGGGTCGCTGAGGCAGAAAGCGTTAAAACTCGGAATTGGTCTTGGTCATCAAAGATGATCGTGCGGCGTCCAAAACCTCTGAGAGTGACAACGAAGTCACACCTGCCGGGTTTGGTGCGGAGCAGAATCGGGCGGCTCTTTTAAGATTGAGGCAAGAGAAGCGCGGCGCCCGCCGCCTTTCTGGCCGTACTGCGTAGAAAAGGGGGAAGGTAAAACCGTCGAACGCCACGAGCGCCAAGATGGTGGCTGAGAAATAACCCTGAGCGTCCGCCGACGTCCAAGATGACGTCTGTAGCAAGGACGGACATCGCCGGCGTATCGTTTGACTGCCAAACATTTGTCCGTTCCTTCTGGCTGAACGGAACCAATTTCACGCCTCTCTATCTGGTCCAGCCGACGAGAAGGCGCTGCAAAAATGTCGCATCGCCCTTCAAACTTGTCGCTTCAGGTTGAAGCCCAGACTTTATTGACCACTGTGGCCGGTCGATCCTCTATGGTCTTTGGCGGAAGGGATTGAAAACATGGTCGTCGAAACGCTTCTGTTTATCGCAATCGTCGTCATTATCGGGGCCGCCGTGGTGAAAGCCTGCGCGTGGCGCCATGACGTCCTGTACGGCCCGTACATAAAGGCGGGTGATTGAAAGAGGCCACGATGATAGCTATCAGCTTCGCCCTCGGATTGCGCCAACTCCCGGCAACGACAACGGCCTGGCATTTATGCACGGTCATCATCCCGAGACGCACAATTACCGGCCGACTTGTGCGCGGACAGGTTTGGCGGCGCCACAACGGCCGTCACTGGTTATACAAAAAATTCACTTAGGGGCATCGCGAACGATCGGCTGGGGCGCGCGATGGGCGAAGGCCGTCGACACGAGCATCAAGACGGTGGCGGCGTGGACGGTTGGTTGTCGGACTGAGGGTTCGAAATGTCCGGGGCCGAAGGTACTGGGGACACGCTTCTGGCGAGGTCGGATAGGGCGACTTTAAAGAGATCAAACTCTAGGGCGCAGCCGCTGCCGCCCCACGGGGGATACTACTGTCAAAGAATCGACAGCTTCTCCTGCCCTTATTGCCGAGCGCTCGCTGCGAATGCGAACAAATCGTCACATGGGGAAGTACTGGTTGGACTCCATTTCACGCCCGTTGCTGATCAGTGTATCGGTGATCATGCTAGCGATGACCCAGTCGGTTTGGGGACGCGATCCCGACCAACGCTATAAGGACTCTCCGCTGCACGACTGGTTTGAGCATCTATCAAGTCGCATGGGACTCTGCTGCTCGTTCGCTGACGGCTACGTGGTCCAGGACGCCGATTGGGAATCGAAGAACGGTCATTATCGTGTTCGCGTGCCAAAGACTGAGAACTCCGATACCGCCATCTGGGTCGACGTGCCGGACGATGCTGTAATTACGCAGCCAAACAGGGCAGGGCGCACCATGGTGTGGCCGTTCTATAGTGACCAAGGCGTGTGGATCCGCTGCTTCATGCCGGGCAGCCTGATCTAGCTGTACGAGCGGCTTCGAAGATCAGCATGAACGATTGCGCGCCCTTTCAGAGGCGAAGGCCAAGCGGATGCTCCTTAAACGGCCCAGAAGGCTGACGAAACGCTGCGGCTAGTCGATCAACTCGTCGGTATCATCAGTCTCTTTAAAGAGCGTCCTTAGCAACCGCCATAGCTCGCGGTGCCCGGCAGTTTGGCCGCCCTGCTTGAAATAATCCGCGATATCCATTGTGGCGGTTTGCATCTCAATCGCACCACAAACGCTCGTGTCCAAATGCGTCACATCCCGCTCGACGTATAAGTTTTTCGCGTCGGTATCAAATACAAGTGTGCAACGATCCGCGTGGGTGATCCCAGGGCCTTTGACCTGACGATACAGTTCTCGCTTTAGGAGGGCCATTTTTCTGCTCCCGACGATGACGGTTTCCGACAGCAAGCAAAATTTCTCAGCTCAATAAAGTCCGGGCCATTGTTGCAGCATCATAGATTTCGATCTTAAGCATTGGATAAGTCGACATCAGCTTTCGCGCTGATGCCTCAGCAGCATCGAGCGTCTCAAACCCTGACTTAAAATGACCGTCGACAATTACCGTGAACCCCTCGGTAGGGGGCCTGCCGGCTCGCAGGGCCTTCTTCGGCTCAGGCTCGCCTGTTGAGAGAACTGGCTTTTTCATGGGACACTTGAAAAGATATGATGCGGCATATCAAAGTTGATTGATGCAGATCAACTCGGGGCGGTCTCAATCATACCAATCTTTCTGATCACGCGCCGGCAACTTCCCCCGCGCATAACCCCTCGACACCGCAGCCCTTAGGTTCTCCAGTTTGGTCTCGAGAAAATGGTTGGAGACTATCAGCGCCTAACCCGCGTCGCGCACGTCGCCGTGCAAGCTGCGATGGCTTGGTCGCCGGCCGCCTCTAGCTGATCGGCGTCTGCGGGCGCGATCAGCATCAATGTCCGGCATCGCTCACCCGTCCAAAGAGCAGGCTCAGAAGGAACGAAAAGGGAACAAAATGCAAGCCGCTACTGGTGGGGTTTGAGGTGTCGAACCCCAACTACCGCGCCTGCCGTTCGACCGCTATGATGGGGCATTCGTCGAAACAGATTGCAGGGGGGCGGCAAATTTTCAGTTGGAGTTGCGTATCATGCCCCGTTCGCCTTCCATTATTCCCGAAGATACACAGCGTGACGTCTATCTCGTGCTGGACGATTTCGGCTCTCTCGGCAGGGTATGGCGCGAGACCGACGAAATGGGAAGCAACCGCGCGTGGATGGTCCGAAATTTACTCGAAGGCCAATACGAAAATCCGGTCCGCATCGTTGCTTTCAATACGGCTGAAGGCTGGTCGCGTGATGTGACTGTAGATATCGCCGACGAACTGCGGCGACGTTACGTTGAGTATGACGAAGTACCCGCGTCAGTACTCAAATTCCTAGAGGCAACCATCCGGCACTGAGATGTGGACAAAACTAGAAACAGCGCTGTTACCAGCGCCGTCCCTAGTGCTTGTACTAAACGCAAGCAGACAGGCCCGCTTCGAGCAGGGGCGCGACCCGCTTCGACTGGTGTGAGCGACCCACGGGAACGACCCCGCTTTGGCACTGCTGGCGGGGAAGCCCACTCGCCAACTGATAATCGATAAAAACATGCGCCGTTCCCCCACCTTGGCATTTGGGCCACTGGAAATCAGAACCGGCAGACCTAGATCATTCCTGCTCCCTGGAAACCCCAACTTAGCCCCCCATTCCGGGGAGAAACCTCCCCAGAGGTTTGACGGTCTCGGCGCTTCCCCCCGCGCCGGGGCCGTTTTGGGCTTTGCCGTCGCACGAGCAACCTTCATCAAAAGTTCTGCAGACAGCACCGTGATCCGGGCATATCGTGTCAGTGGGCCTTGGGGGACTCCCATGGACATCGCGGAGCGATTTTACATCGCAGCCGCGGCTTTGGGCTTTTTGCTCATCGCCGCAATGGGCTTGCTCGGATGAGCTAGGTCAGGCTGCATCGAATTTAGTTCGAATTAGTTGCGTGACCGACACCCGGCCCCAGCGCCAAGTTGGGTCGTGCTAAAAGTGGGGCCGCCCCACGGCGCTGCGAACTGAAATTAGGGCGGCCCCTGCCAACGACTTGAAATTGCCCCTGCCCCATAACGACAGCGGCTGTCGTCGGCAATCTGTAGGTACAACGGATACGCGCAAAGGTTCATGGGTTCGCATTCCGGCTCGCAAAACGGTGACGGTTGCCTATTGCCCTTCGACTTCTGCCTCCCTGCCAGATCGCCCACCGTCCCCGCCACCCGCGACTGGCTCCACGAAATCAAGTATGACGGCTACCGGCTGCGGTTGGAGCGCGACGGCGATCGTGTTTCAACACCCTGCACCGCCGCAGGCACGACGAAGAGGTGCAGTTCTGCGCCTTCGACATCCTCGTCGAGGGCGGCGAGGACTTACAAGCTGCCCCTGCTGATGCGCAAGACTAACCTAGACCGTCTGCTGGCGCGCCGACTGGAGGGCATCTTCGTCAACCCGTTCGAGCAGGGCGAGATCGGTCCGGACTTGTTTCAGGCGGCCTGCCAAATGGGGTTAGAGGGGTTAGTGTCGAAGCGACGGATCGTCCGTATCAGGCCGGTCGGTCGAAGCACTGGATCAAGATCAAGAACCGCCAGCACCCGGCGAAGGATCGGGCCTGATCCAGTTCGACAAAACGCGGCTGTCCGATCTTGAGGACCGCTTCGTCTGCGCGGTGCGCGGTCAGCACGGTGCCGACGTCAGGCCGGATTTCGGTTGGGACAAGGGGAGGGAAAAATTTGCCGCAAAGCATGCTTGTTTTTTGTAATAGGCCGGGCTCATCATCCGTTTTCGTGCAACGCTCCATCGCTGGGAAGCCTCCGGCTCTCCAACCACTCGCTGTCGCCTGCTTCTTCGGCGTCGGATGGTGAGCGAGGTGGGCCCAAACGCGGCAGCGCTGGCCGGGCTCGTCGTAGTCGTTGCAAAGACGGATCTTGCCGGTATCGCCCTCGACCAGCAGAATCGGGCCCTCCGCGTAGGGCTGCTCCCCTTTGGCCGTCGTTGCCGCCGATGCATAGGCGACCGGAGCGGGAGCGTAGATGGGAGCCACGGGAGCCCGCGGCAGGTAGATCGCGCAAACGTCCGGCATCGCGCGGTAGATGTCGCCGTTGAGGCAAAGCCGCGCCACCGCGGCCTTCTTCAGGCCCATGCTCCACAGCGTCCGCGCATCGAGCCGCGCCGCGCAGGCGGGATCAGGGATCGAGGTGCCGAAGCTGAATCCGGTCCCGACAATTGCGCCTCCGCCGGAAACCGACCCGAGGCACGTTTCGAGCCCGGCCGCGGCCAGGCCCGGTGCGAAAACGCTCGGCACGTTCTTGACCGTCTGATCGGCCGGCACGCTGCTGTTGGTGGTGATCGTCGCCGAGCCGCCCTGACCCGAGATCGCCTGCGATCCCGACGTCGACTTGGCAATGCCGACGCCCGTCCCCGTCGCCGTTGATGATTGAGCCCATGCGGGCCCGCTCGCCGCCATCGCAACGATGGCAGCCAACAAAAGCGGCTTCATGTGTTGTTCTCCGTGCGCCGGTAGAATGAAAGGGCACGGTCGACCCGCCGATTGATTTTAATTTATCTTAAATTTTCGCATTTTTCGCTGCGCTGAATCCGCAGATTTGTTTCGTGGTTAACCTCGTCACAGCACCACGAGCAACGCGGTCAATAGCGCGCACACGATTACGAATGCGCTGAGGATCAGCTTTAGCTCGGAGACACATTGGGGCTCAGGATTAGACTGTCGTCTGCGTTAGGGCAGCACGTTGGTGAAGCCACCGCCCACGCCGATGTTGTTGGAGACGCTGCCGGTGATGGCCGCGCCAGACGCTCCGAGGCCGGTCGAGGTGCCGCCGACCGGGGAGGTCGCCGCGAAACCAGCACCGATGTTGGTGGTGATCCCGTTGGCGAGCGAACCCGCCGCCGCCGTGCCCGTCGAGGCCGCCGCCCCCGCACCGGTAAAGACGTGACCGAGATTGAGGCCTCCCCCGGTGCCGCCGCCGGAGCCACGGGGGCCCGGGTCGTTCATGATATGTGGACCAAGGGAGCCCGTGGTTTGAGCCCATGCAGGCCCGCTCGCCGCCGTCGCAAAGATGGCAGCCAACAAAAGCGCCTTCATGTGTTGTTCTCCGTGCGCCGGTAGAATGAAAATTTCCAACCGTCCGCCGACGGATTGATTCAATTTATCTTAAATTTTTGCATTTTTCCTCCGCAGATTTGTTTCGTGGTTAACCTCGTCACAGCACGATGATCAGCGGGTAATGCGCACACGATCACGAATGCGCCAATGATCTTCCAAGTCTGGTATTCACATCGCGACATGCATTGAACTTCTGCGAGGGGAGGACGGTGTTAGAGTCAGCTCAGGCGCAATCTTCCTGATTGTCTTCTCCCTCGCTACCATGTCGCTCATCAGATAATCGTGGAGGAAGTTCCCCATGCCCCAAGGCAAGCGCATAGTTCTGGCATCGCGTCCCGTTGGCGAGCCCAAGCCATCCGACTTCCGCGTTGAGGAATATCCGGCCCCTGTGCCCGGAGAGGGGCAAGTGCTGCTGCGCACGATTTGGCTGTCGCTCGATCCCTATACGCGCGGGCGCATGAGCGACGCGGCGTCTTATGCCGCACCGGTCCCGGTCGGCGGCGTGATGGAAGGCGGTACCGTGTCCGAGGTGATCGCGTCCAACAATGCCGCGTTCAAAAAAGGCGAGATCCTACTGTCTCGCGCAGGTTGGCAGACACACGCTGTTTCTGACGGTCAGGGGCTGATCAAGATCGATCCGAAACTCGCGCCGATCTCGACCGCCGTGGGCGTGCTCGGCATGCCGGGGATGACAGCCTATTTTGGCCTGCTCGAGATCGGTAAGCCGCAGCCCGGCGAAACCGTCGTGGTGGCGGCGGCGTCGGGTGCGGTGGGTTCGGCAGTCGGCCAGATTGCGAAAATCAAGGGGGCGCGCGTAGTCGGCATCGCCGGAGGCAAAGAAAAATGCGACTACGTCAAGAAAGAGCTCAGCAGCCTTTCTATGGTTCGGGCTGGTTCAGGGTGGAGTTGTCTTCATCTTGGCTTGGCTGCTACGGGCGCCGGAGCCCGGTGAGATGGCTGGCGTTCCCGCGCCCAAGGTTGCCCAGTCGTCGCGCAACTACACGCCAGCCCAGGTGCTATCCTCGCTCATATTCTGGATTCTCTGCGTCATGTTCGTGATTGGTGTCCGCCAGCGGCCTGATGGCAACGGCGCAAATCGCTCCTATCGCAAAGGACTTCGACGTCGCGAACACAATCATTTTTTTCGGTGCTACAACCCTGACCGCCGCACTGATCATCGATAGCGTTGCGAACGGCGCGGCTCGGCCGCTATTTGGCTGGGTCTCCGATCACATCGGCCGTGAAAATACCATGGCAATCGCGTTCGGCTTGGGGGCGGTCAGCTACTGGTTGCTCGGGACGCTTGGGACTGCCCCGTGGGCTTTCGTGCTTTTCGCAGCGCTCATCTTCCTCACCTGGGGTGAGATATTCAGTCTGTTTCCATCGACTTATCGAAGTTCGCAACGGTGAATCTCGGCCTGCTTTATACAGCGAAGGGGACTTCGGCATTCCTGGTTCCGGTCGCCAACGTCATCAAATGGTCAACTGGCAGCCGGCACCTGGTGTTCTTGCTGACCGCGATCATGAACAACGATGGAAAGCGAGGCGCCGGACGGTGATTTCATCATGATGCTCGCCTTGGGTGCTGCAGGCTGCCAAGACCAAGCCCATCCGCTAGTCATTGAGGCCGCCGTCGTTCCCGCCGAGGACTCCGATGGCTTGATCAAACCAAAGGCATTTGACGTCTGCTTTTCGGCGGCCAAGCTTTTCTTCGCCTATGGCCTTGGTAACGCGCTGACCTTCCCGCTGAGCGTGGGTGCGACCACGATCTTGATGGCCGAGCGACCGACGTCCGAAGCGACATTCAGGCGCTGGCGCGGCGAAGTGAACGGTGTCCGTCCAACGATCTTCTTCGGCGCTCCCACCGGTTACGCCGGAATGCTCGCCTCACCCGATTTGCCGGCGCGCAACGAAGTGTCTCTTCGTCTGTGCTCGTCGGCGGGCGAAGCGCTGCCCGCCGAATTGGGAGAGCGCTTCACCGCACATTTCGGCTGCGAAATCATCGACGGAATCGGCTCCACCGAAATGCTCCACATCTTCCTGTCGAACCGTCCGGGGCGAGTGCGCTATGGCACCACAGGCTGGCCCGTCCCGGGCTATAGTGTAGAGCTGCGCGGCGAAGACTGCCGGCCGGTGCCGGACGGTGAGCCAGGCGATCTTTACATAAAGGGGCCCAGCTCGGCGCTGATGTATTGGGGCGATCGAGCGAAATCGCGCGAGACCTTCCTGGGCGCATGGACCAAAAGCGGCGACAAATATATACGCAATGCTGACGACGCCTCCTTCACCTACGCTGGCCGCAGTGACGACATGCTCAAGGTCAGCGGCGTTTATGTGTCGCCGTTCGAGATCGAATCTACGCTGATTCAGCACCCCTCCGTCCTGGAGGCCGCAGTCGTCGGCGTGCCCGACAAAGCGGGTCCTTACCAGCAGTCAACACCGAAGCGATCTCCGGGCGGCGGCGGGATCGCGAGTTTTTAGCCTGGCAAAGACCAGGTCTTCTTGCGGATGATGGTACACCTCGGGGTAAACCTCGAAATAGCTAATAATCGCGCGAACGACCTCGTAGTCCGGACGCTCTCCGCGTTCGAAAAGCTCCAGTTCGCGCTCGAGGACGCCAAGCAATCTTTCAATGTTGCGATGCTCACGTGATAACAGCTCAATAATCATGGGATCGATCCACCGAGTGAGCGGTTTTTAGCAAGATACCCCAAGACGGTCCCAGTCTTGCGCTGGATCAAATTCAAGGCGGACCCGCCGCATGGCTTAACTCCGACAAGAAGGCCATCGCGACAGATAATCGCTGATCCGATCCGACAGCGCTTACCCACCTGTCAGGTGATCCTCGATGTTACTTGCGACTTCCTCACAGACAGACGCCAACTCAAGCAATTCGTTTTTGACAATAGGGTCGTCCGTCTGCTCGGCTTGTTGCCGATACATGATCGCCTGATCCCGTAGATAGTCAGGCCAATCCATGCTGCGCGATGATCCCGTCGAAAACGCCCGCGATAATATTCTTATCCTGCCGCATGAAGTCTGCGCATTGATACGGATCAATCGGCGAGAAGCCATCCCAGATGTTTTCGGTCCGAGAATGGCCTGTGGCAACAACACAACTGCCGGGCAACCGGCTATCAGGGTCCGCTCGTAAACTCTCGCGCGCTGCCTCTGCACCTTGGACCCATCTCGAACACTGCCAGTTCTCAGACCTACTAACCCTCTTCCTCGACCCACCTCTCTGGCTGAGACGGTACGTCGTATCGGCTCATCAGGGTACACCGTACCGGCTGTTACATTGTGGCCGTCGGAAAGCATCGCCTTCGCAAATTGCTTGGCCTCGGTCTCGGTCGGGAATCCCTTGGTCTCCCTTGCCGCGCGCCGGAGTTTCCCTTCTTTCGCCATGGTAGTCGAAACATACCAACGATTGATTGCCAGCTTGGCCAAAGTGTTCACCACAGATAGCTCCGATTAAATCGAATGCCCCTGCAAGCGCGATGGACCATGATCTAAGTCAAGAATCGTGAGGACTTACTGACTATCGAAACCATTTTCTCGGCTGCTCGCGAAACTTGAGCAAGAGAACGTAGTTGGCGTCATTCCCGAGGGATTGCAATTGCTGGGTCCGACGAAAGGGCCATTTTTGTGGCTTTAGGCTATAAGGAACCGAATGAATCCGGCGAGTTCGTCATTCCTGGCTTCGCCAAAATGTCGGTCGTGAACAAGCCTGCTACTGAAGCCCGCAGCGGTGTAAATCCTTTCACGAAAGAACATATGCAGTTCGCGGCTAAGCCAGCCAGCAAGTCGGTCAAGGCGTCACCCCTGAAGGTCGCTAAAGATGCTGTTTTAAGCGGATGGGTTGGTTGACCCGTGTTCGTTCGTCTGGACTGAACTGTGGGTAATTTCATCACGCTCTAGACAGGCACCTCCACCCGCACACTATGCGCGCCGAGACGGAATCTCTGGAGGGCCTAGGGGACAGTCTCGCAAAGGCCATGCGGTGTAATTCCCGCGTGGCCTTTTGTTTCTTTTGTTGTCTGGCCGTAAAGATAAAGGGCTCTGGGTGAACGGCCGCTTCTGGCGCAAAGCGGCCATCACAAACGTCTGCTGCTTCCGATGGGGGCGTACTACGAGATCGCAATGATCTCGAGCTCTTGACCGGATGTACCTGCTACATCCCCGACAGCCTTGCCCATCAGAAGCCTTGCTACCGGGGATACGAAGGAAATTGAACCGGCCTTGGGGTCTGCTTCGTCCTCTCCCACGATACGATATTTCTGTACGCGCCCATCGTCGCGCCTAAAGGTCACCGTGCTGCCAAAGGCAACCGTGTCAGTCGACGTAGGATTGGTGATGACCTGGGCCGTCCGAACTCGCGCCGCAAAATAGCGCATATCGCGCAAGGGGATTGCCGCTTGCCGCCGTCGTTCATTCACGTCTTCGATCTTCTGCGCCGCCTCGTACGCCTCGCGAGCGTGGTGGAGGTGCAATTTCAGAGCCTTCAATCCCGCTTCCGTAACAAGGTTCGGATGAGGTGAAATCGGGCGGTCGGGTAGCAGCGTTTCCGACGCAGTCTCGGCACTGTCTTCCTTGGTGAAAGCAACGCTCAATTCAAACTCCTTTTAAGTCAGATATGCCAAGCCGCCTCGTCAGCGCCACCCCAGGGCGGGAGCGACATGGGTCAGAATCGCTTCGATCACATGGGCGTTGTAGGCCACGCCCAATTGGTTGGGGACGGTCAGCAGCAGCGTGTCGGCCTCGGCGATAGCCTCGTCTTTTCTGAGCTGCTCGATGAGTATATGCGGCTCGGCGGCATAGCTGCGGCCAAAGATCGCCCGGGTCCTCTCGTCGATGAATCCGATCTGGTCACCATCTTCGCGGCCGCGCCCGAAATAGCTGCGGTCACGATCTTCCATGAGTGCGAAGATACTGCGGCTGACCGAGACCCGCGGCTCGCGAGCATGACCTGCTTCCTTCCAGGCGGCGCGGTAGGCCCGGATCTGCGCAGCCTGCTGTACATGGAAAGCCTCGCCTGTTTCGTCGTTTTTGAGTGTCGAGCTTTGCAGGTTCATCCCAAGTTTTGCCGCCCAGACCGCCGTGGCGTTCGAACCGGCGCCCCACCAAATGCGCTCGCGCAGGCCATCAGAATGGGGTTCCAGGCGCAACAGCCCCGGCGGATTTGGAAACATCGGTCGTGGGTTCGGCTGGGCGAAACCTTCACCGCGCAGCAGGTCGAAAAAGACCTCGGCATGACGCCGCCCCATGTCGGCGTCGCTCTCGCCTTCGGCCGGCCGAAAACCGAAATATCGCCAGCCATCGATTACCTGCTCGGGCGACCCTCTGCTGATGCCGAGCTGCAGACGCCGGCCGGCGATGAGATCGGCGGCCCCGGCATCCTCGGCCATGTAGAAGGGGTTCTCGTAGCGCATGTCGATCACCGCAGTCCCAACCTCGATGCGGCTGGTCTTGGCGCCGACGGCCGCCAGCAGCGGAAAAGGCGAGGCAAGTTGGCGCGCGAAGTGATGGACCCGAAAATAGGCCCCGTCCGCGCCCAATTCCTCGGCGGCAACGGCGAGGTCGATGGATTGCAGGAGTGTGTCCGCGGCCGAGCGGGTCTGCGATTGCGGTGAGGGCGTCCAGTGCCCGAATGAGAGGAAGCCAATCTTCTTCATGATGGGTAATCTATGGCAATCCGGGCTTGCTTGCGACCGTCGATGTGCGGTCCCACTCCGGGGTTTGAGCACGCAGCAAATTATTCTCCGTTGATGCGCTTTTGGTTTGGGTTGTCGAAGGCTTGTCGGACCCACTAGGTCTAGGATCAACGGTTAAACCGGCGCACAACCTGGCGCTGGCACGAGCCTTGCGGATCTCAACAATTTGCGCTGCCGTTCGCTGATCGGGTGTTATGGAATCTCCGGACACCCTTCATTGCTTCGAACAACTTTTGCGAGCGATTTTCCTGAGATAGTCGTTAATAACAGCTACGGCGAGCGACGCTCAGAATCAGAATCATCGAGACGCAGTACGCCACGGCAAATCGAGATTGGTCGCCCCGATGACTTCGTCTGCGTTCTGCTTTGCTTGGTGCAGAGCTTTTGCAGTTGCCGAGATTGCTGGGTGCACGTCCTGCGGCGGGACTGTCAGTGCGACTTCGGCAAGCGAGGCCGACTTAGGCTTGCCCTTTCGGCGTTTCCGCTCTTGCTCCAAAACCTCGAGAATCTCTGACGCCAGATTGTTGCGCGAACCGCGAATCACGATTCGCTCGTGTTTTGGATCTGACGTGCTGTGGAATTGAATCTGCTTTGTCGTCCCGCTTTGCCACTACCCGCACGGCGGCGTCCGGACCCGATGCTTGTCACAAATCTTTTTCAGGGCGACTCGGGTATTCCCAAATCCTCGGCGACCTTTGTCATCGGCCGGGACCATAACAAGATCGTACATAGCGCGGCGAGTTAGTTCCTGCTCAGGCATTTCGAGCTCAAACAATAGGGCGACCGAACAGGAGGTCTTGCTAGCGCGTCGCCTCTGCCGGAGTCGAGCTAACGGGCGCATCCCTGCTCGGTTTCACACAAGTTCCACTCAACCGTGTTGTCGCCATTAAGCAGCGTCGGAATATCAAATCGTCCTTGCTAGCCCGTTCACACTCTGCAGCTGAAAGGCACGGCGAGCTTGACAAGTTGTCCGTCCAAATGCGCTTCCGTCAGCCTGGAAGCGACGTTTCGTATGCCTGCTCGGCCGCAGCTCATCTGCACATCGTCCGCACGCGCGCTGCAAACGCGGCTTCGCAAATCTCTGGTCATCTAGACTGGTGGCTCAGGTCTGAGGGAAGGCTCGAGGGCAAGAAGTGACGGCGAGGGAGTGACGGCAAGATAAAGCGAACTGGCGTTCGCTGGCTCCCTTCGGTCGCAAAGGCTTGTCTGCACATTGGATTTTGCAAGTCTTCGGGACGTCAAAACGGCGTGGTGGAATGTGTGCAGATGCCGCCAACCAAACTTTCCCGATGAATTTCAATCTTGTGAGAGATGGCGCTCGCAATGTGCGTCGAGGAGGAGCCCTGCTATTTCTTCCCCATCTTGCGCGCTAGTGCGATTTGATGCGATCGATGCTTGGAAGCTCTTGTGTCGGCTTTTCCCGAGGCCAATCGTCGCCTCATGGCACGTGATGACAGCGAAAAGTTTAGGATCAGGCCTGGTCGGTCACGCAACGGTGGAGCACGCATCAATCCGCGTACGCAACCGTTCCTCAAGCAGGTCCAGATCGCAGTCCGCAAGGCAGGTGGCGATCCTCAACGGATAGGCTCGGGAGCGGCGTCGGCCGGTGGCCGGGAAGGAGGCAGGACGGGCCGGTTCAACGCGCGTGGCCGAGGTGCGAAAGTCGTAGCATCCTTTCCTCGACCGAGTAAGGAGGGGGGCTGGCAAAGAGATTCCGCGGGCCGTTTTCGAGCGCGGCGGGTCGTCATCAAGGCCAGGGTTGTCCGGCTCAATCCGCAGCAGCGGGGCGCGCGAGCTCCGAAGATGCGCGGAACGATGAGCAGGGCCGTGGATGCCCATCTCCGCTATCTCGAGCGGGATGGGGTCACGCGTGATGGCGAACGGGGCAAGGCCTATTCGGCGTTCGAGAACGAGACTAACGGCAAGGCGTTTGTGGAGCGCGGGCGGGAGGATCGCCATCAGTTTCGCTTCATCGTCGCACCCGAGGATGCAACCGAAATGGCTGACCTGCGCGGCTTCACCCGGGACCTCATGCGCCAGATGGAATTGGACCTCGAAACGCGCCTCGACTGGATCGCGATCGACCATCACAACACCGGCCATCCCCATACCCACATTATCGTCCGCGGCGTGCTCGATGACGGCCGCATCCTCAATATCGCCGGCGACTACATCGCCCATGGCCTCCGCCATCGGGCGAGCGAGCTGGTGACCCGGGAACTGGGTCACCAGAGCGAGATCGAGCTTCAGACCATGCTACAGAACGAGGTCGAGGCCGAGCGGGTCACCCGGCTCGACAAGATGCTTCTGAGCGAGCAGCAGGAGCAGGGTGTGATCGACCTGCGACCAGGGGAGGGCGCGACCTGGCTGGTTCGCAAGAACGGCAACCTTATGATCGGCCGGGTAAGGCACCTGGAGCGCTACGGACTGGCCACTGAGCTTGAGCCGGGACGATGGTCCCTTTCCGAGCGTGCGGAGCAAGTTCTGAAGGATATGGACTACCGCAACGAGGCCATCAACTCGATCCATCGGGCGCTCACCAGGAATGGTCTCGCCGAGGAGCGTGGTGTCGGCCAATTCGCCCTTCACGGCGAAGGCTTAGGCGAGAAGATCGCCGGCCGGGTCCTGGCCAAGGGCCTGGCTGGAGACGAGATGGGCGAGCGCGTCTATCTGGTCGTCGACAGCATCGATGGCCGGGTTCATCATATGGAATTCAAGGACCCGAGCCGGATCGAGGAGATCCGACGGGACATGATCGTCGAAGCGGCCCCAGTCGTCTCCGGTCCAAGACCTGCCGACCGCAACATCGCCAGCAATGTCGAGGAGCGCACCGACATCTACCGGCCAAGCCGGCACCTGGAGCGCGTCCGCGACAGCTTTGAGCGGCAGGGCAAGGACTCCGAAGCTTTCGTGCGCTCCCACGTCCGCCGATTGGAGGCGTTACGCCGGGCGGGTCTTGTCGAGCGGATCGATGCCGATCATTGGAAGGTCCCGAAGGACATCGTCGAGCGCGGGCAGGCCTACGACCTCAGCCAGGGCGGTGACGGCCTAAGAATACGGACGCTCTCGGCCATCGGCCTCGACCGGCAGATTGCCAGCGATGGTGCGACCTGGCTCGACCGACAGATGATCGTGGACGACCGTTCGGACCTCCGGGACAGCGGCTTTGGCCGGGAAGTCGGCAAAGCCATGAATCGGAGGGCGCAACGACTCGTGGAGATGGGACTTGCGACCGCCAAAGATGGCAAAATCCGTGTCCCCGTCGACTTCGTAGCGAAACTTGAGCGGCTCGAAGTCGAGCGTGTCGGCCATCAGATGGCGAGAGACCGCGGGCTCACCTACATGCCGGCAAATGCTGGCGATTATGTCAGCGGCCGCCTCGCCGGCGTCGCCAGCCTCGTCAGCGGGCGCTTCGCCATAATCGACAACGGGCTCGGCTTCCAGTTGGTGCCTTGGCTACCAATGCTTGAGAGGCACATCGGCCGGCACATCGGCGGCCTTATGCGTGACGACGGGGGCATCGAGTGGACGTTGGGACGGAACAGGGGCCTCAGCCTGTAGCGCCGTGGTCACACAACACAGAACCAAGTTTGAATTGCGAAGTCGCCTCACGATGCTCAAGCCCACCAAGGGGATGGGTCATCCCTCTCCGCCGCCGTCGCTCGCCAACGCTGCGCTCAGGCGAGCGAGCGACGGCCGCTTCGAGGGGATGGCTGAACGGTCCCCATATTCAATTTTGCAGCGCTCGGCCGGCAGAGCCATCATCTGCTGGCACCGGCGTGAGTGGGGAGCCCAATCGTTTTCGTGGTCGCACCCTCTCACAACACATCGAAAAATTATTTGGCGCCGCTGATTTCCGAAACTAGCCGGATAATCGTCGACGCGCGCTGTCGTACGCTGTGACCCTCGGACGTCCGCATTGACGCTGCTCATCGCAAGGACAAGTCTGGCCCCTGTCGAGTTCTTTGCGAGCAGGAGAATCCATGAGGCGCATGCGACGAGAGAACGACGAAGTAGAAGACTTGCAGTTGACTCCATCCACTTCGGAAGCCGTGAGGCCGCGCACGGTTCCATTCGCCCAGAAGCTCACTTGTACAATTAACGAAGCATGTGAGGTGACGGGCCTCGGGCGCACGAAGCTCTACGAACTGATAGGAAACGGACATCTTGCGACGACAACTGTCGGACGCCGGCGACTGGTGGTGGTGCGCTCACTTCTGTCGCTCCTTGAGTCGAACACCTCGGTGTGACGGCGTGTGACTCAAGTGCGAGTAATTCCGCTTTCCACGTTTTCTTCGTCAGGCGCTCATTTTTATGACGCGGCCGAGCTCTTTCATCCGATCGAGTTCATCCGCCCACCAGCGCATCATCCGCACGCGCTCCTGCCAGAACTCGGCGGCATGGGTATAGGCGCCACGAATTTCATTCGCCTCCTGATGGGCAAGTTGACGTTCGATCGCATCCACATGCCATTTGCCGCTTTCGTTCAGGAGCGTTGACGCGGTGGATCGCAGACCGTGAATGGTCAACTCGGTCTTGTCGTATCCGAGACGGCGCAAAGCCGCGTTCAGCGTGTTGTCGCTGATCGGGCGATGCCAGGATCGCACCGACGGGAAGAGATATTTTGATCCACCCGTTATTTGCTGGAGGTCGCCAAGAATAGCGAGCGCTTGATGCGCCAGCGGCACCCGGTGCGGTCGTCTCATCTTCATCTTCTTGGCGGGTATGCGCCATTCTGCGCCCGTCAGGTCGAACTCGGCCCATTCGGCCTGGCGAAGTTCGCCAGGTCGCACAAAAACCAACGGTGCCAGCTTTAGGGCGTATCTCGTTACGTCGTGCCCCTCAAAGCCATCGATTGCCCGCAGCAGCGCACCGACAGCTTTGGGTTCGACGATCGTCGCCCGGTGAGTAACCGTCGGGGTGATCAGCGCGCCGCGCAGGTCCGCGGTTGGATCCCGTTCAGCGCGACCCGTTGCAATGGCGAAACGGAATACGGCACCAATAGTACCACGCGCGCGAGTGGCTGTTTCGTGCCGCCCGCGCTTCTCGATCTTCCGCAACGCATCGAGGATTTCCGGCGCCTTGATTTCCGCGATCGGCCGCTTGCCGAATTCCTTGTTGGCGAAATCAAGCAGCCACTGTTTCTTCTTCAGAGTTTTCGGCGCGTCGCCCTCTGCCTCAAACTTGTCCATGAGTTCTCTGGCCACGGCTTCAAAAGTGTTGGCCCGCGCCATCCGCGCATTGCGGCGCTCTTCCTTGCGGTTGACGGAGGGGTCGATGCCTTCGGCTAGCAGCTTCTTGGCATCGTCGCGCTTGATGCGCGCGTCCGCGAGAGAAGTGACAGGATACTGGCCTAGCGCGAGCAGCTTCTGCTTGGAGTCAAAGTTGTACGCGTAGCGCCAGAGCTTTGATCCGGTCTTGGTGACGAGCATGAAGAGGCCGCTACTGTCTGAGCGCTTGTAGTCTTTTTCGCCGGCTTTCAGGTGCCGAAAATAGGTGTCGTTCTTTGCCGGCATCGGTTCGATTCCACCCAAAAGTCGCGATACCATGACCCCAATGATCTACCACGGAAGATACCATGAATGTCGCCGGATACCATGAGATTTGGACGAACGGCCGCGAAGCCAAAAATGCGACTTGTACTTGTCGTTGTTGAGGAAAACGAACGTTGGCGGATAAGGGCGGACGGTAGGATGGTGCCCCTGGCCGGAATCGAACCAGCACTCCTTGCGGAACTCGATTTTGAGTCGAGCGCGTCTACCAGTTCCGCCACAGGGGCCTTTGGATGACCGCGAGCCAGCGGACGTCGCAAAGCCGCCGGAATATAGCTGGCGGCGAATGCCGGTCAACCCGCGAGAACACTGCAGTGTGAAGTTCTGTCGCCTCGACAGCGCGACCCGCACAGGGTAGGAGGCCTGCAGGGACGCAAGGAGGCGAATGTGACGGCTGAGGCTAGCGCAAACACCTCGATGGGCCGCATCGGCGACAAAAATCCCGCCCTGGTCGCGGCGCTGGCCATCGCGGCGATCGCAGTGGCAACGATTGGCGGCGCGTGGTTCTTTCAGCTCGTGCTGGACATCCTTCCCTGTCCGCTCTGCCTCGAACAGCGCTATGCCTATTATCTGGCGATCCCGCTCGCGGCCCTGACCGCGCTGCTGGCGGCCGGGAATGGTTCGCGCAGCCTGGTGCTTGCCGGTCTTGTCGTTCTCGCGCTTGCCGCGCTCGCCAACGCCGTGCTCGGTGCCTACCATGCCGGCATCGAGTGGCGTTTCTGGCCGGGGCCGGCCGATTGCACCGGCCCGGTCGGCGATCTCGGCAGCGCCGGCTCGCTGCTGGAACGTCTCGACAAGACCAAGGTGATCCTTTGCGACGAGGTGCAATGGCGCTTTCTCGGCCTCTCGCTCGCCGGCTACAACGTGCTGATCTCGCTTTTCATGGCCGCCATTGCGGCGTGGGGAATCAGGATGTCGAGCAAGCGCGCTTGATGCGTTTCCACCCCGTCATGCGCGGGCTTGACCCGCGCATCCATCTTCCAAAGACGATGAAGCCTCAATCATCAACATCTTCCTGCGCCCGTCCGAACAGATGGATGATGCCGGGCGTTGCGATCGTGACGAACACGAAGCGCGACAGATGATGGGCGCCGACGAAGATCGGGTCGATATGCAGCGTCAGCGCCAGCGCGAGCATGGCGTCCATCGCGCCCGGCGCATAGGCGACGAGGATGTCGGCAAGCCGCACATTCGTGGTCAGCGCGATCACCGCGACGAAGATGGCGGAAATCCCGATGGCGATGGCAAAGGCGCCGAGCGCCGCATTGATGTGACCGAACAGGGTTTTCGGCTTCATGCGCGCGAAGCGTGAGCCGATCAGCGTGCCGATCCCGACGAGCGCAATCCCGCGCACCGCCGGCGGCAGGCCCCCTTCGATCAGCCCGGTGCCGTGCAGCACGCTCGAGCCGATCATGGCGCCAAACATCCAGCTCGCGGGAAATTTCGCCATTCTGAGCAGAAGCGCCGTCGATACCGATGCGCCGATCAGGCCGATCAGCCCGAGCGGAGAGGCGACGGGCATCGTCAGCGTGGGCGCCGATGCCGATGTCATGCCGGTCAGCGCGAGCAGCAGCGGCAGCGCGGCGGTGAGCATGATCACGCGCAAGGTTTGCACGACGGCGATCGCGGATACGTCAGCGCCCCTTTCGATGGCAAGAATGGTGATCTGCGACAGCGCGCCGGGGCTTGCCGCCAGGAATGCCGAGGTCCGGTCCCAGCCATGTACGCGCTGCAAATAGTAGCTTGAGCCGAAGGTGGTAAAGAAGGTCGCGACCGCCAGCAGGGCGATGGTGAGGGGATAGGCGCTCACATGCTGAAGGAGTTGCCGCGACATCAGAGAGCCCAGCGAAATCCCGAGCAACACCAGCACGGCCTGGGTGAGAATCGCCGGCATGGCCAGCTTCCGCCCCAGCATGACGGCGATGCCGACCGCCAGCATGGCACCCGAGATCAACCCGCCCGGCAGGCCCGCCACGAGAAACAGGACGCCGCCGATCGTACCGATCGCGAGCGTTTCGACGACTTGAAGGGTCTTGGCGCGGCTGGGGACGGCATCGGCCATCGATGCAAGTGGTCTGATTCTAACATTCGCCTCCCGTCGCAGCGAACACCTTTGCGAATGTCAGAATCACAAGACCACCAGCAAGTATAAGATTCTGGTGGAGTTCAGGATTTGACATTCGCTTTCGAGTCCGCGGCCAAGTGGGTAGCGAATGTCAAATCCACTCCACCAGGATCTGGCTCACGCCGCCTTATGGCAAATCCGCAAGCTCCGCACAAATGCGCCGAAGCGGCCGCAGCAATGCGTCCTGAGAAGGCTCGGAAGGGTTCGTCGGGCTCGAATCGCGTAAGATATCGGCCCATCCTGCCGCACGAAAAGAGGACGGGCCGAAACCCGGGGGAAGGATTACTTCTTCTCCTCTGCGGCCTTCTTGCATTCGGAGCGGAATTTCTTGCGCTCCTTGCCGTGCAGTCCCTTGGCATCAGCTTCCTTGGAGCATTCGACGGATGCCGCGGAGCGCGGCTTTGACATCTTCTTGTCACTTGCCGCGGCGGGCTCCGTGCTGGTTTGCGCAAGAACGGGGCTGGCGAGCAGCAGCAGCGAGGCAAGGGCCGTGGCGGCCGCGCGGGAATATGTTGTCATCATAAGAGCACCTCAGGTTGGGGAGCGCGAAGGTCGCGCCACGATGATGAACCGCAGATGAATGGATTTTGCCCGGCCTTGTTTCCCCGGCGCGATATTTTTGTTTGGCTCCGGATGTCCGTTGTCACGCGTCGCCAGCCTGCGATGTTGCAGGGTGCAAACGCGCTCGCCATGTGATCATGATATCAACGCAAGCGCGTTCCGCGCCTGTCGCCAAGGAAAACCGGTTCCCACTTTTTAAGGATCATGCTTAGGATGAGGAACTTCAGACCAGCCATGTCCCAGGGAGATCGAGGATGACCATAAAAGCCAAACTATTGTGTATTGCCGCCGTCTCAGGATTTAGCGCCTTCGCCGCCACGATACCCGCGCAAGCCCTGACCACGCAGGAATGCAGTGCCAAATATCAGGCCGCGAAGACCGCCGGCACGCTCAACGGCATGAAGTGGAACGATTTCCGCAAGGCCCAATGCGGCGCGGATGCCACGCCGATGGCCGCGCCCGCCGCCGCTCCGGCCGCGCCCGCTGCTCCCAAGGAAGCCAAGAGGGAAGCTGCGCCTGCTGCGGCGCCCGCCATGCCGAGCGGTCCTGCGATATTCCCGCTCGCGGTCGATTCGAAATATTCAAAGGAAACTGCCGGCAAGGCGCGCATGCACACCTGCGTCGATCAGTACAATGCCAACAAGGCAACCAATGCCAATGGCGGCCTGAAATGGATCGAGAAGGGCGGCGGCTATTACTCCGAATGCAACAAGAGGCTGAAGGGCGCGGCGTAAGGCGTGATGAAATCAGGCTGAGCTGTAGCCGCGAGGAAACTGTGCTCCCTCTCCCGCTTGCGGGGGAGGGGGGAATTCATCGGGAATGCCGTGCAATCTTCAATGGAGCACGCCCCCACCCGCCGCACTCTGCGAGCGCGGCGACTTGCCAGCCGCTTTTTCAGGATCGCTCGTCGAGCAGTATTTCGGCCGACCTTGCAATCAGCTGTGCCCGCCTGCGCGGCCCGCGTTCGAGGAACAACAGGCTCTGGCCGAAGACGAAGCAATAAAACAGGAACGCCTGAGCATCCGCTTCCTCCGGCGAAAGTCCGGTCGCGCGGTAGAGCAGGGCGACGTTCTGCAGCCGCGCCGCGTCCACGCTCGCCACCGCTTGCGCTGCCGGCTCGTCGGTTCGAGCCCATTGCCGTATTGCCAGCTCGACAGCCATCCCCTCCGCATTGGTTTTCTCCGAATAAAGCCGGATAAGCGATCCCAGGCGCTCGCGCGCGCTCATGCCGTCGATCCTCGTCTGTTGTTCGATCGCCGCAATCCGGCCCGCGCTCCAGCTTTGCAGGATGGCGTCAAGCAGGGCCGCGCGGTCCTTGAAACGCCGGTAGAAGCCGCCCTTGGTGACGCCAAGGTTTTTCGCCAGCACCTCGACCCGGACGCCCTCGACGCCCGATCTCGCGATCTCCTTGATTCCGGCCTCGATCCAGGCCTCGCCCCTGCCGTCGCTCATGGTCTGTCCGCCATTCTTGATACGGTACCGTATTGCTAACCCGCGCCGGGTCTGATACGCTACCGTATCAGAAATCGGATGGCAGATGGCAGGAGCTACAATGGAATCGGACGCGACCTATCGCGGCACGGTCTATCCATGGCAGTGCGACCATGTGGGCCACATGAACATCATGTGGTACGTCGGCAAGTTCGACGAGGCAAACTGGAATCTGTTCGCGCGAATCGGGCTGACGCCGACCTATCTGCGGGAGTCGGGTCACGGCATGGCCGCGGTTCAGCAAAACATCACCTACAGGCGCGAATTGCTGGCCGGCGACATCGTCGAGGTCAAGAGCATCGTGCTGGAGATCGGAGAAAAGTCGATCCGCCTGCGGCACGAAATGCGAAACGCCGAGACGGGCGAGATCGCCGCGTCATGCGAGATCACCGGCGTCCACCTGAACCGGCAGACGCGCAAATCGGCGCCGTTTGGCGATCGGGTCCGCAGTCAGATCAAAAACCATCTGGCGTTGACCGAATCTCCGGTGGGATGACGCAATGCCTGGCTACGAACCGAAGAATCCCGAATATCGCGCGGCTGCTATCGCGACCTTCGACCGTCAGCCCGCGATGCGGACGCTGGGCGTTTCGATCGTGCGCCTCGAGCCCGGCGAGGTTGAACTGTGGATGCCATATTCGCCTGACTTCGCCCAGCAGCACGGCTTTATCCACGCCGGAATCATCACGGCGGGACTGGACAATGCCTGCGGCATGGCTGCTTTCACGCTCATGCCGCCTCAGTCGGGGGTATTGACGGTGGAATTCAAGACCAATCTGCTGGCACCGGCCAGGGGCGAGCGGTTTCGGTTCGTTGCGAATGTTCTCAAACCCGGCCGGACGCTGATGGTTTGCGAGGCCAAAGCCTTCGCAATCGAAGACGGCAGCGAAACCCTCATCGCGATCATGACAGCAACGCTCATGGCACTTGCGCCGCGCGAACAGGCGGGATCGCAGACAGGACTTCGCGGCGCCGACTGATACAGAGCCATTGACAAGAGATTGCCCGCACCACTTGATGCGGCAGTTCGTCGTGAATGGATTCCTGGATGATAGCGAGCCTCAGCCTGATCCTGCTGTGCCAGCTTGCCGGCGAAGTTTTCGTGCGGAGCCTCGCCCTTCCGATGCCGGGCCCGGTGATCGGCCTTATGCTCCTGCTGGCGCTGCTGCTCGCGCGAGACCGTTTCTCAGTGCTGGCGCGCGGTCCGCTGCAAGGCGACGGCGTTGAAAGCGTCAGCCGCGTCATGCTGGTCAATCTGTCGCTGCTCTTTGTCCCGGCCGGGGTCGGGGTCGTGCAAAAGCTCGATCTAATCGCCGATCACGGCGTCGCATTTCTGGCTGTGCTTGCGATCTCGGTGATGTTGACCCTTCTGGTGACGGTGACCACCTTTCTTCTCGTCAGCCGTTTGATATCGCGCGGGCGGAATAAGCCATGAAGGAAAATCCGTTCTCGCTGTGGGTCTATCTTTCGCAGTCGCCGTTGCTGTGGCTGTCGGTGACGTTGCTGGTCTACGCGATCGCGGATGCGATATCGCTCAAGACCGGTCGACATCCGCTGGCGAATCCCGTGCTGCATTCGATGTGGATCATCGGAGGATTCCTGCTTATTACCGGCACAACCTACCCAACCTATTTCGCGGGCGCCCAGTTCGTTCATTTTCTGCTCGGACCCGCAACCGTGGCATTGGCTGTGCCGCTCTACGAGAACCGCAAGGTGGTGCTGTCTGCGATCCTGCCGATGCTGGTGGCGCTAGCCGCGGGCTCGATCACCGCGGTCGCGTCGGTGGTGCTGCTTGCGGAAGCCGCGGGCTTGCCACGCGTGGTGATCCTGTCGATGGCGCCGAAATCGGTCACGGCGGGTGTCGCCATGGGCATCAGCGAAACCCTGCATGCCGATCCATCTTTGACGGCGGTCGCGGTCATCCTGACCGGCATCATGGGCGCCATCACGGTGACGCCGCTGATGAACCGGATGCGGATCTCGGATTTTCGCGCCCGCGGCTTTGCCGTCGGAATCGCGGCTCACGGCATCGGAACGGCGCGGGCATTTCAGGTTGACGAGGTCGCAGGCGTGTTCGCCGGTATCGCCATGAGCCTGAACGCGCTCGTGACTTCGCTTCTGGTTCCGCTTGCCGTGACGCTGCTCTTGCGCTGATCTTCATTGCTGTTATTCGAGAGCAGGACGGCGATTTGCAATACTTACCTCTATCCTCTCACGGCAAAGGCGAGGTGACTTTCTTGGTATTCTCCACGATGCAAGGTGTGCTCGGACTGGCATCGGGAGCGCTCGTCGGTTTCTCGCTGGGCCTGATCGGCGGCGGCGGCTCGATCCTGGCGGTGCCGCTGATGGTCTATGTCGTGGGAGTTGCCGATCCACACGTGGCGATCGGAACCAGCGCGATCGCGGTCGCGGTCAATGCTGCGATCAATCTCTCAAATCATGCGCGCGGGGGCACGGTGCGGTGGTCATGCGCGCTCACGTTTGCGGCCGCCGGAATTATCGGCGCCTATGTCGGCGCGATTTTCGGCAAGATGCTCGACGGGAGAAAACTGCTCGCGCTGTTCGCGCTTCTGATGCTGGTGATCGCTGTTCTGATGCTCAAGACGCGATCGCGCCCCGGAATACCCGAAGCGCGGATGAGCTGGGACAATATGCCGGCGATCATCGGCTCGGGCCTGGCTACCGGGACGCTGTCGGGGTTCTTCGGCATTGGCGGTGGATTTCTGATCGTGCCCTCGTTGATGCTGGCGACCGGAATGCCGATCATCAACGCCGTCAGTTCGTCGCTCGTTGCCGTGACCGCATTCGGATTGACGACGGCTACGAGCTACGCTTTCTCGGGATTGATTTCATGGGAGCTTGCGGGGTTATTCATCGTCGGCGGACTGGTCGGAGGATTGATCGGGACGCGGTCGGCGCAACTCCTTGCCGAACGGCGCGGCGCGCTCAATGTCGTCTTTGCCGCTGTCATTATTGCGGTAGCGATCTATATGCTGTTGCGTAATTTGTCCGCATTCCTTGTGTAATCATCACAGAAGTAACGCCTCGCGGGAGGCAGGAGAAAAGACATGAACGCTTCGATCAAACGGGCCCTACTGGAGCGGCGACCCTCCCGGCGGGAAGCGTTGGGCCTGTTCGGCGCCGGCGCTGCCGCGCTGGTCCCCGGAGGGGCGTTCGCGCAAGCCGACGACGTGCTCACGGAAGCGCTGGTGTTGCGCGACCCGGAAATCCCCGCCGCCGGAAATCCCGCCGGCGACCTCACCATCGTTGAATATTTCGATTATCAATGCCCCTATTGCCGCAGGATCGAACCCGATTTGCGGCAGGTGGTGCAGGACGATGGAAAGGTCAGGCTGATTTTCAAGGACTGGCCGATTTTGGGGCCGGTGTCGGTCACGGCCGCGCGGATGGTGCTGGCGAGCAAATATCAGGACAAATACATCCAGGCTCATGACGCCCTGATCGCCGTCAACTCCAAGTTGACGGAGGCGCGCATCAGGGAAGTGTTGGCGGACGGTGGCGTCGATCTCGACCGCCTCGACAAGGACCTCGCCCACAACGCCGCAGCAATCGATGCGCTTCTCGCGCGCAACAACGACCAGGCCGAAGCGTTCGAGTTCAAGGGCACGCCGGCCTTCATTGTCGGGAAGTTTCGGGTGCCCGGCGTGCTGACCATGGCCCAGTTCGGCCAGGTCATTGCCGACGCCCGCAAGGCTCTGGCTGCGAAGAAAAAGAGCTGATTGGTCAGCACCGGCTGTCGCGACTACCTTGACGACAATTTGATCCAGTCCTCGTGAACGCGCGCTTTGAAGGCGCGCCAGTCAGCGGCCGCGACGTCCCAATTCACGAGGGTCCTGGTGGAGGATGCGTTTTCCCCGTTGGCGACGGACGAAGTCGACTGCGAATCATAGATGTAGACGGCCACCACCAGAAGCAGCGCACCGAGAATCATTCCCAGGAAAACGCGCATCTTGTTCCCTCCCGTATTGGTTGACCGACAACGTCGTCGTGGCCTTGATGGTTCCCTGCCCGGAAATTCATCAAAGGCCTTGAAGCGGGCATCTCGAGCACATCAATGAAGGGGCGAATAACTTCGGGACAAGGAAATAAAATGACCGGACAAGCAGGCAAAGTCGCAATCGTAACCGGGGCCTCACGTGGTATCGGTGCTGCCGTGGCGGAGCGGCTGGCCGGCGACGGTTTTGCCGTCGTCATCAATTATTCCGCCAGCGGGGGAGCTGCCGAGGAGCTGGCTCAGCAGATCGAAGCCCGCGGCGGACGGGCGTTCGCCGCAAAGGCGGATGTGAGCGATGCCGGCGAGATGCGCGGGCTGTTCGATGCGGCGGAACGCAAGTTCGGCGGCATCGATGTGCTCGTCAACAATGCCGGAATCATGAAGCTTGCGAAGCTCGTCGATGCCGACGACGCGTCGTTCGATCGGCAGATCGCGGTCAACCTCAAGGGCAGCTTCCTTGGAATGCGAGAAGCAGCGAGGCGGTTGCGCGACGGCGGCCGCATCGTCAATTTCTCGACCAGCGTGGTTGGGACCAGGCTCGAGACCTACGGCGTCTATACAGCGACCAAGGCTGCGGTGGAAACGATGACCGCTATCCTTTCGAAGGAATTGCGCGGTCGCAACATTACGGTCAATGCGGTTGCTCCGGGTCCGGTCGCAACCGAACTTTTTCTCACCGGGAAGTCGCCCGAATTGGTCGAACGCATGGCGATGATGCCGCCGCTGCAGCGCCTCGGCACGGTAGAGGATATCGCGTCTGTCGTCGCCTTCCTGGTCGGGCCCGACGGCGGATGGGTCAACGGTCAGGTATTGCGGGCCAATGGCGGTCTGGTGTGAACGCCGGCCAGCCATCGGAGGATCGGCGTGTTCATCTCGCGCGGATAGCAATGGCTGAGATCGTCGATCTCGCAGTAGGTGACGCTCGCGCCGGCGGCGATGAAGGCGTCTCGCGTTTGTCGCGCCACCTGCACGGGAAACATCCAGTCGAGCCGGCCGTGCACGATATGGACGGGAAGGCCGCGCAGCCTCTCCGCATCCGCCATCTCCGCCATCATCGGATGGAATGTTGCGGCGATGGGGGCAATATGCGTGAAAGGTGACGTCGCTTCGAGGCCGGTCACGTAGCAGAACGTGCCGCCGTCGCTCATTCCGGTCAGCAGCAGCTTCGATGAATCGATGCTCCAGCGGCTGCGCACGATATCGAGTATCCGGGACAGGTTCGGCGTATCGGCGTCTTCACCCATCAGGGCCCAGGTGCTCCCGGTGGCTGTCGGGACGACCAGGATGGCACCCCGGCTGCGGGCATCGCGCAGCCAGCTCCACAGAAATCCACGGCCGCTGCCGCTGCCGCCGTGCAACGCCATCACCAGCGGCCAGTTGCGGTCGGGCGTGTAATATTCTGGAACGTAAACCGAGAAGCCGCCCCGGCTGCCGGGTTCGTTGCCCTCGTGGATGATCCCGGTGTCCTCGCTTGCCGGTACCGCAAGGCGGGTCAGCAGATCGGCGTCTTCGCGCAATTCCGGATCGATGAAGAAGCTGCTCACGGGCGGGAGTTTCGCCGCAAGTGGATAGAGCGCCTCCTGCGCGCGCGGCAAATGACGGAACGCGCGAAACACGGTGGCGAGGTCGCCATCGCCATGCCGCACCTTGCGCAAGCCTTCGAATGCGGCCAGCGCCTCGTCGCTGGCGGCCTCGAGCGACGTCCTCACAGCTGCGAATGCGTCCGGCCAATCGGAAAGCCGTGGACGAACAACCTTCAGGGCCTCGTCCGGCTGGCCGACTGCGTCCATGACCTGATCGAAATCCGGTGGATTGAGATGACGGGCCACAAAACCAAGCACTTCGAGCGATTGCAGCAACGGCGGCAGCACGGCCACGATGTCGTCCACCACGGCCTCGCTCATGGGCAAATCGTTCCTTTGTCGCCTGTTCCGGCGAAATCCGGAGTCCAAAGCGCGATGGCATTGAATTGAATCACCATCGCGCTTCAGATTTTTGTTTTCGTATGATCTCCGCGCAAACGCGTCCCACGTCTGTCGCGAGGGAAAACCGCCACACTTCTCCCGATCATGCTTTAGTGCAGCCGTGGCGCCTTGAGCAACTTGGTGCGATCTGTCGAGGCCAGTACGACGTCGAAAGTGACGCCCTCATGATACACGGTGAGCGGCACGTCCACGCCCGCCGGTCCCAGCGACCAGAGTTTCCTGTAGAAGCCGGCCTGACTCGTGATTTTTTCGCCGCCCACGGCGAGGATGACATCGCCGGCCTTGAGCTCGGCTCGCGCGGCGGGACCCTTTGCCGAGACCCCGACCACGACGACCCTGTTGTCGATTTCTGTTGAATACATTCCAAGCCATGGACGCGCCGGCCTGTTGACGCGGCCGAATTTGCGGAGATCGTCGAGCACGGGCATGAGCAGATCGATGGGGACCACCATGTTGACGTACTCGGCCTTGCTTTCCCGCTCGCGCTCGAGTTGAAGCGAGCCGATTCCGATAAGTTCGCCGCGATTGGAAATCAGCCCGGTGCCGCCCCAATTCGGATGGGCAGGATGGGTGAAGATCGCCTCATCCAGCATATATTCCCAATAGCCCGCAAATTCCTGTTTGGCGACGATCTGGCTGGCAACGGAGCGCGTGCGCCCGCCGACGCCGCCGATCACGACGCGGTCGCCGACCTCGGCTGCGGCCGAAGAGCCCAGGGGCAGGGGATCCACGTCGATATGTCCCAGTGCCTGCACCAGCCCGAAGCCGGTAACGGAGTCAAAACCGAGAGCGTGGCCTTCAATGGCCCGTCCGTCGCCAAGATGCAGCCAGACCGCTTCAGCCTCGGTGATCAGATATCCTATCGTCAGAACCAATCCGTTGTCGATCAACACCCCGTTGCCCGCGCGCTCTGTTCCAAGGGTTTCGGCGCTGAATGCGTCCGCAGGGATGATCGAATGCAGGCCCACTATCGAGGAGAGCGCATGGTCGAGATTGAAAGCGTAGTCGGCTGCGCGGGGCTGATTTGCCAACGGTACTTTCCATTCACTCAGGACGGACATGGAGACTCTCCCAGCCAACCGGCGCGCGCGATCTTATGTCGCAAATGCCCTTCAGGAAAGTCTTCGATGCGGCCGCATCGTGCCTTGTGAGCAGAGAATCCGGCCGAACTGTCGTACTATTTTGCCGTCTGCGAATGTCCCGTGGCGCGACCATGCCGCCGGCGGCGGAGTCCGTCAACCATCGGCCGCGCCGAGAGAAGTCGCAAAAACGTGCCAGCGGGGTTAACGCATCATCAACTCTGATTGCTAACTCGATCTTCTGTCCTTTCTGCCCAACTGCGGCCGGGAGGACAGCATGGAAAGCGTTCCGATGGTCTCGGGCCTGGAACCTCGAGCGACGTTCCTTGAGGAACAGGATGCTGGCCCGCGAGCGCCCATGCTTTGGCTGCTGATATGCGGCCTTGCTCTCATGGTCGCGATCGCGGTCGGAACGGCTTTGTCGATCGGCAAATTGCGGGAAAACGCGATCGAGAACGGCAAGGAAGGCCTGGAGAGCGCCGTCCTGCTGCTCGCGCGCCACTTCGACCAGCAATTCGAGGATTTCTCGATTCCGCAAAAGCTCATGGTGGAGGAGCTTGAATCGCACGGAATTTCCTCTCCCGACATTTTCAGAGGTGACATGGGAACTCTGGCCGTTCATGAACGGCTGAGAACGAAGGTTGATGGCTGGACAGATGTGGCCGGCACCAATGTGTTCGATTCCAGGGGAACCCTTATCAACTCTTCCCGAGGCTGGCCGGTACCCGAGGTCAGCATCGCTGATCGGGCCTATTTCCTGAAACTGGCGAACGAGCCGTCACGCGATCTGGCCGTAGAGATTGTTTCCAGCCGTTTCTCCAGGTCGTCGCGAGCGATCGTGTTTGCGAGAAGGATTTCGGGGCCCAACAGGGAGTTCCTGGGCGTGGTGACGCGGGCGATCAGCCCGCGTCAGCTCGAAACGTTCTTTGCGTCGGCGGCAGGCCTCGGGGATGATGCCACTATCGTCCTGCATCATCGGGACGGATCCCTGCTGGCCCGATATCCCCATGTCGAAACCCCGCTGGATCAAAACTTCAAGAAGGGGCCCGCGCTGCAGAAAGCCATTTTCGAAAGCACCCATCTGACCGGCCGGCTCGCCAGCCCGATAGATGGCAAGGACCGGCTGGTTTCCTCGCGAATGCTCTGGTCGGCCCCTCTTCTCGTCGTTGCCACGAGGACCGTCGATTCCACATTGCTGGCCTGGCGATCGCAGACGAAGCTGTTCGTCAGCGTCGCATTCCTGTCGCTGATCGTCATAGCCGTCACTCTCAGTTCAACTATCCGGCTGATGAGAGCCCAGCATCAGGCGGCGCAATACCGCTTGAGCATCGAGAAGCAAAGGCTCGACACCGCCATCAACAACATGACGCAAGGTCTTCTGTTGTTTGACTCATCCGCGCGTCTGGTCGTGTGTAACGCCAAATACATGGAAATGTACCATCTGTCGCCCGAAGTCGTCGGACCGGGTTGCACGCTGCATCAAGTGATCAGCCATCGAAAGGCGACCGGATCCTTCTCCGGGGACGTCGAGGAATACTGCGAGGAAATCCTGCGCAGCAAGGATCGATCCGGCAACAGGGTTGCGCAGACCTCGGACGGCCGGCTGGTTGAGATTACGACGGAGCCGCTCGCCGACGGAGGGTGGCTGGTCACCCACGAGGATGTCACGGACCGCGTGCGGGCGCAGGATAGAATAGCCCATCTGGCGTACTATGACGCGCTCACGGATCTACCGAACCGCACGCTGTTTCGCGAACATGTGGAGCGCAAGCTTTCCGGCATTGCGCCGGGCGAACGCTTTGCGATTCTCTTTATCGACGTCGATGAGTTCAAGTCCGTCAACGACTCGCTTGGTCACCATGTGGGAGACGAGTTGCTGAAATCGGTGGCCTCGCGCTTGAGGCAATGCGCGGGACCAAACGACTTCGTCGCGAGGCTGGGAGGCGACGAATTCGCAATCGTCAAGGTTGGTTTCAGGGAGGAGTCCGAGCTTGTCGATCTCGTGGAGAGCATCCATCTGGCGATACGCCGTCCCGCAAAATGCCTGGGCCACGACGTCTCGGCAGATGCCAGCATCGGAATAGCCATCGCTCCCGATCATGGGACCAGCATGGACGAATTGCTGAAGAACGCCGACCTTGCGATGTACGCCGTCAAGGCAAGCGGACGACGAACTTTCCGCTTCTTCGTTCCGGAGATGGATGCCCGCATGAAATCGCGGCGCGCCATGGAAGCCGACCTGAAGCAGGCGTTGGAGCAGGGCGGCTTCGAAGTCCATTATCAACCGGCGCTCGATCTGGCGGGTAACGTGGTGACGGGTTGCGAGGCCTTGCTGCGCTGGCGGCATCCGGATCGCGGGATGATCTCGCCTGCGGAGTTCATTCCGGTGGCCGAAGAAACCGGCCTGATCGTCGAGTTGGGCGAATGGGTGCTCAGGAAAGCATGCGCCGATGCGGCAGGCTGGCCGGAAGGGATCAAGCTCGCCGTGAACGTCTCGCCCTTGCAGTTCAAGTCGGGCACGCTGGCGCTGCGGGTTGCGGCAGCGCTTGCGGAATCGGGCCTCTCGCCGGATCGATTGGAACTCGAGATCACCGAGGCGGTGCTGATCCGCGACGACGAGGAGGCCTTGTCCGTTCTTCATCAGCTCCGGGATCTGGGCGTACGCATCGCGCTCGATGATTTTGGAACGGGCTATTCGTCCCTCAGCTATCTGCGGCGTTTCCCGTTCGACAAGGTCAAGATCGATCGAAGCTTTGTCCAGGACGTTGCGGAAGCCCAGGGTTCCTCGGCGATCATCGAGGCGGTGGTCCACATGGCGCTGGCGCAATGTATGACCACGACGGCCGAAGGCGTGGAAACCGAGGAGCAGCGCGACATTCTCCGCAGGCTCGGGTGCAACGAAATGCAGGGTTACCTGTTCAGCCCGGCTGTTCCGGCGGAACGGCTGGCGAACCTGTTTTTGGGCAAACGCTCGTCCGTGGCGTAATTGCCGGTCCGCCAATGCCGAAGAGGCTATTCGTCGCCTCGCCAAGAGCCGGCCGGCACGTGCGAGCCACGCAGGCAGCCTCAACCTTTCGATGTCCCAATTCGTAATTTCTACCGGCTCCACGCGTTGTGAGCTATATTGCGGACATGACCAGAGACGAAATGATCCGGGCCTATTCCGCTCCCGGCCGGCACTACCACGACGTCAGACACATCGAGGACTGCCTGGCCGCGCTTGACGGCGTTGGCGGGCTCATCGCCCGCGAACGCGAGATTTTGACGGCAGCGATCTGGTGGCACGACATCGTCTACGATCCGACGCGTTCGGACAACGAGGAGGAAAGCGCGAAGCTTGCGGAAGCAAACCTCGCGCTCGATCTGCGTCACGAGGTCGGTCGTCTGATCAGATTGACCAGGACCCACAATGTTCAGCCGGGCGACCGCCTCGGCGCGATCATGATTTCCATTGATCTTGGGATTCTCGGCTCTGACGCCTCCGCCTACGCAGCCTATGCGGCTGCGATCCGTCGGGAATACGGCCACGTCCCCGACGATGCGTTTCGGGCCGGACGCGCCGCGGTGCTGGAGAGCTTCGCAGCAAGGCCTTCGATCTATCCGGACGCGGCCTTCGCGGCGCGACTTGAGCGGCAGGCGAGGGCGAATATTGCACGCGAGATCAAATCGCTGCGGGATCCCTTGAGCGCCAGCACGATCGTCTACGGATCGAGTTCGGTGTCCCAGTACAAATAGTCGAGCCAGCTGTCGTGCAGATAATTAGGCGGAAACAGCCGGCCATTGCGATGCAGCTGATGCACGGTCGGCGCGAAGGGCTGCTGTCTGGGGAACATCCGTGCCTGGTGCGGCGTCAGATTGCCCTTGCGCAGATTGCACGGGGAACATGCGGCGACCACATTTTCCCATGTGGTCTGGCCGCCCTTGCTGCGCGGAACGATGTGGTCGAAGGTGAGATCGTCGCTGGAAAGACAATACTGGCAGACGAACCGATCGCGCAGGAATACGTTGAACCGGGTGAAGGCGGGATGCGTGCTCGGCTTGACGAAGGATTTCAGCGACACCACGCTCGGCAGCCGCATCTCGAAAGTCGGGCTCCGCACCGCGCGATCATAATGTTCGACGATGTTGACGCGTTCGAGAAAGACCGCCTTGATCGCGTCCTGCCACGACCAGAGGGACAGCGGATAATAACTCAACGGCCGGAAATCCGCATTCAGTACCAGTACCGGCCAACCGCCTTGCGAGACATGTGCGTTCAAGTAACGCTCCCGGCCTCCATATAGCTGCGAAGCAGCATGCATTGACATACTACATGCAGCGTGACGGGATTGTGAAGAGCGTTGGCGGCCTTATCCGCCCTCGCGTCGGCTCGCTACTGGATTGCGGCAGCCGCATAACGACCGCTAAAGGAGGCGGACGGCACCCTTTGGCCGCAATTGGATAACGGCAAAATGATCACGATGTCGTCCCCCTACCTCGAGGCACCGCGCCGCCTGAGGGCATTTGTCCGGGCCCGCGAAACCAGCCTGATCGTTCTTGCGGGGCTGGTTGGAATCATCGGCGGACTGGTGGTGTCGGCCATGGGCGCCGCGGTCGAGCTGCTTCACGTGGTGCTGTTCAATCTCGACATGGGGGAGCGGCTTTCGAGTCAATCCGCCATCGAACCGATACGGGCTCTGCTGGTTCCGAGCCTCGGCGGCTTTCTCCTGGGACTGGCATTCATGTTCCTCGCGCGCTGGCGGCCGGCGCGCGAAGTGGACCCGATCGAGGCCAATGCGTTGCATGGCGGGCGGATGTCATTTCGCGGCAGCGTGATCGTGGCGCTGCAGACGGTCTGGTCGAGCGGCGTCGGAGCGTCGGTGGGGCTCGAAGCGGGATACACCCAGCTTTCCAGCGGGCTTGCCGCCTCGCTCGGTCGCGGGTTTCACCTGCGTCGCGCCGATCAGCGTCTGATGGTGGGCTGCGGCGCGGCGGCCGCAATTGCAGGCGCATTCGGCGCGCCTCTCGCAGGCGCCTTCTACGCCTTCGAGCTCGTGCTCGGGGGATATACGCCCGCCAGTCTCACCCCGGTCGGGGTCGCCTCGGTCATCGGTTATTTTGTCGCCCAGACATTTGCCCCGCTGTCGCTCGGCGTCGGCATCGGCCTGTTCGGAGAAGTGCTGGGGCGCGATGTTGCGATCGCGGCGCTGCTGGGAGTGGCGGCGGCGCTGTTCGGCATCGGTATCATGCGAGGCGTCGCGTTCTCCGAAACGCTGCTGTCGAAGATAAGATTTTGGTCGCCCCTGCGGCCCGCACTTGGCGGCCTGATCGTAGGGCTGCTCGCCTTGAGGACGCCCGAGGTGATGTCGTCGGGGCACGGTGCGTTGTACTTGACGGGGATCGTTTCCATGCCGCTCGCTTTTGGCGCGACGGTGTTCGCGCTGAAGACGATCGCCTCGGTGGCTTCGCTGGGTTGCGGCTTTCGTGGCGGGCTGTTCTTCGCCACGCTCTTTCTCGGCGCTATAGGCGGCCGCCTGTTCGCCGCCGGCGCCGACACGGTCTGGCCCGGCCTCGACCTCAATCCGAATGTCTATGCCATTGTCGGCATGAGCGCGCTGTCGGCGTCCGTGGTCGGCGGTCCGCTGACGATGTCCTTCATCGCGCTGGAATCGACCGGGGATCTGTGGCTGACCACGGTGGTGCTGGCCGCAGTGCTGATCTCGACCCAGATCACACGCGAACTGTTCGGCTATTCGTTTGCGACCTGGCGGTTGCACCTGCGCGGGGAAACCATCCGAAGCGCCGCCGATGTGGGCTGGATCCGCGATCTCACGGTGCGGCGCATGATGCGCCCGGACGTGGTGACAGCGAATGCCGACACGCCGATCGCTGAATTCCGGGCCAAGTTTCCGCCGGGGTCGAAGACGCAGGTGGTCGCCGTGGATGGCGCCGGCCATTATGCGGGGCTGGTGCTGGTGGCCGACGCGCACGCGCCGGATATCGATACGACGAAGCCACTCCGCAGCATCCTTCATCACCGACTCGTGGTGCTTCATCCCGGCATGAACATCCGCGAAGCCATCTCGGCGTTTGACGTTGCCGAGGCCGAGTCGCTTGCCGTCGTCGAAACCGGCGACAACAAGCCGATCGGGATTCTGACCGAAGCTCACGCGATGCGGCGTTACGCCGAAGAATCCGAACGGCGGCGGCGCGAGGTGGTCGGCGATGCCTGATCGCTTTTTTGAACGATCACGGAGGAACCCAATGCGCAAAGGGGCAATCGCGGCGCTTGCGGCCACGCTTGGTCTGGCATGGAGCGGCATCCTCGCGGCAGAGCCCTATCCCGTCCGCGCGATCACGATGATCGTCCCTTTCCCGGCCGGCGGCGCAACCGACACGCTGGCGCGATATCTGGCCGAACAGATGCGCCCAATGCTCGGCCAGCCCATCATCATCGAGAACGTCGCTGGCGCAGCCGGCAGCATCGGCGTCGGCCGCGCGGTCCGTTCGGCCGCCGACGGCTACACGCTCAGCATCGGCACGTCGACCACGCATATGCTCACCGGCGGCCTCTACCAGCTTCCATTCGATCTTTTGAAGGACCTTGAGCCTGTCATCTATATCGGCAGCGAACCGCTGTTGATCGCCGGTAGCAGAAATCTCCCGGCAGACGATCTCAAGGGATTGATCGCCTTTCTCAGGGCCAATCCCGACAAGGCATCGGCAGGCATTGCAGGGGTCGGCGCGACGGGGCATCTGGCGGGTATAGCTTTTCAGAAAGAGACCGCGACCAGGTTCCAGTTCGTCCCCTATCGCGGCAATGCGCCGGCCATGCAGGATCTTCTGGCCGGACAAATCGATTTCATGATCGAGCCGTCATCCAATTTCCGATCGCTGATTGCTACCGGAAGCATCAAGGCTCTGGCCGTCACCAGCAAAGCGCGGCTTGCTTCGCTCCCCGATATTCCGACGGCGGACGAGGCGGGGCTGCCAGGCTTCTTCGCATCGCTCTGGTACGGATTGTGGGTAACGAAGGGCACGCCGGGGGAAATCGTCGAAAAACTCAATGCCATAATGAGGCAGGTGCTCGCCGATCCCTCGGTCAAAAAGCGATTTGCGGACCTCGGCATCGGGATATCGCCGGGCGATCAGCAGACGCCGGAGGCCTTGCAGGCGTTTCAGAAGGCCGAGATGGAACGCTGGTGGCCGATCATCAAGACGTCCAACGTCAGGGCCGAATGAGGTTCAGGTCAGCGAGGCTTGACGCGTCAGCGGCAACAACCCTTCCTCGCAAGCCTTGATCTGCAGCGCCAGATATTTCGAGTTGATGCGGCACTGCGCGAGGCTGCCGGCGATGAACCAAAGGCCGGGCTGGCCGGTGCGCGTATACATGTTGCGCAGTTCCTGTCCGTCGCCGAATCCCCAGATCGGACCGACGCGCGCGGCGATGTCTTCGCCGAACAGCCTGCGCACCAGATATTCCTGCGGCTTGTAGCCGGTCGCCAGCACGATCAGGTCGGCGGCAAGCGTCTCGCCGCCTTTCATTTGCACGCCTCCGGCAACAAAGGATTCGATGTCGGAAAACTGCCGGAGCCCGATCTCGCCGCTTGCGACCAGATCGGAGCAGCCGACGTTGAAGTAATAGCCTCCGCCGCGGGTGAGATATTTGAATTGCCAGCCGGTGCCGCCGTCGCCGAAATCGAGCCTGAAGCCGACCTTCGTGAGGGCATCGAGCAATGGCTGGTCGAACTTCCTGGATTGCTCCGTCATCAGCACGTGACTTCTTTTCGCAAGCGTCAGCGGCATTGAGGTCGCGATCAGGTCGTTATCCTCCAGCGTCCCCTCGTTATACGCCGCATAGGCCAACTGGGCGGATGGCTCGATATTGGTGATGAGGGTCGAACTGCGCTGGAAGAGCGTCACGGCGGCGCCGCTCGAATAGAGGTCCTGCGCGATATCGTGGCCGCTGTTGCCGGTGCCGATCACGATCGCCTTCTTGCCCTTCCAGTCTTCGCCGTCGGAGTACTGGGTGGAATGCAGAACCGTGCCGGTAAAGTTTTTCAAGGTCGGAATATCCGGCACATTTGGAATGCCGCTGACACCGGTTGCCATTACGACGTGGCGAGGATGCATTGTTCGCACGCTGCCGTCGGCGCGGCGCAACGACACGGACCAGCGCGCCTCTGCCTCATCGTAAGTCCCGCCTTCGAAAGTGGTGCCGGTCCAGAAGTTGAGCTCCATGGCGTCGACATAGGCCTCGAACCAGTTGGCAAGCTTGTCCTTGGGGATGTAGACCGGCCAGTTCGGCGGAAACGGCATATAGGGCAGATGGTTGACCTGCACCTGATTGTGCAGCGTCAGTGCATGATAGCGTTTGCGCCAGTTGTCGCCGATGCGCGGCTCGCGATCCACAATCAGCGTATCGACCTGCAACTGCTTGCACCTTGCCGCGATCGAGAGCCCCGCCTGGCCGCCGCCGACCACCAGAACGGTCGGATCGCGCTCGGCATAGGCTGCGGAGGCCTTGCGCTCATCGAGCCAGTTGGGTCCGCGGAAATCGCGCGAGTAGGACGCGCCCCGCGGCCGCGACGACCCAAGCGGCTCCTCGAATCCCTTCAGCTCGTCGAGCGCGGTCAGGAGTGTCCAGGCTTTGAGCTTGTTGCCGCAACCTTCGTCGGGGATCATCCGCAGAATTCCGCTGCCGCGGCCTTGCGTGGTCTCGAATTTGAAGATTGCCTCGATTGTGCTGGTGCCGGCGCGGCTCACGCGGCGAGGCGCGGCGCGATCCCGATCGATCGTAAAATTGCGAGGCGCGGCGCGCGCGGCAAGAACAGGCAACTGGTTCAGGATTGCGTCGGCGCCGTTGATGGTCTGCAGGTTCCAGCTCAGCGCCAGCACGTCGCGCCAGTAGCTGTCGCGATGAAAGAGCTCCTTGAGCGATCCATCCCTGGGGTTCGCGAGCGCGCTTTCGAATTGCGTCAGCCATTCTCCGGTCGCAACCGGGATGTCGTCTGTTCTGTCCAGCATTCGCGACCTCGCCCTCTTCGCGGCGTTTCCCCAGTCGCAAGGCTATACCTTTTGAGATCGAGCAGAAAGCGGCTCAATCCGCAAGCGACAGAATATGGCCCTGCGCGGGCGGAATATGCCCGTTGAGCGTGTCGAGATAGATTTGCCTTACCGCAGCGGGCCCGCGGCCTTCGACCACCTCGAGCCTGTTCGCAAGCGTCGGCGCAAAGTCCGACCATGCGGCGGAAAATCGCTGTTCGATGCCTCCCGGTCCCCAGTCTTTTGCGCGTTTGCGCATCTGGTCTGGCGCAAAGAACCAGGCCGGTCTTGCTCCGGGCAATTCCTGCTCGTCCGGCGTGAAGCTGCCATGAGTGAGGCCGATCCGGGCGGAGTATTTCATCTGGTCGGCGAAATGCCGATGCAGCCGCGCCCGCAAATCGCTGCTGCCTGCCATGTCGACGAAGACGACGGGTGAATCCGATGGCAGGGACGTTATTTGGTCGTACGCCACGACATCATCGTAACAACCGAGCGACCGGACGAAATCGACGTTCGCCGCCGAGGTCAGTCCGATCACGTGGATGTCCTTGCGCTGCGTGTGCAGGAGATGGGCAAGCCCGAACGCCGTCTTGCTGGATGCGCTGGAGAGCAGCACGCGGCGCGCGCTGAAAAAATCATTCTCGTTCAGGAAATCGTCGACCAGGAATGACAGCATGAACAGCGGCCGCAGCAATGCTTGATAATCGCCGTCGCGTCCGGCGAAAGCGGGATTGCCGCTCACGCGTGCGTAGGCGTTGTAGACTGGAGCTGCGCCCTGGCGATGCGCGGCAGCATCGCGCAAGCCGCGCCGGCTCACGTCCGCCGCTTCGATCACGAGATGGGTTGCCATCGGAAAATAGCCGAACAGGCGTTCGCCGGGCTCGATCGACGGATGCCCCGAGGCGATCACTTCGCCAAACCCCCACACCGGAATCTTGCCGAAATTCTCCGGCGCAGGAAACAGCTGCCAGTATTTGAGCTGATCGCCCAGCATGGCGTAGGTGATGTTGTTGGCCGTGAAGGCGAAGCGATCGATCTTGACCAGCAGCGCCTCGTCGGGAAGCGCGCCTGCTGTCAGCGGGGTTTCGACGAACTTGCAATCCCTGAGATCGCGGCGTGCAACGATGAAGTCGGTGGATTTCATTTTTTCGACTCCGGCGGTTGTCCTGCCTTGACTTATGCTTTCAGCGATGAACGTTTTGCAACAGGGACATTGTTTGAAACTGCGTTCGGCTGTTCCTTGCCCGCGATGACGCCCTCCCGCTTCTTGAGCGCGCGGTAATAGGTCCACCACAGATGAGCCGCTGCGCCACGCATCGGGCGCCAGGGTTCCGCGAGCGGTGCCATCTCCTTTGCGGTAGGGCGCGTCTTCAGTCCGAGGCCGATTTTGATGGCCTCCTGCACGGCGAGATCGCCCGCCGGCCAGGCGTCGCCGTGGCCGAGACAAAACAGGAGATAGAGGTCGGCGGTCCACGGGCCGATGCCGTGCAGCGAGGTCAGGGTATGGTGCGCCGCGTCGGCTTCCTCGTTCGCCAGCACGTCGAGGTTCAGCCGCTCCGCGGCGATTTCGCGCGCGAGGCTCTTCAGGGTCTTGATCTTGGCCGCCGAAAGGCCGAGCCGGCCCAGCCGACCGGCGCGAGCGCGTCGCAGCGCGTCGTGGTCAAACGGATCGAATGCGGCGGCGAGACGGGACCAGATCGCCGCGGCGCTTGCGGTCGATAGCTGCTGGCCGCAAATGATGGCGGCGAGCCCCGCAAAGCCGGGCTCGCGGCGCCGCAGTGCCGGCATGCCGGCGACCTCGAATACCGGCTTCAGCCGCGGGTCCAGTTTCACCAGCGCGTGGATGGCCTCCTCGAGGTCGGCCTGGGTGTCGAGGTGGAGGGTCATTGCGACTTGAAACATCCGCTAGTGGAGTGGATTTGGCATTCGTTACCGTAATGACCGCGGGCTCGAAAAACGATTGTCAAATCCTAAACTCCATCAGAAACACATATCTTGCTAGTGGCCCTTTGATTCCGACATTCGCAAATTTGCCTGCCGAGATGGGGACCACCAGCGAAAGAGATCAATGCCGCCACCCGTTTTCCGTTTTGCGCCAAGTCCCAATGGCTACCTGCATCTTGGCCACGCGTTTTCGGCGCTCCTGAATTTCGATCTGGCGCGCAGGACGGGCGGCCGGTTTCTGCTGCGCATCGAGGATATCGATCCGACCCGATGCAGGAGGGAGTTCGAGGAGGCGATCTATGAGGATCTGGCCTGGCTCGGCATCGCCTGGGAAACGCCGGTGCGGCGGCAATCGGACTATCTTGCCGACCATCGCGCGGCGCTCGAAACGCTGACCGCGCAGGGTCTGGTCTATCCGACCTTCGAGAGCCGGTCCGAAATTGCGCGCCTGATCGCCCAAAGGGAAGGGGAGGCGACATGGCCGCGCGATCCCGACGGCGCGCCGCTTTATCCCGGAAATGCGCGCTTGCTGTCGATCGAGCAGCGAGACGAGCTGCTTCGATCGGGCGCGCCTTACGCACTGCGGCTCGACATGGTGGCCGCATGCGCGCGTGCGGGCGAACTATACTGGACCGAGCACGGTCAAGGTCCGAAAGGCGAGACCGGTAAGATTGCTGCGCAACCGAGGGCGTGGGGCGACGTCATCCTCGCACGCAAGGAGACGCCCACAAGCTACCATCTCGCGGTCGTCATCGACGATGCCCTGCAGGGCGTGACGGAGGTCGTGCGGGGTGAGGATCTGTTCTGGTCGACGAGCGTGCATCGGCTGCTGCAGCGGCTGCTGGGACTGCCGCAGCCAGCCTATCGCCATCACGGTCTGATTCTCGACCAGGATGGGCGAAAGCTGTCGAAATCGACCGCGGCCACGGGCTTGCGCGAACTTCGTGACGGAGGAACCACGCCGGCGGAAATCCGCCGCATGGTCGGTCTGGCCTGAATTATCCAGCCGCCCGGGCCACGGCGCTTCGGCGTGACTCCGCAAGGCCGAACATGCCATGCTAGACTGGGTTACCGGAGTAATCGGCCATTCGCTGCCCGCCTGGCCGCGGGTCGGGGGAATCATGGCGTCGAGATCAAATCCACGGCGCAGGAAGCACGGGTCGAGAAAGGCTGCGCCGAAGAAACGCGCAGCAAGGGCTGGCGCCGGCAAGCGCAAGGCTGCCCCGGAAGCTGCGGCTGGCGGCGTGGTCGAGACGGCGCTGGCCACCTTCGCGCATGAGGTCCGCACACCCCTGACCGGAATTCTGGCCATCAGCGACCTCCTGGCGACCTCCGATCTTGGCGAGCGCGAGCGGCGCTGGGTCGACACCATCAAGGCAGGCGCGGAGCATCTTGCGAGTCTTGCGACCCTGTTTGTCGATGCTGCAAGAAGCGGCCGCTCCGGATTCGTCGTTCGGCAGGACCTGTTTGATTTGCGCGCCTTTGCCCGCAGCATCGGCGATTCGCTCGCTGGCCGGGCGACGGCAAAGGGCCTGCAGTCGCGGATCGAGGTCTCCGAGAAGCTTCCGGCATTGGTGATCGGCGACCCCGTACGCCTGCGCGCGGCGCTGGAAAACTTGATCGACAATGCCACGAAATTCACCGAACAGGGCGGCGTCGCTCTTTCGGTCAAGCCGACCGGCGGTGCCGGGGACAGGGTCACCGTGGCGTTTGCGATTTCGGACAGCGGTATCGGCCTGACGCTCAGGGAGATCAAACGCCTGTTCCGCCCCTTCTCGCAGGCCAATGTCCATATCGCCGCACGCTTCGGAGGCACGGGGCTCGGCCTGTCGTCGGTAAAGCAGCTCGCGCGAGCAATGGGAGGCGATATCGTGGTTGCGCCGCGGCGTGGCGGCGGGACGACCTTCACCTTGACGGTGTCGCTGTCCCGCGCCAGGGCAACGGAAAGGGAGAGGTCGGGGTCGGACGACGATCGCTCGCCGGAACATCCACAGGGGCTGCGCGTCCTCGGTGTCGAGGACAATCCGTTCGGCCGGGTCGTGCTCAACGCGGTCCTTACCGAACTCGGTCACCAGGCGGAGTTCATCGGCCGCGGCGAGGCCGCGCCGGGACGGATCGCGCAGGGCGACTTTGACGCAGTGCTGATGGACATGGTTCTGCCGGGTATCAGCGGCATCGAGGCCATCAGGCGAATTCGCGCGCTCAGTCCGCCCCTGGGCCATATCGCCATCATCGGAGTCTCGGGTCGTGGCGATGACGAGGAAGCGTCGCGCGCCGCTGGCGCGGACGCCTTTCTGGTCAAGCCCGTGTCTCCGAGGGCTTTAGCGACTGCGCTGCTTGAAGCGACACGCCATGCGGCAGCTGCGATTTGATGATCGCCGCGTTCAGTTCGCCGCCATAGACGAAGATCGCGGCGATGAAATAAAGGAACACCAGCGCGATGATGACCGATGCAAGCCCCGCATACATCGTGACGTAATTGTTGGCGAAGCGCGCCAGATACTCTCCGAACACGATGCCCGATACCAGCGACGCCACCAGAGTGAAAACGATCCCCGGCAGGATCTGCAGAAAGCTGCGCCGCCCCGCAGGCACCCAGGCGTGCAGGATGAACAACGCGACGATCAGTGCCGTGATGGTGACGCCGTACCGCGCGAGGTTCAAAAGCTGCTCGTTGCTTTCGACGATCAGCGGGATGTGGCGGCGGGCGGCCTCGATGATCAGCGGTCCCAGCACGATCAGGAACGCCATCGCCAGCGACGCGAACGCCGCAACCAGCGTGTAGCCGATCGATTCCAGCCGCAGCCAGTACCAGCGCCGCGTTTCGACCACCGAATAGGCGCGGTTGAGCGCGATGCGCAGCGCTTCCACGCCATTGGAAGCAAAATATACGGCCAGCACGGCGCCGACGGTCAGGACGTCGCCGCGGGTTGTCGTCAGGACATCGTGGATCTGCCCCGACAGTGAATCGGCCACCTGCCTGGGCCAGACCTGCAGCATCAGGCCTGCCGCCTGATCGGCGAGTTCCTTGGAGCCGAAGAAGCCGGCCAGCGAGGTCAGGACGATCAGAAACGGAAACAGCGCCATCAAGATCGAGAGCGCGATATGGCTTGCGATGGCCCAGCCGTCATCGGCGAGAAACGTATAGAACGCGTCGATGCTGACGCCGAAGATGTAGCGAATCTGCCGCACAACAAAGCCCTGGGCTCAAGAAACGGTGTGACCCACCTTCTGATATTATTGGGCTAAAAGCCAGATCGTTGCGTCGCCGGTTCGGCCCCGTACGGGCATGGCGCATCGGTCGGCGCAGTGTTATGTACGGCGGATGGCTTCATTCCTCAGTGCCTTCGTTCTTCCGCTTGCAGTTGCTGCCGTCGCGTTCGTGCTTCTGCTTGGTCTTATCAACATGATGCGGGGCGGATCGCCGAACCGCTCGCAGAAATTGATGCGGTTGCGGGTGTTGCTGCAATTCGTTGCGATCGTCATCATCATGCTCACCGTCTGGGTGATGGGGCACTGAAAGAGACGGAGATAAAGGTATGGTTGTCCTCAATCGTATCTATACGCGAACCGGCGATGACGGCACCACCGCGCTTGGCAGCGGCGAGCGTCGGCCCAAATATGATTTGCGCGTCGCTGCCTATGGGACCGTCGACGAGACCAACGCCGCCATTGGTATCGCCCGGCTGCATCTTTCGGATCTGCCCGCGCTCGATGGCATGCTGGGTCTGATTCAAAACGACCTGTTCGATCTGGGCGCCGACCTGTCGGTGCCCCAGCGCGAAGGCAAGGCAGAACGGCTGCGGATGCTGTCGAGCCAGGTGGAGCGCCTTGAGCGCGACATCGATCGCCTGAACGAGCCGCTCCAACCCTTGAACTCCTTCATACTGCCCGGTGGAACGCCCGCGGCGGCCCATCTGCATCTGGCGCGCACGATCTGCCGCCGGGCGGAACGGATCATGGTGGAACTTGCGGCCAAGCCCGAAGAGCCGGTCAGCGACGCTGCAATCCAGTACATGAACCGCCTTTCGGATTTCTTGTTCGTTGCCAGCCGTGCCGCCAACAATAATGGGGCCGGAGACGTGTTGTGGGTGCCGGGCCAAAACCGCTAGGATCGTTTTTTCGAGCGAAGTGGGAACCCGGTTGGGTGAAGAATTCGCATGAAGAAAGCGCGTCAAACCAGAAGATTAGAGCCCCGGTTCTGATCCAATCAGAGCCGGACAGGCTCCAGAATTGCCTCGCGAGGCCATTTTTGGCTCGCACGCGCGTTGACCGGGGTTGGCAGGCGCTTTAGGTTCCGCGCCCATGCCGATCAAACAAGATCACGTTCCGATTGAATGGAATCGGGATGCGATCCCATCCCATTGTTTGAGCGTGATCTTTTCGAGAAGCGCGTTTTCCACTTCTTCGGGTCATGCTCCAAGGAATTGAAAGCGAAAGAGGGTCGATGAAGGTCCTGGTACCGGTAAAGCGGGTGGTCGATTTCAACGTCAAGGTTCGCGTCAAAAGCGACGGGACGGGCGTCGAACTCGCCAACGTGAAGATGTCGATGAACCCATTCGACGAGATCGCCGTCGAGGAGGCCTTGCGCCTGAAAGAGGCCGGCAAGGCAACCGAGGTCGTGGTGGTTTCGATCGGGCCAGCGCAGGCGGCCGAAACCATCCGCACCGGACTTGCGATGGGCGCCGACCGCGGAATCCTGGTCAAGGCGGAAGGCAATGTCGAGCCGCTGGCCGTGGCCAAGATTCTGAAGGCCGTCGCCGACGAAGAGAAACCCGGGCTCGTCATTCTCGGCAAACAGGCGATCGACGACGACAGCAACCAGACCGGTCAGATGCTGGCGGCCCTGCTCGGATGGTCGCAGGCGACCTTTGCCTCCAAGCTCGAGGTCGATGGTTCCGATTTCAAGGTGACGCGCGAAGTCGATGGCGGACTGCAAACCGTGAAACTGAAGGGGCCGGCCATCGTGACCACCGATTTGCGATTGAACGAGCCGCGCTATGCCAGCTTGCCGAACATCATGAAGGCGAAGAAGAAGCCGATCGCCGACAAGAGCGCGTCCGACTATGGCGTCGACCTTGCGGCCCATCTGGAGATCCTGAAGACCTCCGAACCGCCGGGCCGCAAGGCGGGTGTCAAGGTCAAGGATGTCGCCGAGCTCGTCTCGAAGCTCAAGAATGAAGCCGGGGTTCTGTAGATGACCACGCTGTTGATCGCCGAACACGATAACGCAACGATCAAGGACGCTACCAACAAGGCATTGACAGCCGCGATTGCGCTTGGCGGCGATGTTCACGTGCTGGTGGCGGGCGACAATGCCAGGGCGGCCGCGGACTCCGCCGCCAGGCTTTCAGGAGTGAAGAAGGTCCTGCTCGCGGACAACGCGGCTTACGCCCACGATCTCGCCGAGCCGCTGGCTGCCCTGATCGTATCGCTGGCCTCAGGCTATGACGCCTTTGTTGCGCCCGCGACCTCGCGCTTCAAGAACGTGATGCCGCGCGTTGCCGCGCTGCTCGACGTGATGCAGGTATCGGAGATCATCAAGGTGATCTCGCCCGACACGTTCGAGCGGCCGATCTATGCCGGCAATGCAATCCAGACGGTGAAATCGAAGGATTCCAAGAAGGTCATCACGGTGCGCACCTCCACCTTCGCCGCCACGGGAGAAGGCGGCGGCGCGGGCGTGGAGAACATTGCCGCGGCGGCCGATCCGGGTCTTTCCAGCTTCGTCGGCGAGGAGGTTGCCAAGAGCGATCGTCCCGAACTGACCTCCGCGAAGATCATCGTCTCCGGCGGCCGCGCCATGCAGAGCCGTGAGAACTTTGCCAAATACATCGAGCCGCTTGCCGACAAGCTCGGCGCCGCCGTCGGTGCCTCGCGCGCCGCCGTCGATGCCGGCTATGCGCCCAACGACTGGCAGGTAGGCCAAACCGGCAAGGTGGTGGCGCCCGAGCTTTACGTCGCGATCGGCATTTCAGGGGCGATCCAGCATCTCGCCGGCATGAAGGACTCCAAGGTCATCGTGGCGATCAACAAGGATGAAGACGCACCCATCTTCCAGGTTGCGGATTACGGTCTGGTCGCGGATCTCTACCAGGTGGTTCCGGACCTTACCGAGGCGATCGGCAAGCTCGGGAAGTGAGGAGGAAGCAGGCGGCCCATATTTTTGCGAGCGCGGGGTCCGGTTTTGAGCTAACAAGGGAAGTGCTTTTTTCGACCGGTGTTGATGCGAGGGGGCGGAACGGCGGGGCGGGTCGTTTCGGTGAGATGGCAAGATGGCGGTTATGATCAATAAGGTCGGCGTGATCGGTTCCGGCCAGATGGGAAATGGCATAGCGCATGTGGCGGCGCTGGCCGGTTTCGACGTGGTGCTCAACGATATATCGGCCGATCGCCTGAAATCCGGGATGGCGACCATCAACGGCAATTTGTCGCGCCAGGTTGCGAGGAAGGTCATCGCCGATGACGCCCGCAAGAAGGCGCTGGAGAAAATCACCCTTTCCGAGACTATCGACGGATTATCCGACTGCGATCTGGTGATCGAGACCGCTGTCGAAAAGGAAGAGGTCAAGCGCAAGATTTTTCACGACGTGTGCGCGATCCTCAAGCCCAGTGCGCTGATCGCCTCCAACACTTCTTCGATTTCGATCACGCGGCTCGCCGCCTCCACCGACCGGCCCGAGCGCTTCATCGGCATTCACTTCATGAATCCGGTGCCGCTGATGGAACTGGTCGAACTGATCCGCGGCATTGCAACCGACGACGCGACCTTCGATGCGGCCAAGGATTTCGTCGCCCGGCTCGGCAAGCATATCGCGGTATCGGAGGATTTCCCTGCCTTCATCGTCAACCGGATTTTGCTGCCGATGATCAACGAGGCGATCTACACGCTCTATGAAGGCGTGGGGAACGTCGAGGCCATCGACGCGGCGATGAAGCTCGGCGCGCACCATCCGATGGGGCCGCTCGAGCTCGCCGATTTCATCGGCCTCGATACCTGCCTGTCGATCATGCAGGTTCTGCACGAGGGACTGGCCGATTCGAAATACCGGCCGTGCCCGCTGCTCGTGAAATATGTCGAGGCCGGCTGGCTTGGTCGCAAGACGCAGCGCGGCTTCTACGATTATCGCGGCGAAAAGCCCGTTCCGACACGGTAGGGGTACGGCTTTTCAGGCCACCGGCGATCTGGTCGTGCTGTCGCGATGATCTTCCTAGTCCTGTACCGAACACCCATTTGACCCTGAGCGAACTCTCGGACCTCGAAGCTTGTCATGCACGGCCGCAGGTTGATAGTGGAGAGATGGATCTTCAACGCCGACTAACGGACTATTCGACCGCCCGGCTCGACGGGCGATCCATTCCGGCCGATCTCAATGCCCTGCTGTCCGGAATATGGAGCGACGCCTCATTTGCGGGAAGCGAGGGCGATCCGCGCACAATCTTCGATATCCGCCTGCTGGAGCCGGGCCAGTCGCATCCGCTGCTGTCGCACGACTACCTGAACGACACAGACCGAGCAAACCCGGCCATCATGGCCAATGTGGAGGCGATGAAGGCGACCAGCGCGCTTTGCTGTTTTGTCTTCGTGACGGATGACGGCGAACTGGTCGGCTATTGGCGCGGGCCCGACCGCCTCGAACCGGACAAGGCGCCCATCGTCCTGCTCGATACCGAGGGCCAGTACAATCTGTTGCCGGGACGTACCATCCTGCAGGCGCTGTATCTTTTGATGAAGCACGGAAATTTGGCCGAGCGTCTCGAGGAAGCCGGTCAGGCGCTGGCGAAGTTGGGATTATCAACGACTGACGCGGATCTGGCCGAGACGAGCGGGCGCGCTTCCATCGGTCCCGGCGACTATCGCAAAAAGCTCTACACCGAACTTCGCAAGCCTCAAGGCTGACGCCAAAGGTGGTCTCGGTTGCGCATTTTACGACCGCGATCTCCAGCATTCGTTAACCCTTGGCGGGGTAGGTTCGCGTCACGGAGTGTGGCGTATGGATATCACGAGCCTCGTTAGCGGCTTCCTGGCATTGCAGGCGGGCAATACCCAGTCGCAGATCGCGACCACGCTGCTGAAGTCCGATCTCAATGCGGAGAAGGCCGTGGTTCAGGCCCTGCTGGGTGGAGGCTCCCCTTCGCTTGCCAATGTTGGCCCCGGAATTGGCGGCAATATCAACTTAACGGCCTGAAATCTCTCTCATCGCCAGGCGGCATGTTCGGCATTGCCCGCGGTCCCTGCATGCGGTAGCCAAATGCGCACCGCCAATGCGGCAAGATCTTTTTGGGGGTCCACGCGCCCCAGGAAATCAGGACATCCGATGAAGTTCGCAAGTTTCAAGATCAGTGGCCCCGCCAGCTGGGGTCTCATCGACGGCGAGGAGGCGGTGGACCTCGGCGCGCTCTTCCGTGACCGCTTTCCGGATCTGAAATCTGCCATCGCTGCAGGCGCGCTGGCCGAAGTGGCGGCTGATGCGGCCAGGGCCGCGCGGCATCCGGTCGCAAAAATCACCTGGCTGCCGGTGATTCCCAATCCGGACAAGATTCTTTGCATCGGCCTCAATTACGAAACCCACCGTGTCGAAACCGGCCGCTCCGAGGTCGAAAATCCCACCGTCTTCGGTCGCTTTGCCAACAGCCAGACCGGGCACCTTGCCAACATCATCAGGCCGCGCGTTTCGAATTATCTCGATTACGAGGGCGAACTCGCCGTCATCATCGGCAAGCCCGGCAGGTACATCGCGCGCAAGGATGCGTGGGGCCACATTGCGGGATATGCCTGCTACAACGAGGGCAGCGTCCGCGATTTCCAGCGCCACACCCATCAGTTCACGCCCGGCAAGAACTTTCCGGAGACCGGCGCTTTCGGCCCCTGGATGGTGACGCCGGAGGAAGCCGGCGATCTCGGTCCATTGCGGCTGCAAACCCGGCTCAACGGTGAGGTGGTCCAGAACACGACGATCAGCCAGATGATCTTCGATATCCCCCACCAGATCGAATATTGTTCGTCCTTCACGAGCCTCGAGCCCGGCGACGTGATCGTGACCGGGACGCCCGGCGGTGTCGGTTCGAGGCGTACACCGCCGATCTGGTTGAAGCCGGGCGATATCGTCGAGGTCGAGATCGACCGGATCGGCCTGTTGCGTAACGGCGTCGCCGACGAGGCGTAGGATGCTTGCCTGCCGGCCGCGCCGGGCTTTACGAGCGCGGCGGGTTCTCGGTTGCGGCCGTGATCAGCTTGATCGCGTCATCGCTGTCCCATTCCGCCGGTCCGGCAATCGTGCCGATCTCGCACCCGTGGCCGTCGACCAGCACCGAGGTCGGCATGCCCAACGCTCGTCCTATGGTCTTAAGATCCTGAAAAACCTTGGCTTTCGGATCGCTGAAATATCCGAGACGGGTCAGATTGGCCTCTTTGAGAAAATTTTTCGGCTTTTCGAGATCGCGGGTATCGATATTGATCGCGACCACGTCGAAATCCTTTCCGCCAAGTCTCGTCTGCAGGCGGTCCAGTGCCGGCATTTCCTTGCGGCAGGGCACGCACCAGGTCGCCCAAAGGTTCACCAGCACGGTACGGCCACGCCAGTCCGAGAGCTTTCTGGGCTTGCCGTCTGCGTCTTCGAAGGAGAGGTCCGGCAGGCGCAGGGGCGCCGTCGCCATGGTTAACGCGGCCACCTCGCCATGCACCAGCGGCGTCAGCCGGCGCGACAGGTTGACCGCGCCAGCACAGGCCGAATTGCCTGCCGCGTTGCGCTTCAGCCCGCCAATCCCGTATATCCCGGCAAATCCGATCGCCGCCCCGACGAGAATGGCCCCGATGACATAGGGAATCCGGCGCATCGGCGCCGGGGCTGGCGGGGGTCGTTCGGGCATATCGTTTGTCATCCTGTATCAGATACGGCTATGCAGGGCACAGGTTACGCCGCCAAGGCCACGAGGCGATGCTTTCGGGCGCAAAGACGGGCGGCAGGCAAGAGCAATTGTTCAAGAGCAACTGGTCATGAGCAACAAGATGTGGGGCGGCCGGTTCACCGGGCGTCCGGACGAGATCATGGAGGAAATCAACGTCTCCATCGACGTCGACCGGCACCTTTACGCCCAGGACATCGCCGCGTCCAAGGCCCACGCCGCGATGCTCGCCGCGCAAGGCATTATTACGGCAAACGATGCGAAAAATATTGCGAGGGGTCTAGACACGATTTTGTCAGAGATCGGCAAGGGATCGTTCGATTTCAAGCGCGCGCTGGAGGACATTCACATGAATGTCGAGAGCCGGCTTGGCGAGTTGATCGGCCCGTCCGCGGGACGGCTGCATACCGCACGCTCGCGGAACGATCAGGTGGCGACCGATTTTCGGCTGTACGTTCGCGATGTCATTGATGGGATCGATGCCGAGCTTGCCGCGTTCCAGCGCGCGCTGGCGGAAAGAGCGCTGGAACATGCCGCGACCGTGATGCCCGGCTTCACGCATCTGCAGACCGCGCAGCCGGTGACGTTCGGACATCATCTGCTCGCCTATGTCGAGATGGCGGCGCGCGATCGCGGCCGCTTTGCGGACGCCCGCAGGCGGGCCAACGAATCGCCGCTTGGTGCGGCGGCGCTTGCCGGCACGTCCTTTCCAATCGATCGCTCCGCCACCGCAAAAGCGCTTGGCTTCGACCGGCCGATGGCCAATTCGCTCGATGCGGTGTCGGATCGCGACTTCGCGCTCGAGGCGCTGTCGGCGGCGGCGATTGCGTCGGTGCATTTGTCGCGCTTCGCCGAGGAGATTGTGATCTGGACATCCCCTTTGGTGGGACTGGTGCGGCTGTCCGACAAGTTCACCACGGGCTCCTCGATCATGCCGCAAAAGCGTAACCCGGACGCGGCCGAGCTCGTGCGCGCCAAGACGGGCAGGGTGATCGGTGCGCTCAACGCCCTGTTGATCGTGATGAAGGGCCTGCCGCTCGCCTATCAAAAGGATATGCAGGAAGACAAGCAGGGCGCGATGGAGGCGTTCGCTGCGCTCTCCTTGGCCATCCGTGCGATGACCGGGATGGTCGTCGACATGGCGGCGGACGAGGCGCGAATGAAGCTTGCTGCCGGCGAGGGCTACGCTACCGCGACCGATCTTGCGGACTGGCTGGTGCGCACGCTGAAAATGCCGTTCCGCGACGCCCATCACGTGACCGGGCGAATCGTCGCCAGGGCCGCGCAGGACGGCGTTGCCCTGGACGAATTGCCGCTGGCGGCGATGCAGGCCATCGAGCCGAAAATCACCGCCGACGCGATCAAGATGCTGTCGGTCGAGGCCTCCGTGAAGAGCCGCACGAGCTTTGGCGGAACCGCTCCGAAGAATGTGGCGGCGCAGGCCAAGGCCTGGCTCAAGCGGCTGCAAAAGGAGCAAAATTTGGGCTGAGCGGCAGTTCTCTCCGCAATTTCAACACAGCTCGGCTCTCGCCAGAACAGATCAATCTTTGTATGGTGCGGCCCGCATTGGGGATTTTGACGTGAATCGCAACGACCGCCCAAAATTTCGAGGATGGGCCCTTGTCCTGTTGGGCGCGACCGTGCTTGCACTCGGCGGCTGCGGCCGCAAGGGACCGCTGGACTTGCCGCCGACGGCATCGTCACAGCCTCCCGGCGCGGCAGCCGTGCAGGGCAGCCCGGAGGTCGACCCGGCGAGCAAGCCGAGCGTGTTCAATTCGAGCTACGGAACCGATACGCCGGCGCCTACCCCCAAAGGTCAAAAGAAACCGTTTGTTCTCGATCCGCTCCTGAACAGCAACTAAGCGTTTTCGAGCGAAGTGGGAACCGGTTCGCGTGAAGAAAACGCGTCAAAGCAAGAGAGTGGAGCCCGATCCTGATTCCATCAGAGCTGGATAGTCTCTAAAGTCTTTTGCGCTAGAGTTGCCGCCAGTTTTTTCCGAAAAGCCCAACCGGAACCGGCCATGAATCACTTCGACTATCGCAACGGCGTGCTTCACGCCGAGGCGGTGAACCTCATCGATCTGGCGCAGGCAATAGGTACGCCGTTCTATTGCTACTCGACCGCGACGCTGGAGCGCCACTACCGGGTGTTCAGCGATGCCTTCGCCGGCGAGAAGGCAATGATCTGCTACGCCATGAAGGCCAACTCCAACCAGTCGGTGCTCCGTACGCTCGCAAAGCTCGGCGCCGGCGCCGACGTGGTTTCGGGCGGGGAATTGCAGCGCGCGCTCGCCGCCGGCATTCCGCCTCAGCGCATCGTATTTTCCGGAGTAGGCAAGACCGAATCAGAACTTCGCGCCGCTCTTTCCGCCGATATCTTCTCCATCAACGTCGAATCCGAACCCGAACTGGAGCTGCTGTCGCGCCTGGCGAGCGAGCAAAGGCGGGTGGCGCGGATTTCGGTTCGGGTCAACCCCGACGTCGATTCCGGCTCGCATGCGAAAATCTCGACCGGCAAGTCGGAGAACAAGTTCGGCGTGCCTCTCGATCGGGCGCGCTCGGTCTATGCCCGCGCGGCAAAGCTTCCCGGCATTCGCGTGACCGGTGTCGACATGCATATCGGAAGCCAGATCACCGACCTCGTGCCGCTCGAGGCCGCGTTCAGGTTGCTGGCCGAATTCGTGCAGACGCTGCGCGCAGACGGTCACACCATCTCGCATGTCGATTTCGGCGGCGGCCTCGGCATTCCCTATCATGCGGAGGGCGAGGCGCCGCCGCCCTCGGCTTACGCCGATGTGGTCAAGCGGGTGACGCACAATCTCGGCTGCACTTTGGTTTTCGAGCCGGGCCGATTGATCGTCGGCAATGCCGGAATTCTGGTGACGCGCGTGATCTATGTTAAGCACGGCGAGGCCAGGAACTTCGTCATCATCGATGCGGCGATGAACGACCTGATCCGTCCCACCCTCTACGAGGCGCATCACGACATCCTGCCGGTCCACGCGGTTGCGCAAGGTGCGCCCGCGATCGTTGCCGACGTTGTCGGGCCGGTCTGCGAAAGCGGTGATTACCTCGCGCTCGGCCGGAGCATGCCGGAGCCAAAGCCCGGCGATCTCCTGGCGATCATGACCGCCGGCGCCTATGGCGCGGTGCAGTCGGGCACCTATAATACCAGGCCGCTGGTACCGGAGGTCCTCGTCAAGGACGATCGCTACGCAGTGGTGCGGCCGCGCGTGGAGGTGGAGCAATTGATCGCGATGGATCGGGTAGCGCCTTGGCTGTGAGCGCCGTACCCGGTCCCGCTTTGCACTGGCTCGGTCCCTTCGGGACCGTATCACGCCTTAAATATTAGAACTTGTAGCTCAAACCGGCGCGGACCTGATTGACGGTCGTCCTCGAGGTGAAGGTGAGCAGGGCGTTGCTTGGTCCCTGATCGGTGACGGTGCCGCTGGTGGTGATCGAGCCGAGATTGGCGTAGAGATATTCCGCATTCACGATCCAGTTGCGCGTCAACGCGTATTCGACGCCGCCGCCCGCGGTCCAGCCCGTTTTCGTTCCCGAGGCCGAGCTGGCTTCATGACCAAAGCCGACACCGGCGAACGAAAAATCGGAATAGGATTGCGAGATCGCCACTCGTCCGAAGGCAACGCCACCGGTTGCGTAGACCAGCACCTTGTCGAAGGCATAGCCGATCCGAGGCCGCACCGTGGCAAGCCAATCGGTCGAAGCGCTGGTGGTGAAGCTCGTCGAACCTGCTGGGAACAGGAAGGGATTGCCTGAGCTCGTCACGGATGAGCGCAGGCGTAACGACGTAACGTCGCCCTCAATACCGAGTACCCAATTGCCGAATTGCGCGTTGTAGCCGGCTTTCAGGTCGAACGCCGCGGAGGAGTACTTCAGGTGGGCGGACCCGAGCGCATCCAGTGCGCCGAAATCGGTGACGCCAGTGCAGAAGTGACATGGGGTGCCATCGATCGCGTTGAACGTCACGTCGCGGGTGCCCCAGGCACCGCCGACGCCGCCGCCGACATAGAATCCGCTCCACGACCAAACCGGTTCGATTGGCGCGGCCTTGTACGGCATGGCGGCCGGCAGCATGTCAGCCGCCCGTGCTTCGCCCTGAAAAATCACCGCCAAGATCGCCGCGGTGAAAAACGTTGAACCTACAATGCTGCGCATGAATTCTCCTTCACAAACCCGCCACGTCCAGCGGGCGATTGATAATCGCAAGCTACGCGGTTCGCGCAGAAAGTCTTGGCCAGAACCGAACTCGATGTCGGCCAGTGCCAAATCTCGAACAAATTTCAACGCTGTTGCCAAGGTGCAACGGAATGGCGGGCCGCGAGTTCGCTATTCGTCAAAGCGAGTTCGGTGTGAGCTAAAGACCTCGGCGCGCGCAGATCGTATTGTCCGGCGATGTTCCCTGAAAATCCCGCTCCGGAGACCGTCGCGCCATGAAGGCCAGATTCGCGCTGCTTGCTTATTTTGCCCTGGTCGTCGCCTATGTCGGCTATGCCGCCTATTCGTATACAGGACTCTACCGGCTCGCCGCCGAATGGCAGATGCAGGCTTTCGGCTCGTATGAAAGCAAGCTGACCTTCTTTGCCCCGGTGCTCATCCTGATGCTTCCGGCGGCGCTGATCGAACGCATCTTCGGCCTTGGTCCCAAGAAGCGTTCGACGACTGCTACTTCGACCCCATCGCGCGCATCAAAGTCATCCTCGCGGCTGCCGGCCATCCTCGCCCTGATCGGTGTCACCGCGCTCGCGCTCGCAGGTGGCTCAGCTCTGCTCGGCCATCGCAAATCTCTTGAGGAAAAAGCTTTCGAAAGCGCCGATCTCGCCAACAACGCAACACCCAGTTCGACCCATGTGGTCATGACCGCAGTGGCGCGAACTGAATATGTTCTGAAATTCGAGACCAAAATCGGCGCCGCCTCGCGCGTCGATACCTATATCCCCCTGACCCCGACCAATTGGCGCCGCAGCGATCCTCTGGTCTATTTCCTCAAAACCAATGCGACCGTCTATCTGCCGCCCGGCGAATTCAAGCCCCTGGCATATGCGCGGGAAACGCCGCCCTTTCTGATGACGACCCAGCCCGCCACGCTGGTGCGCAACGCGCTTCCCGGCCCGATTGCCGAAGGCTATCGCAAGCGCGGCCTTGTACTGGCAGAGCCTCCGATCGTGCTCGATCTCGATGAGCACGCCGACGCAGATCCTTACTTTGTCGCCACGGGCGGTGCCGGGTTGATCGGCGTCAGCTGCCTGGCTGCCGCCGCGATGGGGGCAATGCAACGCCGGCGGCCCGTACGCGTGTGATGCAATTGCGGGTGGCCAAGGCGAAGCCAGAAGGAAGCATCAAAGCATGATCCGGAAAAGCGTGTACGCTTTTCCTCGCGACAAACGCGAACTCGGTTGCGTCGCGGTTTCGTTACGTCAATCCACCCCGCGGCCCGAGGTTGATAGCTCGTGCCGACGGCCGCTCCGCACTGCGCGGGGGGTTTCGCCGAAGCAGCGGCGGAACGCGCGATCGAAGCTTGAATGTTCGGCATAGCCGACCGCATGCGCAATATCGACAATTCGCATGTTCGATCTCGCAGGATCGGTCAACAGAGCCAGGGCACGCGTGGTGCGCTCGCGCTCGACGAACGTGGCGAAGGTCTCGCCGGCTTCCTCGAACAGGCGATGGATGTAGCGATCGGTGACGCCATGACGGTGGCCGACCACTTTGGCCGAGAGCCGCGGGTCTCGCAGGTTGGCCAGCACGTCGGCACGCACGGTGGCGAGCCGCGCGGCGCGGATGCCACGGCCTCGCGCAACTTGCATCGCATCGGGGACGGTGCCGATCGTGGCCGCGACCAGATCGTAGATGTGGTTGCCGACAAGCGGACGCAACGATGCCTCTGCCGGCATGTCGCTCTGCAGGAAGCCGACATAGCCGATCAACAGCCGCAGCGCCGCCGACTGCCGCGGGATCGGTCGCATGATTGCGTCTTCGACATTCCGCACCAGTGGCGCGATTGCACCGCGCGGCAAGGACAGCGTCAGCATACGGCCATCGCATTGCATGGTGCTGATGCTCGGTTCGGTCGCGGACACCAGCGAGGCTTCGCCCGGTCCAAGCGTTGTCTCTCTACGCCGTTGCGACAGGAGGCTGAAGCCGTTGGTGACGACAGCAAACATGAGATTGTCGGAGGACTTCGCCGCAAGGTCGCGCGTCCTGTGATAACGGGCGTCTGACCTGTAACCGGACGCTATCCCCAGGCCCGGAAACGATCGCAACGTGATGCCCGCGCGGAAAGGCCGGTCGTCGATGGGTTCGATATCGAGCTTTCCGACCTCTCGGCCATAGAAACTCGCAAGGGCGCGTTCATAGGCTTCGCACCACATTTCCAGCCGCCGGTGCGGGGGAAATCCGTCGGTCGAGATGTGCAAAGGCGGGAACGGCGGAATCGTCTCGCTCATGATGCAGTTAGTTGCCCAGATCTGACGCGGATTCAACGCATCAGCGCGAGCCTGCCTGACGAAGACAACCGCGGGTGGTTACACCGCCGCGGCGGGCCACGCTTGGGCTAACCGCCGCTCGGCCCAGCGCGGCCGCGACGGTTCGCTATTTTGCGGCGTGAGTTCCCTTGCCGCCTACTATGACGCCGGCCGCCTTTTCGATCGGCAGAATCGCCGAGGTGAAGTCGGACTCCGCGCCCATCTCGCGGATTACCACTTCCCACAGCCGGCCGACCGCTTCGGCCACCTCCATCGACATCCCGAGCGATTTCGCCTCCTCAAGGCAAAGCCTGACGTCCTTGACCATCAGACCGGTAGCAAAGCCGAAGTCGAAGGTGCGAGGCAGGATCGAGCGGGGAAACTTGTCACGGCTTGCTGTGTTCATGCCCGAGCCCGCATTGATCACGTCGATCATCACGGCAGGATCGAGGCCGGCCTTTACGCCCATGACAACGGCCTCGGAGGTGGCCGCCACGGCGGTGGCGGACAACAGATTGTTGGCAAGTTTCATGGTCTGCGCCGAGCCGGGCTTCTCGCCGATGAAGAACACCCTGCCGATTACCTCGAATGCCGGCTTCACCGCCTCGAAGTCGGCGCGAGGTCCGGACACCATCACGGCGAGCGTGCCCTTTTCGGCGCCGCCGACGCCGCCGCTCACCGGAGAATCGAGCTGCACGAGATTGCGGCTGGCCAGGATGTCGTGGATGCGCGTCGCCATGCGCGAGCCCACCGTGGAGAGGTCAACGAAGCGCCTGACGCGCTTGCCCTCGATGACGCCGTCCTTGCCCGTCGCTACATCGAGCGACGCCTGCAGCGATGGCAGGCTTGCCATCACGGTCTCGGCACCATCGGCCACCTCCTTGGGCGAGGAAGCAGCTTTGGCGCCCAGCGCAACCAACTTGGCCATCGCCTCCTTGCGCTGGTCGAACACGAATAGCTGATGCCCGGCCTCGATCAGGCGGCGGGCCATGGGAGAGCCCATGTTGCCCAGGCCGATGAATCCGATGTCCATGCTGGTGACCTTTTAGCTCTTGTCGAGTTCTGCGAACACTTCGCGCGCGATCCGGAAGCTGTCGACGCCTGCGGGAATGCCGGCATAGATGGCAACCTGCATGAAGATTTCGCGGATCTCGTCGCGGGTCACGCCATTGGTCAGGGCCCCCTTGATGTGGGCGCGCAATTCGTGCGGCCTGTTGAGGATCGAGATCATGGCCAGATTGAGCATGCTGCGGGTCTTGCGCGGGAGTTCCTCGCGGCCCCAGATCGCGCCCCAGCAATATTCGGTGACCAGTTCCTGAAACGGCTTGTTGAAATCGTCCGAGTTTTTCAGGGCATTGGCGACATAGGCCTCGCCCAGTACCGCCTTCCTGATCTCCAGTCCCTTGTCGTGCGTCTTCTTGTCCATGGCGTTTCCTTGAATGGCACTATGCTCGTTCCGATGCCAATTTTCCGGGTTTCGCGATACTTCTCGGCAACATCCTTTTGCGAACCTCGGAAAACCGTGGGCACCGGCAAATTCATGATTCTGGTACCGCTTGTCGATCTGAAGTCCCTGAAAGAACCCGCCGCTTGCGCTGCAAGGGACTTCGGATCGGCGGCACCAGCAGGTTAATACGAGGTCGCGCGGGCTCAGTCACGTCCTCGTGTTATGCGTATTTCCGGGTGTGGGCCACTTGACTTGGGTGGGTGCCTCACTGTCGCCCATGTGCTAAAGTGTGATCCGGTCAAACTGGAGAGTTTATTGAGCGGCGCCACCCCCGACCCGTCCGAGCCGATACTTGGCCCTGAAGCCATCTCGCGGCTGCGCCTGACGCAGGCCGTTCGGCGGGCCGAATATGCGATTGCCTGGGAACGGGGCTGGCCGAATCTGGCCCGGCTTTTGACGGTCGCCGGCCTGTTCCTGGTGGTGTCCTGGTCGGGACTTTGGCTGGCGCTGCCCTTCCTGGCCCGCGCGATTGGGCTCGGACTGTTCGTGGCTTTGGCGCTGGCAGCTCTGTTTCCGCTGCTCTGGTTTCGCTGGCCTAGCCGGCAGGAGGCGCTGGGCAGGCTCGATCGAGGCACTGGCATTCGCCATCGCCCGGCGACAGCCCTGGCCGACACCCTCGAAACTCAAGATCCCGTGGCGCTCGCGTTATGGCAGGCGCAGCGCGAACGTACACTGGCCTCGATCAGGCGTATCCGCGCCGGCCTGCCGTCGCCGCGGCTGGCGATCCATGACCCCTGGGCGCTGCGCGCCCTGGTCGTCGTGCTGATGGTAGCGACCTATATCGCCGCAGGCGATGAGCGCAATTTGCGGGTCGCGGCTGCTTTCGACTGGAACGGCGTGCTGTCGGTTTCCAATGTCAGGGTCGATGCATGGGTAACGCCGCCGCTTTACACCAGCAGGCCGCCTATCATTCTGTCTTCGGCCAACAAGGAGGCTGCAATCCCCGCTGCAGGACCGCTGGCTGTGCCGGCGGGCAGCACGCTGATCGTTCGTTCGAGCGGTGGCACCCTCGATGTCGTCGTCGGCGGCGGCGTGACGGAAGCAGCGCCAAAGGAGCAGCCGCCAAAGGGCACCAGCGAGAGGCATTTTGCGATCGCGGCCGATGGCACGGCGCATGTTCGCGCGCCCTCCGGACAGCCGCAGTGGAGGTTCAGCGCGACGCCCGATCGACCGCCGACCATCGCGCTTGCGAAGGATCCCGAACGTCAGGCTCGGGGCGCACTGCAACTCGCCTACAAGATCGAGGATGATTACGGTGTCACCGAAGCCCGCGCGCTCTTTGCGGCCCGCAGCTCCGATGCGGCCAAGTCCGCTGCGACGAAGGATACCGAGCCTCGGCCCCTGTTCGAGCCGCCGCAATTCCCGCTGGTGCTGCCGAACGCGCGAACCCGCAACGGTGTCGGTCAGACGGTGAGGGATCTCAGCGAGGATCCGTATGCCGGCGCCGACGTGACGCTGACGCTCACCGCAAAGGACGAGGCCGGCAATGAGGGCCGCAGCGAGCCGTTCAACATGCGCCTGCCGGAACGGCTTTTCACCAAGCCTTTGGCGCGCGCACTGATCGAGCAGCGCCGCATTCTGGCGCTTGATGCCAATCAGAATTCGCAGGTCGGCGAGGCGCTTGAAGCGCTGATGATCGCGCCGGAATTGTTCATGTCCGAGACCGGCCAGTATCTCGGCTTGCGCATGGTCACACGCGAAATCGAGATGGCGCGGACCGACGATGCCCTGCGCCAGGTCGTCGCAAGCCTCTGGGCGCTCGCCGTCACCATAGAGGACGGCAACATCACCGACGTCGACAAGGCGCTGCGTGCGGCGCAGGAAGCGCTCAAGCAGGCGCTGGAAAGAGGCGCCAGCGACGAGGAGATCAAGAAACTCACCCAGGACCTTCGCGCGGCGCTGGACAACTTCATGCGCCAGCTTGCCGAACAGCTGCGCAACAATCCGCAACAGCTGGCGCGGCCGCTCGACCCCAACACCAGGGTCATGCGCCAGCAGGACCTCAACAACATGATCGAGCGCATGGAGCGTCTGTCGCGCTCCGGCGACAAGGAGGCCGCCAAGCAGTTGCTCGAGCAGCTGCAGCAGATGCTCGAGAATCTCCAGATGGCGCAGCCCGGTCAGGGTGAGAACGACATGGAGCAGGCGCTCAACGAGCTTGGCGACATGATCCGCAAACAGCAGCAACTGCGCGACAAGACCTTCAAGCAGGGTCAGGATTCGCGGCGCGACCGCCAGCGTGGCAAGCCAGGCGATCAGGGCATGAACGACTTGCAGCAGGATCAGCAGGGTCTGCGCGACCGACTGAGGCAGTTGCAGGATGAATTGGCCAAGCGTGGCATGGGGCAAGGCAAGCGTGGCGAAAAGGGCCAGCAGGGCCAACAGGGACAGCAGGGCCAGGACGCCGACCAGGGCGAGGGCGAGGATGGTCTTGGCGAAGCCGACACGGCCATGGGCGACGCCAGCGGCAAGCTCGGTGAGGGTAACGCCGACGGCGCCGTCGATGCGCAAGGCAAGGCTCTGGAGGCGCTTCGCAAGGGAGCCCAGAGCCTGGCCGAAGCGATGCAGCAGGGCGAAGGCGAGGGACAGGCGGACGGTCCTGGCAACCGGGTCGGGCGGCAGCAGAGCGGCGGCAACCAGAGCGATCCGCTCGGACGTCCGCTGCACGGACGCGAATTCGGCGACGACCTCACGGTCAAGATTCCCGGTGAAATCGACGTGCAGCGCGTGCGCCGCATCCTGGAAGAGCTCCGCCGGCGCCTCGCCGATCCGCAACGCCCGCAGATCGAACTCGATTACATCGAGCGCTTGTTGAAGGATTACTGATCCCGATCAACCCTTCGCGCGGCCAGCGCGTCGGCGACCGCGGTGCGGATATCTGCGACCGCGAACGGCTTGGTAACGACGTCATGCGCAATCGCGCTCAGGCCGGCTGCGCGCTCGCGCTGCTCGGCAAAACCCGTCATCAGCAGAATAGTCAGTTCCGGAAAATCGCGGGCGGCGGCCAGCGCCAATGCGATCCCGTCCATCACAGGCATCTGGATATCGGTGAGCAGGAGGTCGAAGGCGCCTTGTTCGCGGCCGAGAATCTCGAGCGCCTCGGCGCCGTCTTCGGCGGTGATGATCTCGTGGCCGTCCATGGCGACGGCGCGCGCCACCAGCGTGCGCATGGAATCCTCGTCGTCGACGATCAGAACGCGTGGCATGGAGCTACCTGTTTCATGGGCGTGGCCGGGTGGTCATGTTGGTAGATGATTTTCACGCATGGCCGCCGGCCAGATCGCGCTTGTTGAAGAAGCGCACGTCGATGTTGCGCCCTTCAGGCGGGGGTGACGCCAGGCGCGACTTGAACACTGCTTTCTCGCCGGGTCTCAGCACAGGCTGCTCCAGTACCGAATTCCAGGCGTAGATCTCGGCACCTTGCGCGTCGCGAACGCTGAACCGCAGCCGCGGCAGTTCCACCGGCTTGCTGGATTCACCCGTGATGATGCCCTCGATCACCAGCACCGGTTTGCCTTCCACCGTCTCGGACGTGATCTTGACGTCCTTGAACCTGAGCCCGCGCAGATTGACATCGAGGCCTACCAATTTGTAGAAGCCTGCGGTCTGCGGCAGCAGGCGTACCACGTCGACGCGCCAGATCAGCAGTGCCGCCGCCAGCGCTCCCATGGCGGCGCAGGCCGTCGGCAGGCTCACAGATGATCTGCCGGGCACGTGAGGCGCCTTTGGTCCGAACAGTTTTCGCAGCCAGGATGGACGTTGCCGGCTGCCGATACCCGTGCCATGCAGGTCGTCACGGGTGATTGACGACCAGTCATGTTCGGTCTTTGTCATGGAATACTGGCCCTCCGACCAGTCGCCCGCTATCGAGGGGCTTTCGACGTTCGGGGTTTCCCGCCCCGGGTCGCCCTCGCGTTCGAGAGCATCCCATTCGGCGGCGGCGTCCTGATCGATCTCGCCGTGGCCGGAGGCCGCCATCGCTGGCGCCAGTGCTGCAATTTCGGTCGCATCCTCGGGGCGCGCCAGCCAGACCTCCTTGCAGCGGGAGCACCGCACGGTTCGGCCCGCCGCGCCGAGGGCGGCCGGATTCATGGCGTAAGACGTCAAACAGTGAGGGCAAACGATGGGCATGGAGCCGATCTCCGCGTTGACGCTGGCCGATACCACTGGCTTGAAGTTCCCGGGCCTTCTGCCGCACTCTCGCCTTGGGGACGTCGGATCGAAACCTGGCCCCCCAAAGGCAGGGTTACCGGTGTCCCTTCGCTGCCGAACCAGGGCAGCGGGATGCTACAAGGCGACCGTTAACGAATCGGAAACCATAAACGAAGCACAACCACTTTGTCTGGTTCGTGGCCGTGGGCAGTTTGGCGGGCCAGGGGCGGCCGATTTCAGAATTCCGGTCCCGTCTCTTATCGAACGGAGCTGAGCTTGGTTCGGTTCGAAAATGTCGGATTGCGCTACGGGCTTGGCCCGGAGATTTTGCGCGACCTCACTTTCCAGATTCCGGCCCACTCATTCCAGTTCCTCACCGGTCCGTCGGGCGCCGGCAAGACTTCCCTCTTGAAGTTGCTGTTTCTGTCCCTGCGGCCGACCCGCGGCCTGGTCAATCTGTTCGGCCACGACGTCTCGCTGCTTGGAAAGGACCAGATTGCCGACCTGCGCAAGCGGATCGGAATCGTATTGCAGGACTTCCGGTTGCTGGATCACATGACCACCTATGAGAACGTTGCGCTGCCGTTTCGCGTCATCGGCCGGGCAGAATCGAGCTATCGCAAGGAGGTCATCGACCTCCTGAAATGGGTCGGGCTCGGCGAACGGATGGACGCGCTGCCGCCGATCCTGTCCGGGGGCGAGAAACAGCGGGCCGCCATCGCACGTGCCGTGATCTCGCGGCCGCATCTCCTGCTGGCGGACGAGCCGACTGGCAACGTCGATCCAACGCTCGGGCGGCGGTTGCTGCGGCTGTTCATCGAGTTGAACAGATCCGGTACCGCGGTCGTCATCGCAACCCATGATATGGCCCTGATGGATCAGTATGATGCACGGCGGCTGGTGCTTCATCAGGGACGGCTTCATATCTATGAGTAGGATAGATCAGCACCCCGGCCCGCTGGTCGACCTCGGACGCGAGCGTCCGCAGGTGCCGGCGCGGGCGCGCAATCTGTCGCCGATCGTGCCCCGCGGCTCGATCGCGGGCAGTGCGCTGGTTGCGGTCGTCGCCATCATGACTTTCCTTGCCTCGATCACGACCGGTACCGTGTTGCTGGTGAGCGCTTCCGCAGCGGAATGGCAATCGGAGGTCGCAAGCGAAATCACCGTTCAGGTACGCCCCGCCCCCGGGCGCGACGTCGACCGCGATACGGCGGCCGTTGCAGAGTTGGTCCGTACGCAGCCCGGCATCGCCGATATCCGGCCATTCACCAGGGAGGAATTGGCCAAGTTGCTGGAACCCTGGCTTGGCAGCGGCCTCTCTTTGAACGACTTGCCGGTGCCGCGCGTGATCGTCGCGCGGATGCAGCCGGGTGCCACGCTCGATCTGGAAGCATTGCGTCGACGGGTGACCCAGGTAGCCCCTTCCGCCAGCGTCGACGACCACCGCGCCTGGATTGAACGGATGCGGTCCATGACGGGCGCCACCGTGGTTGCCGGGATCGGCATCCTGGCACTGGTCATAATCGCGACAATCATTTCGGTGTCGTTTGCAACCCGCGGCGCCATGGCGGCAAACCGCCCGATTGTCGAAGTCCTGCATTTTGTGGGCGCGGGCGACCGTTACATCGCCAACCGCTTCCTGCGGCATTTTCTCAGACTGGGCCTGGAAGGCGGGATCATCGGCGGGGGCGCGGCCATGCTGTTCTTCGGTTTCTCTGAATTGATCGCGAGCTGGTTCTCGGGCACGCCCGTCGGGGATCAATTCGCCGCGTTGCTGGGGACGTTTTCGCTCCGTCTCTCGGGTTATCTGGTGCTGGCGGTGCAGGCGGTGCTGATCGCGGGAATCACCGCCTGGGCCTCGCGGCGAACGCTATTTGCGACACTTAACGAAATCGACTGAACAGGCACCATCAAACATATATTTGCTGGTAGTCCTTTTGATTCTAACATTCAAATGTACCTGACCAGACCTGAAGGGGATTGGATCGCCAAATCGGAATGAACCGGCCAGCCGACGATAAATCAAAGGCCGCCTCAAGTGCCGCGCTCTGGAAGCGCCGGCGCATGGCGTTGGTTGCGGCACTGGCGATCGCTCTTGTGGCTGCCACCGTCGGCTTTGTTGCCTTTCTTTCCCAACTGCGTGGGGTCGAAACTAAACCCACGCGCACGGCCGACGGCATCGTGGTGCTGACCGGGGGATCTTCGCGGGTGTCCGATGCCATGGAACTGTTGGCCGATGGTTACGGCAAGCGGCTGTTGATCTCCGGCGTTCATCCGGCCAGCGCAGCAAGCGATATTTCGCGCTCGGTGCCTGACAGCCAGTCGTTGCTGCGCTGCTGCGTCGACCTCGACCGTTCGGCGGTCAATACCCGCAGCAATGCGGCGGAGACGAGGCGCTGGGTGCGCGAGCGCGGCTTCAGGTCGCTGATTGTGGTTACCTCGAACTACCATATGCCACGCGCGATCGTCGAATTGTCGCATGCGATGCCTGACGTTACGCTCATTCCATACGCGGTGGTCGGCGACAGATGGCGGGACGAACCCTGGTGGACCAGCGGAGCAACGATGCGCCTGCTGCTGTCGGAGTATGTTAAATACGTCGCTGCCGAGGTACGGGTGCGGCTGGCCGACGCTGGCCTCGAAATGACAGGCGAGCCTTCGGACAGGTCGACCGGGTCTTTTCTGCCGCGCACGCCGTCGACAGCGTTGGCTAACTAATCGGGTTTCCGATGGGCTCCATATTCGTACGATCGCTGATCTACAACGCGCTGTTCTACCTTCTGCTGCTGGCCTGGTTCATCGTTGCCATTCCGACGTTCGTGATGCCCCGTTCGGCCCTGATGACGCTGGCCCGCCTTTGGGCGCGCCAAAACGTCTGGCTGTTGCGCATCGTCTGCAACGTCAGGGTGGAGTATCGCGGGGTCGAGAAAATACCGAAGGGGCCGCTGATCGTCGCCTCGAAGCATCAGTCGATGTGGGAAACCTTCGCGCTCCTGCCGTTTTTCGACGAGCCGCTCTATATTCTCAAGCGCGAACTGAAATGGATTCCGGTTTTCGGTCTGTATCTCATCAAGGCGGGCATGATTGACGTGGACAGAAATGCCGGGGGAAGGGCGCTCCTGAAGATGGCGCGCCGCGCCGGCGAGGAAGTGCGGCGGGGTCGTCAGTTGATCATTTTCCCGGAAGGCACGCGCAGGCCCGTCGGTGCGCCGCCGCGCTACAAGCCCGGCGTCGCGCAGCTCTATGCCGTTTGCCGCGCAACCTGCCTGCCGGTTGCGCTCAATTCCGGACTATTCTGGCCGCGCCGGACCTTCATGCGATATCCGGGAACGCTGGTTGTCGAATTCCTCGATCCGCTGCCGCCGGGCCTGTCGCGCGATGAATTTCTCGCGCGCGTCTCCGCCGCGATCGAGGACGCAACAGGCCCGCTGGTGGAAGCGGCGCGCCGCGAGCAGGCGCAGCTGTTCGGCCGCGTGCCGGATTCGCTATCGGCTAACGCCTGAGAGTTTATTGCCACCTTTGGCATTACCGATGCAGTGACGTGTCGTCATGCAGCATAAGCGCGAGCTGGTGCAATTGCGGATCGCGAAAGCCCTGAGCTTCGATCGATTTTACGGTCGACAGCACATAGTCGCGATTGTTTCCTGAACGACCATGGCCTTGCCGGACGTAGTGCAGCTGCTCGGCAAGCGAGAGCCGCCCGGCATATTGAACGTGGCCACGATCGACCACATAGGCCAGAGCGCTGATCCGCTGCCGGCTCTCGTTGTCCAGCCAGACCGAGCGCATGACCTCGCGATAGACGTTGGTTGTCTGCTCGCGGCCGCGCAAATAATTCACGGTTTCGTCGCGTCGCTTTGCCGCTATCCTGAACGCGACGCCGCGACAGGCGCCGCCGCGGTCGAGACCGAGAACGAGACCCGGCTTTTCCGGCGTCCCGCGATGGTCGAACGAATAGACGCAAAGCGCGCGATGTTCGCCGATCAGACGCGCAGGAACCTGTTCGATGAATTCGAAGCCCGGGCGCCACATGAGCGATCCGTAGCCGAACACCCAAAGGTCCTCTCGGGAAGGGGGTGTGCTGGAGGGGTTTTCAGATGGCATTTTGCGAAGGCGCTATCAGTACATCGAAGCGAAACGAAGCAGAAACCGGCGCCCGTTTGTACCTGAAGCGCCGCTTAGATTTGACAAAATCCTCCGGCAATGGTCGCTTCATGACCGATATGACCAGCGCAACGCCCCGCCGCCGGCTCTGGGGCCTTTTCATCATGCCCATCCTGCTCCTGATCGCCGCGGCGGCATGGAGCGCATTCTGGCTTTATGCCGCTTCTCAAGCCGAAGTGAAAGCCGACGCCTGGCGCGCCCAGGAGGCGAAATCAGGCAGGGTATACGACTGCGCAAGGCGAAGCGTCGCCGGCTTCCCGTTTCGCCTGGAAGTTCGATGTGACGGTGTCAGCGTGTCGCTGATCTCGCAGAGCGCGGGCCAGGCCGCGGCCGGAACGCCGGTCAATGCCAGGCTCGGCGAAATCCTGGTGGTTGCGCAGGTATACGATCCGGGGCTGCTGATCGCCGAATTCAAAGCGCCCGCGACGATCGTGGATTCACGCGGGGCATCTTCGTACGTGGTGAACTGGAGCAAGGCACGTTCCAGCGTGTTCGGTCTGCCGGCCGTTCCGCAACGGGCTTCGATCGTTTTCGACGACGCATCGGTCGACCGCGTGAGTGACTCGGTGCAGGTGCCGCTGGTGCGCGCAAAGCATGCCGAATTGCACGGCCGTCTCGCGGAAGGCGCGCCGCTCGACCATCCCGTGATAGAGACCGTTCTCAGGGTCGAAGCGGGCAGCGTGCAGGAATTGCATCCATTGCTCGCCCAGCCGTTCGATGCCGAGGTCCGGGCGATGCTGAGCGGACTGAAGGACCTGTCGCCAAAGCCATGGCCCGACCGGTTTCGTGAATTGCAGGCGGCCGGCGGACATGTCGAGATCGTGCAATCGCGCGTCCGGCAAGGCGACCTGATCGCGGTTGCGGCGGGTAACCTCGGACTGACCGCGCAGGGAAATCTTGATGGCGAGCTGCAGATGACGGTCGCCGGCATCGAGAAGGTGATCCCGGCATTAGGCATCGACAAGATGCTCAGCGAAGGCGTTCCGCAGGCTGCGCTCGATCGCGTCGCCCCGGGGGTCAAGACACAGGATGTCAACAACCTGCTTGGCGCGCTGGACAAGGCCGTCCCAGGGCTCGGCAAGGTCGTCAGGCAAAGCGCCAATCTCGGCGTCGCCGCGGGCGTCAACGCGCTCGGCACCGACGCGGTGCTGGAAGGCAGGAAGGCGCGCGCCTTTCCGCTGCGCTTCGTCGACGGCACGGTCTATCTCGGCCCACTGAAAGTGGGGCAGGTACCGCCGCTGTTCTAGCGGCCGTCTTCTCTGCTTTGCAGGAACAAACCGCAACTTTACTCCGCCTTCTTTCCCAGTTGCGCGTGCGGTCGACCGAAATCGGGCGCGGCCGAATCCTGGCCGATCTCGACGATGCCGCGGCGGATCGCTCGGGTACGCGTGAAATGTTCAAACAGCGCCTCGCCGTCGCCGCGCCTGATCGCGCGGGTGAGCTTTGAGAGATCCTCGTTGAAGGTGCCGAGCATTTCCAGAACCGCTTCCTTGTTGGCCAGAAATACGTCGCGCCACATGGTCGGATCGGAGGCCGCAATGCGGGTAAAATCACGAAAGCCGCCGGCCGAGAACTTGATCACCTCCGATGAAGTCACCTGCGCGAGTTCGTCGGCGGTGCCGACAATGGTATAGGCGATCAGATGCGGCAGATGGCTGGTGATCGCCAATACGAGATCATGATGCTCGGGCGTCATAATCTCGACCCTGGCGCCTATGCCCGCCCAGAATGCGCGCAGCTTCTCCACCGCGTCGGGAGCGGTGCCTTCGGGCGGCGTCAGGATGCACCAGCGGTTGATGAAGAGCTCGGCGAATCCGGAATCCGGCCCCGAGTTCTCTGTGCCGGCGACCGGATGCGCCGGCACGAAATGCACGTTCGGAGGCAAATGTGGCGCCATGTCCCGCACCACCGCGCCCTTGACCGAGCCGACATCGGACACGATGGCGCCAGGCTTGAGATTGCCCGCGATCTCCCGGGCGACCTCGCCGCAGGCACCGACGGGGATGCAGAGGATGACGAGATCGGCATCTTGAACAGCTTCCGCATTGGTCTCCACCACGCGGTCGACGACGCCCAGTTCGATGACGCGGGCGCGGGTTTTCGCCGACCGCGCCGTGGTGACGATTTCCCCGGCCAGACCCTGCTCTCGCGCGGCGCGCGCGATCGAGCCGCCGATCAGCCCGAAGCCGATCAGCGCAATGCGATTGAACCGCGGTGCGGCGCTCACGGCGACCCCGCGAAGTTCGATCCCATGAAGTCACGCAAGCCCTCGAGCACCAGCCGGTTTGCTTCTTCGGTGCCGATCGTCAAACGGAGCGCGTGCGGCAGGCGGTAATTATTCAGCGCGCGCAGCACCAGGCCGCGCTCCGTGAGGAAGGCGTCGGCGTCGGACGCGGTCTTGCCCTTGTCGAGCGGGAAATGGATCAGCACGAAATTGGCCACGCTCGGCGTCACCTTGAGGCCAAGCTTGTTCAATTCCTCCGTCAGCAGGCTGCGCCATTTTTCATTGTAGCTCTTCGACATCTGCTGATGCGCGGTATCCTGGATCGCGGCCACCGCCGCCAGCATCGCCGGGGTCGAGACGTTGAAGGGGCCGCGGATACGGTTGACCGCGTCCACGATATGGGATGGCCCGAACATCCAGCCGACGCGCAGCGCTGCAAGGCCGTGAATCTTCGAAAACGTGTGGGTCATCACGGTGTTCTCGCTGGTCGCAACCAGTTCGATCCCCATCTCATAGTCGTTGCGCGACACATAGTCCGCATAGGCGGCGTCCAGCACCAGAAGCACATGCTGCGGCAGTCCGGCGCGCAGGCGTTTCACCTCGTCAAAAGGCAGATATGTTCCGGTCGGGTTGTTCGGGTTGGCGAGCCACACGAGCTTGGTTCGCGGCGTGACGAGCTTGAGGATCGCATCGACATCCGCGGTGAAGCCGGTCTCGGGCGCGACAACGTTGACGGCGCCGTTCGCCATCGTTGCGATCGGATACACCAGAAAGGCATGGGCAGTCGAAATCGCCTCGTCGCCGCGGCGCAGATAGGCATGTGCCAGCAGATTGAGGACTTCGTCGGAGCCCGCGCCGCAGATGATGCGGTCGGGATCGAGCCCGAAGGCGCGCCCGATCGCCTCGCGCAGGATACGCGAGGTACCTTCCGGATAATCCTCCAGATGAGTCGCCGCGTTCCTGTAGGCCTCGATCGCCAACGGCGAGGGGCCGAACGGCGTCTCATTGGCCGAAAGCTTGAAAACCTTGCGGCCAGCTTCCGCCTTCGGGCTCTTGCCAGGCGTATACGGCGCAATATCGAGAATGCCGGCGTTCGGCACGGGTCGGGACATCTTCAACTCCGGATAAGCGGGACGGTTATTTCGCCGTTCCGTTCGGAACCGTATAGCGCGTTGCGTGGCTGCCGACGAGGGCCGATGAGCGCACGGAAGCGCCGGCCTCGATCAACGCCGCCTTGATTTTTTCGAGGCTGCTGGCGGCCGAAACCGACACCAGCAGGGCCGCGCCGTCGATGGCGGTGTCGGGCACCGCGACGATTTCCGCCAGCGGCGACAATGCGCGGGCGATCTCGGCGTTCCAGCCCGATACGCGCACGCTCCACATCTCGACTTCCGTGACCATCGCGCTGTCGGCAACCCGTGACACCACGAATACCGGCAAGGCGGCCGGATGATCGGCGCGCTCGACGAAGGGCAGCCGCGCGATGATCTTCGGCGCGTCCCTGGCTTCGAGTGCGATCCACCACGCCGTGCGGCTCGAGCTTGCCGGCACCAATGCCAGATCGCCCTTGGATCTGGTCACCGCCTCGACGGCGGCCGGCGCGCTGAAATGCGAGACATAGGGCACCGTAAAACCGAAATGGAAACGCGCCGAATCCCGCATCGCGGATTCGCCGAGCGATATGTCGGCGTGAACCGAAAACGGTGCCTGGACATAGGTGAAAGTCGAGATGATGACGCGCCAGATGCTCTCCACGGTATCGAGCGGCAGGATGCCGCGGTGACGCTGCACCAGGCGCCGCATCATGTCGGCTTCGCGCGCCGGACGAAACGCAGAGCCTACCTCCTGGGTTTTCTTCACCTGTATCAGGCGGTCGATGATATCGCCGCGCTGCATCAACAGGCTGTGCATCTGCGCGTCGATCGCATCGATCTCCTTGCGCAGTTCATCGAGCGAGGGTGGGGCAGGAGGCGATTGAGACATCTAAGGAAATCCGGTGAAATATCGCTCCTCATCCCTCGGGAGCGCCCAACGCGCGTCTCGAGGGATGCAGGCCCGTTTTCCCTCATGGTCCGAGTCGGCGCAACAGCCAAGTTTACGCAGGCTGCGTACACTTGCCTGCGCGCGCCTCCCCACCGTGAGGGTCCTCAACCGAAGTGTTAACCATCGCCTTGCCTTGACGATCAAGGCGCCAGGGACTAAATATTGTCCGTTCCGTGGTCATTTGAGCCGGCCGGCTTGCAGCCACGTTAAACAACTCGCTAAACAGGCCGGGGACAGTTGAAATCCCGGCCGAACCTTTTGTTCAGGCCGGGTTTTTTATGGCCTGATTTCTGTTTTGGTTCGGGAGGCCCGCGCGAGCGGGTCGAGACAAGATGGTGAGCGTGAAGTCGATACCAAGCCCGGCGATCCAGGAGGAGCGATCGCATGAGGCCGATCATCCCACTTCACTGGTGGCGCGTTTCGGCGCGGATCAGCCGTTGCCGCTTGATTGCGGCATCGATCTTGCGCCGTTCCAGATCGCCTACCAGACCTATGGCGAACTCAACGCCGATCGCTCCAATGCCATTCTGGTCTGCCATGCGCTGACCGGCGATCAGCATGTCGCCAACGTGCATCCCGTGACCGGCAAGCCGGGCTGGTGGGAAACCATGGTCGGCCCCGGCCGGCCGCTCGATACCGATCAGTACTTCATCATCTGCCCCAACGTGATCGGCGGCTGCATGGGCTCGACCGGTCCTGCATCGACCAATCCCGCCACCGGAAAATTGTGGGGACTGGATTTTCCGATCATCACGATTCCGGACATGGTGCGTGCGCAGGCCATGCTGCTGGACCGGCTGGGGATCGAGACGTTGTTCTGCGTGGTCGGCGGCTCGATGGGCGGGATGCAGGCGCTGCAGTGGACCGCGGCGTTTCCGAAACGGGTGTTCTCGACGCTGGCCATTGCCTGCAGCACGCGTCACTCGGCACAGAACATCGCCTTTCACGAACTCGGCCGCCAGGCCGTGATGGCCGATCCGGATTGGCACAACGGACGCTACTTCGAAAGGGGAACGCAGCCGCATCGCGGCCTCGGCGTCGCGCGGATGGCCGCGCACATCACCTATCTTTCCGACGCCGCCTTGCATCGCAAATTCGGCCGGCGGATGCAGGACCGCGATCTGCCGACATTTTCCTTTGACGCGGATTTCCAGGTCGAAAGTTACTTGCGCTATCAGGGCTCGTCCTTTGTCGAGCGGTTCGATGCCAACAGCTATCTCTATCTGACGCGGGCGATGGATTATTTCGATATCGCCGCCGACCACGATGGCGTGCTGGCGCGGGCCTTCCGCGGCATCAGGACGCGCTTCTGCGTGGTGTCGTTCACGAGCGACTGGCTGTTTCCGACCTCGGAGTCGCGCGCGCTCGTGCATGCCCTCAATGCCTCCAGCGCGCGGGTGTCATTCGCCGAAATCGAGACCGACCGCGGACACGATGCGTTCCTGCTGGACGTGCCGGAGTTCTTCGACATTTCGCGCGCCTTCCTGCAATCGGCCGGGAAGGCGCGCGGGCTGTCCGGGAAGGATTCCGCATGAGCTTGCAGCAACAGGTCCTTCCGCTAAGTCCGACCGTCAAGCCCGACAACGGGCATTATCGTGGCGACCATCTGCTGGTGGCCGAAATGGTCGAGCCCGGCTCGAAGGTGCTTGACGTCGGCTGCGGGGATGGCGACCTCTTGCAGCTCCTGGAACGGCGGGGCATCGACGGCCGCGGCATCGAGCTGTCGCGCGAGGGCGTCAATCGCTGCGTCGCCAAGGGGCTCGCGGTGGTGCAGGGCGATGCCGATACCGACCTCGTCAATTATCCCGATGACGCCTTCGACTACGTGATCCTGTCGCAGACGCTGCAGGCGACGCGGCAACCGAAGGCCGTGCTGGAAAACCTGCTGCGCATCGGACGGCGCGCGATCGTGTCGTTTCCGAATTTCGGATTCTGGAGGATGCGGCTGCAATTGCTGATCGGCGGACATATGCCGCGCACGGAAAATCTTCCCGCAACCTGGTACGACACGCCGAACATCCACTTCTGCACCATCAAGGATTTCGTGCAGCTCTGCGGCGAGATCAACGTCAAGATGGAGCGCGCGGTCGCGCTCGATCTTTACGGGCGGCCGCTGCGGCTCAGCGCGCCCTGGTGGTTCTGGAACATGTTCGGCGAGCAGGGCGTGTTCCTGCTCAGCCGCGCCGGCAAGGCAAAGTAGCGGTTGAGCCTCACGGCTGTGCCGGACCCGCAGCCCATGATGTGACGATGTTTGGCTCACTAAGTCGTCCCGGCGAACCGCGGCCCGCCGCTGATCATCAGTTCAACTATTCAAACAGCCACGACGCGACCGACCTCGTCGGTCGACATGCCCGGCTGTGCCGCGCTCCTCATCCGGGCTTGCGGTCATCCAAGGAGACGCGCTCTTGGCCGTCTCGAAGCATGGCCAGACGAAACACACAGACTCCACGTCCCCGCGACGCGATCACGCCCGGATTATCACAGCATCACTTCGCCCCGAAAGAACAGAGGGCGTGGGGAATGCCGGGTGGCAAGCGCACCCGCAGCCTCGCGTGGGAAAGATAAAAACCACACGAGCGTAGTCACCACGGTCGCGCCGGTTTCACCCGGCATTCCCGCACGCGAATGGTTTTAACGGTTTCCTTCGCGCTCTCCCTGGTGACCGGGCTTGTTTGCCACCATCGCAGGCCACGATGCCGAAGCATCACGGCCTGCTTGACGCCAGCGTCGGGGCGTCAGGACCACACGACTTCGCCGTCCGCAGGAACACGCCGTTCGTCTTCTCGGCGCGCCCACGTCCACCGCATCCCGCGCCCAACGTCCGTGACGATCGCGAAACGCCCCTCGTGAGGAGCACGGGACGCGGCGTTTATGGATTTGATTTGGGCAGAACGCGAAGGGAAATATTTTTGCGTCAACGACTGGACAGGTAGCATCAGCTTGATCGGGTTAGAGAAATTCGCGGTTAGGCGCAAAGGACTTAAGGGCGATTTTTTCTCCCGAGCGGCGAACAGGTCGCGGTGCCGAATGATCGCCGCACGCGCTGTTAATCGGGCCTTAAGAACCAGGATTCGGTGGTTCTTTTCCATCGGCAAAGCGCGCGATCAAATGGATTTTCGGGGCTGGGAATGTTATATTTGATAAGGACAAGCCATGACCGTACGCCATGAGACAGTGACGCAGAACTCCACCGCCGCCTATATTCGTGGGCTCGCGGCACAGCATCATGTCGCCTATGTTCAGACGCCTTCCGACCGGCTTGCCTTGAACATGACGCGACTTGCGGACGACGCGATCCAGCCCGACGAGATCGAACGCCTGCTATTCGCTTTGCAGCGAGCCGGCCATCTCAGCCGCCGCCAACTCGTCCATCTCCAGGTGAAATACCTGCGCGAAGCGAATCCGTGACCTTCGATCCGTTCGGCGATTTCGCGACTGAAGGCTATCTGCGCAACTTTGAAAAAGAGAAGAACCTCGCGATCGTCAAGCGAGCGGAGCACGCGTCGTTTGTGACGGGTCTTGACGAGGCTTTTGCGCATCTCGCCAAGTCCAAGGTGCTTGCGTACGACGACGTACTCAAAGTTCATGGCATTCTGTTTGGCGCCGTCTATCCCTGGGCCGGACAGGATCGCGCCCGGACCGCGCCGAAACTGACCATCAAGAAGGGTGCGGTCATCTTTGCGAATGCGCCCGAGATCGCTGCCGCGGTCGAGTTCGCCTTACGCAAGGGACAGGACAAAGACTATATGAGGGAAAGGCCCGGCGAGATCATGGGCTATCTCGCCTACGGTCATCCGTTCCTCGACGGCAACGGCCGCACTATCATGACCGTTCATTCCGTGCTCGCGCAGCGCGCCGGCTTCAGCATCGACTGGTCTGGGACGGAGAAGGACGCCTATCTCGACGCGCTAACCAAAGAAATCGAAAACCCTTCCAAGGCCCATCTCGATTCCTACCTGAAGCCTTTGATGCGCGATCCTGTCTCTCACGAACACCTCGCTGCTGCGGTCGTGCAGGCGCCGGGGTTGGATGGAAGCGTGCAGGGCGCAGAGCTCAACGAGGTTCTGGGTGATGCCGACGAGCCGACTGTCAAGGCGCAGTATAAGACCATGCTGACAAAGCGGAAACCCGGCTAAGACCTCCCGTTCTTGGATCAAGCACCTGTTTTGAGCCATGACAAAGACCCAAGCCCGTAGGGTGGGTTAGCCGAAGGCGTAACCCACCTCTTTGTGCCGACGAATGGCGGATTACGCTCTCGCTAATACGGGCTCTCGCCGCAGCGCAGGTGAGCTCCCTCTCCCGCTTGCGGGGGAGGGTTGGGGAGGGGGCTGGAAAGACCATCGGACTCGCCACGGACTCAGTTAGCGCCCACCCGCCGCACTCTGCGAGCGCGGCGACCTCCCCCGCAAGCGGGAGAGGGAGCGCAGCGTGCTCGTGGGAAGGTTTAAGCCCTAACCCGCCAGCGACCTCGGATCGCGCGCGCCCCAGCGGCCGGCCTCCACGAGTGCGATGAATTGCTCGACCATTTCGTTGAACAACGCCGGCTCTTCCAGGTTGAGCACGTGGCCCGACTTCGGGAAAAATGCGAGGCCCGAGGCCGGAAGATATTTCTTCAGGAACAGGCTCGGCTCGATGCAGGCATCATCCTCGTCGCCGCAGATGATCAACGCCGGCGTCGCCACCTTCCTGATCGCGTCGGTCATGGTGTAGATCGACGGCCTGCCGCCCTGGAAGCCGCGCATGGTGTTGGCCGAACCCCTGGCGTCGTGGCGGGCAAGCGCATTGTAGAAATCGGCATGGCCGCGCGGGTCCTTCACCAGGAATGGAATCCGGCTCGGCGCCTCGCGGGTTGCTTTCGCGACTTCGACAGAGCCGATCGTCTCATATTGCTCGGCGTTGGCCTGGCACTGCTTGCGGAAGGCGTCGAGATTCTCAAGGCTGGAGCCCGATCCGACGGCGGCAAGCGTCATCGACAAGGCGCGCTCGGGCGCGTTCAGGGCAACCTGCAGCGACGAATAGGAGCCCATCGACAGGCCGACGAAATGCGCCTTTGCGATGTTGAGATGATCGAGCACGGCAAGCGCGTCGGTGTAGAAATGCCTGTAGGTGTAGAAATCGGGCGACGGCGGAACGTCGGAAGGAGTATATCCGCGCGCCGAGTAGGCGATGCAGCGATGTCCGCGCGAGAAGTAGCGCATCTGCGGTTCCCAATTGGTGTGGTCGGCCGCGTATTCATGCAGAAAGATAATGGGAGTTCCGCTGCCCGCTTCCTCGAAATAGAGACGGACTTTGTCTTTCGTAACCGCGTGGGGCATTCAGGCTTCCTTCCTTTGTCGACGTTTCGGTGCGGTTTTTTTGCGTGAAAAGGCTTGAGCTGGAAATTCGCAGTCAAGAGTGCCCGCCGCAAAAGCATGCGAATATTAGAATTGGAACACACGTGGCTGCAATGCGGCAAAATTGGAATTGTCGCCAAATGATCGCGCAATGACCGCGGAACTGGTCAGGCATTGCCGCATCGTGTCTTGCTGTTGCCACATCCGGATTTTTAACCGGGGCCGCATGCCGGCCATCACAGGCCGGCGGGAACCGGGGAGGGGTGTCAATCAATAAAGGATGTATCGAGTATGCTTCAGTTCTCTGCGTTCCGCCGGTCGCTCGTCGCGCTGGCGCTGTGTTCGACGGCGTTCGCCATTTCCGCCACCCCGGCTTCAGCAAGGTCCCATCACAACACAAGGCGGCACGGTCATGCGCGTTTCGCCGGTCATCACGCCAAACGGCACTACGCACTCCATCGCTTCCGGCACAAAGCGCGTCTGTCGCGCTTCGAGGACGGCGTCGCGCAGATGAGAGCGCGCGGCCTTGCCGACACCAGCGCCAGTCTTGGCTCGGGCACCGCTTCCGGCGCTTCGGAAATGTCAGCCGGCGTCGGCGCATCGGACGTCGTCGCGGAAGCCCGCCATTTCCTCGGCGGCAATCCGACCGGGCGCGGCAGCCTCTGGTGCGCTCGTTTCATGAACATGGTCCTGCAGCGCACCGGCCATCATGGCACCGGCTCGGACATGGCGTTTTCCTTCACGCATTATGGTCAGCGGGTGTCCGGACCGCAGATCGGAGCGATCGCGGTGATGGGTCGGCGCGGCGGCGGACATGTCGGAGTTGTCAGCGGCATCGACGGCAAGGGCAACCCGATCCTGATTTCGGGCAACAATGGCAACCGCGTCAGGGAAGCGCCGGTCTCGCGCGGCCGGATTTATTCCTATGTGATGCCGAATTGAATGTGATGCCGAACTAAAACCGACGGCGGTGGCGCAGTCTCCCTCGAGGGTCACCGCGCCACCGTTCGCGGCGCGCGCGGCTTGTCCGTCGGCAAATCAACGGTCTGCCAACTGAACGCGCTCGGTCGCCAGGTCGATGAGCACCTCGCGGCCGGCCGGCTGCATCTCACCAGCAACCAAAAAGGGCGCCGCAAGCTCCGAAATCACCTGCTCACCACGCACGTGGAAGTTCCTGCTGTTCAACGGGACGCCCCTGACGACGATCGTCTGTCCGTGCCCGGAATCAATTTGCTGCAACCTGCCATCCGCCGCGACCGAAAGCGTGACGCCAGCGGGCGCCGTCGTCGCCAGCGCCGGAATATCGGCGCCCGCATCAGCCGGCAGCTGCAGGATCCAGGGTCGCTGGTCGTCACCGCGCGTAACCATGGTGCCGCGCGGCAATTTCAGTCCGAGGAGTTCGTGCGCTGCGGCGAGCATGGATCTCTGCACGACACCATTCGTATCGAAGACGGTATAGTCCCTGTCGAATCCGACAGTGCCGGCACGGCATGGCAGACTGTCCAGGCATTGATCCTCCGCGAGAGTTCCGCTCCAGGCCTTGGAGACATGCCTCCATTTGTCGTGCCATGTGAGCGTTCCCGCCATGCGAATGCCCACGATGTCAGTTGCGTGCGGCAGATCGATCGAAAGGAGCCGGGTGTGAGTCGCCTCGGCGAAACGAAGCCTGCTGCCTGCGGGCAGGTTCAGTCCGAAGACGGTCTCGTCGCGACCGAGCGTCCGCCAGCAGGCAGCCTCCTGTCTGTTACGAACGATCAGGGCGACGGCCATTACCGCGAATGGCAGCGCCAGCACCGCGACGGCACCGACCATGGCCCAGCGCGCCTGGCTCGGCCAGGTCGCGCCATACCAGTCGGCAATTGCGAGGAGGACCGCGACTGGAACCGTTACGAACCAGTATCGGACAACGGCGTAGCCGAACCAGAACCACCATGGCAATCGCAGGAAGGGAGGGCCTCTTCGGCCATCGCCGCGCCGGGGTGGATCGATCACTGCGATGGTTCTCCGGTTGCAGGCGCAACCACGTCGCCGACGGCAATCTCGCCAGGCGCCATGACCTCGGCATAGATGCCGCATTCGTTGTGGCCGAAGCGGCGCATCAGTGTCTCCGGAATTTCGAGGTCGCGTGCGGCCGTGTCGGGATCGACATTGACGGCAGCGCAGCGGGTGATCCGCTTCACAACCTTCAGCCGCGCCTCGCCAATGGTGAGCGTTTGGCCGAGAAGATCAGCCTCGTGCCATGCCGGCCAGCCCATGACGTACATATTGGCGCGGAAGCGCAGCGGATGAACGGGGCCACCGACCATGGTTTCGATCGCTTTCAGGCTTTCCAGATTGATGATCGAGACGACCTTCTTCGCGACGTCCGAAAAACTATGGCCCTCGCTTGCAAGCACTTTCGGTGGTCCCTTGAGGTCGCCTGCGAAATTCGCCGCGAAAAACTGCTCGATCGCGGTCCGGCCCTCCGCCGTTTCGAGGTTGCCTTGCGCTGTGACCTCGCCGTCCTTGCGGATCGTCAGGATATTGGTCCGATCCTCGAAATGGGCCTGCAATCCCGCCAGGCGCTCGTTGCGCATCAGCATCAGGAACACGGTTTTCGGCATCCAGGACGGAGCACCCGGATCGAAGCCGCTTGGGCCGTTCTCGATGGCGTAGCGGCGGTCGGCCGGGAGGGTCTGTCCGACCTCCAAAGCGACCGTCCGAAGGCCTTCCGGGGTGAGGCCCTTGACGGGATAGCGGTAAAGGCCGGCGATGGTAGGGGACATCAGGTTTCCTTAGGAGATTCCGTGCCTTCGCGCCACTGTGCACGAATTTGTGAAGTGGCCCCTTCCGTTTCCAGTAGCCCCTTCCCACATTCGCCTCAAGCCGGCGTGAACGTCGGCGACGACCGCTGGTTCGTTGAGGAATGTCAATGCGGCCAGCGGATCCCCACTGAAGATGCCAGATCCGTGCTTCGCGCGCGATCCGCGAAAGTGTGGGCGGTCTCGCGATCAGATCAGGCGCCAAACCAGGAATTTGGGCGCGATCGGACGCAAAACCTGCCCGCTTTGCCGATCGCGCCCACAGGCGGTTTGGCAGGCTGAGGGAATAAGCAAATGAATATTGAAAAATACACCGAGCGCGCGCGCGGCTTCATCCAGTCGGCGCAGTCGCTGGCGATGCGCGAAGGCCATCAGCAGTTTTCGCCGCTGCATATGCTGAAGGTGCTGCTGGACGATAGCGAAGGCCTGACCAGCGGTTTGATCGACCGTTCGGGAGGCAACTCCCGCGCGATCCTCAAGGCCACCGAGGAGGCGCTCAACAAGCTGCCGAAAGTCTCGGGGAGCGGTGCAGGCCAGGTCTATCTCGCTCCCGATCTTGCGCGAGCGTTCGATGCCGCCGAAAAGGCCGCCGACAAGGCAGGCGACAGTTTTGTAACCGTCGAGCGACTGCTGCTCGGCTTGACGCTCGAAAAAAACAGCGATGCCGGAAAAATCCTTAAAGATGGCGGCGTCACGCCGCAAAATCTCAACGCCGCGATCGAGGCCCTGCGCAAGGGGCGGACGGCCGACAGCGCCACGGCGGAGAACGCCTACGACGCGCTGAAGAAATATTCGCGCGACCTGACGCAGGCGGCGCGCGACGGCAAGCTCGACCCCGTCATCGGGCGCGACGAGGAAATCCGCCGCACCATCCAGGTGCTTTCCCGCCGCACCAAGAACAATCCCGTGCTGATCGGCGAACCCGGCGTCGGCAAGACTGCGATCGTCGAAGGCCTTGCCTTGCGGATCCTCAATGGCGACGTGCCGGAGAGCCTGAAGGACAAGAGGCTGTTGTCGCTCGACATGGGCGCGCTGATCGCCGGTGCGAAATACCGCGGTGAGTTCGAGGAGCGGCTGAAAGCCGTGCTGCAGGAGGTCACCTCGGCCGAGGGCAGCATCATCCTGTTCATCGACGAGATGCACACGCTGATCGGCGCCGGCAAGGCCGATGGCGCAATGGATGCGTCCAATCTCCTCAAGCCGGCGCTGGCGCGTGGAGAATTGCACTGCATCGGCGCAACCACGCTCGATGAGTATCGCAAGCATGTCGAAAAGGACGCGGCGCTGGCGCGGCGGTTCCAGCCGATCTTTGTCTCCGAGCCGACGGTCGAGGACACCATTTCGATCCTGCGCGGGTTGAAGGACAAATACGAGCAGCATCACGGCGTGCGCATCACCGACTCGGCGCTGGTAGCCGCGGCCACGCTGTCGAACCGCTACATCACCGACCGCTTTCTTCCCGACAAGGCGATCGACCTCATGGATGAGGCGGCGGCGCGGCTGAAGATGCAGGTCAATTCCAAGCCGGAGGAACTGGACTCGCTGGATCGGGAGATCATCCGGCTGAAGATCGAGCAGGAAGCCCTGAAGAAGGAGAGCGACCTCGGCTCGAAGACCCGCCTGCAGTTGCTGGAAAAGGAGCTTTCCGATCTCGAGGAGAAGTCGGCGGCGCTTACCTCGCGATGGAGCGCGGAGAAGAACAAGCTGTCGAATGCGCAGAAGCTCAAGAGCGACCTCGACGCGCTGCGGATAGAACTCGCCAACGCGCAGCGCCGCGGCGAATACCAGCGCGCCGGCGAACTGGCCTATGGCCGGATCCCCGAGCTCGAGAAGAAGCTCGCGGAGATCGAGGCCAAGGAAGATACCGGTGAAATGATGGAGGAGGCGGTCACCGCCAACCACATCGCGCAGGTGGTTTCGCGCTGGACCGGCGTACCCGTCGACAAGATGCTGGAGGGCGAAAAGGACAAGCTCCTGAGGATGGAAGAAAGCCTCGGCAAGCGCGTGGTTGGCCAGGCCGAAGCGGTGCACGCGGTGGCGACCGCGGTGCGCCGTTCGCGCGCGGGGCTCCAGGACCCGAACCGGCCGATGGGCTCGTTCATGTTCCTGGGTCCCACGGGCGTCGGCAAGACCGAACTCACGAAGGCGCTCGCCGAATATCTCTTCAACGACGAGACCGCGATGGTTCGCCTCGACATGTCCGAATATATGGAGAAGCATTCGGTGTCGCGGCTGATCGGCGCTCCTCCGGGCTATGTCGGCTACGACGAAGGCGGCGCGCTTACCGAAGCGGTGCGGCGGCGGCCCTATCAGGTCGTGCTGTTCGACGAGATCGAAAAGGCTCACCCCGATGTCTTCAACGTGCTGCTGCAGGTCCTGGATGACGGCCGCCTGACCGATGGTCAGGGTCGCACCGTCGACTTCCGCAACACGCTGATCATCATGACCTCAAATCTCGGTTCGGAATATCTGGTCAATCAGCCCGAAGGCGAGGACACCTCCGCGGTGCGCGAACAGGTGATGGGCATGGTGCGCGCGCACTTCCGTCCCGAATTTCTCAACCGCGTCGACGAGATCATCCTGTTCCACCGTCTGCAGAAGACCGAGATGGGCCGGATCGTGGAGATCCAGTTCAATCGCCTCTCGAGGCTTCTGGAGGAGCGCAAGATCACGCTCACGCTCGATGCCGCGGCGCGCGACTGGCTCGCCGCCAAGGGCTGGGATCCGGCATACGGAGCGCGGCCCCTGAAGCGCGTGATCCAGCGCAACGTGCAGGATCCGCTGGCGGAGATGATCCTCGCCGGCGAAATCAAGGACGGCGACCGCGTCGCCATCTCGGCGCAAGGCAACGTCCTGACGTTCAACGGCAAGGCGCGGCAGACGGCGGAAATTGCGCAGTTCGAGGCGCCGGTGTCGAAACGTAAGCTGAACTGAGACGTCCCCGTTTCATGGCTTCATCTTGAGGCGATCGTGGTCCCGCCCGCATCCGGCGGGCGGGACTGCGCCGCTTCACCGGCCCGCTGTAAGCCGGGGCGGGGTCTGCGACATGATCACGAGTTCGATCGCGGCGAGGACCGCGACCAGGATTCCGATCACCACATGAACCGTCGTTGCATGATGGCCGGTTCCGTGGAACTTCAGCACCCAGGGCGAAACCAGCACCCACAATCCAACGATCAGGTTCAGCCACTCTTCCCAGACCGTGAATGCCCAAAGTGCCGCGATCGCGATCACGAAGATCACGATGCCGGCGATCATGGCGTTTCGTGAAACTGTTCCGGCATCAAAACCAAATATCCAGGGCGAGAAGAAAAGTATCGCGCCAAGGATCAGGTTCGCGACGTCGCACGACTTTGCGTTGTTCCAGTTATCCATCGTACTCTCCATCGTACCTGTCGCTGAGCGTAAGCTCAGTGCATCTGCGAGTTAACGCATCTGCTGGTTAATCGGTACTTTTGGGAGGGGGTTCCGTGTCGCCGCATTAAATTGCCGAAACATTCGGTGGCTTTGTGGCGCGGTGCCGAGCGGGAGGAGCCGAGTCCTGGCGGATGGTTTTAGCGGGTGCTGGCCTGACGCGCGCCGCCGGTGCCGGCAGCATCGGAGATCCGTGCTGCGGCGCCGCCGCGGCTGGTCATCATCGCGTCGAGACGATCGCGTTCCTTTTCGAAGCCTGCCAGTACCGGCCCTTCGAGCGAGCGGCCGCGCGGCAGCTTGATGCGCATCGGATCGACAAAGCGACCATTGACCAGGATTTCATAGTGCACGTGGGAGCCGGTCGATTGTCCGGTCGAACCGACGAATCCGATGATCTGACCCTGGCGAACGCGCTTGCCGACTTCGAGCCCTTTGGCATAGGCCGACATGTGTCCATAGGCGGTCTCATAGCCGTTATTGTGCTTCAGCTTGACGTATTTGCCGTAGCCGCCTTCCCAGCCTACGGTTTCGACCACGCCGTTGCCTGATGCAAAAATCGGCGTGCCGTAGGCGGTCGCCCAGTCGACGCCGGTGTGCATCTTCACATAACCAAGAATGGGGTGGCGGCGGCTGCCGAATCCCGACCGCATGATGGCGTTGTTGACGGGCTTGCGGACCAGGAACTTCTTCGCGCTCTTGCCGGTCTCGTCATAGTAGTCGACGACGGAGTTGTCCGGCGTCTGGAACCGGTAATATTTCTTGGTCTCGCCGCCGACGGTCAGCGAGGCAAACAACACTTCGGATTTTTCGCTGCTGTTCGAGCCTTCGTCCTCGCCGGCAAAGAACACGTCGAAGGAGTCTCCGGGCTGGACCTTGCGCTGGAAATCGACGTCGTAGGAATAGATGCGGACCATGTCCTCGATCACGGCTGCCGGCACCTTGTTGCGCAACGCTGTTTCGTAGATGCTCTGGTAGAGCCGCACGCCGGTGCCGTCATCATCGTCATCGTCGCTGTTGTCGGCCGTGTCGGATACCGTGTTCATGCTCTGCACGTCGACGGCGACGTATTTGCCGAGATCGGACAGCGCCGCCACCGCTTCGATCGATGAATCGTTGGCGACCATCACCCGATAGGGTTGCAGCCGCTGGCCGGGACCGGCAGGCGCCATCAGGATACGAACCTTCTGGCCTTCCTTCAGTCCACCGTCGCGGCCGCGGGCGCCGAGAGTGGCGGCAATGGATCTGGCTTCTTCGGGCGTTGCACCCTGCTCGCGCAGGATCGAGACGACGTTATCGCCCTTCTTGACGATGTGAACGCGCTCGCCGTTCGGGTTGCCGCCGGTGATCTGGTCCTTTGTCTTTGGCAGCAGCGTTACGTTTTCGGGAACGATCCGGGTTTCGAACCCGGCATAAGGATCGGAGGCGTTGCCTTCGGTAGCGTAGGCCAGTTTCAGCCCGGTCTGGGCGCCGCTGACGTCTGCAGCCGCATTGGCCAGCGCGGCGTAGCGGACAGCTCCATTGCCGCGCCAGTTGGAAGCGTCGCGAACTCGCAGGATGACCTCGTCGAGCGCGATCGCCGCGGCAATTTTGGCCTTCGGCAGGATCGGCGCGAGGTCCTTGGTGACGAACGAAACCTCGGCATCGGGCTCGACTGCGTCGGCGCTGTTCTGATCGTCGGAGGCTGCGGGCGCCGGGCTGCCGACATCGGTCAGCATTCGCTGCGCGTTGAATGGCGGGATCTTGGCGCTGAGATCGCTGGTCGTCAGCGACAGGTTGCCGGAGATTCGGATGAAGGGCCGCACCCGCATGACGTCGCGATTGCCCACGCGGGCCACGGTGGAAACCCGCACGACATTTCTGGCTGCTGCGCTCTCGCCCGGCGGCGGCAACCGGTCGCTCTTCTTCAGGGCATGGTCGTTGGCGCCGAATGCGCCGCGCAGCGCTCCTTCGACCCGCTCCGGAACCTTGGCAAAGGTCATTTCCCCATCGAGCGACGCAAAAACGGCGCCGCCAATAAGGGCCGCGCCGCATAAACCAGTCAGGATCGTACCGCTAAACCATTGTACGGAGACGCGCCGGCGGTCGATGACAGCTGCCTCGGTGCCATCGACCGAAAGCGGTGGCTCGTGACCGAGATCGATGATCCCGGTCTCGCGCCCGTAGCTGCCCCCGCGTGGCGTCTTGTGGTTCAACCCACCGTCCCCCGAATTCCATCGACCTTCGGCGACTTGCGTCCATCCTGGAGACCCGATGTCACCCGCTGATCGGGGCAATTCGGGCGCGGCATGATGCCAGCATGTTCGTGAACAAAAAGGCCGAAAGGGAGGCCGAAATCACGAACCTTGATGGTATTGCGAAGTCGCTTCGATGTTGTCAGTCCGCAAGAAGGGCGACCGGCTGAAGATAAAGTCACCCCCGGTACCCCATCCCCGGCGACCCCCACTGGAAGCCGGCGATTCAATACCTATGTATGTATGCCAGAACGTCGCAGGATTGTGGCTCAAGTACGGCGTGAAGTCCCTGAAAATCGAGACTTCTTGGCCGTCGGAGATTCCTTTCTCGATGCGACGATTTATTGACAACAACCGTTGACAACGCCGATCGGGCAGGCTTATAACCCGCCCCACTGAGCGCGGCGCTGCCTTGGTCCTCGGCCAAGGCATGTTTTCGTGCCCGTGAAGCTCCTCACTAAGATGAGTAAATCAACAACCGGCGACAGTCGGTTGTCATTTGTCGTCGAATGAGGTGTTCGGAAATCTCCTTCTTGGGGATTTCGAGGAAGGCTCCCGGGTCGGGAGAGGGGGCTTGGCCCCCGGGCTGTTTGACAAGTGAAGATGAAGAAAGAGAAACGTGGACGGCGGAGTCCTTGCGGATCTCGAATACTTGAAAACTTCGGTTTTCATCTTTCGGGATCGGACGAAAGACTTCGGCGGTACACGTTTCGAATAAGGTTACACCATGATCTCTTCATTGAGGTCAGGTCGTCAGCGATGTGAATCGCAGGCGATTTAATGGTGGGACCTCGTCAAACGTTGTGATCAGCCGGTTCAAAGTTTCAAGTCCAACTTGAGAGTTTGATCCTGGCTCAGAGCGAACGCTGGCGGCAGGCTTAACACATGCAAGTCGAGCGGGCGTAGCAATACGTCAGCGGCAGACGGGTGAGTAACGCGTGGGAACGTACCTTTTGGTTCGGAACAACACAGGGAAACTTGTGCTAATACCGGATAAGCCCTTACGGGGAAAGATTTATCGCCGAAAGATCGGCCCGCGTCTGATTAGCTAGTTGGTGAGGTAACGGCTCACCAAGGCGACGATCAGTAGCTGGTCTGAGAGGATGATCAGCCACATTGGGACTGAGACACGGCCCAAACTCCTACGGGAGGCAGCAGTGGGGAATATTGGACAATGGGCGCAAGCCTGATCCAGCCATGCCGCGTGAGTGATGAAGGCCCTAGGGTTGTAAAGCTCTTTTGTGCGGGAAGATAATGACGGTACCGCAAGAATAAGCCCCGGCTAACTTCGTGCCAGCAGCCGCGGTAATACGAAGGGGGCTAGCGTTGCTCGGAATCACTGGGCGTAAAGGGTGCGTAGGCGGGTCTTTAAGTCAGGGGTGAAATCCTGGAGCTCAACTCCAGAACTGCCTTTGATACTGAGGATCTTGAGTTCGGGAGAGGTGAGTGGAACTGCGAGTGTAGAGGTGAAATTCGTAGATATTCGCAAGAACACCAGTGGCGAAGGCGGCTCACTGGCCCGATACTGACGCTGAGGCACGAAAGCGTGGGGAGCAAACAGGATTAGATACCCTGGTAGTCCACGCCGTAAACGATGAATGCCAGCCGTTAGTGGGTTTACTCACTAGTGGCGCAGCTAACGCTTTAAGCATTCCGCCTGGGGAGTACGGTCGCAAGATTAAAACTCAAAGGAATTGACGGGGGCCCGCACAAGCGGTGGAGCATGTGGTTTAATTCGACGCAACGCGCAGAACCTTACCAGCCCTTGACATCCCGGTCGCGGACTCCAGAGACGGAGTTCTTCAGTTCGGCTGGACCGGAGACAGGTGCTGCATGGCTGTCGTCAGCTCGTGTCGTGAGATGTTGGGTTAAGTCCCGCAACGAGCGCAACCCCCGTCCTTAGTTGCTACCATTCAGTTGAGCACTCTAAGGAGACTGCCGGTGATAAGCCGCGAGGAAGGTGGGGATGACGTCAAGTCCTCATGGCCCTTACGGGCTGGGCTACACACGTGCTACAATGGCGGTGACAATGGGACGCTAAGGGGCAACCCTTCGCAAATCTCAAAAAGCCGTCTCAGTTCGGATTGGGCTCTGCAACTCGAGCCCATGAAGTTGGAATCGCTAGTAATCGTGGATCAGCACGCCACGGTGAATACGTTCCCGGGCCTTGTACACACCGCCCGTCACACCATGGGAGTTGGTTTTACCTGAAGACGGTGCGCTAACCGAAAGGGGGCAGCCGGCCACGGTAGGGTCAGCGACTGGGGTGAAGTCGTAACAAGGTAGCCGTAGGGGAACCTGCGGCTGGATCACCTCCTTTCTAAGGATGATCCTTCAGATCAGCTTTACGCTGGTCTATCGGATCGTTTTAGAAACATAAGGGGCCAGCAGTCCTTGTGATTGTTGAGCTCCATTGGCGGGATTTCGCCGTCTTCGTTTCTCTTTCTTCGCGGACGAACACGCGCCAGGGGCTTTGCGCTTGTGCGATGCATCCGGCGCTTGGCCGATGCGCGAGCAGGACCCCGATCCTCACCTGAGAATCTTCATTTGAGAATCCTCACTTGAGAACAAGTGCCAGGGGAGGAATGAAGCGTTAGGGGCTTGTAGCTCAGTTGGTTAGAGCGCGCGCTTGATAAGCGTGAGGTCGGAAGTTCAAGTCTTCCCAGGCCCACCATTTGATCGAGCGCGCTTTCTCTTCAGACCAGTCACAGTGATCGGCGGTCAAAACCTGATCGACGCAAGGCATTTCGTCTTCTGGTACGGGGCCATAGCTCAGCTGGGAGAGCGCGTGCTTTGCAAGCATGAGGTCGTCGGTTCGATCCCGTCTGGCTCCACCAGATGGAATCGGGGATCGAGAAGATCGCCTCACAGGAATTTTTCGTCCGCGAAAACATCACTTCGCATGGTCCGTCCTTCGGACGCGCCATGCGGGATCTATGACATCGTAAAGAGGAGATCGATCCGGGTTTGGATCTCGCGAAGCAATTCGAGGGACTTCCATACACTATCTCCGGGATATTTCGGCGCTCGCCCATCGTGACGATGAGCGGGTTGTAAATGTCCTTGTTGGTGAAGCTTGACCGCCTCATCATCGGATTGATCTTACGAAGCAAGCTGGTCTTTCTAATCAGTGTCCGTCCGCAACACCCGCATTCGTCGAGGGTGCGCGCTTTTTTCAGGTTTCGACCTGGAAAGCAGGTGTGCGGAATACATTCTGCCGAGTGTGTGGACATTGATAATGAGAGCAATCAAGTGCCTTAAGGGTGTTCGGTGGATGCCTTGGCGCTGAGAGGCGATGAAGGACGTGCTACGCTGCGATAAGCCGTGGGGAGCTGCGAAGAAGCTTTGATCCACGGATTTCCGAATGGGGAAACCCACCTTCGATAGCTGGAACTCCAAGGTCTTGTGTCTTGGGGTTCGGGCAGAAATGTTTGAGACCAAGCCGACAAGGTTTTGGATTTCCAGTTATCAAGTGAAGGTATGAGACCTCTGAATACATAGGAGGTTTTAAGCGAACCCAGGGAACTGAAACATCTAAGTACCTGGAGGAAAGGACATCAACAGAGACTCCGTTAGTAGTGGCGAGCGAACGCGGACCAGGCCAGTGACACATCAAAGACAACCGGAACCTGTCAGGAAAGCAGGGCCTCAGAGGGTGATAGCCCCGTACGGGTAATGCGATGATGTGTCCTCGAGTAAGGCGGAACACGTGCAATTCTGTCTGAACATGGGGGGACCACCCTCCAAGCCTAAGTACTCCTCAGCGACCGATAGTGAACCAGTACCGTGAGGGAAAGGTGAAAAGCACCC
>CAWFZL010000017.1:125000-141924 GCA_963820275.1 uncultured Alphaproteobacteria bacterium
GGCGCAGCAGCGCGTCGTCCTCCACGGTTTCAATCGGCGTGAAGTCGCGATGGGCGATGTATTCCGGCCGGGTCGGCTTGCGGATATGGTTGGAAACCGCATTCAGCGTCAGGTACACGATCTTGCGCGGGTAGGGCGTGATGTTGCCGGCCGAACCGTGCACCAGATTGCCGTGGAACATCAGCAGGCCACCGGGTCGGCCTGTCGGCGCGACGATGCCACCTTCCTTCACCAGCCGCGTCACGGTTTCCTCGTCCAGCGTCCATAGCGGGTAGGACGTGGTCTGAAGGTCATGCGAGGCCTTGAGGTCGCCAGCGTGCTGGCTCCGCGGCACCAGCATCAGCGGGCCATTGATCGGCATCACCTCATCGAGAAAGATTGCGATGTTCATCGCGCGCGGCTGCGGCATGCCGTCATCGCGCTTCCAGGTCCCGTAGTCCTGATGCCATTGCCAGACGTCGCCGGTGAAGGCCGATTTCGCGTTGATCTTGAACTGGTGCATGTAGACCTTCTCGCCGAAGATCTGCTCCACAGGTTCGATCATGCGCGGATGCGCGCCGAGCAGGCGAAACGCCTCGTTGTAGAGATGGGCCGCAAAGGCCGTGCGCGGCGCGCCGCTCTTCTCGCGCCATACCTCCGGCCGCTCGGTGTCGTAGATGTTCACCGCCTCACGCGCAAGCAGGGCGACTTCTTCGGGGCTGAAAAGTTCCGGCAGGAACAGCCAGCCTTCGCGGTTGAAATCCTCGATCTGCTGCGTCGTCAGCTTCATGACGGTTCCTCCTCGTGCTTCCTTTGGGCAAAGCCCATATTATTGGGGAGAGGATATCATCTGGAGGAGAGGTTGCCAGTCGCGATTGCCGAAATATTGCGACGCGGAATTCGGGTGGATCGCAATTTCTTCCAATCCTAGATTATGCGGGTGAAGTACAAAGTGAGCGCAAGACTGGAGTGAGCCATGACCGATCAACATTTCACCCTGTTCGACACACCGATCGGAATTTGCGGGATCGAATGGCGTTCCCGCGGCATCAATGGCGTGCAATTGCCGATGGGCAGCGAGGAGAAGACCCGCGCCCGTATCCGGCAGCGCCATGGCGAAGCCGCGGAATCCGCGCCGACCGCCGAGGTACAGACCGCGATCGACGGCATCGTCGAGTTGCTTTCCGGCAGGCCCAACGATCTCAAGGACGTGATGCTCGACCTCGACGGCGTCCCCGAATTCAATCGTGGCGTCTATGACATCGCCCGCACAATTCCACCCGGCAAGACCATGACCTATGGCGATATCGCCAAACGGCTCGGCGGGGTCGAGCTGTCACGCGACGTCGGCCAGGCGCTCGGACGCAATCCCTGTCCGATCGTGGTGCCGTGTCACCGCGTGCTTGCCGCCGGCGGCAAGCCGGGCGGATTTTCCGCCAATGGCGGCGTTGCCACCAAGCTGAAGATGCTCGCGATCGAAGGTGCGGCGGTCAACCACACGCCAAACCTGTTCGACTGAATTCTTGGCTAACTCGCTACCGCTTCGCAGGAAAATCCGTTGCCGAGCCGGCGGATTTTTCCTGTCGAGGGCGAAGGAAAATGCGCCGTGCAGCACAGCGTATCGGAATCGCAATAACGTTCGAGGAAATTGCGCCGCGTCACGGCGGCCTGCGCCTGATCGACATCGAATTTCGGCGATAGTTCGGGATGACGTGTCTGCAGCGGCGAATGCATCAAGTCGCCGCTGAATACGGCCTCATCCTTGCCACGGCCCAGGGTGAACGCGACATGCCCGGGCGTGTGACCGGGCGTCGGCAGGATGCGCAGGTGATCGCCGATCTCGTAGTCGTCGCGCACGATCTCCGCGCGTTTGGCTTCGACCACCGGCAATACGCTGTCGCCAAAGGGCGGCACCGCGGTCTTTAAGTGTTGCTCGGACCAGTAGTCGAACTCGGCCTTGCCAAAAACGTAACGCGCGTTTGGAAAGGTCGGCACCCAGCGGCCGCCTTCGAGCCGCGTGTTCCATCCGACGTGGTCGACGTGCAGATGCGTGCACATCACGAAATCGATGTCTTCAACCGAGAACCCCGCGGCCGCCAGCGCGCGCATATAGGTGTCGTCGGTCTTCATGTTCCATTTCGGACGCAGCGGCCTTGGCTTGTCGTTGCCGATGCAGCTGTCGATCAGAATGGTATGGTGCGGTGTCTTCACGACGTAGGACTGAAAACACAGGATCAGGACGTCTTCGGCGTCGATCGCGCCGGCCTGGCGCATCCATGGCCTGTTCTCCGCGAGCAGGTCCCGCGTCAGCGCAGGAAACAGATCCAGCGCTGGCAGGAACGTGGTTTCCTGCTCGATAATGCGATGGATGGCGAGATCGCCGACGGCGAGCTTGAGACTCATCGAAGCCCTCCCGTATCAGGCTGGCGGGGGTACCGAGATCTTGACCGAAGGCCGGCTCAGCATCCTCTCATGGAACGCATCGAGGTTCGGATAGGCCTTGCGCCATCCGCAATCGGCGAAGCGAAAATCGGCATAGCCGAGCACGCAGGTGAGCGCGATCTGCACGATGTCGAGGGGACGCGACAGCACGTCCGCCTGCTTGTCGAAGCGCGCCATGCCGGTCCAGGCGCGGTTCCAGTGATCGTCATACCAGGCCTGCCACCTCGACCCTTCCGGCCGTACCATCTTCTCGTAACGGCAGAGCAGCATCGAATCGAGCATGCCCTGCAACAGCGAGTGGTCGCTCTTGACCTTCCACCTGTTCGGCCCGGATGTGGGAATAAGCTTTCCGCCGCCGGCAAGCTCATCGAGATATTCGACGATCACGTAGGAATCGATGATGACGTCGCCGTTGTCGAGGATCAGCGCCGGCAGCTTCTTCAGCGGAGTGATGCGCGTATATTCATCATTGGGCTGGCCGGGCACGACCGCCGTCGGCACGAATTCTATTCTGTCGATCAGGCCGGTTTCGATCGCCGCGATGCGCACCTTGCGGGCGAAAGGCGAGGCCGGGGAGAAGGTGAGTTTCATCGGCTTCATCCTTACGCCGCGATGACTTCCTGCCGTTGTTGGCCTAACCCCTCGATGCCGAGCGTGACGACGTCACCGACATTGAGGAATTTGGGCGGCTTCTGGCCCGCACCCACGCCGGGCGGCGTTCCGGTCGCGATGATGTCGCCCGGCATCAGCGTCATCAGTTCGGAAACGTAGGAAACGATCTTCCTGACGCCGAAGATCATGGTCGCGGTCGATCCGGTCTGACAACGCTTGCCGTTGACGTCGAGCCACATCGGCAGCTTCTGCACGTCCGCAATCTCGTCCTTGGTCACGAGCCACGGACCGAGCGGGCCGAACGTGTCATGCGACTTGCCCTTGGTCCATTGTCCGAGCCGCTCAAGTTGAAAGAACCGCTCCGAGACATCGTTGCAGATGCTGTAGCCGGCCACGTAGTTGAAGGCGTCGGCTTCGGAGACATATTTGGCACGCGTTCCGATGATGATCGCAAGTTCGACCTCCCAATCGAGCTTGGTCGAACCGCGCGGCTTCTCGATCTTGTCGTTGGGGCCGCTTAAGCTGTTGTTGGCCTTCATGAAGATGATGGGCTCGCTCGGAAGCTGCATGCCGACCTCGGCGGCGTGATCGGAATAATTGAGGCCGATGGCGATGAATTTGGGTGAGCCGCCGACCGGGGAGCCGATCCGCGGATTGCCGGCAACCGCAGGAAGTCCGGACGGATCGAGGCCGGCGATTTTGGCCAGCGAGGCAGGTGAAAAGGCGTCTCCGGCGAAGTCCTGGAGATGCGCCGAAAGATCGCGAAGTTGACCCGATTTATCGATCAGGCCGGGCTTCTCCTTGCCAATCTCCCCGTAACGAACAAGCTTCATTTTCCGATCACTCCCTGGTGTTGCGGTCCCTTGGACGCTTCATGGAACAGCGCGCGGTTAAATTCAACTGCCGACTGGCTTGCGCATTGCAGCCCCCCACCAAGAGTAAATCGCTGCCAACCTGCCCGGAAGCGACGCCAGCGGGTCGCGAAGCGCCAAGAGGGCTCCTGTTTGGGCTAAACGACGAATTTGAACGCGTCGCCGTGGCGCTTGATGCGGCCGCCATCGAAATGTCCCCCGATGACAAGCACTGGCCGGTCGGCAAAACGGGAAAACAGGTCGCGCCGTGTCAGCGCCGACCGCACGGGGTCGGAATCGGCGGTCGAAGACCATTCCAGATGCGCCATCTGGCAGGGATGGTGGGCGACGTCACCGGTGAGCAGGCCCTCTTCGCCTTCGGAATGGATATGCACGCTCATATGCCCCGGGCTGTGGCCCGGTGTCGACATCAGGCTGATTTCGTCGCAAATCCGTGCGTCGCTCTCGACCAGGTCGGCCCTGCCGGCATCCATGATCGGCTTCACGGAGTCGTGAAAAACCGCGGCCTTGTCGGGCTCAAGGCTGTGGCTGCGCCAGTATTCATATTCCGTCTTGCCGAAGAGATAACGCGCTTTTTCAAAGGTCGGCACCCATCGATCGCCTTCAAGTCGCGTATTCCAGCCGACATGGTCGACATGCAGGTGCGTGCAGAGCACGGTGTCGATGCTTTCAGGCGGAAAGCCCATTGCGGTCATTGTTTCCAGGAAAGGCGTTTTCCGATTGTTCCAGGTCGGTACGTTGCGGCCTTGCTTGTCGTTGCCAAGTCCGGTGTCGACCACGATCCGTCGCGAGGGCGTCTCCACCACGAGCGCGTGGATCGACATTTTCAGGCGGCCTTCTTCCGTCGCGAAATGCGGAACGAGCCAGGGCAAATTTCTTGTTTCTTCATGGGTCGCTTGAGGAAGGATGAAGCGCGTGTGGCCTGTCGTCTCCAGTTCGACGATCTTGGTGATCCTCACTCTGCCGACGCTCCAGTACATGCGGTCTCCTCTGCCTTCCGCGCCTTGCGGCGCCAGGGCCATCCCCTCATCGCCGAGGACTGACGTTCGGCCAATCCCGCACCCAAGATGATTGCTTCATTGAAGCCGCGCAACGGATCATCTCGCCCCCCTTGTGCGTTGAGCCGAAACCATAGCCAATGAAGGGAGAGGTGGGATGCCGGAACTCGCCATTTCCGCCGAAAAGGTCGCCTTTTTGATCGAAAAGACCCGCGAATTCGACGTCAAGGAAGGTGCGACCGACCCGAACTCGGGGTCCAACCCCACCGACGACAACATGATCGACGTGCTTGAGGACAACGGCGACGACGCCGTGGCCCGGGAGATCGCAGCCTTCATCAATGGCCTGACCGAAGACGAGCGTGTCGATCTGATCGCCTTGATGCGGCTCGGTCGCGGCGACGGCATGATCGAAGAATGGGACGAGCTTCGGCGGGAAGTCCGCGAGGCGCCGGACGGTCCGGGTGCTCGCTACTTGCTCGACGAACCCCTCGTCAGCGATTACCTGGCCGAGGGGCTCAGCGAATTCGGTATCAGCTGGACCGATGCTGCTCCGGATTGATTGCAGGCAAGCTCACAGCGTGCCCGGGAATGCGCCGCCATCGAGCAGGATGTTTTGTCCGGTGATGAATCCGGCCTTGGCGCCGCACAGAAACGCGCAGGCATAACCAAACTCGTCCGGGTCGCCGAAGCGTCCTGCGGGATTGAGTTTTGCCCGTTCCGCCAGCATCGCGTCGACGGTGACGCCGCGCTTTTCGGCCTCCGCCTTTGCCACCGCGCCGCGCAGCCGATCGGTGTTGAACGGCCCCGGCAGCAGCGCATTGATGGTGACGTTGTTGATCACGGTCTTGCGCGACAGGCCCGCGATGAAGCCGGTAAGACCGGCACGGGCGCCATTGGACAATCCCAGCACCTCGATCGGCGCTTTCACCGCAGCGGACGTGATGTTGACGATGCGGCCGAACTTGCGTGCCATCATGCCGTCGACCGTTGCCTTGATCAGTTCGATCGGCGTGAGCATGTTGGCGTCGATCGCCTTGATCCAGTCGTCGCGCGTCCAGTTGCGGAAATCGCCGGGCGGGGGACCGCCGGCGTTGTTGATCAGGATGTCCGGTTCGGGACAGGCCTTGAGCACGGCTTCGCGCCCCGCCGGCGTTGTGATGTCGCCGGCAATTTCGGTCACCGTCACGCCAGGGTACAGCTTGCGTATTTCGTCGGCTGTCTTTGCCAGCGCCTCGGCGCCACGCGCGGTGACCGTGACATGCACGCCCTCGGCGGCGAGCGCCATGGCGCAGGCACGTCCCAAACCCTTGCTGGATGCGCAAACGATGGCGCGGCGGCCTTTGATACCAAGATCCACTGTCTCACTCCCGTCCGTTCGGATGATTTTCGCAATCGGGGCCACGCATTTTAGCCCGGCCGGGCGACCCCGATAAGAGGACCGGCTGCCACCGAGATGCATATCAGATGCAGCGTCCGGATCAAATCCGCCGGTTCTGTCTCAGGCGATCCACATAGGCGACGAAACCCGGCGGCAGGGAATTGAAACCCTTTTGTCCAGCCGCCGACAACAACGGTCGGAGCTGTGAACCGGCAAGGAATGGGGGCTGGCGGCCTGAAGGGCCAAGCTGATCGAAAATCAGGACGAAAGTTGTTGCGACGAGGCCCGCGCGCACCGCGCCGAGAGCAGCGCCAGCGAGGCGATCTCCGATGCCGGCTTCGGGTCCGATGGCATCGTCGAGCGCCATGCGCATGAATTTTGCCAGCACGATTCCAATGACCAGAAATGTTCCGAAGATCAGCGGCGAACTCTGGGTCAAGGGCGATCCCGAGGTGCCGCCGGCACCGGCCGATGCCAGCGACATCAGGAAGACCGCGGTCGGCATGGCGATCAGATAGGCAAGGATCGTCACGGCGCTGCGCAGCAATCCCGCGTTGAAGCCTGAGACAGTGGCGAAAACCAATGCGAGGCAGACGACGAGGTCGAAGCTGTTCATGGCCGATGATTCTCTCTGCCTGCCTGTCGTTGTTGCGATATGGTCAACGGAGCGGATTTGTGTTCGCTAAAATCGTCGGCATCAATCCGGCGACCGCGCACCCGTTGGAGTTGTGTCATGGCAGGTCTATTCGATGTCAGTAAAGAAATCATTTTGATCACCGGCGCTTCGCAGGGGCTCGGCCGGCAATTCGCGCGCGTGCTTTCTGCTCACGGCGCCGCGGTCGCGCTGGCCGCGCGCCAGACCTCGAAATTGAAAAATCTGGAAGAAGAGATCAGTGCCAAAGGCGGCCGCGCAGTCGCCGTGCAGATGGACGTGACCGACATGGCTTCGATCGGAAAGGCGATCGACGCCGCGGAGGCCACGCTTGGTCCCGTCAGCGTGCTCGTCAACAATGCCGGGATTGCGATCGAAAAGCTCGCGGTGGACCAGACGGAAGAGGACTGGGATTCCGTCATCAACGCCAATCTCAAGGGCGCGTATTTTTCGGCCACCGAAATGGCCCGGCGAATGATTGCGCGCAAGCAGGAGGGAAACATCATCAATATCGCGTCCGTGCTCGGCTTCGGCGTCATGAAGTTTCTCTCGCCCTATACCATTTCCAAGGCAGGCATCGTCCAGGCGACCAGGGCGATGGCGCTGGAACTGGCGGGCAATCGCATCCGCGTCAACGCGCTGGCGCCGGGCTACATCGATACCGAGATCAACCACGAGTTCTGGTCGACGCCGGGCGGCGAGAAACTGACGAAGCGGATTCCGCAGCGGCGCGTCGGTACCGAATCCGATCTCGACGGCGCCATCATGTTTCTGGCTTCCAGCGCCTCGCGCTACATGACCGGCAGCGTCATCACCGTTGATGGCGGCTTCCTGCTGACATGATTGGTCAGTTCGCCCGCAGCTCCGTCTTTATCATGTCGGCGGCCTTCTCTCCGATCATGATGGACGGCGCGTTGGTGTTGCCGCCGATCAGGGTCGGCATGATCGACGCATCGGCCACGCGCAGGCCCTCGAGCCCGTAAACCCTGAGCCTGGGATCGACCACCGCGAGCGGATCGTTGACGCCCATCTTGCAGGAGCCGACCGGATGGTAGACGGTATCGACATTGTCGCGCAGCACTTTGCGGATCTGCTCGTCGGTCTCGATCCCCGCCGTGACGACGTCTTCCTTTTGCAAGGCTTTGAGCGCGGGCGCATCGAGCAAACGCCTGGTGGTCTTGAAGCCTGCGACCATCGTGTCGAGGTCGGATTCTTCGCCGAAGAAGTTCGGATCAATCGCGGGCGGGGCAAGCGGATCGGCGCTCTGCAGCCAGACGCTGCCGCGGCTTTTCGGGCGCAGCACGCAGACGTGACAGGAAAAGCCGGTGCCCCAGCGCGGCTTGCGGCCGTGATCGGCGACCATCGCCACGCAGAAATGCAGCTGAATGTCGGGCACGTCGAGGTCGGGTCGGGTCTTGAGGAAACCGCCGCATTCGGCGACATTTGACGTCATCGGGCCGCGCCGCTCGCGCCGGTATTGTGCGATCCCCTTGAAGATTCGCGCGATGCCGCTGAGCGACAGGCCGGTGAAATACGGCGCGTCGGACGTAAAGCCGAAAACGAAATCCGGATGATCCTGCAGGTTCAATCCGACGCCGGGCAGATTGTGAACGGCCGAGATACCGTGCCTGGCGAGCCTTGCGCCGTCGCCGATCCCTGAAAGCATCAGAAGCTGCGGGCTCTGGAATGCGCCGGAGGAAACGATCACCTCGCGGCGAGCGTGAATCTGCCTGACCTCATTTCCCTTCCGGTATTCGACGCCGATCGCGCGTTTGCCTTCGAACAGGATGCGGGTGGCGTGTGCGTCGGTCTCGACGCGCAAATTAGCCCGCTTGTCCATGAACGGATGGATGTAGCCGCGTGCGGCGCTCCAGCGCTCGCCGTTTCTCTGCGTGACCTGGTAGGAGCCGAGTCCCTCCTGCTCCTCGGCGTTGAAGTCCTCGCGGATCCGGAACTGCGCCTCGCGTGCCGCCTGCAGATAAATCTCGCGTACCGGATTGTCGGTCCGCAATCCCGTGACATGGAGCGGGCCGCCCTTGCCGTGATACTCGCCGTCGAATTCGGAATTGTCTTCGGAGCGTTTGAAATACGGCAAAACGTCCGCATACGACCAGCCGGTGTTGCCGAGCGCGGCCCAATGGTCATAGTCGCTCCTGTGGCCGCGAATATAGACCATCGCGTTGATTGCGGATGAGCCGCCGAGACCCTTGCCGCGCGGCTGATAGCCGATCCGCCCGTTCAGGCCCTTCTGCGGCACCGTGTTGAACGCCCAGTTATTGACCTTGTGGGCGACCTGAAAGATCAGTGCGCCCGGGGTGGTGACCACCCAATTGTCGTCCTTGCCGCCGGCTTCCAGCAGCGCCACCGACGTGGCCGGATCCTCGGAAAGGCGGCTCGCGACGGCAGAGCCTCCCGAACCGCCGCCCACGACGACGAAATCAAAGCTTTCCATTCCCTCTTCCTCCCCCGTTTTGCTTTGCTTTGACCAGAAGGCTCGGCTTTTGCGAAACTTCTGGCAAGAGGGCTTTGGAAGGGGCGGTCTTTCCGGTCGAAAGGGCGCGATTTAGGCGATTTTGGCTGTCACAAAATGCTCAAAAGTCGCGTCTCGACCCTTTCCAAAGCAGGCGCGCGTTGATACATAGCCCGCGACCCCACCGACATTCGGCCTCGGGGTTGCCTTCTCAGGAAGCCTCCGGACGGAAGCGGCGCCTTAAGGGCGTTGGAAGATTCCGTTTCGGCATTTGGATTTCGTCAAGGTACACAAGGATTTATCGCGGGGTGGAGCAGCCCGGTAGCTCGTCAGGCTCATAACCTGAAGGTCATAGGTTCAAATCCTATCCCCGCAACCAAATTAATCCCGCTAACTCAATGAGTTAGCGGGATTTTTCGTTTCTGAATTTTAGCGCTCTAAAAAAGTATAAACAGGTATAAACTTTTCCGGGGGCGGACTTGTGCCTCTGAAATTGGGTTGTTCGCCATTGGATTGCCGGTGGTCGTTTGCCCTGTCAGGCAGCTGTGGGGCTGATCTGGGGACATTCCGGTCCTTCGATTGCCACCTGTGGTCTGCAGCGACATCATTGCTGATGGGACGTGAAAGCACTCAGCAAACGACGCCCGACTTATTCTCGACCGATGAGGTTCGAGAAACTTCTGCAGCGTCGATAAAGAGTGGATCTGACAGAGCGACAAGGGTCCCATCCATCGCAGCGACGTGTACTGCAAGAAAATCTCGATATCGCTGTTCAACAGCTGAACGACGACGAGCTGATGCAGCTGATCGAGGTTGCTCTCCAGGAGGCTAAACAGCGAGGCAGGCGGCGAAGACCCGATGCAAGCAGTCACACGAAACATCCGAAGATCGAAAACGCCTCTAACCGAAAGCGAACCGAAGTCACTGAGATTGCTTTATCGCCCGGAAAACTGAATGCGGTTCGAGCAGCTTTTAAGGCGGGAGTAACGCCGTCACGGATTGCAAGGCAAGTTTGGAATTTCTCAAGCGAATGTTCGAAAGGCATTGGCTACGAGATAATTAGGAGCGACCTGCACGAGGCTATCGCCAAAGCAAACGTAAAGCGTTGCGTTCGGATTCGGACAGGTCCGCAAGCCCAGCCTTTAGTGACCTTAGTAGACCATTGTCTACCAGCACAGCACCCTCTCTCCCTCATGCTGATCCGGAGACGTTCCCGGAACGGAAAGTGCTTTCCTAAAACGGGCAATGCATTTCCAACGAGAACAGACGATGATCAGCCACTCGCTCCGAAAGTCTGCAGGTTACGGACGAGTTCAGCGGACAGCGGTAGGTGTCGAGCATAAAAACGCTCAATTTGGTTCCGGCGTTCTTTGCAAGGCTGTAGATTTTACGTGATCCTTGCTAAGGGTTAAGGTAGTCATCAACCTTGGCGAACTGGGGGGCGTGCCATGGTTCAAAAAGCGATCGCCTGGGCAATCTTTCAGATTTTTCTTGTTACGCTTCTCTGTCTAGGCAGCGGAAGTGCGGACGCTCAGGAGCAAAACGTCGGGGACTTCAATCAGAAATACGAAAAGGAAGTTTCAAAGGCCCGAGCTGAATGTATGAGGCTTTGGTCCAATCACGATTTCGATTCGCTCCGAACTAAGATTCCTTTGGGGGATGAGAAGCCGACCTTCTCGATGCTGAAGAGCGTCGAAAAGCTCAATCGCAAAGATCGGCCGCTTGCTGATCTGGCTATAAAGACGCTGGAGAAATGCAGAAAAGCTTATGAACCGGTGTACGCAATGCTACCTCCTCAAATTAGGGGGATGCTTGAGGGTATCCAGCGTCGTCAAGATTCAAGGATTGCGGAGCTATACAACGGGAAAATAACGTTCGGAGACTTCAACGTTGCGATGAACGGAATGAACGCTGAAGTCAGCGCTGCATTCTCAGGACTTTCAAGTTCGCCAAAGGCCGCTGACGTGGCGATCTCGCCCGCAAACGGTCCCGTGTCTGCTCAATCGTCTGCCAGCTCCAACGACAGGCCCATCGCTCCCCCAGATTCTCGAGTGGCATTGGTAATCGGTAACAGCAATTATTCGAATTTGCCGAAACTCTCAAATCCGGCAAGCGACGCTCGAGCAATTACTGATATCCTTAAATCGATGGGATACAAGGCTCGTTTGCTGATAGACGGCTCCGAGCAAAATATGAGACGGGAAATTCGTCAGTTCGCAGGAGATTCGGAAACAGCCGAAGTCGCACTTGTTTTTTATGCAGGGCATGGGGCTCAGATAAATGGAAGCAATTATTTGTTGCCCACAGATATCGATATTCCTCGGACGGAAGTAGATATTCAGTTTTCTGGGCTGAAAGTTGATGATCTTGTCAACAGCATCCGCTCCAACACAAAGATTGTGTTCCTTGACGCATGCCGAGACAATCCGGCTCTTTTCAAAAATATCGTAAAAGGACGTGGTGCTTCACCTGCAGGACTCGCACCGGCTGCTAGCTCGAACTTTGAACAGAGACCGGGCGGTGGCGTCTTTATTGCCTACGCTACAGATGCTGGCGCAGTGGCTGAAGACGGTAGCGGAAAACACAGTCCGTTCACTCAAGCACTTTTGCGAAACATCGAGAAGGCAATTTCGATTGATGATATGTTCTCATTGGTAACCAAAGAAGTGCGCTTAGTTACAAAGAACGCTCAGCGGCCTTACAAGTACGCTTCCCTGGAAAACATTGTCTGCGTTGCTCCGAATTGCTCGAAACCGCAAACTTCAGCTTCAAATTTTTCTTCAAATTCAGTTTCAGCCAATCCTGTCGAACAGGCTCAACGTTCTGAGGCTGAGGAGCTTCAAGTAGCAATAGCTTCCAAGAAAATAGCAGCCCTGGAAACCTTTCTAGAAAGATACCCTGAAACACAAAAGCTAACTGAAGTAAAAAATATTATTGGCAGCTTAAAGAGGGCAGAGTTATCGGAATGGATTCTGTTTGCGATCGGCAATAAGCGCATCCCTTGGTACGTGCAGATGAGTTCAATTCAGCGCCTTCAGGATCGAGCCGCAGTAAAGGTACGGTACCCAGTAGATCCGACATTAGAAAAGGTCTTCTATGGGAGATCCTTGCCGGATGCTGAATACGTCGAGGAAGTGAACGTGTACGGCTGTGACGGGCCGCCAGTTGTGATCACTTCAGAGCGGACAATCTTCGATAAGGCGATGATTTCGCTTTACCACTACAAGTTCGCTGATCCACCTTATCTAAATTTAACGGCCGGATTGTCATTACTTCCGGGATCAGTCGGTGTTGCCATTAGAACCCTTGTGTGTGATGACCGCATCGGGATTCCGACGGTAGGCAAAGAACGTTTATCCGCTCTGAATTTTAGGTCCCTATCCAGCACGCTTGCAGGGGACGGTGATTTGCTCTTTGAGCCACTCATAAATTCGGACGAAAAATCGAACGAAAAGAATCTGCTTTTTATCCTTCGGTATTTCGAAGATCGAAAGATCCAGCTACCGGGCGAACCAAACGAAGCAGCTAACGTCGTCAGTCTTAAAAATTCGCCTGTCTACCGCATAGAGGTAGACAGGGCCCGCCTGTTATGTGCCGAGAAGAAGATGGCGGCAATCACTTCCGAATTTTATGACGCATCTAACAAGCTAGTATACATGACGGCACGTGATCCGAATGTAAGCATTGCCGATTGGATCGACATAAAGTTAGAAAATCAGTCGCCTTTGGCAACGTTACACAGAATTTTCTGCAACTCTGGGGAAGCGACCAAATGAACCTTCCGGTGGCAATGTTTGTTTTCTTGTCGGCTCTTGGTATTCAAGCCGCAATGGCTCAAGACGTCCCAACAGTATCAAGAGACATGGAATTACATGGTAACCCGGTCAATCCAAAAGCAGCTAACGACACGTCCAATGTTTCAGGCGCTTTACAAGGTCTGGACAGTAGAATTCCCACGAGCCTCATATCAAAAATTGCGCAGACCCCCGTGTCAGAGCCAACGGGCACGTCTCGAAGCGCCAAGGACGCCCAAATCTATCGAACTATCTCTCCATCTGTCGTGCTTATTGCGGTTAAAGATGGCCTGGGCTCTGGCTCTTTGTTGAGCACGACGGGTGACGTCATAACAAACTATCACGTCGTTAAAGGCTACCCCAATGTAGCCGTCGTATTTAAACCGAGTGTAGAAGGAGCGGAGCCGACACGAGAAGACATAAGAATTGGTCAAGTCGTAAAATACGATGAGATTGCCGATTTGGCGCTGATTAGGGTTTCTGAGGTGCCTTCAGGAAGAAATCCAATTCGCCTTGGTAGTTCGGAGGAAATATCTGTGGGGGCTGATGTCCACGCAATTGGTCATCCGACAGGTGAGACATGGACCTATACGACGGGCATCATCAGCCAATATCGGTTGGGGTATGCGTGGAACAACGCAGGCGAGGAATTCAAGCACAAGGCTGACATTGTTCAAACGCAAACGCCTATCAACCCAGGGAATTCGGGTGGGCCACTGATCAGTGATACCGGTACCCTAATCGGCGTGAACAGCTTTAAGGCAACAGGGGAAGCTCTCAACTTTGCGGTCTCGGTTGATGAGGTGAAACGATTTTTGCTTCGCTCCGGAAGTCGAACTGCAAAAAAGGTTGCCGAAGAGAAGAAAGACGATTGCGCTCCCAAAGCGCTCGCTAAATTCCGGGACAAGGATAATTCCGCAACAATCACGTCTTACGATATGTTCTGTAACGGGAAAGCGAGCGGTGAACTCGTAACTCCCGATAAGCGAGCTGATGCAATATTCCTAGAAGTCGACCGGAACGGAGACGGAAAGGCCGACGTAATATTCTTTGATCTAAAGAGACGGGGAAAGTGGGATATTTCGTTTTGGGATGAGAAGTTCAGTGGCCAATGGACCCTGGTCGGTTACCACGACGATGGTACTCTGAAGGCGACGAGGTTTGAGAGTTATTCTGCATTTCAAAAGCGCTTAGCAAGCAATCAGTAAGGGAGATGTTTTCGGCGCACACGATCAGTTTGGGAAAAGGTTGAAAACCCGCCGAGGGCGCTTGCGTTGCCCCACACTTAGAATTCAACATCAAATCTCGGAACGAATGTTAAACTAGTCGCAACGATATCCCGCAGTTCATGGCTGAAGAACGTTTTCAATTCCTGGCGGACTTGTTCGTCCCCCAGTCTGATCCCATCCGTAGAAATACTCAAAGCCGCAATTATCCTTCTTGCGTATCTTAAATTCCAGTTTGTAGGGTTCGATGACACGCCGAACCCCGTGGTAAGAAGCTTCGATCGTCTGTCTAGCTCTTCCGGCTTCAATGATAATATTTCTCTGATCTGAACCGAAAAAGCTTCCAAAAGAGAATGATCTTGAAACCGGCCTGATGATCCTCAATTCAGGAGTTATTTCAGGCGCTAATAGGCCAAATAGTTGGTCGATAAGTTCTAAAAAGCGGCTGGGTACAAGTTCGAATGCGAACCGGCTGGAATTTGGTGTTGCAAGAGTACCCCATAGGGGTCTGAAGAGCTGTATCGGAATTGCCAAGAGTTGCTCACGTGCTTGGCGTGCTTCAGGATCGAAAATCGACTTCTTGAGAAAAGTACGTATCACCTCGGCCCGACTAACATCGAAGGTCTTATCAAAAAAGATTGCGTGGATTAAATCGAACAGATCCTGAGCTTTGCGTCTGAAAAGTAGGGACGTTAGCTTCGAAGCAAGAATCTCCTCCAACTTCTGGCACCGAATTTGCGAAGTGCATTGAGATGAGTCGGAGTAAGGATGGATCAATGGTCTTTCTTGAACCGGCAAGTAAGTCGTTTCCAGCTCATTTATATCCAGATGAGAGCGTAATGTGACGCTTTCCTCCGCATAAATCCTTTGAAATAAACTCGAGCTTCTGTAGCGTTTATGCCAGCAATATTGAGGCGTTTTTCAGCGATGCGTGTTCTATCTAACAAGAATTGAACGCCGCTGGCGGCCGACGCTGCTATTAGGACCTTCTGTAACTCTCCGTAAATGACCTCGTCTTCGATTGCAGAATTGCAGGAAAAATCTAAGTCCTTGGAATATCGGGCTCCGGCGAGATAGCCTTTGCGAATTCCGTTCCCTCCTTTAAGTACAAAGCGGTCTGCGAGCGGCCCCCGGTAAATCTCTCTCAGAAGCCAGCCGTGGACATAATCACGCTCAACGTCTTGGGGCGATACGTCCAATTCCCTTGCCGTTTGTTCGATCTCGGCGTCCGAAATCATACGTCGCCCTCTTGATTGGTCAGTGAGACGAATATGGTGTTATCGGGCGTGTCCCGGATCTTCAAACCTTGAAGTACTGCTTGGCTTTGAGATGGTTTCGCAAAGGCGCCGGTCTATAGGGACCGTAGCTGATAAAATTTCTTACCTTGTTCATTCTTAAGCGCTCATAGACTGTTTCGTGAAGTTGCGCAGTTTCCGGTACCTCACGACTGCGTGGTGTCCAAGGGATCGATGAACCACCCACTCCGACCATACATTCATCGTGCATCATGCCGTCGCTTGAAGGATATAGTCGAAGATATTCGGGATTCACGATTAGTCGGCCATCCGCTGGAACGGCTTCAGTTACAAAGTCGGCCATCCATTTGAGAGTAATGTCGGACAGCCTGGATTCGTTTTCCGGATAGCTTCCACCGACATCGGCATGATTTCCAGCGAACCAAATCTGATCAAACTGTTCTGGCTCGTTGGTTCGGTCTGGCCACTTAACCGTACCGGAGCCACCCCATGGTACTCGGACAAAATCTTTGCGGGTCTCATCGATGGATTGCAGATGTCGAGCGTATCTAACATCCATAGGGAAATGGCGGTCATAGGTCCATTCTGGGAATATCCGCTGCCAGCCAATTGCAGCAACCGCATCCCAAATGCCTATGAGATACGGCGTTGCTCCGACCGCCGGACCGGTTTGCGAACCATAATTGTCTCGAAATGCTGCGACCTTGGCAGTACGCTTTTCGTTGTCGGCGGCGGGCATACCAAATGGATCGAGTGTCCGGACCGCTTTTGCGGCTATCTTGTGAAGATCTTTTGGATCAAAACTTAGAACTCTCCATACCAGGTTGCTTGGTCGGTATTCCGAACAGCTCTAGGACATGAGCAACGCATCGGAGCGTGTAGGCCCCCGACTGAAACCAAATAGATAAATTCGGTCGCCAGGTTGCCAAACACTGATGATTGCAACGTAACACTCAATAATCTTCCTCGTAAGTCCAAGTCCTACCATCTGTTGCAGTGTGTCCTTCGCTCGTTCAGCGAACGAATAATGCCACGGAGCGGGAGTTCCAATTCCCGGTATATCGAAAGCAAGCTGCCTCGCCGGATCGACGATTAAGTCTGGGCCCGTCCTTGTCGCCCGAAAAAGTTTGTAGACGTTAGTTCTGCTTTCGTCGGGCAGAAGACCTCCCTCATTTCCCGTACCGTCGGCAAAGACCAAAATGTTCTTGCTCATGAGCCAGGCCCCCCTTAGCGAGCACCACT
>CAWFZL010000018.1:0-37879 GCA_963820275.1 uncultured Alphaproteobacteria bacterium
CTAGAAATCAATCAGTTGCCGAATGACCGCTTCTGGCGCAAAGCGGTATTCACTTGGGATATGATTTCGCGCCTTCTCGTTTATGAGTACTGACTTGAACTTCTCACTTTCACTAATCTGGGGAAGTAGAAGCAATCGCTCCTGGATCCACGTTTCACAAGGCAGCGAGCCGAAATCATATCGAGCAACTGGTTCAGGCGCTGGCGGAAATCTGGGCGGAGGTCGGACTCGCCAGGGCGGCGTGATCGGTCCCCTCTGGACGGGTGTTATCCGCGTTTGGCGCGGGCCAACAGCCGTCTTGAATGAAGGTGGGGTGGCGCAAGAAGCTTCGCTCGGCAACAGCAACTTAAACCATTGGCCGACCACCGGAACCCTTCGACATCCAGCGTCACCGGCCAGCCCTCGACGAGTTCGGTAGCGACCGAGCGCACTGAACGCACTGCATAGTTGGCCGTCGTCGGGCAGCGGGAAGGATTATATTAGTTTTAACCGGCGTCCTGTATCGCCAAGGGATCCACATCAATCACACACGTCATACCTATATGCCTCTTTTGCGATTAGTTTATTTTAGCACGAATATACTAGTCGGCGGCAATGCGGTGGCTGCCGACCTAAAGCAAATACTCAATTCTTCAATTCGTAATAATTCCGCTGCCGGGATCACCGGTGGCCTGCTTTTCAATCGAAACTATTTTGTGCAGGTGCTTGAGGGTGAGCTTTCTGATCTCTTGAGGATCTTCACGCGCATCACCCTCGATCAACGTCACCAAGATGTTGTCCTTGTAGAGCAGAAGCCAACGAGCAGGAGAGTTTTTGGCGCTTGGTCCATGGGTTTCGCGGGCAAAACAGAATTATTTGATAAGGTGCTAAGACGCTTCTCTCCATCTGGAAAGTTCGACCCACGAGAGATGACTGCCGATCAACTCGCGGCTTTTGTCTTCGAAATGGTGTCTCAGGAAAACGGCTTTGTTTCAGGACCCAGGGAAGAAGTTGTCGAAATCTGATTTCCGTGCGTACAAACCGCGGGCTTGAGCACCCGATCGCGATCTGGACGCAGACAGGCACGGGGGAGTTATAGATCGCCGCGATCGGCTGCTTCTGGTACATCGCGTTAGCGCAGTGGATATGAGCTGGGTTAGCGATCGCCTGAAGGGACAAGGTTCATTTCCAAATTCTCGTCAGCGTGCTACAGGCGACGCCATAGGCAGTTGTAAGGTTCTTCAGGCACCAGCGAGGTCTTTTGGCGTTGGCCAGAGCGAAACGTATCCAGAAGTGGCAGCGGGATCCCGAAGGGATGCGGCTTCGCATTCTCCAGGCGGCGACGGAAGAATTTGCCACTCACGGGCTTGCCGGCGCGCGGGTTGATCGCATCGCTGCCAAAGCCGGAGCCAATAAGCGCATGCTCTATTACCATGTCGGCAAGAAGGACGAGCTTTACCTAGCCGTGCTGGAAGGCGCCTATGAGAAGATCAGGGCGGAGGAGCGCGGGCTTGATCTCGAACACATCGCTCCGCCGAAAGCGATCGAGCGTTTGATTCAGTTCACCTGGAATTATTTTCTGAAGAATCCGGAGTTTCTGGCCCTCCTCAACACCGAAAATCTCGCCAAGGCGCGCCATCTCAAGCGATCCACCAAGGTCAAATCGATGCATTCGCCATTCGTCGAAATGATACGAACCGTGGTGCGGCGAGGCGTTAAAAGCGGCGACTTCGTCGTCGCCGTCGATCCGGTGCAACTTTATGTTTCGATTGCCGCGCTATGCTTTTTCTATTTGTCGAACAGCGCAACTTTAAGCGTGATTTTCGGCCGCGACCTCCTTAGCCAGGAGGCCCGGGACGATCGCCTTGATCATATGGTCGCTCTGGTACTTGCAGCGCTGACCGGCAAATCCTTTGAGGCGTTCGCAAAGAAAAAGACGGCCAAAATATCTTCGGCCGCCGAGCAACTCGTCGGATAGATGTCCTCCCGCGCAGGTGGGTTGAAAGAGGCCGTAAAATGCCAGCAGGTTGTGCTGGACAGTATTTATCCAACAGGTTAATTTCGATAAAAACCAAAAGCTTCAGGGAGCGAGACAGTTTGACCGACGTGAGAACGCTGGGAGCCGTGTCGAAGACGCTGAACGCAGCATGGATACGGCCGTTCTTGTTCCTGGTTTTTATTGTCATCGCCTGGGATCTGGCGATCCGGCTCTTCAAGATTCCGCCCTATCAGGTTCCAGCTCCCGCCGACGTCGTAACCGTGTTGTGGCAGGATTGGCCCGAGCTGGCGCGCCAGTCGTGGCCTACGACCTATGCGACGATCTGCGGCTTTCTATTGTCGGCGTTGTTTGGCATTCCCGTTGCGATGCTGATCGCGGGATCGAAGATGGTGGAAAGCTACGTCTACCCGCTGCTCGTATTCTCCCAATCGGTGCCGAAGATCGCGATCGCTCCGCTGTTCGTGGTGTGGTTCGGCTTCGGCATTTTTCCAAAGATCATTTCGGCTTTCCTGCTCGGGTTTTTCCCGGTGGTGGTCTCCGCGGTGCAGGGCTTCAAATCGGTCGACCCCGACATGGTGGATCTCGCACGCGCAATGCAGGGCAGCCGCTTCCATGTCTTTCGCGCGGTCAATTTGCCGCATGCGATGCCGGCGATCTTTTCGGGCTTGAAGGTTTCCGTCACGCTTGCCGTGGTCGGCGCCGTGGTCGGTGAATTCGTCGGTTCCAATTCCGGCATCGGCTATGTGCTGCAACGTTCGATCGGCACGTTTGACCTGCCCACAATGTTTGCAGCGCTCGTGATTCTGGCGCTGCTCGGCGTGGCGCTGTTCTGGGTTGTCGATCGGGTCGAGCGCCTCGTGGTTCCCTGGCATGTCAGTCAGCGCGACGACATGATTGTCGCCGCTTGAGACGCGCCAGACATAGAACAACCGAAAAGTACGGGAGGAGGATGAATGTTGAGATGGATAGCGGCAGTTTCGACCGCTCTGATCATGGCGGCACTCACGGCCTTACCCGCGAAGGCTGCCGAAAAGGTCGTGCTGATGCTCAATTGGTATGTCTACGGCGAGCACGCGCCGTTCTATTACGGCAAGGCCAAGGGGATTTACGCCGCCGAGAACATCGATCTGGAGATCCAGGAGGGCCGCGGCTCGGCAGCGACCACGCAAGCCGTGGCCGCGAAAACCGCCAATTTCGGCTATGTCGACGTGCCGACCATGATGCGTGCGGCGGTGAAGGGCGCGCCCGTCATTGCAACCGGCGTTCTTTTGCAGACTAGCCCGATGTCGGTGATGGGCCTGGCTGAGAAGAACATTCGCAAACCCGAGGACATCAAGGGCAAGACGGTGGCGATCACGCCGGCCGATTCGATGACGCAGATCTGGCCGCTGTTTCTGAAGAAGACCGGGTTGAAGGAGAGCGATTTCACGACGGTTGCCGGCGACGGTCAGACCAAGCTCAACGCGGTCATCAACGGGCAGGCGGATCTTCTGCTCGGTTACGTCATGGACCAATCGATGAAGATCAAGGACGCCATCGGCAAGGACGTTTATCCGATCAAATTCGCCGACTACGGCATCAACATGGTCTCGTCGGGGATCATTGCCAACACCGATTACGTCAAGGCCAATGCGGACCTCGTCAGGCGTTTCATGGCGGCGAACACCAAAGCGGTGGAGGCGGCCGAGAAGGATCCGAAGGGAGCCGCGCAATCGATCCTCGATGCGAACCCCAAGGGCGGCAAGATCGACACGCTCACGCAAGGCTTTGAGCTGACGATACCGCTTTACCGCACACCGGAAACGAAGCTGAAGCGGCCGTTCCAGGTGACCGATCAGAACATGACGGATTCCGTCAACCTGATGGTCGAGTATGGCGGGCTCGACGCCAAGGCCAAGGAAAATCCGAAGGCGTTTTACACCAATGAGTATCTGCCGAGGTGACCCCTTGGTCATTCCGGGTCTGGTGCTGTCGCACATCACGGAATGACGGGATTGGCACCCATGGATTTTGAATGAGCGCGGCGAACAAGACCTCGGGCCATAGTCCATCGGCAGCGTATCTGCGCGTGGTGGCCGATCGTGGTGCGCCCGCCGCCAGGTTGGGAATCAGTCTGTCCGGCGTGTCGAAGACCTATCGGTCGCGCGACGGCGATGTCCCGTCCTTGCGTCCGCTGGATTTTCATATCAATGCGGGTGAATTCTTCGTCGTCGTTGGCCCCTCCGGTTGCGGGAAATCCACGCTCCTGAAGATGATCTCCGGGTTATTGCCACCGTCGACAGGCGAGATTTTCGTCGAGGGTGAGGCGGTGACGAAACCGCACGGCAACGTCGGAATCGTGTTTCAGAACGCGCTGCTTCTGCCCTGGCGCAACGTACTCAATAACGTGATGCTGCCGATCGACATGAAGAGGCTCTCCCGCGAGGAATATCTGCCGCGCGCGAAAGCGCTGCTCAAGCTCGTCGGGCTCGAAGGTTTTGAGAAAAAGCTACCCTGGCAATTGTCCGGCGGGATGCAGCAGCGCGCCTCGATCTGCCGAGCACTAGTGCACGACCCCAAGATTGTCTTGATGGATGAACCGTTCGGGGCGCTCGATGCCATGACGCGCGAGCGCATGAACGTCGAATTGATGCGCATCCAGCGCGAAACCGGAAAGACCGTACTTCTAATCACTCATTCGATTCCGGAAGCGGTTTTTTTGGCCGACCGCGTTCTGGTCATGACCGAGCGGCCCGGCGCGATCGCCGCGATTTATGACGTGCCGCTGCCTCGCCCGCGATCGCTGGACGCTATGGCCGATCCGGTCTTTTCCGAACTGGTGCAGCGCATCCGCAAGCATTTCTTCACCCAAAGCACGCTGGATTGAGGTCCGTCTGTCATGCCGCGTTTCGCCGTGCGGAAGGTTGAGTTTTTTGAACGCGGCGTGCATTTTTCCCGGCCGTTTCGCTTCGGCACCGTCGTGGTTACAACAGCCCCGCAGCTTTTTGTCCGGGTCGAAATAGAGATCGAGGGCGGCAAAACCTTCGTGGGCGCAAGCGCCGAAATGCTGGTCCCCAAATGGTTCGACAAGCGCGCGCATCTTTCCACGGATCAAACGATCGACGAACTTCGGCGCTCGCTCGAGATTTCACGGGAGCTTTACCTGGCGAGTTCAGGTTTCGACACCGCGTTCGGCCATCATGCTTCTCGCATCACGGCGCAGATCGAGGCCTGCGCAAGAGAGGATATCCCGTCCCTCGCGGCGATTTTTGGCCCTGCGGAAATCGACAAGGCCATCATCGACGCGCTGTTACGAAGTGCCAATATCGATTTTTTCGCGGGAATGAGGGCCAACATTGCCGGGATCGATGCGCGACTGGCTCCCGACCTCGGAAATGAGGCCGTTGCGCAATTTCTCACGCAATGCCGCAGGCTCGAACGAGTCGCCATCCGGCATACGGTCGGCCTTGATGATGCCATCGAGGGCGAGGGCGGCGTTGCCGACGTTGAGGAAAACGCCGGCGCGCGCTATTTCAAGCTCAAGCTTGCGGGCGATCCGGACGCCGATGCCGTACGCCTCATCCGTATCGGAAAAGCGCTCCAAACGCTTGCCTACGACACTCGAGTGACGCTCGATGCCAATGAGCAATATTCCGATTTCGTCTCTTTACAAGACTTCGCGGATCGCCTCCGCGGCGACGCCGCGCTTGAGCCCATTGCAAGCCGACTTCTCTATATTGAGCAGCCAATGCCGCGCGATCTCACTCGCGCCGTACGGCTCGGCGCGCTCGCGGCGTTAGACTTTATCATCGATGAGGCCGACGAATCCTGATGGCGCGTTTCCGGCGGCTCGCTTGCTCGGCTACCGAGGTATTTCTTCGAAGTCGTGCAAAGGTATCTATAAGTCGATCTTAAATGCGACACGCGCCGCGAGGTGGAGCGAGGCGCACGACAGGTTCTTCATTACCGGCGAAGACCTGACCTGCCAGGCCGGACTATCCCTCCAACAGGACCTTGCGCTCGGCGCCTTGATCGGCATCGCACACGTCGAGCGCAACGGCCACCACTATGTCGATGGGTTCGGGGAAACGCCGGAAAACGAGGCGAATGCCTTTCTCGCTGTCCATCCTGATCTCTACGCGCGCGACGCCGGCAGAGTACGGCTTGCCATCCTTGATGGTGATCTCCTCACAGGATCGCTGGTCAAGCCGGGCTTTGCGACCGGCGCTCATCCGCTGTGGCCGACGATGTCGCCGCTTCGACGATCAAAAGCAAAAACCCTGCAGGAGCAGATGCCATGACGACACAACGCCTCGGCCTGATCATGAACGGCGTAACCGGCCGCATGGGGCTCAACCAGCATTTGATCCGCTCGATCATCGCGATTCGCGACCAGGGCGGCGTAAGGCTATCCAATGGCGATCGCGTCATTCCCGATCCCGTGCTGGTTGGCCGCGATCCCTCGAAACTCGAGGCCCTCGCCAAGCGCTTTGCGGTGGAACGCTGGACCACAGATCTCGATGGAGCGCTTTCCGAAAAGCAAGATGCCGTATTCTTCGATGCCGCGACGACCCAGGCCCGCCCGGGTCTGCTGACCAGGGCGTTTAACGCCGGGAAGCACGTCTATTGCGAAAAGCCGACCGCGACCAATCTCGAAGAGGCGGTTGCGATCGTAAGGCTTGCCAACAGCAAAGGGCTCAAGCACGGCGTGGTGCAGGACAAGCTGTTCCTGCCTGGTTTGAAGAAGCTCGCTTTCTTGCGCGATTCCGGATTTTTCGGCCGCATGCTCTCGGTGCGTGGCGAGTTTGGTTACTGGGTGTTCGAAGGCGACTGGCAGGAAGCGCAGCGGCCGTCATGGAATTATCGCAGCGAAGACGGGGGCGGCGTCATTCTCGACATGGTCTGCCACTGGCGCTACGTGCTCGACAATCTCTTTGGCGAGGTCGAGAGCGTGGTCTGCATCGGGTCGACCGATATCCCGGAGCGCTGGGACGAGAAGGGGCAGAAGTACAAGGCCACGGCAGACGATTCCGCCTACGCGACCTTCCACCTCAAGGGCGGGGTGATCGCGCATATCAACATGAGCTGGGTGACGCGCGTCTACCGCGACGATCTTGTCACTTTTCAGGTTGACGGCACCCACGGGTCGGCGGTCGCTGGTCTGACCGACTGCATGATCCAAACGCGCCAGGCGACGCCGCGACCGGTGTGGAATCCGGACGAAAAGCGGCTGCATGATTTCTACGCCGATTGGCAGAAGCTGCCGGAGAACGCGACCTACGGCAATGGTTTCAAGGAGCAGTGGGAAATGTTCATCCGCCACGTTTGCGAGGATGCACCGTATAAATATACGCTTCTTGAAGGCGCCAAAGGTGTGCAGCTAGCCGAGTGCGCGCTGCAAAGCTGGCGCGAACGGCGCTGGATCGACGTCGCACCGATTAAAGTGTGAGGAAAGGCATGAACAAGCCGGCGACGTCCGTCTCGTCCTTGTCGCTGAAGCTGCCGGTTGCCGATGGTGCAATGGAAACCTATCGGCTGGCGGCCACGCGCAGCTTTCCCTCAGAACTTCAAGGCACGCTCAACCGGGTGGCGTTTTCGGCCGCCCATGTGGTCTCGGATCCGTTCGTCGATGCTGACCCATGGCTGACCGCCGCCATCGACTGGGACAAAACGATCGCGTTCCGCGAACACATTTGGGACCTCGGCTTAGGCGTCGCCGAAGCCATGGACACCGCACAGCGCGGCATGGGGCTCGATTGGCCCACCTCACTCGAACTGATCCAGCGCTCCGTGCGCGCGGCGAAGGCGCGGGGCGGCGCGCTCCTGTTCTCCGGCGCCGGCACCGACCATCTTGCGCCGGACGAAGCCAGAAGTCTCGACGATGTGATCCGCGCCTATGAGGAGCAGATTTCCGCGGTCGAGAAAGCCGGCGGTCGCATCATCTTGATGGCCTCGCGCGCGCTCACCAAGGTCGCCCGAGGTCTTGACGACTACGCCAGGGTCTATGACCGCGCGCTGTCTCAAGTCGCCGAGCCTGTCATCATTCACTGGCTTGGCGACATGTTCGATCCGGCGCTCGCCGGCTATTGGGGCACATCCGACCTCGACCAGGCGATGGACGCTGCAGTTGGCATCATTAACGCCAACGCCGCGAAAATCGAGGGTGTCAAGATCTCTCTGCTCGACAAGCAGCGCGAGATCGCCATGCGCCGCAAACTTGCCAAAGGCGTCAAAATGTATACTGGCGATGATTTCAACTATGCCGAACTGATTGCCGGCGACGCGCAGGGTTATTCCCACGCGCTGCTCGGCATTTTTGATGCGATCGCGCCGGCGGCGTCCTACGCGCTGTCCCGGCTCGCCGCCTCCGACATACAGGGCTTTCATGACGTGCTCGGACCGACGGTGCCGTTGTCGCGCCACATTTTCAAGGCGCCGACACGGTTCTATAAGACCGGCATCGTGTTCATGGCCTATCTGAACGGGCATCAGGATCATTTCACCATGGTTGGCGGACAGGAGAGCACGCGCTCGACGCTGCATCTTGCTGAGCTTTTCCGGCTCGCCGATCAGGCGGGTCTGCTCGCCAATTCCGAACTTGCCACCCGCCGCATGAAGGCCGTGTTGGCGGTTCGTGGTCTGGAAGCGTGATGCGGGATTTTTCGGCCGATCATGCTTGGCTGTCGCTCAACACTGCGACCGTTCGCAAGCAGGGCGACTTGCTGGCGATCATCGACGCCTGCGCGCGCAATGGCATCCGCGCCATCGACCCCTGGCGTGACCAGGTTTCCTTTGTCGGCGTGGGGCGCGCGGCGCATGCCGCACGAGATGCCGGAATCGAGCTTTCGGGCTATTGCCGTGGTGGCATGTTCACATCGGACGCCACGCATCGCGTTGAGGTGCGCGACGACAATCGCCGGGCCGTCGACGAAGCCCATGCGCTCGGCGCCCCGTGCATCGTACTTGTGGTCGGGGGCCTGCCGCAATATTCGCGGCCGGGAAGTGCGCCCTCCAAAAATATCGCTAGCGCGCGAGCCCAGGTCGAAGATGCCGTCGCCGAAATGATGGAATATGCGAAGGCAGCAAAAATGCCACTTGCCATCGAACCACTGCATCCGGCCTATGCGGCTGATCGTGCTTGCGTGAACACCATCAAACAGGCGCTGGATATATGCGACCGTCTCGACCCTGGCCGCACCGGTGCGCTCGGCGTGGCGCTCGACGTGTACCACATCTGGTGGGACCCAGATGTGCTTTCGCAGATCAAGCGGGCCGGCAAGGACCGCCTACGGGCGTTTCATGTCTGCGATTGGCTGGTGCCGACCACGGACATTCTTAATGACCGCGGCATGATGGGCGACGGCGTCATCGACATCAGGTCGCTCCGCCGCGCGGTCGAGCAAGAGGGCTTCGACGGTTATTGTGAGATCGAAATCTTCTCCAACGCCTGGTGGGCGAGGCCCATGGACGAAGTGCTGAAGACCTGCATCGAGCGGCATCGCTCGGTGGTATAACGGTTGTCCACTATCAGTGCCGTTAGCAGAGCGCCAATGGGCGCGTGGGCGGGCGGCAGCGAGGCTGAGGCACTCGCTGTCGTTGCGCCGTTAATCAGCGTGGGGAATCGCTTGAATAATCACTGCTGCACAGCAGTTTCCTGCGTCGAAATTGGTTGATCCAGGCGGCAACCCGCAATCTTCCCTGTAAGAATCCTTGTTTGCAGGGGATGGCTCTGGCAGAGCTAACAGGATCAAGGCATTTGCAAGAGGACGCTCCAGACCCGTCGTTCGATACGGGCTTCAGTGAAAGATCGGATGAGATATCGCAGATCCGGCGGGTGTGGGGATAAGCGGCAGCGCTCCACGACTCGAACCCCGGCAAATTATCGCATGTTGCCTTGCAATACGACTTTCCTCGCTACGCGAGGCGCCTTGGTTCGGTCTGTGAACCCGCACTGCATTCTCCAGTAGGATAGTGAAAGAAATACGCGGTCAGCACGAAGCACTATGATCGTGCGACGAATGCCCATTTTCTGCGAGATAAGCCTACAGCTGCGACCTGCAAGTCATTGATTCTTCTCAACCCGTCGCTATCTCTTAATTAGCTGCTCTATCGAAATTTTCAGGTGCTTGCGAGACACTCGCAGCGTGTTGACCGCCAACACGCTCGCGTTTTAGCCGCTGCACTTTGCTCCCCGCAATCGCATTAACGTGGTCGGCCCAAGCGCATAGGGCAGCACGTATTTCCGCCTCATAACGGGCATGGTTGTAGATGCCAGCGACCCCTGCTCGATGTCCGCTGACGTGGTTGAGAACCGCTTCAACGATGTGGGGGAGTACCCCCAACCGATCAGCCATTACTGTGGCAGCCGTGCGCCGAAGATCATGCAGCCGCCAAGCAGGCAGAGGTTCCGCTTCTTCGCTAGCATCTGCCTCCTTCTGACGGGCCGCGTGGATCCGCGCATCGAGCGCGGCCTTCGATTTCGACCAACCAGAGTAGCCGCGATGGTCATCGCTCTTACGGCGCGGGCCGTGTCCAAAAACGTACTCCTGAGACTCAACACGAAGCGGGAACAAAGCGATCGCGGCCTTGGTGAGGGGAACGACATGTTCGCGATGATTTTTGCTTCGTGTACTGGGAATGGTCCAAACCGTCTTATCGAAATCAACTTCGGTCCAGCGCATGCCGCCGACTTCGTTCCGGCGCTGGCCCGTTAGAACGAGTAACTTCACAATCCGCCCATAGTCATCGTCGCCGAGGGCTGCCCAAATCTCCGCAAGCTCGCGATCCGTTAGAACCCGCTCACGCGCCCTCGGTCCGGCAGGGCGATTGGTGCCAAGCACTGGGTTGGCCGCAATGTCGAGCCCTTCTCGGATCGCCCAATTGAACATGGCGGACAAAGCGGCGCGTGCCCGGGCTGCTGCTACAATTCCGTGACCGGTCGCAATCTCCGCGGTGCGAGCGGCAATATGGCGGCGCCGGATGTGGACGACAGGCGTGGAATGAAGGGGTTTCCAAGTGAATAACAAATACCGCTCGATCTCATAGTATGTTCGGGGGCGTAGCTTCTGTTTGGCCTGCTTCAGATATTGATCGGCAATTTTGCGGAGTGTTTCGGTAGCCAGAAGCGCCGCCAGGGCGCGTTCATCAGCAGGATCTTTACCGCCCGCCACTAGGCCGAGAAGGCGTTTCGCCTCTTTGCGGGCTTTCACAGGGGTCCAAGGCGACCCGTGCGGGCCGATTGTAAAAAAGCGCTGGCGGCCCAATGCGCGGTACTTCACGACATAAACTGGCGCGCCCCGCTGGCGTCGAACCCCAAAGCCCCGCACCGCCTCCTTGTGCCCGGCATCCCAAATCGTTTGGCCAGGAGCAAGCGATTGTACGGTTCGGATCGTTATGCCTTGCACGGCCATTACTCGCCCGCTAGCTACCAGCTAGCAACCACCGTAGCGCAAATTGTAGAGTAAGTAAGGCGGACGGCGGCGAGTTTAGTCCTTCAAATCGCAGCGCTTTTCGTGTTGGCGGTGGCTATAGCGTACGCGTCTCGGCGCCTTCGGCCTGTCTGTGGAACAGGAGGTCGGTGGTTCGAGCCCACCCAACTGTACCAGCAAAATCAACCAGTTATCCAGCAAGTAGCATATTAAAAAGCCGCTTGGGGTGGACAGTCGGCAAAGCCGCGCCGCATGACGCCATTTATTCTTCTGACTTCGCCGCGAAGCGCGCGGCCAGGAGCAAAGCTAAGCGGCGGCAGTACCCAACTAAGTGGGCAGCGGGCGCAACAGCGTGATTTGCCCCAATGGCAACAACGTCGATAATGGCAATGAGCCGCGAACGGTGCGGTGGCGCATTCCCTCCCTCAATCAGCGGGGATCATCATGCCATACTCCCGGCCTAACGATCCAAGTCGTCGCCTTGTTCTCGGCGCACTCGCAACGCTGCCAGCGCTCTCCGTGCCGCTCGCTGCCAACGCGCAGGCGCAAACAACAGCCGCGCAAGCACCCGTTCCCACTGGGGGCGGCTTTTCGTTCGCTGCGGTCGGCGATACCCGACCGATGATGTACCTACCGTTGAAAGAGGGACAACCGGACCTCAGCAAGTTCTTCGTCGAGATGTTCGGATTGGTCATGCCGGAAAAGGTGGCCGAGGCCGTCGTAGCGAAGGATGTGAAGATGATCTTCGATCCGGTCACGAAGGACCTGATCAAGGTAGTCATGCCGTTCGCGTCCAAGACGGAAGTCATGACCCTGACGGTGGATAAGGGTTGGGTCACCGAGGCATCCGTTGAGGACGTAAAGCTGCTTCCCGGAGTTCATCGGACGATGTTCCGGCTTCAGGGCGGCGAATGGGTGACCCGTGAAATCGTCCGGGACGTCCAAACCGGGCGTGCCAAATTCGTGGTCAATAGCGGTGACGCCGTCTGGTGGGGCAATCAGGGCTTGACGGTCAATGACAGCCCGTACTGGAAGCGGGTGAACGACACAATGTTGAAGAAGCTGCCCGCGCCTGATGACGAGATGCGCGCAGCTGGGCTGGATGGGCGTTTCTTCATGAGTGTGGGCAATCATGAGGTGTGGGGTGATCCGAAGATTGAGGGCGTTCTTTCGGCGTTGCCGTATCTGAAGAAGTTCGGTGTCACGCCGGAAAACCTCATCTACAAATTCGACTTCAAGGACACCCGCTTCATCTATCTGTGGAGCGGCAAGTACGACTACCGTTCGCCGTCGCTGTGGGACGCTGATCGGCCAAAATATGCTGAGCAGATGACCCAGCTTCAGAAATGGATGGACGAAGCCAAGGCCAATGGCATTCGCAAGGCCTTTGTCGTCTTTCACTATCCCGTTTTTGCACGCTCGGGCTTAGGCCCTATCCCGGCTCCCGACAATCCACACAAGTTGATTGCGTCGTATGCCAAGGACATCGAGGTGGTCGTATTGAACGGGCACGTCCACACCACGGAAATCTACGAAGTAGATGGGGTAAAGTACCTGATGCTGGGCGGTGGGGGCGCCGAACAGGACCCAATCCTGCCGGGGCGAACCAGCATCAAGGTGCCCGCAGACTATCCGCAGGACCTTTACTGGAAGGGCCAGCCTCCGCAAGAGGAGTACAACTACGTGCTGGTGGACGTTGAACCCGGCCAGAAGACGAAATTCACCCTCAATCGCTTCCGGCCGTGGTCGGCAGAGCCATTCGGGACTGAGGTATTGTTCACCTGAGCCGGAAGCGGGCGTTTACGGGAGTGAGGTTCTGGCGACAGCTCTTCTGATCATTCACGGCTTGGTCGCGGTCGCACTGCTTGGCGCGATAACACACCAGACTTTAGCGGCGTGGGGATCGGCTGGCGCGCGCCCCATCTCGTTCTTAGGCCGCTTTCGTTCCGTACCGACGGCCTCGTTCGCCAACGCTGTGGTCGTCCTATACGCGGTTTCCACGATGCTGGGTGGGATCGTTTACCTTTATTTCCGCGTGGATGTCAGGCCCGAGTTAGAGCGCGCGGGTCACTGGCACGTCCTGGGCTTCTTCGACCTCAAGGAACATTTCGCCGCTATCGGGTTGGCGTTGCTTCCTGCCTACTGGGTTTGTTGGCGACGGCCACTCGCCGATGAACCCGCCCAAATGCGCACCGCGCTCACTTCGATACTTGCCTTCATCGTTTGGTGGGGCTTTTTGTCCGGTCACGTCGCTAACAACATCAGGGGTTTCGGCTCATGACGTCATCAGCCCCATTCCGACGCTTTGCATTCGTGTTTGGGACCGCGTTTGGCTTCCTCTACGTCGTCGCACTCGCCAAGGACCTCGCTCTCTTCACCGTTTTCCCATCGCTCGGCATCGTGCTCGCGGGCACGCATCACTCACGAGACGTGGCCGACCCTGCGATGGGGTTTCTCGCTCCAGCGATTTATTGGTACGGGTGGGCTGCGACGGCCGCGCTCGGGGCATTGATGGTTGGCCTTGTTGCTGCGTCGTTCCGCGGTGGCTCGGCGCGATACGTTTGGCCGGGTTGGGTGTGGGTAATTCCTACGCTCTCGATGATCGCTTGCGTCTATCTCACCCTGCCTTGGTTTCGTCTTTAGCTGCCGATTGTTCAAGCTCCACTCGAATACAAAAGCTCATACAAAAGCAAATAACTGGCGAGCAAATAATCTAGGTTTATCAGCAGCTTGGCTGATCAGGTGAAGTAACCGGTCAGAAGCCTCGTGGCCCGATGCGTCGCATTGAGACGCGCGACGAGCGAGCGAGTGGTCCCAAGATCAAATCGAATTTGAACCTGGCCGGAAGGTCCGTCGCTGTCGCGCGGCATTGCGGTCAATGTCACCTCTACTTCCCCGTCCACAGCTTCTACCTTATCGATCTGCCGAGCATCCATCGTCATCGGCGCATAGCCTGGAGAAGGGTTCATTCCAGTGCCCTCATCCTTGCCTCCCCTTGGGAAGAACATTGCAGTTGGGCCGAGGGTGCCGCGTTGCTCTAGATCAATTGTTGCTGCCGCACTACCGAATAGGTTCAGCTCAATGAGGGAAGCTCATCATGACCGCAAAGAGAAACTGGAAGCTTAATTGGTACGACGCCATCGCGACCGATCCTCGCGTTGACCCGGCTGCATTCAAAGTTGCCTATTGCATGCGGCGCAACGTCCCTCGAAGAACTTTTGTTGTTACAATTGAGGACAAGGTCCTTAGCAAGATGACCGGCATTTCGGTGGCTGGAGTAAAGCAGGCACGCAAGACGCTCGAACATCGCGGCTGGATCGTTGAGTGCCTTACTCCAAATTCTTATTCCTTCATGGGTGATTATCTGGCCGAGCAGCGGGATGCCGAGCAGCGCACTACAGCTGCGCAGTAGCGGCGGCGGGCTATCGATTTCATCTATAGGACAGCAGCGCTGGCTTGATCAACGTCAGCGCCAGTAACACATAACAGACCGCATCGGGGATCGTTGGCCCGACACGCTGGCAACGCACCCGCCGCCTAATTGAGGCAGTGCGTCCAAACAAGAAGAGGCACCGCGTTCGAGCACCGCTCGACGCTGCGCACCTCTCCGCAAAAGGCAACGGCACGAGCCGTCGAGGGAAACCTTGGCGGCTTTTGCGTATGGCCATGCGCAGCTGAGACAGATTGGCTCAAAAGAAAAAGCCGCCAGACTGAAGGAGGTTTTCTTTGTGGATGTTTCACCAATGGTGGTGATGGCCCCATCCATAGTGATGACCTCGGCCACCGTGATGGCCCCAGCCATGGCCGTAGCCGTGTACCTGGATGATTGAGGTGTCAGTGCCGATAAGGGCATTACGGTTCGCGCTCGGCATTGCCGACGCGGACAGAATTGGAGCGAGCGCAAAAGTACAAGCTGCAAATCCGATCAATAAAAGTCGTTTCATGATGTGGTTGTTCCTTGTGTCGCGCTATCGCGATGATTGATAATGCGTCGGCACACGCTCTGTTCCCCTGGATGGAACAAATGTCGCTCAGGTCGACGGCGCGCGCGTAGAAACGGCCCCGGCGCTTGCAGCGTGCCGAGGCCGTTGTGTCCGAACTTCCGGCTGGGGGGCACCTCGGGGGAAGGTCGGCCAGCAGAAAGTTCTTGCACTCGGATATGAGTTAGGTCGCCTTTTTACCGCGATCGCTTTTGGCGTGCTGCAGACGCTTGTTCTCAGCCTGCGTATTGCGGACAGCCTCGGCCAGCATCTCGCGCAGCTCAGCCTTGGTCTTGGCGGGTTCACGCTTGGGTGGTTGCCATTGGGTCATCATCATTATGTGGGGATGCGGCAGGGAGAATTAAACCCCCGCTGAGGCTGCCTGCATGTCCGCTTTTACCCGCGTAGCGGGCTTAAACCCAGACATCGCGCGATGTCGGCATTGTGCCACAGCGGACCTGCCCCAGCACAGGAGTGGGAATTCGAGTAAAAATGGAAAGGCGGGCGACCTGCGTCGAGGCCGCCCACCGTCAAAATCAAGTCTGCCAAAGCGCGATGGGATCAGGCTAAATCACCATCGCGCTTTGGGTTTTTGTTTTCGCAAGATCTCCGCGCAAACGCATTCGCGTTTGTCGCGAGGGAAAACCGCTACACACTTTTCCGGACCACGCTTTAGTTGCTGGGCCCCTTGGATGCGGCTTCGGCCTGCTCCATCCGCTTCGCCATCTCCGCCTTGACGGCATCAAGATTAAAGCTTGCGCCGCGCTGCATCGGCGGGAAGTCGAGGAAGGTCTGGATTTCCTTGGCCATGATCTGTTGAACGAAGACGAAGCGCCAGAACTGGTATTTGAACCAGTCGAAATATTGCTGCCCGCCTTCTTTCGTTCCGTTGTTCGGCCAGCCCGTGCGCTCGAATGGATCGAGCCTCAGGTTGGTGATGTAGGGCACGTCAGGCTTGGTTTTTTCGCCAAGCCAGCCCGCAGGCTGATCGATGAAGCGGAACTTGTAGTCGTCGATCCGCACCGCGCCGACCGTGCTTTCACCGAGGTAGAAAATTTCGTGACGCGCGGACGGACCCTTGCCGGTGATGGCGGCCAACTGGTTGTAGCCATCCAGATGGTTCTTGTAGACCCGGCCGCCGATTTCCTTGCCCTTGAGCAATTCATCGACAATGTTCGGATTGCCGGCCGCGGCCACGAAGGTCGGCAGCCAATCCAGCCCTGAGAAGATTCCGTTCTGCACCGAGTCAGCCGGCACCTTGCCCGGCCAGCGAATGATGGCCGGCACGCGGAAGCCGCCCTCGAGCACCGTTCCCTTGGATTGGGCGAACGGCGTTTGACCGCCGTCGGGCCACGTAAAGAGCTCGGTGCCATTGTCGGTGGTGAAAACAACGATGGTGTTGTCGTCCACGCCCATGTCCTTGAGCTTCTTCATGACGAGGCCGACATCGTCGTCAAGCTGGGCCATGCCGGCTTCTTCTTCCGACCAGCCATTCTCCGCGTTGCGCAGCGCCTCATACTTTGGCGACAGATGCGTCACGATATGCATGCGGGTCGGATTGAGCCAGACGAAGAACGGCTTGTTGTCCTTCTTGGCCTTGTCCATGAAGGTGATCGCGAAGTCGCGGATCTCGTCGTCCACCGTTTCCATGCGTTTGGGATAGAGCGGACCGGCATCCTCGATCTTCTGCATGCCCACCTTGCCCCAGCGCGGCATATCGGTGGGATCATCCTTGTCCGTTGCCCAGCTGTGAATCATGTTGCGCGGGCCGACGACGTTCAACAGGTTTTGCGGGTAGTTGGGATGCGCCGGATCTTCCATCGCGTCGAGGTGATAAAGATAGCCGAAGAACTCGTCGAAGCCGTGGACAGTCGGCAGGAACTCGTTCTTGTCGCCAAGATGATTCTTGCCGAACTGGCCGGTCGCGTAACCCATCGATTTCAGGATTGTGGCGAGGGTTACGGCTTCAGCGGGCAATCCGACCGAAGCGCCAGCCTGGCCTACCGTCGTCATGCCGGTGCGGATCGGCAACTCACCGGTGATGAAGTTTGCGCGACCCGCCGTACAACTCGCCTCGGCATAATAATCCGTAAACAACATGCCTTCCTTGGCGATCTTGTCGAGGTTCGGCGTTCGCCCGGCCATCATGCCGCGGTGATACGCACCGATATTCCACATGCCGATGTCGTCGCCCATGATCACAACGATGTTTGGCTTTTGCTGCTGTGCTACGGCCGGTGTGCACATGGCCGTCGCAGCGGTGAAACAGGTGGCTATTAGACCGAGCCATCTTGTTTGCTTCATAGGCACTCTCCCTTTTTATAATTGCGCGATTTCAATAGCTTCGTGAGTTTAGCGAGATTGAACAGTCGATAGCTGCCCGCCGCTGATCGCGATCGCGTTCAGCAAAATGCGGCCAGAACCTTGCATTGGCTACCTAATCTCGAGACAAAGCAAGCGCAGCTTGTATGCATAAAATGGCGAGAATCGAGTGGTTGTTGCAGAGCTCGAGCTGCGCTGTAGTGCGATACCCGTGAACGCAAACGGACGCTCCCGGGCCATGGACCCAGGAACGTCCGCTTTCTGCATCGAGAAAAGTTCTTTTGATCTCTGAGAGAGAGAGCTTCCTCAATGTTTGATCAGAATAACCGAAGTCCGCTGCGGGTCGTTGACCTACATCAAACAGCTCCATCAACTCCATTTCATATGTTGCGAGAGAATCTCCGATTGCTCCCGCCTACACAGAAGCATCGCAAAATTGGCAAGCGCAAGAGAACTTCAGCTCGATAGTGAAAATGCAAAACTCCGGCAGCTATTGGCGCAGGCCGGGATCGACGCCGCCCAGCAAAAGGTAATGGAAGGTGTGCAACGTCTTCTGTTGGAAGAATTGCATCATCGAATAAAGAATGTGCTTGCCACGGTTATGGCCATCGTGTCGCAAAGTTTGAGAAATGCCGACAGCGTTGAGCATGGGCGCGAGGCGATCGAAAGTCGCTTGCTCGCTTTGGGGCGCGTGCACGACTTGCTGTTGAAAACCAACTGGACGAGCGCGACGCTGGCGTCGATTGTTCAAACCGCAATTGAGCCCTTCGATAAGGGGACGCGCTTCTCGGTTCAAATTCCAGATATCGAGGTTAGTCCTGCCGCCGTTCTTCCACTCGCAATGATCCTCAACGAGCTTTGCACCAACGCTGTCAAGTACGGCGCACTGTCGAACGCCAACGGGTCTGTTGCGATATCGGCGGCAGTGGACACCTCAAAAGAGCGATTTGGCTTTACATGGGTGGAGACTGGTGGACCCTCCGTTCGGAAGCCCACGCGCCAGAGTTTTGGAACGCGATTGATCGAGCAAGGTTTTGTTGGCGAGCTTAGAGGCGAGGCCCATCTTTCCTTTGAGCCTTCCGGTGTCGTTTGCAAACTTGATATCCCGTTGGCATCGCTCGTGCCCGTGAAGCCATCTGCCACGGCCGTTTAACAAAAAGAGAATTCAATACCTTCCTCCCTGAGCGACCACCTGTCGGATGTCCGCTCGGGGTAACAAGACATCATCTCGAGGCTCTGACGACGTTGCTACCGTCGCAACGAGCAACTTGACACACGGCCATCATTTCGATATTCGTTGAAGTATGGAAAAGATGGATGCTGTCACCGCTTTGGCGGCGCTCGCCCAGGACAACCGGCTCGATGTGTTCCGCCTGCTTGTGCAGGCGGGTCCGGCAGGCATGCCCGCCGGAGCGGTAGCGAATGCGCTCGACCTGCCGCCCAACACGCTCACCTTTCATTTTGACCGGCTTCGCATGGCGGGTCTTGTCACGGTGCGCCGCGAGGGCCGCTCGATGATCTACGCGGCGCAGTTCGACAAGATGAACGCGCTCGTCAACTTCCTCACCGAGAATTGCTGTGGAGGTGCGCCCTGCACGCCCGCCGCCCAATGCAAACCCGTCCGCCGACGCACGAAAGTGCCTGCCTGAAAGGAGAAGCCATGAAGCGCCTTCACGTTCATGTTGCCGTCAGCGACCTCGCGCAGTCCGTGGGCTTCTACTCGGCCCTGTTCGCTTCCCGGCCGACTGTCCTGAAGTCCGACTACGCCAAGTGGATGCTTGACGATCCCCGGGTGAACTTCGCCATCTCGACCAGAGGCCGCGAACCAGGCCTCGATCATCTCGGCATCCAGGTTGAGAGCCAGGAGGAGCTTCACGAGGTCTATGGCCGCTTGCGCCAGGCTGGCGGCAACATCATCGAGCAGGGCCAGACCGCCTGCTGCTACGCCAAGTCCGAAAAGTCGTGGATCGACGATCCCGCGGGGATTTCCTGGGAGACTTTCCACACGACGGGGGAAAGCATCGACTACGGTGACGGTACGGGCGAACGGGAAGCGCGCGTGGCGCATTCGAGAGAAGGCGCGTGCTGCGCGGCAGAGGCGGCGCCGAAGCAGACCGCAGCTTGCTGCTCGTGAGGGTGTCCCATGGCTGACCGACCCTACAACGTCCTGTTCCTCTGCACCGGCAATTCCGCTCGCTCGATCATCGCCGAAGCCATTTTGAACAAAACGGGCAGGGGTGCGTTCCGCGCCTGCAGCGCCGGCAGTCATCCCAAGGGCCAGGTCAATCCGCATGCACTTCGGCTGCTCGAAAGCCTTGGTTACGAAACGGCTGGTTTGCGCTCGAAGTCATGGGATGAGTTCGCCAGGCCGGGCGCACCGAAGTTCGATTTCGTGTTCACGGTCTGCGACAATGCGGCAGCGGAAACATGCCCGGTTTGGCCCGGTCAGCCCATGACCGCTCATTGGGGCATCCCCGATCCCGCCGAAGCCAGCGGCACCCCCGCGGAGATCTCCCTGGCCTTCAAGGAAGCCTACCGCCTGCTTCACCAGCGCATCGGCATCTTCACCGCGCTTCCGCTCCGCTCCCTCGATCAGTTGAGCCTCAAGAGCAGGCTGAGAGAGATCGGCGAGATGGAGGGGGCTACGATAGCGCCGGAACGCTCGTGATGCCGTCCTTTGCTCGGCGGCTTGTCTCGGAGTGGCTCGGCACCGCGCTCTTGCTGGCGGCCGTAGTTGGCTCCGGCATCATGGCCGAGAGGCTCTCGGGCGGTAATATGGCGCTCGCGCTTCTGTGCAACACCATCCCGACCGGAGCCATCCTCGCAGTGCTGATCCTGGTCTTTGGCCCAATCTCGGGAGCGCACTTCAACCCGGCCGTGACCCTAGCATTCACCTTGCGGGGCGAATTGCCGTGGGGGGTTGCCGGCAGTTACATCGTCGCCCAAATCATCGGCGCCGTGGTCGGCGTGTGGGCGGCTCATTTGATGTTTGAGTTGCCGGTGTTGCAACTCTCGGCAACCACGCGTGCAGGGTGGGGGCAGTGGATCGCCGAGGCTATCGCGGCGTTCGGTCTCCTGGTGACGATCTTCGGGTGCGTTTCCAGGACGCCATCGGCCACGCCCTATGCGGTGGGTCTCTACATCACTTCGGCTTACTGGTTCACCGCCTCGACCTCGTTTGCCAATCCTGCCGTGACGATCGCGCGTTCGCTCTCCAACACATTCGCGGGCATCGCGCCCAGCGGCGTGATGGCCTTCATTGCGGCTCAACTGATCGGGGCCGGCACAGCGGTGCTCTTGAGCGGATGGCTTTGGCGAACTTCTGCCGAATCGGACACCCTGCTGAAACAGCCGATCGCCGGCGAGCGGATGAGTTAGGTTTTCCAGGAGCAAAGCTGAACGGCGGTCGTACGCACCCGGCTGTACCACCCAATCAAGGCGGCACGACGCTGCCGCTTTTGTGATCTTCACCCGCCCTGTCGCATGCCGCCTGTCGGCAGGTCGCAGGAACCCTTTTCCGCCGTCATTCGTTCGGGATGAGCCTTTGGCTCTCCCGATGAGGCGGCGATGCTCGAGAAAAAAAGCGGAAGTTTGCGGCGGGCTGGATTTGGGCTCGACGCGGCGAATTTCTTCCTGGCCGATGTCCGCGACGGGCTTGGGCCATATCTTGCCGTCTATCTTCTGACCGAGCAGAAGTGGGACGAGGCACAGATCGGCATCGTCATGACGATCGCCACCCTGGCCGGCATCCTCGCCCAGACACCGGCCGGCGCGTTCATCGATGCGACACGGGCAAAACGGCTGGCAATGGTTGCGGCCGCCGCGCTTGTTACGCTTGCTTCCCTGCTGCTGCCGTTATTCCCGGGCTTTCTGCCGGTTGCGATTTCGCAAGGCCTTGCCCACGCGGCAGGATCGATTTTCCCGCCAGCGCTTGCCGCCGTTTCGCTAGGGATTGTCGGTCACCGCGCGTTCACGAAAAGGATCGGGCGCAACGAGGCTTTCAACCATGCCGGCAACGCGACGGCCGCTATCATCGCGGGAGCGTCCGCCTATCTCTGGGGCCCGAAGGTCGTGTTCTACCTTTTGGGCGCCATGTCGCTTGCAAGCATCGCCAGCGTCTGGTCGATCCCCGAGCGGGCGATCGATCACGACGTGGCGCGCGCCCTGCACGATGAAAGCACGAACGGAGCGGGGGCGCCGCGGCACGATCGACCGTCGGGCCTCTCCATCCTCCTGGCGTCGCGGGCGCTCCTGGCCTTCGCCGTTTGCGTCACGCTGTTTCATCTCTCGAACGCCGCCATGCTGCCGCTGGTCGGCCAGAAGCTTGCACTTGAAGACAAGAACCTTGGCACCAGCCTGATGTCGGCCTGCATCGTGGCCGCCCAGATCGTGATGGTTCCCGTGGCGACGCTGGTTGGCGCCAGGGCCAACGTGTGGGGACACAAGCGTTTTTTCCTCGCCGCGCTCCTGATACTGCCCGTCCGCGGCGCGCTTTACACCGTCTCGGACGACCGGGCGTGGCTCGTCGGCGTTCAGCTTCTGGATGGCGTCGGTGCCGGCATTTTCGGCGCGATTTTTCCGGTGATCGTTGCCGATATCATGCGCAACACCGGCCGTTTCAACGTCGCGCAAGGCGCGATCATCACCGCGCAAGGCGTGGGCGCGGCACTGTCGACCACCCTGGCGGGGCTTGTGGTGGTCCGCGCCGGGTACAATGCGGCGTTTGTGACGCTCGGTGCCATTGCCGCCATCGGCGCGCTGGTGTGCCTGGTTGCGCTGCCGGAAACCCGTGACGAGCCTTCTGAAGAGGATGCCCGCGATCCCCTGCCGCCTGCCGCCGACATCGCGGCCGAATGACGTCGCAATTGCGGGCAACGCTGGAAGCCGCGTTTGCAAGGTTCGTCCGCTGCTCGCCGCGTTGGTCAATCGCGTGATCATTGCGACACAGTCGCGCGGATTTCCACCGCTGGCTGATGCAGTGCGCATTCTACCGCTTGCCAATCCTGAATCTCTCACTCACAGTTTGCGCATGGTGATTTGGGGGGATTCATGAGCGCGATTGCCGTCGGTTCCATCAAGATCCGTTTCGCTGCATTGCCGGCCATGTTGCCAGCCTTGGCCCTCGCATTGTGGCTCTCGCCGGCGCCTGGCTGGGCTTACACCTACGAGCAGCAACAGGCCTGCATGGGCGATGCGTTCCGACTGTGCAGCTCCGAGATCCCCGATATCGAACGTGTCAAGGCCTGCATGGTCAGGCAGCAAGCCGACCTCTCTCCTGCTTGCCGGGTATATTTCAAGCCGGCGGACCAGCCCGCGGCGCCCGCTCTGACCGTCAGGCAGGCGCATCTGCGAAAGCACAAGCCGATCAGGAATGCCCGGCGCGACGACAACTGAAGCCGACTGATTTTTATGACGGCTGCATTATCTTCTTGCCGTCCGGACTCGGTTTGTTCGCCTTGCGCTCTGGTCGAGCGTTTCCCCTGAAATCGATGCCATTCGCCGATCCCCAAGAGGGGAGGCTGGCGAATCCTTCCGCGATTCCCGTCGATGCCGCTCAACTTCAGGTAGCCGGATCGTTGCAGTGGTCGATTCTAACATTCGCATCCCTTCTCAGCGGACACTTTTGCGAATGTTAGAATCAAAAGGACCACTGGCAAATATATGTTTCCAGTGGAGTTTCGGATTTGACATTCGCGTTTCGCGAGTTCGCGGCCTGGTTGATCGCGAATGTCAAATCCACTCCACTGGGTGTGACTCAAAATCAACCTCATTGCGAAATCAGCGACTTCGTCAAAATCAGACACAGATTTTTCTTCCACGAATCACTGCGCTGATTCATTTTGCTTTCAGGGGTCAATCTGGAGGCGAAAAAATATGAACGTCATTGTTTTCGCGTCGCGTAAAGGCGGCTCGGGGAAAAGCACCCTGGCCGCCCATCTCGCTGCGCATGTCCACAAGTCAACCAAGCCGTGCCTGCTTGTCGATGCGGACCCACAAGGGTCGCTTACGCTCTGGCACAAGCTGCGGGGCACCAACGAGCCGCCGATCAAGACCGCCGTCAATTCCGTCAGCGGGATTATCGCCGCGGCCAAGCGTGATGGCTTCGAATGGGTGTTCATCGACACTCCGCCGAATCTCTCGGCTGTCGTGGACGACGCCATCAAGAATGCCACCATGGTCGTGATTCCGGCGCGGCCGGGGGTATTCGACGTCAACGCGGTGCAGGAAACGATTCAGATGTGTCGTGCCGCGCGCAAACCCTATGCGGTCGTGCTCAACGGTGCTCCGGCCCGGCGGGACGAGGTGGAGAGCCGCATCGTCTCCATCGCGCGGGAAGCCTTGGCCAAATTCCGCGCGCCGGTGTGGGGCGGCCAGATCACCAACCGCGCCGATCTTCTGATGGCGCTCGGCAAGGGCGAGGGCGCCCGCGAATATTTCGCCGAAGGCCGAGCGGCGGCGGAGATCGGCCGGTTGTGGGCTGCGATCGAACGTTCGGTGAAGGCCATCCGTGGCACCGCGCCGGCAAGCGGCGTGATGCACAAGCAGGCTGCCTAGAGCGTTTTACCGGCTCGCGTGGGTAAAACGCGTCAAAGCAGAGAATTTGAGCCACGGTTCGGATTCAATCAGGACCGGATAGGCTCTGGTTAAGGGCAAAGGTCAAGGGCGCTCGCGTCGTCTGTTTCATGCAACGTCATCCCGTGTGAGTTTTCACGCTCACACGGGATGACGTTGCATGTGCGGCGATCGAGATTCGATCTTGAGCGATTTGCGGCTTGCCGCGGACCTCATCCTGAGGAGGCCGCAGCGCGGCCGTCTCGAAGGATGGTGCCACAGTTTCGTGGCCGCACGGTTCGGGACGGTGCTTCGCACCTCCTCACCATGAATATGTATCGCGCTTTATGCGCCGCTCAATTCACCATCAGCACATAGAACAATACGACCGGCGACAGGCTCAGGATGACCGACCAGATGCCGACAGCCCAGAGAATGTCCTGGATGCTGAAACCCCGTTGATCGGGATTTGTATTTCGAGTGTTCATGACGCCCCCGCGCTTCTCGTTTTATGACGATACCAATACGCGACGGACGTTAAGAAAGCGGCTTGCGAACCCGCTCGCATTTTGAACGCATTTGCTACCGCGGATTAACCTCGGGCGGTTTGTTGCAAGGCAACAAGGATCAGCCTCCGATGATCAGGCGCACCGCGAGCACCGGCGTCAGTCCGATCACCGCCGCCCAGAAGCCGAACGAGGAAATCAGAAGGAGATCCTGCCGCCTCTCGGCCCATTTCGAATTTGGTCTGCTTGGAATGATCTGAGCGGTCATTGTTCCCCCCGTGTTGTTGTTGGGGCAAATCAATAGACCGCAATCCCTGAAGAGAGAGACCGTCGCAGGACTCGCATTTTACGGTCCGGCTTCACCGCGCATTAACGCTTAATCACCGCTCGGCGCGGCCCACCACGTCCATCAGTTCGGCGATCTTGCGCCGCTGATCGGCCTTGTCGCCGGACATGATCGCATGCTCGACGCAATGGGCGACGTGGTCGCGCAGGATTTCCTCCTCGACGCGGCGCAGCGCCGCCTTCGCCGCCGCGATCTGCGTCACCACGTCGATGCAATAGCGGTCGTCCTCGACCATCCCGGCAAGGCCGCGGATCTGGCCTTCAATTCGCTTCAGCCTCTTCAGACAGGACGTCTTGATCTCCTTGCGCATAGGCCTCATATACCCCCCTAGGGTATATGATTCAAGGGCGCGGAGGTAAAATGGCCGAGGCAAAGCACGCGCATGAGGGCGGGCGGGCGCGGGCCGGCGATCATCACGGCGCAGGCAAGCACGCATCATCCTGCTGCGATGGCAAGCACGAAGAGAACTTCGCGATCGACCCGGTCTGCGGCATGCGCGTCGATCGCGAAACCGCCAAACACCGCCTTGACTATCGCGGCGAGCAATATTTCTTTTGCGGCGCGCGGTGCCGTGAGCGCTTCGAGGCCGAACCGGAGAAATTCCTCAAGCCGAGGGAGCCCGGGCCGGCAGCGCCTGCCGGCGCGATCTACACCTGTCCGATGCATCCAGAGGTGCGGCAGGTCGGTCCCGGAAGCTGCCCGATCTGCGGCATGGCGCTCGAGCCTGAACAGGTCTCGCTCGACCAGGGACCCGATCCTGAATTGATCGACATGACAAGGCGGTTCCGGATCGCACTGGTACTGACGCTTCCCGTGTTTGCGATCGAGATGGGCAGCCATATCGGGCTGATGCATCTCGTGCCGCGGATGTGGTCGAACTGGATTTCCTTTGTGCTGGCAACACCGGTGGTGTTGTGGGCGGGCGCGCCGTTTTTCGTGCGCGGCTGGAATTCGCTTCTGACGCGCAACCTCAACATGTTCACACTGATCGCGATGGGGACAGGTGTGGCCTATCTCTACAGCGTGGTGGGCACGCTCGCTCCGCAATGGTTCCCGCCCGCCTTTCGTGACATGCATGGCGCGGTCGCGGTCTATTTCGAGGCGGCCGCCGTGATCACGACCCTTGTGCTGCTCGGGCAGGTTCTGGAATTGCGGGCGCGCGAGCGCACGTCCGGCGCGATCCGTGCGCTGCTCGGGCTTGCGCCAAAGACCGCCCGGCGCGTCACCGGCCATGGCGACGAGGATGTCGCGATCGACGAGATCGCGGTCGGCGATCTGCTGCGGGTCCGTCCCGGCGAGAAGATTCCGGTCGATGGCCTCGTCACCGAAGGCTGCTCTTCGGTCGATGAGTTCATGGTGACCGGCGAATCGATGCCGGTATCGAAGGCGCAAGGCAGCCGAGTGATCGGCGGCACGGTCAACCAGGGCGGCGGGCTGGTGCTGCGTGCCGAAAAGGTAGGCCGTGACACGATGCTGGCGCGGATCGTCGACATGGTGGCGCGGGCGCAGCGCTCGCGGGCGCCGATCCAGCGTCTTGCCGACCGGGTTGCGGGATGGTTCGTGCCGGCGGTGATCGCGACCGCGCTGCTTGCATTTGCAGCCTGGATGACCTTCGGGCCCGAGCCGCGCTTCACCTTTGGCATGGTCGCGGCGGTGACGGTGCTGATCATCGCCTGTCCCTGCGCGCTCGGCCTCGCCACGCCGATGTCGATCATGGTGGGCATCGGACGAGGCGCTCATTCGGGCATCCTGATCCGTGACGCCCAGGCGCTGGAGCAGTTCGAGCGCATCGATACCATCGTCATCGACAAGACCGGCACGCTGACCGAGGGCAAGCCGAAACTGGTCTCGATCGTGACCGTCGACGGCAGCGACGAGAACACTTTGTTGCGCCTTGCCGCAAGCGTGGAGCGCGGCAGCGAACATCCGCTGGCGCTGGCTATCCTCAACGCCGCGAAGGAACGTTCGCTCGCGCTCGGCGAAGTCGGCGATTTCGCTTCGCCTTCCGGCAAGGGCGCGCGCGGAACCGTCGACGGCAAGGCGGTTGCGCTCGGCAACGCCATGCTGATGCGCGACCTCAATATCGATACGCTGGCGCTCGACCCCGCTGCCGAGACTGCGCGGCGCAACGGCGCCACCACGATCTATGTCGCGATCGACGGGCGCGCGGCGGGCATCCTCGCTATCGCGGATCCGATCAAGCCGTCGGCGACAGCCGCGCTTTCCGCACTGCGGGCGGATGGCCTGCGCATCGTGATGCTGACCGGCGACAACGAGACGACCGCGCGCGCGGTAGCCTCGAAGCTTGGGATCGACGAGATCGAGGCCGGCGTTTTGCCGGAGCGCAAGAGCGAGGTGGTGCAGCGGTTTCGCAACGAAGGCCGCCGCGTCGCGATGGTGGGCGATGGCGTCAACGATGCCCCGGCCCTTGCCGCCGCCGACGTCGGCGTCGCCATGGGCAGCGGCACCGATGTCGCGATCGAAAGCGCGGGCGTGACGCTTCTGACCGGAGATCTCGCGGGGCTGGTACGGGCGCGGCGCTTGTCGGTCGCGACCATGCGCAATATCCGGCAGAATCTCGCGTTTGCGTTTCTGTACAATGCCGCGGGCGTGCCGATCGCGGCAGGCGTGCTCTATCCGGTCTTCGGCATCCTGTTGTCGCCGATGATCGGTGCCGCCGCGATGGCGCTTTCTTCCGTCAGCGTGATCGGCAACGCGTTGCGGCTGGCGCGGACCAGACTGGACTAAAGCATGATCCGAAAAAAGTGTGTAGCGGTTTTCCCTCGCGACAAACGCGGGACGCGTTTGCGCGGAGATCATGCGAAAACAAAATCTAAAGCGCGATGGTTTCAAATCGAATCACCATCGCGCTTTAATTCAAGGCTCAGGAGCCCTCGAACTTGAACGAGACATTGAGCTTGGCCCGATAGGCCTCCACTTTCCCCTTTTCATCCAGTTGCATGTCGAGTGTGACGACCTCGGCGACGCGGAGATCGCGGAGGGATTTTGCGGCCCGCTCGACTGCGTTGGTGGCGGCCTCTTCCCAGGACTTGCTGCTGGTACCGATCAGTTCAATGACCTTGTAGACGCTGTCAGGCATGTCGTCCTCCCGGTTCGGTATGGAGCCCCTGCCAGCTTCGAATCTAGCATCACAATGGCGGCGCTGGAAGGATGCGATTGTAGTGACTGAACTCGTCGATTTCTCTAGATTGTGCAGGAGGCGGCACGCGATGGCGCGTCCGGCCCATAATGCAGGCGTGCAGGCGAAATGAGGAAAAAGATTTCCGTGTCCTGGAACAGAAAAGAAGGCCTTGGGCTATTGGCATTATTCGCGGTCTTCCTGAACTGCCCCGCGCGCGCGGCGGACCTCTGCCCATCCCGCGACCAGCCCGTGCGTTCGGTCAGCCTGTTCGATGGCCCGCCCCAGGAACACGCGGATCTCGTTCCGGATGGTGGAGGCAAGCTCTCCGGATACTGGGAGGTTGGATACCTCTACGACTCCGGGCGTTTCATCACGGTGCGATGCAAATACGCCGACGGGAAAACATCGGACGTCAAGCTTGCTGACAAGGTCGCCAGGTGTGATTTCAAGGTCGACGCCAAGAAGACGCTCGCGTTGTCCTGCAGGTAACGACGAGGCCGGACAATGTTTCACCGGCCATCGGGAAGCGACAGCGAGTAGACGACGCGTTCCAGCGCATTCAGCATTGGGCGACGATCGGCGGCATTGTAAAACGCCGTCACCTTGAGCTGCCGCGTCCGTCCAAAAGCCATCACGCTGGTTGCGAAGATTGCATCATCGCCATCTGTCAGCCGGTTCTCGCGCAGGGCGACGGCGCGGCAGTGCGAAGCGGCGATGATCCGGCTGCCGGGGATTTTTCCGTAGATGGCGAACGCCTCGTTCGTTGTCTGCTCGAGTTCCCCGAGGCTGCCGAGGGACAACAGTGAGAGTTTGGGAACGGCGATGCAAGAACCTGCGATCCCCGACGCTTCCTGCGGCGTAGTCGGCGGCGCGAGGCTCAGGAGGAGTTGATCGCCAACGAGGCGCGGATTTAGACCGTCGAGGTCCAAATATACCCGCAGTTCGGCCAATGCCTCCGACGCCGGGGGCGATGCGCGGACCGTGAGCGACGCGACCAGCGCATCAGTCACGTTCCGCCAGCGCGCGATCTGTCCACCTTGGACCGACAAGAACGAAGAGCCGAGCGTGCTCGTCGAAACCCTGACCTGCCCGATCCAGTGGTCGTCGCGGAACACATGTGTGTCGGCGCCGTAGTCGGCGTCGCGCTCATAGCGCTCATCGCGGAAGTGTCGACGCTCGATGCCCGGTGAAAGAGATCCCGATGCAACCAGAACATGGCGGTCCGGTTGCCACATTCGGTCGTCCCAATCCGCGTCGATACGCAGGGCTTCCCTCACTTCCACCTGGAACGTGTGGTCCGACGACAGCAGATGCCAACTGTTCTGCGAGGGCTTTATCTCTGGCGGTCGTTGAAAGCCGATCCTGCCGCCCGGAACGAAATACATGCCCGAATCCTCGGTCCCCTGCACTTGTGTCGCCTGCGCCCGCGCCGGCAAGCACGTCGTCGCTATTGCGGCGATGGCCGCAATAGCGTCCCTGCGGCTCAATCGGCAGATTGCGGCGTGCTCACCACATGCCGGCCGCAAGATCATCGGTATTCTCTTCCATGACTATGATCCATAGAGGGTGGGTCTTGAAAGGCACGCCAATCGCGATCACTGCCGATCCTCGCCTATCACCGTTAGAGGCTGTCTGTCCATGCAGGGATGATCGCGACGCAGGGCTGGTCGCGCCAGATCGATGACATCCGAAAGCCGCAAGTTGGCGTATGATCCCCAACATAAGATTGTCCAGCAAGGGAGGATCGTGATGAACGGAAAACGTCTTGCGGCCGAGGCGATAGGCACCTTCTGGTTGACCTTTGGAGGCTGCGGCAGCGCGGTGATTTCGGCCGGATTTCCTCATGTTGGCATCGGCCTGCTTGGTGTAGCGCTGGCCTTCGGCCTGACCTTGCTGACGATGGCATATGCCATCGGTCATGTCTCGGGATGTCATATCAATCCCGCGGTCACTGTCGGGCTCGCTTGCGGTGGCCGTTTTCCCACGAGCCTCGTCGGTCCCTACATCGTGGCGCAGGTGCTTGGCGCCGTTGTCGGTGCCGCCGTCCTCTACGCCATCGCCAATGGATCCCCAGACTTCAACCTTGCCGGCGGATTTGCGGCCAACGGATATGGCGAGCACTCGCCGGGCAAGTACGGGCTTGCTTCCTGTGTCCTTTCGGAAGTGGTGCTTACCATGATGTTTCTTTTCATCATCATGGGATCGACGCACGGCAAGGCGCCTGTCGGATTTGCGCCGATCGCAATCGGCCTGGCGCTGACACTGATCCATCTGATCAGCATCCCCGTGACCAATACGTCCGTGAACCCCGCGCGCAGCACCGGTCCCGCGCTGATTGTCGGGGGCTGGGCACTGGCGCAGCTCTGGCTGTTCTGGGTGGCACCCCTGGTTGGTGGTGCTGCCGGCGGTTTCCTGTATCGGTGGCTCAGTGCGGAGCCGGCCGGGGAAGTGACGGGCTGAAAGAAACTCCGTGGCGTGCGAAGCGCGGCAGCTACAGCGTCGCAACGAGCCGGTGCGCGCCAGACTGATCGAGCACGAATTTCGGCTGAGCCTTGATCATGTCTGTATCGCGCGCCAGCGAGAGCGTCCGATTGTCCAATATCAGCCACTCTCCGTCTACGCGGGCGGCGAGCACCGCGTGGTCTTCGCTCGGCCTGACATCATGCAGGATGACAATCTTCAGGTCGTCACGGGAAAAGCCTGCCTCTCTCAATGCGGCATATTTGACAATCGCATAGTCCTCGCAGTCACCGCGGTGGGTTTGCAGCGTTTCGAATGGCGGACTCCAGTGATCCGGAACGCCCCATTGTGCTTCGTCGCTGGTTGGGATGATGGCGAGATTGACAGCCCTGTTGATCCAGCCGACGCGGGCGCGTCCGGTGCGATCGGCGCCTTGGGCAGCGATGTTCAGTAAATCCCGCGCGACTGCGGGACAGGCCTGGTCGGTATGGCAGCCGGCCAGTACGACTTCTTCCAGCTCGATTTCGGCTTCGACGGCGTGCCATTTTGACGAGACATCTCCCATCGCAGGCTCGATTTGCATGCCGAACAGCGGACGGGCAGGTTGAGGATATGCGGTGGTCGATATTTCTCCCAACGACGCATATCGAGGGTTTACCGCAATACCACCGCCAGCCATGGCCTGTGCGGCACCGAAGACGGCCACAAAGGCCAGGGCGGCAAGGCCCGGTTTGAAACGCTTACTCATGCTGGCTCCCGGCTCGTTGCGGATCTGCGCGCCCAGGATCGAGCACTATGGCTGGTATCGACCGCGAAAAAGGCCACCGCGCTCAAAACAGTTTTGCGTAAAACGCATAAATGGCTCGGGCGCGCCCTCCGGGAATGCAGCGCATGCCACACGCTGCGGTGAAAAAGGGGAGCGTTGCTGGTAACCTGGCCGGTATTGTCGCCTGGCGTTAACTTTGGAACCCGCGCGCAGGTATCGGCATATTGGGATAGATCGAAGTGCAAACCATACGGTTAGGAACCGTAAGCACGAGGTTGTGTCATGCAGCGTCGCCGCAGAATCAAACACATACTTTCCCTGGAAGAACGTCTCGCCGAAGAAGCGAGGAGATTGAGAGAGAAGGCCAAACAGCTGGCCCCCGGCCTGGAGCAAACAAACCTGCTACAAAAGGCACGGGAAAATGAAATGGTGGCCCACATGACGGAATGGATCACGTCTCCGGGCCTGCAGCCGCCAAAATAGTGGCCCCCTCTCTGCAGGTGCTCATATGTTGAAAGGAGTGCGCCGCGACCTGCACCTCGTATCCGACGACGCCCGAGCCCGGCCGCTCGCCTGATCCAAATCGAGCGAGGGACCCGGCAAGACCGACTTGAGATCCCCGCCATCAAGCGCGAAACGACAACGTTCTATCTCTAATTCGGACGGCGCGCTCTCGAGCCGAAGTGATCACCCCTTAATGTTGAACCTCCTTCAGGCTAATAACGACACCCGTCGGTTCGGGCTGATGCGTGGTCAGCTTCGTAAAGTCCGCGTCGCTCCAATCAGCAATGCTTACCATCTCCCCGCTTTGAGCTTCCATTCCTGGAACCTCAAGCAGTTCCAGCACGTGGAGTCCTCTTGCGTCGAGGAAGAAGGTGTGATGCCCAAACAATTCGCTGAATTGCTCCACTGCCGGATGATCCTCGGCAAGCACCTGTGCTCTGAACTGAGCCAGTGTCTTGGTTATCTGGATTTCGTTCAATTTCATCACTGCTCCTGCTCTTGGGCATTCAAACGGCTCGCCGTTCTCGATGATTCGAATCTTCAAAAACGCGAGGCCGCTCGACCGCGCTCGGTCACTCGATAGGACACGTCGCTCTCGTTTGTCATGGTGGCCTTTAACCAGCCCAAGTCAATGAGGCGCTGCTATTTGTCGCGATCGATCCCGTCTGTCATGTGTCGTTGCTGCCCGCAACCACGATTTGCTTCACCAGTTGGAATGATCAGGCGGTGCCATCACGAAGGCTCCACCGCGGCTTTCAGAGCATTCCAGGCTTGCGGCGAGTCAAGTCACCGAATGATCATCCATGGAACCCTCTCAGCTCAAATATTCCGCGATTTCCTCGAGCGAGGCGTCAAACCGCTCGCCGAGAACGACTTTCTGGCTGTCCTCCCTGACAAGCGCGAATTTGCCGAGATTGTCCTCGTTGATCGAACGCAGTCGCGATTTATGGATACAGTAGCCCAGCTTCCGTGCGCGCGCCCGCAAGCTACTTTCGTTCGTCGGGCGCATGTGAGCCTCCTTCGCTAAGCGGAGGCCAGGCAAAGCCTCAATTGCAGTCGCTTCGCCATCCGGCTGGAGGTCCTGCCGGCATGCCCAACACCGATTTCCGGTCGGATTAACGCAACAATATCACGCGCGCGGTGGCGGCGATAGTCGGCTGTTCTGGCAATCGGCTCCAGGCCGGAGTCAACCATGCGAGATGTATCTCCCAGTGGCTGAGCTCCGCGAAGTCATGGTGGAATGGAGCGGCAACGACGGAAAGAGATGGCCTTTCCCGCAGATACACCGTACAGGTACCAGACATCCGTTTCTGGTTCTGGCCGCTTCTGGCGGAATGGAACGATGTGCTTTCGCCGCGAAGAAATTGCGGTGTCTTGTATATATCCGGCTCCGAAATCTTGCCTGTCGACTTCGGCAGGCGTCTCGGGTGATTTTTGCCTTACGCGATTCGATGAACCCGTATGGGCCTCTCGAAAGGCCCTCCATTTCCGAGGAGCAACTCGCGTGCAAGTACTCGTCCGAGACAACGATGTTGAACAGGCACTTCGCGTCCTGAAGAAGAGAATGCAGCGCGAAGGTGTGTTCAGGGAGATGCGCCGCCGTCGCTTCTATGAGAAGCCATCAGACAGGATCACCAGAGAGAAAGCTGAAGCGGTGCGGCGAGCGCGCAAGCTGGCGCGCAAACAGGCGATCCGAGACGGACTGATCGCCGCTCCGACAAGGAAGCCGCCCCTTGACAGCAAGCGCAAGCCGGACTCGCGGGTTAACATTGCAAGGCCAAACGCCGGCCGATCCGCATGAACGACCCTCGTTCGAGGGCATCAGCTGGTGGAGAAGATTTGACCTTCGGTGGCCCTAATCCTGGCGATCGCGGCGCCGACGTTCGATGAGAGAAATGCCATAGACGTAGGGGTCGTCAGGACTTCCCTTGCCGTCGCGGGTAAGCCTGTTTTGTTCATAGAGCGTCAGGCAATCAGCCTTGACGCGTTGCTTATAGGTGTTGTCCTCCCAGTACAGCATTTCTGCGATATCGACAGCTGTGAGCTTCAATCGCCGTTTCCGCTTCAGCAAGTCGATAATTTCGTCCGCAACAGTCATTGGAGTTTTCCTTCGCGAGACGAATGACGACGCCAGCCCGGAACTGGTTTAGTCGCAGATGCGAGGTGCGTCGCGTTCGTTCAAGCCTCGCGGGCGAGGCGCGCAAAGTCCTCCAATATTGCCGCGATGAGATCGCGATGATGGGTGTCCTCGGCCGATAGTCCGGCGGCATACAGGTTCAGGACGTAGCGCGCCTTGGCAGCCGCGTCCGGCCACGAAGCGGCCGGCATCGACAGCAACTGGTTTTCGAATTGCGCCTGCCGATCGCGCAGCTCCTTCGCGTTGCTCTCGACCTCAGCCAGGACGCGACGAAGGTCGGTTGCCTTCTGAGCGGCCATGCCACGGTGTTTGTCGAGATCGAGCGGCTCGTCATTCATCGGACACACTGACGTCGATTCGTCGCGCGTCCGGCAGATTGATGGAGCTGATACAACAACAGCTCGATCGTCGGGCCGGACGGCGCTTCCGCGGGAGCCTCGTTCATGGTTGCGACGCGCCAGAATGGGACGAGCGAAAGCCCTTCCATCATCTCCTCATTCGCAATGACGTCGTACGACCGCGCGCAAAAGGCAATCCATGCCCTGAATTCGAAACGGATGTTTAAAGCTGGCAGTTTCGCGCGGCGAGCGGATGGTTGTGACTACCTTTCGCAGGCGGCTTTTCACAGAGCACCCAGCATGCGCCCATTTGGCTGGATTGGCCATCTCTTTCTTGCGCGATCCCGCACCGTCGGAGAGCAATCGCCTTCGTCATTTTAGCGCTCGCTATTGGCGAAAGATGAGCGTAGCGTCGATCATCACCGCACTTCCCCTACGGCTTCTATCGGTGACTGTGGGTAAACGAGCGTACCCGCCAAACAGAGAGGAGCGCGTTTTGCCGCAGCAACGCCTGACCGATTGGATCGTACCGCCGGTGATCGCGCCGCTGTTGCCTTTCCTCTTTATCCTCGCAGTGGTTGCCTGGCGTGGTTAGCGCCACGCAACTGAAATTCCTGGTCAGCGGGAGCAATCAGTTTTCTCGCGTCAATGTTGGTCATTCCACCGCTGCGGAAGCCTTGAAGAACGCGAAGGAGCTTCTGGTCCGAGGTTACGTGGACGTGAAAATACGCACGCCGCGAGGTCGGATCCTGCCGCCTGGTGAATTCGATCAGCTTGAAGGATAGCGAACCGGCTAAATCCACGGGCGCAAATGCTGCGAGGCAGACGATGAATACCAAGCCCTTGAAAACGGCATATGAACTCGTCGACATGATCGTTCAACAGGCGACGGACCTGCACGGACCGTGGCCCTCAGGAATGACATTGTTCATCTTTGACGATGCTTATGGGTGGACCGCGACCATCAGCCGAACGGGTTCGGAAGCGGATAATTTCTATCGTACCTGTGCGCTCGATCTGACTGCGAGGCTTGCAACCGAATACGACCTCGACGAACCTCGTCTATCGAACGATCTTTCTGATTTCGCGTTTTCCAATCCTACGCTCTATTTGCGTAGTCCTCGAACCTCAAGGGAATTGGCATGGCAAAAGGTCAGCAAAGACGCAATCGGGAAGCCAAGAAACCTAAAAGGGAAAAGATCAAGGTGATTGCAGCGGCGCCGAGCCGAAAAGCAGGAACGCCGTCTTTTGCGGTGGAGACTGTTTTTCGACTGCACAAGGGTCGCGGATAGAGTTGGTCGATCGCGTTTTTTTCTGCCAACTCAGAGCCGGGTGCAATCGATCTGGTTTTTTTGACTTGCACTACTATATTGGTAGGATCACAGATCGTATAAGTCGGCGTCAGTGACTGAGAGACATGGTCGCGCTCCCGCGGCAGAACGGAGCAGCGACATGAACGCCATTATCTATCCGATCAGTCTCCGTCGCAATTTCCGGCAGCACCTGGCTGCCAGGTTGATGAGCGACGACCTGCGCCGCTCGCCGCCTGAGGGGACGGATACTTGCATCTGCGGCCACACCGTCATCGCTCCCAACAGATCAACACACGCTCCCAACGAGGTCGTCAATCACTGGGAATGCTCGGCGTGCGGTCGGCGTTGGGAGACAACGGCGCCCTTCGACGGCGGGGTCAAGCAGTCCCCGCTCTAAAGATTTGATTCAGTTGTTGCCCTTTTTCGAGTTGGGGCCGCATCGACTCTCGGCCGCTTCCCGGGCCAGTCGTTCCGCCCTGAGCCGCTCGCGATTATCGTAAAAGGCCTTTTGCAATCTCTCGTATTCAGTCGTTTCCGGCTGAATTGGCTTGAATGCCTTGTGGGCCTCGCGTGCAGCGCGGCTCACGGGTATTCGCTCGGACATTCAGTTTCTCCATTGTGTTTGATCAGTATTTCCCCTCATTGCTTGCTTCCGGCGGATTGATGGACGGCGCGCATTGCGCATAGGCCTGAGCGCCTGAGCATATGCGTCATCTCGCGCCTTGGGCTTTGACGCTGCTTTTTCGCAGCCCTGGATCGATGACGTCGATTGCAAGGATGCCAACGGCCGTTCGTGCAATTGGTTTCAAGCGCATGCAGCGCAACGCGTTTTCCGACAATGCCGTGCCGTGTTTGGCAATGACCGACGCTACCCGGCGCTATCTCGACAGCGGTTTGCTGCGCTTCTTCCTGGAGACTTCGGGGCGCGCGGGTCGAGCCGCAGCCTCTTGCGCTTCCTGTGCTTCCCTGGCTTCCCTCAGGGCGCGAAGGCGCTCCATGTTCTTGCGAATGGCGACGGCTCTTTGCTCGACATCCGCCATCGCTCGCACGCCTTCTTCCTGGGCCAGGCGTTGCCTGTTGGCGCGCGCAACATTTACAGGAGATGATTCAGCCAACTTCCTGCTTACCATCTTTCCGGATCCAAATTCTCGCACAAGCGAGCCCGCTCAATCCTGGGATCGAGCGAGCATACCACCATTTCAGTACATCCGTGAAATGGCGTTAACGGCTCAAGCAAGCGACAGATTTTCCGCGCTTGTCTTGCCCCGCATCTTGTCGGTCTTGAGCTCGAAGTTGACCTTCTGACCTTCGGCGAGGCCGGGCAAACCGGCGCGCTCGACGGCGCTCACATGAACGAACACATCGTTTCCGCCATCATTGGGTTGGATGAAGCCAAAACCCTTCTGGCCATTGAACCACTTAACAGTACCTGTCGGCATCTTCGTCTTTCCAAAGCATATTTCGCGTGACCATCACGCGACTTCAATTCAACTGGTCGATGTCTTTGGGAAGGGGCCCGCGGGCGCGTTCAAAAAGGCACAGCGGCTAATCGAATTGTTGCAATTTAAAGGTTCAGTCGCGAAAAAGCAAGGTCGCGCGGGCAATTAAAGTCGATGCTCCTGTATTCTCGTTGATATCCGGCCTTGTCCAGCGGCCCTTTCACCAGACGCCGACTGCCCTCAGGAGGTCGGGCGTGTGAAGAGGCTTCTCAATGAACCGGGCCCGGTTCGGCAGTTCATTTCGCGCGGGCCGCCTTTTGCCAGACATCACCACGATCTGGACAGGAGGCCAGCGATTTCGAACCGCTGCGGCAAGCTTCAGACCGTCCATGGAACCCGGCATGTCGATGTCGGTTAACACAACATCAATCAAACGGCTGACCAGCACGTCGATCGCGCTGTCCCCGTTGCCTACCGAAATCACCTCGTGCCCAGCCTCGCGGAGCTGGAACTCGATATCCATGAGAATTAGCGGCTCGTCTTCGACGAGGAGTATTTTCAAACGCGTGCTCCCGCCTGGTCAAAGGGCCCAAAGTTTTCCAAGTAAGGAGAGCCGGGATAGGTTCCCGAGAAAACATAAACGGCGCCAGGTATCAGACATCATCACCGCCGACGAACTTGCCGAGCGC
>CAWFZL010000019.1:0-65163 GCA_963820275.1 uncultured Alphaproteobacteria bacterium
CCATGGCAAGGAGCCTGAAGGCCAATCTTCCTTGTTGGCGCATAATTGTAGTTATTGGCGGTGGCGGCGGCGATGACTTCGAGGTAATCGGTTTCTCGACAAAGCCGGAATGGGAGAAACGGTCGGATACGCCGGCCATATCGCCGCAAACGCAGCCGGGTGCGGACGACGTTACTCAGTTGATCTACACCTCCGGTACGACCGGCGAACCGAAAGGCGTAATGCATTCGGCCAACACGCTGATGGCCAATATCATTCCCTATGCAGAACGGCTCAAGCTCGGAAAGGACGACGTCGTCCTGATGGCCTCGCCGATGGCGCACCAGACCGGCTTCATGTACGGGTTGATGATGCCGATCATTCTGCAATCGCGCGTCGTGCTGCAGGACGTCTGGGACCCCGCGAAGGCGGCCGATCTGATACGTCAAGAGAACGTCAGCTTTACGATGGCGTCCACGCCCTTCTTGACCGACCTCACGCGTCTAGTTTCGGAGACCGGCAAGGGCGTACCGAGCCTCAAGACTTTCCTTTGCGCAGGGGCGCCAATTCCCGGGCCGCTCGTGAGCAGGCCCGCAAGACCCTCGGTGCCAAGATCGTTTCGGCTTGGGGAATGACGGAGAACGGTGCCGTCACGTTGATCAAACCCGATGACGATGATGTCCTTGCGTTCACGACCGACGGCTGCGCGCTGCCGGGCGCGGAGGTCAAGGTTGTTGATAGCGAAGGCAGGACCTTGCCACCAGGCGAGACCGGTAAGCTTCTCGTCCGCTCCTGCTCGAACTTCGGCGGATACCGCGTCCCCAGTGGAACGGCACGGATGCCGATGGATGGTTCGACACAGGCGACCTCGCACGCATGGATGCCACCGGCTACATCCGCATCAGCGGTCGCAGCAAGGATGTCATCATTAGAGGCGGCGAGAATATACCGGTCGTCGAGATCGAGGCGCTGCTCTACAAGCACCCTGCAATCGCGCAGGTAGCGATTGTGGCTTACGCAGACGAACGATTGGGCGAACGCGCCTGTGCGGTAATTGTACTGTAGGCCTAGTCAGACCAGGACTTGGCGGCAATGACTGAATTCCTCAAGTCGCAGAAGGTGGCGTTGCAATACATTCCGGAACGGCTGATCCTTCGCGACGCAATGCCGGCGACGCCGTCTGGGAAAATCCAGAAGTTCCGGCTGCGCGAAATGCTGCGGGAGGGTACTCTATGAAAGTGATAGCGAGAGTTGTGACGGAACCAGATTTCGCTTAAGGCCCGCGCCATGAAGGCAGCCTTTTTGATTGGCCATGGTGGCAATGAAGTCGTCACTGTCGGTGAACGACCCATGCCCCGCCGCAAACCAAGTGAAATCCTCGTCCGCATGAAAGCCGCGACCGTCAATCGCGTCGATCTTTATATGCGTGACAGCGGCGCCGGTATTACCCACACCTTGCCGCAAATCATGGGTGTCGATGGCGCCGGCGTGATCGAGGAAGCCGATTCGAGCGCATTGATTGGCCGTCGCGTGACCCTCGATCCCGGCATAGTCTGCGGCCGGTGCGAATTCTGCACCCACGGCGAACCGGTGCTTTGCGTCAAGATGAGCTTGCTCGGCGAGCATCGCGACGGCACGATGGCCGAATTTGTGTGTGTCCCCGCGGAGAATGGGCTTCCCGTCCCAGATAGTCTCGATTTTGCGCAAGCCGCAGCGCTCGGCGTCAACTATCTTACGGCGTGGCGCATGCTTTTCACCAAGGCTGGGCTGCGACAGGGCGAAACCGTGCTTGTCTTCGGTATCGGCGGCGGGGTGTCGCTTGCGGCACTGCAAATCGCTAAGGCCGCTGGCGCGCGCTCTCTCGTGACCTCGCGCAGCGAATGGAAGCTTGAGCGTGCCAGAGGTTTGGCGCTGACGCAACAATCGACGCGCTGCCGGAGAAGATTCGAGAGAGAGTCATGGAACTGACGCAGGGGCGCGGCGTCGATGTGATCATCGAAAATATCGGCGGCGCGATCTGGAACGCGGCCTTGAAATGCCTCGTTCGCGGGGGCCGAATCGTTACATGCGGTGCGACCATTGGCGACCAGCCTCCCGCAGATCTGCGCCGTATCTTCATCCGCCAGCTGCGAGTCTTGGCTCAACGCTCGGCAACCCCGCTGAGTTGTCAAATCTTCTCGAATGGTGCGCGCGAGGGCACCTCCAGCCACCGATCGACTCGCGCTACAAGCTCGATGAGACTCGCGTAGCGCTCTCCCATCTGGAGTTGGGTCAGCAGTTCGGGAAAATAGTCATAGATAGTCGTCCGTGAACAATTGCCAAGCCACTGAGCGAGAGTCGATCTTCGGGACGAAATAGGTTTTGAGATTGCAAGCTTTTGAGGATTGAGGGCTCGGAAGCTTGCAATTTTGATTTTGAAGATTCCTCGAATCGCCGGTCGTGATTTCCTCGTCGCAGCGGAGGGGAAGGATGCGACCGAAGAAGCCGGAGACGACGGGGGACGGCGATCTGTTCGGGCCAGGCTGGATCAGATCATCAATCTGAAGCACGAGCTGGTGCAGCTTGGTGAGAAGATCGACTGGGACTGGATCGATCGCGAGATCGCGCCGCTCTACAGCGAGAAGGGTCGGCCGGGGATCGAGAGCCGTTTCGTGATTGGGCTGCTGTCGCTCAAGCACATTTACGGCCTGTCTGATGAGGAGGTCTGCGAGCGCTGGGTCTACGATCCGTATTTCCAGCACTTCACCGGGTTTGAGTTTTTCCAGCACGAATTCCCGCACGAGCGTTCCGACCTCAGCCATTGGCGCAAGCGGCTCGGCAGCAAGCTGGAACTCCTGCTCGCCGAAAGCTTGAGGGTGGCGCACGAGACCGGAGCGCTGCGCACGGGTGATCTCAAGCGGGTGACGGTGGACACCACCGTGCAGCCCAAGGCCATCACCTTCCCGACCGACGCCAAGCTCGTCCATGCGGCGATCAGGGGGCTCAATCGCTTGGCTCGCGCGCGCGGCGTTAAGCTGCGGCAATCGTATCTGCGCATCGCCAAGCAGGCGGCGATGATGGCGGGACGCTATGCACACGCCAAGCAGTTCAAGCGCCATCGAGCACAATTGCGCCTGTTGCGAACGCGGCTTGGCCGCCTCATCCGCGACATCCGCCGCAAGATCGCAGGCCGGCCAGAGATTGAGGCCGCCTTCGAACTGCCGCTTGCGCGCGCAGCCCAGATCCGCTCCCAGGAGCAACGCCAGCGCGGATACAAACTCTATTCCTTCCACGCGCCCGAAGTCGAATGCATCGGCAAGGGCAAGGCCTCAGCGCCTTATGAGTTCGGCGTCAAGGCTTCCTTTGTCACCACCAACGGCCGGCCGCCCGGCGGCCAATTCGTGCTTCACGCCAAGGCGCTGCCGGGCAACCCATACGACGGGCATACGCTCGGCGACGTCATCAACGGTACCGAAGCGCTCACTGGCTGCGCGATCGAGCGCGCATATGTCGACAAAGGCTATCGCGGCCACAAAACGGAAAACCCGCGTCGCGTCTTCATCTCCGGTCAGAAGCGTGGCGTCTTCGGCGTAATCAAACGCGAGCTCCGCCGCCGCTCAGCCATTGAGCCCGTAATCGGTCACATGAAGACCGACGGACACCTCGGCCGCTGTCACCTCAAGGGGCGCGAAGGTGATGCCGCCAACGTCGTCCTGACCGCCGTCGGCCACAATCTCCGCCTGGTCCTCAATTGGTTGAGGCTCCTGTTGCGCCTCATCCTGCTCGCCCTATGCCGAGCATTCGCCCTCGCGCCGCCACCCAGATCGGCTTTTTAACGGACGACTAGATATTTAAGATCTTTGGAGCCGATGTTCTCGATCAATACCTTTTTTGGTTCCTGATTTCTTGCCTTGTTGGTTTTGCTTATGATGTCTCGGTGTTCGCGGAATGGGCGGTTATGGAATGGCCACTGCTTGCAGACCGATGCGGCGGGACGGAATTACTTTGCCGACTAAAACTTCCGGCTCACTGACGACCCGCTTCCGTGAGTATAGCGGACTTTGGTTGGACGGGGCCGCACGTCAGTCTATGCATCGACCGAGGTGGCTCCTCACTCGACAATCTCCGTTTCTTTACACCAAGCGGATCGGGGGGAAACGCGGTGGCTACCTATTGGTATGATAGGCGTGCACATGGCAGCCGCACTAGCGGCTGCCGTGGGTTGACCTTGCTCTTGCAGCGTTGAAAAGGAAAAAATGTTATCTGAAGCGAGGATTGCGTTGGCCACTAAGGCCGCGATGGGAGTCGGTGCTGCGATCGCGGAGCAGCTTGCGTGCGGGATGACGGTTCTCGTTTTTAGGCCTGAACCTGGAAGAGGCGGAAAAGACAGCGCAGGATCATAGTGCACTGACACCTCACCCCCGATCGTGACTTCAACGCTGAATGACCCGGGCTCGCCGCTGACGCAGTTGCTCTTCTGACGCGTCGTGCTGAGCCTGGAGTCGTTGAACGAATATATCGGCGGCGCGCGAAATGTGGCCGCGACTGAGTATTTCAGCCTCTGCGCCATCACCTGCGATGACCGCATCGAGGATTGCCACGTGCTCCTGCAGAATCGTTTGCGGCATCTGAGCATCGTCCCGCAAGACTTCGCCCATGACGCGACGAAGGTAAGGCCAATGCGGTGCAGTCGTCTCCCCGATCATAGGATTTCCTGACAGTTCGCTGAGGAAGGCATGGAATTTCATGTCGGCCTCAATCTGATCGTGCAGGGAGCCGCTCTTCACCGCAGCTAGCCCTAGTTCGAGGAATGCCGGTCCTTCGGTTTTCGCTCGTTCCGCGCCTCGCTCGGCCGCGAGTCTGGCTGCCAGCCCGTCAAGCATCGCCCGTATCTCATAGAGGTTTCGGACAAAATCGACGTCGAGAGGGGAGACAATTAAGCCCCGGCCGGGGGCCTCCCGAACCAGGCCGCGGTCCCGCAAAAGCAAAAGGGCCTGCTGAACCGGCTGCCGCGAGACACCATACGCTTTAGCGAGCTCATCCTGGATGAGCCGGGCGTTGGCCGGCAGTTCTCCGTCAACAATCTCAGAAACGATAGCATTTACAACCTGTTCCACCAGGGTCGGTTGCGTCTGAACCTGCGACATTGGGTCTCCAAACGATTCTTTTTTGATCTTCTACCAGCGCAGCGCAAAAAAAGCTATTGCGCTGTATTCGAATTCAGTATACGAATTCTGTATTCGAATTCAAGCCCCACGGTAATGTGGGTCCGACAGGGAGGATGAAATGCAAGCCGTTAGCCGCCGTGTGCTTTTGAAATGTGCTGTTGGGGTGGGTGCGGTCGCCACCGGATCCCTCGTCAAGAGTCCAGCAGTCCTCGCTCAGGCCGCTCCCATCAAACTGAAATTTGGCAACGACCTTCCCGTGACCCATTCGGTCAACGTGCGGCTGAAGGAAGCCATTGACGCCATCACCGAGGAGACCAACGGCAAGGTCGCGATCAGCCTGTTTCCGAACAATCAACTCGGCAGCGACACCGACATGATGACGCAGTTGCGTTCCGGTGCGCTCGAACTTGCCACGATGCCCGGCACCGTTCTGTCCACCTTGATCCCCACCGCCTCGCTCACCGGTGTCGGTTTCGCGTTTACAAGCTACGACAAGGTGTGGGCCGCGATGGATGGCGAGGTCGGCAATTTCATCCGACGCAATATCGAGAAGGCGGGCCTGGTTCCCTTCAACTCGGTTTGGGACAATGGCTTCAGGCAGATCACCAGCAGCACCCGCCCGATCAAGACGCCCGAGGATCTCGCCAACTTCAAGATTCGCGTTCCGGTCGTGCCGCTGTGGGTCGCAATGTTCTCGGCGCTGGGCGCGGCGCCAGTGAGTATCCCACTCAACGAAGCCTACTCCGCGCTACAAACGAAAATTGCGGACGGACAGGAAAATCCACTGGCCCTGATCGAGTCTGCAAAATTCTACGAAGTTCAGAAATTCTGCTCGCTTACCAACCACGCATGGGATGGTTTTTGGCTTCTCGCCAGCGCGCGGATCTGGAAGGGCGTTCCGCAAGATGCCCAGCAGGTAATGCAGAAGCACTTCAACGCCGCTGCGATCAAGCAGCGTGCTGACATTGTGCAAGCAAACGCGGACTACCAGAAGACCCTCGAATCGAAGGGATTAACCTTCAATACTACCCAGCCGGAGGCCTTCCAGGCGGCTTTAGCAAAGACGTCCTTTTACAAAGATGCGAAAGCCAAATTTGGCGATGAAGCCTGGACGTTGCTGCAAAAATACACCGGTAACGTCGGGTGATCGCCATGCATCTAGCGGAGGAAACCAGCGTCACGCTGCCCCGTCAGAGCGGGGTTGCGGGCGCCCTGCAGAAAGCCGAACAATGGCTCGGCTCGATTGTCGCGGCGGTTGCGGCGTTATTGGTGGTCGCGGAAATCATCGTGTTGTTCAGCGGCGTTTCAGCGCGCTATTTGTTTCAGCGACCCATCATCTGGTCGGACGAACTCGCCAGCATCCTCTTTTTATGGCTGGCCATGTTCGGCGCGGTCATTGCATTTCAGCGCGGCGAGCACATGCGGATGACGGCTTTTGTCGGCATGGTCAACCCGAATCGGCGCGCATTCTTCGACGTGCTGGCGATCGCTGCACCCCTGGCATTCCTCGTTCTCGTGTTGCAGCCCGCCTACGAGTTTGCATCCGATGAAGCTTTCGTGTCGACACCGGCGCTCGACATTTCGAGCCTTTGGCGCGCAGCGGCGTTGCCGGTCGGGCTCGGCCTGATGCTGCTCGTCGCCCTCCTGCGGCTGGCGTCACTCGGCGATTGGCTTAGGACAGCCACCGCGGTGGGCGTCATCGTTGTCATTGGCGCGCTGCTTTATGCACTTGGGCCCGTCCTGGTTCCTCTCGGTAACCTCAATCTTTTGATCTTTTTCGTAGCGTTGGTGGCGGTCATGGTTTTCGCCGCGGTACCGATCGCGTTTGCCTTTGGACTCGCGACCTTTGCCTACATCACGCTGACGACAAGCACGCCGTCGACCGTCGTGATTGGTCGTATGGACGAAGGCATGAGCCACCTGATTCTTCTTTCCGTGCCGCTGTTCGTGTTCCTCGGTCTCTTGATCGAGATGACTGGCATGGCGCGCGCGATGGTGGGCTTTCTTGCCAGCCTGCTCGGCCACGTTCGCGGTGGACTTCAATATGTGCTGGTCGCAGCTATGTATTTGGTTTCCGGTATCTCTGGCGCCAAGGCGGCCGACATGGCCGCCGTGGCACCTGTGTTGTTTCCGGAAATGATCAAGCGCGGAGCAAAGCGCGGCGACCTCGTTGCGCTCCTGTCGGCTACCGGTGCGCAGACGGAAACGATCCCGCCGAGCCTCGTCCTCATCACGATCGGCTCGGTCACGGGTGTATCGATCGCTGCTCTGTTTACCGGCGGATTGCTGCCGGGGCTGGTTCTCGCCGTGATGTTGTGTGCCGTGGTCTGGCGGCGTTATCGCAAGGAAGACCTCTCGCATGTGAAGCGCGCGAGCTGGGGCGAGGTCGGCTGGACCTTCCTGGTTGCGCTGCCGGCGATCGCGCTGCCATTCGTGATCCGCGCCGCAGTCGTCGGTGGTGTTGCGACCGCAACCGAAGTCTCGACCATAGGAATTGTCTATTCAGCGCTGGCGGGTCTCCTGATCTACCGCAAATTCGACTGGGGTCGTCTCTATCCGATGCTGACCGAAACCGCCTCCTTGTCAGGCGCGATCCTGCTCATCATCGGTGCTGCGACGGGAATGGCATGGGCGCTCACGCAATCGGGTTTCTCCACCTCGCTTGCAAAGTTCATGACCGGCCTGCCGGGCGGCGCGCCGATGTTCCTCGGCGTGACGATTATTGCGTTTGTCGTGCTCGGCAGCGTGCTCGAGGGCATTCCCGCCATCGTCCTGTTCGGCCCATTGTTGTTTCCGATCGCCAAGCAGGTCGGCGTGCATGAAGTGCACTACGCCATGGTCGTGATCCTGGCGATGGGAATTGGTCTGTTCGCGCCGCCGTTCGGCGTCGGTTACTACGCTGCCTGCGCAATCAGCCGGATCCATCCCGATGAGGGCATCAAGCCGATGGTCGGCTACATGCTGGCGCTCTTGATCGGTACCATCTTCATCGCAGCCGTCCCCTGGATTTCGATCGGCCTTTTGCACTGAACAATTCCCGCTTGTGACTTCGAAAAGCCAATAGGAGCAGAACGTGAAAGACCTCCTGAATTTTGGACAAATGCTCTCCGTGCATGCGCGGCTTTCGCCAAATCGCGTCGGCGCCCAGGACCTCGAACGTTTGGTGACTTTCGCGCAGTGGAACGACAGGTCGTGCCGGCTCGCCAACGCCCTGATCGGCCTTGGCTTGTCAAAAGGCGATCGCGTCGCGATCCTCGCTTATAACTGCGTCGAATGGTGTGAGATCTTTGCGGCCACGGCAAAGGCGGGCCTCGTAGCATTGCCGATCAACTTTCGCCTGGTCGGCAAGGAAGTTCAGTATATCGTCGACAACGCCGAGACCTCGGCGTTCATCGTCCAGGACGAACTCGTCGGGATCGTCGAAGACGTCCGCAAGGATTTGTCGATAAAACCCGATCGATACATCCACTTCGGGACCCGTCCGTGCCCGGCGGGTTACCGGCCATATGAAGACTTCATTGCCGCGGGCAGTGCTCGCGAGCCCGAGCAGCAGGTGCAGCTGTCCGATCCTTGGACGCTGATGTATACCTCCGGTACGACCGGAAATCCAAAAGGCGTCGTGAGAAGTCACCGCAGCGGCGTGCTGCTGTCGATGGTCACAGAGATCGAGCTCGGGCTGCATCGCAATGACGGCGCATTGCTAGTCATGCCTATGTGCCACGCCAATTCGCTGAACTTCTTCGGCGCGTTCGGCTATTGCGGCGGCACAAATTTTATCTATTCCCGTAAAAGCTTTGATCCGGAACATTGCGTCCGGACTCTCGCAGAGGGTGGATCGACGTTCACTTCGCTGGTGCCTACTCATTATATCATGATGCTCGGATTGCCAGCAGCCGTGCGAGGCAAATACAACTTCGACGCCGTGACCAAACTGATGATCTCGTCAGCACCTGCGCGCCCGGAGACCAAGCGTGAAGTCATGGAGATGTTTCCGAACTCCGGCCTGTTCGAACTCTATGGCGCTACCGAAACCGGGTGGGTGACCATGCTTCATCCGCACGAACAGTTCACCAAGCTCGGTTCGGTCGGTCGGGAATGCGTTGGGGCTGCACCTATCAAGATCCTCGATGAAGCGGGCAACGAGGTGCCGGACGGTGAATCAGGCGAGCTGTTCTCCTGCAATGCTCATACTTTCGACTGTTACTGGCGCATGCCCGAAAAAACTCGGGAAGCGTTCCGTGGCAATTATTGCTCTGTCGGCGACATGGCCCGGCGCGATTCGGACGGCTACATCCATCTGTCCGACCGCAAGAGCAACATGATCATTTCTGGCGGTGAAAACATCTATCCCTCCGAAGTCGAAGCATTGATCGGCGCGCATCCGCAGGTGAAAGACGTCGCGGTGATTGGCCTGCCTGACAAAAAATGGGGCGAGCGTGTTCATGCCGTTATCGTTCTGCACGAGGGTGCGACTTTGAAGGAGAGCGACCTCGTCGAATGGTCGAGGGAGCGCTTGGCCGGCTACAAGCGCCCGCGATCCTACGCTTTCATGCCTGAGAACGAAATTCCGCGTAACGCCACGGGCAAGGTCTTGCATCGTGAACTGAAGAAAAGATTCACGAACTGACTATGGCAAATTGGTTGAACCATTTCGTTTCGGGCTCCGGATCAAATGCACGCCGTACTGAATTCCGCGTTACCAATTTTCGCTTTGATCCTGACTGGATTCATTTGCGGCTATTTCTCCGTGTTCGACAAAACGGCGACCGACAATCTGAATCGCTTTGCGGTCTATCTGGCTTTGCCATCACTGATGTTCGTCGCGATGTCGAAGATTACACCGGAGCAGGTTCGTCAATTCGGCTTCGTCGCAGCGTTCTGCGGCGGCTCTCTGATAACTTTCGCGGCCGCCTTCGCGATAAGCCGTGCCCGGATGCGGCGCGTTGCCAATGCCAGCATCGAGGGGCTCGACGCCGGCTACAGCAATGTCGGATTCATGGGAATTCCGATGTGTCTTCTTGTATTCGGGCCGGAGAGCGCGCCAGCCTCGATCATTGCGACACTTTTTACGGCATGCATTCTTTTCCTGTTCGCGGTCGTCGTCGTCGAAATAGATCTGCAAAAAGGGAGCAGTTTCTGGTCGACCGGGACCAAGGTTGCCAAGGCCTTGTTCACGAGCCCGCTCCTGATCGCGCCCGCTGCGGGCCTAAGCATCGGCCTGAGCGGCTTAAGGGTGCCGGCGCCATTCGAGAGCTTCACCACGTTGCTGGGCGGAGCGGCGTCGCCGGTCGCTCTGGTTTGTATCGGACTCTTTCTCGCGCAGGAAAGCGTTGTCAGCCACGACGCGACATCGATCGGCATCCTCGTTGCGATGAAGCTGCTCTTGCAACCGGCCGTCACCGCGTTTCTAGCTTTTTATGTCTTTACGATGCCACCGCTTTGGTCGCATTCGGCGGTGATCTTGAGCGCGCTTCCAATCGGATCGGGGCCGTTCACGATCGCCAAGCTCTATGGGCTCGAGGCCGGCGTGACTTCGGGCTCCATTCTCGCGTCGCATGTGTTAGCAGTGCTCACCGTCTCACTGCTCGTGGCGTGGCTCGCATAAGTTTATCGCAAGGTGTGTTTCAACGAACCGGAGTTTTATGATGAACCTCTCTCCTAACAGCGCAGCTGCCCTGATCGCGCGGCTCTTGAAGCAACGCGGCGTCAAACATGTATTTGCGCTTTGCGGCGGCCACATCATGCCGATCTGGATGCGACTGGATGCGGAAGGAATCCGCATCATCGATGTCCGCGACGAGCGCGCGGCGGTCCATATGGCCCAGGCGCATTCGGAGTTGACCGGCGAGCTCGGCGTGGCGCTGGTCACCGCGGGTCCAGGCATGACGAACGCGATCACCGGCATCGCCAACGCTCACGTTTCCCGGGCCCCGATATTGGTGTTGTCAGGCGGCAATCCGCGTCCGCAGGAAAACAGGGGTGGTCTTCAGGATATGGATCATACGCAGCTGGTGCGATCCATCACGCGGTACGCTCGCACTGTGCGCGAGCCGTCTCTGGTGCTGCAGGAACTCGATGAAGCGATTTCGCGTGCGTTCGGCGAGGGCGGAGACCCCGGTCCTTCCTATATCGATTTTCCGACCGATACGTTGCGGGGAACGGTGCCGAAGGCGTTGCAGCTGGAGGAGCATCTCTGTGACAAGCCGCGTAGCATCACGCGCCCGGATCCGGCGCAAATTGAACGGGCCGTTGACCTGTTGTGGTCGGCTCGCCGAGTGCTTGTGATTTCTGGTCGCGGCGCCCGAGGCGCCGGGCCCGAGCTGATCTCGCTCCTCGACAGGCTCGGTGCCGTATACCTCGATACAGGCGAAAGCCGCGGCCTCGTCCCGGATAACCACCCGTCCGTCGTGGGAGCGATGCGCGGCTCGGTCATGGGCGACGCCGATGTCGTCCTGACCGTTGGACGCCGGCTCGACTTCCAGCTCGCTTACGGTTCGCCTGCCGTCTTCCAGTCGGCGAAGTTCATTCGCATCAGTGATACTCCGACCGAAGTCCGCGATAACCGTCGCGGCGCAGTGGAGATCCTGGCTTCCCCAGCAGAGACGTTGGGCGCGATGGTCGAATTTGCAGGCAATCGGCCTTCTGGAATCGACCAGCAGTGGGCCGCGAAACTCCGCAAAGGGCATGAAGAGCGTGCGCATAAGCTCCAGCAGAACATGGCCTCCGCACCCAGGGGTTCCGACGGCAAGCTTCACCCCAACAAGGTCTTGTCGGCGCTCCAGGAAGCCATCGGCAACGATTTCGTCATCATCACCGATGGCGGTGATTTTCTCTCCTTCGCGCGTGTCGGGCTGACCGCGCCGCGCATGCTCGACCCCGGTCCATTTGGCTGCATTGGCATCGGTGTGCCATACGGCATTGCCGCCAGTCTCGCCTTTCCTGACAAGCCGGTGGTCGTAGCGACCGGCGATGGCGCGTTCGGCTTCAATGCGATTGAAGTCGACACCGCGGTACGACACAAGGCGCCAGTTCTGATCGTCGTGGCCAATAACGGCGCTTGGCAGATCGAGGTGCACGATCAGACCGTCACGCATGGCAAGGTCGTCGGCACAAAATTGCAGTTCGCCGATTATGCCGGGATGGCAAGGTCGTTCGGCATGCACGCCGAGCGGGTCGAAACCGAAGAGCAGCTCAAGCCTGCGATCGAGCGAGCATTGGCCAATCGTCCCGCGCTACTCGACATGGTCGTCACCCCGGAGGCGATCTCTTCGGACGGCAAGACCGGGCTTGCCTGGGTGCCCGATCTACAGCCGCTGGCGGCCTGGGATGAGGCCGAACGGAGGTGGCGGGCGTCGTGATTCACTCTGTCTTTCCCAGAAACCTTCTGGAGATTCCTGTGTTCGAAATTAGCGGCAGGCACGTCCTGATCACCGGCGGCTCAAGTGGCTTCGGTGGACATTTTGCACGCTTTCTTGCCGGCAACGGCGCCCACGTCACGCTCGCGGCGCGCCGCGCCGAAGCGCTTGCGGCCAACGTCACAGAAATAAACCGATCGGGCGGCAAGGCGCAGAGCATCGTCCTCGACGTCACGATCGCCGACGGGGTGGACGGCGCGCTGAAGGAGGCCGAAGCGAAATTTGGGCCGATCCATGTCCTCGTCAACAATGCCGGTGTCACCGCGACAAGACCGGCATTGGATCTGGAAGAGCGCGCCTGGGACAGCGTGATCGACACCAACTTGAAGGGTGTCTGGTTGGTCGCACAGGCCACTGCAAGGCGAATGATCGCACACAATGTAAGAGGTTCGATCGTCAACATCGCATCCATCTTGGGATTGCGTGTGGCCGCCGGAGTTGCGCCCTATGCCATCTCGAAGGCGGGCGTGGTCCAGATGACGAAAGCGCTTGCGCTCGAATGGGCACGCTACGGCATTCGCGTCAATGCCCTTGCGCCAGGCTATTTCGCCACCGAACTGAATGACGACTTCTTCGAAAGCGAAGCTGGGAAGGCGCTGATCAAGCGTGTGCCGCAGCGACGGCTTGGAGAGCTGTCCGAACTCGACGGCCCCTTGTTGTTGCTTGTTTCGAACGCAGGATCCTTCATGACCGGAAGCGTTGTCACGGTGGACGGTGGACACTTGGTTTCGGGACTTTGAGCAGTGAAAATGATCGTCAAATTCGTTGACGTAAACGGGGCAAAAATCGCCTATCGTGTTCAGGGCGGGGGGCCGCCGCTCGTGCTCGTGATGGGATATCGGCTCAGCTCCGCGGCATGGCCGCCAGCCCTCATCGAGCAGTTAGCGCGTCGGTTCTCGGTCATTACTCTTGACAATCGAGGCACGGGGCTTAGCGACAAACCCGTCCGAGGTTATGCGATCGCGAACATGGCACGGGATGTTTGCGCAATCCTTGACGACGTTGGGCTGGTGCAAGTCCACATGCTCGGCTATTCGATGGGTGGCGCTATCGCCCAGGAGTTCGTCCGACAATTCCCCGATCGTGTAGCAACCCTGATTCTGTGTGCGACAACGGCCGGCGGGTCCCGGGCGAAGTACGCGACGGCTTCGGTTATCGCCGTTATGCGCGATCTGGACGGCCTTTCGCCGGAGCAGGCAGCACGCCGCATCTGGAAGGTCACCTATTCGCCTGACTATCTTGAACGTCACCGGGACCTCGCGGAAGAGCAGATGCGGCGCGAAGTCGCGCTTCCAACGCCTTTGCATGCTGCCGACCTTCAGTTTCAGGCATTCGCGGAATTCGACGGCTCAAAAGCGCTGCCCAACCTTCGTTGCCCTACGCTGGTTTTGACCGGTGATCTCGACGAGTTGATTCCGCCTGAAAATGCAATGATGATGGCAAAGATCATTCCGGCTGCGAAGTTGGTCATCCTTCGCGGCTGCGGTCACCGCGTTTTGTGGGAAGACACCGCCAAATGCGTCGAAGTGATCACCGCGTTCATCGGCTCGGCCGGCCGCGCAATCGTCCCGATATCCGAGAGATTCGAGGGCAATCAGATGTATGGACCGACAGCATCGGATGCGGTGGCATCCGCGATCGGATTTCTGACGACGTGGCCATTGATGCTGATGAAAGCTGGCTACGAATTGATGGCCGAAGCGAGTCAATCGCTGCTGGTGGGAAGCGCCTCGCATTTTGGAGACGGAAAGCCTATCATTCTGGTACCGCAAGTTTTTTCTACCAATCTTGCACTGCTTCCGCTCTCGATTTGGCTCAAGGCGCTCGGCTACAGGCCAGTGACAGTTGGTCCTTTGCCGGATCTCGACGCGGCGCACAGCTCGTTGTCGCGAGCGATCCAAGAGGCCACGCGGCGCGTCGGGCGCAAAGCCATTGTAATTACCTATCCCTTCGGCACATCGCGAATGCTACGGACCGTCGAGTTGCACAAGGAACATATATCCGACGTCGTCGTGATCGGCGCGGCTCTTGATTTCCAAATTGACGGTGTTCGTGCGCATTTTATCCCGGGATGGTTCGCAATGCAGCCCATCTTGGATCTGCGGCGACTGCTGCGAGGCATTGACCTCGAGTTGATTGAAATGTCCGCCTCGATCGTCGGCGAAGGCAGCTTTGTTCGCAACTGGGTCCAAGGCGCGAACGGCTCGAAGCGGGAAATGTCGGAGGGAGCAGATGACTGAAAAGGCAATCGATCCAGTGGCGCTGTGGCAGAAAACGATTTCCGAGATCGAGAAGGGACTTAACGTCTTTGCCTATCAGGCGATGAACTCGCCGGAATTCTCCAAGATGATGAACCAGGCCGGCGGCATTACGGCAGGCGCGCAAAAGCAATTCTGCGAGCTTATGGAGCGATATCTGCTGATGACAAATCTACCGAGCCGGGCGCAAATGATTGGTATTGCCGAACGGTTGCAGACCATCGAAAACCAGCTCAACGACGTGAAGAAATTGCTTCAGCAAGTGACGAACTCAGCCGCTGCGCAGGCACGTCCGATTAATGCTCCGCGGCCGCCGCGCACCAAGCGCCCCCCTCAGCCATCATCTTGAGAGCGGATATGAGCGAGACAGCTGCATTCGATCTGGAATCGATACCGGCGCGGATTCAATCCGAGATCCAGCGGGCAATCCAGCGGAGCATCAAGGGAGTCGAATATTTTGGCTCGCCCGGGCCCGCGCTCGGATTGACGCCAAAAGATGTTTTGAGTGTTCGCGGGACGATGAATCTCTATCACTATCGACCGGTTGCGGACGAAATCTATCGCGTACCCATCCTGATTGTGATGGCCACCACAAATCGCGGTTACATCCTCGACATGGTGCCCGGTCAGAGCTTGGTCGAGTTTCTTCTGAAGCGAGGCTACGACGTATTCATGCTGGATTGGACGGCGCCCAAGCCTGAAGAGAAAAGCCTCCGGATGGAAGATTATGTCCTCGACTTCATTCCGGACTGTATCCGCCACGTGCAACGGGAATCGGGCGAGAATGACGTCACGGTGGTCGGCTATTGCTTTGGTGGGGTACTATCGTTGCTCTACGGCTCGATTTTTCACGACGGTCCCATGAAAAATCTGGTCTGTTTGACCACGCCAATCGATTTCCATGAAATGAAGCTATTCGCCAACTTCGCGGACCGCCGCTATTTCGATGTCGATCGTCTCGTCGACAGCGTCGGAAACATGCCTCCGGAAATGATCCTGTCCTCATTCGAGATGCTTCGGCCGGCGTCGCGCGCGGCAACCCAGGTGCAGTTGTGGGAAAACATCTGGAATGACGAATATGTCAAATCGTACCGGATGTTCGACCGCTGGGCGACCGACATCCTGCCGCTGTCGGGGGAGTATTTCCGCTGCATCACCAAGGATCTGTTGTGGGACAACAAGCTCTATGAGGGCACGATGTCGGTCGGCGGTCACGCCGTCGATCTATCTAAAATCAAGGTGCCGATCCTGCATGCTGTCGCCGAGCACGACCATATCGTTCCCTATGGCTCCGCGAGGCATCTCATCAAGATGGTCGGTTCGGATGACAAGGAGGAGGTGATGCTGAAGGGCGGTCACGTCAGCCTCGTCGCCGGCCCCAATGCCATCAAGCGGCTGTGGCCGAAACTGGACTCCTGGCTAGGGGGAAGATCGATATGACCGAAACGCGTTCCTATCCGCGACTTCTTAAGACCGATGCCGGCGAGATTGAATTCCGCCTGATGTCGCGCGCCGACGAGGCCGAAGTTTTGGACTTTGCGCAGAGATTGCCGACCCATGATCTGTTGTTCCTGCCGCGCAACATCAGTCAGCCAAAGGTCCTGTCTGCCTGGATCAATGAGATCGAGCGCGGCGCTATCACGAGCCTGCTCGCGGTGAAGGATGGCAAGGTCGTGGGCTGCAGCGCCTTGGTCCGCGATCCCTATTCCTGGTCACCGCATGTCGGCGAGATCCGGATGGTGGTGTCGCTCGACGTCCGCGGCCAAGGCGTCGGACGGGCGTTGTCGCAAGAGACCTTCGCGCTGGCGCTGGGCGCCGGTCTGGAAAAACTCTCGGTGCAGATGACCGTCGACCAGCAGAGCGCGATCGCTTTATTCGAGAGCCTCGGTTTCAAGGCTGAGGCGCTGCTGCGCGACCATGTGCGGGACGTGGAAGGCAGGAAGCATGACATAGTTGTCTTGGGGCACAATGTAGCGCGAGTAAAGGCTCAATTGGAGGCTTTTGGGTTGCCTGAAGCGGTACAGCAGTCATGATAGCCAAGCTTCTGGTCTGTCGCCCGATCCAACAGACTTAGCTTCAAACGCTCGAACAATCTTCTGCAGGGACCCTTTGTTACCTCCTGTAGATTTTTAAGGTCGAGCCACAGGAGCTGATCCTCAAGCGAGTCAAGGCCATCCAGGATCGACTTTCTGAGGAGCAGCCGCCCTCGGGCGACTTTTTTTGACAGCCGCTCCGGTGCGCCGCGTCTGTTCGTGGCACGGACATCCCAGCAACGCGCTCCAAGCAAGCCTATTGTCTCGGCCTAAAAATACGATATTTTTTGCTCCGACTTCGGAGCGAGACGGCGGGGGCGGGGTGAGGTGTGCCAAAAGTCCCATGCGCCGCATTATGCGATCTCAGAAAGCGCTTGAGTATCTAAATCGAGGAAAGAAGGGGATCTGAAATGGATTCCTTTACTGTTGCTCCCGAGCTGAAGGGTACAAAGGGCGACATCGTCACTGCCAGAATCGAAGTGCCCATTCTTGCTGCAATGATTTTCGGTATAGTCGAATTCATCCGATTGGGTTGGTCCCTAGATCACTACTTTTACACTTACGCACCGGTTCTGGGCGGCGTCGCTGCCTCAGCAGGTCTTTTCACTTATTTTTTTCTTGTATCGGTGAGGCGCAAAAGGAGCTGGAAAAATCTCCTAGCTCTGCTTGGATTTCTTCCATATTTCTATTCGCTATACATCATGGGTGTTCTCGGCCTGTATACTATATTTGAAGGCGTCGTCGGAGCGTTTTCATTTTGGTCAATGATCGGCGGGCTCTTTTGGGTTTTTGTCGGATTTCATTTGATGTATCGGTTTTATCTGATGACAGAGATTGTCAGGCGACACGATGAAACAGCGAGGCTGGCTCATTCTTGCCGTCCCCAAAAGTCCACGGGTGCGTGACGCCTATCTCAGCGGTGGATGTCGCATGAATTGTCCGCCTTCAGCGGCTCTGCCGGAATTTTGGTTCTCGTGTCGAAGCTGCGCGCGCTCGTAGTTGGATTATTCGCAACAAGCCATGATTACTAATGCTAGGAATTTGGCTCAGTTGGAAAAGTTATCTTGAGAAATCGAGGCCGGCGGAGCCGCTGACGTTCCTCTGCGCCATCACGTCCCGAAGTTCTTCTGGATAGCACCGTCAAGTGTTTCGTTGCCGAGGAAGCGCTTGCGCAATTCACGCTTGAGCAGCTTACCGCTTGGATTCTTGGGCAGGCCATCCACAAAGATAACACGCTTCGGCACTTTAAAATGGGCCATCGCGCCCGCGCAGTGCTTGATGACCGTCTCCTCATCCAGGGTCTGTCCGCTTTTGACCACGACGATGGCAGTGACCGCTTCGATCCAACGCGGATCCGGCAGGCCGACGACAGCGACTTCCGACACTGCGGGCAGGCGATAGATCGTTTCCTCGACTTCGCGGCTCGCGACGTTCTCGCCGCCGGTCTTGATCATGTCCTTCACGCGGTCGACGATGGTAAGGTACCCGTCGGCATCCAGAGTCGCCAAATCCCCGCTGTGAAACCAGCCCCCGGCAAATGCGGTCGCAGTTTTGGCCAGATCGTTGAAATAGCCGGACAGTAAATGCGGCGACCGGTGGACGATCTCGCCGACCTCGCCCACCTTGACGTCCTCCATGTTGACGTCGACTACGCGGGTCTCAACATTGATCGTGGGTTTGCCGGCCGAGCCGGCCTTGCGCAATTGATCCTCCGGCCTCAGCACGGTGGCAAGCGGCGCGATCTCGGTCTGCCCGTAGAAATTCCAAAATTTGACTGCGGGTAGCCGCCGCTGCAGCTCGAACAGAACTTCCACAGGCATAATGGAAGCACCGTAGTAGCCCTTCTTTAACGTCGAAAGATCTGTCTCGTCGAAGGCAGGCGAGCGCAACATCGCGATCCAAATTGTCGGGGGCGCGAAGAACGCAGTGATCTTGTGCGTTTCGATCTGCGCCAAAATATTGTCGGCCGTAGGCTTGCTGGTAATCACGCCGGAGGCGCCGAGATAGATTGCAGGGCCAAGGAATACGTCCAGCTGAGCACAATGATAGAGCGGTAACGCGTGTAGAACATTGTCATCAGCAGCCATCCCGCCATCGATGACACAACTGACGTACTGCCACATTACGGCTTCGTGGGTGAGGATCGCGCCCTTCGGCAGAGATTCGGTACCGCTGGTGTAGATGATCTGTGCCGGGTCGCGGCTGTCGACCGACGTCTCGAGCGCCGAGGCGTCACTATGAAGCAAATCATCGAAGGTGGTGACGCCATTCGGTGGCACTGAATAATCTTCGCCGGGCAGCCAAACGAGTTTTTCGACGGAAGAGCTCTTGGCCGTTGCGGCCTTAGCCGCCTCGACAAGATCTGGACCGACGGCAAGCACCTTTGCACCCGAGTTCACGAGAATGAAATTGATCTCGTCCGGATTTAGCATGAAATTGATCGGCACCAGGATCGCGCCGATCTTGGCCACGGCAAAGCGCAGCGCTGCAAAGGCATGCGAATTGCGCGACAGTATCGCAACACGGTCGCCCTTTCTGAGTCCCAGGCCTAACAGTCCACGGCCGAGCCGGTTACAAATCGCGTCCATCTCGGAAAAGGTCCAAACCTGATGGCCGCAGATCACAGCCGTCTTGTTCGGATCGCGACGAGCCGACCGGCGCAACAGGTCGCCAAGAGAATGTTCGCGCGCTTTCAAGATTGTGCTCGTGACGTCGTTGGTCATTGTCCCCTCACCGAACTTCTCATTTTTCGTTCGTTATGATCCGCAGGTTTGATCCTATACGCCGCTCGCGGATGGACCAAGACTCAGGTACGCGCAGGTTCAGGCTGGCCCTTGGACACGGAGGCCTCATTCAATCCTTGAGCGCCGCGAGCAAATCGTCGGGGCGCTCGGCCATCAACATGTGGCCGGCGCCGGGCAGAATGATCGTGCGGGAATGCGGGATCGCAGTCGCCAGCGCCTTGCCGGCTCGTGCCGGCGTCATCATGTCCCGCTCGCCAAGGATCAGGGTCGTCGGAGCCGAGATCATCGCCGCCGCCGCTAGCGCGTCCTGGTAGGAATTGCAGGCAGAGAGATCGTTGAAGAGTATGCCGCGCTGGCAGCGCCGCAGGACGCTTTGCGCACCGCCATGCATCCAGAGGCCGGGAGCCAGGCTCCCACCCAGCTCGGCGTTGAAACCCAGGCCCCAGATTGACACCATGTCGATTGCTGCCTGATCGTTGGCTTCCGCTGCCTTAAGGAGATCGGGGCCGACGGTCATGACTGCCGCCGTTCCGATCAGGCTCAGCGCGGCGACCCGCTGCGGATGTCGCGCTGCTGCATCAAGCGCGATCAACGATCCCATCGAATGGCCGATGAGGTGCGCCCTGTCTATGCCTGCCGCATTGAGCAGCGCCATGGTCCAGTCGGCCATCTCGCCAATGCTACGCAGCGGCGGTCCTTGTGAGTGTCCGTGGCCGGGCAGGTCCGGGGCAAGCACTGCAAAGCCGTGGTGAGCAAACCAGCGATCGTGCAGGCCCCAGGCGGTGTGGTCGAAACCCGCGCCGTGCAGGAAGACTATAGCTGGCAATGAGGAGTCAAACTCCTTGCCGCCGGTCGCAACAAAGGCCTCCCGGCCATTGACTGAAAGTTTCATGGACTAAGCCTTCTGCGAGGCGCGCAGCGCCTGACCGAGATCATCGATGATATCCTGAACGCCCTCGATGCCGACAGACAGCCGCACCAGTTCCTCGCCGATGCCGGCCGCCGCGAGTTGTTGTGCGTCCATCTGCTGGTGCGTGGTGCTTGCGGGATGAATGACCAGCGTCTTGGCGTCACCGACATTGGCAAGATGACTGATCAGCCGAAGGGATTCAATGAACTTACGGCCGGCCGCCCGTCCGCCGTTGATGCCGAAGCTGACGATGGAGCCGGCGCCGCGTGGCAGTAATTGCTTCGCAAGTTGATGATCCGGGTGACTTTCGAGCGAGGGATGCAGTACCCATTCGACCGCCTTGTTGGCTTGCAGAAAATCGAGCACCGCATAGGTGTTTTGCATGTGACGCTCCATCCGGACAGGGAGCGTTTCGATACCCTGAAGCAACTGGAATGCGTTTGTCGGCGACAGGCAGGCCCCGAAATCGCGCAAGCCTTCGGTGCGAGCGCGCATGATAAATGCGGCAGGACCGAACTGCTCGTCGAAGATGATGCCATGGTATCCGGCATAGGGTTCGGTCAGGATCGGGAACTTGCCCGACGAGCGCCAATCGAAACGCCCACCATCGACGATTGCGCCGCCGATAGCGATGCCGTGGCCGCCCAGCCATTTGGTCGCCGAATGCATGACGAGGTCGGCGCCATACTCGATGGGACGGCTGAGATAGGGCGTTGCGAAGGTGTTGTCGATCAGGAGCGGGAGACCTGCGTCATGCGCGATCTGCGCGACTTTGGGCATGTCGAGCACTTCGAGGCCGGGATTGCCGATGGTCTCGGCGATCACCAGCCGGGTCTTCGGCGTAATTGCCGAACGAAAGGCATCGAGATCCCGCGGCTTGACGAAGGTCGTGGTAATGCCGAAGCGGGGCAGGGTGTGCGCAAGGAGGTTGATGGTGCCGCCATAGAGCGACGCGGACGCGACGATGTGATCGCCGGCGTTAAGTAGCGTCGCGATCGCCAGGTGCATCGCGGCCATTCCGCTCGCGGTACAGACCGCGCCAACGCCGCCTTCCAGCGCCGCCAGCCGCTCCTCCAGCACCGCTGTAGTCGGATTCGATATTCGAGTGTAGATATGCCCGGCGCGCTCAAGGTTGAATAGCGCAGCGGCGTGCTCGGAATCCTCAAAGACATAGGACGTCGTCTGATAGATCGGCACCGCGCGAGCTCGGGTGACTGGGTCCGGGTGTTGCCCGGCATGCAAACTCAGGGTTTCGAAAGAGGGCGGCTTCGGCGGAGGCATGCTGAACTCGCAAAAATTAGTGTAAGAACAGAAGGCGAGATTTATCTTCTTTTGCCACAAAACTGGCCGAGGCGTCAGCCGAATTGAGAATAGAGGCCGCCGGTAGCGTGCTTAGAGCCTGGTAGATCCTCGTCCTAGTGGCTGAAACTTCCTGCCTGCTGCTGCTTTTGTCCTAAGCATTCATTCCCCAGTTCACCTAGATCAAAGCTCCACTTGACTTCGCGTATTAAGCATTCTCCAGCGCGAATGGCAGCGACCTCAACCTCTTACCGGTCGCCGCGAAAATTGCGTTGGCGACGGCCGGCGCGATGCCGGGCGTGCCGATCTCGCCGATACCGCCGATCTCCGCGCCGGAATTGACAATCTCCACGGTGATGTCCGGCGCATTGTCGAGTGTCAGAACGGGATAGCTGTCAAAGTTGGATTGGACCACCTTACCCTTATCGAATTCGATTTTGCCGAATAGTGCAGCCGACAGACCAAAATTAATGGCGCTACGCAGCTGTGCGACGACGTTCGGAGGGTCGATGGCGAACCCGCAGTCGACAACAGCGTGGACGCGCCTAACTCGAACATCCCCACTGGATACCTCGATATCCGCAATTTGGCCAACGAAGGAGTGGAAACATTCCGTCAGCGCAAATCCCCGCCCGACTTTGGCGACGCCTTTCCCCGGCGCGAGCGGATTGGCAAGGTCGTAACGGCTCATTCGATCCAGCAGGACCGCGGCGCGCTTCGCGGGTTCGTATTCGCCGGCCGCGGCCAGCAACCTCGCGCGGTAGTCCAGCGGCCTCGCGCCCGCCGCCGCTGCCAGTTCATCGATAAAGCTCTCGACGAAGAAACAGTTAAGGCTGTAACCGACCGAGCGCCAGAAACCGACAGGGACTCCGGAATCCACGGTGAAATTCTCAATGCTGCGATTGGGCAGATCGTAGAAGGGAAAGAGCGCACCGTCGACCGTCGAGCGATCGGCCATGAGCCCGCCCTTCGCGGAGGGCAGCGCACGCGCCACGAACTGGTCGGTCACTGATGGAACCGCGATGCGATACATAAAACTCGTCGGTTGGCCCTTCGCGTCGAGCGTCGCCGAGACATCGGCCATGGCGCCGGGACGAAAAACGTCATCACGAATGTCCTCGGCGCGCGACCAGATCGTCTGGACCGGCGTTCCCCTGAATTTCTTCGCGATCTCTACCGCTTTGACGACATAGCCGAGATCGGCCCGCCGCCCGAAGCCTCCGCCGAGATAGGGGGTGAACACTTCGACCGCGTCGCTGGACAGGCCAGCTGCGCCGGCGGCAAGCAACTTGACGAGAGAAGTCGATTGATGGCCAGCCCAGACCTTGGCGCTCGTTTCGGTCACGAACGCCGTAGCGTTAATCGGCTCCATCGTCGCATGGGCGAGGAAAGGCGCGTCATAAGTCGCCTTCACGGTCCTGCCCGAGGCCTTATCGATTTCTCCCGCCGCATCGATCACCCATCGGGGCTTGTAGCCAGCGCCCTCATCGAGCGCGGCGCGGTAGGAAGCAAATACATCCTTGGTCGAGAGATTTAGGCCTTTCGACTCGTCCCATACGATGTCTACTTTCTCGATCGCCACTGATGCAAGCGCATAGGAATCGGCGACGACAGCAACATAATCCCTGCCTTCTACCACGCCGTGTACGCCAGGGATTTTCGTAGCCAGAGATGCGCGGGCGAGGGAGCCCCCAATACGAGGCGAATGGCGTATCGCAGCAAAGAGCTGTCCCTTCTCACGCGTATCAATGCCGAAGCGGGCCAGACCATGAACCTTTGGTGGGACATCGAAGCGGGGGGCGCCCTTGCCGACATATACGCCAGCCGCCAACGGTGGAACAGTGATCTCGCGCGGTTCGAGCTTGGCAGCCTCAGCGGCGAGTTCGCTATAGGTTGCGCTCCTGCCGTCGGGAGCGACGATCGTACCTCCGGCGATCTTCAATTTGTCCGCTGGCGTGTTGAACCGGTCGGCCCCGGCACGTATCAGCAGATCGAGAGCAGAAGCAGCCGCGGCACGGATGGGTTCGGTTATGTTGCGTGTGGAGGTCGAACCACCCGTGCCCTGAAGCCCAAGCACGCGCAATATCTTATCGAAAGTCCAAAGGGTCGCCCGCTGCAATTGACTAGCGTTGGCGCTATCGAGCGGCAGACCGTCGAGCAGCATGACTGGATTGGCGTATCGCGCATGGACCGGCGCCGGCACGGGAAGAACAGCCTCCGGCGACAGGCGCAATCCCTCGGCTGCAAGCAAGGCAGCCAGCGCATAAATTCCTTGCCCCATGTCCTGATGCGGGACGACGACTTCAACCATGCCGTCCCTGGTAAGCTTGAGCCATGCGCCGAAACTGGTCTCGCCCTCGCCAGCCGGCAATCTGTAGCTGTCGATGCTCCTGAGGCGCACAGCGATCGCGCCGGCGCCGACGAGAAGTCCGCCGCCAACGACGCCGGCCGCGACGATAAACGTGCGGCGGGCGATCTTTCCCGCGCGCGAAGGTTTTCTGTCGGCGATCATCGTGCGCCCCCCTCACTCTGTGGGGCCATCCGGCCGTTGAGGCTGTCGAGCGCGTAGCCTACCGCAAGTCGTATCGCATCATAGGCACCGCAGCGGCAGATATTGGTGAGTTGCGACAAGACTTGTTCGCGCGACTGTTTTGGATCAGCAGAAATGACGGCGGTCGCCGCCATCACGAAGCCCGGCTGGCAATAACCACATTGCGGCGCCTGCGCCTTGATCCAGGCTTGCGTCACTGCTGTGGGAACGTCTCCAGCCAGTCCCTCGATCGTCTGCACGGTCTTGCCTGAGACATCTGCCAGCCTCGTCAGGCAAGACCGCGTCTGCTGACCGTCAATGATCACCGTACATGCGCCGCAAATGCCGGCGCCGCATCCGAACTTGATACCGACGAGATTCTTTTCTTCTCGCAATGCCCAGAGGAGTGGTGCTTCGGGAGAACTGTCCATCGAGATCGGATGGTCGTTTAGGGTGAGGTTGATGCTCATGCTGCATTCTCCAGAGATCACGACGGCGCAACTCAAAGGCCGCGCCGCTTGCTTTAAGCCGAACAGTTTTCCGGGCAGGGACTGTTCTGTGCCCATTTTGCCCCGACCGACGTTTTCTTTAGCAAGCTGTGACCGCGTAAAGAAGGAAATTAAGTAATCACTCGCTCAGTCCGGTATTGATGTGGTGGACGGCGCCCGCTCCCGGCATCGAAGTGCCATAGGGTGGTTCGTCGGAGACGAATCACGTCAGGGGAGCCGTCCACATGCAAATTACCACGATCGGTTTGGATATCGCCAAGAACGTGTTCCAGGTTCACGGCATTGGCGCGGCTGAGAAGGTCATCGTCAGAAAGCAGCTTCGCCGCGGGCAAGTTATGGCGTTCTTCGAAGCTCTGGCGCCGTGCCTGATCGGTATGGAGGCCTGTGCCACGTCGCACCATTGGGCGCGCGAGTTGACGAAGCTGGGCCACCAGGTTCGTCTGATGCCAGCGAAGGATGTGAGGGCCTACGTCAAGCGCAATAAGAACGATGCCGCCGACGCGGAGGCAATCTGTGAGGCGGTGCGGCGCCCAACCATGCGTTTCGTACGGATTAAGTCGGCCGAGCAGCAGGGCCAGTTGATGCTGCATCGAGCACGCGATCTGCTGATGCGCCAACGCACCCAGGTGATAAATGCATTACGGGCGCATTTGGCCGAGTTCGGCAGCGGTCGTCCCGGATCCGAGGGTTTTTCGATCGGGCCGTGATTTTGCGGCCTGGATCGGGATCGTGCCGCGGCAAGATTCCACCGGCGGCAAACAGAAGCTCGGGCCGATCTCGAAACAGGGTGACCAATACCTCAGGCGCATTCTAATTGTCGGAGCCCATGCTGTCTTGCGGCGCGCGCGCCAGCAGCCGGAGAAGTATCCCTGGCTCACTCAGCTTCTCGCTCGGCGACCGTTCAAGGTCGTCGCGGTCGCGCTTGCCAACAAGATGGCGCGGATCGCCTGGGCGTTGCTGGCCAAAGGCGGAACCTACCGGGCGCCCCAACTCGTGGCAGCCTGACAAGGAGCTCGGCAATGGGAGGATGAGGTTGCGTTTGAGCGTTCACGAACTGCAGGGGTGATGACGACATTGATGCGAAACGGTCGAGACCGTCGATTGGGAAAACCCGTAAAGTGCCACGCGAGGAAAGAACGCGTGTTTTTGGTTGGGACCCGATCAGCGGATCACATCAGGGCCAGCGGCCAAAGTGGCTGCATTCAAAGGCCGGATACATGGCTGCACCCGAACGCTTCGCTGATACGTCAGATTCCTCTTGCAACGCGGGCGTCGTCCATACATGGCACTTTGAGATATGTCGGTGGCCGTCTCGAATGTCCGCATGTCGAGGAAAACCGGAAGTGGACGGCGCGCGGTCAAAATGACGCGATTGACCCGACATTTTTGTCGCGAGAAGCGGGGGCCTCGCAAGCGCGAACGCGCTGCTTGCGAGGCTAATGGTTTCGAAGTCTAGATGATCTAAATCAGGCCACAGCCTCGGCCGCGGTCGGATCAATTACCGAGCGTACCCTGGCGATGTTGTTGGCGGGAAAGCCGCCTTTCTGTGCATGCGTCCGCACCGACGCCTCATCGGGCGCGACGTAAACGCAATAGATCTTGTCATCGGTCACAAAACTTTGGACCCACTGGATTTGGGGGCCCATGCTGTGCAACACGCTACATGACTTCTGTGAAATCGCCTGCAGTTCCTCCCTGGGCAACTTGCCGGCACCTGCGAGATCACGCTCGATTACGAATTAGGGCATAATCCTCTCCACCCGTTGACGAGGGCGCAACTTGCGCTCTCGCGTGCAGAATGAGGATCGAGAGCTGTTCTGTCGTGGGGCGAAGGTCCTAGCCAGACAAACTCATTTCTCAGAAAACCAGGGACCGCTGTCCGATGCGCACGCGAACGGTCCCGCGGAATTCGCTTTGCGCCCCACTCCGATAGATAGGCGTTCTCAGCCGCAACCGAACGGCGGCCACTTTGCTCACGAACGCTTAAGGTACAGAAAGACCGCCCCGTGGGTGCCTTGCTCGCGCTTGCGTTCGATCTCGCCGTAGCGCACCAGACGATCGAGCCGCGCGCGGACCTTGCGAGCCTCGGGGGAGCGGATCAACCGCGCGACCGCTGTGCTGGATAACCACACCCCGGCCGGCATCTTCTCGATTATCTTGGCCTCGGTCTTGCGCGCCCTCATGCGCTGTGGATCGTTGTCGGAGCGGTCGGTCAATTTGCGCAATGCTCAGGTCGTGCAAAAAATAGGCGTTGAAGCCACAGGGTAATGTTTGATCGAAAACGAGAATTAGGTCTTTGAAATTGCTTCGTGCTTAAACGCTCTGCTCGGCCGCGCAACTGAATCCGTTGGTTAGGCTTGCCGGTTAAGCTTTATGTCCGTGCTGCGGGTTAATGGATTGCCGTTTGTGGTAGCCGCAAAAATTTCTCCCACAATTTTCTGAGCCAGAATTCGAGAAGATTTCTCATCGATCTGTGAGACCCAATGATAAGGCGTCGCCTCAATTCGAAACAGACAAGGAGGACGCGGCATTCCATATGCGCGGGCACCGGCAGCGCGGCCAAAGGCGGCGAAGCAAGGATTGAGTGGGATACTGACTAGGGTAGGTCGGATCTCGCGCGCGAATGGAAGGCGAAATCCCCAAATTGACGATTCGTTCAATCGTTACCCATCGCAGCCTGCCCGTGAACGCGCGGCATGGCGCCTACGCCATCACTGCATCACCCTCCCGCGCCATTCCAGCCAGGGGATGATATCGTCGTCAATGCAGTGGATAAGTGGATCATGGAGGCCAAGTGCAGGTCGCTCGGCTTGGCGTTGCCGCCGCAGACGATGATCTCGCATTCATTAAGATCGATCATGCGAAAGCCAGCACCACCGCGGCGCTCGCGGAGATGACCAACCGTTTCCTCTCGGTGGAAGCGCTGGTGGAGGTCCGAGGCACGAAAAAAAGGAATCCTTTATGAGCATGCTGCCTAAGTCAGCCTCTCTCCGAGCCGGGCAGCAACGGATAGCCCGTTAACGCTGGCCGGTGCGATAATCCCCGTTTTGATGCCTGGTTGCGGCGCAAGGTTGCCATTTGATCCCAGCGGGAGGATGCTTTGGGCTATCGTCATAACGGAGAGCACCATGAGCAAGGCAGGTCTCGACAATCGCCACCGCAACCACGACGGCGAAATCAGCCGCAAGCACGGAAACACTCTCATCGGCACGTTGCGTAGGATTTACGGACAGGGTTTCGCAGCCGGTTACCCCCAAACCGAACAACTGAGCGAGGTTCTTCATCAACTGAACGAAACGTCACTGAGCCAGCTCCGCCGCGATCATGAGACCGGGCACTTGGAGCACAAGATCGCCAAGGCGTCGAAGTAGGACGGGATCAGCATGACAAAGACCCGTGTGGCATCGAGAGGAGCAGGAGCCAACGGCAGAAAAATCTATCCCGCGCCGTTTCAGGAATATGCGAGGGGCGCATAGCCTGAAGACGGCAGTCCAGAAGCCATCCCCGGCTCGCCGTTCCGTAAGTCTTCAAAGCAGTTGCACCGGCAATAAGCTTTGACTCAATTCGATCGTGGGCATTTTCCAAGTCCGTAGGTCGTCAATCAGAATGCCCGCGATCGTGCCGGCCCGCTGTTGAGGAATAATGTGCAATTAGGTCAGTAAAGGTGCCTCGATGGGGCCAGACTGATGCCAAAGTTATTGGCGCGATTTGAGAGTTCGGTTGGTGCCAGCACGCTGCAACTAGGTTGACGAAGCATGAAACCACCGGTCAGCGATTTAATCGCGATGGAAGCCCGCCTTGGTGCCCAAAACTACGAGCCTCTCGGCGTCGTTCTGTCGCGCGGCAAAGGCGTCTGGGTGTGGGATACGCAAGGCAACCGTTATCTCGACTGCCTCTCCGCCTATTCAGCCGTAAATCAAGGCCACTGCCATCCGAAGATTCTGGCCGCTATGATTGAACAGGCGGGTAAGCTGACGTTGACCTCCCGCGCCTTTCACAACGACCAACTTGCCCCCTTCTACGAACAGATCGCAGAGCTAACCGGCTCTCACAAGGTGCTGCCAATGAACAGCGGTGCCGAGGCGGTGGAGAGCGCGATCAAGTCCCTGCGCAAATGGGGCTACGAGGTGAAGGGTGTGCCGGATGGGCAAGCCGAGATCATCGTCTGCGCCGACAACTTCCACGGACGCACCCTCGGTATCATCGGTTTCAGCACCGACGCGGCTTCACGTGAGCATTTTGGCCCCTTCGCGCCGGGATTCAGGATCATCCCCTTCGGCAACGCCAAGGCGCTGGAGGAGGCAATCACGCCGAACACAGTCGGCTTCCTGGTTGAGCCAATCCAGGGTGAAGCCGGCGTTATTATTCCGCCCCCCGGCTATTTCACAAAGGTGCGCGAGATCTGCACTGCGCACGACGTGATGCTGATCCTCGACGAGATCCAAACCGGGCTCGGCCGCACCGGTAAGCTGCTCGCGGAACAGCACGATGGCATCGAGGCCGATGTGACGCTACTGGGCAAAGCGTTGTCCGGCGGCTTTTACCCGGTGTCGGCCGTTCTTTCGAACAACGCAGTGCTCGGCACCCTGAAACCTGGCCAGCACGGATCGACCTTCGGCGGCAACCCGCTCGCCTGTGCTGTGGCGCGGGCGGCCCTGCGCGTGCTTGTGGAGGAAGGGATGATCGAGAACGCGGCCGTCCAAGGCGCGCGTTTTCTCGAAGGGCTAAGAAGCATCCGCGCCAATACGATCCGTGAGGTGCGCGGCCGGGGGCTGATGCTAGCAGTCGAGCTTCATCCGGAAGCAGGAGATGCACGTCGCTATTGTGAGGCGTTGCAGAAAAGAGGCCTCCTTGCGAAGGACACTCATCAACACACGATCCGTATCGCCCCGCCACTCGTGATCACCAGCGATCAGGTTGACTGGGCCCTGGAGGAGATCGGAGCCACTCTGAAGCAGGAGTTCTTGTGATGGTTATGGTCGGCGATTAAGCGAGGTCTGCTGGATCGCGCACCCGAAGCCGGCGCATCGGTGTCGCGCCGGCGCCGGAAGGGCACTTGCTGTGGACCCACATTTGTGAGGATGATACCGAGCAAGAATTGGTGTTGTCCGTCATTCGATGGAGATCCGCTATGCGCGTACCAATCTACTACGGCGATTACCTGCGCCTGGACCGGCTGCTGTCATCGCAGGAGCCCGAGAGTGCCAAAATCGGTATCAACGCCCATGATGAGATGTTTTTCATTATCGTCCACCAGACCTACGAGTTGTGGTTCAAGCAGATCCTGCACGAGCTCAATCGAGTTGAGACAGACTTCGGCACGATCCCCGTCACCGATGATGCGATGGCCCGTATCGTACACGGGCTCAACCGTATCTATGAAATCTTCAAACTTGTCGTGGCCCAGCTTGACGTGCTGGAGACCATGACGCCATTTGACTTCCTAGACTTTCGCGACCTGCTGATGCCAGCTTCAGGCTTTCAATCTCTGCAGTTCCGCTTGATCGAGACGCGGCTCGGCTTGCCGCCTGAAACGCGCATTCGATTTGATGATAAGGCGATCGAGGAACATTTTTCCCAATCCGATTCCGCCGCTCTGCGAGCCGCTGCCACTCGGCCATCCCTATTCCACTTGCTCAATCGCTGGCTTGCACGAACGCCGTTTCTGGACTGGGGAGGAAAAACATTCCGCGAGGCCTATCGCACTGCGGTGAACAACCATCTCTCGCGCGATGCTGAGCTGGTGCGGGCTAACCCTGCGATCACGCCGGAACGACGGGATCTCGAACTAAAGAATATCGAGCGCGCGATCGCGTCATTTTCGGAAATTTTCTCGGAAGCACGCGAAGAGGGCAGTTGGCGGCTGTCGCCGCAATCAGTTCAGGCGGCTCTTTTCATCACGCTTTATCGTGACAAGCCTGCCGTGCAGCCGGCGTTTCGGCTTCTGACAGCGCTCATGGACATCGACGAAACAATAACTCTGTGGCGCTATCGCCATGCGCTCATGGTCGAGCGCATGATCGGGCTGAAGATCGGTACTGGCGGCTCCTCGGGTGGCGCCTATCTCTGGACAACCGCCGAGCGACATCGCATTTTCTCTGATCTCTTCCGACTATCCACGTTTCTCATTCCGCGTTCAGCGGTGCCTGACCTTCCCGCTGCAATCCAGCAGCAGATGAGCTTCGTGTACGCGTCATGACGATGCTCGATCTCACCGCTCATTTCGCGAAGTTTCGCGCTGCGGCGCCTGAGCGGATCAACCTTGCAGCGCACAGCCACCATGACTGGCCCGACGTGACACTCGCAGCACAGGAGCAGTGCTGGCTCGATGCGGCCCGGCTTGCCGGCGAAAAATGGAACTTGGTATTCGGTGAGCTAATTCCGCGCGTCCAGGCCGGCATCGCAAGGCACCTCCAACTACCTGACCCTTCGACTATCGCCGTTGCGCCCAACACGCACGAATTCCTGTGCCGGCTATTGTCCTGCTTTCCGGCGGATCGGCCCATTCGTATCCTGACGAGCGACGCCGAGTTCCATACCGCACGGCGACAGCTCGAGCGCCTGGAGGAGGATGGGTTGGTTGCCGTCACGCGCATATCTGCCGAGCCATTCGAGACCTTCGCTGAACGCTTTCATGCGGTATGCGGAAGGGGCGAACATGACCTTATCTTTGTAAGCCAGGTGTTCTTCACTTCGTCGGCAACGTCGGGAAATCTCAGGGCCCTGGTCGAGGCGGTGCCGTCGCGCGATACTTTTATCGTAATAGACGGCTATCACGGCTTCATGGCCCGTCCGACCGATTTGTCTGAGATCGCGGGCCGCGCCTTTTATCTCGCAGGCGGCTACAAGTATGCGATGGCAGGGGAGGGATGCTGCTTTCTACATTGTCCGCCTGGCTACGGGCCAAGACCCCGGGACACAGGCTGGTTCGCCGACTTCGGCTCCCTTGCAGCGCCTCCAGGGAAATCAGTCGGGTATCCCCGAGATGCCGGCCGATTCCTGGGTGCGACTTTCGATCCCTCGGGTCTCTACCGGCTTGCCGCCGTATTCGATTGGCTTGCCCACGAGAGCATTACTGCTGAGCAAATCCACTGTCACGCACAGGCATTAATGACGTTATTCATCGAGGGGCTTGCGCTCCAGCACATTGAGGGATTGCGGTTTGCGGATTTGATTACGCCGTGGGGCGCTGAGGTCCAACACGGCAATTTTCTTTGCTTTCGGACGCGGCGTGCACGCGAGATCGAGGCAAAGCTTGCCGACGTACACCTGCACTGCGATCACCGCGGCGACCGCCTTCGCTTCGGGTTCGGGATTTGCACGAATGCAGCAGATCTCGATCAGGCACTGGCGAGAATCAGGCGCGTGATTGGCAGCCAAGGTCCGTGCGGCGGGGGCTCTTGAGGCTCCCACGATACAGAGGAGCTATCCATGCAAACGGTCAGCCAAGCGGCGAAGACCGGAGCGATCGGGAAGCCCCGAAAGGCTGCTTGATCGTCAACTCAATCGGGTGAAACCCATGGTCGGCAGGCCGGCGTTATCAGAGCGCGGTCTGCCGAATTTTTTTTCACTGTCGGGATCTGCACAAGATCAGTCATACCAATCCTTGCCGTCGCGCGGCAGTTCGTACCGGCCGCGTGAATATCCCGTCGACACTGCCGCCCGGAGCTCCGCGATCTGTGCCTCCAGGAAGCTGTTGGCCACGATAAGTGCTTTGACTGCCGCACGAGCATCGCCGCCGCAGGTTGCTATGGCCTGATCGGCCGCAGTTTCGATATCCTCGGGAGCGGGTGCGGACAGTTCGGGAGAGCCGGACATAATTCAATGTTCTCTTTCTGTTCTCGCAGAGTCAAGCTCCAACTCGGATGTTTTCAACGATCAGGGATGTCGGAACTATGTCTATTGAATCGTCTTGAATCCGAGCAATCCCCAATAGGAGTTCTGCGTAAATGGCCCCGCGCGCCAACTGGAAAGGCTTTCTGCGTCTGTCGCTCGTCACCTGCCCCGTGGCGCTATACCCGGCCACTTCCGACGTCGATAAGATTTCATTCAATCAGATCAACAAGAACACCGGTCATCGGATCAAGTATGCGCGCGTCGACGCGGAGACCGGCGAGGAGGTCCCGAACGAGGACATCATCAAGGGCTACAAGGTCGACACCGACACCTACATCGAGGTGACGAAGGACGAGCTGGAGAACGTAGCGCTCGAATCGACGCGGACCATCGAGATCGATGAATTCGTCAAGCGCGAGGAGATCGATCCGCGCTACATCATCCGGCCCTACTACCTGACCCCCGACGGCAAGGTCGGACACGACGCCTATGCCGTCATCCGGGAGACGATCCGCAGCATGGACATGGTCGCGATCGGCCGCGTGGTGTTGACTAACCGCGAGCACATCATCGCGCTAGAGCCGATGGAGAAGGGTCTGGTCGGCACGCTTCTGCGCTACCCCTACGAGGTGCGATCCGAATCCGAGTATTTCGATGATATCCAAGACGTGAAGCTGACGAAGGACATGCTCGATCTCGCCAAGCATATCGTTAACCAGAAAAGCTCCCATTTCGAGCCAGAGAAGTTCGAGGACCGCTACGAACAGGCGCTGATCAATCTCATCAACCAGAAGCGCGCCGGCAAACCCGTCACTCCGAAGGAGCGCCCACGGGGCAGCAACGTTGTGGATCTAATGGAGGCTCTGCGTCGCAGCGTCGGCCAGAAATCGGCACCGGCCAAGCCCACGAGAAAACCTCGGAAAGTCGCGAGCGGGCAAAAGGAAATGCTGATGCCGATCGAAGGCAAGAAGAAGACCCCGGCAAAAAAGTCGGCTGCCAGGCCGCAGCGCAAATCGGCCTGACGAACGGTTACATTTAGTCAAATGGGGATTCTCATGAAACCGCATGTCATTTGCCTCATGGCCGTCAGCGTCGACGGCCGGACACTCCAGAGTCGCTGGCGCCCCGAGGGGACAGCCGGTGAACTGTTCGAGAGGCTACACGACGAGCTGGCTGGTGACGCCTGGCTCGTCGGCCGCGTCACCGGTCAGGAGTTCGCCAAGGGCAAGTCTTATCCCGCTTCATCTTCGGAGACCTTCCCTCGCCAATCATGGTTCGCTCGACGTGACGCGAAGGCCTATGGGGTCGTTCTTGACGCGCACGGCAAGATCGCCTGGGGCCGTTCGGATATCGGTGGAGATCCGATCGTGGTCGTGCTCTCGGAGAACGTATCTGACGCGCATCTGGCCGGCCTACGGAGCGAGGGCGTTTCCTATATCTTTGCCGGGAAGTCTCAACTCGACCTGGCCCTCACGCTGGACATCCTCAATCGCGAACTCGGCGTGACGCGTCTGCTGCTCGAAGGGGGCGGCGGAACCAACGGTGCCTTTCTGCGCGCTGGGTTGATAGACGAACTCAGTCTGATCCTTTGTCCGGCGGTGGACGGCGCAAAGGGCGCGCCATCGGTCTTCGATTCGACCGAGGCTGAGGCTGGGCATCGCGCCCCCGTCGAGGCGATGAGTTTGGAAAGCAGCCATCCGCTGGGTGACGGCGCGATGTGGCTGCGGTACCGATTGCAGAACGCTACCAACTGCTGAAGTTATCGTGCTGTGTAATTCGCAACGTCCGACCGGGCCGGCTTCAATCTTCCAAGGGACATTCCGGGCACATATCGCCTATCGAATCCAGCACCTCGCGGATTTCGGCGACCGCCTCGGCCGGAGAGACGCCGGCCGGTGGATCTTCCTCAGCGAGGGCTAGGGCACGCTGCCGGGCATGCGGATCGGCGCGGTCCTGAATCCAGCTGTGCAGTTCACATTCGCGGATGGCGCCGGCCTCTTGCAGAACCGAGATTGCCCATCCTCGCAGCGTGCGTATCGCTGGTCGCCGTTCCTTGATCATCAACATCGGGATCAACTCCTGCCCGAGGCGAATCGGGGCCGCAGCTCTTGAGTTCCCGCTACTAACACAGAGCAGGGATTCCGAATTGTCGTAGCCGTGATTTTCCACTTGTTCCCGGGTCGATGTGTGAGGACTTCGAAACTGACGCTGGCCATGTCTTCCGGAGAACCACAGCAAGGTTCTGCACGCTCTTGCTCAAGCGGGAGGCTGGAACCATTTCTGTTCCTTCGTCTTGGTAGACAGCGATGTAAAGGGACGACGGATGGTCAATCCATTGATGTTGTTGGCAGTCGAAGCAAATGGCGTAATTGCGCTGCGGATGATGAAGCTGATGCGCGGCGGCAGAAGCGCTCGCCGCGAAGCTGAACTAATGGTCAGCGAAAAGATACATGCGGCTTTCGAAGCTACCGCAAGTCTGATGGCTGGCGCTTCGGGCAATGAAATAGTTCAACGATATCGACGGCATGTAGCGGTAAATGCGAAGCGGCTGGGCAAGCTTAATTCAAGCCGAAGCCATAGGCTCAAGCGAGCGCGGGGCCGGCGGAAGTAGCTCCGTCGCCTTTAGGTAAGCAAGACCGCCGACACTCAGCCACCGCTGGTTCCCCAGGCATAGCGTTTCGACGTTGCGCGCCGATGCGATTGTGAGCCTTTCTTAGTGATCGCCCTGCGGTTGGAACCTTAAATTTCACAGCATGTTGTCCCCGCAGGAATGACCTTTGTGGTCAACTCGATCATCCCTTGGAGTGTCAGATGAGCAAACGAAAGCCAGCAACGGCGTCAAAGCACTCCCGCAGCCCCAAAATAGCCGCGAAGGCCCAACGCGCCGCTCAGGCTGTTGTTAGAAGTCCGAAAGACAGCCGTCTGCGCTCGGCTGGGACGGGTACTTCTGAATCGCCCCCACAGCGTCCTGACGACACACAACAAGAGGCTCTCCTTGTTGGGAACCCGGTGACAGCCTTACAAGATGACTACAAGCAGACGACGACGGATAGCGATTCAAATAAACGGACTATTTTTTCCTTAACCACGGCAAACGTGCCCGCTTATCAAGCAAAGCTGGCGGAAATGGCACAAGCCAACGTGCAATTTGCTTTTGAATTCGCTCAACGGCTTGCGACGATTAGGTCGCCCGTTGAATTTCCCAGTGTCATCTTGGAATTCACAAGCAAGCGGATTGCTCTGTTCCGGAAGTATTCGAAAGAAATGGCTGAACTAAGTTCCAAGCCATGGACAGGTTGATCCAACGCTCGTTCCTGCCGAGCGGCTTTCTCTTGCTTGGCCATTTCTTCGATAAGCAATCTCGGCAGCGTTTTGCCAATCTTCGTTACGAAAAGGTGGCAAAAAAAGAAAATGGCCCCGGTCAAGGGGCCATCCGTCTTACATCTTGTCCGTCATCGGTGGCTTGGCCATGTGGTGATGATAGTGGTGGTGGTAATGGTGATGAACGTGCCGGTGCATCTTTGGGCTTTTCCATTCCTTCCTGCATTGGTTTGTCTTGCATCATCGGCTTGTCTTGTGCGACTACCGGGTTTCCACCGCGATCGTTGCCACGGCCGCCAAAACGCAAGAAAGCCTTTTCATCTATCTCTCCTTCGGGGTGATTGCGCGGCGCAAAACGGTTCGGTCTGACGGCGTGGCCGAAGGCAGTCCTGATGGCCCGGCGCTCAGATCTCGAACTCGACGCCGATTTCCATGATTTGTCCGCTTGGAATTTGGAAATACGCGCCAGGCCGCTGGGCGTTGTGGTGCATGAATGCGAACAGCTCCTCGCGCCAGCGCGGCATGCCCGACCGCCGGCCCTTGGCAATGATCGTCTCATGACCGGTATAGTATGTCACCCGAGTGAGGTCGCATTGCGGAATCTGCCGGCGCGCCATCGCGACATTGAGCCCGTTGGGAACGTTGGGCTGCTCCATGAAACCGAAGCGCAGCTCGACGCGCGTGATACCGTCGGAGATCGGCGTGACACCGACCCGATCTTCATCTGATACGCGTGGCGTTTCCGCCATCGTCACGGCGACGAGCAACACTCTCTCGTGCATGACACGGTTGCACTTGAAGTTGTGCGAGAGCGCGAGCGGCACGCCCTTCGCCATGCGACCGAGCACAACCGCTGTGCCCGGGATACGAAACGGCGGATCGGCTTTGAGTTGTTCGACGAAATCTTTCGAACGCTGTCGTACCTCCAGGCGAACTGTGTCCATGATCTCTTCGCCCTTGCGCCAGGTGAGCATGAGGAATGCAGTGACGAAGGCGATAGCTAACGGGAACCAGCCGCCGTCCAGGAGTTTCGTCGAGGTCGACGCGAAAAAGACCAAGTCCAAGACGAGCAAGCTGCCATTCACCACGTAAACGGCGAAGGGGTTGTATTTCCAATGCAACGCTACGAACGTCGCCATCAGGGTCGTGATCGCCATCAGCAATGAAACGGCAATGCCGAAGGCTCCCGCCAGCGCATCCGACGACCCGAAACCGATGACCGCGGCAAGTGTAGCGGCCGCGAGTGTCCAATTCACGAACGGGACGTAGATCTGGCCGATCTCGTGACCGGCGGTGTGGATGATGTTCATGCGCGGCAGGAAGCCGAGCTGAATGGCCTGCTGGGTCAGAGAATACGCACCAGAGATGATCGCTTGAGAGGCGATCACGGTCGCTGCCGTCGCCAGAACGACAAGTGGGTAGTGCGACCATTCCGGGGCGAGTTGGTAGAACGGGCTTTCGATGGAACCAGGCTCGGTGAGCAGCAGGCCCCCTTGGCCGAAATAATTGAGCGTGAGCGCGGGCAGCGCCACGCCAAACCAAGCGATGCGGATCGGAATCGGGCCGAAATGGCCCATGTCGGCGTAGAAGGCTTCGCCGCCAGTCACCGCCAAGAAGGCGCCCCCGATTACCGCAAAGGCCAAGGGTCCCGAGTGCCACAAATAGGTGATTGCCGGCAGCGGGCTCAGGGCGGCGAGCACGGCTGGCGCCTTGGTAATTCCCACAATACCAAGGACGCCGATAACCACGAACCAGATCAACATGATCGGCCCGAAAATCCCACCGATCCAGGAGGTGCCCTTGCGCTGGATGACGAACAAAAATATCAGAATCGCAACCGTTACTGGGACGACGGCGCGCTCCAGCTGGGGGGCGTAGACCTTGACGCCTTCAATCGCGCTCAGAACGGAAATGGCTGGCGTGATGGCGCCGTCGCCGTAGAGCAGGGTCGCCCCGACGAGGCCGATCAAGACCATGAACGCACGCCGCCTGTTGTGCTTGGCGCGGCGCGGACTGATCAGCGCGAGTAGTGCCAAGATGCCACCCTCGCCGTGATTGTCGGCGCGCATGATCAGGATCGCATACTTGAAGGAAATGACGATGATCAGCGACCAGAAGATCAACGACACGATGCCGAGCACTGCCTCGGGCGATACTTGTCCGCTCGGGCTTGCGGCTTTCGCCGCCACGTTGAGCGTATACAGCGGGCTCGTTCCAATGTCGCCGAAGACGACACCCATGCATGCAAGAGCGGCGGCGGCCCAGGCGCGACGGATTTCGGTCGGAATGCCGTCTGTCGCAACGGTGGTCACGGACGCGTCCTCCCACTTTGCTCGCCAACTCAAAAAGTAACCGATTAGCGCCCGTCAGCAAGCTTGATCATCATGGCGTATTGCGCTGTTTCGCTGCGCTGCACTACTTCGGCGTTTATCGAATCCAACGCTGACTCAGGCAAATCGGACTAGTGCGATGTCTCTCTTCCTGGCACATCGCGTCAGTTGGAGCGGTGCAACGATATCTCCGATGTTGGGGGTAGACCGGAGTGCGCCGGGAGACCGGCAAGGAGTAGATGGTGCAAGTCCATCACGATGAAGGAGTAGCGAACCGCATCGACCCCGAGTCATGCGCAGGTACCCGTGAGGGTATTGGCGAAGCGTTGACAGGGGAGCGCATAGGCCAGCCATTGAGCCGCGAAAGTACCCTCATCCTGGGTGCCGACGTCGTTCCGTTGGCGGAAGGCAACACGGATGGGCGCGATAACGCGAGCGCCCAGACGGCCCGGCGTGGTCTTAGACACTGGCATGTGCGCACGCTCTTTGCTCGGGAACCGGGAGATCTCATGGTTGGTCAGCGCCAGCATGCCTGCTGCACTGATCCGCGTCGGGAAGGCGAGGAGCCGTAGCCGACGATGCACGATCATGAGAAGTCTGACCCCGCCATAGTAGCTGCAAAGCCTTCGAACAAAGCCGGGCGACCGGCTGCGGAGTTGGTGGAGCCAAGGGCGGGGGCCAAGGGGAATGTAAGTCAGCAAAGCACGGGCCGGGCACAGTACCGGGGACTCGTGTCACAGGCGCTGGAGCGCATACGGCAAGCCGCAAGGCAAAGGAAGAAGGAGAAGTTCACCACGCTCCTCCACCACATTAGTACTGATCACCTCGAAGAGGCATTCTTTGAACTCAAGAAGAACGCTGCACCTGGGGTCGATGGACTGACATGTCGGGACTACGAGCAGCACCTTGAGAGTAATCTTGAGGACCTGCATGCCCGGGTCCATCGGGGAGCGTATCGGGCATTGCCGTCGCGGCGGGTTTACATACCCAAGCCGGATGGTCGGCAGCGCCCGATCGCGGTCGCCGCCCTTGAGGACAAGATCGTCCAGAGGGCCACGGCTGCGGTGCTGAGCGCGATCTACGAGGAAGATTTCCTCGGGTTCTCGTATGGGTTCCGGCCCGGACGCAGCACGCACGATGCGATGGATGCGCTCGTGGTCGGAATCACCAGCACAAAGGTGAACTGGATACTGGACGCCGACATCCGTTCGTTCTTCGACACGGTGAACCAGGAGTGGCTCATCAAGTTTGCGGAACACCGTGTCGGCGATCGACGCATCATCCGCCTGATCCAGAAATGGCTCAAGGCAGGTGTCCTGGAAGACGGAATCGTGACGGTCAGTGACAAGGGGACCGGGCAGGGATCGGTGATCTCACCGCTACTGGCCAATCTCTACTTACACTACGTTTTCGACCTCTGGGCCGAGCGCTGGCGACGGCGCGAGGCTGCGGGCAATATGATCATCGTGCGCTACGCCGACGACCTCATTGTTGGCTTTGAGCACGAGAGCGATGCCCGGCGCTTTCTCGACGAGATGCGTAAGCGGTTACAGGAGTTTGCACTGTCGCTTCATTCGGAGAAGACCCGGCTGATCGAGTTTGGACGCTACGCGGTGGAAAACCGCAAGCGGCGCGGGCTCGGCAAACCGGAGACCTTCACCTTCCTGGGCTTCAACTTTATCTGCAGCAAATCTCGCCGGGGCAAATTCCAAATCAAACGAAAGTCCCGGCGGGACCGCATGCGAGCAAAGTTGCAAGCCATCAAGCAGGAACTGCGACGGAGCATGCATGAGCCAATTCCCAAGCAGGGAAGATGGTTGCAGCAGGTCGTCACCGGTTACTTCAACTATCACGCGGTGACAAACCGTTCGTCACTGACCGCGTTCCTGTTCCACGTCACCAATCTCTGGCGGCGCACGCTAAAGTGGCGGAGCCAAAAAGATGGGATGACCTGGGAGCAGATCAAGCGGTTGGTCGACGAATGGCTCCCGCAACCGCGAATCCTTCATCCGTGGCCAGATAGGCGCTTCGCCGTTAGACACCCGAGGTGGGAGCCGTATGCCCGAATTGGGCCCGTACGGATCTGTGCGGGGGGCGCGAGGTAACTCGCGTCCCTACCGCGAAAGTCCGACTTGCGGTGCGGCAGGTCAGCTCTTGACCCCGATTCGGACATTGGGCAGGGGCGGAACATGACGTCGATGAGATCGCCGTCAGACCAAACACATTGATCTAACACAAAGACTCGCATCGCCGGATCGATACTGAAATCAGGACTGGCAAGGTTATGCCTGCGGCAATTGCTTTTCGGGCCGGGTTGGTGCGCAGATTCTTCGACACCGTAGGAGTCTTCAAATGAACGGGGCCCAATCACTAATTCAAACCTTGGTCAATTGCGGTGTCGAGGTCTGTTTTGCCAACCCCGGTACCTCTGAAATGCATTTGGTTGCAGCCCTCGACACCATTAAGGCGCTGCGGCCGGTACTTTGTCTTTTTGAAGGTGTAGCAACTGGTGCTGCTGATGGTTATGGCCGCGTTGCAGGCAAACCCGCTGTGACACTGCTGCATCTGGGGCCGGGCCTGGCAAATGGCCTTGCCAACCTGCACAACGCCCGCCGCGCCGCGACACCGATCGTCAATATCGTCGGCGACCACGCCACCTATCACCTGCAATATGATGCATTGTTGACGTCCGATATCGTTGGCTTCGCTCGTCCAGTATCGAATTGGGTCCATGAAACCAGGAGCGCAAAACTCGTTGCAAGCGATACAGCGAGAGCTTTGCAGGCGGCGCGCTCCGCGCCAGGCAGCATCGCCACGTTGATACTGTCTGCTGACGCAGCCTGGAATCCAGCCGAGCGTGCCGCGGAGCGATTACCCGATATCAGCCCCGCAATCGTAAGTGCGGGTTCGATCGAAGATACCGCTAAACTGATATCCACCGGCAAGAAGACGGCGATGTTATTGCGAGGCCGCGCCTTAATCGGTGAGGCACTGGAGGCGGCCGGGCGTATCCACGCCAAAACCGGAGTGCGATTGCTATGTGATACCTTTGCACCGCATTCCGAGATGGGTGCCGGTCGCGTACCGGTGGAGCGGATTCCCTACTTCGGCGAACAGATCGCGGCATTTCTTGCGGGAACACAGCAAATGATCATGGTTGGCAGTACGCCACCCGTGTCGTTCTTTGCCTATCCCGGCAAACCGAGCTGGTGTGTACCCGACACGTGCGAGCTAATTTACCTCGCGCACCCTCATGAGGACAGCGTCACCGCTTTGCAGAACCTAGCCGACGCCTTGGGAGCGCCGCAGGAGGCCTCGCTCCGTGTCTCTCTGCAACTACCCGGGCTGCCAACCGGCTCGCTTAACCCATTCAGTGTGGCCCAGATTATTGCACAACTGACGCCGGATCATGCGATCTTCGCGGACGAATCAAACACTTCGAGCCTGCCGCTGCTGATGACGCTGGCGCGCGCGCGTCCGCACACACATTTGCCGCTAGCAGGCGGCTCCATCGGTCAGGGTCTTCCGCTGGCCGTTGGGGCGGCTCTGGCTGCTCCCGATCGCAAAGTCGTCTGCCCGCACGGTGACGGCGGAGCTGCCTACACGATGCAAGCGCTATGGACCATGGCGCGCGAAAATCTGGATGTGACCACTGTCATCTACGCTAATCGGTCCTACGCCATTCTCAACTATGAACTGCAACGTGTGGGCGCAGGGACGGTCGGAGAAAATGCGCGTTCGATGCTTGATTTACATAATCCGGAAATGAACTGGACGCAGATCGCCAGCGGCCTCGGAGTGGAAGCCAGCCGCGCCACGACGGCCGAAGAGTTCGCAGTGCAATATGAATCGGCGATGAAGCACAGGGGACCGCGCCTGATCGAGGCCATGATTTGAGGAGATCGGCCGTGGGCACAATCGATGCGCTTCGGGCCATTGTTGGCGAAACGGGAGTGTTGAGTGCGGCCGACACCGCAACGCGATCGGCCGGTTTTTTGCGCCCGGATACCCTCAAGGCGCGGGCTCTTGTGCGCCCAAAGGACACGGAGGAGGTTTCGAAGGTGGTTCGCTGGTGCCATGACAACGGCATGCGAATCGTGACCCACGGCGGTCTGACAGGCCTTGTACATGGGGCCGATGCGTCGCCTGAAGAAGTGATCCTTTCGATGGAACGGATGCGCGCTATCGAAGCGATCGACCAAGTTCAGCGTGTCGCCGTAGTGCAGGCCGGGGTTACGCTGCAAGCGCTGCAGGAAGCAGTCGAGCAACACGATTTGATCTTTCCACTCGACCTCGGTGCGCGCGGAACCGCGACCCTTGGTGGCAACGCCGCGACAAATGCCGGCGGCAATCGCGTGATCCGCTTCGGCATGATGCGCGACATGACCCTTGGTCTCGAGGTCGTATTGGCCGATGGCACCATCATCTCGTCGATGAACCGCCTCATCAAGAATAACGCAGGTTATGATATCAAGCACTTGTTCGTTGGGTCCGAGGGCACGCTAGGGATCATTACGCGACTGGTGTTGCGACTACGTGAAAAGCCACGGTCGCAAGATGTGGCAATTGCAGCAGTGCCAACTTTCGAGGCGCTGACGAAACTGCTTAAGCATATCGACAGCGCTTTGGGCGGGTCACTCTCGGCATTTGAGGTCATGTGGCAATCTTTCTATCGCCTGGTGACAAATCCGCCGGCCAGGGGCAAAGGACCACTCGGTCAGGAACATCCGTATTACGTTCTGATTGAAAGCCTTGGCGCCAACGCCAAGCTCGATTCGGAGCGATTCGTTGCCGCACTGGAATCGGCGCTTGAAGCAAAGTTGATTTCCGACGCAGCGGTGGCGCAGTCCGACAGTGACCGACGTGCTTTCTGGTCGCTGCGCGATGACGTGGTACAAGTCATGATTGGCGGTATGCCGGTTGTATTCGACATTTCGCTGCCCTTGGCTGCGATGGAACAATATGTCGAAGCCCTGAGCAGGGATTTGAAGGAAGGGATCGGCGAGCACAGGCTCTGGATCTTCGGCCATCTGGGCGACGGGAATTTGCATGTGATTGTTCAAGTTCCACCCCAGCAATACATGACGTTGCGGCCGAAGATTGAGGCGCTGGTCTATGGCCCGCTCGGCAAGCTCAGGGGGTCGATTTCGGCCGAACACGGAATCGGATTGGAGAAGAGGCCCTATCTGTCGGTCTGCCGAAGCGAAAGCGAAATCGCGTTGATGCGCGCGCTCAAGAAGGCGCTCGATCCCGACGGAATTTTTAATCCTGGCAAAGTTATCTAGGAGACGCCAGGCTCGCTCTTTGAGGAAGAGTAGATCCGGGCGAAAGCGCAGGTGGTGGGCAGCATGGCCCGTGTCTGCGCAGGCGCGACAATTCAAGAAAATTCCGCGAATTGCCGTTCTTTGGGACTAAAGTCACATTGCGCCGACCGAGGAAACTGTCCCGTCAAAAGATTGGCCGGAGGAAACGATGAGACGACAGAAAAAATTTTATGCGTGGGGCTATGCCGACGAGGATCTAACCTCGGACGAAATCAAGCCCTGGGAAGCAGGGATCGCAAAGCGATACGGGCTCTCGGGGTTCGATGTAACGCCGCCGCCTCAGGCTGAAGAGATTACGCTTCGTCCGTCACGCGTTGTCGTACCGTCCGCGCTGCAACCCGTCGTTCGCACCGATCATCTTACCCGGCTAGAGCACTCCTACGGCAAGGCTTGGTTCGACGCCTGCCGCATGTTCCTGCGCTCGGTGCCCAATCCGCCTGACGCAGTGGCCTTTCCCGACAATGAACAGGACATCGTGCGCATCCTCGGCTGGTGCGACCAAATCGGCGCCAAAGCCATTCCGTACGGCGGCGGCTCGTCCGTGGTGAAGGGCATCGAACCTGCGGCTGAGTTCGAAAAGGTCGTGACGATCTCGATGCGCCACATGGATAAGGTGCTGGAAGTCGATCCGGTAAGTCACGCTGCGCGTATCGAGGGCGGCGTTTACGGGCCTCACATCGAAGACCAGTTGCGCGAGACGCCGTTCACGATGCGCCACTACATGCAAGCTTACCGCTGCTCGACGCTGGGCGGCTGGATCGCCACGCGTTCTGGAGGTCACTATGCGACCCTTACCACCCACATCGACGATTTCGTCGAGAGCACGCGGGTGGTGACGCCGGTCGGCACCCTTGAGACGCGGCGCCTGCCGGGCTCCGGTGCAGGGCCAAGCCCCGATCGGATGTTCATCGGCTCCGAGGGCATCCTCGGCATCATCTCCGAAGCATGGGTGCGGCTGCGTAAGAAGCCAACCTTCCGCGCCGCAACCAGCGTGCGCTTCAAGGACTTTTATGCCGGTGCGGACGCAGTGCGCGGCATCACGCAGGCTGGCCTTTATCCCGCCAACTGCCGGCTACTTGAAGCGCGCGAGGCTCTGCCTGATATCCCGTGGGACAACAAAGAGGCGGTGCTGATGCTCACGTTCGAGTTGGCCGACCACCCGCTCGATGCCTGGATGGCCCGCGCGCTCGAAATCTGCCGAGATAATGGCGGTGTCCCGGACGCCGCAGCACTGGACGAAGAGAACTCGCACCGCAAAGGCGCCGCGGGCGCCTGGCGCAACAAATTCATCCGCGCTCCCCATTACAGCGAACACGCGGTCGCGCGCGGGTTGCTCTCCTCGACTTTCGAGACCTCGATGACATGGGAGCGGTTCCGCGATTTCCACGCGAAGATATCGAAGATCACCCATGATACCATCACGCAGGTGACGGGCCGCGAGGGTACGGTCACCTGCCGTTTCACGCATGTCTATCCCGACGGGCCGTGCCTCTACTTTACGTTTGGCGGCATCCTCGACAAGCGGATCATGCTCGACCAGTTCATGGCGGTGCTGACGACCTGTACGGCGGCGACTGTCGAGCATGGCGGTACGACCACCCACCATCATGCGGTGGGCCGGTTCCATCGGCCGTTCTATGACAGGCAGCGGCCAGAACTGTTTGCCCGCGCGCTGCGGGGCGCCAAGCGCGAACTCGACCCGAAGGGCATGATAAATCCCGGCGTGCTGATCGACCCGTGATCAGGCGCTGGCGGGCCAACGCCGACGCGACCCGAATGAGACGCTGCTCCGATTGCTTCCAGCTGGAGCGGTTGCCGGGTGGGACTTGCACCCACTGGAAAGCGCCGCCTTGTCACGGCGCACACCCGTAGCAAACTCACATCGACCGCGTGCAACGCTAGTCAGGTGGCAAATTGGCGAGTGCGGAAATACCCGACATGCCAGTGACGAACGTAGCACCAATCCAGTTCCCCGACTGTTCTTGTAGGTGAAGCGCCACTGTTTCCGTGGGTGGTAGAGAATTTCAACTTCATCACCAACGGAATATTTCGGGCGCTCGTCGTTGACAAGTTGTCAATAGTTCTTCGCAAAGGCCCAACGCTGCCCAGCTACATGATACTCAATCGTCGGCACCCAAACCGAGCCGGGCACCGCGCCAGGGCTACGTCCTAGGTCTAATCGTATCACGGTGCCGCGCGCGGAAGCCAAGAAATGTTCGATATAGCAGCGTTGCCATATCGGGGCGAGCGCAGCAATCGTGATGGCGCAGCGAAAAATGAGCGTTTCCAGCATGCAAGGTACTCACGAGAACTGTATGACTTCGGATAGGGGCCGGCAATGTCGCGGCACGAGACCAGGCCTATGTCAAGTTCACGCCTGCCGGTGCCGACATATTTGCCTCCCTGCCGGGCGGCAGGTGCCAAGTATGTCATTGGCATGGAACAAAAGCTCCTGTTCCTTATTAGGGATGGAAAATCGAGAGGACCTCATGGATCAGATATCGCGCTGCCCGAAGTGCGGAAAACGAATGATCCCCGTTGTCACCATCTCCGGCCGCACCGACCTCCAATGTCTAAGTTGCGACGATCCCGCGGTGAAATGGGCTGAAAGTCCATTAATCGCCCCTGAGAAGCCAATCGCAACAGAACACGTTTAATCCACTCCGCAAGCTGAAACTGAGTGCTGTGCGGTGGTGACGAGAAGTTCAGGCGGCAGCGTGAGGGTTGGGCCGCTGAGCCGTAAGGCCTGCTGGCACAACGGCAATTTCTGAACGGGCCTGTAAACACATGACGGGAGGCTGCGCCATGCAAGAGATTGAGAAACGTGTCATCGGTACGGTTATGTGGCGGCTAATTCCGTTCCTGATCGTTTGCTATTTTGTGGCCTATCTCGATCGCGTCAATGTCGGCTTCGCCAAGTTACACATGAACCAGGCGCTTGGATTGAGTGAGGCAGCCTTCGGACTGGGCGCGGGATTGTTCTTCGTCGGGTACTTCCTGTTTGAAGTACCCTCCAACATTTTTTTGGAAAGAGTCGGCGCGCGCGTTTGGATCGCCCGAATTATGATTACCTGGGGGATCGTTTCTGGGGCGTTCGCATTCATCCCATCGATATCGGCAGCGACCGGAATTCCGACCACGGGTGTTTTTTATTCCCTCCGTTTGCTACTCGGCGCCTGCGAGGCAGGCTTCTTTCCGGGCATCATCTTCTATCTGACCCTGTGGTTCCCGGCGGTCTATCGCGCCCAAGTCATCAGCTTGTTCATGTTGGCGATCCCGATTTCCTCGATTATCGGATCGCCTATCTCCGGGATGCTGCTAGGCGTGACGGGTTGGGGTTTGGAAGGTTGGCAGTGGCTGTTTATTCTCGAGGCGTTGCCGTCGGTTCTGGTGGGCATTGGCGTCCTGATCTACCTAACCGACTTCCCGCGCCAGGCCCGGTGGCTGCAACAAGATGAGATCGCGTGGCTGGAGAACGTGCTGGCCATCGAGAAACAAAATAAGGAGAAGGTCGAACACCTATCCTTGGGTCAAGCACTCACGGATCCGCGCATTTTATTTTGCGCTCTGGTGTATTTCTGCCTGAATGCTGCAAGCTACGGCGTGGCGTTCTTCCTGCCGACTATCATCAAGGGTTTTGGCGTCAGCGATACCCAGACCGGATTGCTCGCGGCGCTGCCCTTTGTTTTCGGGGCCGTGGGCATGGTGCTGCTCGGTCGTCATTCCGATCGGACCATGGAACGAAAGGGTCACGTCGCCGCAGCACTTTTGATGGCGGCGCTAGGGATCGGATTGGCAGGTCTCGTTTCCAACCCCGTCATCGTCATGGCGTTGCTTTGTTTTGCACAGATCGGCGTCTCTGCGGTACCGCCGATGTTTTGGCCGCTACCAGCAAGTCTTCTGACGGGAGCATCGGCCGCCGCCGGCATCGCCGCGATCAACTCGCTTGGAAATCTTTCCGGCTTCGCCGGTCCTTACGCGATGGGCTACCTGAAGGATTTGACGGGCAGCTTTACCGCCGGCCTACTATTGCTCGCGGGTTGCGCGTTAGTGGGCGCGATCGTGGTTGGGCTGCTGCGGATCGATGCGAGGCGCGAGCAAGTGTCGGGTGAAATCGCGATGGCGCACTAGAAGAGATGATGGTCAGCGAAGGTCCCAGGAATGTATAATTGCCCTATGGGAACAGCATAGTCTGATCGCGCATTCCGCCGAGAGCGCGGCTGGTTATGTCGGTTGCGTCCTCAGGGGGAAAGGCCGGGCGATCTGCCAGTACAAACTCCAACAAAGTACGAGTTTGTCATCAACCTCAAGACCGCCAGAAGCCTTGGCCTTCCGATATCGGGGCGACTTCCGAAATTGGCACCTTTCGGACATGGCTAATCGGGCCGACGATGTCCGATCCTGGCGGTGAAGTGGACCTCACGATTGCGACCGCGGACTTCGGTTTTTGACCCTCTCCGGCCAAGAGTCACACAATTCTTAATTTGGGAATACCCCCGACGCTACCGCCGCGCGTTATGTCCTCCGTTTGATCCGTTCTCGCGCAAAACTTCTGAAGACAGGCCACCAAGGCCTTGAGGCTATATTTTCCTTTTGCTGTCGCTTCCTTGCAACGTTTGGAGGAATAACCTCGAAATCTTATAGGCAATAAAACACGCCAACAAATATTGGGGTGGCAAATTTTTGTCGCGTTTCTGATCGATTTTTCAGGCCCGTCAGGCAACTTATGGTTCGATACCTTAACGTTTCCTATCGGAGAAAATCCAATTCACCCCTGTCGTTTAAGCACTCGGGGTCAGTAAAGATGTTCGATAAGCTGATAGCTCGCCTTGTCGTGTGTACGACTTTCGCGGCCGGACTACTCGCGACTGCCGGGCAAGCTTTAGCCGACGAGCCAATCGTAACCAAGGTGCCGACGGTAGCGTTGTCGACCACGTCCAGTGCCTGCACAAGTGTCTGGGGATTCTTTGTCACGAACTGCCCGCTGAGCTGGTATGGCGTCAGGTTCTACGGCACGATCGACGCTGGCGGTGGCTACCAAACTCACGGAGCACCGCTCGATCCGTATTTCGCGCAAGGCAGCTCCTACCTGGTTCAGAAAATGAACAGACAGGCGATGTGGACACTCGCGCCGGGGGCTCTCAGCACGTCGAATGTGGGCATACTGGTCGATGAGCCCTTTGCGCCCGGCTGGGCTTTCATCGGCCAACTCGAAGCCAGCTTCGATCCTTACTCGTTGGAGCTCAGCAACAGTCCGTACTCCATCGCCGGCAATCGAGGGGTGCCTCTCAATCTGCAAACTGCCAACAACGATTCGAGCCGCGCTGGCCAGTTCTACAATTCGGTCGGGTATATCGGCGTTAATTCCGACACGTTCGGCACGCTCACCTTCTTTAGGCAAAATGCGCTCACCTTGGACGCCATTACCGCCTACGATCCAATGGGTGGCTCCTATGCTTTCTCGGCGCTCGGTTTTTCCAGCTCGAATTGCGGCGCCGGTGACTCAGAAACCTGCCGCATTACCACCGCGATCAAATACCGGGTCAACATCGGCCCGGTACGCCTCGGGGCGCTCGCTCAAGTCGGGGGTTATGATCAAAACAATGGCTCAAACGGGGATTACGAAGGCCAAATCGGCGGTGATATACCGATCGGCGACTTCGGCTGGGGCACCGGCGCACTTTCACTCGACGCGATCTACAAGTGGGAAAAAGATGCTGTAAACCTCTCGCTCGCGGGCGTTCCGACCAACGCTAACGGTCGTCCGATTGCGCCGTATCTGCCACAAACGCTGACCGCAACGATCTCCAACAACCAGAGCGTGATGCTGGCTTCAAAGTATCGCGTAGGCCCGCTGCAGGTATACGCGGGTTACCAATGGTACCAGTTGGCGCCCCCCAGCGATCCCGTAAACACCGTGACCGGTTTTACGAACATTGGCGGCCTTCCCATGGGAAGCGCGTATGGCAATATGACAGCCGTCACGAACCTGGCTTATTCAGCCGGTTGTGCGGCTCGCACTACCTGCAGCGATAAAGTGATGCAAGTGATGTGGACAGGCGCGAAATATGCGGTCACCAAAGACTTGGATGTTGTTGGCGCCTATTATCATTACATCCAACACGACTATACATCGGCGAGTTGCGCCAATCCCGCGGCGCACTCGCAGTGCGCTGGTACATTCGATGCTGTTTCCGCTGTGGTCGATTGGCGCTTCGCGCCGAAGTGGGATACCTACTTCGGCATGATGTTCTCGCAGGTGAATGCTGGCCTGTCGAACGGCTACTTGGCGCGCAACAACTTCGATCCGACAGCCGGCGTGCGTTTTAGGTTCTAAACTGCAAAGCTTACGACTGTAGCGCTGCCAAAAAGACGAAGTCGCATGCTGCTGCTTCGATAGGTTGGCGTCGGTATCCGCGGGTGCTCTTGTCGCGAGCTCGCGCGATTTTGACAAACTGGATCCTCTGCTTCAACAGAGGTTGGAGGCTAACACAGGAGAGGTTCGTGCAAACGGGAATGCAGACTATCGCGTGGTCGCGTCCTGCGGCGATCGCAGCAGTGGCGGTGGGAGCGCTCTGGTGGCCGCTGCAGTCGGTAGCGTATGCCGATCAGCAATCAAACCGCCAGCGGCGGCAACAGCCGCCTGCCGCCGCAAACGCCTGGGCGGGGACGCCGCTTGAGGCGAGATGCACCTGGCCGTACCGTAACCAGTTTCCGCCCTGTATGTCGACGTGGCCTGAGGGCGATCCGAATTATCACGGCTCCAGGTCCGGGCCGACTTTCAACCGCTAGGTCATAGTTGTCGTTGCTAGTTGCAACGAAGCAATGAGATTGTTTTGCGAGTCGCTAGGGATTGGCATCCTATAACCGTGTGGCTAGGCAACGATCTCTTGCGGACCATCGCCGTAAGACTTACGACTTCGGCACCGCCGACTTCCGGAATTGGCACGAAACCGACATGCCGATGCAGTCGCCGCATGTCTGCTGTTAGGTGATGAACGGACCTAGCGTCGGGCGTGGCCCGAGGTCTGAAAAATGACCCTGGCTGTGCGAAAACGCTGTGCCGCTGTTATGATTCTCCCGTTGATTCTGGGGGAATTGATGCGGCGCTTTGTGGAAGGGGCAGATCGTGGGCAATGGTCGCTATTGCCCGAATGCCTGGATGATTTCATTGACGAGAGTAATCCCGTTCGCGTGATCGACGTATTTGTCGATGCGCTCGATTTGGCCGAGATGAGCTTCGAAGGGGTTGAGCCGGCGGCGACTGGTCGGCCGTCGTACCACCCCTCGGTTCTGCTTAAGCTCTATATTTACGGTTATCTGAACCGGGTTCAGTCAAGCCGGCGGCTGGAACGAGAAGCTGGACGCAACGTCGAGGTTATGTGGCTTTTGGGTCGGCTCGCTCCCGATCACAAGACAATCGCGGACTTTCGAAAGGACAACAGCCTGGCGCTTCGCAAGGTCTGTGCACGTTTTGTCGAACTCTGTCGTGAGATGGGCCTTCTGGCGACGGCGAGCGTTGCCATCGATGGGAGCAAGTTCAAGGCCGTAAACAATCGGGACAAGAACTTCACAAAGGCGAAGGTGCAACGGCGGCGAGCTCAGTTGGAGGAGAGCGTCGGCCGCTATCTGAGCCAGCTTGACACGGCCGACCGGCAGGAGCCGACAGAAGCACTGGCGGCGAAGGTAGCAAGGCTCACCGAGAAATTGCCGAAGTTGAAGGAGGAGATGGACAAGCTAGCCGCCTATGAGAAGCAGATGCTGGCTTCGCCCGACCAGCAAATCTCTTTATCCGATCCCGACAGCCGATCGATGGCAACGAGCGGACGTGGGTCCGGCGTTGTCGGCTACAATGTGCAGGTCGCGGTCGATACCGAGCATCATCTGATCATCGCGCATGAGGTGACAAACACCGGTTCAGACCGGGCGCAACTCGCCAACATCGCCTGTCGTGCAAAGGCTGTCCTCGGCGTCGAAAAACTCGAAGCCGTGGCTGATCGTGGCTACTATAGTGGCGAGGAAATCCTCGCCTGCGACAAGGCGGGAATTGCGGTGACGCTTCCCAAGCCGATGACATCAGGTCTTGAGGCACGGGGTCGCTTTGGCAAACAGGACTTTGTCTATCTCAATGACGAGGATGCGTATCGCTGTCCGGCCGGCGAAAAGCTGATCTACCACTACACCAACGAGGAAGACGACCAGCAACTACGACGCTATTGGACCAATGCGTGTCGTGACTGTGCACTCAAAGCTAGCTGCACAACCGGCAAGGAGCGGCGGATTACGCGCTGGGAGCATGAGCACGTGCTGGAGGAGGCACAGAGACGCCTCGACAACAACCCTCATGCCATGCGGCAGCGGCGGGAGACGGTCGAACATCCGTTCGGAACGATGAAAGCCCGCATGGGAGCGACGCACTTCCTGACCAAAACGCTCCCAAAGGTAGCTGCCGAGATGGCCCTCTCGGTCCTTGCATATAATCTGACCCGGGTCATGAACATCATCGGGATCAAGCCGCTAATCGCTGCGATCGCAGCCTAAGTACACCCGCGTCTTTGGCTGCCAGGGCCGACACCCCTAAGGCCGTTTTGACACGGCCAAGACCCAAGGCGGACGTCAAAACGGACCAGCCTCGATGACAAACCGCACATGCGGAGTGAAGGGCATCAGAACTGACCGCGGTTGGTCTGATCAGACTACTTGTAGTAACCGACGCCGCATCCCAGGCCGGCGACCGCGGTAGCGAAGCTCGCCTTCGGCACCCACGCTTTGTCAGCGCCGGCCTTGGGAGACATGTAGCTGACCTCATTGACCTGGCCCTCTTTCGCCGCGTCATAGAGCCTTGGGCCATACACGTCGCCCGTAGGGTCCTTAAATGTCCTCGCGTCCTTGCCGAGCAACCCCTTGACGTTGGGATTGCCGACCGCGACCAGGAGTTCGTCGCTGAGATTGAAGCAGAACGGATAGAGGTCACCAACAAGGAAGCCGTTTTCGCCCTTGTTGATCTGGTCGAGCGTCTTGGCTTTATCGGCTTTGATGGCCGCAACCGTCTTTTCAAGCATGGCCTTGGCGTCCGCCGCAGTACCTTGCGCGAATGCCGTAGTCGAGAACACGACAGCCATAGCGCCTAGTGCGCCAATCATCAGTTTACGAAACATGGACATTCCTCCCTGCTATTCGAGCAATTTGCAATTGTCATGCACCCTGCGCAGGCCAGCAGGACATCATATCCAGACATTGCCCCAATTGACCAGTCTGCTCGTGCCCGCCGACGAGCTGATAATTAGAGGCGGTGGCCATTTCCGTTATTGGCACGAAACCGACATGCCGATGCAGTCGTCGCACGTCCGTTGTAGAGGGAGAAAGGGACCTGGCCGGGACGCGAGTCGAAGTCTGAAAATGACCCCCAGAGCCTACTTCAAGGAATGTTCGGTAGACTAAGGCAGGCGCCGAAGCGAACTGCTTACCGTGCCCGTCATGCCACCTCGATAAATGCTGGCAGCGCCCGTTCAACCATCTCATCGGATGCTGTCAGACTTATTCGGAAGTAGTCGGGCGCATTCATCATGCTGCCGCGCAGGACAAAGACATCGCGATCTGCGAGCGCATTCCATTGTATGTGCGGATCGCTGTCCGTCCACTTGCTCCAAAGATAGAACGTGCCTTCAGGCGCAAGCACTGAATATCCGGCACCCCTGAGTGTCGCCACAAGCCGGTAGCGCCGCCGCGTAAGCGCCGCCTGTCCGCGGTTTTTCCGCAATTGCTTCCGGACGTTCCTCGTCCACCAAACCACAAATCAGATTGGGAGCCGTACCGGTCCGCCCCGTTCGATCGCACGCTTGTAGGCGGGGCGTTGCTCAAGTCGCGCCATCCAGGCTTCTAGGGACGCATACGGTTCGTGCAGCTTACCCATGCGGGCTATTTCGACAACGTAGGACATCTGGACGTCCGCGCCGGTGAAGCCCTCTGCCATGAGGTATCCGTTTCTAGCAACCTCGGCGTCAAGGTATTTCAGAATTTTGGCAATGTCCGGTGTGATGAACCCCTTCAGACCATCGGAGAGTCCGCCGGTGAACATGCCAAGAAGGTGGACGAGCAGAGGAAACATGGCTGATCCCTCCGCGAAGTGCAGTAGTTCGATATACCGCGCCCAGGAGGACCCGCCCGGCGCCGGAGCGAGCTTGCCGCGGCCATAGGTCGAGATGAGATACTCGATGATGGCGCCGGACTCCGCGAGCATCAGGGGGCCGTCTTCGATCACCGGGGCCTTGCCGAGCGGATGGACTCGCTCGAGCGTTTGCGGTGAGCGGAATGTGTTGGGATCCCGCATGTGACGCACAATCTCGTAGGGCTCGTTCAGCTCTTCCATCAACCAGATGACCCGGGTCGAGCGCGAGTGGTTGAGATGATGGATCTTGATCATGGTTTCCTCCCCTGAAGCAGATTCGTTATCGGCGTGAGCTTGGGACAGGGCGATCTTTTGCTCGCGCCGATAAGTTGGCGTTACTTCTTTTCCTGCATCTCGAAGCCGAGGAATTCGAACGGCTTGTCGCCGTTGATCCAGCCGTGCCACGTATGCGGGTGGAACAGAAGGATATCATCGGGCTTGTATGTGACTTCGCCGTACTGTTTGCCGTCCTTGTCGTTCAAGGTCATCTTGCCAGCGCCGCTGATGACGTAAAGAACGTATCCTTGTTCCGCAGGTGCCGCGTGAAGCGCGATCGAGCCGTTGGCGTCGACGTGCCCGCGCATGACATTGATGCCTTTGCTGATATCAATGCTGTTCGGCGGCACTTGATGGATTGCCGCATACTCGAAACCCTTGTTCGGCTTTGCGGCAATGTCTGGAATCGGAGCGAGCTTTCCAGGCTCCTTCTTGACCGCAATCGCCTTGCCGCTGGGGTCGAGTTCAATGCTTGTCAGATCGCCGGCAACCGCCGGAGCAGCAATTGCGAGTGCCACCACCGCACCCAACCCATGGATTGGACCGCGCATTCTTCCCTCCCTCTTGCCATGAATTGTTTTGAATTATCGATCGACTGTTGTTCCGGGCTGCTTCGGAAGCAGCGCCCAGCCGTTGGAGTATTCAGCAGACCTTCTGCTTAGACGCTGGTGCGCCCATCCAGGAAGATCTGACTGACCGGCTTGGCCAGAATCGGCTGCAGCTTTGGCACGATTTCCTTGATATCCGGCGTGACCATGTGGGCATCGAGGGCCGCCTTGTTCGTCCATCGCTCGTAAGTCAGGAAGCGACCCGGCTCAGCGATGACTTCCATCAGCACGTATTTCAAACACCCCGGTTCCTTGGCGGACTTTTCCGCGTAGGGCACGAGCAATGCGCGGACTTCATCCGCCTTCTCCTTCGTGGATACGATTTCCGCGACTACGAAGTAGCCGCTGTTATCTCCCGCGGCCTCGGCAGATGAAGACGTGAGAACTGCAGCGGCTACGCCGCCCAAAGCAGCGGTTCCGACGAAAGCCCGGCGATCCATGTCCGACATGATGGTTCCTCTCCCTTCAGTCTGTTGTTTTGTTTAAGCCAGCGCGCCGCAGGCAAAACTGGCTCCGTCCTTTCCCAATAGTCGCTAGGAGTTTTGAAAGACGCAATTAGATTGCACACAATTTAATATGAGTCAATGATATTGGCTATGATGTAATAAAACCCGATTGGCTTGCGCAGCCGCAGGGCTAACTGTAAGATTTGGTTCGACTATCCCCATTATGTTCGCAAAGTAGGCGAACTGTTACCCAGTGAGTGGGTAAGGCAGTTGTCAGGGAAGCCCGTTAGATGCGACGTCACGCGAAGAGAAAAACCTTGGATGTTCAAAGCTCCATTGCCCCCGTGGAAATGCCGGGGCTCGACAGCCATCTTTGCTTCGCGCTCTACGCCGCCAGCAACCATATGACGCGTCTGTTCGTGCCTTTCCTCCAAAAGCTTGGCGTGACTTACCCTCAATATCTGGTGCTAGTTGTGCTTTGGGAGCGCGGCCCGCAAGGCGTCGGGGATCTCGCCTCACTGCTACGAATGGATTTTGGTACTCTTTCGCCAATGCTCAAACGGCTAGAGAGCAAGGAGCTGGTCACCCGCCGCCGGCAGGCCACAGATGAACGACGCGTACTCGTCGATCTAACGCCGAAGGGTGTTTCGCTTCGGAGACGAACCGAGCAGATGTTGGGTGAGTTTTACTGCTTCCTGAACATGCCTCTGGAGGAACTTTTCGACCTGAAGGATCGCCTTCGCCATTTCGTAAATTCGGCGGGACCAAGGGAGATGAGGGCGACCCCGGTCAAATTGTCTGAGCGAGCCTTGTAAGCTAGCCGTATATCCATGAACGAGGAAGCGTGACTAGGGAGTCCGCTTGTGGCACGAACCGGACCAACTGGGTCGGTGCGCTTATGTCCGTTGATCGGGTAGACCGGAAGTGGCCGACCCACGCTCAGAACGGCGCGGAATGACCCCGAACGGACGCCCGGCGCGTTCGTGAAAATTGGCGGAACAACAACTCTAGCTCCTATTCGGATGTCCCCCAACAGTCTTAGTGATAGGCTCTCTCCTTGCCTAAGTACATCCTGAGCCGTTGAGGACGCGCAATGCAGGTCGTGACGACGGACGTCGCAGTGGTTGGAGGAGGTGCTGCCGGCTGCTACGCGGCGCTCAGTTTGAACAAGCGAGGTATCGAGCCCCTTATTATCTGCAAGGGGCTGGTTGGCAAGAGCGGCGCATCGCTGTTTGCGGGCAATCTGGTAATCTCAGGCCGGGCGCTCGGCAACAGCGAGGAGAACGCCCGCAACACCGCCGAATTCCTCGTCAAGTATCACAACCAATTCCTGATTGATCAAAACTGGGCGCGGCGATGCGGACAGTGGATCGAGAACGTGTACTATCCGGAGCTAGAGGAAGCAGGCCTCTACCTTCGCCGTAACGATTCCGGCGAGGTCGTCACCAGTCCCGGTAAGATCCGCAGCATCGCTGCCAATGTTCAGGGCAATTCGGGCGTGCCGTTCATGGACCTGCGCCGGAAGCAAGTGATCAAGGCCGGCATCGCGCGAATGGAAGAGACGGTCGCAACCTCTCTCCTGCAAAACCCGGATGGTTCGGTCGGAGGCGTTTACTGCCTGAACTACATGACCGGCGAATACACCGCCGTGATCGCGCGCGCAGTCATACTGGCGACCGGCTATTCGGATCGCCTGCACACGCGCTCCACGGGCACGAGGGAGATGTCAGGAGACGGCGTCGCACTGGCCTGGCGCGCCGGAGCGGCCCTGCTCAACATGGAAATGCAGTGGTGGCACACCAACGACATGGCATACCCGTCGAGCTGGCAGCGGATGCAGATCTATCCGAATCCGATGCTCGGTTCGGAAAAGTCGGCACGCATGGTCAACGCGGCGGGCGAGGAATTCTTCAATCAGCAGCAGGACGACCCGCTGGCTTTCGGCCCCTATACCGTTCAGTTGAAGGCGCTGGTCAAACAGGTTCGCGCCGGCAAGGCCCGTTACGAGGGCGGCTACTTTGCCGGGTTCGATAATTGCGATCCGGCCGAAGTCGAAACTTACACGACCTACGGCAAGACGTTTCGGCAGCTCGGACTGCCGTTTCCGGCCCACTTGGCCGAGACCGCGGTTTCGGCACATTACCGGCAGGGCGGGATCGACGTCGACACTGCGACCATGTGCTCATCTGTTCCCGGGCTTTACGCCGCGGGCGGCGTGGGCGGTCACAGCAACGGCTTGATTGGCCTTGCAACCTATGACGGCCATGTGGTTGCCGAAGGCGTCGCGCGGGGTATTGCGGCGTCGAAGCCGATCTCGATTCCGCAATCGGAGATTGAAGCGGAAGGCCGCAGGCTCGATCGATTGCGCAGCTCTTCCGGCGATGGGCCCACACCGGGCAGCGTGAAGGAGCGCATTCGGGCGGTGATGTGGGAAAAAGCCGGTGTCGAGAAGAACGCATCCGGCCTGCGATCGGCGCTCGATGACATCGAACAAATCCGCGTCGAGCTTCTGCCCGGCATGAAAATTCGCAACGCCGGAAAAACCGCGAACTACGAATGGCTGGATGCGATCGACGTGATGAACATGATCGATGTCTGCGAACTCGTGATCCACTCGTCGCTTGAGCGAAAGGAGAGCCGTGGACCGTTCATCCGACGGGATTTCCCGCTCACCGACAACGACAATTGGCTCGCCGCGAATGTCCTGATTAAATCCGGCAACGGCCTGCGTTTTGAACGGCGGGCTTACGACCTGCCGCTGTTTACGCCGAGCTTTTCCACCAAAGACAATCTTGAGGTCGCCTGGTGATCTTTCCCGGTGACGATCCCCAGTCTGCTGTCGCGTCGATCGACGGTCGCCGGCTGGGACAGGCCGAACGACACGACACTCTTGCCGCGCGCAATTCCCGCCTTACGCCGGGGGATTTGCTGTCCATCAAGGTCCGGCGGTCGGAGGCTCAAACGGACGATCAGACCTACCAGGAATTTCAGGTTCCGTACCAGAAATGGATGCGCGTGCTCGATGCCCTGAACTGGATCGCAGACGACGCGGCTCCTGACCTTGCATTTCGATGGTTCTGCGGCTCGAAGATGTGCGGGACGTGCGCGGTCCGTATGAACGGCCGCGAGGTGCTCGCGTGCTGGGAATCCGTCGAGCCGAGCATGGTGATCGAGCCGCTGCGCAATGTCCCGGTCATTCGCGATCTCGTCGTCGATCGAACGCGCTACGAGGAGAAGGTTGCAAGCCTAGAGCCGTGGATTGAGCGCCGTGAGCCGTACGGGGAGTTTCCCGAGCCGCTCACGCACAAACAGATGAAGGACGCTTCTAAAGCGCTCGACTGCATCAGTTGCATGTGTTGTTACTCGGCCTGTCCGGTCGTCGGGCTCGGCAATTTGACCGACTTCGCCGGCCCCGCGCCGCTCGTTCAGTTAGGCCAGACCGCACTCGATCCGCGTAACGATCCGGAGAAGGTCAGGCGATCGCTCGAGCTGACCGGAATTTTCAATTGCGTGTCCTGCTACAAATGCGAGGAGGTTTGCCCGGCGCATATCCCGATCGTGAGCAGAGTGATCGAGCCGCTGAAGGCAAAGGCGGCGAAACTCAATCCGGAAATGGCCAGGCATTCATTGATCTTGCGCGACATTGTCGCGAGCCGTGGCCGGGTTGATCCGGGTGCGCTGGTGCTGAGAGTTCAGGGGCTGCGCGCGCTTTCACATCTGTGGCGCATATTGCGGCTGCTCGTCCGCGGCAAAATCAACCCGATCAAGACGGTCCTCGGGACCAAAACCGCCGCCGCGGAAGCCGCTGGCCGGCTTCTCGGCGAGAGATGGGAGAAGCCATGAAGTTCGCATATTATCCGGGTTGCTCGGCGCGCAGCACCTGCGCCGAACTCAACGATGCCACCCACCTCGTGGCATCCAGGCTCGGGCTCGATCTGTTGCAACTGGACTCGGCCACCTGCACCGGGGCTCGCGAATTGCGCGCGATCGATCCGGCCGCTTTCTACACGCTCAACGTCCGGACCTTGGCTCTGGCGGAAAGCCATGGCCTGCCCCTGATGACGATTTGCAATACGTGCACGTTGAATGTGCTGGACGCGCATGCGGCCTTTGTGAGCGATCGCGAACTCGCTTCCTCGGTGAATGCAAGACTTGCCGAGGACAATCTGCATTACAGCGGGCGCACGAAGATCAGCCACTTTCTCTGGGTCTTGTACGAGGATATCGGCGAACAGCGGCTGCGCCAGCAGGTGGTCAATCCGCTCGCCGGCCTCACGGTCGCTGCGTTTTACGGCTGCCATATTACCCGTCCACCTGACCGTTACGGGTTCGTGGATTCGAGAAATAATCGTGCGCTGGAACGGCTTGCCGAAATCCTCGGCTGCCAACCAATCGAATACAGCGGCCGCACCGAATGCTGCGGATTTCACACTGCCGCCCACGACGAGAGAATCGCGATCAAGCTGACTGGGCAACACGTGCTCGCCGCAAAGACCGGAGGGGCGGCGACCATGGTCACGCCGTGCCCGCTGTGTCACACCGTCCTTGACAGCTTCCAATCCGAGATGGAAAGAGACATCAATCAGAAACTGGACATGCCGGTTCTGCACCTTCCCCAGCTCGTGGGGCTGGCACTCGGGTTGTCGCCCGAGCAATTGAAAATCGACCGGCACATGGTGCCCGCAGGCGTGCTTGATCGTCATGCTGCGACTGCCCAAACCGCGCTCAAGTAATGCCTGCGTCGAGAGCACGCGACGCCGTAGTTGTCGGGCCGACCGAAATCAGCGCATTGCGGGCGCCGGCCGGTCATGGCCCTTGCATGGATCTACCGAAGGTCGGAAACTATCGCGGCGAGGGTGGCACTGTTGCCACGGTTGGCGGTGGTCATGAAGGATACAGTACTTCTGCTGGCGATGAATGGGCTCATCTGGGGGCTGATCATTGCACTCATCGCGCTCGGTCTCTCGGTCATTTTCGGTCTGCTCGACATCATCAATATCGCCCACGGCGACTTCTTCATGGTCGGCACGGTACTGGCCTGGTTCAGCCTTACAGCGACTGGCAATTTCTGGATCGGCTTCATCGTTGCTCCCGTGCTCGGGTTTATCCTCGGGGCCATTATTCAGCGCCTCGTCATTCAGCCGATCCATGGCGTCGCGGCGCTATCGATTGTGGCGACCTTCGGCCTCTCCCTCATTCTTCAGGAAACCGTGCGGATCACATTCGGGGCGACGCCGCGTCGCATGCTGGCGCCGATCCAGGGGACCGTTCCGCTGTTCGGGGTCGAATACGACATCTATCGGATATTCGCCGCTCTCGTTTCGCTGCTGGCGCTGGCCTCCTTCTTTCTGTTCTTGCAACACACCAAGCTCGGGATCTGGATGCGGGCCGTGCGGCATGACCGCGAAACTGCCGTTGCGATGGGTATCCCGGCGAAACGTGTCTATGTGCTGACGTTTGGTATCGGATTTGCGTTGGCCGCGTTCGGCGGAGCCGTTGCGGCGCCGATCACGACGGTGGATTTTCGCGGTGGCGTGGACGTGCTGCCATTCTGCTTCATGGCAGTCATCATCGGAGGACTAGGCAACCTGTCCGGTACCGTGGCCGCGGCCGTTCTGCTCGCATTTCTCGAAGGCGTGATTCAGAGCGTAGCCGATCCGACCATCGCGCGAATTTCCTCGCTGGTGCTGATGAGCGCCGTGCTGTTGCTGCGGCCACAGGGCCTGTTCAAGGGATTTGCCAAATGACCCGGCGATCCCTGCAGGTCGGCATGGCGGTCGGCGCCTCGATGTTCATGATTGCAGTGCCTTGGCTGATCCCGGCACTTGTCGACACTTTCTGGGTCAGCGTGATCACGGAAATTTTGATCTGGTCGTTGTTTGCGAGCAGCGTCAACCTGTTGTTCGGTTACATCGGACTGCTGTCATTCGGGCAGGCGCTTTATTTTGGCTTCGGCATGTATGGCGTCGCACTCGGCATCGATCACCTCGGCCTTTCATTCTGGCAGGCGTTCGGGCTTGGAATTGTCTCGGCAATGGCGATGGCCTTGGTCTCGGGCATCTTTGCGGTCCGCCTGAGCTGGCATTATTTCGCGATCATCACCGTGGTATTTTCGTTGATCTTCTATTTTATCGCCGTATCGATGAAGCCTTTGACCGGCGGCGACGACGGAATCAATTTCTCGCTGCCGCCGGTATTCAGGTTCGGCGGCAAGGCTTTTGGCCTCATCGATCCGACCTTCCAGTATTTCTTCGTCCTGACGGTCGTGGCGGCTTGTCTGTTTCTGATGCACCGCGTGATCCATAGCCCGCTCGGCAAGGGGTTCCTGGCGATCCGCGACAACGACCTTCGCGCTTCGCTTATCGGTCTCAATGTCTATATGTTGCGATTGATCGCCTTTGTGATGGCCGGCTTTCTGGCCGGCGTATCGGGTGCACTGTTCGCGTTCTTCGGCCGCTACGCCTCGGCCACCTATATGTTTTATCAAGTATCCGGCGAAGCCGTGGTTTGGACCATTGTCGGCGGGGCCGGCACGATATTCGGCCCGCTGGTCGGCACGGCATTGTTCATCGTGATCCGCGAAATCGTCTCAAGCCACTGGGAGCATCATTCTCTGATTGTCGGGCTGTTGGCGATTCTCGTTGTGATTTTCGCACCAAAGGGAATTGTCGGCCTCTGGAACGGATGGATCGCCGGTCTAAATCAGCGCGATGCTACGGTGTCAGAATCGCCGCGGTTGACGTTGCAGGCCGAGCCATGAGCGAACCGGTTTTGCGAACCGAGAACTTGACCAAGCGGTTTGGCGGCCTGACCGCAGTCGACAATCTCAGCATCAATCTTTCCGGCGGCCGTATCAACGCTATCATCGGTCCAAACGGCGCGGGGAAAACCACCTTCTTCAACCTGGTCACAGGTCTGCTCAGTCCGAGCAGCGGCCGAATTTTCTTTCGCGGTCGCGACATCACCGGCTTAAGGCCGCACGTGATCAGCCGGCTGGGGATCAAGCGCACGCTTCAGGTCAAGAGCGTATTTCCGGAATTGAGTGTCGCCGACAATCTCTGGATTACACGGCAAGCGCGCAACCGGTTCCTAAATCCATTCCGCGCGGCTGCGAGCGATCGGGAAGCAAAGGCGAAGGTCACGCACACGCTGGAGCAGATCGGCCTCGCCGATCTCGCCGCGCGACCGGCCGGCACGCTTTCCTATGGCGACGTCGCGATGCTCGAGATCGGGATGGCCGTCATTTCCGAACCGAGTCTGCTTTTGCTCGATGAGCCGACATGCGGCATGAGCCCGGCGGAAACGGACCGCGCGGTCGCAAAGATCCGCGATCTGGCGCGGACCATCGAAATCGTCATCATCGAGCATGACATGGATGTCGTGTTCGGAATCGCCGACGAGATCACCGTTCTGGCGCAAGGAGCTATCCTCGCCAGCGGCAGTCCGGCGGACATCGTCGGCGACGAGCGCGTTCGCGAAGCCTATCTCGGTCGTCCCGAGGACGAAGATTTCATGGAGGAGGCGTCAGTTGCTTAGTCTTCAAGATGTTCATGTCCATATCGGCAAGCTACACATTCTCCAGGGTGTCAATATCGAGGTGAAACCCGGAGAATCCGCTGCGTTGCTTGGACGCAACGGCGTCGGCAAGACGACGACGCTGCGCGCGATCATGGGATTGGTGTCAAAGAGTTGTGGCGCGATCAAGTTCGACGAATTCGATCTTTCGAAGTGCCCTGCACATCTGATCGCAGGGAAAGGAATCGGTTACGTCCCCCAGGGTCGCGGCATTTTTCCGAATCTTTCGGTGCTCGAGAATCTGAATATCGGTGTCACCGGCAGGCGCGATCTCGAACGCGAGGACTATGTCTTCACCTGCTTTCCCAGGCTCAGGGAACGGCTGAAGCAAGCCGGCAACACGCTCTCGGGTGGCGAACAGCAGATGCTGGCGATCGCGCGCTGCCTGATGATGCGTCCCAAGCTCATCATTCTCGACGAGCCGACAGAGGGGATCATGCCGCGGCTGGTATCGCAAATCAGGCGCGAGATCCATCGCATCAACCAGAGCGGCGTGTCGATCCTGCTGGTCGAGCAGAATGTCGAAACCGCTCTCAAGCTTTGTTCGCAGGTGTTTTTCATGGAAAAAGGCGCTATCGTCCATTCGGGTGCTTCCCATGAGCTCAAGAGCCAGCCCGAAATCGTGCACCGTTATCTTGGATTGTCCCAATAGCTTTAGCGCTCGAATGGAGGATCTGATCATGGCTAGGAAACTTTCGCGCCGCAGCTTTCTCGAATGCGCCCTCGGAGGCGGAGCCTTGGCCGGCACCGCCAATCTCGCGATCATGCACGATGCATTTGCCCAAGCCGCGGGCCCAATCGTCATCGGACATCACTGCGACCTGACCGGCGCCATTTCGTCATGGGGCGTGTGGCACGACAAGGCGGCCAAGGCGGCGGTCGAACTCATCAATCAGGGAGGCGGGATCGCCGGGCGCAAGGTTGAACTGGCGACCGAGGATACGGAATCCAATCCCGCCAGCGGCGCGCGCAAGCTGCGCAACCTGATCCAGCGCACCAACGCCGAATTCATCGTCGGCTCGGTTCATTCCGGCGTGATGCTGGCGGCGATACCGATCGCAAGCGAGCTCAAGACGATCTACTTCTCCACCGGTGAGGCGACTGAAGCGACGGGGAGCAAGGGAACGCGCTTTTCGTTCCGCACCGGCACCGACACCTATTCGATTGCGGCCGCCAGTCTGCCATGGTGCGTCGAGAGCTTTGGCAAGGCATGGACGATCATTTACGCGGACTACGCGTGGGGGCAGAGCACTTCTCACGAATCTAAGGTCTATATCGAGCGCGCCGGCGGCAGGGTTCTTAACGCCATTCCCGTGCCGCTCGACGCCAAGGACTTTGTGCCCTACCTCGCGCAGATACCTGCCGATACCGAGGTGCTGTTGCCGGCCTTCATCGGCTCGCTGTCGGTCGCGTTCTATACCCAGGCCAAAAGCATGGGGCTCGACAAGAAAATGAAGATGTATTCGTCGTCGGCAAGTATCGAATCGATTGCGCCCGATGACATCAAGGGTGCTGCGGAGGGCGTCTATTTCTTCGAAAACTTTCCGCGCCAGCTCAAAGCCAAGGACGACGGCTTCCACAAGCAGTTCAACAAGCTCGTCGGCATCGACGACGTCGATGCGCGCGAGATCGGCGGCAGCCGCGTCATGGACAAGAGCCACGGCTGGCAGGCATGGGAAGATATCTTTGCGCTCAAGCAGGCGATTGAGGCTTCCGGCTACAAGACGCGCAAGGACGTCGAGGGTGTCATTCAGGCGCTGGAAGGGATGCAAATGAAGAATTCGCTCGCCCATCCGCAGGGCGATAAGATCATCCGCAAGGAAGACCACGTCGGCATCATCGACTGCTACATCAGCCGTGTGGAGAACGGAAAGCTCGAGGTCAAGAAGCGGATCCCGAAGGAGGAGCTCGCCAAGAACATGCCGCTTCGGCATAACCTGTCAGAGATGCCCGTGTGATTTCGGCGCACGATGAGGCCACAGCGCCGCGGCTCACCGCCCGTCGAGTAAGATCATCACGTCGGTCGCGGCACTTTGGCGCATCGCGATCAGCGGCTGATATTCGGGTGCCCCATACTACTCCCTTACGGACGCCGTGTCGGGAAACTCGATGACGACGACCCTGTTTGGCCTCCGGTCGCCTTCCAGAAGTTCGTGCGTGCCTATCTTGGTGAGATACCGACCGCCGAAGCGTTCGATCATTGGTATCACCTGGGCAAGATAGGCATCAAATACCCGTTGGGTTGGTAACGATGTGCCGAATTCCGATCATGCATTTTTCCGAATATATTATTGAATAGCCAACGGTTACGATCGGCCGGTATCTCAAGAGTTGCCTAATTAGCCATAGCGTGGGTCGACCCAAACGCAGAGCCTGAAAGTACTGAGGTGTGACGGCAGCGCCCCATACCGGCCATCAACATAACAGCCAAAACTTCAGTTTCTGGGCCTTAACC
>CAWFZL010000020.1:0-56087 GCA_963820275.1 uncultured Alphaproteobacteria bacterium
GAAATTTGATATTCACAGTGGGCAATGGCTCATCGGTTAATCCGCGGCGCGCCTGCCAACGATTTACCTACCGCATAAATGACGAGAGAAGGTTATATGGCTCGGTCCCGTCGCTCAGGTGGAGGTAGCCGCGGGCGAGCCAGAAACCTAAGCGCTGCCTTGCTTTGGGCGATCAAGAAGTACCGAAGCTGGAAGCCGCTCGTTCCACAAGCCCATTGCCACTATAATGGGATGGCTGCATGATTGCCGCATGGGTAGCGGGCGAATTACACCGATGATACCTGATCAAGAGACTGCTACGGGGTCACCAAACCCAACTGCCAATGCTGTTCCACGTCATGTTCTGCCAAGCGATTTGCCAGCGGCGATCAAACATCTCAGCGATCAAGAGCTCGAGCGGTTGCTGACTGCGGTGACGGCAGAACAGCAGCGGCGCGGTAAGAAGCCAGCCGCGCCTGATAGAGCTCCGAGCAAGCGGGTGGAGGCTCAATCAGTTTCTCTGACACCTGGTAAGTTGAATGCGGTCCGTGCCGCCTTCAAAGCTGGCGTTAGACCTTCAAAGATTGCCAAGCAGTTCGGAATATCTCAATCGGATGTTCGGAAGGTGTTGGCATCAGACAGACCAAAACCCTAAGCGCTGACCAGCTGTGGGCGATAGAGGTCCCGCTCTTCCCTTCCTCTGGAGAATAGCGGTAGATTGTTTTCCGCAGAATCAAACCTTTGCCCAAAGAGTTGCTCGACACTCTCAAAACAAAGGAATTCAAATGGCGAAGAAAGCTGCAAAGAAGACGAAGAAGAAGCGTATGCGGGTCGCGTATACTAAGGCTGAAGTTCGGGAACTGCGGGCTCACTCCAAAGCCCGAACGCCTGTGAAGAAAATCGCTAAAGCGATGAAACGGACAGAGGCATCGCTACGGCAGAAGGCTTTGGCTCTCGGTATTGGACTTGGGCATCGACGCTAAGGTGCTACCAAGTTGTCGCCTGTAAAGCATCGAAAGGGGGCAGAATGTCCCGTGTCGTCTATAAGCCAAACTCTGACGTTCGCTACCTGGCTCAGGGACCGAGGGGTCGAAAGGCGGTTGAGCAGACAAACATTTATACGGTCATTCGGCAGATGCCCATTGAGGCGGATGGTCGCGTCCGATATCGCATCAAAAATCACGCGGACAAAACAGAACGCGTGGTGACTGAAGAGGAGCTTTCGATCGTGCCGCTCCTCTAAGCAGAAACGATAGTCCATTCCAAAAAAAGAAGCGCTGAGCTCAGGATCGCGGGAGTTCTGCCGTATCTTGCTCGCTGGTGTTCCACTCTTTCTGCGCCGCAGCCCAACGCCAAGTAAGCGCCTCAACATGAGGCATGTTGTGGAGAGGAGCTAGGCGGACCTCGTGAAGACCTAAATCGCTTGGTGCGACATTTGGTCGGCATCGAATTTCCATCGTCGTCGGTTCAATGGAGAAGAGGTGGGCATCAAACGCGTCATGGTGGGTAGCGCAAAGAGGCAACCCATTTCGCCAATCATCCGAGCCTTTTTCGGATTTGCCGCAGATGTGAGCCGCTTATGATGACCAAAAATCTTGAGCAAGCTCACCAGGCGATCGCTAATTATTTTCAGTTGGTAGAAAAGAGCATATCATCGCCGTTGGGTGCTACAGATCAGACGAAAACCTTCAGAAATTATGTTGAGCGGAGTGTAGCGGCAAGTTTTGGGCTTTCGGACCAACTGCTACGAGCAAAAGATTTGCAGGATGTCGTGCGTATCCAGACTGAGTTCTTTCAAACTCAACTAAAAGCATTGACTGAGAAATCGAAGGAGTTTTCTGATACAACGACCAAAGCGGATTCGGACGTTACTCGCGTTCAGATCAAGTGAACGGTGGGAATTGCGGCGGTCCGCTTCACGCAATTATAGGAGCGCGAGCTCTCTGGCGATTTGGCGGTCGACGTTGTGCTTCTTTTCATTGAGGAGCCGTTCACGGATAGCTTCTTCTACTTGAACAAGTGCCTGTTTCGCTTCATGCAGCTGTGCTTCGGCTGACTGGGCACGGAATTCCAATGCTGTAACCTTATCTTCAGCCGCCGCTATGCGAGCTTCGGCATTCGTCAAGGCTTCCCAAGCATCTTCCAACTTGCGTTCAGCTTCATTGATTACTTCATGCCGCGCCCTTTCAGCGACTTCGAGGCGCTTTTCGGCAAGCTCTGCTCTCTCAGCTGCGCTTTTGCACATGGACTGGGCGCGTGCTTCCGCTTCTCGGACCTGCTCTTCCATTCCACTAAAAAGTTCGGCAGCCTGAAGCACGAGGTTCAGCACCGTCCCACCGTGATCACTCGGTGAAGACCGAGTAAAATTCAGAAGATTTTCTTGGCTGTTGAGGGATGCGTCCATTTGTACGACTGCTGTTCGAGGATATAGAAGTACGCCATCTATGGTAAACAGGAAGTTAATCCTGGTTTTTGGCAGCGCCAAAATCGTCCAAGAAAACCGAGCCTGTTCGCGGCGAGCCATACGTCTCAAGAAAGATTAGAAAAAATCACCAAGGAAGTCATGTCCACGTTTGATCGAAACGAGAAGGAGCGTGGACACGCGAAGGTCTGTGCGGATGTGCTGAAGGAGTTCCCTGATATGGTTCGCAAATAAGATGGCGCAATAATGAGATTGACTTCAAGCGCCATCGGGATCAGACGGTGGTACAACAACAACCTGAGCGTGGGTACAAAAGCGGCGACCGACTTAAAGTTATGTCGGGCGCAAGGGATGCAATTCGATGAAGCGCTTTGGGAAAGAGCAGTTCTTAATCTTAGGGGTGCTTTCATTGAGCGGTTGTGGCGGGACCGAACTTGAGTGTGGTTCTTTGGATACCCGCAATTCAATAGTTAAGATCGTCTCGGATGATATTAATAACCCGCTCCTAAATTACGCTGCCAACAATTCGAATGCGGTTGCGGCAATGTTGGCTGATGCGAGTGTGGGAGCTGAAAAATTAGCGATTTTGGAAAAGGCAAAACGAGGTGCGGTTTATAAATTGGATGATACGGTACGCATGAAATCAAGAGATAGAACAGCACATGCGGTTACTTGCAGTGGGGTATTGGATGTGACGGTTGCGGATACGACTGCTCAAAAAGAGGTGGAATTTAAGGTGAAACAGACGACAGATGGGAAGATGTTAGTTTCAGTAGATCCGTTTTTATTTTGAGTTGTTCCAGGTTTCTGAGAGCGATGTTGTTCGCATCCCGCAATTCTTACTTCTGCTTGAGACAGAGGATAACGGAGTCGCTTTCAACGAAAGTGTTTGTTGTTTTCGCACATCCAGAGCCCAAGAGCTTCAATGGAGCCATGTTCCGTGCGGCAACGGAGACACTTATGGGAGAGGGTCATGAGGTCGAGACGTCTGACCTTTATCAGATGGATTTTGATGCCGTTTCAGGACGCCATAACTTCACGACCGTCAAAGATAAGAATTATTTCAAGCAACAAATGGAAGAGATGTACGCGACCGAAACTGACGGCTTTGCTGAAGACATAGCAAACGAGATTGAAAAGATTGAGTGGTGTGACCTGATGATTTGGCAGTTTCCGCTGTGGTGGTTCGGATTGCCAGCAATTCTCAAAAGCTGGGTCGATCGGGTGTTCGCGATGGGACGAACCTATGGTGGTGACAAACTCTACGGCAATGGCGTCTTCAAAGATAAACGGGCATTGCTCTCGCTTACGACAGGCGGTCCAGCACCTGCGTACGTCAAGGGCGGTTTCCAGGGAGACATCCACGCTATTCTTCGTCTGATCCAGCGAGGTATGCTTCAGTTCGTGGGTTTCGAAGTTCTTGCCCCCCAGATAATCTATGGACCTGTCAGGATGGACGATAGCCAAAGGAAGCAGCTGCTAACTGCCTATGCCGAGCGTCTGAGAAACATTGCCGACGAAGCACCGCTTGATGTTGGCATCTATTGAAATTCACAAAAGCGGTCATGTCCGTTGTATTAGATTTAGGGAATTAACAACAGCTAACGGAAGCGGCGCGGTGGTCGCGATCTTCTCCCCCAAGTAGCCTGTCTAGCAAGGATTGCTCCCCCCAAACGACCTATGGGTCAATTCTTTGCTTATCGCTGTCCTTTTTGACTTGAGACATAGGCGACGCCCAAATTACTTCTTTCGTGGAATCCTCGTTAAATAGACGCTCCACTGATCGGGGTCGTCGCCAGCATCCAGGTCGAGTCTCTCGTCGCTGATTGCTTGGTCGCGGGACTGCTCCCACTCGGCATGTTGTGCCGCCGTCGCTTCTCGCACCTGAAGACTGGACTTCCCGTCCCAAAGCGCATTTTCGTCGGTGCCAACGAGCACCGTCAGGTCAGATCGAATGCTGCCTTCTTCGTCATCGATCATTTCGCGCGCCTCATCGTCATTTTCCGCACGAAATGCCAATATAGCTTCTTCGCCAATACAGGCGACGTATGTTTTCATAGTGACGACCTTTCAGACTGAGCACTGAAATATACGACACTGCCTCATAGAAAAGCTGATGTTGGGGCTAAGGCTTCTTGAGACTGAGTATATAAGCAATCAGGTCATTCGAACTCGGCGCTTGAAACTATGAGATCGGGCATATTTCTGTGGTTTGAATGAAGAAACACGTACAGAGAAATGCCTGTAGTCGACGGCAAATCAGCAATGCTCTGGAAGCTTGGAGCATCAGCCTTGTCGGGAAGGAATATCGGCAGAACGTGATGGCATGAGCTGCATAGCCTTGTTGCAATCTGGCGACCAGACGCTGGGTCACCATCAGTAGGCTGAGCGACCCCTGGCGATCGTGCCGCTAGAAGCGCCAAGGCGACGAAGCATGACAGTATCATCCAACGCATGGTGATCACCATCGGCTCTGTGGAAGCGCTAGGAGTTCAAACCTCTTCCACTACCAGAGGTCCGCTGAACCGAGTGGCTGATTCAATCGTCCAACCCTCGTGCACCAACTCTTCCTCCGAAAGAGCCATAAGGCGTTCGCATTCTTCTGAAGGTAGCTCTTTCGGAAACAATGAGGTTTCTTCGGACCCATCCAGGACTTGATGCTCCTCGAACTCAAATGTTTCAAAGATGCTAACACCCTCATCTGGATTGTAACCGCTCAAATCTGGCAATTGGTCAACGACAATCCAACCCGTGCGATAGACTCTCAGGTGTTCAATCTTTAGGTCACCCTTTTTCCAAATATCAATATCTACAACAGACTGACTATTTTCGGGGCTGATTTTCCACGCCGTCTTCTCCTTAGCTGCTTTCGTAGCTTGCTTATTGGCAGCCTTTTTCACTGATGTTTTTGCTGGCTTCCTCTTGCCCTGCTTGGCTGTCTTCTTAGCGGGAGACTTCTTAGCGGCTGCCTTCTTGGGAATTCTCTTGGCAGCAGGCTTCTTCGCCTTTTTTGCCTTCTTAGCAGCCGCCTTGGTGGCAGGCACCTTGCTTTTTTTTGCTGTCTTTGCCCTAGTCTTTTTCTTCACGGGCATTGGTCCCACTCCCTCAGTTCGATGACGTTCTGAGTCAGCATTTGACAATCTAAAGGGTCAATGGAGATTGATCTGCGTCAAGCACAGCGTTCGACCGCGCTTCGCAACATACGGCGGGAAATCTAACCAAGGGCGCGAAAATAGCGCACCGTCATTCTTTCATTCTTTCCACGCGCGCCCCGCAAGGAGATCGACGCCTATTTGAAGATGCGATCATCTCGATTAGGATTGATTATTCCATCACCAGACTTGTAAAAAATGGCTTGGTGATCTCAGTAACTGAAAGCTCCTTCTCGTCAGAAGCTTCCACGGTGATGAATTCGTTTTTACACCGCCAGCAGTGCCAGAGGTCCTGGACTTCCCGTGCATTGACGCGTTCATCCCACTCGAGGCTGACTAAGTCAGAACCGCACCGAGGGCATTTTTCGTGATGCGGACTCGAAATCGATACCATGTCGGACATCCTCACTTTCCCGCACGGAGGGTGCGACGTCTGGCAATCTCAGGAATGATCTAGATCAATGATTTGCTCGTTGCCCACATGGCAATTAGGGTTGGCGGTTCAGCATAGCGAAAACCGTCCCCATCACAGCGCTATACGTCTCGACCATTGTGAGTGAGAACAACGTCGGCTTAATGCCGAGCCCTACGTCCCAGGAAAAAAAGCCAAGACCAATCAGCGGAAAAAATACAGTCCCCATTATCAGCCATACGAGCACACCAACCGAAAGCCCTTTGGTTATTCCATGTTTGCCTGGAAGCAACCGATAGCTGCTGCCAAATAGTAACCCCACTACGGTCATGCCATTCAGATATGAGATTACCCAAGGAATGATCGGGGGAACGTCAGTTCCGATAAAGTGACTGAGCGTTTGTTGGAAGGCTTGGTACGGCTGAAACGAGGGTAACCATCCTGCGCGAGCTTTGAGGGATATGAGCAATGTGTGGGCTATCGTCCCGCACAATCCCGCAACGAGCGATTTCCAAATCCAACTATGAGTTCGTGTTCCGTGCATGTGCGCGTCGCCTCCAAAGGCGCGTATGTGAAGCTTAGAAACATTTAGCGTGGTCCGAAAAGAAGGAAGCAGAGCACGGCGCAGCTTCGGTTAGAGCGTCATACATTCGGTTACTTGTTCGACTGATAATCAGACACGCAAAAATGAGAAAACGAACGTAGTACGGTTTATGAGCGATCGCTACCACGGTCACGTCCCCCATTATAAAATACAACATTTATAACGAAGCGCCCCACCCACTTGAAATCAGTCATAGATTTTATTGGTTCAATCTTTGGGTGACGTAACTTCATTTTGAAACGATAATTCTCCAACAAATTATAACGGAGAATTAGGTTATGAGCGGCATCGGACGGCAAGCAAAAATCCCCTCCGAACATCAGCAACAAGCATTGTTGGCTTGGCTTGAAACGCGCAAACATGCCGACCGCAATCGGCTTATCGTTCTTCTGTCTTACAAAGCAGGATTGAGGGCAAAAGAAATCGCCTCATTAAAATGGTCAATGGTGATGGACGCCGAAGGCAATATTGGCGATCATCTTCATCTGACCAACGACGCGTCTAAAGGAAAGAGCGGGCGGATTATTGCCTTGAACAAGGATTTGAAGAAGCAACTGATCAAGGTGAAGGAAATCGACGGCATCACGATTGCCGATGCTGAACATTCCGTCATTCAGACCCAACGGGGACATGGGACATCAGCCCAGGTAATCGTGAACTCGTTCGGTGAATGGTATCGGAAATTGGGCTTCGTTGGCTGTTCAAGTCACAGCGGCAGGCGCAGCTTCATCACACAAGCAGCACGGAAAGCGTCGTTGGTTGGTGGTTCGCTGCGGGATGTTCAGGCGTTGGCAGGTCATGCATCCTTGACTACTACAAGTCGCTACATTGAAATGGATGCCGAAGCACAGGGGAAGTTGGTGAATATGGTTTGATGTGAATAGATAGCGGGGGCGGGGGAGGCATTTGTGATCAGATTTATTGAAAGTTTCAAGGCTCGCCAAGTCAGAAACAAGTTTTTCAAAAATCCGATTGTAATCTTCGCGCTTGAGGAATGGGAGCGTCGTTGTGCAGAGGTCAACACATTTGAACTTTACGATGCGCCGAACGCACTGAAGATGAAACAACTTCTGCGCGGGCGGCTAATAGAAACTCTTTCGGAAATTGTGCAATCAGAAGATCCATTCTTGAAGATGCGTGAGTATCTTGCAGATGCTGTTGATAGAACAAGCTATCTTGAAGTGTTGATGAAACATCGTGTCGACGAACAAGGAAATCCAATTTCGCCAATTTCGCATCCCAAAATTAGTTGGCGACTTTCGGACTACATATTCGAGATTGCACGGAAGGAAGAAACCATCCGAGTGTTTGTCAAAGCTGAAGGTATAGATATGAACGATATACCTGATTACATTCTTGGGCAGTATCGGTCGAATTACGCTTATATGTCGGCAATCAATGCAGTTCGGATAAAGATGGGCGACTATGTTCAGGGCGAAAATTGGTTTCAGCAATTTTACATTTCGATGTGTATATCGCACGAAGACAGAATACGGAAAGAAATTGGGATACCAAGTCTGTTCAATGAGGACGACCAGCCGAAAGGTTTAGATGGTCTCAAATATTGGTCATTCTTGGATTTTGTAAAATCAGGAAATAAATTACCACATCGAGATTGGCAGGAACTTTACGCAAGCGATTTTTGGAAGCCTCGATGAGTAGTACTACACGTGTAGTGCACAGCAGGAAGTTGGTCGTCGACAAGAAGATAGCCTCCGTTGTACTTCGACTTATGATGGCGATGAACGACATTGGTGTTGCCAATGATGCCCTGCAAGAATGGCAAAAAACGAAGGACAAAAAGAAAAAGCAAAGAAAAGACGGAGGAAAGCTATACTACGGGCGTATGCAATCGGCTCACATCTACGAGGCTCTTCTAATCATAGAAGAGATTGGAAAGACTCCTTCACTTAAAGCCGCTGTTGGTCGTTGCGATGTCAAAACGGTGAGGTCATTCAAAACCGTTGCGGCGTTTCTTGTAACTGATGACTACAAGGTGCTTCGTCGAATACGAAACAATGCCTCTTTTCATTACGACGGAAAACTTGCGGTTCGAATGCTCAACCAAATCGTCAAGAAATACCCAAACGACGTGTCAACCTGCTCGCTCGGCAACGAGACGCTGGATTGGTATTTCGAGCTTGGCGATAAAATCGTTGATAAGTTATTGGTGCGGGAAATCATGAAAGTTCCCGAAGAGGCTGATATTCGAAAGACAGTCGACGACCAACTCGTTCGATTTCACGCAATGGCGAAAGCTTTTTCAGACTTTGCGGGATATTTTATTTTCAGTTACGCAAAGTAAAGCAATGAAAAAGGAGCGACCCGAAGCCGCTCCTTCCGCCGTGCTCCAAATCAAGCCGCTTTCGCCTTCTTCACCATTCCGACCTTACTACCCAGCATCAACTGCTCGTCGAGCTCACCGTTGCGAACAGCAGTGATCAAAGTGTCAATCACTGATGGCAGTTTATCGAGTGACGGCACAGCGATCGCCGCCTTGCCCTTTTCGAACTCAATTGGCTTCAATCCTGACCGAACGAACAAAGCATAGCTGCCGTTCGGATGTTGCCGCCACCACAACGGCACTCGTTGCTGCTTCTCCACCATCACTCTCTCACCATCCTTCTTCACCCAGTTTCGGATGGTGCGGGTGTAGTTCGGGTCTTTCAGGATGAGCTTTTGCTCTTCGAGACGAGCGATAATTGTGGTGCGGCGATCAAGGACTGGGTTGCCGCCTGACGCAGGTAAGGTCGTGAATGTAAGGGATTTTAGAACAGCCATTCTATCCTCCATCGGGTTGATCGAGGATACGGGATTATGATTCCATTTCGGAAAAGTGCAAATGAAGTTTTTGGTTAGGTCGTTCAAGCGGCATTGCGAGGCTCAATCACAGTCTTTGTATTTAGACGCCTCACACTTTCGTGCCATTGCTTGAGCCTCTGCGATTTGTTGTGGGGTCATTTGTTGTGAAATTAATTCGCGTTGTTTCGGCGCGTAATAGTTTGTGCCTTGAGCTGCAGCCAAATTATACCACATATGAGCACGAACGAAGTCCTGAGTGACACCACGTTCAAGCCTGAACATTGTACCAAGAAAGTCCTGCGCGTCAGCATATCCTTGCTTTGCCGCCAACCGATACCATTCCACAGCCTTTTTGTAATCCTGAGTGGAGCCCTTTCCGTTTTCGTACATACGACCGAGACTAAATTGCGCCTCGGCATCTCCTTGCATTGCCGCCAGGTGATACCATTCCAGAGCTTTTCCGTAATCTGGAGTGACGCCCCGTCCTCCGTATTCGTACCTCAGACCGAGAGCAAATTGTGCACGGGCAGTTCCATGTCCAGTAGTCAAACGGGCGTCTCCTTGTTCGGCTAATGGACGCAATAGATCCACTGCCGTTGGATAATCACCGCGGTCAGCCGCTGCTAATCCATCTTCAAATGGACCTGCTGAAACAGTGTTCACGCTGAAGCTCAGCGAGATCAGTGCAATCATCAATTCGCACAAAATATGTTGGCGCATTTATCGCTCTGTTCGATTTTTGTAATTCTTACTGATGCCGTTTTCCACTACTCCCACAACAATGCCTTCTTATGTTTGCCTTTGTTCTTTGTGAGTTCAGTAGCCATGGCACGATTTGTCGTGTGTCCATAGAATGTTTCGAGCATCTGAACCGACGTGCCCATATTGCGAGCCAGCGCATATTGGTTGACGCCTTCGTGCAGACGGAAAGTCGTTTAGGTGTGGTCGCTTCTCGAACGGCAGAGCATCGGTCTAATGCAGGGTGGTCTTGCCGCAGCACTGCTTGAATTTCTTGCCAGATCCGCATGGGCATGGATCGTTCCGTCCGATCTTCGGCATTGTGCGGAGGAAGGTAGGCATGTTGCCAAGCGGGTCGTTGACAATTAATCGCTGTGCTTTGAAATAACGGTAAATCTGCATCGTGCCCGCCACCGCTCCTGCGATCAACGTTTCGCGAAGCTCCGCGCTAATTGGATCCTTATACGGTCGCATCTTGGGATCGGGATTGTGTTCGTTGGCTAACGCGAAGATCGCGACGAGCGAGCCGCCATGGTCTTCATCGTCTAACAGAAGAGTCCAATCTTCTTTTCCGAACTCCATTCCACGCAGGAAGCCATTTGCCCAATCGTTCCCATAGCTGATCCCACTCTCATCCTCAAGAAGCAACGGCAGATACACTTCGCCCGAATTCAAAGTATCGGCAATAGCATTCCAATGACGCATTAGAAGGGACAAAAACTTCTGTGCAGAGGATGTATCCTCAAAGACAGTGCGGTCTCCCCAAATCTTGGGAAGGTACTTGCTTGGAGGAACAAGCTCAGGACCGCAAATCAAGGCAGCAAAGAAACCATCTAACTGCTCCAAGTTCATTGAGCGGTTATTGCCAAACCGTTCTAGAATCGCACTCAGATGGTCAAGCTCTGCATCGGTCAAGGGTTCGGATTTCATGAGGCAACCTTGGGTCGTTTCTAGAGTTCAAACATTTTTGAGTACAGCTGTCACCCACTCCCAAAGCTCTGCAAGTTCTTCGCCATCTCCTTCGAGAGAGGCAAGTTGCGGGCGTAGAAGCGCTCGATCTGATCGACCGATGTTCCTGCATTCTTTGCAAGATTGAAAATATTCACCTGACCTTCAGACAAAATGATCCGCATGCAGATGGCGGTGTGGCGGAGTGAATAGACCGTGCGTTCCATGTTCGTGAAACGGTCGTGTTTCAGATTGCACCGTTCCAATAATGCGTTGAACTGCCGTTGAACAATCCGCCTTGCGTTAGAGCGTACTTTGTAGGCAGGGAGAAATAGATAATCGTCCTTCGTATGTGCTTCATTGCGGAGTTTGATACGATTATAGACTGCCACGGCGGCGGGCATTGTGTTTGATAGACGATATCCTGTTTTGCCCTTGCGAATGGTGATGATGAGGCGCTTGGGATCGTCTGCAATCGCAATATCACGGTGGGTGAGGGCATAGATTTCGCTTTCTGTTGGACGCAGAAACGAATGCACCATGAACAGTATGAAGTCGTAAAGTTCATCGGTTACGATAGTCTCTCTGACGCGGACCTTTTCTTCTGCCATCGCCTTGGCGGTTTTCAATAATAGCTTGTATTCATCCTCGTCCTTTGCAACGAGTGGGTAAAAGCGAAAGAATGATCGTGGGTTGTCATTTCGCTTCGTGCGAGGTGTAGCAGGAATTGCTTCGATGACACCTTCCTGCTGCGCCAACTTCATAACTTTGTTGAAGGTGCTTGATATGTGATTGAGTGTAGCAGGTGCGAGCGATGGATCTTGCTCTTGAACCCAATCAAGATATTGATGGTAATGTTTTGTTTGAATGGTTCCTACGTCTGTCTTTGCGAACCGACGCAGCACACCCCAGGATTTGTGTTCGAGATAGAATTTTGTAACTGTCCAAAGCCGTTTGCTAATTTCGCCTCGTTCCCCTCGTGCCTTTTCGTTCAGCAACAATTTGTTTGCGAAAGTCTCGAAGGTGCGACTTTGGGGTACCTCGTCGAGATAACCACGAGTACCCAAAGTGTTTAGGTAATCTTCTGCGATTGCTATGGCTTCAACGCGGTCCGTTGCCTTGGTCGTTTTGACAACACGCTTTCTTTGCGATGGAACCCAAACGCGGACACGGTAGTATGGGCTCGCTTTTACTTTGTAGATGGCAAGCCCTCGCCGCAGATTGATGATTTTGCCAGCTAATGCGTTTCGGCTTTCTGCCATTTGAAACCGCCGTGGCTTGGGTAGGCGGAAAGTGATACACAAAATGATACACATCGTCAATAAGTCATTGATAATATTATCTGCGCATCACTCTCATAACCTGAAGGTCATAGGTTCAAATCCTATCCCCGCAACCAGACAACGCTGTCAAATCAATGATTTGACAGCGTTTTCTTTTGACGTGCTCTCCATCGGGAATGCCGTGTCAACGCTGTGGCAATTGATATCAGCGGCTTTGGGAAATCAATAATCGAGAGCACGGCCCCGCCTTGGGGGTAGGTAAGGGTGAGGCAGGACCGTGCCGGGCCACGGACCAGCGCGTGGCTAACGTGGCCCAATCACGATAACGAGGACGCTGCGACAGCCGTTCCTTTTTGGCGCGGCAAACATGCCGGGTCGGCTTGTCCCGGAACTGCCGGCCGCCGCAACCTTCGATCCCGGCAAGTCGACTTGTCCATGCTGCGCGCTCGATCCCATAGCGCTGCCCTGCTTGCTTTTCGACGGGGCCGCACCTGGCGCCGACCTTCGAATCTCGAGCCGCCGCGGATATCGAAGCGAAATTGCTTCTATTGCTGACGACTAACCCGCGGCACCAGCGGCGCGCCCTTCAGCCACAGCCGGAGCGCTTGCCAATAAATGGCCGCGACGACCTTGAAGGTGAAAAGCGGGATTCCCAGAAAGGCGCCCATTAACGAGCGAGACGTGAGCGCGTGCCGTCGTCCGCAAAAGGTTGCCGCAAGCACGGGACCCGACGCATCCGTTTGCAGGATTCTCACTTTCATCTGCTCGCCGGGCATGGACAGGCGGAAGTGATAGCGCGTTTCCATGTCGATGAAAGGCGAGACGTAGAATTGCTTGGACTGGCTCTGCCGCACTACTGTGCCGCGTCGTTGGCTGTCCTCCACCTCCAGCACATAAGGGTGAATTTCCCCGAACGTATTGCGTACCTCGTAGATCAGCAATGAAAGCTCGCCGGAGGCGCGATAGCAAAAGTAGATCGAAAGCGGATTGAAGGCATAGCCGAGCAGCCGCGGATAGCACAGAAGGAGAATCCGCCCGCCCGCGAGCTCGACGCCGCGTTCGGCTGCGAGGCGTCTCACGTAGTTGCGCAAGGGTTTGCCATCGCGCTCGCCGTGGTCGACCTCGTGGAAGCTGAAGAGCGCGGCACGATTGACGGCGAAAAGCCGGGATTGTCGACCCGCTTCATCCAGCCGATCCAGATCGATGAGCAGGCTCATGACGCGGTAGCTGAAGCGGTGACGAACCGGCCGCAACCGCGCATGCACGACTTTCCCGACGTAGATGCCGACGGCGCGCGTCGCTTGCTCGGGTTCATTTTGCGCGGAGGGTGGCATTTCGCTACTCGGCCGCCTGGGCAAACAGCGGTCTCCGCCAGGGCACCTCCGCGCCGAGGGCTTCGGCAACTGCAATTCCGGAGCGTAATCCATCCTCGTGAAAGCCATAGCCGGTCCAGGCGCCGCAGAACCAGGTGTGGCGGCGTCCCTGGATTTCGGGCAGACGCTCTTGTGCTGCAAAGGCGTCGGCGGTGTATTGCGGATGCGCGAAGGCATATCTTCCAAAGGTCAGATGTGACGCCGGCTCGAATGGCGGGTTGAGGCTGACGAACAGCGGCTTGTCGTCTTCAATCCCCTGTAGCCGGTTCATCCAATAGGTCACAGCGACGTCATTGTCTGCAGGCGTCTGCCGCTTCCACCGCAGGAAATTCCAGGACGCCCAGGCGTCCCGGCGCTTGGGCATGAGCCGGCAGTCACGATGCAGATAGGCCGTGTTCGGCGAATAGCCGATCGCGCCCAGGATGGCGCGTTCGCGCGCGTCGGCGTCCGACAGCATGGCCAACGCCTGATCGCTGTGGGAGGCAATCACGACGGCATCGTAGTCGTCCCGCCTGCCATGGCTGTCCAGGATCGACACGCCACGCTGTCTCCGCTCAACCGAGATCGCCGCGCAACCCAGCCGTATGCGACTTCTGTACGCCGCCGTCAGTCGCTCGACATAACGTTGGCTGCCGCCCCTGACGGTCAGCCAGCGCGGGCGATCGAGATGCAAAAGGCGATGATTGTCGAAGAAAGTGACAAAATTCTCGGCGGGGAACGAAGATATCTCGTCGGACGGAGACGACCAGATTGCCGCCCCCATCGGGGCCAGATAGTCCGTGAGCAGGCGTGGCGCGAGGTCCAATTTGCGGAAATAGTCACCAAGCGTCAGGCCGGTCAGGCGGCCCGCCCGCAGGTCTGCCGTGCTTTGCCGGTTGAACCTCAAAATATCCGCCAGCATGCGGAGATAAGAAGGCGAGACGAGATTGCGGCGCTGTGCGAACAGGCCGAACGCTGTTTCGCAAGCGTTGCCGCCACCGCCCCGCCATTCAAAGCGGCCGGCGTCGGCGGATACCGAAAAGCTCATGCAGGTCTCGACGGTCTCGACATCGAGATGAGCGAACAGCGCCGTCAATTCCGGATAGTTGGGCTTGTTGAAGACGATGAAGCCAATATCGACGTCGATTGCTTCGCCATCATAGTCGATCCGCACGGTATGGCTGTGACCGCCGCTGCGCAATTCCCGTTCATAGATCGTGACGGAATAGCGTTGCGACAGCAGCCATGCAGCGGCGTTGCCCGCAATTCCCGTACCGATGACCGCCAGTCGCATTGATTGCCCCCGTTGACACAGCTTTAGCTACGGTCGCGGGCACATCCGGTTTCAGCGCATCAAGCGCCGCGACCCCGCGCGGGACTGGATGCGGCACTGATCCAACTGTGCTGCCGTAACGTTCTTGTTCTGTAAACGGCGGGACTTCGGCTCCGGATCACCCGCGAAATTACCGGCGTGCCTGCGGCGGCTTGAAACGGTCGCGGCGCCGGTATGGAAAGATTTGGGACGATCGCATGGCGCTTACGCAGATAACGGGCCTGGCGGCCATTGCGCTCTCCCTTTCGTTTCTGATGGGACTGGCCTGGATCGTCCAGCAGCGCACCGGCAACTCCGGCTGGGTCGATACGATCTGGACTTGTTCGATCGGGCTCGTTGGTGCGATTTCCGCCCTATGGCCGCTCGACTACGGCCTGCCGGCGCGCAAATGGCTGGTCGCTGCGCTGGTTCTGCTCTGGGCGGTACGGCTCGGCACGCATCTCGCGGTTCGCACCATGGGGAGCACTGACGATCCGCGTTATGCCGCATATGCACAGGAATGGGGTCCGACGGCGCCGCGCCGGATGTTTGCCTTTCTGCAGACGCAGGCGTTCGCATCGGTGCCGCTGGTTTTTGCGGTTTTTGTTGCCGCGCACGCGCCGCGAGCACCATTGGGGATACAGGACTGTTTGGGCGCCGCGATCGCGATCGCGGCAATCGGTGGTGAGGCTTTGGCAGACGAGCAACTGCGGCGCTTCAAGATCCATCCGGCCAACGCGGGTCGGGTCTGCGATGTCGGCCTGTGGCGCTGGTCGCGCCATCCGAACTACTTCTTCGAATGGTTCGGCTGGCTTTCCTATCCGGTCATTGCGCTGGCGCCGGCGTACCCCTGGGGCTGGGCGAGCCTCGCAGCGCCGGCGATCATGTACTGGATACTCGTGCACGTAACCGGGATTCCGCCACTGGAGGCGCAGATGCTCTGCTCGCGTGGCGATCGGTACCGCGCCTACCAGGCACGGACCAGCGCGTTCTTTCCGCTCCCGCCGCGAGACAACCCAAGATGAGCCTTACGTCTGCCACGGCTGGACTGTCCGGATTTGCGGGCGGCAGCAAATGGGGCCTTAGCCACTTTCGCCTGAAACGGTCCGATGACGCAGGGGACGTGATCCAGTCGCCTTTTCGCTTCGTTTAGGGTTCGGTCGCGTTCACTGGCGCGGGATACAAAAGTAACGGAACTGGAGCCGCCGGAATGAACTTCCTCTTCACCTATCTATCGGTCGCAACCACCTTCGTGGCGATCGACATGATCTGGCTCAAGACCATGGCCGAAAGGCTGTACCGCCCAGTGCTGGGCGACATACTGCGGCCTGAACCGAACCTTACGGCCGCAGCCTTTTTCTACCTTCTCTATCCGATCGGCCTGATCGGATTTGCCGTGCTGCCCGCGCAATATGAGGGCAACGCGCTGCGGGCGCTCACATCCGGCGTGATGTTCGGCTGCTTCACCTACGCGACTTACGATCTGACCAATCAGGCAACGCTTCGGAACTGGTCGACCACCCTGACCATTGTGGACATAGGCTGGGGCTCGTTTCTGGCCGGCATTAGCGCCTGGCTAGGCTACCTCGTGGCGCAACGGATGGGTCTTGAGCATGGGTGAGGCGCCGGAGGTGCTGGAGCCTGCGGTCTTCCGCCGCGGCAGCCGGGCTAGGTTTGCGGCCTTCATGCTGCTCGTGCCGGGGATCGGCCTTGTGATCGGCGCGCTCAACATTCCCGGTGCATGGTATAGCGCGCTGAACAAGCCGTCGTTCAATCCGCCGGATTGGGTGTTCGCTCCGGTCTGGACAATTCTTTTTCTGATGATCGCCCTGGCGGGTTTCCGTACCTTTGAAAGAGAACCGCGCGGCCCGGCAATGAAGCTGTGGGCGTTGCAGATGGTGCTCAATTTTGCGTGGTCCCCGATCTTCTTTTCGCTCCATCGAATCGGCATTGCGCTTGCCGTCATCGTCAGCCTGTTTGCCACCATCGTGGCGTTCGTCCTGCGCCAATCGTCAGCGGACCGGCTTTCGGCGGTGCTGTTCATTCCCTACGCCGCCTGGGTCGGCTTCGCCACGGTCCTGAACGCGGCCCTTTGGATGCTGAATTAGGTCGAGTTCAAACGACGGCCGTGATCATATCCGCCTGCCAGCGCACGGAAGGCGGGATCACCCAATGCCCAGAGGCGAAGCTAGAGCCGAACGAACGGGCTGATGAGCCGGCCAAAGAAGCCGTTCATGCGAAGGTCCCCGGTCATCGCAACCACGCAGAGGCACGGACCTTCGTCGCCCACGATCGGCCGATGGTCGACATCGTCGTCGCCATAGTCGAAGTCGCCGGGCCCATAACGCCCGCCGTCATGGCTGAAGCTGCCCTTGAGCACGCAGGTCAGCTCGGTGCCAGTATGGCTGTGCTCGAGCATGCGCGTCCCGGGAGAGGATTGCAGCAGGAACGCTCGGGCCCTGCCTCTGCCTGAAAGCTCGATCGGTTGAAGGCTCACGCCCGGGGCTACCCTCCGGCGCTTGCCAAACCGGCAGCGTCGGAGCAGTTCGGGCAGGTCCCGGTTCTCCGGTGCCGGGCTGGCGGTAATAGAGTGCAGCGCCTCTGGCGAGGACTTCTCACGGATGCGCGCCATCACGAGATCGAAGGCATCTACCGACATCGGCGCCGGCTCGGCATCTTCGATGGCTGCCCCCGCGAGCTGTTCCACCGCCCGCACGAAGCGGCCGCATCGCGCGCAGCCTGCGACATGGACGCCGACGACGAGGTGCTCGGCTTCCTCGAGCGCGCCGGTCGCAAAGTCGGCCAGAAGTTCTTCCGGGGGATGATGGCTTATCGTCATGGCTCCTGGTCCAAAAGGTCTCTCAGGCGATTCATCGCCAATCTGATCCGCGACTTCACCGTGCCGAGCGGAATTCCCAGCAGGCTTGCGATCTCCGGATGCGGGCGCTCCTCGATGAACGACAAGCGGATCACCCTGGATTGCTCCGCCGAGAGCCGCGCGATCGCCGCCTTGACCCGTGACGCATCCTCGACACGCGAGATCATGACGTCAGCGGGCTCGGTCGGATCGGGCCTGTCCGCCAGCTCTGCATCGTCGCCGAACCGACCCGTGCGCGCGGCACGCCGCAACGAGTCGATGCGCAGGTTCCGCGCGATCGTGAAGATCCACGCCGCCGCTCCCGTCGTCGACGGATCGAATTGACCCGCCTTCCGCCACACCGCGATCAGCGTATTCTGCGCGATCTCCTCGGCTTCATCCGCGCTGCATCCCGCCTTCAGCATAAAACCCTTGATGCGCGGCGCAAAGTGCTCGAACAGATCCTTGAACGCCTCGCGGTCACCGTGAGACGCGACGCGTCCGATCAGATGAGCCCATTCCACCTTCGTCTTCGGCCCTTTGCTCGCACCAATCGACAGCCATGCCTGTCCGGGCCGGAGTAATCCGATGCTCTTCCGGATAGGCACTGTACTAGCTCGGATAGCAGCGGTCATGCAGCCTCGGCAAGAGACGACTTGCAGCGGTAACGAGCGCCGTCACCCGGTGGATCACCGGGCGATGGAATTCTTTAAGGCCTTGCGGCGCGAAAAGCAGGTTCAATCCGCGTTATCCGCGCCGACCACGGCGAGGAACCCAGGCCGGTCCGCTTCGCGACATCGGCATTGTCATGGCCTGCCGCCGTGACAATGCGTCCGATCCGCGGATAATTGTGGCGCGCGCCGCCTGAAATCAAACCAGACGTTGGGTCCGCCCAGGTGTCTATTTGGGAAATCGGTGGATTTCACGGCGTCGCCAACATGGCCAGGACCGCGACGGCCATGACTCCGGTGGCCGCCCAGCCCAGTGTTTTGACCAACCCCGTAACGGCAAATTCGCCCATGACCTTTGGCGCCGCGGCTAACCACATCATGATCGCCATGACGGGGACGGCCACTACGCCGTTGATCACAGCGCTCCAATACAGCGCGCGGATCGGATCCACGGGAGAAAAATTCATGATCATGCCGACGATCGTCGCGATCGAAATGACGGCATAGAATGCTTTTGCCTCCATCGGCTGGCGGGCCAGACCGGTCGGCCACTTCCGCGCCTCGCCGACCGCGTAGGCAGCAGAACCCGCAAGGACTGGCACAGACAACAAGCCGGTTCCTACAACGCCGAGGGCGAAAATTGTCTCGGCAAGAGGACCGGCGATGGGTCGCAAGGCTTCCGCCGCCTGGGCAGAAGTCTGGATGTCGGTGACATTGTTCGCATGCAGCGTAGCCGCCGCCGTGATCATGATCGCCAGCGCGATCAGGTTCGAAAACCCCATTCCGACGAACGTGTCCAGGTGAATTCGGTTGAGCGCTCCTTCACCCTGATCCGGCGCGCGCTTGAGAATGTGTCGCGCGGGAAGCGTCCGGACGTCTTCGGCCTCCTGGGACGCCTGCCAGAAGAAAAGGTAGGGGCTGATGGTGGTGCCGAGTACGGCGACAACTGTCGTGAGGTAATCCCTGTCCCAGTTTATCTCGGGAACAACGAGGCGCTCGGAAACCTCGGCCCACGACACTTTCACCATGAACAGCGTAGCCACGTATGCAAACAGAAACAGAGTCAGCCACTTCAGCACCGAAACATAGCGCGTGTACCGGAGGAACACCTGAAGTGCGATGCAGACGGATGCGAACAACAGAACGTACAACACTTGCGGACCGCCGATGACCAACCGAGAGGCGTCGGCCATTGCGCCCAGGTCCGCACCAATATTGATCGTGTTCGCGGTTAGCAGCAGCATGACGACGCCGGTGAGCAACCAGGGAGGGCAATGTTGCCGCAAAATGCCCGCAAGCCCGCGGCCAGTCGTTCGTCCCATTCGGGCGCTCACCATCTGCACGGCGGTCATGAGGGGATATGTGAACAACATGGTCCAGGTCAGCGCGTACCCGAATTGCGCACCGGCCTGTGAGTAGGTTGCGATTCCACTCGGGTCGTCATCGGAAGCGCCCGTAATCAGGCCGGGACCGAGGATCCCGAGCAGCCTTGGCTTGGCAGGCCCGACAGCGGCACTTGGAGTTGGGATTGCTTCCTGCTCGATTTCAAAAGCCATTCATAAACCTTCGCATTGGAAGCGCGGGCGACGCTTGCGCACGCCGCGGTCCGATACCCCACAGACCCGCCGAATTCGGCTCACTTGATAGAAATAGCTTCGATGGATCAAAGGTTCCCTCTGGGAAACTTACCAAGGCAAAAGGCCCAAGAATTTTGAAGGTCGCGAAGCGCCTCCGTTATCGTCCGCCGGCGCGGTGCGCCGCCTATAGCGGAACAGAAATCACGACGTTCGGTTTAACGAACTTGGGGGATTTAGAACCTCTCTCCAACTCCGACCGCATGATGATTTCGAGCCCACGACATGCCTCCGCTTCGATCCCGCTGTGGCGTCGTGGGGTCATGGAAGCGAAGTCCGTCGAAACTCTGCCGATCGGCGAAATCTGGCAGTTCGAGCCGAAGTGGGACGGCTTTCGGTGCATCCTCGCGCGCGAGGGCGCCAGCATTCACATGGTCTCGAAGTCGGGCCAGGATCTTGCGCGTTACTTTCCCGATATCGTCACCGAGGCGCTGAGCCTTCCGGAGCGCCGGTTCGTGCTGGATGGCGAGCTCGTCGTGCCGCAAGGCAAGCGCTTTTCGTTTGACCATCTCCTGCAGCGGATTCATCCAGCGGCAAGTCGCATCAAAGAGCTCGCACGGAAGACGCCGGCACTCTTCCTTGGATTTGATCTCCTCGCGCAAGGCCAGCGGAGTTTTGCTCTGGAACCTCTGGATAAACGCCGTGCTGCGCTCGATGCCTTTGCCAGAGCCTGTTTTCGCGGCACGCGCTTTCGCCTGACGCCCGCGAGCAGGAAACGATCGGATGCGCAGAGGTGGCTTGATGCTGCCGGAAGCGGCAGCGACGGCGTTGTCGCCAAGCGCCGGGACCTGCCGTATCAGTTCGGAAATCGCGACGGCATGCAGAAGATCAAGAAGCATCGCAGCGCCGATTGTGTCATCGGCGGCTTTCGTTACGGCGAGCGCCGCGTGGCGGGTCGCAAGGTCGTGGGATCGCTGTTACTGGGGCTCTATGACAAAGAAGGTTTCCTCCATCACGTCGGGTTCACGTCAGCCCTGAAGGATTCAGAAAAACCAGGGCTCACCGATCTGCTTGAACCGGCTGTGACGGAGAAAAGCTTCAACGGGAACGCGCCGGGTGGACCGAGCCGCTGGTCAACAAAACGTTCGGGAGAATGGAAGCCGATCAAGCCACGGCTCGTGGTTGAGGTGTCCTACGATCACTTTACGGGCGGACGGTTTCGGCATGGCACGACCATTCTACGCTGGCGGCCCGACAAGAGTCCGCGGCAATGCACGCTTGCGCAGTTGAAGCAAAAATCGGTTTTGCCCGCGCGCTTGCTCCGAAGCCCGACGATGCGGCGCGCGAAGGGAACGCGTGGGATGCCGGCTGTCCCCTAGGCACCGCCGTAGAGCGAGTGCGACGAGCGACAACGGATCGGACCTTCGAGCAATCGTTCCGGGATCGGATCCGCATTCACGCGGCATTACCGACATCACTTTGGAGTTGGCGGAAGAACTCATTCGGCGCTGTCGTTCGGCGCTGCGGGCTCATGCCCATTACGCCTTTCCAGCGAGGGGCCGAGGAACCAATGCTTGTGCGGAAGGTTTTCCAAGTCCCAACACTCAAGGAGCATCCGCCCATGGCCGAAAAGAAGCTGCAGGAGCTGTTTCACGAAACACTCAAGGACATCTATTACGCCGAGAAAAAAATTCTAAGCACGCTTCCGAAGATGGCCAAGGCCGCGCAGTCGCGGGACCTTAAGGCTGCCTTCCAGAAACACGAGACTGAGACCGAGGAGCATGTCGCGCGCCTTGAAAAAGTCTTTGAGGAGATCGACGAGTCTCCCCGCGGCAAGACCTGCGACGCGATAATGGGCATTATCGAGGAAGGCCAGGAGGTCATGAAGGAATTCAAGGGCGCCCCCGCCCTCGACGCTGGGCTTCTTGCGGCTGCTCAGGCAGTGGAGCATTACGAAATCGCACGCTATGGCACCCTGAAGACCTGGGCCAAGGAGCTCGGGCTGAGCCAATCCGTAAAGCTTTTGGAGGCGACGCTTTCCGAGGAAAAAAAGACGGACGACACGCTCACGAAGCTCGCGGAGAGCGAGGTCAACCAGCACTCCCAGGCTGCTTGACCCAGGATCGCAAGAATCGAATCTTTCGAGCACGACGGTTTCATGACGCGGATCGACTGGCGGTGAGGGGCTTTGTTTCAGGAAAGCCTCTCAAGGTGACCGATGCCATAGCGTGATGGGCGGAGCGCTCGATCCGACTTGCAACGAGCGCCGGCGTCAACCGAAATGGCCCCAGCATGCGGGACGCTGGGGCCGTAGCGGGGGTATATCGGGGGGGACGATACCTGAACCTAATCGCAGCAGCCGGCAATCGTTCCAAATTTGATCAGGGCGGCCCCAGCTTTTTCACGACGGCGTTGGCGACCTCCTGGGGATCGCCGATACCGTCCATGCCGATCTCGATGACCTTGCGGGCGACGATCTCGCAAATCGGATCGTTACGATCCACCAACTGAAGCGCTTGCAAGGCGAGATTGAAGGCCGCGTTCAGGAATTCGATCTGTTCTGGAATTAGCTCTCCGTCCCTCAGAAAACCGCTGATCGGCATTCCCCGCTTCCCATCCCGCAATCGCCCGCCAGATTGGATTGGAAAGGTATCCGACGTCGACAGGGTATGTAAGATGCCGTTACCGTTTATCTCTGTTCACTAGTGAACACTTTGCCGAGGCCCCAAGGTGTTATCGGCCCCAAGTGCTATCGGCCCCCAAGTTGTTATCGCCGCATCCGGATCGCCTGTTTGTGTTGAATCTCGGATACCGGGCAGCCCTGCAGCGAAACAGGATATTGACGACGTCGGAAGGTCGACTGGCGCCTTTCTAGTTCAGATTTTCATCTGGATTGAGATTGCGCCGCGCTAGACAGAAACCGCAACAGTTGCAGCAAGTTCGTCAGGTCTTGAAGTGGAAGCCTCCTTGATGATGGCCGGAATAGAATTTCCAGACTTCCGAATCACGCTGGCGAATTGTTTGTCCGATAGCTTGAGGCGCCTGCGCAGGACCTTGACTTGTACTTTATCTCTCAAATCCAACGAATTGCGAAAATAGGTGGGCTTACGCTTGTTCATTGTGTTTCACCCGCGATGAAGGGATAGAGCTGGGCCGCGACGAGGCTGGCGTTACGCCACTTTGATCGCGATGGTGACTGTCCCCCGCTCCTGGCGAAGATTCCGTCGCCGTCAAGGCAACATACGGGTTGGGCCGACGTTCCGCGCGTTTTCGAAATATCTGAATCTCGAGCAACCGCACGTATTGGAACGCGGAGGCGGGAGCGAACATTGCTTCGTATCGCCCGTCAACCATCGAGTTGCTTGCGACAAAGCGAGGTTGATCGAGGAGGTCAAGGAGGGCCGCCACCGGCGCAGTGCGGCTTAACTGCCATGCAGAGCCGGAATGGCCAGCGACGCGGGACCAGAGCCCTCGTACTCTTTTATTCGTTCGATACATCGGTAAAGATTATAAATAGGGATGTGGCGGTGTGCATTGTCAGTTGCACGCGTGACAATAAATCAGAACGATCACCGCAACAGCGATCGCGAGGGCGGCGAGGGCGAGGCATCGAACAGCAAAGCTGTTCCGCCAGCGGCGCGGCGACATATCGCGCCAGCGACGCGGTGGAATATAGCGGGCGTTATCCATCTTCGTTTCTTGAACGAGGACCTTAGTCTAAGCGCGCGCTCGACGCCGGCCAGGCGTCACCCGCGCTTGTTTTCGAAGTATGTACCGAAAATAGCTGCGTCCCACCGCATCTACCACTGTCGAGACTAATTCCTCAGGTTGTACTTCGTCACGGCGCTTTGCTTCACGCAAATAACAGGCAACGTCTTCCTCCAATTTCGCCAAGCTCGCCCCATCGGAAGTTGGCGCCGCCAATCGAAGCCATTCGCGCGCGCGTGTGGTTTCTCTTCGTGTGGGCATGGCATGCTCCTGGTTTGTTTCTTTGAAGATCGTGGAGCGACTAGTTTTCCCAAGCCCGATCAATAACGGTCGGTTTTTTCAGGATGCCGGTTGAAGTCCGGTTCAGTGGTCCGTTTGGATAACCGAAGGCGATGGGTCGGGTTCCGGACACAAACTTGCAAACAGATTTTGTTCCTGTGCCGGAACCACCGGTACCACTTTGCGTTTTAAGGCTCGCTGGAGTTTTAAGGCTCGCTGAAAGAGAGGATCGCAAATGTCCCGCCGACCGCCCTCAACGTATCTCACCGCTGTTGAGCTGGAACAGATAAGGGCAATCGAGTTCAATCGACCCGTGTCGAGCGGGCCGGGGCCAGACCAGCGGTCAGCAAGCCGCCATCAGAACTTCGGCGAAATGGAAGGCTACCTTGTATCGAAGGAACCAGAAGCCCCAAAATGAGCGGATCGGCTCTTGCTCGATTTGAAACTGAACGCAGGAATTTTCGCCCATGACGTCACGCAACAGGCAATGGTCCGAGGAGGAATTGAAACAGCTCGCTGCAATCGTCTCGGCAGGCGGCTCGCCGTTCCGTGCGGCTGTTCGATTTAATCGCAGTATTGCAAGCTGCCGAAGTCAGGCGCGCAAAATGGGCGTGCCGTTTGAGAACTCGAGGATCAAGCGCAGAAATTTTCTGGCGAGATGTGCCGCGGCGGAAAAAGCGCTGGCTCGTTAGGAGTGGGATGGTGTTTGACTGGTTTGGACCCGGGCAGCGTGAGCGACGGAGGAAAGTCAGGCTTGATCGCAAACACCTCGAATCGAGGTCGCGGCGCTTTCTACGAAGCTATTTGATGGCGGACGAAGAGCGAAAGCCTGCATTCTATCGGGCGGTAGAAGAGGCGTCCGAGCGCTGCCGTCCGGGGGGATCAGGCTTGCCGCCGCCCGACCTGGAAGATGCTCAAATCGCAGAAACGGTTTCCACAGCGGCGATGAAGTTGGTCTTGGAACAGTCTTCGCAGAATGAAAATGACTGGGCCGCCGAGTTTGTTACCGATGCTTATGCTACTGTAGCCATCGCTTATCATCGCGCGGCCGGGCTCTACACGCGAGATCAAGAAATGGAGGAATTAGGGACTGCGGCCGTCCATCTCCTCACGATGGCAACGTCATATCTTCGAGCTCAGGAACAATGATGGCGCTCGGCTTTGTCGAAGCCTGCAATCAGTCTGGAGGTTGCCATTTCGAGCATCCAAAGGGCCCGGTGTCCGCTAGATCAAAGGGGTTCCGAGGGGAACGGCCGGCCTTCCGGCGACTTGAACCAGAGAAGCCGCGCAACCCCGGAGAATGACCATGAAAGCGATTCTAGCTGCTGCCTGTCTGTTCGCGCTCGTCTCGATCTCGGCGGCGGAAGCCAAGGGATGCATCAAAGGCGCCATCGTCGGCGGCGTTGCCGGCCACATGGCCGGCCATGGCAAGCTCGGCGCCGCGGCGGGATGTGCGATCGGGCATCACGAAGCCAACAAGCAGAATCCCAACGACTCGAACGCGCAGGCCCCTTCCGGGCAGAAGTAGCGGGCTGGAGACGGGCACGAGCCCGAGCGCCATGAAGATCCGATCGCATTCCGAGAGCCACATCGTCGAGCTCGACGATGGCTCGCGCTGGCAGATCTTTCCGGGCGATCTCGACCTGACACTGAACTGGAAGCCCGAGACGGAAATCACCGTTGCCCCGGCCGAGGATGACCTCAGTTCGCACGTGCTGAACGGCGGCGGCGCCAAGGTGCGCGCTATCGCCGAGGGCCAAAGCTGGCCCGTGGGCCAGGTCAAGACGGCGTTGAAGGAAGGATAGGGGCGCCTCGGTCCGATCAGCCGGGGCCGAGTGCCGCTCGACCGGAGTCGGTGATGTGGTACTCGATCTCTCCTGATGGGAACGTCTCGGTCTCGACAAGGCCGAGCTCGACGATCCGCGCGACGATTTCATGATCGAACGTGGGCGGGCTGAGCCAGGGCCCGTCCGACAGCCTTTCCAGGAAGTCGCGCTCCAACTCCGTGAGTTCCATGCTCGAACTCCATTTGCAGCTTCCAACGTTCAGCCAATCGCTTCGCGAGCGAGCCCCGGCATCCGATGGGAGCGCGGCATTGCACCCACCTAAGCCGCCCGCTGCATGCTTTGAGCATCTGCTTTCCGGCATCGTCCGCCGAAATGATCAATACGAATGTTCACTCTTTAACTTTGCGTCTCGACTAAAGCATGATCCGGAAAAGTGTGTAGCGGGTTTTCCGAAAAGATCATGCGAAAACAGGAACCCAAAGCGCGATGGTGATTTAACCAGATCCCATCGCGCTTTGGCCTATCGCTGCTGCGGCTCTCGCAGCGGCAGGCAACACCGTGTGTTCGAGTGTATCAATGCGATGAGATAATTTGCGACGAATAACCATGGGCTCACGGAACCGCGAGGCGGAGCAGTCGTTGGCTTGCCATGGAGGAGCGAATCTTTCTCAGCGTCATCTGCTCGGGCGTCATGTTGCTGGTGACCGCGTTTGCGCTGGGAACGCCAAGCGTCAGATCCACTGATCCTCCGCCGGAAAAAGCTGTGTTGGTAGATTTGATACAGCGATGATTGAGCGTGGTCGCATACGAGGTGCATTCAATGGCCAACAACAGAGATCCCAAACAGAAGCAGCCCGGCGAAAAACCACCGGGGAAATACCATTACAACCCGGGCAATCAATCGGGCAAAACTATTGAAACCACCAAACCGGAGTCCGAACAAAAGAACAATGCGGATCGGATAAATAGCCGTCGCGAGGGACGAGGTCAAAAGCGCTGATGATGGTCACGCGGGAGATGATCATCGCCGCATACGCCGCAAGCGTTCTGCTTATCGAGCGACTGTTCGCCGTCGTCAAACCCAAGCTTCTAAGGCTTCGCTGGTTTGCGAAGTTGTGGGTGAGAGTGGTTGTCTTCCGGTACAAAATCACGAAAACGCTGCGGGAGGCTCAATGACCGACCGATCGCGATCGGTCGTGTCGCGCATCCTGCCGTCGTGGCAACCGGCTTTCGGACAACGCCGGTTCATGAACTGAAGAAGCCGGCAAAACAATCAACGCGCCCGGCGGCGTCCGACAGCAACCCCTATCAGAAATGCGACCAGCAGTGAGCCCAAGGGTGCTTCCTGGGCCACTTTGGCTCAAAACGCTCAAGGGCATTCCTGGCTTTCGGGTTGCTTCAAACGCACGCCTGACGAAGCGAACGGTCTCAGCCGAGACTTCGGCGACTTCGGTCAGGACAGGTTTCGGCTTGGGTGCGGGATCCAGGCCGTCGTATATGAATGGCGCGATCGGGATCTCATCACTCACGAGCCGGCTCCTGGTCGTTGCGCTCACCCGGAATATCGCCAGCGCCGAGGCGGGCGGCTCTGCGAACGCGTCAGCAGAAGCGCGAGCGCAAAGCCAAAGACGCCGGCGACCACCAATGAGCCAAGCGGATTCTCCTTGACGCTCTCTGCGAGGGCGTGCGAGTTGCTACGAAAGGCGTCGCCGCTGCGTTCGTAGGTCTTTTTGGCGTAGCTGGTCACGGTGTCTGCCGCATCACCGGCAGCATCTTTTGCTTGCCCGTAAAGGTTCTGGGCTGTGCCCGTTGCCTCGCGAGCGAGCCCTTCCGCCTGAACTCGTGCGTCACCCGCGGCGTTGCCAACGGTGCTTTCGACCTTACCACTAAAATCCTTTGCCGAACCGGCAATGCGATCCTTATCCATGACAAATTCCCTGCGATCTACTGGAATGCTAACGGATCCAGCGGGCACTTGTTCCTCTAAACACTCGAAAGAAGCCGTCTCGGCAGTTCGGCAGTGAACTTTCGCTGAGATGCCCTCGGTCCAGGGGCCTCGGAACGGTTGGCGGATAAGCCGGAACACCGTCCGAGACCGCAGCGGCTTGGTTGGGCTCACGTAACGGAGACCCTACAGTCGCCTTGGCGCGGGTGCTCGCGACGAACGCTGCTCGCGGAGGAACGGCTCCATCCGCAAGCGGTTTTCCTTGCGCTTGCATCGCGCTTGCAACGCCAGAATGGTGAATCCTAGCCTCGCAGATCCCCGAATGGACCGACAAGACGAAATTCGACACAAATTTCAGTTCCATCGCATGAAATCGATCAGAATGATCCGCCTTCTGCGGTGTTGATGGGATTATGCAGGAGAAAGCAGATATTATCCGGGTTTCGACCGAGGATTTTCCCGAACGCGACCGCGTCGCACGCTACCGCGAGGAGTTCGGGCGCAGTGCTATGCTACCCCCTGTTGTGGGGATATTGATCCTGCCGTCGAGGTCAGCACATGGATAGACGCGAATGGTCGCCGCCGGCAGTCGAGCCCGCCCAGGGCAAGGCCCGCGAATCCTCGGACGCGACAGGATCATCACGATCAGCGGGCGCCCGATGGTATGGGCGCTTCATGGTTTACATGCTGTTCTTTGGCGCCATCGGAGCTTTGTTCTCGTCGTCGTTCCCGATCAAACTGGGCGCATTCCTCTTCTTCACCGACGACGACTTTATCGAGTGGGTGCTTGAGTCAGTCGGGATCCGGCTCGTTCCCGACTCGCTCGGCCGGACATTCATAAAAACCTTCGTGTTTTTGATTGCATGGTTCATCATTGTCGCCTCCTGGAGGGAATCCGCGCCGGAATGGCTATCCTCGTGGATTCCTCCTGGTGCTCCCGCCTGGTCTGTTGCCGCCGGAGCAGCCCTGTTGATTGCCGTACTCTCGACGGCCTCAAAGGCGATCATCACAACTCTGCTTCCTGAGATCACCAGCCCCAGCCTGACCTGGACAATAACGCGGGCCCTCATTGCGCTGGCGTTGTTCGGCATGCTGGCTCTCTTTGCCTACGGAATGAGACCGCTGCATGTCGGATGAGCTTCCGCAAGCGAGCCGAATTTCAATGGACGGCAACCGCATCGATGTCGGCCAGCCGATCTGAGCTGTCGTCGGCACTTCCGCGATTGCGCCCCCGGAGCGAGACTGGTTCTGATTGAATCAGAACCGACGCTCTAATTTTTTTTGACGCGTTTTCGTCGCGCGATCCGCTATCCACGTCGTTCTAAAACGTTCCAACGCTGGTTGCGTTTGACAGCCGCGATGTCGGCGCCGCCGGTCGCCTTTATTCAGCCAGGGCGCGACCGAGCCAGGCCGTAACGGCGTTGTTTTCAGACTTCTTGAGGTAGGGAGCCTTCTCGCGGTCGAACCGGAGCGACAGATTTTTTTCGATGCTCGACACGACCAAGGCAAGGTCGAGCGGCTCGCGCGCCGCCGGCCAAGGCAAATTCTTCAACCGGGCTTCGATCTCGGAATCTCGGGAAAAAGCCTCGGGCTCCCTGGCGCCCTGCCGCCAGACCACCTCACCGCCCCCGAAAACATCGACGAGCTTGAAGCTCCAACTCCACCCAAGATGGCCGTCGCTGGGATAGCGCAGATCCACTTCGAGGGTGGGGTGCGCGTGCGGGCGGGGACCAGTCAGGCTTTTGAGGCGATCGTCCGTCAAGAAAAACGAGATGTGCCAGGGCTCACGCGGCTCGAACTTCAACTTGACGGCCTCGGCGAACCGGCGGACGGGGTCGGCCGCGAGTTCCGGGCGATCTGCCAGCGAATCCAGCCGTTGCAACAGCGGACTTGGATCAGCCTTGTCGCGCCATGCTACGTAACGGCGGGCCACCAGGGCGTATCCAGCCCGGTTGGCCGCGCGGAAATGCCGTTCGGCATAATCCCAGACTACGTCATCATGCCGACGGGAGGCGATAACCGGCCACAGCGCATAGGCAACGAACTTATAGTCCGGGCTCGGCTCGACGAGGTAGCTTCGAAACGTATCGGCGAGAAATTCGACCAGCTCCGGCGTTGCGAATTTCGCGGCGCGTTCGATGTCCTTGAGCTTGCCGGGCGGACCCCAGGCCGTATCTGCCCACTTTACGAATGCATTCCAGGCCGGTGCAACGTCCGCAGGGATGCCTCTAGCGTCGACGAAATTGCAGAAGTGACTTTCCATGCTCAGCGATCGCGATGGCTGACTACGTGACCTTTGTGTGGATGTGGCGCGCGATATAGCCGAAACCGGATATCACGTGTAGCAAAATCGAAGCCGATTATTGTCGCCTGATAGCCTTGCTCATTGCAGTATTCGCGACGCCCTCGACTCGATGATGACAAACATGGCCTCAAATGAGGGGCCCGCGCCGCAGTGCAGGCCAGGTGACATGCGCAAGTGACATTCGCCTTGAGAATTCGCGGAAAAACGGGAGCGATTGTCAAATTCACCACAGGAGTGTTGCAAGGAATCCAGATCGGTTGGTACCAGGACGGCTTCTCTGTTTTGAGCGCGAATGCGCACACGGAGCGCAATGTCTCGGCGCGCCTTCGGCCTCTTTAATGCGACATCAGCGTCGGCACGGTCATGGACTGCAGCATGCCGCGCGTCACGCCGCCCAGGATTCGCTCGTGCAGGCGCGAATGCCCGTAACCACCCATGACGATGAGGTCGATGCCGCAATCCGCGGCAACCGAGAGGATGGTCGGCTGAACGTCCGCCTGGTCCGCGCTGAGGCGCTCGACCGCTGGCTTGACGCCACGCCGCGCCAGATGGTTTGTCAGATTTGCGACCGACGTCTCTGCCGGTGTGTCAGGCTCGTTGACGCTGATGATCGTCACGGCTTCGGCTCGGGTAACGAACGGTTCGGCGTCACGAAGGGCGCGCCCCGCCAGGCGGCTGCCGTCCCAGGCGATGCCGACATGTCGGGGTTTGAACGGTCCCTTGTGGGTGTAGGGTATGAACAGCACCGGCCCGCCCGCCTGAAAAAGCATTTCCGTCGGGACCATGTTGTCGGAAGTAGTATGGTCCGGGTCCGGCTGCATGACGATGCTCAAATCGTAAAGACGGGCCATCGCACCCAGGGTTGCGAAGGCATCGACGGGAACCGCGGTCATCGCCTGCCGCGTGTAGCTGATGCCGGCGTTGCGCGCCTCGGCCTCGAACACTTCGAGCGCGGCATTGGCGCGCGCCAGCGCGCGTTCGCGTTCGAGGTCGAACACGGCCGCCACTGCGGCTGCGCCGTCAACGGCAAGGCCGATGTTTGTGCTTTCAAACCCGATCGAAACTGCGTCGAGATGCGCCGAATAGTTCATCGCCAGCGAGATCGCGCTGTCGACCACGGGGCGTATCGGACGCTCGGAGGGAATTTGAACAAGAATAGTTTTAAGCATGGCCGCTCTCTACGCCGGTGTTGGATAGCGCCGCCAGGGGCGCTCGCATGGCCATTAAAGGCGAGAAAAAAAGGCGCGATTTGATCCACCTCAAACCGGGCTGCCGGCCGGCGATCAGGTTTGGCGGAGCTTGTTGACTTGCATCATGGCTGGGAAATTCACAGGGAGCGACAAGAAAGCCCGGGAATCGCTATTCCGTCCGGCGGCGCCATGGACATCAAGATCTTTCTTGCAATTCTGATCGTGGCCACCATCCTGCTGATGGCCAACTATTTCGCCGCGCCGCTTTAATTTTGCGCCGGCGGTTTTTTCATTTTCATGATGAAGGCCGCGAGATCCTGCGCGTCCTTTTTGCTCAGCGGCAGGTTCGGCATCGTGGCGTGCGGCATCAGCAGGAACGACGAAATCATGTCGGCAGTGATGCCCGGTCTTTCCGCAATCGACGCAAAGGAAATGATCCGGCTGGTCTTGGGGGTTGGAGTGCCAACGGCGTGGCACCCGACGCACCACCGCTCGGCAAGGCGCTGCCCGTTTTCGAGGTCCTGTGCGAGGCTTTCGCCGCCTGCGGCGGTCAGCACCGTCGCTGCGACAAGATGTAACTTTGCAATGCGCATCCCGCCTCCCTTAACTCCGACCCATACGGGTCATTCAAGCGGCTCATCATCCGCAGTCGAAGGCTGCTCCTGAATGGAAACAAAGTCGCCCCCGCCAAAATCCTCCTCCCCAGGCGGATGTGCGGGCGTGACCGACAGGTAGTCGTTCACCTTTCTCACGCCAGCCACGTTTTCTGCCGCAACGATTGCGGCCTTGTGTGCGCTCTCCTTGACCACACCGCTGAGGCCGACGATTCCGTCGCGCACGGTGACGTTCATCGGGCACGGCCGCCACGGCGCTTGCCTCAAAGCGGCGGTCACTTCGCGGCGAATGTGATCATCGTCGGCGGACGGGCCGGGCACGTGGGAAAGGCTGGCGACCGCCGGAAGAAAGTCCTTGCGAGTGAGCATTCCGACCAATCGCTGCTCGCGCATGACGGGCAGGCGCTTGATGCTGTTGGTTTCCATGATCCGCACGACCTCGTCCAGGGGCGTGCCCTCGCTCACCGTAAGCGGATTTGGCGTCATGATATCGCCAACCTTGCGGCCGTGCTCGCGCGCGAAGTCTGTCGCGAGGCGCTCGGGGCCGGCCAGGAAGGACAACCATCGGCCGCGCTTGTGCTGTGTCCCGATCTCGGCGCGGCGAATGAAGTCGCCTTCCGAAACAATCCCGATCAGATGGCCCTGGTCATCGACTACAGGGAGTCCACCGATATGGTGCCGCAGCATCAACTTGATGGCATCGAGGATGCTGGTCTCGGGGCCAGCAGTAATCACTTGCGGTGTCATGATCTGATGCGCACGCATGAGGTCTCCATGCCCGCAGTTGCAGGACTAAAGCTAAATCTAGCTCGAAATAGCCTTGAGGGCTTGATCAGGGTCAACTGGCGTTGCCACCCGAAAGGGTTGCGGGCGGTGGGCGCGCTTTTTCCAGATGGAGGCCTACAAATTTCCTGAGGCCTCAGCCTTGATCCGCGCGATGACGCCAGCGGCGATCTGCATGGTGGCGCCGACCGCCCAGCTTGCAGAGATCAGGATGGCGGTGCCGGCATGGGCGGTTTCATCCAGCACGATGCTGGATACCGAAACGAATGCCGCAACCGAGGCGAGGAAGGTCCCGGCCGCGCTCAGAAGCATGACCGCGTCCGCCTTGGTCCCGAGCCCATGCCGCAGAGGCAGGTGCATGTGGTGATCGGGAGGGACCTGCGGCAGGTCGATTCCCAGATAAAAGCCGGCAGCGCCATACAGCATCATAACCAGGACTGCGCCTGCCGAGCCGATCAGGTCGATATCGGCCCGCCCGACATGCGCTGCAACAAACAAGCCGCATGCAGCACCGGTGAGCGCCAGTCCCGTTCGTTCAAGGACGTGCGCCGACTTGCTGATGACGGGACGGGTATCCCATGGTTCTATGCGGCGGATCATTTGAATTGGATATCAAGCCAAGCCGACCGAATATTGACAAGGATCAACCACGATAGCGCGGCCTGTCCTGGCGGACCATCCCGAAAAAGCAGGCTGGAGCCACTCTTTCCCTTGCCCGGATAGCTCGACAACCATGCGCCAGCGCGCTGTTCCAGCCGTGAGCATGACGCCGAACCGTCCGGCATTGCCGAAAATGGGGACAGCGCCAGGCCCGGCCGGCGCTGATTGACCAAAGGGTCGGTGGCCGCGTGGGCCGCTTTCGGCTTGCTTAAGATGCGTTAACCAATTTGGGGCGATAATGCACGCCGACGATTGCGAAAGGAGTTCGCTATGGCAAAATTTGCGATCGGCGAAAGGGTGGAAAAAGCGGCTGACAGCCATGAAGATGGCGTCGTCATTGCCGTCTTTCCGACCGAGGACGGCAAGTATCGCTACGCCGTCGACATGGAAGGTTACGGCGCGCTTCAGTTCTTCGCCGAAGAAAAGCTGATCGTTCACGCCAACTAGATGTTTGATCCCGGGGTTTGATGGTGCATTACTTTCCAGTCAATGGAAGGATGCGCTAGGGGACAGGCGCTTCACGGCAGGGGCGAGGTTATTTATTTCTTTGGCTTCGGCAGGTCGATGCGTTCGGCTGAGAATTCGGGCGGGCCTTCCATGAGCCTGCGGATGCGGCGCTCGCGTTCTTCCAACGGAAGGGATGGATCGAGCAACCGGCCGATTTGCCTTACGGCCAAGTCTGCCAGTTCAAGAGGCGTCGCGGCAGTTGCGGAAGCGTCCGTCGGCCTTGCGCCCAGGCCGATTTCGACCAGCCGGCAAATGGCATCGGAGCGGGCCATGCCATGAGCCTCCGCCCAGGCATCGATTTCCGCGGTCAGCGCTTCCGACATCTTTACGGCGCTGATCGCCTCGCGACCTGAGCTCGGTCGACGAATTTTATCATCGGTACGCTTGTCGTCAGGATCAGGCACCTTCAAATCCGCCGATCGAAGTCATAATTTTCTTTATCACCTATTTTGGTCCCTAACGACTTGATCCCGATCAATCGGGTCGCGGCAACCCGGTCGCTGGGACCGGTCAAATCTGCGAAACCTGGCTTCAGAGCAGCCGTATCTGTATGGCTATTTCAACATCGGGCGATCGCGCATCAATGACCACGGTCAACAGCAGCAACAGGTTCTACAGCGCCATTCCGGTGTTTCGGGGATTCTCCCGCCTGATGGACCCGGCGCTGTATTCCCCGCTGCCGGACGATTGGAGCATCGGCGTAGCGGACATCGTCGATTCCACGAATGCGATCGCCCAAGCGCGCTACAAGGCGGTCAATATGGCCGGCGCCTCGGTGATCGCGGCTGTCACAAATGCGCTGGAAGGACGCGATTTTCCATTCGTGTTTGGTGGCGATGGAGCAAGCTTTGCCGTGGCGCCGGATGATAGGGATCGCGCCCGCGAGGCTCTGGCGGCGACCGCTGCGTGGGTAAGGGAGGATCTCGATCTCCAAATGCGGGTTGCGCTTGTGCCGGTCGCGGCGATCCGGGCACAGGGCCATGACGTCCGAGTTGCCCGCTTCGGGCCCTCGCCGAATCTCTCCTATGCAATGTTTTCAGGTGGCGGCCTCAGTTGGGCCGAAGCCGCAATGAAGCGCGGTGAATTTGCAGTGGAAGCGGCCTCACCGGGTACCCAGCCCGACCTTTCCGGTCTCTCGTGCCGGTTCGAGGAGATTCCTGCGGCGCGCGGCCTGATCCTCTCGGTTTTGGTATTGCCCGTGCCGGGCGGCAATGCGGCGGCCTTTCGCAGGCTGATCGAGGATATCGTCTCGCTTGTCGAGCGCAGTCCGGATTCGGGAAGGCCGGTACCGCCTGGCGGACCTGCGCTTCGCTGGCCACCTGCGGGAGCAGAATTCGAGGCACGGGCGCGGCGCGGAGGATCATTGTTCAAAAGGCGCGCCGCCGTGCTCGCGCATACGCTGTTTGCCTATTTGATCATGCGATTCGGTATTCGCGTTGGCGGCTTCGTGCCCAAAACCTACGTCCGGCAGGTCGTCGAGAATTCCGATTTCCGCAAGTTCGACGACGGATTGCGGATGGTCCTGGATTGCACGCCGGCGCTGGAGGTGAGCCTGAGGGAACGTCTGGAGGCGGCCGCTTCGGCCGGAATAGCCAGATATGGCCTGCACCTGCAGGATGCTGCGATGATGACCTGCTTCACGCCGTCAGCGCTGCGCAGCGACCATGTTCATTTCATCGATGGCGCGCGGGGCGGCTATGCGTCGGCGGCGACCGCGCTGAAAGCGATGCCCGCGGTCTGATACCGACATTTCGCTGTGCGAGCCTGGCCAGAGAAAATCAAATCCACTTCACTGTGACGGTGGATTTCGTTCAGCGCGAGGTCCGCGTCCAGTCTTCGCCGCCGCAGAGAGCTCCCACGCAGCCTTCCACCCTCAACGTGCTCGGGCCTGAAACCGAGATCGTGCTCGCATAGACCTTGCCGTCATCGGCGTTGTAGATCTGGCCGGACCATTTGTTCGGACCTGCGGGTCGCATGCCGGAGAACAGCGAAAGCCCGACAATGGGACGCCTTGCCAGGGCCGGGTTGGGATTCTTGTCGTCGATCTGAGGCTTTCCGGTCGCGGGATCAATCGGTTCCTTCAACCAGATGACAACGCCGCAAATGCCGCCACCACACTTGCTGACGCGTACCCTGGCGTCGCCCCTCTCGGTCAACCAGATGCCTTCCGGCCCGCCACCCGCCTGGGCTTTCACCGGTGTCGAGGCCAAGCACGCCACCAAAGCCGCAAGAACAATCCCGAATTTGCAAGACATCGAAACTCCCCGAGAAACGGGCCTGCATACCAACAAATCGAGCTTGCGCAATGCCATATTTGTGGCGGCACAAGGCATTTTTGCGCAAGAAATTCCCGTTTCGATTTGGGCCGAGCCGGCCAATTCGTGGATCGTCCGCGCGCCTGATCGAGGACCGGCCCTGGGCGGCACTGACTTTGGAGCGGAAGCGCTGGGCCGGCCCCGCGCGCAAGGGCTTCAGTCAACGCGCCCGACTCATTATATTATGTTCGTCATATAGAATTATGATTATAATTCCAACAGTGCGATGATCCTCATGCGGTAGATCACCAGGGTAGCCCGCACAGGTCGATCGTGCCCTGGCGCGGAGCGCGCCGCTTGAGATCGAAGACAAACGGCGACATCGCTTCGAATCGAATTTTCCCGCCCGCTTGCTCGGCGTAGATCTGACCGGCGAAGGGCTCCCAGCCGCGCAATCGATAGAATTCAAAATTATGCGGCTCGCAGACCAGAAGCGCGAACTGCGCGGCGTCGTGATCGCGCATGGTCTGGATGGCGGCGTTGAGCGCGATGCTGGCATATCCGCGCCGACGGCAATCGGCGCGCGTCGCAACCCCGCCGATGCCGCCAATGTGAACATTCCGGCCGTTGTAGGTTACCGTCCGAAAGTAAATGCCGACGTGACTGGCGAGGCCGTCCGGAGCTTCGATCAGCACGCGCAAATCGGCATCGGCCCATTCGATTCCGCCCCAGGGCTGGTCTTTGGCCGCGTCCCTGGGCCAGACCGCCTTGAACAGCTCCTCGGCCAGGGCCCAGCTCTCATCGCCATTTCGGATCTCGATTTCGATACTCACTGAATCCGCCTCGCGCCGCATGTCGAGCCGTATTTGGCAATGAGATGGAATCGCACCAAATTGCAGTTTTTAAGACCGATGGAACAATCTATAAGGGTACCCGTTAAGTCACGTCTCCCACCATTTTCGGACATCACCCCATGACCTTCACGCTTCCCGACCTTCCCTACGCCTATGACGCGCTTGCGCCCCATATGTCGAAGGAAACGCTGGAATATCATCACGACAAGCATCACCAGGCCTATGTGACCAACGGTAACAATCTGCTGAAGGGGACCGAATTCGAGGGCAAATCCCTGGAGGAGATCGTCAAGGGCTCGTTTGGCAAGAATGCGCCGCTCTTCAACAATGCCGGTCAGCATTACAACCACATCCATTTCTGGAAATGGATGAAGCCCAATGGCGGCGGCAGCAAACTGCCGGGTCGTCTCGAAAAGAAAATCAACGAGGACCTCGGCGGGTTCGAGAAATTCAAGACCGATTTCGCCGCCGCCGGCGCTGGCCAGTTCGGTTCGGGCTGGGCCTGGCTCTCGGTGAAGAACGGCAAGCTCGAAATCTCAAAGACCCCCAACGGCGAAAACCCGCTGGTGCATGGCGCGACCCCAATCCTCGGCGTCGACGTCTGGGAACACTCCTATTACATCGACTATCGCAATCGCCGCCCGGACTATCTGAAGGCCTTTGTCGAACATCTGATCAATTGGGAATATGTCGAGGAACTGTTCTCGAAGGCCTGAGCCGATCAATCGTGAATTCAATGGGCGGCAGTCGAACTGCCGCCTTTTTCATTTGCACCGCTGGATCATGTCCCGATTAGACCGAAACGGAACGCGATCTCATCTCCTTGTTTGAGCATGATCTTTTAGAAAAACCGGTTTCCACTCTTTCGGATCATGCTCGATCTGATGTGATTGCCCGCCAGATTCTGCCGTCCCGCCATCGTGCGCCAGATCGGCCTTCGGTGGACTTCGGCAATGTTATAATATAACATTTTTTGATGGCACCTGCTTCCCATTCCAGCGCCCATAGCCACGACCCTGGGCAGGGGCACATCCACGGCCATGCCCACCATCATGGACCGGCATCGCCGCATCCGGCGCAACCGGTATCCTGGTCAATTCTGCGCATGACGGTGGTCGCGCGTCTTGCTGCCGCCGCCCTGGTCGGCGCGGCGCTCTGGGCCATCGTTTGGCTGGCAATGAGGTGAACATGGCCCAGCTGCAATTCCTCGACGTTACGCTGGGCTACGACCGCCATCCGGCGGTGCACCACCTCGATGGCGAGGTATCGCCCGGCGCACTGCTCGCCGTCGTCGGTCCCAATGGTGCGGGCAAGTCGACATTGTTCCGCGGCATCGTCGGGCTTCTCAAGCCGCTTGCGGGGAGGATCCTGACAGGCGGTCTCGATTTTCGGGATATCGCCTATCTGCCGCAGACGGCGGACATCGATCGCAGCTTTCCGATTTCCGTTTTCGATTTCGTCGGGACCGGGCTTTGGCGCCAAACCGGATTTTTCGGCGGCATCGGCAAGGATGCGCACAAGAAGATCGCCTGGGCGCTCGCCTCGGTCGGCCTCAGCGGGTTCGAGAGCCGAACCATCGGCACCCTTTCGGGCGGCCAGATGCAGCGCATGCTCTTTGCCCGGGTGTTGCTGCAGGATGCTCGCCTGATCGTGCTCGATGAGCCGTTGAACGCCGTCGACGCCAAGACCTCGGCAGACCTGCTGGCGCTGGTCCGGCATTGGCACGCAGAGGGGCGCACTGTGCTCGCAGCATTGCACGACATGGATCTCGTGCGGACAAATTTTCCCGAAACCCTGCTTCTGGCGCGCGGCAAGGTCGCCTGGGGTGCGACCTCCGAGGTTCTCACCGCCGACAATCTCGCAGAGGCGCGGCGGATGTGCGAAGCCTTTGACGACAGCGCGGCTGCATGCGTTGTCGAAGACGTGCCCTCACGGGCTGCATGATCGATGATTTATGACTCGCTGATAGCGCCCTTTATCGAATTCGAATTCATGCGCAGGGCGCTTGCCGCCGTGATCGCGCTGGCGCTGGGCGGCGCGCCGATCGGGGTTTTCCTGATGCTGCGGCGGATGAGCCTCGTTGGCGATGCGATGGCGCACGCCATCCTGCCGGGTGCGGCGATCGGCTTTCTGCTGTCGGGCCTCAATCTGTTTGCGATGACCGCTGGCGGGCTGATCGCGGGTTTCACCGTTGCGATCCTGGCGGGCGTGGTGGCCCGCACCACCGACCTGAAGGAAGACGCCTCGCTCGCCACATTCTATCTGGCGTCACTGGCGCTGGGAGTTACGATCGTTTCGATCAAGGGCACCAATATCGATCTGTTGCACGTGCTGTTCGGCAATATCCTGGCGATGGATGATCCGACCCTGCTGGTCGTCGCATTCAACGCCACCATTACCCTCGTGGTGCTGGCGGTGATCTACCGTCCCCTCGTGATCGAGAGTGTCGATCCCGTCTTCCTGCGCACGGTGAGCCGCGCCGGCGCGCCCGCGCATCTGGCATTTCTTGCGCTGGTTGTCGTCAACCTGGTCAATGGCTTTCAGGCGCTCGGCACGCTTCTGGCAGTGGGATTGATGATCTTGCCTGCGGGAATCGCGCGGTTCTGGTCGCGCGATATTACCGGGATGATCTGTATCGCGGTGGTGAGCGCCATCATCGCGGGCTACGCCGGACTGGTACTGTCGTTCCAGACCAGGCTGCCGTCGGGGCCGGCGATCATACTCGTTGCGACCGCGCTCTATATCGGCTCGGTCTTGTTCGGCAACGTCCGCGGTGTCATCAGGCAGATGTTTCCCGGCCGCCATCTCGAGGCATAGCCATGCGGGGAAGGCGGCGTTTTCTTCTGTTGTCGATCTGCCTGACGCTGGCGATCGCTTCGATGCCCTCGCGCGCGCAATCGCCGCGAGATCCCGTGAAAGTCGTCGCCAGCTTTTCCATCCTTGGGGATTTCGTGAAGAACGTCGGCGGCGATCGTGTCGATGTCACGACCCTCGTCGGCCCCGATGGCGACGTGCACGTCTACACACCGGCGCCCGCAGACGCCCGAAAGATCGCGGGAGCGAAGCTGCTGGTCATCAACGGGCTCGGCCTCGAGGGTTGGTTGCCGCGGCTGCTCCAGGCATCCCACGGCAAGGCGCCGATCCTGAACGCAACCAACGGCATCGCGCCTCTCAAGCTCGGCTCCGTGTCCGATCCGCATGCCTGGCAGTCGGTCGCCAATGCGAAGCAATATGTGGTCAATATCCGCGACGCGCTCGTTGCCGCGAGCCCTGCGGACGCCGATGTTTTTCGCAAAAACGCCGAAACCTACCTCGCAAGGCTCGATGCGCTGGACCGCGAGGTGAGTCAGTCGGTCGCGCAAATCCCGCAGAGCCGCCGGAAGGTGATCTCCACCCACGATGCCTTCGGCTATTTCGACCAGCGCTACGGCATCCAGTTCATCGCTCCGCTCGGCGTTTCAACCGAATCCGAGGCCAGCGCAAAGGACATCGCCGGGATCGTCGCCCAGATCCGGGCTGAGAAAATCCCGGCCGTCTTCCTGGAGAAAATGAGTGACCCGCGGCTCATCCGCCAGATCGCGGCCGAGACCGGCGCCAGGATCGGCGGGACGCTCTATTCCGACAGCTTGACCGATGAAAAGGGCGACGCACCCACTTACATTGACATGGTCAGGCACAATATAAAGGTGCTTATGAGCGCACTGGCGGACTGAAGCGCTTGCTCCAAGCAGCTCTCTGTCCTTCAAAATACCGTCCCGGAGTAACCATGTCCGAATTGAATTCCCAGAAAATTCCCGTGACCGTGCTGACGGGCTATCTCGGCGCCGGCAAGACGACGCTTCTCAACCGCATCCTTTCGGAAAACCACGGCAAGAAATACGCCGTCATCGTCAATGAATTCGGCGAGATCGGCATCGACAACGACCTGATCATCGGCGCCGACGAGGAAGTCTTCGAGATGAACAATGGCTGCGTCTGCTGCACGGTGCGCGGCGATCTCGTGCGGATTCTGGACGGCCTGATGAAACGCAAGGGAAAATTCGACGCCATCATCGTCGAGACCACCGGTCTTGCCGATCCGGCGCCGGTGGCACAGACCTTTTTCGTCGATGAGGACGTGCAGAAGAATGCCCGGCTCGATGCCGTCGTGACGGTAGCCGACGCGAAATGGCTGAGCGACCGTTTGAAGGACGCGCCGGAAGCCAAGAACCAGATCGCCTTCGCCGACGTCATCGTGCTCAACAAGACCGATCTGGTCTCGAGGCCGGAGCTTACCGAGGTCGAGGCGCGGATCAGGGCCATCAACCCTTACGCAAAACTGCATCGCACCGAGCGCTGCAGGGTCGCGCTGTCGGATGTTCTGGAGCGCGGCGCATTCGATCTCGACCGCATCCTGGAGATCGAGCCGGAATTCCTCGAAGGCGACAATGGCCATGACCATCACGATCACGACCACCACCATCACGGTCACGATCATCACCACGATCACGACCACGGCCACGGCGGCCTGAAGCATTATCACGATGAGGAAATGCAGTCCCTGTCGCTGCGATCCGACCGGCCGATCGATCCCACCAAATTCATGCCCTGGTTACAGAACCTGGTGGCCAGCGAAGGCCAGAAGATTCTGCGTTCCAAGGGAATTCTGGCATTCAGCGACGATGATGACCGTTATGTCTTCCAGGGCGTTCACATGATGCTGGAAGGCGATCATCAGCGGCCCTGGAAGGAAGGTGAGGCTCGCGAAAGCCGCATCGTCTTTATCGGCCGCGAATTGCCCGAAGAGACGATCCGCGAAGGCTTCGAGAGCTGTATCGTCACGTGATGACAGACTTCGATCCGGGGGCGTCCGCCTCTTCTGTTGTATCCGTCACCGACAAGGTTCGCGCGGTTGCGATCGGCGTGCCTGTCTCTTCGGTTCATTTTCTCGGCGACAAGGCTGTCTTTGCCGGTGCCGAGGAAAATCTCCTGGTCGCAGACGGGAAGGGCGAAATCAGCCGCGTCCCCGTTCATGGCGGCGGCATATTGTGCGCCGCGTCCGACGGCGCGCGCATCGTGACGGGCGGCGACGACGGCAAGGTCGTTGCGTTCGACGCCAAGGGCGAGGTTAACCTGGTTGCGACCGATCCGAAGCGACGGTGGATCGACTGTGTCGCGCTGCAGCCGGACGGCGCCGTGGCCTGGTCGGTCGGCAAGATGGCTTTTGTCCGCAGCGGAAGGAACGAAGAGAAATCCGTCGAAGTCCCTTCAACGGTCGGGGGCCTCGCCTTTGCGCCGAAAGGGCTTCGTCTCGCTGTTGCTCACTATAACGGCGTGACGCTGTGGTTTCCCAACATGGCTGCCACGCCCGAATTCCTGCCATGGGCCGGCTCGCATCTCTCCGTCACCTTCAGCCCCGACAACAAGTTTCTGGTGACGGCGATGCATGAACCCGCGCTGCACGGCTGGCGGCTCGCCGACGTCAGGCACATGCGCATGACGGGCTATCCGGGACGGGTACGCTCGATGTCGTGGAGCGTCGGTGGCAAGTCGCTGGCGACGTCCGGTGCGGACACCGTCATCCTGTGGCCGTTTGCCGGCAAGGATGGACCCATGGGCAAGCAGCCCGCGATGCTGGCGCCGCTCCAGGCGCGCGTCACCATGGTCGCCTGCCACCCCAAGCAGGAAATTCTCGCCGCGGGCTACAGCAACGGCACTGTTCTCATGGTGCGAATGACGGATGGCGCGGAAATCCTGGTCCGCCGTAACAACGACGTTTCCATCGCTGCCCTTGCATGGAACGCCAAGGGCACGTTGCTCGCCTTCTCCGATGAGGCCGGGGATGGCGGATTGCTGGAGCTCTGAGTCGCTAGCCCAGGGAACCAAACGTTGCGGTGAACGTTGATGCTGTCGCCATATCGGCGGGCAAAGAACGATGGCTTCGGATCACGGGCGCAGCTTGGCAAAAGAACTGATCGTTGCTGCCTTGTTGGTGGCAGCCGGCCTTGTGTTATCTGGCATTTCACTGATCAAAATCGCGAATACCGATACCCACTTGGCCCAGGCGACGCAGCCGCTTCAGGCCTCTCCTCCTGTAAACTCGGACAAGCCCGCGGAGTCCAAGCCCGGCGGTGAACGCCCGACGACGCCGGCGCCGGAACCGGCTCAGCCTGAGCCGCAGACCAAAGGGGAGGCGGTGAAGCCCGCTTTGCCGGCCACGCCAGCCGAGAAGATCGCGCCACCCATCCAGCGGAAATAGACTGACAATCGGGGCGAATGACGCGCGCGTCGCCTGTTCGCGAGCCCCTTTGGATGGTCTCGTTTGTGTCACGTTGCTGGCTCATACTCTCTCGTTGGACAGAACCGGAAAGATGAGGCTCGCAATGAAAGTCGAAGATGTCAGGCGAACCGCCTATTCCATGCCGCTGACAAGTCCCTCGTTTCCGCCGGGGCCCTATCGGTTCTTCAACCGCGAATATTTCGTGATCGCCTATCGGACCGATCCGGAGGCGCTCGCCGCTGTCGTGCCGGAGCCGCTTGAAGTCACCGAGCCGGTTGTCAAATACGAATTCATTCGCATGCCCAATTCGACGGGGTTCGGCGACTATACCGAAACCGGACAGGTGATCCCGGTCCGGCTGAATGGCGAGGAGGGCGCCTATACCCATGCGATGTATCTTGACGACGACGCGCCGATCGCGGGCGGCCGGGAGCTGTGGGGATTTCCGAAAAAGCGCGCGACGCCGAAGATCGAGGTCGAGAGCGATGTGCTGGTGGGGACTTTGCATTACGGCTCGGTGCTTTGCGCCTCAGCCACCATGGGCTACAAGCACCGCCCCGTAGACCACGACACCGTGCTCAAGGGGATGAAGACACCCAATTTCATCCTGAAAATCATCCCGCATGTCGATGGAGCGCCGCGGATCTGCGAACTGGTCCGCTTTCATCTTGAAGATATCACCCTGAAAGAAGCCTGGACCGGTCCGGCCGCGCTCGGCCTGTTCCCGCACGCGCTTGCCGACGTCGCAAGGCTGCCGGTGCGAGAGGTGATATCGGCGTTGCATTTCAAGGCCGACCTGACGCTTGGCCTCGGGACGATAGCATTCGACTATATGAAGAAGTGAAGGCCGGCTTCGGAAAGGCCCGCGACGGCTGGGTTTTTCCGGGGCGCAGGCTCGATCGCGCCGAATAACGAAACTTTGCCTCACCGCACCAGCACGTTCCGAAACTGCCAGGGATCGGAAGTGTCGATATCCTCCGGAAACAGTCCGGGGCGGTCGGTGAGCGGTGTCCAGTCGGTGTAAAAGCCTTTCACCGGGCCGAGATATGGCCGCTGGATTTCAAGGCAACGCCGAAAATCCATTTCATCGGCCTCGACAATTCCGGCCATGGGATTTTCCAGGGCCCAGACCATGCCGGCGAGCACCGCCGAAGAAACCTGCAGGCCGGTCGCATTTTGATAAGGCGCAATCCGCCTTGTCTCCTCGATCGAGAGCTGCGAGCCGTACCAGTAGGCGTTTTTGGCATGGCCGTAGATCAGCACGCCGAGTTCGTCGATTCCGTCCTCGATTTCGTTCTCGTCCAGGATGTGCCATTTCGGCTGCATCCTGCCGGTGGCGCCGAACATTTCGTGCAACGAGAGCACCGCGTCGTTGGCCGGGTGGTAGGCGTAATGGCACGTCGGGCGATAGATCACCGTGCCGCCGTTGCGCACGGTGAAGTAGTCGGCAATCGAAATCAATTCATTGTGGGTGACGAGAAAACCGTATTGCGCGCCCGGCGTCGGGCACCAGGAGCGCACACGGGTGTTGGCGCCCGGCTGCTCCAGATAGATCGCCGCGCCACAGCCGTAATTGTGGATGCGGCCATTGTGCGGCATCCAGGATTCATGGGTGCCCCAGCCGAGTTCGGCCGGCTGCATCCCCTCGGAAACAAAGCCTTCTACCGACCAGGTATTGACGAACACGTTCATCGGTTTCGGCTTCTTGGAGCGCTGGGTATCGCGCTCGGCGATATGAATGCCCTTGACGCCGAGCTTCTGCGCAAGCCGCCCCCAGCTCTCTCGGCTCTTCGGCTCGTTGAACGGCGTGTTGGTGTCGCGGGCGATGTCGATCAGTGCCTGCTTGACGAACCACGACACCATGCCGGGATTGGCCCCACAGGTGGAGACGGCGGTCGGGCCGCCGGGGCTCTTGTGCTTGGCGGCGAGCAGGGTTTCGCGCAGCGCGTAGTTGGAACGCTTGTCGGAGCCGATGTTCTTGTCGAAGTAGAAGCCGAACCACGGCTCGACGACAGTGTCGATATAGAGCGCGCCGATCTCGCGGCACAGCGTCATGATATCGACCGATGAGGTGTCGACCGACAGATTCACGCAAAAGCCCTGACCGCCGCCAGCGGTCAGAAGCGGCACCAGCAAGTCGCGGTAATTGTCGCGGGTGACGGCCTGCTTGATGAAGCGCACGCCATGCTCCCTGGCGAGATCGCCTTCCTCATGCGGATCGATGATGACGAAACGCGATTTGTCGAATTCGAAATGCCGCTCGATCAGGGGCAGGGTGCCCTTGCCGATCGAGCCGAAGCCGATCATCACAATGGGGCCGGTAATTTTTGCGTGGATCTGACGATCGGACGGGCTCATCGTTTGGGGTCTCCGGAATGGCAACGTGACGTGAAAGGAAAACAGCAGGAGGATTCAGGCGGTCCGCCGCCTGGCGGTGACTTCGATCTCGACCCTCATTTCGGGCTTCAAGAGCGCCGCGACGATGAGGATGGTGGCGGCCGGCCTGATGTCGCCAAGCCTCTCGCCGCAGACCGCGAGCACCGCATCGGCGTCGGCCGCATCGATGACATAATACGTCGCCCGGACAATGTCGGCCAAGGCGAAACCGCCATCCTTCAGCGTGGCCTCGATGGTCTTGAAGCAGTTTCGTGTCTGGCTTGTGACATCGGCCGGCATCGTCATCGTGGCATAGTCGTACCCGGTCGTGCCGGCGACGAAGGCGAACTCTCCGTCGATCACGGCGCGGCTGTAGCCGGCGGCCTTCTCAAAGGGTGAGCCGGTGGAAATCAGACGGCGGGACATCGTGAACCTCGGTTCTTGGATCGCGCGGTTGGGGCCCTTGGCCGGTAAGCTCATCTCTCGCTATATCAGGGCGAAGGTCGTGTCACCTCGGGGGACGGCGTCATCTTCGGGAATGAAGGCGCGGCAGAGCCCCACCTTCGCGCGAACAGGTCCTTCACGATCATGATGCTCAACGCGATCAACAGGATCGTGGTGACGGCACTTCGAATGCGCGGGCGCGCAGGACCGCGGGTTGTCGGGATGGCCTCCGGCATGACTTGAGCCGCCTTCAGGCCGCGCGCGAAAGCGCGCGCGAGGCGCGGGCCGCCGCCCTCGTTCCCGGCATCGAGGCGCCGGTCGGCGCGATCATGCCGGATGCCCCGTCGAGCGCCCCCTCGCACAGTTCCAGCGCCAGCAGGCGGTCGCGTTCGAACGGACCCGGCAGCGCCAGCCCGCTCGCCTTTTCCTGCGAAAAGCCGAAGCGGGCGTAGTAGGGCTCATCGCCGAGCAGGATCACCGCGCGATGTCCGCGGGCCCTGGCTGCCGCCAGGGCCCATTTCATCAGGGCAGCCCCAACGCCGAGCTTGCGGCACGACGGATCGACCGCGAGCGGGCCCAGCATCAGCGCCGGCACCCCGCCGGCATTGACGTGCCAGAGGCGTAGCGTCCCGACCAGCCGGCCGCCTCCCAGTGCCGAAAATGCAAGGCCTTCGGCAGGCGCACGTCCATCGCGCAGGCGCTGGCAGGTGCGAGAAGCCCGGTTGGTGCCGAAACTGGTATCGAGCAGCGCTTCGCGCGCGATGACGTCCGCGGCGCGTTCGCTGCGGATCGCAAACGCGGCCGCGTCGGCCGGAACGACAATTGGGGTCTTCCGCAATTTGGTCATGGCATGTCAGTCCTCGCGTCCAGTGGCGGCGAGGCCAATGGGCGCACGTCAGCAGATTTGCAGGTGACGGGGAGGGAGCCCGCGGACGGGCTCACCGTTTTCTTGCTCCCTCCCGGCTGGCGGGAGAGGTGAAGGAGGGACGCTGCTGCCTTGCGTCAGATGTGGTAGGTCCGCAGCGGCGGGAAGCCGTTGAAGGCGACCGACGAGTAGGTCGATGTATACGCGCCGGTTCCCTCGATCAGCACCTTGTCGCCGATCTCCAGCGTGACCGGCAGCGGATACGGCAACTTCTCGTACAGCACGTCGGCTGAATCGCAGGTTGGACCTGCGAGCACGCACGGCGTCATCTCCGCGCCGTCATGCGGCGTGCGGATGGCGTAACGGATCAACTCGTCCATGGTCTCGGCGAGACCGCCGAACTTGCCGATGTCCAGATATACCCAGCGCACATCGTCCTCGTCGCTCTTCCTGGAGATCAGGACGACTTCGGTCTCGATGACGCCCGCATTGCCGACCATGCCGCGACCCGGCTCGATGATCGTCTCCGGGATCTGGTTGCCGAAATGCTTGCGCAGCGCGCGGAAGATCGACCGCCCGTATTGCACGACCGGAGGAACATCCTTGAGATACTTGGTCGGGAAGCCGCCCCCCATGTTGACCATGGAGAGGTTGATTCCCCGCTCGGCGCAGTCGCGGAATACGGTCGAGGCCATCGCCAGCGCGCGGTCCCACGCCTTCACCTTTCGCTGCTGGGAACCGACATGGAACGAGAATTCCGTAAGCTTCCAGGCCCAAGCGCTTGGCGAGGTCGAGCACCTCGACCGCCATCTCCGGATCGCAGCCGAACTTGCGCGACAACGGCCATTCGGCGCCGGCGCAGTCATAGAGAATGCGGCAGAACACCCTGGCGCCTGGGGCTGCGCGGGAGATCTTCTCGACCTCCGCGGTGCAATCGGCTGCAAACAGGCGAATCCCGAGCGCGAAGGCGCGCGCAATGTCGCGCTCCTTCTTGATCGTGTTGCCATAGGAAACACGCTCGGGCGACGCGCCCGCCGCAAGCACCATCTCGATTTCGGCTACGGAAGCGCAATCGAAGCACGAGCCGAGCGAGGCCAGCAGCGACAACACTTCCGGAGCCGGGTTGGCTTTCACCGCGTAGAACACACGGCTGTCCGGCAGCGCCTTGGCGAAGCTCTGATAGTTGTCGCGCACGACTTCCAGGTCGACGACGAGGCAAGGCTCGACGTCCAGGCCCTCTTTGCGACGATTGCGCAGGAATTCCTGAATACGTTCGGTCATTAGCACCCTCCCAAACGGCCCAGCGACGGGACACGTTCAAAAATGATCTCGGATAAGAGCGCTTCGGCCACGGTGCGCGATGGAGGCGCAACGAGGCCAAAAAACTCAAACCGACTGTGCTGCCGTGGATTGGTTGGGAAGGATTCCCGCCCGCTCACCTGGCAATGAAGGACAAGCCTCTTCGGTATTCGCGCCGGCTGGTGGAAAGCCGGCAGAGACCAAAAAAGCCCGATCCGTCGTTGCTTTAAGTCGCGTCCCCCGTTGAGAGCGAGGTGCGCCGGTTCGCCTCCGGCTGCCAGTCACGGTTGCAAGGAGCGGAGAGACCTTCAACGGCACCTCTTGAGAGAGGTGCTGGCCCTCAAGCATCTGGCTTGAGCGACCCTCGGTTCTTCGTCCCTTGGCGGCTGTCCGGCCTCTTGTCCGGATACCTACCGACTGACACACGACCACAGGCACGTGCGAAATTGGGCAAGTTCGCAAATAAGCGTTTTGACTTCTGCTTCGCAAGAATTTTTTTAGGCTGAGGGAAAATTTCCCTAACGTGTGCTTACGAACGTGTGCTCGACGCGCGAACGCCGCGTTGAACATGAACGGTCGTTAAGCTTGCTTAACCGGGCTTAAGAGATCGAAGCAGGCAGACCGCAATCCTCGTCGCGCGGGTGCTCTAGGCTCGACGGGTGAACGGCTCGACGCGCCGTGCTGCGCGTATGAACGCGGCCATGACGAAGACGCCAATGGCGAAAAGCACCGCCTGAAGGATGTGCGCGCCGGTGTCGTCCAAGCCGAGCAGGATCGCGAGCGCCCAGCCGCCGGCGAAGGCCGCGCCGAACACTTCGGCGCCGATGAGGATCGCCGCGCTGAGCACAGTAATGACGCTGGGCCAGGCGATCTGGCGGGAGGTGGTCGGCGAGGTCTGCGAACTCATGGGCAACATCCTGTTGAGGGGCCGCAATCTCCATGAAAAGGGCGGCCCTATCAAGCGCAAAAGGCCCAAAAAAGGCCCATCGCGTGATATAGCCTTCCACAAGGAAACAGGGATACCAACGGGAATTGCCATGTCGGAAACCGAGGAAACGACGGCCCAGGAGCCGGCTCAGACAAATCCGCTGCTCGAGGCCTGGCGGACCCCGTTCGAGGCGCCGCCATTCGCTGACGTCGCGCCTGAGCACTTCCTCCCCGCCTTCGAACAGGCCTTCGCCGATCACGCGGCAGAGATCGCCGCAATTACGAACGATCCCTCCGAGCCAGACTTTGCCAACACGATCACGGCACTCGAGCGGTCTGGCAAGCTGCTCACCAGGGTCTCGGCCGTCTTCTATGACCTGGTGTCGGCCAATTCCAACCCCGCCCTGCTGGAGATCGACAAGGAGGTGTCGTTGCGAATGGCGCGGCACTGGAACCCGATCATGATGAACGCCGTACTGTTCGGCCGTATCGCCCTGCTGCACGGCAATCGCGCCGCGCTCGGGCTCACGGGCGAGCAGCTCCGGCTCCTGGAGCGCACCTACACCCGTTTTCACCGTGCTGGAGCCGGCCTCGACGAGGCGGCAAAGGTTCGGATGGCTGAGATCAACGAACGTCTGGCTCACCTCGGCACCACGTTCAGCCATCACCTGCTCGCCGATGAGCAGGACTGGTTCATGGAGCTTGGCGAGGGCGATTGGGACGGCCTCCCGGACAGTTTCGTGGCGGCGGCCAGGGCCGCGGCGGAAGAGCGGGGTATGGCAGGCAGGGCGATCATGACCCTCTCGCGGTCCTCGGTCGAGACGTTCCTGAAAACGTCGGCCCGTCGCGACCTGCGCGAGAAGGTGTACAAGGCCTTCATCGCGCGCGGGGATAACGGCAACGCCAACGACAACAACGCGATCATCGCCGATATCCTGTGCCTGCGCGAGGAGAGCGCGAAGCTCCTGGGCTACCCGACGTTTGCGGCCTATCGGCTCGAGGACTCCATGGCGAAGACGCCGGAAGCCGTTCGGGCACTGCTGGAGCGGGTCTGGAAGCCCGCGCGAGCCCAGGCCCTTCGCGACCGCGATGGCTTGCAGGGATTGATCGTGGAGGAGGGCGGCAATTTCGCGCTGGCGCCCTGGGACTGGCGCTATTACGCCGAGAAGCTCCGCCAGCGCCGCGCCAATTTCGACGACGCCGCGATCAAGCCCTATCTTGCGCTCGACAACATGATCGAGGCGGCTTTTGACTGCGCCAGCCGGCTGTTCGGTCTCAGCTTTGTGGAACGAAGGGACGTTCCGGTCTGGCATCCCGATGTCCGGGTCTGGGAGGTCAGGGACGGCGCCGGCACGCACAAGGCGCTGTTCTATGGCGACTACTTCGCACGGCCCTCGAAGCGCTCCGGCGCGTGGATGACGTCGCTGCGAGACCAGCAGAAGCTCGATGGGGAGGTCGCCCCGCTGATCATCAACGTCTGCAACTTTTCCAGGGGCGCCGACGGCCAGCCCTCGCTGTTGTCGCCGGACGATGCGAGAACCCTGTTCCACGAATTCGGCCACGCTCTCCACGGCATGCTGTCGAACGTGACCTATCCCTCGCTGTCGGGCACCAGCGTGTTCACCGATTTCGTCGAGCTGCCGTCGCAGCTCTACGAGCATTGGCAGGAGCAACCGCAGGTTCTGCGGCAGTTTGCCCGGCATCACCTCACCGGCGAGCCGTTGCCCGACGATCTGTTGCAGCGCTTCCTTGCCGCTCGCAAGTTCAACCAGGGTTTCGCCACCGTGGAATTCGTGGCCTCGGCGCTGATGGACCTCGAATTCCATACCCAGCCGGCGTCCGCCAGTCGCGATGTGCAGGCATTCGAGCGCGAGGAGCTTTCCAAGATCGGAATGCCCGCGGAAATTTCGATGCGACACCGGCCCCAGCAATTCGGACACATCTTCTCCGGCGATCATTACGCCTCGGGCTATTACAGCTACATGTGGTCCGAGGTGATGGATGCCGATGCGTTTGGCGCGTTCGAGGAGGCCGGCAATATTTTCGATCCGGCGGTCGCAAAACGCCTGCACGACGACATCTATTCGTCAGGCGGCTCGCGCGATCCCGAAGATGCCTATGTCGCCTTCCGCGGCAGGGAGCCGGAACCCGATGCCTTGTTGCGTCGCCGGGGCCTTCTGGAAACGCCAGAGGCTGCCTGAGGTGGGCGTAGCGATGCGCTGCCTGTTGGGTTTGCTGCTGCTGGCCGGCAGCCTCGTGCTTGGTTCCGCTCTCGCACAGGCGCACCCGCACGTCTGGATCACGGCGTCCAGCGAATTGATCTATGCCCCGGACGGCTCGATCACGGGCGTGCGCCACGCCTGGACGTTCGACGACATGTTCTCGACCTACGCATTGCAAGGCATCGAGAGCAAGACCAAGGGTGTCTACAGCCGCGAGGAACTGGCGCCGTTGGCGCAGACAAACGTCGAATCGCTGAAAGAGTTCGCCTACTTCACCTTTGCGAAAGCCGACGGCAAGAAGCAGAAATTCCAGGAGCCGGTCGATTACTTCCTCGATGCGAAGGACGGGCTGTTGACGCTTCATTTCACCCTGCCGCTGAAGACCCCCGTAAAATCCAAAGAGCTGGTGCTCGAGGTTTTCGATCCGACGTTCTTTGTCGATTTCAAATATGCCGACAAGGACCCGGTCCGCCTGGTCGGAGCCCCAGCCGCCTGCCAGATCAGCTTCCAGCGCCCGAACGATGGTGCGGCCAGCGCACAGACGCTCGGTGAGCAGAATTTCCTGGGTGGCGAGAATTCCAATTTCGGCGCGATGTTCGCCAACAAGATCGCGGTTGCATGTCCGTGAGGCCTGCAGTCGCGCCGCCAAATTCCACGGCAGCGCGGTCTGGACGCTGTTGGCGTTACGGGTTTCGGGCTTTCAAAAAACCGTCACTCCACTTGTCTGGATCGCGAACGGCAGACGTGCTAACAGGCCGCGCGTTGCTCAACCGGACCAGATCTGCCGGCCGGAACAGGGGCACCAATGCGGGGTATGACGAAATGTTCAGACAGGGCGACGTTTTGATCGTCCCGGTCTCGAAGCTGCCGGAGCGCCGTCTTCATGCCATAGCCCGCGAGAACGGCTTGGTGATACTCGCGCGTGGCGAAGTAACCGGGCACGCTCATGCGATCAGGGATCGGCAGGTCGCGCTGTTCCGGGATCCCGAACTCGCAGCGATGTTCCTGCGGGTTTCGGGAGTAAGCGCGGTCGCGCTCGAGCACCAGGAGCACGACACGATCCTCGTGCCGCCCGGCGATTACCAGATCATTCGCCAGCGCGAGTATTCGCCCGAAGACGTCCGCTTCGTCGAAGATTGATCATGTCCGAAAAAATCGAAAACTCACGGCTGAGCAGGAAGCGCGCCTTCCTGAGTTCGTCGAGAAATGGACGCAGATCGGGCTGTGCACCGGGCCAGCCGATCGGCCGCGCGCGGAAAAGGCCGTTCGCGAGATCTACGCGCGCGCTGGACTGGCCGGGCCGGCGAAGATCGTGTGGTGCGGCTCGCCGCTCTCGCTCGGACTGACACGCGCGATCATCGACAGGCGATCCGGAGAAATTGTCCCCCGGGCTTCGGAGTTCATCTCGGAAGGCGTCTGGGCGAGCGTCAGCGCCAGTGTCGAGGACAGCGGCGATACCGTTGCCGGGTACTGTTTCAAGACTCATATCGACAAGGTCCTGACAAAAGTTCTGAATGACATCCAGGCTCGCGTGAGCCCGACCGTCTGGCGCGCCGTCGCCGCCGAGGTCGCCGATAATGTTTGGGACAATGTTGCAGACGTTGTCAGTATCTGGGACAGCATCGACGCGGTTGTTGCAAAGGGTGTTTGGGACCGGGAGGGGCTTCGCATCGGCTGGGGCGACAGCTTCGACGCCCAGATCGATGGGCAGCATGCCACCAGGCTGCTGGCCCAATATCGCTATTTCCATGATGTCCTTGGGCTGACGGCGGAAACCGAAAGACTCTCCGGCCACTGGGAACTGGCGCAGAGTGCCGGCCCTGTGCTTCCGCATCAAAACATCTGTTGGATTTCGGAGCGCCGACATATCCTCGCATGCGATGACGATGGATTGCTGCATTCGCTTGCGGGTCCCGCCTGCGCCTATCCGGATGGATTTGCCATCCACGCGATACATGGCGTGCGCGTGCCGGCGTTCGTGGTCGGGCGACCGCATGAGATCACGGTCGCGAAGATCGACGACGAAGAAAATGCCGAGGTCCGCCGCGTGATGATCGAGCGCTATCGCCTCGGCGAAGAGATCTGCGGCGCTGCCGCCTACATGCGCGACGGCGGCGGCGAGCGCCTCGACAGCGACGAGAAATTCGGGACGCTTTGGCGGCGGGATCTTCCGGACGACGAGCCCATCATCATGCTCGAGGTGGTCAACGCGACGCGCGAATTGGACGGAACATTCAAGCATTATTGGCTTCGCGTTCCTCCACACATCACGACGGCGCGCGAAGCGGCGGCATGGACGTTCGATCAGTCGCCCGAGGATTACCGGCCGATCATAGAGACATGAGAAAATCGTGATCCGCAGCGAACCGATCGCAACGAGGAAGATCGAACGCCTTGCCGCCGGCCAGGACCGGTCGGGGCAGATCGGCTTCCAGACATGAAACCTGTTCCAGAAGCGGCACGGGGCTTCGCCCGTGGACTGATGACTTGCGTCCTTGCCGTAGCTGCCGTCCTGGTGTTCGACGCCGCCATGCATGTTATTTCGGCGCAGGTGCCGTTCGGCGGTCCCAAGGTCAGCGCCGAACCGCAGGCGGGCGGCATCGTCGGCTGGCTGCTCGCCAGGCAGTCGGAATTCTACCGCGACATATCAGCGACGATTCGCGCCGCCAAATCCGACGGAAGCGCGGTCTGGACGCTGCTTGCGATTTCCTTTGCCTACGGCATCTTTCACGCCGCCGGCCCGGGCCATGGCAAGGCCGTGATCTCCTCATACCTGGTGGCCAACCAGGAAACCGCGCGGCGCGGCGTCGTGCTGTCGTTCGCCTCGGCGCTGATGCAGTCGCTGGTCGCGGTGGTGGTTGTCGAAGTCTTCGCCTGGTTGCTCAATGCTACCGCCAGGACCATGTGCGGGGCAGAACGGGCAATCGAGATTGCGAGTTATGCCCTGATCGCGGCGTTTGGCGCTCGCCTCGTCTGGGTCAAGGGCGCAGGCTTCATGCGGGCGCTACAAGCGCAACGTCCAGCTCCGGGCGTGGCAAGCGTCGCGCATCAGCATGGTCACGACCATCATCACGATCATGACTTTCATGACGATGTTCATGGCGGTCATCACCATGAGCACGACGAGCATTGCGGCCACTCCCACGGGCCGGTTCCGGGCGAGCTTGCCGGCCCCGGCGGCTGGCGGCGCGGCCTTGGTGCCATTTTCGCGGTGGGCTTGAGGCCCTGTTCGGGCGCGATCCTGGTTCTGGTATTCGCACTGGCGCAGGGGCTGTTCTGGGCCGGCATCGCCGCGACATTTGCGATGGGGCTTGGCACTGCGATCACGGTCACGGCCATCGCCTTGATGGCAGTGTCGGCCAAGGATCTGGCGCGTCGCTTGAGCGGAGCAGGCGAAGGCAGCGGCGCGCTGATCATGCGCGGCATGGAATTCGGCGCCGCGGGGCTGGTGCTGCTGTTCGGCGTGGGATTGCTGTTTGGCTATCTGGCCGCCGAACGGGTGACATGTTTCTAACCATGCACCCATCCATCAAAGCGAGCAAATAGATGCGTATTGATTTCCCGTCGGTCCCCCGCTAGCGGCACGAAAGCAGGACATGCAGATGGTCATCCGACTGCCCCTTTTGTTTATCTTGTTGTCTGTCTTGGCATTGCATGAGACGACAGCGCGCGCCCAGCAGCCTGTTGCCCCTCTCTTCATCGATTGGCCGTCGCCTAATGGGAAATTCGCCTTTCTCACGACGCGTGGCGAGGAGAACACGATTGACCTGATCGACAAGAAATCCGGGAAAAAACTGCAACGGATCGATGCGTCAGATATAAGCTCGGTTTCCTGGCGATTGCTCTGGGCGCCGGATTCAAGACGATTTGCCCTGATGACGAAAGTGGGTCATCCGAATCAAGGTGTGGATGTTTATTTTCGAAGCGAGGAAGAGTTTCAAAAGGTCGAATTGCCTCAACTGCCGGAAGCGAATATCCCGGACAAGCTCAAGCACGGCAAGAGCTTCCCGCATTGGGCCAGCCTGAACTGGCAAGAGGCGGAGAAATTGAAACCCGATGGTTCGCTGGTTGTGACGGTGGTCAGCATGATCGAGGGGGAAGGTGGATCGATCATGGCCACTAGGACAGTCGTGCTCGGCTTCGATCAGGCGCGCAAAGCCAGGATCGTGAAATCGACAGCGATCAAATACAAGACATCGAAGGACTGAAACGGTAGACCTCTCTTCTCCGCCCTGTTGCCTGCAAGCCAACGCAACATGATTGGTGACGTCCTCAACCCGGCAGATAGCGCCGGATCAGCGGCAGAAAGAATATCGCAATATTGATGACAAAGCCGATGTTCCAGAGTATCGACCGCAGTCGCGGGCGATCGCCGAGATAGGTCAGGACATAGGCGATCCGCACGATCAGGAACAGCACCGCCAATTCGTTGATCAAATTCTGCGGCGCGGCGCGAAACTCGGCGAGCAACACGGCGACAGCGAAGAACGGAAAGGCCTCAATTCCGTTCTGATGCGCTCCCAGCGCACGGGCCCGAAGGGGGTCTTCGTAGAAGGCGCGATCGCGCGGCCTGGCGTTGTCGTAGTGGCCAGATCCGATCCATTTGACCGGCACGATCGTCAGCAAATAAAGCAGCAGAACTGCGAAGACACACCATTCGGCGACTGTCATGGCTCCCCCGGCTGATAGTCCTGTTCCAACA
>CAWFZL010000021.1:0-42802 GCA_963820275.1 uncultured Alphaproteobacteria bacterium
TGCTTCTGGCGCGCGGCAAGGTCGCCTGGGGTGCGACCTCCGAGGTTCTCACCGCCGACAATCTCGCAGAGGCGCGGCGGATGTGCGAAGCCTTTGACGACAGCGCGGCTGCATGCGTTGTCGAAGACGTGCCCTCACGGGCTGCATGATCGATGATTTATGACTCGCTGATAGCGCCCTTTATCGAATTCGAATTCATGCGCAGGGCGCTTGCCGCCGTGATCGCGCTGGCGCTGGGCGGCGCGCCGATCGGGGTTTTCCTGATGCTGCGGCGGATGAGCCTCGTTGGCGATGCGATGGCGCACGCCATCCTGCCGGGTGCGGCGATCGGCTTTCTGCTGTCGGGCCTCAATCTGTTTGCGATGACCGCTGGCGGGCTGATCGCGGGTTTCACCGTTGCGATCCTGGCGGGCGTGGTGGCCCGCACCACCGACCTGAAGGAAGACGCCTCGCTCGCCACATTCTATCTGGCGTCACTGGCGCTGGGAGTTACGATCGTTTCGATCAAGGGCACCAATATCGATCTGTTGCACGTGCTGTTCGGCAATATCCTGGCGATGGATGATCCGACCCTGCTGGTCGTCGCATTCAACGCCACCATTACCCTCGTGGTGCTGGCGGTGATCTACCGTCCCCTCGTGATCGAGAGTGTCGATCCCGTCTTCCTGCGCACGGTGAGCCGCGCCGGCGCGCCCGCGCATCTGGCATTTCTTGCGCTGGTTGTCGTCAACCTGGTCAATGGCTTTCAGGCGCTCGGCACGCTTCTGGCAGTGGGATTGATGATCTTGCCTGCGGGAATCGCGCGGTTCTGGTCGCGCGATATTACCGGGATGATCTGTATCGCGGTGGTGAGCGCCATCATCGCGGGCTACGCCGGACTGGTACTGTCGTTCCAGACCAGGCTGCCGTCGGGGCCGGCGATCATACTCGTTGCGACCGCGCTCTATATCGGCTCGGTCTTGTTCGGCAACGTCCGCGGTGTCATCAGGCAGATGTTTCCCGGCCGCCATCTCGAGGCATAGCCATGCGGGGAAGGCGGCGTTTTCTTCTGTTGTCGATCTGCCTGACGCTGGCGATCGCTTCGATGCCCTCGCGCGCGCAATCGCCGCGAGATCCCGTGAAAGTCGTCGCCAGCTTTTCCATCCTTGGGGATTTCGTGAAGAACGTCGGCGGCGATCGTGTCGATGTCACGACCCTCGTCGGCCCCGATGGCGACGTGCACGTCTACACACCGGCGCCCGCAGACGCCCGAAAGATCGCGGGAGCGAAGCTGCTGGTCATCAACGGGCTCGGCCTCGAGGGTTGGTTGCCGCGGCTGCTCCAGGCATCCCACGGCAAGGCGCCGATCCTGAACGCAACCAACGGCATCGCGCCTCTCAAGCTCGGCTCCGTGTCCGATCCGCATGCCTGGCAGTCGGTCGCCAATGCGAAGCAATATGTGGTCAATATCCGCGACGCGCTCGTTGCCGCGAGCCCTGCGGACGCCGATGTTTTTCGCAAAAACGCCGAAATCTACCTCGCAAGGCTCGATGCGCTGGACCGCGAGGTGAGTCAGTCGGTCGCGCAAATCCCGCAGAGCCGCCGGAAGGTGATCTCCACCCACGATGCCTTCGGCTATTTCGACCAGCGCTACGGCATCCAGTTCATCGCTCCGCTCGGCGTTTCAACCGAATCCGAGGCCAGCGCAAAGGACATCGCCGGGATCGTCGCCCAGATCCGGGCTGAGAAAATCCCGGCCGTCTTCCTGGAGAAAATGAGTGACCCGCGGCTCATCCGCCAGATCGCGGCCGAGACCGGCGCCAGGATCGGCGGGACGCTCTATTCCGACAGCTTGACCGATGAAAAGGGCGACGCACCCACTTACATTGACATGGTCAGGCACAATATAAAGGTGCTTATGAGCGCACTGGCGGACTGAAGCGCTTGCTCCAAGCAGCTCTCTGTCCTTCAAAATACCGTCCCGGAGTAACCATGTCCGAATTGAATTCCCAGAAAATTCCCGTGACCGTGCTGACGGGCTATCTCGGCGCCGGCAAGACGACGCTTCTCAACCGCATCCTTTCGGAAAACCACGGCAAGAAATACGCCGTCATCGTCAATGAATTCGGCGAGATCGGCATCGACAACGACCTGATCATCGGCGCCGACGAGGAAGTCTTCGAGATGAACAATGGCTGCGTCTGCTGCACGGTGCGCGGCGATCTCGTGCGGATTCTGGACGGCCTGATGAAACGCAAGGGAAAATTCGACGCCATCATCGTCGAGACCACCGGTCTTGCCGATCCGGCGCCGGTGGCACAGACCTTTTTCGTCGATGAGGACGTGCAGAAGAATGCCCGGCTCGATGCCGTCGTGACGGTAGCCGACGCGAAATGGCTGAGCGACCGTTTGAAGGACGCGCCGGAAGCCAAGAACCAGATCGCCTTCGCCGACGTCATCGTGCTCAACAAGACCGATCTGGTCTCGAGGCCGGAGCTTACCGAGGTCGAGGCGCGGATCAGGGCCATCAACCCTTACGCAAAACTGCATCGCACCGAGCGCTGCAGGGTCGCGCTGTCGGATGTTCTGGAGCGCGGCGCATTCGATCTCGACCGCATCCTGGAGATCGAGCCGGAATTCCTCGAAGGCGACAATGGCCATGACCATCACGATCACGACCACCACCATCACGGTCACGATCATCACCACGATCACGACCGCGGCCACGGCGGCCTGAAGCATTATCACGATGAGGAAATGCAGTCCCTGTCGCTGCGATCCGACCGGCCGATCGATCCCACCAAATTCATGCCCTGGTTACAGAACCTGGTGGCCAGCGAAGGCCAGAAGATTCTGCGTTCCAAGGGAATTCTGGCATTCAGCGACGATGATGACCGTTATGTCTTCCAGGGCGTTCACATGATGCTGGAAGGCGATCATCAGCGGCCCTGGAAGGAAGGTGAGGCTCGCGAAAGCCGCATCGTCTTTATCGGCCGCGAATTGCCCGAAGAGACGATCCGCGAAGGCTTCGAGAGCTGTATCGTCACGTGATGACAGACTTCGATCCGGGGGCGTCCGCCTCTTCTGTTGTATCCGTCACCGACAAGGTTCGCGCGGTTGCGATCGGCGTGCCTGTCTCTTCGGTTCATTTTCTCGGCGACAAGGCTGTCTTTGCCGGTGCCGAGGAAAATCTCCTGGTCGCAGACGGGAAGGGCGAAATCAGCCGCGTCCCCGTTCATGGCGGCGGCATATTGTGCGCCGCGTCCGACGGCGCGCGCATCGTGACGGGCGGCGACGACGGCAAGGTCGTTGCGTTCGACGCCAAGGGCGAGGTTAACCTGGTTGCGACCGATCCGAAGCGACGGTGGATCGACTGTGTCGCGCTGCAGCCGGACGGCGCCGTGGCCTGGTCGGTCGGCAAGATGGCTTTTGTCCGCAGCGGAAGGAACGAAGAGAAATCCGTCGAAGTCCCTTCAACGGTCGGGGGCCTCGCCTTTGCGCCGAAAGGGCTTCGTCTCGCTGTTGCTCACTATAACGGCGTGACGCTGTGGTTTCCCAACATGGCTGCCACGCCCGAATTCCTGCCATGGGCCGGCTCGCATCTCTCCGTCACCTTCAGCCCCGACAACAAGTTTCTGGTGACGGCGATGCATGAACCCGCGCTGCACGGCTGGCGGCTCGCCGACGTCAGGCACATGCGCATGACGGGCTATCCGGGACGGGTACGCTCGATGTCGTGGAGCGTCGGTGGCAAGTCGCTGGCGACGTCCGGTGCGGACACCGTCATCCTGTGGCCGTTTGCCGGCAAGGATGGACCCATGGGCAAGCAGCCCGCGATGCTGGCGCCGCTCCAGGCGCGCGTCACCATGGTCGCCTGCCACCCCAAGCAGGAGATTCTCGCCGCGGGCTACAGCAACGGCACTGTTCTCATGGTGCGAATGACGGATGGCGCGGAAATCCTGGTCCGCCGTAACAACGACGTTTCCATCGCTGCCCTTGCATGGAACGCCAAGGGCACGTTGCTCGCCTTCTCCGATGAGGCCGGGGATGGCGGATTGCTGGAGCTCTGAGTCGCTAGCCCTGGGAACCAAACGTTGCGGTGAACGTTGATGCTGTCGCCATATCGGCGGGCAAAGAACGATGGCTTCGGATCACGGGCGCAGCTTGGCAAAAGAACTGATCGTTGCCGCCTTGTTGGTGGCAGCCGGCCTTGTGTTATCTGGCATTTCACTGATCAAAATCGCGAATACCGATACCCACTTGGCCCAGGCGACGCAGCCGCTTCAGGCCTCTCCTCCTGTAAACTCGGACAAGCCCGCGGAGTCCAAGCCCGGCGGTGAACGCCCGACGACGCCGGCGCCGGAACCGGCTCAGCCTGAGCCGCAGACCAAAGGGGAGGCGGTGAAGCCCGCTTTGCCGGCCACGCCAGCCGAGAAGATCGCGCCACCCATCCAGCGGAAATAGACTGACAATCGGGGCGAATGACGCGCGCGTCGCCTGTTCGCGAGCCCCTTTGGATGGTCTCGTTTGTGTCACGTTGCTGGCTCATACTCTCTCGTTGGACAGAACCGGAAAGATGAGGCTCGCAATGAAAGTCGAAGATGTCAGGCGAACCGCCTATTCCATGCCGCTGACAAGTCCCTCGTTTCCGCCGGGGCCCTATCGGTTCTTCAACCGCGAATATTTCGTGATCGCCTATCGGACCGATCCGGAGGCGCTCGCCGCTGTCGTGCCGGAGCCGCTTGAAGTCACCGAGCCGGTTGTCAAATACGAATTCATTCGCATGCCCAATTCGACGGGGTTCGGCGACTATACCGAAACCGGACAGGTGATCCCGGTCCGGCTGAATGGCGAGGAGGGCGCCTATACCCATGCGATGTATCTTGACGACGACGCGCCGATCGCGGGCGGCCGGGAGCTGTGGGGATTTCCGAAAAAGCGCGCGACGCCGAAGATCGAGGTCGAGAGCGATGTGCTGGTGGGGACTTTGCATTACGGCTCGGTGCTTTGCGCCTCAGCCACCATGGGCTACAAGCACCGCCCCGTAGACCACGACACCGTGCTCAAGGGGATGAAGACACCCAATTTCATCCTGAAAATCATCCCGCATGTCGATGGAGCGCCGCGGATCTGCGAACTGGTCCGCTTTCATCTTGAAGATATCACCCTGAAAGAAGCCTGGACCGGTCCGGCCGCGCTCGGCCTGTTCCCGCACGCGCTTGCCGACGTCGCAAGGCTGCCGGTGCGAGAGGTGATATCGGCGTTGCATTTCAAGGCCGACCTGACGCTTGGCCTCGGGACGATAGCATTCGACTATATGAAGAAGTGAAGGCCGGCTTCGGAAAGGCCCGCGACGGCTGGGTTTTTCCGGGGCGCAGGCTCGATCGCGCCGAATAACGAAACTTTGCCTCACCGCACCAGCACGTTCCGAAACTGCCAGGGATCGGAAGTGTCGATATCCTCCGGAAACAGTCCGGGGCGGTCGGTGAGCGGTGTCCAGTCGGTGTAAAAGCCTTTCACCGGGCCGAGATATGGCCGCTGGATTTCAAGGCAACGCCGAAAATCCATTTCATCGGCCTCGACGATTCCGGCCATGGGATTTTCCAGGGCCCAGACCATGCCGGCGAGCACCGCCGAAGAAACCTGCAGGCCGGTCGCATTTTGATAAGGCGCAATCCGCCTTGTCTCCTCGATCGAGAGCTGCGAGCCGTACCAGTAGGCGTTTTTGGCATGGCCGTAGATCAGCACGCCGAGTTCGTCGATTCCGTCCTCGATTTCGTTCTCGTCCAGGATGTGCCATTTCGGCTGCATCCTGCCGGTGGCGCCGAACATTTCGTGCAACGAGAGCACCGCGTCGTTGGCCGGGTGGTAGGCGTAATGGCACGTCGGGCGATAGATCACCGTGCCGCCGTTGCGCACGGTGAAGTAGTCGGCAATCGAAATCGATTCATTGTGGGTGACGAGAAAACCGTATTGCGCGCCCGGCGTCGGGCACCAGGAGCGCACACGGGTGTTGGCGCCCGGCTGCTCCAGATAGATCGCCGCGCCACAGCCGTAATTGTGGATGCGGCCATTGTGCGGCATCCAGGATTCATGGGTGCCCCAGCCGAGTTCGGCCGGCTGCATCCCCTCGGAAACAAAGCCTTCTACCGACCAGGTATTGACGAACACGTTCATCGGTTTCGGCTTCTTGGAGCGCTGGGTATCGCGCTCGGCGATATGAATGCCCTTGACGCCGAGCTTCTGCGCAAGCCGGCCCCAGCTCTCCCGGCTCTTCGGCTCGTTGAACGGCGTGTTGGTGTCGCGGGCGACGTCGATCAGCGCCTGCTTGACGAACCAGGACACCATGCCGGGATTGGCCCCGCAGGTGGAGACGGCGGTCGGGCCGCCGGGGCTCTTGTGCTTGGCGGCGAGCAGGGTTTCGCGCAGCGCGTAGTTGGAACGCTTGTCGGAGCCGATGTTCTTGTCGAAGTAGAAGCCGAACCACGGCTCGACGACAGTGTCGATATAGAGCGCGCCGATCTCGCGGCACAGCGTCATGATATCGACCGATGAGGTGTCGACCGACAGGTTGACGCAGAAGCCCTGACCGCCGCCAGCGGTCAGAAGCGGCACCAGCAAGTCGCGGTAATTGTCGCGGGTGACGGCCTGCTTGATGAAGCGCACGCCATGCTCCCTGGCGAGATCGCCTTCCTCATGCGGATCGATGATGACGAAACGCGATTTGTCGAATTCGAAATGCCGCTCGATCAGGGGCAGGGTGCCCTTGCCGATCGAGCCGAAGCCGATCATCACAATGGGGCCGGTAATTTTTGCGTGGATCTGACGATCGGACGGGCTCATCGTTTGGGGTCTCCGGAATGGCAACGTGACGTGAAAGGAAAACAGCAGGAGGATTCAGGCGGTCCGCCGCCTGGCGGTGACTTCGATCTCGACCCTCATTTCGGGCTTCAAGAGCGCCGCGACGATGAGGATGGTGGCGGCCGGCCTGATGTCGCCAAGCCTCTCGCCGCAGACCGCGAGCACCGCATCGGCGTCGGCCGCATCGATGACATAATACGTCGCCCGGACAATGTCGGCCAAGGCGAAACCGCCATCCTTCAGCGTGGCCTCGATGGTCTTGAAGCAGTTTCGTGTCTGGCTTGTGACATCGGCCGGCATCGTCATCGTGGCATAGTCGTACCCGGTCGTGCCGGCGACGAAGGCGAACTCTCCGTCGATCACGGCGCGGCTGTAGCCGGCGGCCTTCTCAAAGGGTGAGCCGGTGGAAATCAGACGGCGGGACATCGTGAACCTCGGTTCTTGGATCGCGCGGTTGGGGCCCTTGGCCGGTAAGCTCATCTCTCGCTATATCAGGGCGAAGGTCGTGTCACCTCGGGGGACGGCGTCATCTTCGGGAATGAAGGCGCGGCAGAGCCCCACCTTCGCGCGAACAGGTCCTTCACGATCATGATGCTCAACGCGATCAACAGGATCGTGGTGACGGCACTTCGAATGCGCGGGCGCGCAGGACCGCGGGTTGTCGGGATGGCCTCCGGCATGACTTGAGCCGCCTTCAGGCCGCGCGCGAAAGCGCGCGCGAGGCGCGGGCCGCCGCCCTCGTTCCCGGCATCGAGGCGCCGGTCGGCGCGATCATGCCGGATGCCCCGTCGAGCGCCCCCTCGCACAGTTCCAGCGCCAGCAGGCGGTCGCGTTCGAACGGACCCGGCAGCGCCAGCCCGCTCGCCTTTTCCTGCGAAAAGCCGAAGCGGGCGTAGTAGGGCTCATCGCCGAGCAGGATCACCGCGCGATGTCCGCGGGCCCTGGCGGCCGCCAGGGCCCATTTCATCAGGGCAGCCCCAACGCCGAGCTTGCGGCACGACGGATCGACCGCGAGCGGGCCCAGCATCAGCGCCGGCACCCCGCCGGCATTGACGTGCCAGAGGCGTAGCGTCCCGACCAGCCGGCCGCCTCCCAGTGCCGAAAATGCAAGGCCTTCGGCAGGCGCACGTCCATCGCGCAGGCGCTGGCAGGTGCGAGAAGCCCGGTTGGTGCCGAAACTGGTATCGAGCAGCGCTTCGCGCGCGATGACGTCCGCGGCGCGTTCGCTGCGGATCGCAAACGCGGCCGCGTCGGCCGGAACGACAATTGGGGTCTTCCGCAATTTGGTCATGGCATGTCAGTCCTCGCGTCCGGTGGCGGCAAGGCCAATGGGCGCGCGTCAGCAGATTTGCAGGTGACGGGGAGGGAGCCCGCGGACGGGCTCACCGTTTTCTTGCTCCCTCCCGGCTGGCGGGAGAGGTGAAGGAGGGACGCTGCTGCCTTGCGTCAGATGTGGTAGGTCCGCAGCGGCGGGAAGCCGTTGAAGGCGACCGACGAGTAGGTCGATGTATACGCGCCGGTTCCCTCGATCAGCACCTTGTCGCCGATCTCCAGCGTGACCGGCAGCGGATACGGCAACTTCTCGTACAGCACGTCGGCTGAATTGCAGGTTGGACCTGCGAGCACGCACGGCGTCATCTCCGCGCCGTCATGCGGCGTGCGGATGGCGTAACGGATCGACTCGTCCATGGTCTCGGCGAGACCGCCGAACTTGCCGATGTCCAGATACACCCAGCGCACATCGTCCTCGTCGCTCTTCCTGGAGATCAGGACGACTTCGGTCTCGATGACGCCCGCATTGCCGACCATGCCGCGACCCGGCTCGATGATCGTCTCCGGGATCTGGTTGCCGAAATGCTTGCGCAGCGCGCGGAAGATCGACCGCCCGTATTGCACGACCGGAGGAACATCCTTGAGATACTTGGTCGGGAAGCCGCCCCCCATGTTGACCATGGAGAGGTTGATTCCCCGCTCGGCGCAGTCGCGGAATACGGTCGAGGCCATCGCCAGCGCGCGGTCCCACGCCTTCACCTTTCGCTGCTGGGAACCGACATGGAACGAGATTCCGTAAGCTTCCAGGCCCAAGCGCTTGGCGAGGTCGAGCACCTCGACCGCCATCTCCGGATCGCAGCCGAACTTGCGCGACAACGGCCATTCGGCGCCGGCGCAGTCATAGAGAATGCGGCAGAACACCCTGGCGCCTGGGGCTGCGCGGGAGATCTTCTCGACCTCCGCGGTGCAATCGGCTGCAAACAGGCGAATCCCGAGCGCGAAGGCGCGCGCAATGTCGCGCTCCTTCTTGATCGTGTTGCCATAGGAAACACGCTCGGGCGACGCGCCCGCCGCAAGCACCATCTCGATTTCGGCTACGGAAGCGCAATCGAAGCACGAGCCGAGCGAGGCCAGCAGCGACAACACTTCCGGAGCCGGGTTGGCTTTCACCGCGTAGAACACGCGGCTGTCCGGCAGCGCCTTGGCGAAGCTCTGATAGTTGTCGCGCACGACTTCCAGGTCGACGACGAGGCAAGGCTCGACGTCCAGGCCCTCTTTGCGACGATTGCGCAGGAATTCCTGAATACGTTCGGTCATTAGCACCCTCCCAAACGGCCCAGCGACGGGACACGTTCAAAAATGATCTCGGATAAGAGCGCTTCGGCCACGGTGCGCGATGGAGGCGCAACGAGGCCAAAAAACTCAAACCGACTGTGCTGCCGTGGATTGGTTGGGAAGGATTCCCGCCCGCTCACCTGGCAATGAAGGACAAGCCTCTTCGGTATTCGCGCCGGCTGGTGGAAAGCCGGCAGAGACCAAAAAAGCCCGATCCGTCGTTGCTTTAAGTCGCGTCCCCCGTTGAGAGCGAGGTGCGCCGGTTCGCCTCCGGCTGCCAGTCACGGTTGCAAGGAGCGGAGAGACCTTCAACGGCACCTCTTGAGAGAGGTGCTGGCCCTCAAGCATCTGGCTTGAGCGACCCTCGGTTCTTCGTCCCTTGGCGGCTGTCCGGCCTCTTGTCCGGATACCTACCGACTGACACACGACCACAGGCACGTGCGAAATTGGGCAAGTTCGCAAATAAGCGTTTTGACTCTGCTTCGCAAGAATTTTTTTAGGCTGAGGGAAAATTTCCCTAACGTGTGCTTACGAACGTGTGCTCGACGCGCGAACGCCGCGTTGAACATGAACGGTCGTTAAGCTTGCTTAACCGGACTTAAGAGATCGAAGCAGGCAGACCGCAAGCCTCGTCGCGCGGGTGCTCTAGGCTCGACGGGTGAACGGCTCGACGCGCCGTGCTGCGCGTATGAACGCGGCCATGACGAAGACGCCAATGGCGAAAAGCACCGCCTGAAGGATGTGCGCGCCGGTGTCGTCCAAGCCGAGCAGGATCGCGAGCGCCCAGCCGCCGGCGAAGGCCGCGCCGAACACTTCGGCGCCGATGAGGATCGCCGCGCTGAGCACAGTAATGACGCTGGGCCAGGCGATCTGGCGGGAGGTGGTCGGCGAGGTCTGCGAACTCATGGGCAACATCCTGTTGAGGGGCCGCAATCTCCATGAAAAGGGCGGCCCTATCAAGCGCAAAAGGCCCAAAAAAGGCCCATCGCGTGATATAGCCTTCCACAAGGAAACAGGGATACCAACGGGAATTGCCATGTCGGAAACCGAGGAAACGACGGCCCAGGAGCCGGCTCAGACGAATCCGCTGCTCGAGGCCTGGCGGACCCCGTTCGAGGCGCCGCCATTCGCTGACGTCGCGCCTGAGCACTTCCTCCCCGCCTTCGAACAGGCCTTCGCCGATCACGCGGCAGAGATCGCCGCAATTACGAACGATCCCTCCGAGCCAGACTTTGCCAACACGATCACGGCACTCGAGCGGTCTGGCAAGCTGCTCACCAGGGTCTCGGCCGTCTTCTATGACCTGGTGTCGGCCAATTCCAACCCCGCCCTGCTGGAGATCGACAAGGAGGTGTCGTTGCGAATGGCGCGGCACTGGAACCCGATCATGATGAACGCCGTGCTGTTCGGCCGCATCGCCCTGCTGCACGGCAATCGCGCCGCGCTCGGGCTCAGTGGCGAGCAGCTCCGGCTCCTGGAGCGCACCTACACCCGTTTTCACCGTGCTGGAGCCGGCCTCGACGAAACGGCAAAGGTTCGGATGGCTGAGATCAACGAACGTCTGGCTCACCTCGGCACCACGTTCAGCCATCACCTGCTCGCCGATGAGCAGGACTGGTTCATGGAGCTTGGCGAGGGCGATTGGGACGGCCTCCCGGACAGTTTCGTGGCGGCGGCCAGGGCCGCGGCGGAAGAGCGGGGTATGGCAGGCAGGGCGATCATGACCCTCTCGCGGTCCTCGGTCGAGACGTTCCTGAAAACGTCGGCCCGTCGCGACCTGCGCGAGAAGGTGTACAAGGCCTTCATCGCACGCGGGGATAACGGCAACGCCAACGACAACAACGCGATCATCGCCGATATCCTGTGCCTGCGCGAGGAGAGCGCGAAGCTCCTGGGCTACCCGACGTTTGCGGCCTATCGGCTCGAGGACTCCATGGCGAAGACGCCGGAAGCCGTTCGGGCACTGCTGGAGCGGGTCTGGAAGCCCGCGCGAGCCCAGGCCCTTCGCGACCGCGATGGCTTGCAGGGATTGATCGTGGAGGAGGGCGGCAATTTCGCGCTGGCGCCCTGGGACTGGCGCTATTACGCCGAGAAGCTCCGCCAGCGCCGCGCCAATTTCGACGACGCCGCGATCAAGCCCTATCTTGCGCTCGACAACATGATCGAGGCGGCTTTTGACTGCGCCAGCCGGCTGTTCGGTCTCAGCTTTGTGGAACGAAGGGACGTTCCGGTCTGGCATCCCGATGTCCGGGTCTGGGAGGTCAGGGACGGCGCCGGCACGCACAAGGCGCTGTTCTATGGCGACTACTTCGCACGGCCCTCGAAGCGCTCCGGCGCGTGGATGACGTCGCTGCGAGACCAGCAGAAGCTCGATGGGGAGGTCGCCCCGCTGATCATCAATGTCTGCAACTTTTCCAGGGGCGCCGACGGCCAGCCCTCGCTGTTGTCGCCGGACGATGCGCGAACCCTGTTCCACGAATTCGGCCACGCTCTCCACGGCATGCTGTCGAACGTGACCTATCCCTCGCTGTCGGGCACCAGCGTGTTCACCGATTTCGTCGAGCTGCCGTCGCAGCTCTACGAGCATTGGCAGGAGCAACCGCAGGTTCTGCGGCAGTTTGCCCGGCATCACCTCACCGGCGAGCCGTTGCCGGACGATCTGTTGCAGCGCTTCCTTGCCGCCCGCAAGTTCAACCAGGGTTTCGCCACCGTCGAATTCGTGGCCTCGGCGCTGATGGACCTCGAGTTCCATACCCAGCCGGCGTCCGCCAGTCGCGATGTGCAGGCATTCGAGCGCGAGGAGCTTTCCAAGATCGGAATGCCCGCAGAAATCTCGATGCGACACCGGCCCCAGCAATTCGGACACATCTTCTCCGGCGATCATTACGCCTCGGGCTATTACAGCTACATGTGGTCCGAGGTGATGGATGCCGATGCGTTTGGCGCGTTCGAGGAGGCCGGCAATATTTTCGATCCGGCGGTCGCAAAACGCCTGCACGACGACATCTATTCGTCAGGCGGCTCGCGCGATCCCGAAGATGCCTATGTCGCCTTCCGCGGCAGGGAGCCGGAACCCGATGCCTTGTTGCGTCGCCGGGGCCTTCTGGAAACGCCAGAGGCTGCCTGAGGTGGGCGTAGCGATGCGCTGCCTGTTGGGTTTGCTGCTGCTGGCCGGCAGCCTCGTGCTTGGTTCCGCTCTCGCACAGGCGCACCCGCACGTCTGGATCACGGCGTCCAGCGAATTGATCTATGCCCCGGACGGCTCGATCACGGGCGTGCGCCACGCCTGGACGTTCGACGACATGTTCTCGACCTACGCATTGCAAGGCATCGAGAGCAAGACCAAGGGTGTCTACAGCCGCGAGGAACTGGCGCCGTTGGCGCAGACAAACGTCGAATCGCTGAAAGAGTTCGCCTACTTCACCTTTGCGAAAGCCGACGGCAAGAAGCAGAAATTCCAGGAGCCGGTCGATTACTTCCTCGATGCGAAGGACGGCGTCTTGACGCTTCATTTCACCCTGCCGCTGAAGATCCCCGTAAAATCCAAAGAGCTGGTGCTCGAGGTTTTCGATCCGACGTTCTTTGTCGATTTCAAATATGCCGACAAGGACCCGGTCCGCCTGGTCGGAGCCCCAGCCGCCTGCCAGATCAGCTTCCAGCGCCCGAACGATGGTGCGGCCAGCGCACAGACGCTCGGTGAGCAGAATTTCCTGGGTGGCGAGAATTCCAATTTCGGCGCGATGTTCGCCAACAAGATCGCGGTTGCATGTCCGTGAGGCCTGCAGTCGCGCCGCCAAATTCCACGGCAGCGCGGTCTGGACGCTGTTGGCGTTACGGGTTTCGGGCTTTCAAAAAACCGTCACTCCACTTGTCTGGATCGCGAACGGCAGACGTGCTAACAGGCCGCGCGTTGCTCAACCGGACCAGATCTGCCGGCCGGAACAGGGGCACCAATGCGGGGTATGACGAAATGTTCAGACAGGGCGACGTTTTGATCGTCCCGGTCTCGAAGCTGCCGGAGCGCCGTCTTCATGCCATAGCCCGCGAGAACGGCTTGGTGATACTCGCGCGTGGCGAAGTAACCGGGCACGCTCATGCGATCAGGGATCGGCAGGTCGCGCTGTTCCGGGATCCCGAACTCGCAGCGATGTTCCTGCGGGTTTCGGGAGTAAGCGCGGTCGCGCTCGAGCACCAGGAGCACGACACGATCCTCGTGCCGCCCGGCGATTACCAGATCATTCGCCAGCGCGAGTATTCGCCCGAAGACGTCCGCTTCGTCGAAGATTGATCATGTCCGAAAAAATCGAAAAACTCACGGCTGAGCAGGAAGCGCGCCTTCCTGAGTTCGTCGAGAAATGGACGCAGATCGGGCTGTGCACCGGGCCAGCCGATCGGCCGCGCGCGGAAAAGGCCGTTCGCGAGATCTACGCGTGCGCTGGACTGGCCGGGCCGGCGAAGATCGTGTGGTGCGGCTCGCCGCTCTCGCTCGGACTGACACGCGCGATCATCGACAGGCGATCCGGAGAAATTGTCCCCCGGGCTTCGGAGTTCATCTCGGAAGGCGTCTGGGCGAGCGTCAGCGCCAGTGTCGAGGACAGCGGCGATACCGTTGCCGGGTACTGTTTCAAGACTCATATCGACAAGGTCCTGACAAAAGTTCTGAATGACATCCAGGCTCGCGTGAGCCCGACCGTCTGGCGCGCCGTCGCCGCCGAGGTCGCCGATAATGTTTGGGACAATGTTGCAGACGTTGTCAGTATCTGGGACAGCATCAACGCGGTTGTTGCAAAGGGTGTTTGGGACCGGGAGGGGCTTCGCATCGGCTGGGGCGACAGCTTCGACGCCCAGATCGATGGGCAGCATGCCACCAGGCTGCTGGCCCAATATCGCTATTTCCATGATGTCCTTGGGCTGACGGCGGAAACCGAAAAACTCTCCGGCCACTGGGAACTGGCGCAGAGTGCCGGCCCTGTGCTTCCGCATCAAAACATCTGTTGGATTTCGGAGCGCCGACATATCCTCGCATGCGATGACGATGGATTGCTGCATTCGCTTGCGGGTCCCGCCTGCGCCTATCCGGATGGATTTGCCATCCACGCGATACATGGCGTGCGCGTGCCGGCGTTCGTGGTCGGGCGACCGCATGAGATCACGGTCGCGAAGATCGACGACGAAGAAAATGCCGAGGTCCGCCGCGTGATGATCGAGCGCTATCGCCTCGGCGAAGAGATCTGCGGCGCTGCCGCCTACATGCGCGACGGCGGCGGCGAGCGCCTCGACAGCGACGAGAAATTCGGGACGCTTTGGCGGCGGGATCTTCCGGACGACGAGCCCATCATCATGCTCGAGGTGGTCAACGCGACGCGCGAATTGGACGGAACATTCAAGCATTATTGGCTTCGCGTTCCTCCACACATCACGACGGCGCGCGAAGCGGCGGCATGGACGTTCGATCAGTCGCCCGAGGATTACCGGCCGATCATAGAGACATGAGAGAATCGTGATCCGCAGCGAACCGATCGCAACGAGGAAGATCGAACGCCTTGCCGCCGGCCAGGACCGGTCGGGGCAGATCGGCTTCCAGACATGAAACCTGTTCCAGAAGCGGCACGGGGGTTGGCCCGTGGACTGATAAGTTGCGTCCTGGCCGTGGCGGCCGTCCTGGCGTTCGACGCCGCCATGCATGTTATTTCGGCGCAGGCGCCTTTCGGCGGTCCCAAGGTCAGCGCCGAACCGCAGGCGGGCGGCATCGTTGGCTGGCTGCTCGCCAGGCAGTCGGAATTCTACCGCGACATATCAGCGACGATTCGCGCCGCCAAATCCGACGGAAGCGCGGTCTGGACGCTGCTTGGCGATTTCCTTTGCCTACGGCATCTTTCACGCCGCGGGCCCGGGCCACGGCAAGGCCGTGATCTCCTCATACCTGGTGGCCAACCAGGAAACCGCGCGACGCGGCGTCGTGCTGTCGTTCGCCTCGGCGCTGATGCAGTCGCTGGTCGCGGTGGTGGTTGTCGGAGTCTTCGCCTGGTTGCTCAATGCTACCGCCAGGACCATGTGCGGGGCAGAACGGGCAATCGAGATTGCGAGTTATGCCCTGATCGCGGCGTTTGGCGCTCGCCTCGTCTGGGTCAAGGGCGCAGGCTTCATGCGGGCGCTACAGGCGCAACGTCCAGCTCCGGCCGTGGCAAGCGTCGCGCATCAGCATGGTCACGACCATCATCACGATCATGACTTTCATGACGATGTTCATGGCGGTCATCACCATGAGCACGACGAGCATTGCGGCCACTCCCACGGGCCGGTTCCGGGCGAGCTTGCCGGCCCCGGCGGCTGGCGGCGCGGCCTTGGTGCCATTTTCGCGGTGGGCTTGAGGCCCTGTTCGGGCGCGATCCTGGTTCTGGTATTCGCACTGGCGCAGGGGCTGTTCTGGGCCGGCATCGCCGCGACATTTGCGATGGGGCTTGGCACTGCGATCACGGTCACGGCCATCGCCTTGATGGCAGTGTCGGCCAAGGATCTGGCGCGTCGCTTGAGCGGAGCAGGCGAAGGCAGCGGCGCGCTGATCATGCGCGGCATGGAATTCGGCGCCGCGGGGCTGGTGCTGCTGTTCGGCGTGGGATTGCTGTTTGGCTATCTGGCCGCCGAACGGGTGACATGTTTCTAACCATGCACCCATCCATCAAAGCGAGCAAATAGATGCGTATTGATTTCCCGTCGGTCCCCCGCTAGCGGCACGAAAAGCAGGACATGCAGATGGTCATCCGACTGCCCCTTTTGTTTATCTTGTTGTCTGTCTTGGCATTGCATGAGACGACAGCGCGCGCCCAGCAGCCTGTTGCCCCTCTCTTCATCGATTGGCCGTCGCCTAATGGGAAATTCGCCTTTCTCACGACGCGCGGCGAGGAGAACACGATTGACCTGATCGACAAGAAATCCGGGAAAAAACTGCAACGGATCGATGCGTCAGATATAAGCTCGGTTTCCTGGCGATTGCTCTGGGCGCCGGATTCAAGACGATTTGCCCTGATGACGAAAGTGGGTCATCCGAATCAAGGTGTGGATGTTTATTTTCGAAGCGAGGAAGAGTTTCAAAAGGTCGAATTGCCTCAACTGCCGGAAGCGAATATCCCGGACAAGCTCAAGCACGGCAAGAGCTTCCCGCATTGGGCCAGCCTGAACTGGCAAGAGGCGGAGAAATGGAAACCCGATGGTTCGCTGGTTGTGACGGTGGTCAGCATGATCGACGGGGAAGGTGGATCGATCATGGCCACTAGGACAGTCGTGCTCGGCTTCGATCAGGCGCGCAAAGCCAGGATCGTGAAATCGACAGCGATCAAATACAAGACATCGAAGGACTGAAACGGGTCGACAAGGCGTGGCAAAGCGTCTCTGCTCCGCCCTGTTGCCTGCAAGCCAACGCAACATGATTGGTGACGTCCTCAACCCGGCAGATAGCGCCGGATCAGCGGCAGAAAGAATATCGCAATATTGATGACAAAGCCGATGTTCCAGAGTATCGACCGCAGTCGCGGGCGATCGCCGAGATAGGTCAGGACATAGGCGATCCGCACGATCAGGAACAGCACCGCCAATTCGTTGATCAAATTCTGCGGCGCGGCGCGAAACTCGGCGAGCAACACGGCGACAGCGAAGAACGGAAAGGCCTCAATTCCGTTCTGATGCGCTCCCAGCGCACGGGCCCGAAGGGGGTCTTCGTAGAAGGCGCGATCGCGCGGCCTGGCGTTGTCGTAGTGGCCAGATCCGATCCATTTGACCGGCACGATCGTCAGCAAATAAAGCAGCAGAACTGCGAAGACACACCATTCGGCGACTGTCATGGCTCCCCCGGCTGATAGTCCTGTTCCAACATTCGCATCCGATCCAGCGGCAGCCGACAACGCATCGCGTCGCCGATAGGTGGCCGACACTATCGAAAGTGCCGTTATCTTGACAAGGATGGCCCGACGGGCGAAGCCATCCGCATGACAGCGTTCGTTCCCGTCGAGAGAGCCAGGCCTGCCGGAGAGGCAAGGCCCGGGCGCGTCGGCGTCCTCCTGGTGAATCTCGGCACCCCTGACACGGCGGATACGCGCGGGGTGCGCATCTATCTCAAGGAGTTCCTGTCCGATCCCCGCGTGATCGAAGACCAGGGATTGCTGTGGAAGCTGGTGCTCAACGGAATCATCCTGCGCACCCGTCCGGCCCGCAAGGCGCGCGACTATCTGAAGATATGGAACACCGAGAGAAACGAATCTCCGCTCAAGACGATCACCCGCGCGCAATCAGGCAAGCTCGCTGCGGCGATCGCGGACCAGGACCATGTCGTGGTCGATTGGGCGATGCGCTACGGCAATCCCTCAATCGCTTCGAGGATCGATGCGTTGGTGTCGCAGGGCTGCGACCGGCTTCTGGTCGTGCCGCTGTATCCGCAATATTCGGCGGCTACCTCGGCCACGGTATGCGACGAGGTGTTTCGCGTGCTCGGCATGATGCGCGCACAACCGACGATCCGGGTGACGCCGCCGTACTATGACGATCCCGACTATATCGAGGCGCTGGCAGTCTCGATCGATTCGCACCTGGCAAGCTTGCCGTTTCAGCCGGAACTGATCGTGGCCTCGTTCCACGGCATGCCGCGGAAATATGTGGACAAGGGCGACCCTTATGAAAGGCAATGCATCGCCACGACGGAAAGCCTGCGCCAGCGTTTGCGGGTGGATGCGTCAAAACTGCTTTTGACCTTCCAGTCGCGCTTCGGCTTCGACGAGTGGCTTCAGCCCTACACCGACAGGACCATGGAAAAGCTCGCCAGGGACGGCGTGCGGCGCATTGCCGTCATAACGCCCGGGTTTTCGGCCGATTGCCTGGAGACGCTGGAGGAAATCGCGCAGGAAAATGCCGAGATCTTCAAGCATAATGGCGGCGAGAAATTCGCCTACATTCCCTGCCTGAACGACAGCGAACCGGGAATGGACGTCATCCGCAAGCTCGTGCTGCGCGAGCTTCAGGGCTGGATATGACACTCTGGATATGGCTGCTGTCAGCGCCACTCGCTTTTTCGGCGCTCGAACCTTAATCTTGCTTTGGCGACCAAAATCAGGGGTTCGTCGCTTTGCAACCCAGGCCAATGCGTTAAAAGGTCGGCGTGACGCGCTCGAAGAGTGAACTGCCTCCAGGAGAATTGCATGACCGGTTTCGACATCTTCGCTATCGCGCTTGTTCTGCTGGTTATTTTTACGCTGTTTGCCGGCGTCAAGACCGTGCCGCAGGGCTATGACTGGACCATCGAGCGGTTTGGAAAATACACCAGGACGCTGTCGCCGGGGCTCAACATCATCGTGCCGTATTTCGACCGGGTCGGCCGCAAGATGAACATGATGGAGCAGGTGATCGGCATTCCCGAACAGGAAGTGATCACCAAGGACAACGCCACCGTCACGGCCGATGGCGTCGCTTTCTTCCAGGTGTTCGAGGCTGCCAAGGCGAGCTACGAGGTCGCCAATCTGGAAAATGCCATCACGGTGCTCACCATGACCAACATCCGTTCGGTCATGGGCTCGATGGACCTCGACCAGGTGCTGTCACATCGCGATGAAATCAACGAGCGGCTGTTGCGCGTGGTCGATGCGGCGGTGTCCCCCTGGGGCGTCAAGGTCAACCGCATCGAGATCAAGGATATCGTGCCTCCCGCCGACCTCGTGGAGGCGATGGGACGGCAGATGAAGGCCGAACGCGTCAAGCGCGCCGACATTCTGCAGGCCGAAGGCCAGCGCCAATCCGATATTCTGCGCGCCGAGGGCGCCAAGCAGAGCCAGATCCTGCAGGCCGAGGGCCGCCGCGAGGCTGCCTTCCGGGATGCCGAAGCGCGCGAGCGTTCTGCGGAAGCCGAAGCGAAGGCTACCCAGATGGTTTCCGAAGCAATCGCCAGAGGCGACGTCGCGGCGCTGAACTACTTCATCGCCGACAAATATATCAAGGCGTTCGGACAATTGGCGGATTCGCCGAACCAGAAGGTGATCATGCTGCCGGTCGAAGCGGTGAGCGTGCTCGGTTCGCTTGCCGGAATTGGCGAGATCGCGAAAGCGACTTTCGGTGAAAGCGCGATGTCTGCTCAGGCCGCCGCGCGCCGCGCTTCGGTGCCAAGCGCCGGACCCGGCGCCGTGCCGCCGGCGAGTTGACGCATGACCGAGATGTTCTCCACCCTGGGCGGCTGGAACTGGCTGATCTTCGGCGTGATCCTGATGGCTCTTGAGCTGTTGGCGCCGGGCGTGTTCCTGTTCTGGCTGGGGCTCGCGGCCCTGCTGGTGGGGCTTTTGTCGTTCGCCTTCCATCCCTCCTGGCAAATCCAGATCCTGATGTTTGCCATCTTCGCGGCTGCCGCGGTGCCGCTGTGGCGGCGCATCGCGCGCAACAACGCGGCGTTCAGCGCAAGCAATCCCTTTCTCAACCGGCGCGCGGACGCGCTGGTCGGCCGGGTGTTTACGCTGGAAAAGCCGATCGTCGATGGAACCGGGACAGTGCGGATCGACGATACGGTATGGCGGGTCGCGGGTCCCGACGCGCCGGCCGGCAGCCGGGTAAGGATCGTCCAGGCCGACGGCCCGAGTTTGACTGTGGCCCTGGTCTAGCTCAGCGCCTTGTGCCAGCGCTCGGCGAAGTGATGCAGTGGCAGGAATGTCTCCAGCAATTCCCGACCCACGGGAGTGAGCCGATATCCCTCTCCGGCTATGAGCTCGACGAGTTTTCCCTGCCGCAGATCGGTCAGGCGCGCCTGAAGCACCGTCGGCGAGGCCTCGTCGCAGGCGGCGCGCAGGGCGCGTGAGCTTAGCGTTTGATGTCGAAGCTCCCACAATATCCGTAGGCTCCAGCGCCGGCCCAACAAGTCGAGCAGCACCATGATCGGACGGCCCGACCGCGAGCCGCGCACGCGGCGTTGGACGGCGGTTTTCCCGGCCGAAAGCTGTTTCGGCATCGCAGTCTCTCCTTGCGAATTGCTACAGATAATGTAGCGTATTTGCTACATTTACTGTAGCACGGAGTTGGCCATGTCGCGAATTGCTCCGCTGAAGCCGCCTTATGAACCGCAGATCCAGGAACAGTTCGACCGCGTCATGCGCGGCGCTCCGCCATTGATGCTGTTTCGCGTCGTGGCCTCCAACGCCCGAACCTGGGAGAAATTCAGGGCCGGCAGCCTGCTCGACCGCGGTCCGCTCAGTTTGCGGGAGCGCGAAATCGTGATCGACCGCACCTGCGCGTTGACCCGATGCGAATATGAATGGGGCGTCCATGTCACGACTTTCGCAAAGGCCGCGCAGCTGACCGATGCGCAAATTCGCGCCACGGTGCTCGACCGCGCCGATGCGCCGTGCTGGTCGCCTTCCGAACAGGCGCTGATCGCGGCCGTCGATGCCTTGCATTTGCGGGCCACGCTCAGCGAGTACGAATTCAAGGCGCTGTCGGCGCATTACGACGAGGCGAAGATCTTCGAGATCATCCTGCTATGCGGGTTCTATCGGACCGTGTCGTATCTGGCGAACGGGCTGGAACTGCCGCTGGAGGAGGGCGTGGCAAGGTTTCCCCGTTAGCTGCGAGAAGCGCAGGCGACAAAGCAATCCAGCTTTCTGCTGCTCTGCTCGCGATGACGGCGGAGAGAGCCGCCGCTACACCACGCCGGCACGGAGAATGTCGTGCAGGTGCACGATGCCGACCGGCCTGTTGGCCTCGGTCACGATCAGCGCCGTGATTTTCGAGGAGTTCAGGATTTCCAGCGCCTCGCTGGCGAGCAGGTCGCCGCGTATGGTTTTCGGATTCCTTGTCATCACGTCGTCCACCACCGCGGTCATCAGATCGGGGCGGCGCATGTGACGGCGCAAGTCGCCATCCGTGACGATACCGACAATCACCCCGCGCGGGTCCACGATGCCGACGCAGCCAAAACCCTTCGACGTCATTTCGACCAGCGCGTCCGACATCCCGGTGCCGAGCGGCTTGAGCGGCACGGCATCGCCCGTATGCATGAGATCGCGGGTGAATTTCAGCATCGCGCCGAGTTTGCCGCCGGGGTGCAGCACGCTGAAATCGACCGGTGTGAAACCTCGGCCCTCGAGCAACGCGATTGCCAGCGCGTCGCCGAGTGCAAGCAGCATCAGCGAGGAGGTGGTGGGCGCGAGATTGTGGGGACAGGCCTCACGCGCTTTCGGCAGGACCAGAGCGATATCCGCGGCCTTGCTGAGCGTGGAGTCACGTTCCGCGGTCATGGCGATCAGCGCGATCCGGAACCGCTTGGCGTAGGTGATCAGGTTTTTCATTTCCGCCTGCTCGCCGGACCAGGACAGCGCCAGGATGACGTCTTCGGCTGTGATCATGCCGAGATCGCCATGACCGGCTTCCGCGGCATGCACGAAAAACGCAGGTGTGCCGGTCGAAGCAAAGGTCGCGGCGATCTTGCGGCCGATATGGCCCGACTTGCCGAGACCGGTGACGATCAGGCGCCCCCGGGCGCTGCGAATGAGATCGGCCGCGCGCGCAAACGCATCGCCGAGATCGGATCGCAACTCTGACGTGATCGCCGCGATCCCGCTGCCCTCCGCTTCAAGGGTGCGAAGCGCGGATTGGACAGCGGCGTTCACCGGCTCGGTGCCGGACGATTGTGCCGTCAGCGGTTTCGAATGGGGCATGCGTGATTCCTGGTGGCCCGGCTACAGGTCCGAATCTTGGCGCAACTGAATGGTCCAACTGCGGCGGCGCTAGGGGCTTATTGACTTATTAACATGGCAAGGGCCGGCAGGCGACGCGCGATCCACACCTCAACGCCTCATTAACCATAATTGTTTTAGCTCGACGTTTTCCAGCAGGCCAGCGGAACTGAGCGTCAAGCACATGAATTTGTTGAGGTATTTTCATCGTCGTGCCGGGTCCAGCAATGGACCGCAGCGATCGGCAACAAGTGGCAAGACGCGTGTGACCCGCCTCCCGGCAGCTTCACTCGGCGACCTCCGACTTCAAAGGAGAGGTGAAGCGGCATCAACATCAACCGCGCTTCGCCCCAGAAAGAGAGAGGACAAACCTCACCTCGGCAGCGTCGTCGATCCCATCAGGAACGTGTCGATCGCCCGTGCACAGAGCCTGCCCTCGCGGATCGCCCATACGACCAGCGATTGCCCGCGGCGCATGTCGCCGGCCGAGAACACCTTCGGCAGCGAGGTCTGGTAGTCGGCGGTGTTGGCGCGCACATTGCCGCGCGGATCGAGTTCGACGCCAAGCGTCTTCAACAGGCCTTCATGCACCGGGTGCACGAAGCCCATCGCGAGCAGCACCAGCTGCGCGTCCAGTTCGAATTCGGTTCCCGCAATCGGCTTGAACTTGTCGTCGACCTGCGCGCAATGCAGCTTCGCCACCTTGCCGTCGGAGCCGGAAAAATGCTGCGTCAGCACCGCATATTCGCGCCTTGCGCCTTCGGCCTGGCTCGACGACGTCCGCATCTTCATGGGCCAGTTCGGCCAGGTCAGGCCCTTGTTTTCGCGCTCGGGCGGCGCCGGCATGATCTCGAGCTGCGTCACCGACAGCGCGCCCTGCCGGAACGACGTGCCGATGCAGTCCGATCCGGTGTCGCCGCCGCCGATCACCACGACATGCTTGCCGCCGGCGAGGATGTCGCTCGCGCCGTCGAGCGGTTCGTTGCTGACCCGGCGGTTTTGCTGCGGCAGGAAATCCATCGCAAAGTGAATGCCGCCAAGGTCGCGGCCGGGTATCGGCAGGTCCCGCGGAGCTTCCGCGCCGCCGGTCAGCGCCAGCGCGTCGTATTGGTCGAGCAGTTCGTTCGGGTCGATCGCGCCGTTGCTCCCGACGTGGACGCCGTAGTGAAAGGTGACGCCCTCGGCCTGCATCTGCGTGATGCGGCGGTCGATGAAGTGCTTCTCCATCTTGAAATCCGGAATGCCGTAGCGCAGAAGCCCGCCGGCCTTGGCGTATTTCTCGAACAAATGCACGTCGTGACCGGCGCGCGCGAGCTGTTGCGCGCAGGCCAGTCCCGCAGGTCCCGAGCCCACGATCGCGACCTTCTTTCCGGTCTTCGTTGCCGGAATTTCCGGCTTGATCCACCCATTCGCCCAGGCGCGGTCGACGATCGCGCATTCGATCGTCTTGATGGTGACCGGATTGTCGTCGATGTTGAGCGTGCAGGAGGCCTCGCAGGGCGCGGGACAGATGCGCCCGGTAAACTCCGGAAAATTGTTGGTCGAATGCAAATTGCGCGAGGCTTCTTCCCAATTGTCCTGGTAGACCAGATCGTTGAAGTCGGGAATCTGGTTGTTGACGGGGCAGCCCGGGGTGCCCGGCGCGACCGAGCCGGTGCCGTGGCAATAGGGGATGCCGCAATTCATGCAGCGCGCGGCCTGGTCGCGCGTTTCCTTCTCCGTCAGGGGAACGACGAATTCGTTGAAATGCTTCAAGCGTTCGGCGACGGGCGCGTACTTGCGATCGTGCCGTTCGATTTCCAGAAAACCTGTGACCTTGCCCATTAAAGAACCTTCAGCCCCTGCATCCCTGTTCGTCTTCATTCGCCGTCATTGCGAGGAGCGTAAGCGACGAAGCAATCCATCTATATCGGTAAATCTGGATTGCTTCGCTACGCTCGCAATGACGGTACGGCTGCCTGCGATTACGCCCCGATCGCGATCTTGGGTTCGGCGTCGGCATTCGCCTTCATTTCCTTCAGCGCGCGGCGGTACTCCACCGGCATCACCTTGCGAAATTTCGGCAGCCAGGCCTTCCAGTCGGCGAGAATCTCGGCAGCACGTTTGGAGCCCGTCAGTTTGGCGTGGCGTGTAATCAGGATGTGCAGCCGTTCGACGTCCAACTCCAGCAGATTCTGGAAGACGTCGACCCGGCCATGCGCTTCGAGATCGCCCGACTGGTGATATTCTTCCTCGTTGATCATCTCTTCCGACAATACCGGCTCGAGCTCGACCATCGACATGTTGCAGAGCTTCGGGAAGTCGCCGGTCTCGTCCAGCACATAGGCGATGCCACCGGACATTCCGGCCGCGAAGTTGCGCCCGGTTTTTCCGAGCACGACGACGATGCCGCCGGTCATGTATTCGCAGCAGTGATCGCCGGCTCCCTCGACCACGGCGATCGCACCGGAGTTGCGCACCGCGAACCGTTCGCCCGCGATGCCGCGGAAGTAGCACTCGCCCTCGATCGCGCCATACATCACGGTGTTGCCGACGATGATGGATTCCTCCGGAACGATGCCGGAGTGGCGCGGCGGTCTGACGACAATGCGTCCGCCCGACAGGCCCTTGCCGACATAGTCGTTGGCTTCGCCCTCGAGATCGAAGGTGATGCCGCTTGCAAGCCATGCGCCGAACGCCTGGCCGGCGGTGCCCTTGAAGTTCGCCTGGATGGTGTCGTGCGGCAGGCCGGCATGGCCATAGATCTTGGCCACCGCGCCGGACAGCATCGCGCCGGCGCTGCGGTCGGTGTTGTTGATTTCCATGTCGATCCTGACCGGCGCGCCGCGGTCGAGCGCCGCTTGCGCCTTCTCGATCAGCTTGCGGTCGAGCACGGCCTCCAGATGATGGTTCTGCGCTTCCGCGCGATAGATCTTCTGGCCTTTCTCTTCCTTCTGCCGCACGAACAATTTCGAGAAATCCAGCCCCTTGGCCTTCCAGTGGGCAACCAGCCTAGTCTGGTCGAGCATCTGCGTCTGGCCGACCATCTCGTTGAAGGTGCGATAGCCGAGAGACGCCATGATCTCGCGGACTTCCTCGGCGACGAAGAAGAAATAATTGATGACGTGCTCCGGCTGGCCGGTGAAGCGCTTGCGCAGTACGGGGTCCTGCGTGGCGACGCCGACCGGGCAGGTGTTCAGATGACATTTGCGCATCATGATGCATCCGGCCGCGATCAGCGGCGCGGTGGCGAAGCCGAATTCATCCGCCCCTAACAGCGCGCCGATCACCACGTCGCGCCCGGTGCGGAAGCCGCCATCGACCTGGACCACGATGCGGCTGCGCAGCCGCTCGCGCACCAGCGTCTGATGGGTTTCGGCAAGTCCGATTTCCCAGGGGCTGCCCGCGTGCTTGATGGAGGTGAGGGGAGAGGCCCCGGTGCCGCCTTCGAAGCCCGCAATGGTCACATGATCGGCGCGCGCCTTTGCGACGCCTGCGGCAACGGTGCCGACGCCGATTTCGGACACGAGCTTCACCGACACCTGCCCGTCGGGATTGACGTTCTTCAGGTCGTAGATCAGCTGCGCCAGATCCTCGATCGAATAGATATCGTGATGCGGCGGCGGCGAGATCAGGCCGACGCCGGGCGTCGAGTGCCGGACCTTGGCGATGGTCGCGTCGACCTTGTGACCGGGCAATTGCCCGCCTTCGCCGGGCTTTGCGCCCTGCGCCATCTTGATCTGCATCATGTCGGAATTGACGAGATATTCCGTCGTGACGCCGAACCGGCCGGAGGCGACCTGCTTGATCGCCGAGCGCATCGAATCGCCGTTTGGCAGCGGCTTGAAGCGGTCGGCCTCCTCGCCGCCTTCGCCGGTATTGGACTTGCCGCCGATCCGGTTCATCGCGATCGCAAGCGTGGTATGGGCCTCGCGCGATATCGAGCCGAACGACATCGCGCCGGTTGCAAATCGCTTGACGATCTCGCTGGCCGGCTCGACCTGGTCGAGGGCGACAGGCTTGCGCTTCTCGTCCTCGGCGGTCCGGATCCTGAACAGGCCCCGCAGCGTCAACAGCCGCTCGGATTGCTCGTTGAGGATCTTCGCAAACGCCCGGTATCGCTCCAGCGAATTGCCGCGCACCGCGTGCTGCAACGTCGAGACGGATTCGGCCGTCCAGGCGTGATCCTCGCCACGGGTGCGGTAGGCGTATTCGCCGCCGACATCGAGCGCATTCCTGTAGACGAGCGCGTCGCCGAACGCGTCCGCATGGCGGCGCACGGTTTCCTCGGCGATCTCGGCGAGGCCGACGCCTTCGATGCGGGTGTGGGTACCGGCGAAATACTTCGAGACAAATTCGGCCTTCAGTCCGACGGCGTCGAAAATCTGCGCGCCGCAATAGGACTGATAGGTCGAGATGCCCATCTTCGACATCACCTTCAACAGACCCTTGCCGATCGACTTGATGTAGCGCTTGACGACTTCGTAATCGTCCAGCGCTCCCGGCAGGCGGTCCTTCATCGCGATGATGGTCTCGAAGGCCAGGTACGGATTGATCGCCTCCGCGCCGTAGCCGGCGAGACATGCGAAGTGATGCACCTCGCGCGGCTCGCCGGATTCGACGACGAGACCGACCGAGGTCCGCAGCCCGGTGCGGATCAAATGATGATGTACCGCCGCGCAGGCGAGCAGCGAGGGGATCGGAATCCGGTCTGCGCCCGCCATCCGGTCGGACAGAATGACGATGTTGATGCCTTCGCGCACGGCGGCTTCGGCGCGCGCGCACAATTCATCGAGCACCTGCTCGAGTCCTGCCGCGCCCAGCGCCGTATCGAACGTGGTATCGAGTGTGCGCGACTTGAAATGGGTGTCGGCGATCTCCGAAATCGACCGGATCTTCTCCAGATCGCCATCGGTGAGGATCGGCTGACGTACTTCAAGCCGCTTTGTGCCGGCCACCCCCTCCAGATCGAACAGGTTCGGCCGCGGTCCGATGATGGAGACAAGGCTCATCACCAGTTCCTCGCGGATCGGATCGATCGGCGGATTGGTGACTTGCGCGAAGTTCTGCTTGAAATAGGTGAACAGCGGCTTCGGCCTGTCCGAGAGCGCCGAGATCGGCGTGTCGTTGCCCATCGAGCCGTTGGCCTCTTCCCCGGTGGACGCCATCGGCGCCATCAGGATGTTGACGTCCTCCTGGCTGTAGCCGAATGCCTGCTGCCGATCGAGCAGCGGCAGGTTCGACCGCATGCCCTTGGTCGGCGCTTCCGGCAGTTCTTCGAGTACGATCTGGGTGCGGTCGAGCCATTCGCGGTAGGGGTGGCTGTTCGCCAGGTCAGCCTTGATTTCGTCGTCCGGAATGAGCCGGCCCTGTTCGAGGTCGACGAGCAGCATCTTGCCCGGCTGCAGCCGCCACTTCGTGACGATCTGGTCCTCCGGGATTTTCAACACGCCCATTTCGGACGCCATCACGATGCGGTCGTCCCTGGTAACGAGATAGCGTGCCGGACGAAGACCGTTGCGATCGAGCGTCGCGCCGATCCGGCGGCCGTCGGTGAAGGCGATCGCGGCGGGGCCGTCCCACGGCTCCATCATCGCGGCGTGGTATTCGTAGAAGGAGCGGCGTTCTTCATCCATCAGGGGATTGCCGGCCCAGGCCTCCGGAATCATCATCATCACCGCATGCGGCAGCGAGTAGCCGCCCTGCACGAGGAATTCGAGCGCATTGTCGAAGCAGGCGGTGTCGGACTGGCCTTCATAGGAAATCGGCCACAGCCGGCTGATGTCCTTGCCATAAAGTTCCGAAGACACCGAAGCCTGGCGCGCCGCCATCCAGTTGACGTTGCCGCGCAGCGTATTGATCTCGCCATTATGCGCGATCATCCGATAGGGATGCGCCAGCGACCATGTCGGAAACGTGTTGGTGGAAAAGCGCTGGTGCACCAGCGCCAGCGCGCTTTCGAAATCCGTCTCGTGCAGGTCGGGATAGTACTTGCCGAGTTGGTCGGCGAGGAACATGCCCTTGTAGATGACCGTGCGGCACGACATCGAGCATGGATAATAGCCGGCCAGTCCCCGGTCGCGGCGCTGGTAGATCGCCTGCGAAATCGACTTGCGGAGAATATAAAGTCTTCGTTCGAACTCGACCTCGCTCTGGATATGCGCGCCGCGGCCGATGAATACCTGCATGTTGGCAGGCTCGGTCGGCTTGACGGTCTGACCGAGCGACGAATTGTCGGTCGGCACTTCGCGCCAGCCCAGCAATGTCAGCTGTTCTGCCTTGATCTGGTCGGCAATGATGCTCTGGATGACTTTGCGCCAGGCCTTCTCCTTGGGCATGAACAGCGCGCCGACCGCATAATGTCCGGGTTGCGGCAGGGTGAAGCCGAGCGCCTTCGTCTTGCGCGCGAAGAATTCGTGCGGGATCTGCACCAGGATGCCGGCGCCGTCGCCTGCGCGCGGATCGGCTCCGACCGCGCCGCGATGCTCGAGGTTGCACAGAATGCTGATCGCGTCCGTGATGATCTGATGCGACTTCCTGCCCTTGATGTTGGCGATGAAGCCGACGCCGCAGGAATCTTTCTCGAGGGCGAGATCGTAGAGACCCTCGGCGGCGGGTCGCCAGCTGTGCTCGCGAAAAGCCTGCTCGCCAAAAACATGTTCGCGGTCGGCGCGGTCAGGCTGATCGCCCGAAGCGCAAGCCGGTTTGGAAGCCGGGGCCGCCGACAGCGCATCCGTTACGATGTTGTTGCGCTCGAACTCCGACCCGCTCATCTCAAATCCTCTAAAGCTAAGGGCCTCACCGTCTTCGTCGGCGCACCTTCGGCGTTTGCGGCACCCACCGGGCCACCGCTCGTCCTCCGCGAGCCGCGATGTCTAAAATTCAGGAAATCAGGCCCGGGCGTTCAGCCTCCCCCGGTGAACGGCCTTGCCTTTAATCCTCGGCGTCTGGACGCCAAACTGGCGCTGCAATCCCCGTGCCGGGCTTGCCGCGGAAATTGAGACAGCGTTGCTGTCCTAACTCCGACCATGCCAAATTTTTTTCTATCACACAAGCGCGTGAAAGTCGCTGCCCGCATGTGGCAGGGGGCCCTTCCGCCGTCCTGAAAGCCAGATTTGAGGCAGGCGCGCCGCGATCTCGCCGAAGGAGCGTCGGGATGCGAACGAGTTCCAGGGAAGCCCGGTGAAACCTCCCGGTCAACCGGCCAGAAATCGTTTGCCGGAGGCAGGGGGGATGGAACTAGCGATTGCGATCAAGTGGTCGCCGCCACGGCGGCCGCACCTTGTGTCGCAGGCCGCGAGCAGGTCGGCTGCCTCACTGTCCGACCGCTCTTTAACGCCGGAACCCATTCCGCTGAGCACAAAAGCCAGAGTCCCGGTCGCACAAGTAGTGGCCGCGCCGCTCCCGCCGGATTCCAGGCTTGAATGACGTGCCGGCAAGTCGGGGGCGCTTTCGCGTCCATCTGGCCAAAAAACTAGCTTCAGAAATCGACCCGTAGCCCGCCACGCCCGGCGATGCTGTGGCTGGAATCCGCGAACGCGGTGGCCTCAACTCCGCCGAACAGGCTCACGTTGCGGCTAGTGTGATAGTCGAAGGTGCTCCCGAACACGCCGCCAGTGGTGTTGCCGCCGGGTGTCGCAAACGTCAGTCCTTGCCCAATCAGGATCGCATTGATGTTGCCGGCCCCCACGCGCTGCTGGGCGATCACGCCGGCGTGGAAGCTGGCCCTAAGCTGATGGTCGCCGCCGAAGAAGGACGTGATGCGCGAGAGTTCGAGCTCCCCGCGCTCCTCGAAATTCGACAGCTGCCGCGAGCCGACCGACAGCGTCTCCGCCGTGATGCTTTCTTGGTAACCGTCGAAGGAGCCCGCCAGATAACGCACCCGCGCCGTGGGCGTGAGTACGTACCCGTTTCCGACGTTCAGCCGGTAACCGTACGCGACTTCGGGACTGACGAACCAGCCGTTGTAACTGGCGCGGCCCGTCTCCGGCGCCCCGTTGTCAAGCACCGTGCGCGCCGAGAAATTGTGCGTGCTGCCGACCTGCAATACCGTGTCGAGGAATTGGGAGCCCCACTCGAAATCGGCTGTAAGCGCCCGCAAATACGTAGTCAGTATCGATCTTCTGCGAATTATCCGACACCGATAAGTTGCTGGTGCCGCCGCCCGCGAACAGGCCGACCAGCCAGTCCGGACGGATGCGGCGGTCGACGCCGATAATCCCGCCCGCCACCGCCGATTGCGAGGCCAGGGTCACGCTGCCGGCGTCTAGGTTACGCACACCGCCAAAGCCGCTCGACCATACCGTGATTGGCGCTGCGTTCCAGCTCGCGGTGGGCGCCTTGGTCAGCATTTGCGCACGCGCGTCGGCCATTGCCTTGCTCTGTGCACCGCCATTGGCGGCGCTCGCATAGCCGAGCGCGGACGACGCCTCCGCGTCAGCGGAATATGACATCGCCATCATGCCCGGCGACTGCGCAATGTTGCCGTTGAGCCGGCCCGTCACTACGGTTGAAACCCCGCCGGTGAAATCCAGAAGCGTGCGATCCTGCTGCGACAGCGCGGTGGGGTCGAGCACCGCCACCTGGTTGCCGTTGACAACGAATGGCCGGCCGCCGGCATCCACCACAGCTGCGCTGGAATTCACGGTGCCGAAGAAATTTATGACGTTCGCCAGCACGTCGGCGGGCGTGAGTAGCGTCGTCAGCGACGAGGGCTTAGCGCTGATTACGGCGATATTCGCGATATTGAGCACGTCGTTGCCAAGATGGGCGAGGTCACCGAAATCGATCTTGCCGATGACGCGAGATGTGTTCGTTAGCGTCACCGTATCCCCCGCCTGGGTCAGCGAGATCGCGATCCCATTCGGGCCTTGATTGCTAGCGATCGTGCCGGAGTTGAAGATGGTGGTGCCTTTGGTGTTGTCGACTGCGCTGATCGCGACCGCGCCCGAAATCGTACCGCTGCGGTTGTTAGTAATGGTGCCGGACCCGAGGATGATGCCGGTGCTGTCGACCGTATTGGTTGCGATGATTTGACCGTCATTTGTGACGTGCGCGGTCGTGACTGAGATCGCGGAAGGGCCGCTCACGCCGCTCGGCCCGGTCGCCGAGATGATACCGGTCGCGGTGTTGTTCACTGTAACGTCGCCACCGAAAATCGCTGCCGGGGGGTTAAAGCCCGGCACGGCTTGGCTGGTCACCGTAATCGTGCCTGAATTCGTGATATTGGCAGTGTTGCCACCAGCGCCAGCAAGACCAGCCGTGATAAGACCGCCGGCCCGGTTGGTGAGATTTAAGCCCGGCGCAAATATAGCGACGTGATCGTTGTCGGCACTTGAAATGGTGCCGGCGTTGTCGATGGACAAGGTGGTGGCAACGCCGATACCCAGGATTCCGGGTCCGGCGTGGGCTTCGATCAGGCCGCTGGCGGTGTTGGTTATCTTGCCGACTCCTCCTCTGACGGTAACGGCATTTCCGGTAGACGATAATATTACGCCGTCGTTATTGATCGTCACCGTATCGCCGGCAACCGCATTGACTCCGCTCGTGATGACCCCACTGGCGCGATTGGTAACGTTAACAACGCCGCCGTCGATGCCGGCAAAGTCCCCACTGATCCCGCCGGAGTTGTCGACGATCGCAGAGGTGGCCCCTTGGATACCGACACTCCCCGTGAGGCCCGAGATGCTGCCGGTGTTGGTGACCGTGACGCGGTCGCCTGCGATTGCTGCGATGGAACTGATGCTATGTGTCAGAATTTCCCCGGAATTATTCACGGTCAAGACGATGGGGCCGACACCACCGCCGATTCCGGCTTGATCACCATTAATCAAGGCGCCGACACCGTTATTGACCGTGCCCTGGAGGATGGAGATGGCGACGGCGGGAGATAGGATCTGTGCATTCGGCGCGACGTTAATTGTGACGCCAGTTTCGGTCCCGACCCCGAACCCGGGACTGGTTGTTCCCGTGCAATTGACGGTGACGTTATTGACCCCGTTCGGCTGATCGCAGCCCGCGTGCGCCTGACCGGGCATCACAAACGGTGCAATGACCGCTGCTAGTGCGGCGGCGTAGCCGCGAGATACGCGGCGCGAGAGGTTTTGCGGGCCCGGCGTTGCGGCCGTTTCGGTTGTCTGCCCTGCAATCCACGTCATGACGTCACCTTTTGCTGCTTTGACGTCGTTGCGAGCGCCGCCCTGCGCGCTGAACCACCACATCCGAGTCGTGTGGTCGTCTAGCAGTCAATTGTTTGGACAATATTTGAGGATCGCAAACATATTGGGGTCAGCGTCGGTTTTGACCCAATTCAAAGCCAGTCAGGGGGCATGCTCGAACGTTTTGGCCGGACAGGTTCAATCATGCGATCTGAACTCGCTGGGGAGCCCGCGATCTGACGCGACGGCGCATCAAGCGTCGCCGTTACGCAATAATCATACCGCGGCGGTCAGGCCGGTACTCGCCAGAACAAAAGGGGGAATGGATTGCTCGCCGTACAGGTTTGTCACGTGTGTGACCAGACCGCGCATGAGATTGGCGCGTGCGCGTTCCGAGGTGAGCTGACGCGCAGATGTAAAGTAGGCGTATTCAATTGCGCTGGCCGCGCCGTCGGAGCCAATGCTGGCAAGTGCTTGGCCCAACGCCGGCGGCAGTTGCCGATCTGCCGGAGCGAGCACCAGCGCGAGTGTCAGTTCGATCTCGGACGGGCACACCCCGGTCAGATCGGTGATGGCGAGAGTCGCGTCCAGCGCCGCGCGATCGCCCGCAGCAAGCAGCGCGAGACATTTCAGGCCCACCAAATGGACCATGGAATGGGTGCCGGGTTCGACCATTTCGATTGCGCGGTCGTAGAGGATGACGGCTTCGTCGAACTTTCCGCGCGCACTGCGCAATTGCGCCAGTATCTGCAGGCCGGCGGCAAAGTCCGACGTTCGCGCGAAGCCGCGCTCGGCAATCTCCTCCGCGAGGTCAAGGTGACCGCGGCAAATGAAATACAGCAGCTTGGCGCCCGCCAAATTCAAAAGCGGTCTTGATTCGATCGCGGGCAAGTAGTCCAGCACGGTGGCTTCGATATCGCTCTCGATCCGATCCCGATCCTCCAGGCTCACTCGTTTGAACGGATTGGTGAGAACAAGACGCGAGAACAGGTGCATGCACCATTGCAGCGCAGTATCGGCGTTCGCGGGATCGTGCTCGCGGTCGATGCTCAATTGCTTGCCGCGTTCTAGCCACGTCAGATTTGCCACCAGCAGGCTTGTCGCCTTCTTTAGGCGTGTTTCGGGCGTAGCGTCGGTCGGGGTTCCTAGACCCGTCGAAGCTTCGGCGAGTGTCTGCTGCAGAGCATCGACGACGCCATTCGCAACCCGAGCCGCTTCCTTTGTGAACGATGTGGCGTCCTCGATGTCGAGGAGAAGACGGAATACCTTCATGATGCGCTTCGATGGCATTTCCCGGAGCGTGGCAGCGCAACTGAGGCGCCTGTTTTCGGCTTGAAAGCTCACTTGGAGCAAGCAGCGTAGCTTGTCCGTGGGCGCGCGCCCGTTCTCGGCAATGACGATCTTTCGATCGGCGCCGACGCTCGCGGCGACGACATCGCGAAGCTGAACGATCAAGGATAACGCCTGCCCCCTGAAATCATGTTCCCGTAGATCAAGAGCAGGGACGATAGCCATGAACAAGTCGACCGGCTCTGTCAGCGAAGCCGCAGATTCCGTTTTGGCCGGCAACGGCTCAGCCACCCAGACATAACCTTCGCCATATTGCGTGGCGATATACTTTGGCGATCTGGCGCTATCACCGAGCTTTGTCCGCAGGCGGTTGATCAGAAAGTCGATGTTGCGGTCAGAGGAATCGGATTCAGACGCAGCGATTTCATCGAGCAGACGATTGCGGCGCATGAGGCGACGCGGGTTGCGGGACAAGGCGAGCAGCAGGGCGCGCTCGCTACGCGTGAATTGGATCGTCAGCCCATTCCGGCGTGCGAACAGGCACGTTTCATCGAGAACCAGATCTCCGAAGGACAGAGTTCTTGTTTCGTCCACTTCCTAAACTCCGCTCGAACCCACCCAATTTGAGGCAGCCCTGCTGACGTATCATCCCAAAAATCGATCACAATCGTGAAGGTCGCTCGCGTCATTCGCAAATGGGCCTGGGTCAACAGGGACGCTGGCCGCCCCGGATTTGAGGCAAACGCGCCGTGATCCGGCCCAAGGAGCGCCGGAATCTCCAAGGAACCTGCCGCCCGGAAAAGAGAGCGAAAAATGTTCTGGGCGCGGGGGCGTCACAGGAGCGACTGACGATGAGGTTGTACACGGGGTGTGCCTTTTCCCTCGGGCTGGTTCTGGCTGCGGCGACCGCGAATGCGCAGGTCTCGCCGCCTCACGGAAACGGCGGCCCGCCGTACCGGGCCACTTCCGATTTCAGCGGACCCTACGGCGCCGCACCGCCGCAGGCTCCACCTTACGCAGGCCCGCCACCCGGGGAGGTCGAGCCGGCCTATGGTCCTCCGCTGCTGCCACCGCGAGAGGTTTACGCCATCGTCCGCGAGACCGGCTTCCTGCCGATCGGAGTTCCGCGCCAGAGAGGCATGTTCTACCTGATCGCGGTCACCGATCGCCGTGGCGAGGATGGTCGCCTGGTGATCGACGGCCGTACCGGACAAATCGTCCGCTTTGTCCCGGCTTACCGGATGGGAGATGTCTACGGCGCCGCGCCAATGCCGTACCCGGGGCGGTTGCCCCCGGTCACCGACCTGGGCGATCCGCGGCAGCCGCCGGCCCCAATACCGAAAATGGCCAGCCGTTCGACGGCCGTGCCGATCCCAAGATCGGCGCCGCCACGTCCCCTCGACGACAAGCCGCTGGCCGAAAAGTCGGCGCCCGAGCCACCGCAGCAATCAGCCGCGGTGCAGGTGAAGCCGGCCGGGGCGCAGCCCGTCGTGCCGCCGGTTGACGACGCCAAGCCGGTCACCGCGCAGATTCGGCCGACGCAGCCCATGCCGAGCGTGCAGGGTCTCGAGTAGCGATTATATCTCCTCACCAAAAAACGCCCCGGTTTCCCGGGGCGTCTTCGTAATCTCGGCAACTGGCAGAGGTGGCGCTTCAGGCGGCCGCCTTGTCAGCCGAGCCCTCGATCACGGTTGCGGCCTTCGCGCTGGTGGAGATCGGAATGCTGCGCGGCTTCTTGGCCTCGGGGATCTCCCGGACGAGGTCGACGTGGAGCAGACCGTTCTCGAGCGAGGCGTTCTTCACGACCACGAAATCGGCAAGCTGGAAAACCCGTTCGAAGGCGCGCGCGGCGATGCCGCGATAGAGCACCTCGGATTTACCCTTGCCGTTCTCGTTGGCGGATTTCTCGCCCTTGATCGTCAGCGTGTTTTCCTTCGCGACGATCGAAAGCTCGCCCTCGGAGAAGCCGGATACCGCAACGCTGATGCGATAGGCGTTCTCGCCGGTTCGTTCGATATTGTAGGGGGGATATCCGGGACTGCCGTCAGAAGCGGTCTGGTCGAGCAGCGAAAACAGGCGATCGAAGCCGACGGTGGAACGATAAAATGGGCTGAGGTCAAAGGTACGCATTGGGAAGTCCTCCATTGAGCGACTGTTGAATTAACCCGCCCGCCATCGGGCCGGGCTTTTCGTCCTGTGCAGCCTGATGCTTCGGTTAGGTCGAAACACTGGTAGCGGCCTGCACGGAGGTGATATGGGAATGCATAAATTGCGTTCAAGAGAGGGTTACGTTGCGCTTTTTGAGGCGCCCGGCTCTTGAATTTCCCGCCCCATTGCCTAGCCGGTCCAACTTCATGACGCTCGTTTCGATCCCCGCCAACCCCGTGCCGGAGAACGTCGTTTCCGGCACCATCAAGACTCCGGACGGCGCGGAACTGCGCTTTGCCCGCTGGGCGCCTCCCGCCGAGCGCAAGGGCACGGTCTGCGTGTTCACCGGCCGCAGCGAGCAAATTGAAAAGTATTTTGAAACGGTGCGCGATCTTCGCGATCGCGGCTTCGCGGTCGCCATGATCGACTGGCGCGGTCAGGGCCACTCGTCGCGGCGCCTGCGCAACTCGCGCAAGGGTTATGTGCGCGATTTTTCCGACTATGAGGTGGATGTCGAAACGTTCGTGCAGCAGGTTGTCCTTCCGGATTGTCCGCCGCCGTTTTTCGCACTCGCCCACTCGATGGGCGGCGCGGTGATGCTGCGGATCGCGCATGCAGGAAAGCGATGGTTCGATCGCATGGTGATGACGGCGCCGATGATCGATTTGCCGGGACGAGCGACGTCATTCCCGACGCGCGCCTTGCTGCGTGCCATGCGGCTGGCGGGCCTCGGCGGCCGCTACGTCCCCGGTGGCAGCAGTGCGCTGACCGGCGCCGGGCCGTTCATCAACAATCCGCTGACGAGTGATCCGGTGCGCTACGCCCGCAATGTGGCCATCCTCGAGGAAGATCCGACGCTTGGGCTCGGAGCTCCGACGGTAGCCTGGGCGGACACCGCGTTCCGCGCCATGCACGGCTTTCGCGCCACGGCCTATCCTTCGGAGATTCGTCAACCGGTCCTGATGCTTGCCGCCAGCAACGACAGCGTCGTCTCGACCGCGGCGATCGAGGAATTCGCCTATCATATGCGGGCCGGCTCGCACCTTGTGATCGCCGGATCGAAACACGAGATTCTGCAGGAGCAGGATCGCTATCGCGCGCAATTCTGGGCGGCGTTCGATGCCTTCGTGCCAGGCACACCGCTGTTCGGTTGAACCTTCCTCAGCTGCCCATCAGCCTGTAGATCGCGCTGCCGGCAAGATAAATGCCGAGAAAGATCATCGCGATCAAAAACCAGCGGCGGAAGATCTCGGGCTCCATCCGCGAGCGCACCGCCTGACCGATGGCCATGCCGATGAAGGAACACGCCAGCGCTACCACGCCGGGCAGTGCCGTCGATTGATCGAGCAAGCCTGCGCTTGTGAGGGTGAGGGCCAAGGCCACGGTTGCGACCGTGAAGAACACCCCGAGCGCCTGCACGAGTTCGTCCTTTTCCATGCCGATCGCCTGCATGAAAGGCATCGAAGGGATCACCTGGACGCCGGTCGCCGCGGAAATCATGCCGGTGAGAAGGCCTACGATTCCGCCGACCCATTTCTCGTGGCGGGGCGCAACCGTGAACATGATCCTGCGCAGCCCCAAGGCGGCATAGATGATCAGCAGGGCGCCGAGAAAGATGGTGCCGTATCGGGCATATTGGCCCGTCAGCATGCCCGCGTTCAGCCAGGCGCCGGCAGCCGTGCCCGCCATCAGCGGCCAGAGCCGGCGGACGATGTCGCGCAGGTAAGGACCGACGAAGGTCTGCCAGATATTCGTGACGATTGCCGGCACGATCACGATGGCGATCGCATGCGCAGGCGGCATCGCGATTGCGAGCAGGCCCGCCGAAACCGTCGGCAGCCCAAGGCCGATGACACCCTTGACGAAGCCGGCCAGAAGGAACGCGGCGATGATGAACAGCAGAAGCGGGTCGATCATGTCATCACATTGACCGATGAAGGCGATCGGCACAATCTGCAGCTTCTTGAGTTAGCCTTCGCCTGCAACGAAGGCTAACGGGAGAAGGCCTGCGAGGTTCCCGGTATCCGCCATGCGTTTCGATCTGGTCGACCTTCAGCTTTTCGTTGCGGTGGCGGACAGCGGCAGCATCACGCATGGAGCGATGCGCGCAAACCTTTCTCTCGCGTCCGCAAGCGCTCGCATCAAGGGTCTGGAAGCCGATCTGGGAGTCGTGCTTCTGAACCGCCGCCGGCGCGGCATCGAACTGACCGCGGCGGGCGAAAGTCTTCGCGACCACGCCCGGCTCGTCCTGCACAATGTCGAAAATTTGCGTGGCGATCTTGCCGCCTTTGCCAGCGGCATACGGGCCAGCGTGCACCTGCTCGCCAATACCTCCGGGCTTTCCGAACATCTGCCGAAGGCGCTGGCATCTTTCCTGCGCGAACATCCCGAGATCAGCCTTGATGTCGAAGAACGCGAGAGCACGGACATTGTCACCGCGATCGCGAGCGGGGCGGCCGATCTCGGCTTCGCCGCCGAGCATGCACTGCCGGACAATCTCGAACGGTTTCATTTCAGCGAGGACCGGCTGATGCTGGTGACGCCGCGGCGAGGGGATTTTGCGACCCGCCGGCGGATCGATTTTCACGAAGTGGCGGACCGTGACTTCGTCGGGCTGACGAACGCGACGCCCCTTCAGCTGCATATCGTCAAACACGCCGCGCGGCAGGGCATCCGGCTGCAGGTTCGGGCGCGCTTGAGGGATTTCGACGCGATCTGCCAGATGGTGGCCGCGGGCGTCGGCATTGCGGTGGTGCCGGAGGCGGCCGCCCGACGCTGCGCGCAGGCCATGCCGATCGCGCTGCTCTCGATCCGCGACGCATGGGCAAACCGCAAGCTCGCGATCTGCGCCCGCAGCTTCAAGACATTGCCGCGACCGGCAAAGCTTCTGGTCGAGCATTTGCGCAAGGCGGCACGATAGAGATCACTTCTCGGTCGTGACGCCCGAATCCTTGATGACCTTGGCCCATTTCTCGATTTCGCTGCCGAGAAAATCGTGAAAATGCTCGGGGCTGTCGCCGATCAGCGTGGCGCCCTGGCTCGCGAGCTTTTCCCTGACGACCGGATCACCCATCGCCTCGGTGGCGATCCGGTTCAGCGCCGCGACGATCGCCGGAGGCGTGCCGGCGGGCGCCACCATGCCGTACCAGTTTTCCGCCTTCACATCGGCCATTCCGAGCTCGGCCGTGGTCGGCACCTCCGCAGCCGTCGGCGTGCGTTCAGGCGAGCCGATCGCGATCGCCCGCAGCGCGCCGGAGCGCACGTGAGGCAATATGATCGGCAGATCGAGAAATACCATCTGAACCTGCTGTCCGAGCATATCGTTCACCGCGGGAGCAGCTCCGCGATAAGGCACGTGAACGATGTCGATCCTTGCGGTCAGCTTGAGCAATTCGCCTGCCAGATGCGGCAGGCTGCCCGGGCCTGATGATGCGAAATTGAGTTTGCCGGGCTGCGCCTTGGCGAGCGCGACAAGTTCTTTCATGTCGTGAGCGGGAACATTGCCGGCGACGACCAGCATTTCCGGCACCTTTGCAACAAGGGTTATGGCCTGGAGATCCTTCAACGGATCGTAAGCGACCCTTTCCATGCTCGGGCTGATGGCGAGCGCGCCCGCGCTCGAAATCGCGATGGTGTAGCCGTCGGGCTTCGCTTTTGCCACCGCGTCGGTTCCGAGCACGCCGGCCTGGCCGCCCCGGTTGTCGATGACGACGGGCTGCCCGGTCAATTCCGACATGCTCTGACCGATCACGCGGGCGATGATGTCGTTGGGGCCGCCAGGCGGAAACGGCACGATCAGCCGGATGGGCCTTTCGGGAAAATCCGCCGCGGCAAGCTGTGCCGACGGCAACAGCAGCGACAATCCGGTTGCCAGCGCGCCCAGCAACAACTTCATGCAACCCCCGCTCTCAGGCGTTGAGCAGCTTCAATGCTGCCTCATGCACGCGCTTGTCGCCCGCCGCAACGATACGGCCGCCGCTTTGGGCCGGCTTTCCTTCCCAGGTGGTGACAATGCCGCCTGCGCCGGTGACGATCGGAATCAACGCGGCAATGTCGTAGGGCTTGAGTTCGGTTTCGATCACGAGATCCAGATGACCGGCGGCGAGCATGCAATAGGAATAGCAGTCGCCGCCATAGCGCGTCAGCCGCACAGCCTGTTCGACACGGCCGAAGTTGGCGCGGTCGGTCGCGTTCATCAACAGCGGGCTGGTCGTGAACATGGTCGCGTCCTGCAAGGAGGCCGAGCGCCGCACGGCCAGTTTCCGCTTCCCTGCCGAGCCGGAATAGAATGCTGAGCCATTGTCGCCGGAAAAGCGCTCGCCGATGAAGGGCTGGTGCATCATCCCGAACACCGGCGTGCCCCGGTGCATCAGCGCGATCAGCGTGCCCCAGGTCGGAAAACCCGCGATGAAGGATTTGGTGCCATCGATCGGGTCCAGTACCCAGACATACTCGGCGTCTTCGTGCTCGCTGCCGAATTCTTCGCCCACGATGCCGTGCTGGGGAAAGTTGGCCTTGATCAGGCGGCGCATGACAGCTTCTGCAGCCCGGTCGGCCTCGGTCACGGGATCGAAATCATGGAGCGGACCCTTGTTGTCGACGCTCAGGGACGTCCTGAAGAATGGCAGGATTGTTTCGCCGGAAGCAGTTGCAAGGCGGCCGATGAACGCTTCGAAATCAATGACCGTCACGGCAATTCCTTGATTTATGGGCTTGGCGGCTCTCGAAGGCTCCTGCCTAGCGCAATCCTGTGAAGTCCGCACGGTCGACGCATGCGAGCGCCCGTCCTGCCGACGGTTTGATCTTTTTTCGAATCGGTTGGCTGAGGGGGAGTTTTTGGGGAAACCGGTGATCACGAATTCGAGAGCAGGTCGAAAACCCGGTTGGCCGGACCCGGTCGGAGCTCTACCTCTCGTAATAAGTAATTGAAATTACTTGATAAAATGGAACGCCGTGGCACTTTGGAGACAGCCGCCAGAAGAGTTCCATTTTTGCACCGAAAATGATTCCAAGGGACTTGCACTTTGTGCATCGCGGTCGCATATTGTTGCGGTGCGGTAGCGCTTTGCGTTACCGCTGCCCTCCTTGGGCGTTTCCTCCCTAGACTTGGGCCGCTTGTTTACTCAAGCGGCCCTTTTTTCTTGCGCCCTTTCTACTTCTGCGCCTCTTACTTTCCTGGGCCGCGTTCTTCGGGCGATCGTCGGTCTCGACGCGACGCACGCCGGGAAATTCACTCCGCCGCTGCCTGGAAGGGGCCGAGATCGTCCAGGGGAACGGTGGCCAAAGCCTCGGCCAGCAACGCAAAATCATTCGCGACACGAGCAAATCTCGTGCTGCGCTCGCGACGACGTTCGTCCATGTAGATCGCGCGGTTCAGTTCGAGCTGGATGGTGTGCAAGCCGGAAGCCGGATTTCCATAATGTTCGGTGATGAAGCCGCCGGCATAGGGCTTGTTGCGCCCGACCGAATAGCCGAGCCCGGTCATGGTTTCCTCGACCCTGTCGGCCAGCAGCGGCGCGCAACTCGTGCCATAGCGGTCGCCGATCACGACGTCCGGCCGCCGCGGCTCGTCCCGCGAAACGCCGATCGAGGGCATCGAATGGCAATCCACCATGACAACCGTTCCGAACGTCTGGTGCGTCTTGTTGATCAGTCGCCGCAGCGCGCGGTGGTAGGGCTTGTAAAGTGCCTCGATTCTCGCAAGGGCATCGTCGACCGAAAGGCGTTCGCGATAGATTTCCTGCCCGTCACCCACGACGCGCGGGATTGTTCCAAGGCCGCCTGCGACCCGCATCGATCGCGTATTGGCGAAGCTCGGCAGTCGCCCTGAAAACATGCGCGGATCGAGTTCGTAGGGCTCGCGGTTCACATCGACATAGGAGCGCGGAAAGTTGACCCTCACCGTCGGGAAGCCGCAGTCGCTCAAGCCGCCGATGAGTTCGTCCATGAACGAATCCTCGGATCGTCGCAGAGCCGGCAGGTCGATCCGTGACGCGCTCAAAAATGCACCCGGATAGACCGACCCGGAATGTGGCGAGTTGAAGATGATCGGCGCCCGCCAGACGGCAGGTTCGACGATCTCGAAGGCGGGCGACAGTTCTCCGTCGAACAGGGTCATTGTCGGGCGTCTTCCCTGGCGCGGCGCTCAGAAGTCCGCATCGTTATCGCTGCTCGTTGGTCGTGCGGCCTGCGAACCGGAGCCGCAGCGGATTCAATACCGTTCCGGCGTGAGATTGCGCCAAAAAACCGGAGTTTTATTGAAAAATCATTGTCGGAAATCGCGGCCATTCTGCCAAGTAAAAAATGGCATTGACGCCTGGATCTCCTCCAGGCCGCAGAAAATCTTCGGATCGATTGATTCGCGCCAAATTCAGGTCCAGAAATATGGCCATAGCCACCCGGCGATCTGTTCCCTTTCACCCGAAATTTACCCTCTATCGGGCTTAGTGAGCGGACTGATCCTCCAATCGGGATTGGACGACCGAAAGCCATGCACAAGATTCTGCTCGCCGAAGACGATAACGATATGCGCCGCTTTCTGGTCAAGGCGCTGGAAAACGCGGGTTTTCAGGTTTCGCCGCACGACAACGGCATGTCTGCATACCAGAGGCTGCGTGAGGAGCCTTTCGAGATGCTGCTGACCGATATCGTCATGCCCGAGATGGATGGGATCGAGCTTGCGCGCCGCGCCTCGGAACTCGATCCCGACATCAAGATCATGTTCATCACCGGCTTTGCAGCGGTCGCGCTCAACTCGGATTCCGAGGCGCCAAAGAATGCAAAGGTGCTGTCGAAGCCGGTCCATCTTCGCGAATTGGTCAGCGAAGTGAACAAGATGCTGGCGGCCTGACCACGCTTCCAGCAGCTCGATCGGAAAAACGCGCAGGCCCTTGGTTCGAAACGGTTTCCTGGCCCGAGAACCGCTGGCTTCGCCGGCGCGAAAACGCGGCGCGGCATCCTTGCCTGCCTGCCCTGGAGCCGATATACGGACCGCACCCGATTAGGATATGGGGCACGTAGCTCAGCGGGAGAGCACTACCTTGACATGGTAGGGGTCACAGGTTCGATCCCTGTCGTGCCCACCAT
>CAWFZL010000022.1:0-143887 GCA_963820275.1 uncultured Alphaproteobacteria bacterium
CCCCTGGGCACCAAGAGCTTTCAAGGACCTATCCCAATTTCTGAGCAGGGTTTGCACAGCAGGATTAGGATTTTACCTCGCGACTGCATCACTCCCGCCAATGCAGCGCAAGTGTAACGTTGCATTTTTTCAACCATAGCCTAAGATGGATCCGCCGTTACAACCACATACTTATTGGTGCGCCAAGTGTTGTCGGCTGAGTTCGCGCTGGCAGTTCTATTCTTTATCGCCGGCATCGCGATTATCGCGATCGGTGCTTACTCTGCGATTCATCAAAAGGTTTTTTTTGACGCGAGTAAGAAAAGTGTGGTCACTGAAGTCGAGCTCCCGTTTTTTGGCAAGGTTAAAACGACAGCGCCGGCGATTGCCCTTTGCTTCATCGGTTTGGTTCCGCTGTATTTCGGCTATCACTTGGTGAAGGATCGTAATCCCACACTTGTAAAGTTCAACGGAGAGGTCTCTATCGACCCCGCAAGTGCGTCAGGCATTAGCGCGATCACCGTAGGTGTGACCTCAGGATTGTGGAGTCAGACTGAAACGCCGCCAGACGGCTCATCCTCCAAAATGAACGTGGAAATCGCTGTGCCAGATTCATGGCCATCGTACACAGCATACGCATTTGCTCTTGGCGGACCGCAAACCAGACCCGCGATAATCGGGACCTCGCTCGGCGAGCGCAAATTCAAACTTAAGATTGCTCCATGACAAAAGTCTTTCGCTACTCAGCGGCTTTACTTCTGTTCTCATTCGCGGCTGCTCTTGGTGCGCCACCCTCCGATGCGCAAGGATTGGAGCCGACAACTAGCGAAACCACAACGGCACCCGCGGCGACTGGCAAGGTTGTTGGGCCAGACTCAAAACCTCAAGCCGGAGTTCCTATTCAGGTGACGGGACCTGCAGGAAAAACCACTGCGTTTACAGATGAGCACGGCAATTGGTCCCTCTATAATCTCGCACCGGGCACATACCAGATTAAGCCGGCGGCCGGCCTAACAACGACAACTCAGACTCCGAAGAGTTTCACGGTCCAACAAACCGGATTTCTCGGAAATTTACTTGGCGGCTCCAAGACGTACTATGCGACGGAAATGAAACTTGATAAGAATTGGACCTCGACAGGCGATCATCAGGATTGAGGCAACCTGAAGCTCGAGTCTCGAGGGTACGGCGGATACGACGCTCGCCGGTAGCGTAGTCGCCTTTTATTCATTGAAAGCAGCCCCGGGTGTAGGTTGGAGAGCAGCCGTTGACGGTGCTCGACGGCTCGCAGCAGGCATGGCCGGATGTGAGGCCTCGGTCCGGGACGGCTCAAGAGGGCGAGCCCTTGGCCCTCCACGGCGCTCAGCATCACCGATCCCTGCGCCTTTGTTCGACCATGCCGCTGGTTGGCTATTTCTTGAGAAAGTCAGCCACGTCTGCTGGCTTGGGGTGGCCTCGTCCTGTCCCGGAATTACTTTATTACCGGAATCGCTGATTTTTTGACCGGCTGAATGGCTAAACATTCGACAGGGGAGGCCGTCAACGACTGAAAACTCTGGGTTTTATGTTGGCATGCTTTTCGCTTAGAGGTTGATGCGACTAGGGTTCCGGCCGCTCATGGAAGCGGTGTCTGGTCCGAGAGTTGCAATCCGGTCAGCTCCCTGGGGACGGGCCGGACACACGGAGGGATAAAAGCCCGGGAGGTTCACACCGAGGGGGAACGTTTCGTTCCTTTCGGCGAAGCCCTCTCCGCAGCGCTTCCCTCCGAAAGGCTCAGCCTCCCCCTTGGTCAGGTATAGGCGCTGATCGGGGGATCCTGAGAATGACCATCTTCTACAACATTGCCAAGGCAAGACATTGGCGGCCGGAATGGCGTCAGGCATTTGGCGGAGCGTCAGTGGCGATTCTGCTCACGGGGAGCGCCACGGCGGCGGATCTCCCCTACAAAGCCCCGGTAGCGCAACCTTCCGCAGCCTATGACTGGACAGGATTCTACTTCGGCGTCAACGAAGGTTATGCCTGGGGGCATTCAAATTGGACTGCCAGTTCTGGCGGGTCCGTCCTCGATAACGGCTCGCTCAACCTGGCGCAGGGCTATGACGCGAACAACCAGGGTGGCAGCTGGTTCAACGGCCTGCAAATCGGCTACAATCGCATGCTGCAAAACCGCGTCGTGATTGGCGCGGAAGCGGATATCAGTGCTTCATCCTTTCCAAATTACTCCGGCAACAGGATCGGCAACACGATCAACGTGCTGCAGGGCACTGAGACCTATAGCGACAACGTGTTCGCTTCGGGCACGGTGCGGGGCCGCATCGGCTATGCGCCCGGGAACTGGCTCTTTTACGCGACTGCCGGTTTTGCCTGGACCAACGAACAATTCATGCTGACGAGTGCGAACGGCACGGATTCCACGTTCCAGCAAAGAGTGGGCTGGGTCGTTGGAGCTGGTGTTGAAGGACCCCTGATTCCCCACTGGACCGTAAAGGCCGAGTACTTTTACACCGGCTACGGCAATCGAAACATCGACTTCCCATCCGCGGGCCAGCAGTTCACCTCCAACCTTTCCGAGCAGGAATTTCGCTTAGGTGTGAATTATCATTTCAACGAGAAGCCGAACGCCGCCGCTTTTTTTGATCCGGACAGGATCAACATTCACGGCCAGGTCACCTACACATGGCAGGCCTATCCCGCGTTCCACTCGGCTCCGGGAGCTCTTGTTGTTGCCTCCCCGCCATTTTTGGGTTTCCCCGCTGGCGGGGAAGGACGCGAGATCGGAGAGGGCACGCTTTATGTCGGCACGCGGCTGTGGAAGGGCGCTGAATTCTGGATCAATCCGGAGATCGATCAAGGCCTCGGGCTTGGCAACAGCATAGGTGTCGCTGCCTTCCCGAACGGCGAGTCCTTCAAGATCGGCTCGTCCGAACCGTATGCCAAGGTGCAGCGCGCTTTCGTCCGGCAGACGATCGATCTCGGAGGCGAAACGGAGACCGTGCCGGCCGATATCAATCAGTTCGCCGGAACCCGAACCTCGGACCGCCTTGTATTCACCTTTGGCAGGATGAGCCCCCTCGATGTCTTCGACACGAATAGATATGCCAACAACTCCAAGACCCAATTCTTGAACTGGGGATTACTCTATGGTCTTCCATTCGATTGGGGCGGTGACGCCTGGGGATACGGCTGGGGTGCGACTGCCGAATGGTACCAGGGCCGCTTCACGTACCGCCTGGGGTGGTTCGACACGGAGAAGTCGGCAATCGCCGATAACACCCCCGCTTCTACGGATTATGGTGTTGATCCGACGTTCAAACAATTCGATATCATGGGTGAAATTGAGGAGCGGCATGAGCTGTGGGGACAGCCAGGCAAAGTTAAATTCATCGCCAATTTGATCAGTGCTAATTTGGGCACATACGGGAATGCCATCGCGCAGTCTAATTCCGCGTGCGCTGCGGCGTTGGCGGGTGGTGCACCTGGGTTTCCTGCGCTGGCCTGCGTGCGCACTTACACCCAAAAGGTCGACGCACACATCAACATCGAGCAGGCTATTACACCTGATATCGGAGTCTACTCTCGAATCGGCTGGGCGCCGGGCTACATCGAGGATCTCGCTGTTACGGACAGCAACCTGTTCATCTCCGGTGGTGTTTCCATCGGGGGTCGATCGTGGGGAAGGCCGGCCGATACGATCGGGATCGGTTACGTCTACAACAAGATTTCCCAGGCTGAGCAGCAGTATCTAAATCTCGGAGGCCTCGGTTCATTTGTCGGAGACGGACAATTGGCTAACCCCCGGGCCGAGAACGTCCTGGAAGCCTACTACAGTTGGCAGCTGACGCCCTCGACAGCTGTAACCTTCGACTACCAGTTGTTCGCAAATCCGGGCTTTAATGGCGATCGTGGGCCGATAAACATCTTTGCCAGCCGCGTCCATTGGCAGTTCTAAAACATGATCCGGAAAAGTGTGTAGCGGTTTTCCCTCGCGACAAACGCTGCACGCTTGCGCGGAGATCATGCGAAAACAAGAACCTAAAGCGCGATGGTGATTCGGCCTGATCCCATCGCGCTTTAGATGTTCGATGTCGTCCCCTTCGGGGATCTAAAATCCCTCGCCTTCAGGCGAGGGCGAAGACTATTGCTCGGCGCATTTTCGACGAGCAATAGCTGCGTGGTTAGAGGCTGAATTCAATTGCTACGCGCGATTGCGGTCGCTGCAATATTGCACGGCCGGTCTCTTGCGGAGGCTTGAGTCCTCCTGCCGCGGCCTCGCTCTCTGGAATCTCAAATTGAAGACATGCGAAGCCATCAGCCTGGGGTGCCAGCTCAGATGTCGAAAAGCTCGGCGTAGCTCAGAGCGCGCAGAGACTCGCCGTCGAAATAGACGAAACGCAACCGGCGGCGGCGCGAGACGAAATTCGACGGTAGCGGATCGTAGCGGAAGGTGCCGCCGCCGAAATGCGGAGTCAGGCTGCCGACATCGGTGAGCGCGTCGATCTCGACCCGTAGCAGTTTCAGGTTTGCGCCGCCGGCCGCGATCTCGAACGGGATTCGCGCCAGGCGCAGGAAGCTGGTGGGGTCCGGCGCCTGAAAAAAACCATCGACAAACGCCGCCTCAACCTTGTCGAGGTCTGGCTCCGGCGCGGCCGCGTGCTCCTTCGCGCCGTCGGGCTGATGCGGCGTCTGCCACTGCACAGGGCCGCGATGGGAATGATGATGGTTGTGGCCGGGGCCGTGCGGCGGATGGTCATGGTCATGGTCATGGTCATGGTCGTGATCGTGATCGTGTCCGTGATCAGGCCCGTGGCCGTGGTGATGGCGATGCATGGCGGCCCTCAATATGCAACCGGCTTGTTAATGATCTTCTTGTGGCTGCCGAGCTTGCCGTGGGCGACCATCGAGCCCAGTGCCTCGACCACCACGCGCACGCCGATCAGCGCCGTGATGTCAGACGTATCGTAAGGAGGCGAGACCTCGACCACCTCGAGACCACAAAGGCCTTCGGCGGCGACCAGCCCAAGGATCTTCAGAGCCTCGCGCGGCAGGAAGCCACCCGGCTCCGGCCAGCCGGTGCCGGGAACGAAGCCGCAATCTATGGAGTCGACGTCGAAGGAGATGTAGACGGCGTCGGCATCCTTCCACGCCAGTTCCAGCGCAATCTCAGCGGTCTTTTCCAGCCCGATCCTTTCGATATCGGCGATCGTCAGCACGTTGGTGTTTCGCTTGCGCGCCACCTCGACGCCTTCGCGCGGCACCTGCCAGCCGCCGATGCCGAGCTGTACCAGATTGGTCGGCGACACGTTTGGCAGATTGGTCGCCCAGTACCAGGGCGTGGTGTGCATGCGCTCGTCGAGATCCTTTTCCTGGATGTCGATGTGGCGATCGAAATGGATGATGCCGATTTTCTTGTCGGTACACTGCGCGATGCCGCGGACGCAGGGGAAACCGATCGAATGATCGCCACCGAGCATGATCGGGAGCGCACCGGACGAGAAGACATGGGCCACGCCACGCGAGATCTGGTCAAAGCTCTTCTCGAGATTGGCCGGAATCGTGAAGACATCGCCGGCGTCGCACAACGTCATCTGCTCGCGCAGGTCGACGCCGAGTTCGTAATTGTAGGGCGTATACAGCGCGGAGATACGCCTGATGCCTTGCGGCCCGAAGCGGGTCCCCGGGCGATAGGTGGTGCCGGAATCGAAGGGTATGCCGATCACGGCAGCATCGTATTTGCTGACGTCGCGCACGTTCTCGACGTAGGGCGCCTTCATGAAGGTGTTGATGCCGGCAAAATGCGGCAGCTCGCCGCGCGCAAAGGTCGGGATATCGCGGTCGGTCAGGCTCTCCGCGCCGGGCAATCCCATATCCAGTGCCCACTGCCGCTCCTTGCGCCAGCCGGCGTGAGGCAACTTGCCTTCGGCTTCCAACGACTGCCAGCCTTGCGTTGCCATCTTGTCGAAGTCGGGATGATGCCGGTGCGTTCGCCGCGGCTGCGGCCAAAGACCGGCGCGGCGCGCATGGCGTGTACGGGTTTCGAATAACATGAGTGAACTCCCTCTCTTCGTCTTATTGCCGGGTTTCCGCTTCGGCCCTGATGAAACCCAAGACCGGCACCGCGCTGTCGCGGGTGAGGTCCAGATCGTAGGTGATCTTGGCGCCGAACCGTTCCGGCGCCTGCGGATCGTGTCGTACGCGATCGAGCGCAATCAGCCGCGTCGCAAGACCGAAAGCTTCCTTGATGTCGTGGGTGACCATGACAATCGTCATCTTCAGATCGCGCCATAACGGCTTGATCAGCGTATGCATCTGGGCACGCGTGCCGGGATCGAGTGCGCCGAATGGTTCGTCGAGGAGCAGTACGCGCGGGCGCTTGGCGAGCGCCTGCGCAATTGCCAGTCGCTGCTGCATGCCGCCCGACAGGGCGCTTGGATATTTGTCGCGATGCGGGCCGAGCCCCACCGCCTCGATCAGCGCGAGGCTCTTCTCGATCGCCTTGCGCCTGGGCTCGCCAAGCAGGCGCGCGGTGAATCGGCGCTCGGCGAACTCGTAGCCGAGCAGGACATTGCCGAGCACGGTGAGATGCGGAAACACCGAGTAGCGCTGGAACACGATGCCTCGGTCAGGCCCGGGCTCGGCGGGGAAGGGCTTTCCGTCGAGCAGGACGCTGCCCTGCGTCGGCCGCTGTTGGCCGAGGATCAGGTGCAGGAGGGTACTCTTGCCGGCCCCCGAAGGGCCGACGACTGAGAGGAAGGTTCCGGAGGCAATCTCGAGATTGATGCGTTCGAGAACCACCTGATCGCCGTATTCGACCCAGACGTTGCGGAAGGACAGCGTGCTCATCAGCGCGCCTCCTGCTCGTAGGCCCAGGGAAAGGCACGTCGGCCGATCAACACCAAGGCGAAATCGAGAAGGTAGGCGAGCAGCGTGATCCAGGCGACGTAGGGCAAGATCACGTCCATCGAGAGATAGCGGCGAACCAGGAAGATGCGATAGCCAAGACCGACGTCGGCCGCGATCGCCTCCGCCGAAATGAGGAACAGGAACGCCGGCCCGATCATCAGCCGCAGACCCTTGATCAGGCGCGGCATGATCTGCGGCAGCACCACGCGGATTGCGACCTGCCAGGTCGAGGCGCCCAGGGTCTGTGCCTTAATGAGCTGCTCACGTGGCATGCCCGCTACCTCGAGCGAGATGTCGCGAACGAGCATCGGCGTGACGCCGATGATGATCAGCACCACTTTCGACAACTCGCCAAGGCCGAACACGATGAACAGGATCGGCAGAACGGCCATTGGCGGAATCATCGAGAGCACGGCAACCAGTGTGCCAAGTCCGGCGCCCGCGACCGGCAGCAGGCCGATCGCAACCCCCAGTGTCAACCCCGCCAGCGCCGAGATGCCGAGCCCCAGGGCAAGACGCTGCAGGCTTGCGGTCGTGTCCGCCCACAGCACATAGTCGCCAGAGCGGCGGTCGGGTTCGGCAACCAGCCGTTTTGACGTCTCGACCATTTCCGAGACCGGGGGCAGCAGTTTGTCGTCAGGATTGGCCGCGCGCCGCTCCGCCGACCCGATCACATAGATGATCGCAATCAGGATGAACGGCAGCATAGCCAGGATGATCCGGGCGCCGCGTCCGGGAACGACGTTCATTACGCGTGTAATAGGATACACTCCTCGACACCGCGACCCGCGGGAAGCTGTTGCCGGCGGCAGATGGAATGCCGGCAACAGCGCTGTCAAGCGCGGAGTCGATCAGAGCTTTCCGTCCGCGGCGAGCTTCATGTAGCTGGGATCGAAGCGCAGCTTGACGTTCTTGGCGGAGCCGATCGTCTTGGTCGGCGTCTCGACGCCAACGGCGTCCTCCTTCGACTTGACTTTTTCGCCGAGCAGGTTGTGCTCGAAGGAGAAGCCACGCACGAGGTCCATGATCTTCACCAGGTCGGGCCCGGCCACGAAGGCGGCCGCGTCCTTTGGCTCATAATACATATGGGTGGTCTTGAGCTGGCTCTCGAAGCCGGCAAGATCGGTGCCCGAAAGCTTTGCCATTGCCTCGCGCGCCGCCTTGCCCTTCTCACCAGGGTCCTTCATCAGGGCGATGGTTTCATACCAGATGCCGACCAGTGCCTTGGCGAAATCCGGATTGTCCTTCAAGGTCTGGGTATTGACGACCAGGAGATCCTCGATCTCGCCGGGTATCTTGCTGGAATCGTAGACCAGCGTCGCCCCGGGTTCCGACTTCACTTCGAGGAGCTGTGGATTCCAGGTGACGATTGCCGTCGCGTCCTTGGTTTTCGATGCGGCCACGATATCGGCATCCGAGGTGTTGATGGTCTTGATGCTCTTCTCGCTCAACTTCACCGTGCTCAATGCTCGCGCCAACAGATAGTGCGAGACCGACAGTTCGACGAGGTTGACCTTTTGCCCCTTGATGTCGGCAAGCGTCTGGCCCTTCTTCAGTACGATGCCGTCATTCCCGTCCGAATAATCGCCCATGATCACGGCGGTGGTATCGACGCCGCCCGCGGCCGGAATCGTCAGTGCATCCATGTTGGTGACGGTGACGCCGTCGAACTTGCCGGCCGTGTACTGGTTGATCGACTCGACATAGTCGTTGATCTGCGTGACGTTGATCTTGATTCCGTATTTGTCCGCCCATTTCTTCACGATGCCGGATTCAGCCGCATAGGGCCATGGCATCCAGCCGACATAGATCGTCCAGGCGATATTGAATTCGTTCTTCTTTTCGGCGAGGGCCGGCGACATCGACGAGGTCGCCAGGACGCAGGCAGCAGCAACGGCAGTCAGTAGGTTTCGTGATTTCAACATTTCCAGTCCTCATCGGTTTGACGACCGCGAACTGGCAAATGGACCTGAGTAGCCTGCCAAACGCGGCCAATGAGGTCTCCCGGGCTTTTATCCCGCCGTGCACCGGAGGTTGGACCTCCGGCGGCAACTCTCGGACCAGACACTCCCGTTAGGAAACCGGAACCCTAGCTGCCAACTCTGCATGCAGCCAAGCAATCGATGTGCCAAGAAAAAGGCCCTTTGATTCCGCGAACCCCAAGGGTACGACTGCATAAAAGAGCGGCATTTCGAACAGCCGATAGGCAGCAAGGTTGTAGCGCGGCAGTCCTTCATCCCTGGGCAGTGCGGCACGGGGCCGTGGGGTATCCGCGACTTTGTGATCGTCGATCCGACCGGCGTGCTCTGGCGCGTTGGACAGAACATCGATTGACCGGCTGGCAAGTGCGGCTGGCCGTAACCATGTAAACCATCCGTCCAACCGAGGCCGAAAGCCGCGGAGCGTGTTGCGCTTCGCCGCGCTGCAGCGGAGCGCGCCTGCCCCGGTCGACCGCGCATTCGCGGAAATTGCCTCGCCCTGTAGCGCATTTTGCTACGGCGCGTCCCTGCAAATCCGCCGAAGGTCCAGTGGACCTATTTGACGCAGCGTTCGTTTATTTAGGCAGGCGACGCTCTGGCAAAGTCGTGAGATCTCGCCGTTGGACTTCGTGTTTCGAGCATTGGATTTTTGAACGGAAGGACAATCAAGCCAGAAGATGGCGTCGCCGAAGCGTTCCGGTCCCATCGCCGCGGCAAGGCGGTCGGTGAATAGATACGGAGGGAAACGCGATGGCTTTCAATTTCATTGATGTGAAGCACATCGATCGTGTTACGGTCGTGACACTCAACCGCCCCGGCGTGATGAACGCGCTGCACAAGCCCGCTCATTTTGAACTGCATGAAGCGTTCAACTGGTTCAGCGCCGACCCAGATCAGTGGGTAGCGATCGTCACCGGCGCCGGCGATCAGGCGTTCTGCGCGGGCAACGATTTGAAGTGGTTGGTGGCGGGAGGCGAACGCGGCTGGAACCTGAGTGGGTTCGGGGGCCTGACGTTGCGGTTCCACTGCGACAAGCCGATCATTGCCGCAGTTAACGGCATGGCGCTGGGCGGCGGTTTCGAAATTGCACTCGCCTGCGATCTCATCATCGCATCGGCAAACGCGACATTCGCGTTGCCGCAGCCGCGCCTCGGACTTGCTGCACTTTCCGGCGGCCTGCAACGGCTGCCCCGGCAGATCGGTTTGAAGCGTGCAATGGATCTGATCCTGACCGGACGGCAGGTTTCTGCGCAGGAAGGCTTCGAACTCGGCTTCGTCAACGAGGTCGTCCCGAAAGGCGAAGCGCTCAACGCGGCGGAACGCTGGGCCGATCAAATCTGCCAGAACAGCCCGATGTCGGTACGCGCGTCGAAACAGGCGGTGATGGAAGGTCTGAACGTCTCGTTGCCCGAGGCGATCGTCGCGCAAAAGGAATATCCCGCAATGCGCGACATGATCGATTCTGAAGATTTCACCGAGGGGCCGCGGGCTTATGTGGAGAAGCGGCAACCGCAATGGCATGGCAGATAGTAACGATGGCGCCCCTTTGTCCGCCTCGCGGCGGCATGTTCTGATGTTCTCACCGTTGGGGAGGCCTGTAGCGTTCCGCCAGCTTCGTCAACAACCGGCCGATCATAAAACATGGCGCCGCAATTCCAGCGAGGCACGCCGTCACAGGCCATGACAGGACGAAGTCCATTATTCCCAGAATCGCCGGAAGGTGGGGCGCCTCCGGCACGCCGAGTTGCAGATCGAGCAGCAGGCTCGACAGCGAATACGGCTCCCAATATCCGTGCTTCCACCACACAAGGCACTGTCCCGCGACCATAGATCCGGCAACGATCATCAGCCCCAGGAACGCCAGGCCGAAGGCCAGAGCGAGGTTGCCGAGAATGGATGCCTTGAATCTGGACATAAGCCGACGGCCCTCCGAGCCAGATCGTCAACGGTAATCGCTTGTCATCTTGTTTTTCCAGGGGGAGGTGATGCGACCCGATCCTCGCCTCAAGAAACGCAAAATCGTCGCACCCACGGGCCCTGCTTGGACTCCTCGTTGACGTTGGCAGGGAATCGGGACAACCTTACTACCGACCGTGATTAAAGCATGGGCAGGGGGTGCAGAGGAGCGATGAGCAAAGACACTCAACGCTCGGCTGATCGTGATCGGGTGGATTTGGACGTCGCCGCGGCAGACGCACTCGAGCTTGCGCGCCGGATGGCCCCCGGCCCTGAACGAAGTGAAGCCCTCAAACAGGCCAGTGCGCTTCGTTGTACTGCCGACGAGCGGGGCGTGGTCTTTGCCAAGCGCGGCAGGCCCCGCAAATAGTCGCGACCCGATGCTGCCGGGATATTTGCGACACCCTGTCGCCGGATCGTTGTCGCGGGATGGTCCCGCTCATTTTCCGCCAGGCTGCTTTGGTACGAACCTTTGTTGCGGCTGCGAGATCGATCCTCCGCGATACCCTGTCCAAAGGAAAAAGTGGCGGCGCGGATTTCGTCGAAACCACTGAGGCACCACTAAAATTTTTATTAGTTGCCGCGCTGCGGCATGGTCACCATGATCCGCCAAGGGTGGTGCTCGGGGAGACCGCAACGACCTGCGGTTTTGCCCCCGTGATCAGTCGTGCACTGGTTTCGGATGCACTGGTTCGGGAAGACTCGTTTCGGGAAGGCTCCAAGTGACTGCGCTCCAAGAGACTGCCAAGAGACTGCGATGAAGCTATCCGGCTTGAACTCCCAGGAAATGGCCCGTCGCTCGCCGAAACCGCCGAATGCTGCTAGCATTCCGTCTCGTCCGATCGGTTCGACTTGCTTCGGAAATCGGCGAGCATACCGTTCAGAACGGATATGCGGCTGGCAAAGCTCCTCAATGTAACCCCGTGGCGTCCATGTCGTATTACCCACAGCAGGGCCGTTTTGGCTCGGGAATCTGAAGTTGAGATCGCCCATGAGGTTGGCTGAATTGGCGGCGAAGGGGCCGTCGGCGAATATCGCACCGATCATCCCGGTTGGCCTGGTGGAGGTTGGCGCGCTGCCGCGCAGTCACCTCGACGTGCCTCCGGAAATCGGTTTTCCGGTCGATTAACGGGAGGATGGCGGCGTGTGGATCGTCCAGATTGCGCTCAGGCGCCCCTATACTTTCGTCGTGCTGGCGGTGCTGATCGCGCTGTTTGGCATTCGGGCGGCACTGTTCACCCCGACCGACATCTTTCCGAATATTAATATTCCGGTCATCAGCGTCGTCTGGACCTATAACGGGCTGTTGCCGAACGACATGTCGGGCCGCGTCATCTACTACTATGAACGGACGCTGAGTGCCCAGGTCGGCGATATCGAGCACATCGAGTCGCAGTCGCTCAGCGGTTACGGCGTGGTCAAGATCTTCTTCCAGAAAGGGGTCAATATTGCCGCGGCCATGGCGCAGGTGACGGCGGCTTCCCAGACCGTCTTGAAGCTGCTGCCGCCCGGCATCACGCCGCCCTATGTCCTGAGCTACAATGCGTCGAGCGTGCCGATACTCCAGCTTGCGCTGTCGAGTCAGTCGCTGCCGCAGATGAAGCTGTTCGATCTCGGACAGAACTTCATCCGGCCGCAGCTTGCCACGGTTCAGGGCGCGGCGGTGCCTTCGCCCTATGGCGGCAAGATATTGCAGGTGCAGGTCGATCTCGATCAGCAAGCGATGCAGTCGCACGGCGTCTCGGCCGAGGATGTCGTCAACGCCGTCTCGGCCCAGAACCTGATCCTGCCGGCCGGCGACCAGAAGATCGGCAAATTCGACTGGAACGTATCGCTCAACGCCAGTCCGGTGGTGCTGGACAAGATCAACGAGCTGCCGGTCAAGAAGATCGATGCCTCGGTCATCTACGTTCACGACGTTGCGCACGTCCATCAGGGCTCGCCGCCGCAGACCAACATGGTGCGGGTCAACGGCGCGCGCGCGGTGCTGATGACCATCCTCAAGACCGGATCGTCATCGACGCTCGACATCATCGCCGGCATCAAATCGCTGCTGCCGCGGGTGCAGGAAAGCCTGCCCTCAAGCCTGAACCTCCGCGCGGTGGGCGATCAGTCGGTCTTCGTCAAGGCCGCGGTTTTCGGCGTTATTCGCGAGGCCGTGCTCGCAGCCGCACTGGTCGGCCTGATGATCCTGATGTTTCTCGGCAGCTGGCGCTCGACGGTCATCATTCTCACGGAAATCCCTCTTGCAGTTCTGTTCGCGCTGACGACGCTGTCCATTCTCGGCGAGACCATCAACGTCATGACGCTGGGTGGCCTTGCACTTGCCGTCGGCATTCTGGTTGATGACGGAACGGTGACAATCGAGAACATCAATTATCACCTGGAGCAGGGCAAGGAGATCGAGCCTGCGATCCTGGACGGCGCGCAGCAGATCGTGGTGCCGGCCTTCGTGACGCTGCTCTGCCTGTGTATCGTGTTCGTGCCGATGTTCCAGCTCGGCGGCGTCGCCGGATATCTGTTCCGGCCACTGGCAGAAGCCGTCGTCTTCGCGCTGATCGGATCGTTCATTCTGTCACGTACGCTGGTTCCGACGATGGCCAATTATCTCATGCGCGGCCACCACCACACCGTCGAGAGCCATATCGGACACGGGGTTGTCCCGCCGACGCCCTCGCGCAATCCGCTGCTGCGCTTCCAGCAAGGTTTCGAGACACGGTTCGAACGCTTCCGCGAGCGTTACCGCAGCCTTTTGACGATGGCTCTGGATCGTCCGAAGACCTTCATGGTGGCCTTTCTTGCTTGTGTCGTCCTGTCGTTCGCTCTGGCGCCGTTTTTGGGGTCGAACTTCTTTCCGCCCGTCGATTCCGGCCAGATCCTGATGCATGTGCGCGCCCAGCCCGGCACCCGGATCGAGGAGACGGCACGTCTCATGGAGCAAATCGAGCAGACGGTGCGCGCGACCATTCCGCCCGAGCAGCTCGACAACATCGTCGACAATATCGGCTTGCCGTTCAGCGGCATCAACATGGCCTATCAGAACACGGGCACGATCGGCCCTGAAGACGGCGATGCCCTGATCAGCCTGAAGGAGGATCACGATGCGACCGCCGGCTACGTCAAGGCACTGCGCACCGTGCTGCCGCAGAAATTCCCGGGCACGACCTTCTCCTTCCTGCCGGCCGACATCGTGTCGCAAATCCTCAATTTCGGCCTGCCGGCGCCGATCGACGTGCAGATCATCGGCAACAACCTGAAGGCCAACTACGCCTATGCGTCCGACCTGCTCAAGCGCATCCGCCAGGTACCCGGCATCGCCGACCTTCGCATCCAGCAGGTGTTCAACTATCCGCAGATCAACGTCGACGTCGACCGGACGCTTGCCGCCGAAGTCGGACTGACCCAGCGCGACGTGGCCAACAGCCTGCTCGTCACGCTCTCCGGCAGCGGCCAGGTCAAACCGAACTTCTGGCTCAATTCGGAAAACGGCGTGTCCTATCCGATCGTCGCCCAGATGCCGCAATACCGGGTCAACAGCATCTCGGACCTGTCGAATATTCCGATCACCAATGAAGGTGGCGGCTCGCCGCGATATCTCGGTGGACTTGCCAATATCACCCAGGGGCCGAGCCCCGGCGTCGTCTCCCATTACAACGTGCAGCCGGTGATCGACATTTTCGGCGACACCCAGGGGCGCGACCTCGGCGCCGTATCGGGCGATATTTCGAAGATCCTGGCCGAGACCAAGAAGGATGTGCCGCGCGGTTCCTATGTGGTCGTGCGCGGCCAGGTGCAGACCATGAATAACGCCTACAAAGAGCTTTACTTCGGTCTCGCCGGCGCGGTCGTGCTGATCTACCTGGTGATCGTCGTCAACTTCCAGTCCTGGCTCGATCCGTTCATCATCATCACCGCGCTGCCCGGCGCGCTGGCCGGCATCGTCTGGATGCTGTTCACGACCGGCACGACGCTGTCGGTGCCGGCGCTCACCGGCGCCATCATGTGCATGGGCATCGCCACGGCCAACAGCATCCTGCTGGTCAGCTTCGCCCGCGAAGGCCTGGAAAACGGCCTCGATGCCGCAACCGCCGCACTCGAGGCCGGGTTCACGCGATTCCGCCCGGTGCTGATGACCGCGCTTGCGATGATTATCGGTATGGTCCCGATGGCGCTGGCCATGGGGGAAGGTGGCGAGCAGAACGCCCCGCTCGGTCGTGCGGTGATCGGCGGCCTTGCGATCGCAACCATCGCCACACTTTTCTTCGTTCCGACCGTCTTCAGCGTCCTTCACCGCAAACCTGCGAGTCCAACACCGGCAATTGCTGGTACAATATCGGACGGGCCGAGCCTGTGACCTGGGAGAAATGCCTTGCTTGACACCCATCCGCATCACGTTCAACCAAAACCGGGGGCCCACCCGGGTCGAGCGGCTTCGTCGCCGCGATCGAAAAGGTCACGCTGGGTCGCTGCCATGGCGATCCTGATCGCGATCGGTGTCGCCATCGCAGGCATTCTCGTGCGCCGGCATCAGGAAAGCGAGGTGACGAAGTGGACGGTCGAGCAGGCCGTGCCCACCGTCGCAACCGTCACGCCGAAACAGGGTGTCACAGGGCAGCAGATCTCCCTGCCGGGCGACATCGAAGCCTGGTACGAGGCGCCGATCTACGCGCGGGTGAACGGCTACCTGAAGGCCTGGTATTTCGATTACGGCGCACACGTCAAGAAGGGCCAGTTGCTTGCCGAAATCGACGCGCCTGATCTGGATGCCCAGCTCGCCGCCGCCAAGGCGAAGCTCGCCTCGGCCGAAGCACAGGTCAAAGTCAGGGACGCAGAGCGCAATTTCGCCGAGACGACCTATACCCGCTGGCGCGAGTCGCCACGGGGGGTCGTGTCCGAGCAGGAGACCGAGTTGAAGAAAGCGGAATTCGGCAGTGCCGATGCGCGCCACAAAGCCGCCATCGCAGAGGCCAATGTCAGCCAGAGCCAGGTTGACCAGCTGACCGCGCTCGAAGCGTTCAAGCGTATCGTCGCCCCGTTCGACGGAATCGTGACAGCCCGCAACACCGACGTCGGCGCGCTGATCAACGCCGGCAGCGGCGTGGGCGGCGGCACCGGGCCCCAGCTGTTCCGGGTCGCCGACGTGCATGAGATGCGCGTGTTCGTTCACGTGCCGCAGGAAATGTCGGCCAACATGCGCGCCGGACTGACAGCCGAGATGACGCTGCCGCAATATCCGGAGAAAACCTTCAAGGCCGTCGTTTCCACGACTTCCGAAGCCATCAACAAGACCTCGCGGACCCTGCTGGTTGAATTGCATGCGGAAAATCCCGACGGCCTGCTGCAGCCGGGAACGTTCGCCCAGGTCCGCTTCAACCTGCCCAATAACCCTGGGGTGCTGCGCGTCCCGACGAGCGCGCTGATCTTCCGCGAGCAGGGCACGCAGCTTGCTCTGCTGGGTCCCGGCAACAAGGTCGAACTGAGAACGGTGAAGCTCGGCCGGAATCTTGGAACGGAGTTTGAGGTCCTGAAGGGCCTTGCCTTGACCGATACGGTCATCAACAGCCCGCCGGATTCGCTGACCGAGGGTGAGGTCGTCAGGGTGGCCAAGGACGAGGCCCCGCATGCTCCGGCCCATGAGGCCGCGGCAAAATGAGCGCGGTCTTCGAATACATTGCGCGCGCCTCCTGCTGAGCGACATGACGCATGTGGTGTCTCATCGTCCGCGCGGGCTCGGCTACGGACCTTCGCTTCCTTGTCGCTCCGCGGCACGATGAAGAAACGCTAAATTTTTTATTACTTGCCGCGTGCGAGGGGATCATCATCATCCGGCCAAATTCGCTCCCGCCGCCGGGCGGGTCGGGGTGGTGTTTCTTTGTGTCCTGCGGCGCCTGCAGGCGTTCGGGGGACGTGAAACTGTCAGCAGAAAACCAAGATCCGAAATGAAACCTGTGTGGCGTCTCCTTCCGGGCGCGGTTGGCAATTGGCGTGGCAACCGCATGGCAACGTGATCAAACATCCTGCCTCCGCCCGGCTTCGGGCGAGGACCGCTGCCTTCCCTTCGATCTGCCGGAGGGCGGAAACGAGCGTCTTCAGGTGGGCGAGGTGGTGGACATCGGCGCAACCGGGGGTGAAACCGCTTCTCCGTAAACGCCGAACTCTGCTAGGGTTTTCCGGAGTCCGTGCTTGAGTTTGATGGCGAAAATATCTCCCGGCAGCCACTGCGAACATGTCGGGTTCCAAATGAGCAGAACTGAATGCTTCCTGCCCATCGACAGCGATCTGCGGCTATCCGGAGCGGGTGCATGAGGGTACGGAATCTCGCATGCACGGTCGTAATTGCCGGAGCGCTGGCAGGCTGCGCCGTCGGTCCCGACTATTTCACGCCCGACGCCGCTATCCCCGCCAACTTCGTGACGCCGCCGGCGGGCAAGGAGCCGGCTTCCGGTGGCGCGAGTCCCGAGCTTTGGCAGTGGTGGCGGACGCTCCACGACGCGAAATTGAACAATCTGATCGACCGGGCAATTGCAAACAATCTCGATCTCAAGATTGCGCTGGACCGTTTGCAGCAGGCGAGATTGCAACTCATCGTGGTCGGCGGCCAGGCATTCCCGCAGGTCAATGGCGGGGTCGGCGGTGGCGCCGGTACGGGGCAGGATGAAACCAAGGGCAGAGCCCCCCAGGCGCTGACGTCAGGCAACAACCGGACCAATCTGAACAGCGTCAACTGGATCGGCGGTCTCGATGCGGAATGGGAAATCGACGTCTTTGGCAAGATCGCCCGCCGGGTCGAGGAACAGGTCTACACCGCGGAAGCGCTCAAGGAGGCCCGCGACTGGGTTTATGTCGTGATAGCCGCTGATACCGCCCGACTGTATTTTGATCTGCGGGCACGTCAGGAGCGCCTGCAGATCCTCTATCGCGACATCGAGGCCGCACGTAAGGTGCTCGACCTCGCGCAGACCCGCCTCGATCGCGGTCTGACCAATGAGCTGGACGTCCTGCTGGCCAAGCGTCAGGTCGAGACGCTGCAGGCTGATGTCGAGCCCCTCAAGGCGCTGATTGCGGCCAACGGCTACGCGATTGCCGTCCTGATTGGAGAATATCCGCAGACCATCGATCGGGATTTGCGTCGCCCCGGAGCGATTCCGCGGCTACCCGCGCGGGCGCCGGTAGGGCTTCCCGTCGACCTTTTGCGTCGCCGACCCGACATTCTCGAAGCGGAGCGCTTCCTGGCGGCTGCGGTCGCCGACATCGGAGCCCGGACCGCGGACCTGTTCCCGAGCCTGTTGCTCACGGCGGGAGCGGGTGCGCAGGCCGGTCCCCGGATTGGTTCGGCTGTCCCGATCACCTGGATCACTTCGGTGGGGCCCTCGCTCGGCGCCCCGATCCTCGATTTCGGTGCCCTCGATGCCAAAATCGAGATTGCCGATTACAGGGCGCATGAGCTTGCGGTGGTCTACAAGCAGACGATTCTTGCTGCGGTGCAGCAGGTGGACGAAGCCAACGCAGCCTATCTCGGTTTCCGGCAGAGCGTCCGCAGCCTTGATGCTGCAATCGACGCGGCGCGCCAGGCGACCAAGGTGGCAACCGAGCGCTACGACCGCGGTCTGACCGATTTCCTGAATGTTCTCGATGCGGAGCGGCAGCAATTCGCCCTGGAGCAGCAACGTGCCGAAGTCATCCGACTGGAGGGCGACAGCTTTGTTGCCCTCTACAAAGCGCTCGGCGGCGGCTGGCCACCCGACGAAATCATTCCGCCGGTCAGGCATCCGGACCCGGCGGTGATTGCAGCCGTCAAGCGTCTGGCACAGGATCCTCCGCGTCTGCAACCGCCTCCGCCACCGCCCGGGCTGACGCCCTGACCATTGTGGAGCGGATTCGAAGTTCGCCAATCCCGGCCGCAAGCTCGTGAAGCGAATGTCAAATTCCGGCTCAACTGGATTCCTGTTTCTGCAAGCGAGGCTCTGAGTCAGACATTCGCAAAAGTGTCCACTGCGACGCCGGGCGAATGCTAGAGTGGACACACCAGGAGGGAGCAAGTCGTTGACGAAGTCGACCCGAGCCCGAACCATCGTTCTCGTCGAGGACGAGAATGAAATGGCGATCGAGATAAAGAAGGAACTCGAGGGCCTGGGCTATCTCGTTCGCACGGCTTCGATCGCCGAGGCCGCGGATGCCGCGCGGGTCGGCGATGCGGCGCTGCTGATCATGGACCGCATGGTATTCGGTGAGGACAGCCTGAAGACCCTCGAGGCCCTGCGCAAGGAAGGCGTCAAGGTCCCCGTCCTGGTGATCTCGGCACTTTCCTCCATCGACGAGCGCGTCCACGGCCTGAGGGCGGGCGGGGACGACTACCTCGCAAAGCCTTTCGCGATGGTGGAACTTGTCGCGCGGGTGGAAGCGCTGCTGCGACGCCTCGAAGACCTCCGCACGACGAAGCTGCGTGTCGGCGATCTCGAAATGGATCTGATCGAACAGACCGTCTATCGCGCCGACACCAGGATCGAACTGCTGCCGCGTGAGTTCAAGCTTCTGGAATATTTTCTGCGTCATCCCGGGCAGGTGATTACGCGGGCGATGCTGCTCGAGGAAGTCTGGCAATACCATTTTTCGCTCGAAACCAACGTCGTCGATGTCCACATCAGCAACCTGCGAAAGAAAATCGATGTTCGAGGCACTCCGTCGCTGATCGTGAATATCCGCGGCGCCGGCTTCATGCTGAACGCAAATGCTTGACTTCTTCCGCTCCTCGGCGGTGCGCCTCGCGCTTGCCTTCGTGCTGCTCACGACGGTAGCGACGACGGCGGTGTTCGCCCTGGTGTACTTTCAGATCGGCGAAGCGAATGAAGCCAGGAACCGGCTCATTCTGGAAGACGAGGCCGCCAAGAGCGCCGATCGTTCGATCGATGAACTCAGATCCGCATTCGAGGCCCGGCTGACGCATGACCTGCGGCGCATCGATTATGCGGCACTCTTTGGTCCGGATCGAAAACTCATGTTCGGGAATATAAATACGCTGCCCCCGATTCCGATTGACGGAAAGTCGCACTACATCGCCGCCTCGCCCGTGAATGGCGACAATCGCCAGGAACCCGCGATCTTCGTCGCGCGAACGCGTCCGGACGGCAACATCATGTTGCTCGGCCGCAGCCTGCTCGAAAGCCTTGCATTTCGCCGCATCGTCCAGCGGGCGCTGGCGACCGCGCTCGCACCCATGTTGCTGGTTGCGCTGGCGATCGGCGCATTCTTCGCGCGGCGCGCTTCGCGACGGCTCACCGCCATCCACGGTACGATCGTTCAAATCATGAAGGGGGACACCAATCTTCGTCTGCCGGTCCGCTCGCGTACCGACACGATCGACAAGATATCCGAGGACGTCAACCTGATGCTCGACGAGATCATGCGTCTCCTGGTGCAGATCAAGGGCGTCAGCGACAACATTGCTCACGACTTGCGCAGTCCGCTTGCCGTCGTGCACGCGCAGCTCGAGCGCGGACTGGAAAGCCGAAACGACGAGCAGCTGCGTGTAGTGATCAAGCAGGCGCTTGGCCATATCGACAGGGCGATGGTTACGGTCGCGGCGCTGTTGCGGCTGGCAGAAGTCGAATATGGTCCGAAATCGAGCAAGTTCGCACCCGTCGACCTGTCGGCGATCTGCACCGAGTTGTTCGAATTCTACGAGCCGCTTGCCACGTCGAAGTCGATCAAGATGACGCTGGAAGTTCAGTCCCCGGTGCAGACCCTCGGAGATGGCGATCTGATGCGCGAGGCGGTGTCGAACCTGATCGGCAATGCGATCAAGTTCACTCCCGAGAACGGCAATGTGAACGTATCGGTGACCCACGAGGAGGGCCGTCCGGTCGTTCGCGTTCGCGATAACGGTATTGGCGTGGAGCCGGGGGAACAGGACAAGATATTCCAGCGGTTCTATCGCAGCGCGAGCGGACATCGCGTTCCGGGCAGTGGGCTCGGTCTGAGCATCACCGCGGCCATCGCCAATCTTCACGACTTCGACCTGCGGTTCAGTGACAATAATCCGGGCGCGGTGTTCGAAATGGTCGGGCGCAAGAAGTAAAAGGACCGCCGTTCTGCCCCTTCGCAATGCGGCCTGATCGGCGCCGCAAGCCAGCTAGTTGCGGACACGGTCGCCGAGGACCCCCGTCACTCGTAGCCCTGGTAACACTCTGTTAACCCAGAATTGAGAGAGCTTGGGCAAGCCTTCCCGCCAACCGGACCTTGCCACAAGGTGGAATACATGCCCGCAAACTCCTTCGCTGTCGCGGACGGTGAAATCGTCGGTCCGCCAGCCGCGCATTATTTGCGCGTCGGGCTGAAACACTATGGCGAGGGCAGAACGGAAGAGGCGATCGAGGCGTTTGGGTGCGGCCTGGCCGCGTCCAAAAATGCAACCGACGACCAGGAATCCGTCGAAACGACCGCCACGTTGCATGCAAAGCTGGGCGATGCCGTCATGCGCCGGGGCGACTTCGAATTGGCAGGCACGAACTACCAGACGGCGTTGAGACTGGCGCCCCAACTCCCCGATTGCTGGTGTAGTTTTGGCAATCTTCACGTCAGGATCGGGAAATTTCAGGAAGGGATTGCAATCTATCTTCAGGCGCTCAAATGCAATCCGCGCCACTGGGCGGCACGCGTCAACCTGGTTCAGGTGCTGATCGCGACCCGGCAATTCATCATTGCCAGAGGCGTGCTTCAGGAGTTGGTCGGCGAGCGACCGGAGGACGGCAAGCTCCGCCATCAACTCGGCAAGACTCACTTTGAGCTGAACGAGATGGAACTCGCGCTCGAATGCTTTGAGAAGGCCGTCGCCCTCAATCCGCGCGATGCCGAAAGCATCAACTGGATCGGCGCGCTCAAGCAGGTCATGGGTGATGACGAAGGTGCTCGCACCGCCTATGCCCAGGCTGCCAGTGTCGAGCCGCTTATCAGACGGCCGGCTGCGAAGGGCCCGGCGGAATTCCGCGCTCTTGCGCTCTATGCGCCCTTTGGCGGCAACACGCCAACCGAATATCTTTTCCAGGACTCGTTCTACGACACCGATACGCTGTCGCTGTTTGCTTCGCGCCAATATGACGGCGAGCTGTCCGGCGAGAGCTTCCAGCTCGTCATCAATCTGATTTCCGATGCGGATCAGACCGAGGCCCTGTTGCCGGTTGCCGCCGGCCTGGTGGACCGTCTTGGCAAGCCGACGATCAACGACCCACGCAAGATCCAAGGCACCACGCGAGACGCTGTCGCCGCTCGGCTGCAGGGAATCCCGCATTGCCGCGTCCCAAGGGCCTTGCGTCTCAAGGCCGGCGCCGACTGCTCGGTGGCAACGCTGCAGGCCATGCTTCCGTGGTCCTCCTCAGTGCTGGCGCGGCCGGTAGGAACGCACGGCGGCGACGATTTTGAGAAGATTGAAGACCCTGCGGCGCTCGCAGCCTTTCTGTCGCAACGCCCGGATGAAGATCACTATCTGATCGAATATATCGACTACCGCTCCGAGGATGGCAATTTCCGGAAATACCGGTTCATCTTCGTCGATGAGGAGATCCTGCCCTATCACCTTTGCATCGGAGACAACTGGAAACTTCATCACATCTCGACGGACATGGCCAATCAGCCATGGATGCAGAAGGAGGAAGAGGCGTTTCTGAACGATCCCGCAGCCGTTTTTAGCCCTGCCAATCATCGGGCATTGGAGATCATCCGACAGCGCATCGGACTTGAATATTTCGGCATCGATTGCGCACTCGATGTCGACGGCAATCTCGTCGTGTTCGAGGTGAACGCGTCGATGCTGGTGCATGCGCGCAACGAGGGATTTCTCTACAAGACGCCGGCCGTTTGCCGGATCAAACTCGCATTCGACGCAATGCTGCGAAAATTCGCCAGTTCTGGCGCGAACTCCTCGCGGCCCGGATCGCTACACTATTCCAGCTCCTGAGCCTTCAGCATCACGCTCAGCATGTCTTCGCTGAGCCGTCCTTGCGGATTGTGCGGCTTGCGCTCCGATCCTTCGATCGCGGGGAAGTTCGGCTGGGCAAGCACCATGCTTGCCGGCGTCGATCGGCCGGAAGCCGTGGTTTCGTCCATTTGGCTGATCTCTTCCATCTCGTCGACGTCGCCGACATTGATGCGACGCTTGCGAGTTTCGATCTTTTTCGGCCGCGGCGGCGGAAGGTAATTGAGCGGCGGCAGCATGTGATGTCGTGACATGAGTTGCTCCGGGGTTCCGAAACTCACGCAACCGGCACAATAGCAGGTCGTTAAGCAGCAAACCTCGGGCCAAAAAGATTTTCGTTAAGAATCAATGACTAAACGGGCGGCCAAATCCGGCTCCCGGCAAGCTTTGCCCGGCGAGGGGGCACTTTCTTCAGGCCGAGGTGCGCGGCCTGCGTCCCTCGATCGGATAGGCTGGATCGTTGTAGCCCGGCGTCGAGGGATGGCCTGTCACCACCAGGCGGTCGATCAGGGCTTCGTCCTCGGCGGTGAAGTGATAATCCAGCGCGCGCACGTAGTCGTCCCATTGCTCCTCCGTTCGAGGGCCGGCGATGACGCCGGTTACGAACGCGCTGTTCAGCACCCAGGAAACCGCGAATTGTCCGGCGGTGATCCCCTGCGCCTCGGCATGCTTGCGGATTTCCTGCGCCAGCCGAAGCGATTCCGGGCGCCACTCGGTCTGCATCATGCGGGTATCGTTGCGGCCCGCGCGAGTGTCCTTGCCGGGCGCTGCATCGGGCCGGTATTTGCCGGTCAGCACGCCGCGTGCGAGCGGGCTGTAGGGCACGATGCCAAGCCCGTAATAGCCGCAGGCCGGAAAGTGCTCGACCTCCGGCATGCGGTTCATGGCGTTATAGTAGGGTTGGCTGACGATCGGGCGGTCGATGCCGAGCTCATCGCAAATGTTGCAGATTTCCGCAACCCGCCAGGCCCGGTAGTTGGAGACGCCGAAATAGCGCACCTTGCCCTTCTGGATCAGATCGCCCATTGCACGCACGGTCTCTGCCAGTGGCGTCGAATGGTCCTCCTTGTGGAGGTAGTAGATATCGATGTAGTCGGTGCCGAGCCGTTTGAGGCTTTCATCGGCGGCCTGCAGTACCCAGCGCCGCGACAGGCCGCCGCGATTGGGATCGTCGCCCATCTGGTTGGCAAGCTTGGTCGCCAACACCCAGCCCGGCCGGTTATTGGAGATGGCCCGTCCGACCACGACTTCCGAATTGCCGTTCGAATAAGCGTCCGCCGTGTCGATGAAGTTGACGCCCGCCTCGCGCGCCTTGGCGATGATCCGTGCCGATGCCGCTTCATCGGTCGGGCCGCCGAACATCATGGTGCCGAGGCAAATCGGCGAGATCTTGAGGCCGCTGCGGCCGAGCTGACGATATTCCATGAGGTGCGGTCCTTTCGATCTGGTCACGCTGATACCCACGTGGCGGGTCGAAATAAAGGGGCGGCGGGAACTTCGGTCCTCACAATCGCGCGAAAGCACCGATTCAACTGTCGTTCCTAAGTATCTTGAACACGCCGCTTGCGGTGGCGATGCAACGGTTGCCTGCGGTCACTTCGGTCGTCGTGAAGATCAGGCTGCGGGTCGTACGGATCACGCGCGGCTTCGACATCAGCACCTCTCCTATCCTGGCGCTGTCGACGAAATGGGTGTCCATCTGGACCGTGGCCAGCGTTGGCTTGCCGGAGACAAAGCGCGCCGTCATTCCGCTGGCGCGGTCGGCGAAGGTCATCAACAGCCCGCCCTGCACCAGGCCGCGCCGATTGTGGTGCTTGTCCTGCGCCACGATCGCATATTGATGCTCGCCGTTCACCACGCGCTGCCACAGCGGGCCGACGAGGCTGAGGAAACCCGAGGTCTCGACGATGGTCCAGCCATCGGCCTTCAGCTTTTTCGCGGCCAGCTCTTCTGCTGCGACGTCTTTTTTTACAACGTCTTTTTTCACGACGTCCTTTGTCATGAAACCTCTTTCCTCATTGCAGGTCCGCGCGATCGACCCGTATTCTTCGAATGATGGCCATTTCTTCAATCGCCGCTGTGGTGTAGTCAAGCAGCACGGCCGGTCGGCTTGGTATGCGCCACCAACAACAATGACAGGGTTTCCGGGGATGGAGCCGCCTGATGCGCAGCCTGAACGCGTCGCTTTGCGTGCTTGCCTTTGTATCGAGCTTTTGCGGCGGCGTCGAATGTGGACGGGCGCAGCCTTGGCCGAGCCGGACGATCACGCTCGTGATTCCCTTTCCGCCCGGCGGCAGCACCTCGATCGTCGGACGTGTGATCGCGGACAAGATGAGCCAGCTGCTCGGTCAGAGCATCGTGGTCGACAATCGGGGCGGCGCCGGCGGCACCGTGGCCACCAAGGCGGTGACCAGGAGCGATCCTGACGGCTACACGCTGCTGCTCGGCTATACGGGAACGCTGGCGATCGGACCGTCGCTCTACAGGAACATAGGCTACGATCCGCGCAAGGACTTTGCGCCGATCGGCATGATCGGCAACGCGCCGTCCGTGCTGGTCGTGCATCCCTCGTTTCCGGCCAGGACGGTGGCCGAGCTGATCGCCTATGCGAAAGCTCATCCCGGCGAAATCAATTTCGGATCAGCCGGCGTCGGCACGGTCAACCATATCACCGGCGAATATTTCGCGCGCACAGCCGGCATCAGGCTGGTCCACATTCCCTATAAAGGCACCGGCCCCGCGCTGAGCGATCTCCTGGGCGGCCATATCCCGATGGCGTTTGTGCCGATTCCGGCGGCCCACGCCAACGTCTCTGCGGGATTCTTGCGGGCTCTGGCGGTGACGAGCGCCAAACGCAACGGATTGCTCGGCGACGTGCCGACCATGATCGAGGCCGGCCTTCCTTCATTCGACGCGTCGCTTTATTACGGCCTCGTGGCGCCAGCGGGCACGCCGCGTGCGATCGTCGAGCGTTTGAACAAGGAATTGCGCGCGGCATTGGCCTCGGACGAGGTGAAAAAGCAGCTCGCGCTCGACGGCACCGAGATCACGCCCGGTACGCCGGAGGACTATGCCGATTTCATCGACAGGGATGAGAAGAAATGGTCACAGCTCGTCAAGGCGAGCGGCGTCGAGCCGGAGTGAGGGAACCCGCGAAGGGTGCAGAAATCCAGTTCCCATTTTTTCAGATCATGTCTTAGAACACTGGAATGCGCCCTCACGCGATTCGCATCTGTGTCGGGATTGTCGCGCTTCTGCCGGTGTCGACCGCACCGCAGGCGGGGGCGTCGGATGCGGCTGCGCCTCCGCCGGCAAGCAGGAACGCCATGGCGCAGGCGGCTTCGCCCCAGGCGACCGCCGAATATCGTCGTCTGCTGCACCAATATCAGGAGGCCCGCGCGGCATTCGAGGCGGAGGCCGGCGCCTATTGGGATTCGATCGCGGAGAAGCGGCGAGGCCGCAATGCCAAGCGCCGCGAGCATCTCGCGATCGGCCTTAACGATTACGTGCTGACGCAGCCGCCCGTCTACACCGGACCGAAGCGGCCTGTGAGCCCTGAAGGCGAGCCTGCGCCGGAGCCAAGGCCGCCGCGGCCGCACAGGGCGATTCCCCTTGTCGGCGACCTCCTGCAGGCAGCGAACGAGCATTTCCAGTGGAGCCCGCAGAAGCCTGCAAGCGAGGTCGAGTTCAAGCGCGCCTATGCGCGGGTGGCGTCCGCCGCAGGCCTGACGCGCGAGCAGGCGGTGCGGGTCTATTCGTTCGAGACCGGCGGCAATGGCAACTACGACATGCAGTCGGGCCTGCGCGGTGGCCGGGCGATTTCGACTGCCATCGGCTACAACCAGCTGCTCACGACCAACAGCGTCGAACTGATCGCCGAGCAGGGCCACGAATTCGTTCGCGAGCTGACGCAGAAGGCCGCGCAACTGTCGGGTACTCAGCGCAAGGCGATGGATCAGAAGATTGCCGCGCTCAGGAAAATGGTCGCGTATGCGCGATCGGTACCCGATGACTGGTCGGCGCATGAGAGGCTTGCCGACACGCCACAGGGCTGGGCGCTGCACGCCATGGTTCTCGATATCGACGTCGGGCCGTTGCTGCAGACCCACAAGCTTCTGACATCGGTCATTTTCGCCCGCGCCAAAGGCTTCGACCGCCCGCTCACCGCCGCCGAACTCGAGATGATGAATCTTACCGGCGACGGCACCGGATTGGACATGGTGACGATGCCGCAGGCGATGCGCGACGTGGTCCCGACTTCGAATTTCTTCCAGCGCGCCGGCTACGAGCGAAACCCCGTTGCCATCCGTCACAACACGGTAGCGAAGCTCCTGGCGATCACCGACAGCCGGATGGACAGCAACAGCAATCTGCCTGGTGCAAGGGAGCTGGCGGCGTCGTTCTAGTTCGCCTCTGGCGCGGGATTGCCTCGCAAATTCGGATCACTCCGTCGCGCATTCGCGCGCTCAGTTCGGCCCGAACATGAATTTGCCGTCACCCCCGAGGAACGGACCGGTCCGCATGTAAAGCTGGCCGTTTTGCCCGATGAAAAACAGCGTGCCCTTCGGCACTTTCTTCGCGCCCTTCAACAACAGGCCGGCATTGCTGGTCCCCATCCTGTAGGCAAAGGTCTTGCCGTCCTTGTCGTAGCCATAGCCCGTATCCGGCTTCAGCTCCCAAGGCGTTCGCTCCTCCGCGAATGCCGACGTCGCCAGCAAGGCCATCCCTGCGGCGACCAGGAGGGTTCTGATCGAAAAGGTTCTGGTCGGAAGGGTTCTGGTCGAAAGGGTCTTGGTCGAAAGGGTCATGGTCGAAAGAAACGTCATCCTTCAGCTCCACCGGGTTCCGCAAAACCAGCGCGGTTCATCAATTTCTGAACAAATCACGAACACCATTGGCGCGTCAATACGAACCACCACACCGGGCTTTGAGACTTTGTGATTTCCCGGCACGTGCTTCGCGACTATCTTCGTCGTCAATCGACGAATTAGAACACACATGCGTTTCGCAGAAAAAAACTATGGGGGATGATTCGGATGAGCCGGTTTGCGGGATTTTGTGTCGGCGTTGCGCTGTTTGGAATGCTCGGTTGTATTGCGCAGGCCGATGAGTTCAAGCTCAGCAACAACCAGAAGATATCCTGCAGCCGCGGTCTGAGCCCGGGGAGGCTCAATACCGCGACCTGCAAGTCCTACACCTATCTATTCAATGTCAGGACATCCGAATATTTCAGATGCCAGGTCAGCCTGGCGCTGACACGCGACAACAAGGAAGTGATCCAGGTTCAAACCGATGGCGGGTGCATCAAGAAGCCCCGTATCTTCGAGACCGATTCCAATTACGCCTTCGATGCCGCCGAGACCGAGCCGCCGAACACCAATTCGTTCTTTGGCGCCGGCGGCTATGCGGTGTGGGCCAGCGACAACAATGCGCAGAAGGTGCGTGGCTGCATCATCATCAGCTCGGGTCTCGGCTCCGACATTTCCAAATGTCTGGATATGACGTTCCAGTAAGCTCTCGCGATGCGCCGCATCGATGAAGGAAACATGGCCCCGCCCGCGGCTCGCTTCTCTCTTTACCTCCCCCTTCAGGGGGAGGTAAAGACGCATCAACTTAAACGGAATACGATCTTCTACTGCCCGATCCGGGCGGACGCCGGATGACCGGGCACCTTGAACCGCTTGCCGGTATCGGTGACCTTGCCGCCGTTGACCTTCAGAATCGAGAAATCCTGGTCGATGTAATTCCCGGCCAGAAGATATTTGCCGTCCGGCGTGAACACGACCGCCTCGGGCAATCCGCCGACTTCGATGTCCTGGGTCTTGGTCACCTTCTTGCCGTCGATCTTCAGGATCGAGAGGCTGCCGTTCCTGTTGTAGAAGAAGGCCTTCTTCATGTTCGATCCGCGCAGGATCGCTGCGACCGCAACGTCCCCCTTCGGCGACATCGCCAGTCCCTCCGGACCGTCGCCGACCACCACCCGGTCGATAATCCGCGGCGGATTGGCTTCGAGATCGATGACGCTCGTCGTATCGACATTGCCGTCGGACGATCCGGCGGCGCCATTGTCGGAAGTCAGCGCGATCTTGCCGTTCGGCGTCACCACCACATTGTAGGGCCATTGACCGGCCGGCAGGTCGACTTTGTTGTAGGTCACCTTGTCACCGTTGACGTCGAGCACCGACACCTTGTGCGCCGGGAATCTCACTGCCAGCGCCCGCTTGCCGTCCGGCGTGAACAGCACATGCGCGACGCTGTCTGGGAAGGTAATGGTGTCGGTGACCTTGACGTCGGTCCCGTTGACGGAAAGCACGCTGACGGAATTATCTCCGCGGTTTGCGACGAGCGCCATCTTGCCGGACGGGCTGAAGCTCAGGCCCGAGGGCTGCTTGCCGCCGGTGACGGTGGCCGCGAGCTTCGGCGGCTCGGCTTTCAGGTCGATCACGAAGATCTTGTTGTCCGGTACCTGCTTCAGCGCATCGCCGTCCTTGACGACATCGACCGAATTCGCGACCAGCGCGACCGAACCGGTGGGGTCGATGTCGAGATTGACCGGCGGTCCGACCACCGAATTTTCGAGCGGCAGCGTGGCTGCGATTTTGGGATTCTCGGGATCGGCGAGGTCGACCAGCAGGACCTGGTCCTTGCCGGGCGGCGAGAGGATGATCTTGCCATCATCGTCCCACCAGACCTTCTCGTCGAGCCCGACGATCATGAACGGCTTGGCGTGGGCAAGATTGAGGTTGGCACTGCAAAGCAGGATCGCCGTGCTCAGGGATAATCCAACTGTACGAAAGACGGGCATTATGGCGCTCTCCAGGAATTGACTGGCCTCTGTAGGGCCGGTTTCGCGCGGCCTAGAGTAGGCGTGGAATGGCCTCGTTGCTAGTCTCTGGACCGCTCGTGACGGATGGGTTGACCCGGGGCTTGTGCCCAGTCAATTTCGACCAAAGACGGAGATGTTGATTGGGACGCCTCGAGGGAAGGACAGCGATAGTGGCGGGAGCGGGCTCGATCGGGCCCGGCTGGGGCAATGGCAAGGCCACCGCCGTAACCTTTGCGCGCGAGGGCGCGCAGGTGTTTTGCGTCGATCGAAATGCCGCGGCCGCGGAAGAAACTGTCGGGATCATCGCTTCGCAGGGTGGCAAGGCGAGGGCATTTGTCGCGGATGCGTCGCGCGGCGAGGATATCGCGGCGATGGTGGCGGCATGTCTTCAAACCTACGGCCGCATCGACGTGCTGGACAATAATGTGGGCATTGCCGAAACCGGAAGCGTGATCGATGTGTCGGAAGCGGACTGGGACCGCGTGTTCGCCGTCAATCTCAAAAGCGCCTATCTCGCCATGAAGCACGTCATTCCGGTGATGGCGGCGCAGGGCGGAGGCTCGATCATCAACATTTCGTCGATCGCCTCGATCCGTCACCTCGGCATATCCTATGTCACCTATGCAGCAACCAAGGCCGCGATGAACCAGATGACGCGCACGACAGCGGTCGAATTTGCCGCGAAGAACATCCGGGTCAACGCCATCCTGCCGGGGCTCATGAAGACCCCGATGGTGGAGCATTCGGTGGGGCTGGCGGCGAGCTACGCCAAAGGCGACGTCGAAGCGATGTGGCGGGCGCGCGACGCGCAGGTGCCCATGGGCCATATGGGCGAGGCCTGGGATGTCGCCAACGCGGCGCTGTTTCTCGCATCCGACGAATCGAAATACATTACCGGCATCGAACTCGTGGTCGACGGCGGAATCACGCTCAAGGTGATCTGAATTCCGATGCGACGGATCCTCTCAGCCCTGGCGGCAGGTATTGCCGTGTCTTGCCTGGCCTGCCACCTTCCGCCGGATTGCGCATTCGCTGCGACCGGCGAGGTGAGCGAAGAGCAGATCGATTCCGCGCCTTGCCTGGCCGCCATCGCCGCCCGCGACGACGACAGGACAATCGCTGTATGCGGTTCGCTGATTGAAAACGAAAAGGCGCCGAAGGCCGACCGCGTCAAGGCTTCGATCGCGCGCGCTGCTGCCTATGAGCGCAAGGAGCAGATCGACCGGGCGATCGGCGATTATGATCTGGCGCTGCGGCTCGATCCCGCGCTAGCCGATATTTTCAACGCGAGGGGCGAGCTTTGGCGCAAGAAGGGTGACCGGCCTCGGGCGCTCACAGACTTCGGCGCTGCCATCAGGCTCAACCCGAATCACGCAGCCGCCAGGGCCAATTACAAATCGCTGTCGCTGGAGATCGAGCGGATCGGCGCGCTGATGGCGGTCAACAACAAGCCAAGCTTCAATTGCGCCACGGCCAGGCGCCCGGTCGAAAAGGCGATCTGCGCCAACCCGGAGCTTGCCAATCTCGACCGGGAGATCAACGCGGTTAACACCAGGGTCGTGCGGGAGGCGGCTGCGGGTGATCCCCGTGCTGGCCGTGCCATGCAGCGCGAACAGGATGAATTCATTGCGCGGCGCAATGCCGATTTCGGCCGGCCGGATTTCGACCTGCAGAAGATGATGCGGGAGCGGCTCGATCATTTGCTGTCGCTTAACCGACGCTAGGCTCGCGAGGCGACCGGCGCCACGAGCGGTCCGGAGGACGGAGTTCGAACCTGTCGCCCTGTTCGGGCGACAAAGCGTCTGAAAACCGGCGTTGCCGCCTCATTCGAGACCTGTCATGCGACCATTTGCTTGTCTGTTCGCCGCAACCGCGCTGTTTGCCGGCGCCGCCCTGGCTTCCGGTCCGGCGGCCGCCGAAACGGCCACCGAGCCGGTTCAATGCGCGGCGAAAAGCGAGGCGGTGCCTGCGAAACTGATCGACAGCTGCACCACTTTGATCGACGACGCAGCTACGACGGAGGCCGACCGTCTCGATGCCATGATCACCCGCGCCATGGCGCTATATAGCATCCGCCAGACCGACAAGGCGCTGTCCGAGATCGATGCGGTCATTGCCAGGGATTCCAGCTTTGCCCGCGCTTTTCGCGCCCGCGGTGAGGTTCTTCGCCGGAGCGGCAATACGGTTGCTGCGATCGAAGCGTTCAACCAGGCCATCAGGCTCGCGCCGGACAATGCCGATGGCTATGAGTTCCGCGGCAACGCCTTCAACATTTCCGGCAAATATGATCGCGCGATCGACGACTACAACGAAGCGTTGCGGCTCAAGCCCGATTACGCCCAAGCCTTCTCCGATCGCGGGACCGCCTGGTATTTCAAGGGCGAATATCAAAAGGCGATTGCGGACTACGACGAGGCGATCCGGCTTGATCCGGAAAAGGCGCAGACCTACACCAACCGCGGCGCGGTTTACGGCAAGCTTGGCCGCATCGATCGCGCGCTCGACGACGATACCTCCGCTATCCGGATTGATCCGTCACGGCCGGAATATTTCGACAATCGCGGGCTGATTCTCGCGGGCAACGGCGATTATGCCTCCGCGATCGCCGACTACGATCAGGCGATCAAGATCCGTCCGCAGGCAAGCTTTCTCACCAATCGCGGCGACGCCTATCAGGCCATGAAGGATTACGACCGTGCGATTGCAGATTACGACGCGGCGCTGAAACTGGATTCCGGCTTCCAGCGGGCCTACAACAACCGCGGCGCTGCCTGGCGCGGCAAGGGCGATCGCGCCCATGCCATGCAGGATTACGCGCAAGCCGTCCGGCTCAATCCCGCCGACGAAACCGCCGCCGGCAACTACAAGGAGATGTCGCTGGAGGTCGAGCGACTGGGCGCAGTGAGAGGGGAGAACCTGCCGAGCTTCAATTGCGCCACCGCCCGGCTTCGGGTCGAGAAGACGATCTGCGCCGATCCCGGCCTTGCCCGGCTGGACCGTGAAATGAACGACGTCTTCCTCAAGGCGATTGCGAGCGCTGAAGCCGACAGCCACCGCGCAGCCCTTGCCCTGACAAGGCAGCAGCGCGAATTCATCGACAGGCGCAACGCCAGTTTCGGCCGCGCGGGCTATGACCTGCGCCAGGCGATGCAGGAACGGCTGGACAGGCTCAACGCCGTCGTCCAGCGGTAGCTCTAGCCGAAGGGCGAAGCTGTCCTGGCGATTCTCGCACTTGATCTGGCGCTGCTTCCCACCAGAATGCCTGTCCAGAAAAACCGGCCAGCCTTGATCCTGGTCATGGCCCGGTACGGCCTGACCATGCTGGATGCTTGGCGGACCGTCAAAAAATGCGTCCAAGGGAGCCGCGCCATGAACATCCAGGGCAAAAGTCGTTACCACGAGGTCCATGCCCGCTCGCTCCGGGAACCCGAGGCCTTTTGGGGTGACGCTGCCCGCGAGATCGACTGGATCGAGCCAGCCAAGAAAGTCTTCGATCCCTCCCAGGGGCTTTACGGCCGATGGTTTGCCGGCGCGGTGGTCAACACCTGCTACAACGCGCTTGATCGCCACGTTGCCGGCGGGCGCGCGAACCAGTTGGCGCTGATTCACGATTCTCCGCTCTCGGGCAGCCAGACCAGGCTGACCTATGCCGAGATGCTGCACGAAGTGAAGACGCTCGCCGCAATCATGCGGGATTTCGGTATCGAGAAAGGCGACCGCGTCATCCTCTACATGCCGATGGTGCCGGAGGCCGTGGTGGCGATGCTGGCCTGCGCGCGGATCGGCGCGGTGCATTCTGTGGTTTTCGGCGGCTTCGCCGCGAAGGAACTGGCGACCCGTATCGAGGACGCCAGGCCAAAGCTGATCTTCTCGGCAAGCTGCGGGCTCGAGCCCGGCCGCATCGTGGCGTACAAGCCGCTGCTCGACGAGGCGATCAAACTCTCCAGCGTCAAGCCGCAGTCCTGCATCATCCTGCAGCGGCCGCAGCAGGCTTGCGAACTCGTGGCCGGGCGCGATCACGACTGGGCGACATTGCGCGCGGCGGCCGTCGAGGCAAGGAAATCCGCCGACTGCGTTCCGGTTCTCGCGACCGACCCGCTCTACATCCTCTACACGTCGGGCACGACGGGCAAACCAAAGGGCGTGGTGCGCGACAATGGCGGACATCTCGTCGCGCTGAAATGGTCGATGTTCAATCTCTATGGCATCAAGCCCGGCGAGGTCTGGTGGTGCGGCTCGGACATCGGCTGGGTGGTCGGCCACAGCTACATCGTCTACGGACCGCTGATTCATGGTTCGACCTCGATCATGTATGAGGGCAAGCCGATCGGCACGCCGGATGCCGGCGCATTCTGGCGGGTGATTGCAGAACACAAGGCGGTGGCGCTGTTCACTGCGCCGACCGCGTTTCGCGCCATCCGCAAGGAAGATCCGGAAGGCAAGTTCATTCGCCAATATGACCTCTCGAAATTTCGTACGCTGTTTCTCGCCGGCGAGCGTGCCGATCCGCCCACGGTGGAATGGGCGGAACAGCAATTGAAGGTGCCGGTGATCGATCACTGGTGGCAGACCGAAACCGGCTGGTGCATCGCGGGCAATCCGGTCGGGCTTGGGCTATTGCCGGTCAAGCACGGTTCGCCGACCGTGCCGATGCCGGGCTACAAGGTCGAGGTGGTGGACGAAGCGACAAAGCCGGTCGCAGCGGGGACCATGGGCTCGATCGTGATCAAGCTGCCGATGCCGCCTGGCTGCCTGCCGACATTATGGGAGCAGGATGAGCGCTGCAGGGAGTCTTATCTCACCGAGTTCCCCGGCTACTACAAGACCTCCGACGCCGGCTATATCGACGAAGACGGCTACGTCTTTGTCATGGGCCGCACCGACGACATCATCAACGTCGCCGGACACCGCCTCTCCACCGGCGGCATGGAGGAGATTCTCGCCTCCCATCCCGATGTGGCCGAATGCGCGGTGCTCGGCATCAAGGATGCGATCAAGGGCGAGGTGCCCTGCGGCTTCCTGGTGCTGAAGGCGGGTGTAACGCGAAAACCAGCGGAAATCGAAAAGGAGATCGTGTCGCTGGTGCGCGAGAAGCTTGGTCCCGTCGCCGCATTCAAGGTCGCGATCACGGTGGGCCGGCTGCCCAAGACACGTTCGGGTAAAATCCTGCGCGGCACCATCAAGAAAATCGCCGACGGCGATCAATGGGCCATGCCTGCCACCATCGAGGATCCAAAGGTGCTGGACGAAATCGGCGACGCGCTGAAGGGAAGGGTGTGACCCCCGTGTTGTCGTGCCCGGGCTTGACCCGGGCATCCATCTCACGCAAACGCCATCTTTCTGGGGGATGCCGGGGGTCGGCGGGACACCATCAACGGAACAGCATATGCGGCGTCGTTCTAAGCAGTTTCTGATCATGGCCGCCCTGGCCCTGTGCGTTTCCGCCTGCGCCAAGCGCAACGACTTGCCGGTCAACTCGGGCCTGGACGAGGATGACGACACCTATTGCCGCGCGGGCGGCAAGGTCGCGGTCGGCTCATCCGAATATGTCGCCTGCCGCAGGGACCGCGACGCCCAGCGCGGCAACGCCGTCGCGCGTGCCGACAAGAAGCAGCGCGATCTCGGCGAGTACATGCTGAACAATCCGGTGCGGCCGTAGCGTGATCCGAACCGGGTCAGGAGGTCCTCATGAATGAAGACGTCTTCAACGCCAGTTTGCGCAGGTTCCTGAAAAAAGTCGGCATCACCTCGCAGCGTGAGATCGAAAAGTCGGTGCGCGACGCGCTCGCCAGCGGTCGTCTCAAGGGCCATGAAAAGCTGCCGGCCAGGATGGTTCTGACCATCGGCGGCGTCAACCTTTCGCACGAGATTACCGACGAGATCGAGTTGGGCTGAAAATCAGCCGAGGCACTTTTCTACAACCCGGCGCGTCGCACGGAAGGCAGCACATGGACATCAAGGTCAGGGATTCAAACGGCGCGCTTCTCGCCGAGGGCGACAGCGTCACGCTGATCAAGGACCTCAAGCTGAAGGGCTCTTCCACGGTGCTCAAGCGCGGCACCATGATCAGGAACATCCATCTCACCGACAATGCGGACGAGATCGAAGGCCGCACCGACAAGGTCAAGGGCCTGGTGCTGCGGACAGAGTTTCTGAAGAAGGCGTGAGGGGAACGCGGTTCCGAAAACTTCGTTGTAGCTCCCCGCAACTTGCGATGGACATTCCGCCGCAGCGAGAGCCGTTCAGAACGAAGAGCCGCCGACCGGTTGGCGTTGTGCGGGAGAGCCGCGAGAAGTCAGCAGCCTTTCGCAAGCCGACGCGAGCGCCTGACCGCGGAACGGCTCGATGAAACGCGCAGAGAACAGCGACAACCCCAGCACTGTAGCGATCGCGATGCCGCTCAGCGCCAGGGCGCCGCCCAGCGAGGGAACGAAGGCTGATAGAACGCGAAATACAGCCCCAGCATGATGGGCGAGTGAAAGATATGGAGGCTGTAGGAAATATCGGTATGGACCGCGGGGATCATTTGGGGAATCCGCCTCACGACCAAACTCAGCAGCAGCCCGAACACGAACGCCGCGTAGGAAATCATGATGACGGAGTCCGGCCGCTCGTCGGCCAGCAGAAACAGGACATACGCCAGGGCAACGAGGCACGTCGCCTTGCCCAGCCACGTCCTTGCGAATGCGGCCTGCGCGAGCAGCCCGGCCACCACGTAGCAGCGCATCTCGATCACCAGTGACCGCAGCGGGGCATTGGCCTCGGATGAAAGCCATCCGCGGAATCCGAAGGTCGCCAGACACAACGCGACCCTCTGGAGGTCGTAGGAGAAGCTGTTCACCATCGGCCCGGCACGCCTGGGTCGGAATATCGGCGAGATGCAGCGCTCGATCGATCGCGACGACGAGGAGAAGGCTGAGCAGCGGCGGATAAATTCGTCCCACGCGCTGATCATGAAGGGCACGAGGCCGTCACGCCTGACGGCGAGGCTTCGGCCGATCACGAGGCCCGACAAGACGAAAAAGCCGAGCACGGCGTAGCGCGCCATCCATTCCGTGACCGGAAACGCAGCGGTGTATCCGAGCGGTGTGATGAAGACGTAGTTCGCGTGCGACACGACGACGGTCAGGGCCAGCAGCAGCCTAGCGGTATCGAGTTGCTTCCACCCGGACTTGCCGATGCTGGTGCTGTCTGACGGTGACACGCGACGCCCCAGGGTCCCGGCAAGCGTAGCGTCCGCGCCGCCGCCTCGGCAGCACGCCGGCAACCGCAGCCGCGCGCATCTCGGAATCGAGATGAATTTGATGTTACCGGGGCGCGCCCTGGTGCGCCTTTTTGGCTCGCTCTGCCTTGCCGGGCAGGTCCGGGGTGGTTGCCGGGGGATTGACGTAGAGCGTCGAGGGGGCGCTTGGCATTCCATGTGCCCACTGATTGGTAGAGGGCGGGAGGTTCAAAAAAACTCGCGCGAAATGCGCGGCGAGATCGCGAGGTTGTGTCGGCGAACAAAGCTGTTTGAAAATCCAATCCTGGCTGTCATCGTCCGCGAAGGCGGACGATCCAATGCTCCAGAGCAGTTGCGATCGAATCGAGAAGCCGCGACGTACTCGATATCCCGCTGGAGCCTGTCGTCGGGCTGTCACGAAGACACGTTGAACGCGTTTGGCGGCCGCTGCGACCAATTCTCGCCGCGAACAATGGCAGGCTGGGGACTAAGCGTGGACCGGCGGCCGACAATATTGGGGAAGCCGATGTTTGAGCCGAGTTGCCCGCCGCCGACAAAAGCCTACAACCTCGAAATCCTCCATCAGGAAGGACATCCCGGTCCGGAATGTCACGGCTGGTGCTTCGGCCTGCCGCCCGGCATTTCGCCAAAACAATGGCCGCTGGACCCATTGACCGGCTATCCGCTCGTGCACGGCTTCACCTTGCGCCTGCCGCCGGACTATCGCTGCCACGGGCCGGATATCGCGGGCTTGAGTTTTTTCGCTTCCTGCAACGAACACAGCGATGGCGGCACCACGCCGGACCAGGCGATTCAATCGGCGATGGCCGGTCCCACGGCGCCGGACGATGCGCGCTATCTTCCGTTCTGGAAATCCGCGCAGGATAGCCATCCGCGTCTCCACCGCATGATCGACCTGCTCGACGATAGTTTCGCCGTCATTCTCTTGACCGAAGTCGAACTGAACGGTCCGTTATGCCGGCCGCCGGATACGACCGCGGCCAGCGCGCTGAGTTGCCATTCGACACCGCGCTGGATCGCCGTCGGCGGTGGCCGCGCCTATTCCGACTGGCAGATGTCATGGGCGGGCACGAGCCAGCAGGAGTTCATCAAAAAGACGCTCGGCGGCATCCCCAACGCCCGGCTCGACTGGAACAGGGAGTTGCGATGGAGCCCGCGGGCCGACGACCCGAACGCCGGCAAGGCGCCCGAAGATCCCTTTGCGATGAAGAAAGCGTCCGGCTATCAGCAGCCATATTACTATGAGGGCGGCGTCGTCGCGTCGGAGAACTTTCGCGAGCATGCCTGGACCGGCGGCCATGCGCCCAACCACATCGGCGGCACGATGAAGCCGGTCCAATCGACGCCGCGCTTCAGCCCGTTCTATGTCGAATTCGACGAATATCTGGGCGGCTACAATTTCGGTACTGGAAATTGTCAGCTCGATTTCCTCAACATGGAGCTCGACTGGGCGTGCGGGTGAAATCGGAGTGCGTGCTTACTCGCCTTCCTGCTTCTTTCCGCCGAGATTCTTCAACTTCGCGAACACGGCGTCGACGTTGAGATCGTCCTGCTTTTTTTCGGCAGGCTCGTACTCCGGTTCCTTGCGAGTTGTCTCGGACGCCGGCAGCAGGGTGGCGCCGCCATAAGCGGTGTCGACCGGCTTCTCCTTGGCGGCACGCTGCACCTCGAAATCCAGTTCGATCTGCGAGCAGAGGCCAAGCGTCACCGGGTCCATCGGGGTCAGGGTCGAGGCATTCCAGTGGGTGCGGTCGCGGACACTGGCGATGGTTGTTTTGGTGGTGCCGACCAGGCGCATGATCTGGGCATCCTTCAATTCCGGGTGATTGCGCACCAGCCACAGGATCGCGCTCGGCCGTTCGTGGCGGCGCGAAACCGGGGTATAGCGCGGTCCCTTCTTCTTGGCCTGCGGCGGCAGCGTGACCTTGCTCTCGGCAATCCTGAGCCGGTAATTCGGGTCCTTTTCGCCCCTTTCGATCTCGTCGCGGGTCAATTGGCCGGTCGAAATCGGGTCCATGCCCTTGATGCCCTGGGCGGCATCGCCGTCGGCAATGGCGCGAACCTCGAGTGGGTGCATTTTGGTGAAATCCGCCACCTGATCGAAGGTTAACGCGGTGTTGTCGACCAACCACACGGCCGTAGCCTTTGGCATCAGCGGTGCATTGCTCATGGCAAATCTCCTTTGCGCTCCGCTCACCCCCAGCGAGGCGAAGCCTATGGTCATCAGCGATGACGGGAATTACGCCCTATATAAGCCTTCATGGGCTGGCCGTGCAATGGTTTGTGACACCGCCCTTGACAGCGTCCTAAACCCGGCCCAAGTCCTTTAACAACTTGCCCTTATGTGAATCGCCTGTTCGCGTCCATTTTCCGGGCGATTCCGGTCCGAGACAGCCTCTATGCCAGCCAAACCACCCCTGAGGATCGTACTTTGCTCACCGCGGGGCTTCTGCGCCGGCGTGGTGCGGGCGATCGATACCGTCGAGCGGGCCCTCGCGATCTACGGCGCCCCGGTCTACGTGCGTCACGAGATCGTCCACAACCGCTATGTCGTCGACAGCCTGAAGACCAAGGGCGCGATTTTCGTCGAGGAACTGGCCGAAATCCCCGACAGTACCAATGCACCGGTGGTGTTCTCGGCCCACGGGGTTCCAAAATCGGTGCCCGCCGAAGCCCGTACGAGGAATTTTTTTTCGCTCGATGCGACCTGCCCGCTGGTCACCAAGGTGCATCGTGAGGCGGCGATCCATTTCAAGCGTGGCCGTGAAATCCTCCTGATAGGGCATTCCCATCATCCGGAGGTTGTCGGCACGCTCGGACAATTGCCGACGGGCGCCGTGACGCTGATCGAGACCGCCGAGGACGCCGCGACCTTCACGCCGAAGGACCCCAACAATCTCGCCTTCGTGACACAGACGACGCTATCGATCGACGACACCGCCGAGATCGTCGCCATGCTGAAGGAGCGGTTCCCGAACATCTCGGGTCCGCACAAGGAAGACATTTGTTACGCCACCACCAATCGCCAGCTTGCGGTGAAGAAGGTCGCGCCGGTCGTCGATGCGTTGATCGTGGTCGGCGCGCCTAATTCGTCGAATTCCCAAAGGCTGCGCGAGGTCGCCGAGCGCGAGGGCTGTCCGATTGCCATCCTGGCGCAACGCGCCGGCGATCTCGACTGGTCGCAATTCGACGGGATCAAGAGCCTCGGCATCACGGCGGGTGCGTCGGCGCCGGAAGTGATCGTCGAGGAAATCATGGGCGCGTTCGCCGAGCGCTACGAACTGCATGTCGAGACGGTCTCGGCAGCGGAAGAGAACGAGTTCTTCCCGTTGCCGCGCTCGCTGCGGCCTGACGCGGCGGAATAAGCTTCCGGAAACCTGGACAGGCAAACGTCCCTCCGATCCACGAAGTTCGCATCGGAGGGCACGGCGAGGGCAGGCGAACTTTACCTATAGAGACGCCGCATGGCGGTTTATACCGACGTCACCGCCGACGAGCTTGCAGAGTTTCTCAAGTCCTATCAGCTTGGCGAATTGCTGTCCTACAAGGGCATCGCCGAAGGCGTCGAGAATTCCAATTTCCTGCTGCACACCACATCCGGCTATTTCATCCTGACGCTCTATGAAAAGCGGGTCGCGAAAGGCGACTTGCCGTTCTTTCTCGGTCTGATGACGCATCTTGCTTCCCGCGGGATCAACTGTCCGCAGCCGGTGAAAGCCAAAAGCGGCGAAGTACTCAGCACTCTTGCCGGCCGTCCCGCGGCGATCATCAGTTTTCTGGAAGGCGTCTGGCCGCGAAAGCCGAGTGCCGCGCATTGCGCCGGCGTCGGAGAGGTGCTGGCGCGGATGCACCTGGCGGGAGCCGATTTTCCGATGTGTCGCGCCAACGCGCTCTCGGTGTCGGGATGGCGGCCGTTGTTCGAACAAGCCGCCTCGCGCGCCGACGAGGTGCAAATCGGATTGCGTGAGTTCATCGCGGCCGAACTCGACAGGCTCGAGGGCAATGTCTGGCCGAGGGACTTGCCGATTGGCGTCATTCACGCCGACCTGTTTCCCGACAATGTGTTTTTTCTCGGCGAGCGGGTTTCCGGAGTGATCGATTTCACCTTTGCCTGCACCGACATGCTCGCCTACGACGTGGCCATCTGCCTCAACGCCTGGTGTTTCGAGAGCGACTGTTCGTTCAACGTCACCAAGGCGCGCGCTTTCCTGAACGCCTATGGTCGGGTGCGAAAGTTGTCATCCGCCGAGGAAGGCGCGCTGCCGCTGCTGGCGCGCGGCGCGGCGTTGCGCTTCCTGCTGACGCGTCTGGTCGATTTTCTCAACGTGCCGAAAGGGGCATTGGTGCGGCCGAAGGATCCGCTGGAATATGTCCGCAAGCTGCGCTTTCAGCAAAGCGTATCCTCGATCCGCGACTATGGTGTCGCCGCGCCGGGGCCAGCTTCGTGAGTTCGCTTCCCTCCGTCACCATCCACACCGACGGCGCGTGTTCGGGCAATCCGGGTCCGGGCGGCTGGGGCGCCATCCTCAAATTCGGCGACGTCGAAAAGGAGTTGAAGGGTGGCGAGGCACACACCACCAACAACCGCATGGAATTGATGGCGGCGATTTCCGCGCTGGAGGCGCTCAAGAAGCCCTGCACGGTCGATCTCTACACCGACAGCCAGTATGTGCGGCAGGGCATTACCGGGTGGATTCACGGCTGGAAGAAGAACGGCTGGCGCACAGCGGACAGGAAGCCGGTGAAAAATGCCGAGCTGTGGCAACGTCTCGACGCTGCGCTAAAGCCGCACCAGGTGCGCTGGCACTGGGTCAAGGGCCATGCCGGCCACGATGCCAATGAGCGCGCCGACCAGCTGGCGCGCGACGGGGTAGCGATGGCGAGGTTGCAGGGGTAGTTTACTCTCGTCATTGCGAGGAGCGTCAGCGACGAAGCAATCCAGTCTTTGGTGATACTGGATTGCTTCGCGGAGCCTGTCATCGGGCGCGCATTCGCGCTGCCCGTTGGCTCGCAATGACGTGGAACTCACAGCTGTCCCAGCAGCGTGTCGCCGCCGGAAACCTCGACCTTGCCGGGCGCCGGTTCGAGGTTGAGCTTCTTGACGACGCCGTTATCGACCAGCATCGAGTAGCGATGGGAGCGAATGCCGAGCCCGTTGCCGGAGGCATCCAGCTCCATACCGATCGCCTTGGTGAATTCGGCGTTGCCGTCGGCGAGGAAGGTGGCTTCGTCGCGCTGGTCGGTGTCGCGCTTCCAGGCGCTCATGACGAAGGCATCGTTGACCGAAACGATCGCGATGGTGTCCACGCCCTTGTCCTTCATGGCATAGGCGTTCAGGAAGATGCTCGGCAAATGCATCTTGTGGCATGTGCCGGTATAGGCGCCGGGCACCGCGAACAACGCGACCTTCTTGCCCTTGAAGATGTCGTCGGTGGTCCTGACCTGGAGACCGTCCGCCGTCATTACGCGAAACTTCGCCTCGGGCAGCTTGTCACCAACTTTGATCGTCATCGTCAATTCTCCCTCTTGGGTAGCGGATGGTTCTCTAAAACCGGCGAGCGGCACAATATTGAGTGCCGCGGAAACGGCAATGGGAGGGCGCGTTCACTGTTCCGTCATCATCTTTGAGCTCGCGACCCGCGGCGCGCCCGCCGCGAGGTTTTGCTTCAGGCGGCCGCGGCCTTCTTTTCGTCGCGCAGTTCGCGGCGCAGGATCTTGCCGACATTGGTCTTCGGCAGCGCGGTCCGGAATTCGATCAGCTTGGGGACCTTGTAGGCGGTGAGCTGGGTGCTGCAGAATTTGATCACCTCGTCGGCGGTGAGGCTCGGGTCTTTCCTGACGATGAACGCCTTGACCGCTTCGCCGGACCTTTCGTCCTTGACGCCGATGACGGCGCACTCGAGCACGCCGGGGTGGCTGGCGATCACTTCCTCGATCTCGTTCGGATAGACGTTGAAGCCGGAGACCAGGATCATGTCCTTCTTCCGGTCGACGATCCTGGTGTAGCCGTTCGCGTCCATCACGCCGATGTCGCCGGTGCGGAAATAGCCGTCTGCGGTCATTACCCTGGCGGTCTCTTCGGGCCGTTTCCAGTATCCGGCCATTACCTGCGGGCCCTTGGCGCAGATTTCGCCGGGCTGACCGAGCGGGACTTCGTTGCCCTCGTCGTCCCTGATCGAGAGCCAGGTCGATGGAAGCGGAAGACCAATCGAGCCGTTGAAGCTGTCGGTATCGGCGGGGTTGCAGGTCAGCACCGGCGAGGTCTCCGACAATCCGTAGCCTTCCGACAACGGGCAGCCGGTCACGGCCAGCCACTTCTCGGCGACCGGCCGCTGGGTCGCCATCCCGCCGCCGGACGAGCTTTTCAGCTTGGAGAAATCGAGCTTGTCGAAGCCCGGCGTGTGCAACAACCCATTGTAGAGCGTGTTGACCGCGGGGAAGCTGTTGACCTGATATTTCGAGAGCTCCTTGACGAAGCCGGGCAGGTCGCGCGGGTTCGGGATCAGGAGGTTGGCGCCGCCGGCACGCACCGCCAGCAGGAAACACGCGGTCAGCGCAAAGATATGATAGAGCGGCAGCGCGCAGACCACGAGCAATTGATCGACTTGCGGCGGCTTCCTCAGAGCCGGCTGCAGCCAGGCGTCGTTCTGCAGCACGTTGGCGACGACGTTGCGGTGGAGCAGCATCGCTCCCTTGGAGATGCCTGTGGTGCCTCCGGTATATTGCAGGAACGCGATGTCGTCCGGCGCAAGCTTGGGCTTGTCGAACTTCATGCCGCGGCCGGCGGCGACTGCGTCGTTGAAGGTGACGGCGCGCGGGAGGGAATACGACGGCACCATTTTCTTCACGCGCCGTACCACGAGATTGACGATCACGCCCTTGAGGCCGAGCAGGTCACCCATGCTGGCGACGATGACGTGTTTGAGCGATGACTTGCCCATCACCTGCTCTACCGTGGTCGCGAAATTCTCCAGCACGATGATGGCCTCGGCGCCGGAATCGGCGAGCTGGTGCTCGAGTTCGCGCGGGGTATAGAGCGGGTTGACGTTCACGACCGTGAAGCCCGCTCGCAATACGGCGGTGCTTGCAACCGGATATTGCAGCACGTTGGGCATCATCAGCGCGACGCGCGCGCCCTTCTGCATGCCCTTGCTCTGCAGATAGGCCGCAAGGGCATGCGACATCTCGTCGAGGTCACGATAGCTGATGGACTTGTCCATGCAGTAGAAAGCCTTGCGTTCGCTGAACTTCGCAAAGCTCTCTTCCAGGAGTTCGACCAGGGACGAGTATTGGGTGACGTCGACATCGGCGGGCACGCCGGGCGGATAGTGCTTGAGCCAGATGCGCTCCATGCTGTTTCCCCTTCTCGGTTGTTTCCCTGAGATTGGCTTGTTTGCCGGCCCTGAACGCTGTTTCGGGCAGTATTGAGCATTGCCGCGGCCGATGGCAAGCGGCCGGGCGCTCAAGACCGAAGGGTCACGGAAAGGTACCGCTCCGGCCGGGGAAGAATAGACCTATGAACGCGGCGCGGCAGCCGATTTCTGTTCCGACGCGCCCGTCGTATTCCTGGGAGCGGGTTTGGCCGCTGGCTTTGCGGTGGCCTTGGGCTTTGCCGGCTTTGCCTCCGTCTTTTCGGAACCGGACGGCGGTTTCTCTGCCGATCTTGCGGCGGTATCAGCCTTGGCGTGCTTGGTCTCGGCAGGGCCATCGGGCTTCTTTGCGGCAGCGCGGGATTTCTTGCCGCGATGGTGCGCCGCCTGTTCGTCGGCATCGGCGGCTACGGCTGCAATCAGAGAGGCGCCGGTCCGCGTCGGTCCGGTATAGACCGGGATCGGCTCGGAGGGCGCGGGCGCCGCCGCCAGCATTTCGGACGGCTTCAGCGCCGGGGCCTGCAGCGCGGTGCTGAAAAATGCCAATGCCGGTTCGGATGCATTCGATCCGCCGGTTGCGACCGTGTCCTCGTCCTCATCACTTGCCGGCTTGTGCCGCTTGCCGCTGCACATGTCGTCGCGCAGGTTCGGCGGCGAGGCATCGATCGGCACCAGATTCTCGACGTTGCCGAGCGAGGGGCGCAGCCACGACAATGAGTTGTTCGCAAAGCCGCGCTCAAGCATCTGTGCAGCTTTCACGGCGCGCGCCTGGCCGGATGACGCACCCAGGACCACGGCGATCAGCCGCTTGCCGTTGCGGGTTGCGGAAGCCACCAGGTTGTAGCCGGAGGCGCAGATGAATCCGGTCTTGAAGCCATCGGCGCCGGGATAGCGTCCGATCAGCTTGTTGAAGTTCTGCGTGACCCTGCGGCCGTAGCGGATCGAGGGAATGTGGACGAAATATTCGTATTCCGGAAGGTCATGAATGATCGCGCGGGCAAGAATGGCAAGATCCCGTGCCGAAGTGATCTGGCCGTCCGCGGGCAGGCCGTTGGGATTGACATAGCTCGTCTGCGTCATTCCGAGGCGTTGCGCGTTCTGGTTCATCAGGGCCGAGAAGCCGTCGATCGAACCGCCCACGCCTTCGGCGAGCACGACCGCCATGTCGTTGGCCGACTTCACCAGCATCATCTTGAGCGCGTTGTCCACGGTGACCTGGGTGCCGGGGCGGAAGCCCATCTTCGAAGGCGATTGCGCGGCGGCAACGGGAGAAACCGTGAACAGCGTGTCGAGCGTGATTCGTCCTTCCTTGACGGCCTTGAGCGTCACATAGGCCGTCATCAGCTTCGTCACCGACGCGGGATACCACGGATAGGTGGCGTTATCGGCCTGCAGGACCTTGCCGGTATCGGCTTCAACCAGCAGCAACGCTTCCGCGCGTGCAGCGGCCGGCGCAGCGGCCGCAAGCGCCGCGAGTAGGACAAGGCTCAATGACGGCTTGCGTGGCAACGCGCGAAGAAAATGCACTATCCGATTCCGGTCCTTGGAGACCCGCCTTCGCGAAGGAGGTCCTCAACATTTGCGTTCGGGTTTCAAGCGTGTCCGGTGCCGTCGCTCACGGCAATCGCAACCTATACCGGCTCGTCGGTCCGGAACAGAGGCCTTGGCGATTAATTCCCGGATGAAATAGGCCGAATTTCGGCGGTACTAAATCTTGATGGCCTTGCTACCGGTTTCCGGCATTTGAATACTGGTACGCGCGCTTTCCTGAACCATGAATTGGGCTCTTGCGAGTTCCGCAAAGCGCCCTCCCTTGCTCACGAGTTCGTCGAAAGTTCCGCTTTCGATCACCCTTCCGTTGTCGAAGACCAGGATTCGCGTCGCATTCCGAATGGTCGAAAGCCGATGGGCGATGACGAAGGTCGTGCGTCCCCTCATCACCTCGTCGAGCGCCGCGTTGACCTTGGCCTCGGTGACCGCGTCGAGCGCGCTCGTGGCCTCGTCGAGGATCAGGATCGGCGGATCCTTCAACAATGCCCGCGCGATCGACAGTCGCTGCCGTTCGCCGCCGGACAACATCCGCCCGCGCTCGCCGGCATTGGTATCGAATCCCCTTTCGCTGCGTTCGATGAACTCCAGCGCCTGGGCGCGGCGTGCCGCGATCCGAAGCTCCTCGTCGGTGGCGTCCGGCTTGCCGACCCGCAAATTGTCCGCGATCGAACGATTGAACAGAAGGGCTTCCTGAAACACCACGCCGATATTCCGGCGCAGCGCCGTCAGCTTCAGCCCGCGCACGTCCATGCCGTCGACCTTGATGATGCCCGATTGCGGATCGAATGCGCGGTGCAGGAGCGCAATCGCGGTGGACTTGCCGGCGCCGGTCGGGCCGACCAGCGCGATCGTCTGGCCGGGCAGCGCCGTGAAGGTGAGGTCCTCGATCGCGGGCCGCTTGCCGTCATAGGAGAACGAAACATCGTTGAATTCGACGAGGCCCGACAGGCGGCCGGTGTCGATCGCATCCACCCGGTCGCGGACTGCGGGTACGGCATCGAGCACATTGAAGAACTCCAGCAGCCGCGGCGCCTCCATGAATACGTTGTTGATGAAGCTGACAACCTGTTCCAGCTTCTGGATCAGCATGCTGGCGAAACTGACGAACATCACGATTTCGCCGACCGAGGTCAGGCCGCGCTCGTTCAGAATGATGCCGACGGTGAAGATCGCCAGCACCGTGATCGTGGTCGAGGCCCTGGTTATCACGGTCACGAGCGCCCACCATGACAGCACGGGCATCTGCGCCGCCAGAAGCTTGTCGGCGACGAAGCGCACGCCCTGCACCTCGGCGTCGATCCGCACGAAGCTCTGCACCAGTGCGACGTTGCCGAGCGCGTCCGAGGCCCGCGCCGAAAGGTCGCTGTAGTGCGTTTCGACCTCGCTCTGCATGCCGTAGGTCTTGCGCACCACCATCGTCGTCAGCAGCGTGAAGACGACGCAGAGCGCGAACAAAAGGATCGCGAGCCGCCAGTTGATGTAGAACGCGAGCGGAAGGAGCACGACCAGAGACAGGATCGCGGCGAAATGCTCGCGAAAGAACCCGAGCCAGAGCCGCCAGAGCGCGTCAGTGCCGTTGAGCATCACCTTCATCAGGCGGCCGGAATGGGTGCCGGTGTGGAAAGTCAGCGGCAATTGCAGGATATGCTCGAAATAGTCCGTCAGCACCGCCTGGCGCTGACGATGGGCCAGCCGGTCGGCATGCAGGGCGACGGCGGCGCTGCACAGAATGGTGAAAAGGCCGAATGCCACCCAGGCGAGCAGCAGCGGCCATGGGGAGGATGACGGAAGCGGCCCTGTGGCCGGCCTTCCGGAGAGAACATCGACAATGCGACCGAACAGAACGGGTTCGGCGAATTGCGCGCCTGCCAGCAACAGGTTGGCCCCTGCAAGGACCCACCCCAGGCGAGCCTCCTTGCCGAGTTCCTCGAGGACGCGCGTGTAGAGACGAAGCAGAGACATGCGGCTCCAGGAGCTAGATGCCGTCGAACGGCCCTTCAGACGCATCATAAGCAGGGATCGCGGCGGAGATACAGCCTCCCCGCCAAACCCTCCACCGCCCGCCGGGGAGTGAAGGCGTCAATTGATCAGCCGCTCGTCCTGCGGAGGCAGGAAGCTGCTGTCGAAAATGTCGGCCGCAGAAGGCCGCCTGGAGAATTTGAAATCCTGCCCGACTTCGTCGATCGAACGCTCGAGCCGGGCGGGATCGACCCCTCCGATACCGTTGCGTTTCACTTCGCCGGTAAGGATGTTGTCCGCGATCACTGCCTGGAGGCGTGCGAGCTCAAGTTCACGCGAGCCGTCATCCATGTGCGTGAGAACCTCGTCGACCGCGTGTTGGGGATCGTGGATGGCCAGGCTGGTGCCGGCGGTCAGCGCGCGCAGGAAAGCCTTGACGGCTTCGGGCCGCCTGGCGGCGAATGCGGGATTGACGATCACGGCGAAGCCGTAGGCCTCGCAGCCATAGTCGGCGAACCGCAGCACCGCGAGGTCGTCGGCCGGAACGCCGCGATCCCGCAAATTCACGCCCGAGAGATAGGAGAAGCCGGTCACGGCATCGACCTGGCCGGCCGACAGCATCGGCTCGCGCACCGCAGGACTCATCTGCCGCACCTTCACGCTCGCGATCTTGATGCCGTTGAGATGGGCCAGTGCCGGCCATAGCCTGAACGAGAGATCGCCCTCGGCGACGCCGAGCGTCTTGCCCTCGATGTCGGTGAGGGTGTGGATGCCCCGGCTCTTGCGGGCAATGAGGGCGTAGGGCGCCTTGTTGAACAGAATGAACACCGCCTTGACGGGTGGTGCGCCGTTACTGCGAAAACGGATCAGCTCGTTGATGTCGACAAGCGCGAACTCGCTCTCGCCGGAGGCGACGTGCGCGATCGCCTCCGGCGATCCCGCGACGATATTGGTCGCAACCGCGAGCCGTTCCGAAGCGAACAGTCCGTCGGTCAGGGCCAGCATGAGGGGTGCGACGCCGGCGTTGATCGGGCGATCAAGCGAAAACTGGATCGCGATCGGCTGGTGGTTTTCGTCCGCTGCAACTGCCTTCGGCGCACCCGGGCCCGCAAGCGCCAGCCAGATGATGAGGGAAGGCAGAAGGGAGCGGGCGAGGACGAATCGAATTGAGGGCATCAGCATGCCTCCTTGACCGGAGGTCAGTTGCGTGGCCGGATCATCTGCGCGGCCAGATATGACTTTTTCATGACACCGACAGCGGCGCTTTGTTCATTTTGCCCTATCGAACCTGAACGGTTGATGAGCAGTTTGCCTGCCGGCGTCCCGGTGTCCCCTTCTGACATTCGTATCCCATCGCGGCGAGCACTTTCTACGAATGTCAGGACCAAGGGGACGCGAACGGCGTCTCCACACTGGAAGGCGAGGAACCAATTGAGGGCGCTGACGTATTAATACGGCTGAGACGTTGTCCAATGCCGGCGCGACTGGGACAATCCCATTTCCGGTCCCGCTTCGGCGGCCAATAGCTGCAAATACGGCCTTCGAATTAATCCGGTGGTCACTTTGGCCATCGGATTCTCCTCGCGGGCCCCCGCCGTTAACACGCTTCGGACGCATTTGGATTATTTTAAGGTCATGAGTGATTCGCTTGAACGGCTCTATCTTGCGGTCATCGCGGCCAGGGATCTCGATCCGGCGGTTTCGCGAACGGCAAAGCTGTTTCAGCGCGGTCCCACCAAAATGGCGAAGAAATTGGCCGAAGAGGCTATCGAAGTCGTGATCGACGCTATCAGCGGCAAAACGGATGCCGTGGTCAGCGAAAGCGCCGATCTCCTCTATAATCTGACGGTTTTGTGGGCGCATGCCGGCGTGCGGCCGGAAGACGTGTGGCGCGAAATGGAGCGTCGCGAGCATCTCTTGGGAATAGCCGAAAAGATGCCGAAGTCGCCGGTCAAATTGGCCAAAGTTCCATCGCCCCGGGTGGCGCGGCGACCAATTGTCGCGCTCGAGACACGGCCCTATAGCAAGCGCCGCTAGAAGCAAGCCCCAAATTCCTCGACCTTCGGCATGGACAAACCCGTTCCACGATGGTTGATCGCGGCATGCTGAGACGGATCTACGATTGGTGCATCGAGGCCGCCCACAGGCCCCACGCGCTATGGATCATGGCGGGGGTGGCGTTCGCGGAGAGTTCCTTCTTCCCGGTGCCGCCGGACATCATGTTGATTCCGATGTCTCTGGCGCGGCCGGCCCGCGCCTGGCTGTTTGCGGCGCTTTGCACGATTGCCTCCGTTGCCGGCGGCGTGGTCGGATACGCCATCGGGGCTCTGCTTTATGACTCGGTCGGGCAGTGGCTGATCCAGGTCTACGGTCTGAGCGGCAAGGTCGAGGCCTTTCGCGCTTCCTATGCCGAATGGGGCAGCGTGATCATCCTGCTGAAGGGATTGACGCCGATCCCCTACAAGCTCGTAACGATTACATCGGGCTTTGCCGGCTACAATATCTGGCTGTTCGTCCTGTGCTCGATCGTCGCGAGGGGCGGACGCTTCTTCTTCGCCGCAGTCCTGCTCAACCGCTATGGCGACGTGATCCGCGCCGAAATCGAGAAGCGACTAGGCCTCTGGGTCGCTGTGCTTGTGCTCGTGCTCGTCGGAGGCTTCGTCGTCGCGGTCAAGCTGATCTGAGGCAGCCCGATGGTCGGTTGCAGCCGATACAAGTGCTTCGCCGTCTTGCCCGGTAACCTGATTGCGCTGCCCAGGACGTTGGCCGGGACGGCCAGTGTGGCGTTGTCGATCACTGTCCTCGCCGCGAGCACAGGCTGGTCGCAGACGGTACCACCACCATCCTCGGCACCGCTTCAGTCACCGGTCGAGCAAGGGGTGCCTCAGCCCATGCCGCAGCCCCAGCAGGGCGTTCCTGCGTCGACGCAGCCGCCTGCCGCGCGCGAGGAAAGTCCGGGCCTTTTCGGCGAAATGGGCAAGATGCTCGAGAAATCGCTGTCCGTCCTGCCGCCGCTGAAAAGTCCGACCGAAGCGATCGACGACCTGAACACACGCGCCAGGGATGCGGCAAAGGACGCAGGCGAGAGCCTGTCGCGCCTCGCCAAGCCATCCTCCATGGTGACCGGCCGCCTGATCTGTCCGGTGAGCGGGAATGGCGCCGCGAATTGCAAGGAAGCTGCCGACAAGCTCTGCCAGAGCAAGGGCTTCAAGGAAGGCAAGAGCCTCAACGCCGATTCCACCGAGGCCTGTTCGGCAAAGGTGCTGATTCCCGGCCGGGCCCGGAAGCCGGACGACTGCCGAACCGACTATTACGTGACGCGCGCGCTGTGTCAGTAGGGATCCGCAACGGGAGAACCGGGAGCCGGTTTTCCCTTGCGACAAACGCGAATGCGCGGAGATCCATGCTTACCGATGCTCGCACGGTGTTTCGGTGATTGCCTTTTTGGCATGACGTCTGGCATCTTTTCCGTGCAAGACGCTTTGCTTTCATGACGTATTAGGATTTCGACGAATGTCCATGCCTGCCTTGCTCAAGGGCCGCCTGTCGATTCCAGTGATCGGAGCGCCGCTGTTCATCATCTCGGTGCCCGATCTGGTGATCGCGCAGTGCAAGGCGGGAATTGTCGGATCGTTTCCGGCGCTGAACGCGCGTCCGCCTGATCTGCTCGATGAATGGCTTTCAAGGATCGGGCAGGAACTCGCCGCCCATGATGCGGCCCATCCCGACCGCCCGTCGGCGCCATTCGCCGTCAATCAGATCGTGCATCGGTCGAACAACCGGCTCGACCGCGATCTGGCGCTCTGCGAGAAGCACAAGGTGCCGATCATCATCACCTCGCTGGGCGCGCGCGAGGAGGTCAATCAGGCGGCGCATCGCTGGGGCGGCATCGTCTTCCATGACGTGATCAACCAGAAATTCGCGCACAAGGCGATCGAAAAGGGCGCGGATGGCCTCATCCTGGTTTCCGCAGGCGCGGGAGGACACGCCGGCGTGATATCGCCATTCGCGTTCGTCGCGGAGACGAGGCAGTGGTTCGATGGTCCACTCGCTCTGTCGGGCGCGATCGGCAATGGCCGCGCCATCCGCGCGGCACGTCTTTTGGGAGCCGACTTCGCCTATATCGGCTCCGCCTTCATCGCCACGGCTGAGGCGAATGCGGTTGAAGCCTACAAGCAGATGATCACCACTGCAGGTGCCGAAGACATCGTCTATTCGAATCTCTTCACCGGCGTGCACGGCAATTACCTCAAGCCGTCGATCGTCGCGGCGGGGATGGATCCCGACAATCTTCCGCAATCGGACGCATCGAAGATGAGCTTCGGGACGGATGCTTCCGGCGAGCGCGCCAGGCCGAAAGCCTGGAAGGACATCTGGGGCAGCGGCCAGGGTGTCGGCAGCGTCGGCAGGATCGTGCCGGCCGCCGAATTGATCGAGCGTTTCAAGAAGGAATATGACGAAGCGTTCGATCCGCCGTTGTGAAGCCAGGACCAATGATCCCCGACCTGTGATCGCACTCATCCTGCTCGCTTAACGCGCCATTAACCAAGCCTTCCCAAGATTCATGTCCGATGCCGCTCGCCGCAAATTCCGGCGCGGCGGCCGAAGCAGCGGTCAAAGGGGGACGGAATGGCTGTCGAAACGTCTTTTGCGAAAACGCCGGCCAGTCTCGATGAGATCAGGCGGCGGGTCGCCCATGCCCTTGATCATCATCCGCGCTGCCGCGGCGTGCAATTCGACGTCGTCCGCATGCCGCGCTCCAGGAAGGGTGGAAACTGGACCGTCAGTCTGCAGGCGATCGCTCCCGACGCGGTGTGGGAGGCCTCCGACATAATTGCCGATATCCAGGAGGCCTACGAGCTCACCGCCTTAACATGATATTCGCGGCTTCCGGTCCGCCCAGCTCTGTTTTGCCGAGTTTTTGAATTTGCCGCCTGCTGAAGCCGCCATCGCCCTGGCACGGTTAGGCCTTAATTATCACCCAGTGGTCTGTTTCTAACATTGCAGCAGGCACGTTTGCGAATGTCGGAAACGAGGGACCACTGGCAAATATAAGGATTCAAGTGGAGTGCAGGATTTGACATTCGCTTTGCGAGCTTGCGGCCGGGCTGGTGGCGAAGGTCAAATCCACTGCACTGGTTCTCGGGGAATTGATTGTGGTTCGCGCCTTTTAAGACGGAGAATTGCTTGACGCGAGCAATGACCATTATCGCACTGACGTGCCTGCTTGTCGTCGGAGCGGCCGCCGCCAGCATTCTCTCCCGCGAAAGCGTGCCGATGGCCGCAGGGGCGACCGCAAGTATTCCGGCGAGCGACGACACCCCGGTTTCCAACAGGCTGGCCAAGAGCGACAAGCTGACCGTCGCAGTTGTTGCCAACGCGGTCGAGCCGGTTGCCACGGGCGCGGTCGCGGTGGAGTCGCTGCGGCAGGCTTTTGCGGCGACCCCACCGGCCGAGATCGAAGGGCTGAAGATCGCCGATCCCGCAACGCCGCCGCCGCCGCCAAAACCGAAGGCCGTCGGCAAGGTGCCGGCGCAAAAACCCTATGCGCTCCTCAGCGATGCGCAGATCGCCAGTATCAAGGAACGCCTCAGGCTTTCTTCCGATCAGGAATCATATTGGCCGGCCGTGGAAAACGCGCTTCGCGCCGTTGCCCGCAAGATCCACGCCACGCGACAGGCCGATCAGAACGCGACCGGCGGGATCATCGACCCCGATTCGGCGGAGGTCCAGCAGCTCAAGTCGGCAGCGATGCCGCTGTTGTTTCAGCTCCGCGAGGACCAGAAGCGCGAGGTGCGCTCGCTGGCTCGCCTGATCGGCCTCGAAAAAGTGGCTGCGGCCATCTGAGCCGACGCTGGGCGTCGCACCTGAATGCGAGTTTCCTGTCAGGAAAAATGGTTTTCCGCAGCCGGCCTTCGTCCCTGCAGTAAATGCCTTTTGCATGTTCGGTCTTGAAGGCGAGGCGGACCCTGCAGTTAAATATGCGCGGCACGGGAAGCGCCAGGAAGACGAGGAGAGCCATGAGCCTTGCGCGGATCGCGACGTCGGTCGTCATCTTCACCTTGCTGTCGGCTTCTTGCGTGACCGCGACGGCCAAACCCATCGCCGCTACGGCCGAAACAAACCTGAGAAAGGCGGCCGGCACCGACAGCCCTGTCCTCACCATCATTCCGAAGGGAGCAACCGTCGAGATCGGCAAATGCACCAAGGGATGGTGTGAGGCTTCCTACGAGAGCAGGGACGGCTTTGTAATCGCTCGGAATGTCGGTCTGGCTCCGCGCCGGTCGCGCGCCGCCGGGCAGGTCTATGCTGAGCAAGTGGTCGACGAGGTCGGGCCGCCCACCTTCGCTCCGCCGCTCTATTACGGATATCACGGCCCATACTACGGCTATGGACCGTTTTACGGCTATTATGCCGGGTGGGGCTACAGGGGATGGCGCTGGTAGGCTCGGAAGGCAAAAGGTTGCGTTTGCGCAAGTGAAGTTGCCAAGAGTGGTCACAAGCCTCTGCCCATCCGGCGATGATTTGTTGGAGGTGAAATGCCCACCCTTTCTTCTCGCGCCGATGACAATGTCAGGGTGCTTCTGCTTGAGGGCGTGAACGACAGCGCCGTTGAACTGTTCGTGGGCTCAAACCAATTCACTGTCGAGCGTCTGTCCGGCGCGCTGGAAACAGATGCGCTGCGCGAGGCCGTCAAAGACGTCGATTTGCTCGGTATCCGCTCACGCACACAGCTGACACAAGATGTTTTTTCCGATGCCAACCGGCTGACCGTCGTCGGGTGCTTCAGCGTGGGTACCAACCAGGTCGATCTCGATGCCGCTCGCCGGCATGGCATTCCCGTCTTCAACGCGCCGTTTTCGAATACGCGCAGTGTTGCCGAACTGGTGATCGGCGAAATCGTCATGTTGCTTCGGCGCATCTTTCCGCGCTCGGTCGCGGCGCACCAGGGAGCATGGGACAAATCCACAAAGGACAGCCGCGAGGTGCGGGGCCGGACGCTCGGAATCGTCGGCTACGGCAATATCGGATCGCAGCTCTCGACGCTCGCCGAAGCGATGGGCATGAGGGTGATTTTCTTCGATCAGACCGACAAGCTTCGTCACGGCAACACCGAGCCGGTCGAGACGCTCCAGGATCTTCTGGCCGAGAGCGACATCGTAAGCCTTCACGTTCCGGAGACGCCCGCGACGGCCGGCATGATCGGAGAAGCCGAGCTTCGGTTGATGAAACCGGGCTCCTTCCTCGTCAACAACAGCCGCGGAACGGTCGTCGATCTGGATGCGCTGGCGAAAGCGCTTCGCGATGGCCATCTGGCGGGTGCGGCGATCGATGTCTTTCCGCTCGAGCCGTCGTCCAATTCGGAACGCTTCCACACGCCCCTGCAGGGGCTGAAGAACGTGATCCTGACCCCTCACATCGGGGGGTCGACCGAGGAAGCGCAGGATCGCATCGGCAGGGAAGTAGCCCGCAAGATGCTCGACTATTTCAACGCCGGCTCGACGATGGGCGCGGTGAATTTCCCGCAGGTCCAGTTGCAGGCCCATCCGCTCGGCACGCGATTTGGCCATGTTCACCGCAACGTGCCCGGCATGCTCAGGCGGTTGAACGAGATATTCCTGCAGCGCGACATCAATATCGTCGCGCAATATCTGGAGACATACCGGGAAGTCGGTTATGTCGTGCTGGATGCGGACCTGGCCGGTCACGACAGCCACGAGCTTCTTGATGCCATCAGCCGCCTTGACGGCACGATCCGGGCGCGGCTGGTTTACGGGCGATAGCCTACCAAAGCGTTTTCAAGCGAAGTGGGTACCGGTTCGCGTGAAGAAAACGCGTCAAGGAGAACAAAGCGTTTTCAAGCGAAGTGGGTACCGGTTCGCGTAAAGAAACCGCGTCAGGAGCGACAAAGCGTTTTCAAGCGAAGTGGATACCGGTTCGCGTAAAGAAAACGCGTCAGGAGCGACAAAGCGTTTTCAAGCGAAGCATGCCCTCGGACTTGATCCGTGGGTGGGTACCGGTTTGCGTGAAGGCGAGGCAGTGCCTCACGCGGCGGCGGTCTCGCCCTCGACAACGGTTTCGGGGACCGTGCAGTTGCGGCCGGAACGCTTGGCCCGATAAAGGGCGCGATCGCATCGCTCGACCAGGGCTTCCGCCGGCTCGCCCAGGCGGAATTGCGCGACTCCGATCGAAACGGTGACGCTTGTTATTTCCTCGCCGGTAGCACGCCGGGTAAGGCGGGCGTCCGAAACGCGCCGGCGAATCCGTTCGGCCACATCGACGCATTGATCGAGACTGGCGCCGGGAAGTACCGCCATCAGTTCTTCGCCGCCATACCGCGCCGCGAGGTCGCCCTCGCGAACGTTTTCCTGCAGGACGTTGGCCACCACCGCCAGAACCTGATCTCCGACCTGGTGCCCGAAGCTGTCGTTGAACTTCTTGAAGTGATCGATATCGATCATCAGGATGCTCAGCGGGTCGTCGGTCTCCATCGCGGCAATCTGGGCCGATCGGAGAAATGCCTCGAGCGAACGGCGGTTGGCGAGCCCCGTGAGCGAATCGGTGTTCGAATGCTGCTCGGCCAGTTCGAGCGACGTACGAATCCTGTCCAGTTCCTCCGACGATCTGAGGAAGTTCGCCTCGAGGCTTGCGGCCCGCGTCGTGGCGGTCGACAGTTCCTTCACCAGCCTTTCGATGATCGGCCGCGGATCGTTGACCACGTGGCATTGCGAGGACACTTCGCCGAGCGCCACCATCTGGGTGCGGTTGTCGGTGATTGCCGTATTCAGGAACTCCCTGGCGCTGGAAATGACGCTTTGCAGCTGTTCCGGAAGATCCTCGGCTACGGCCGAACGGGCCTGCGGATTGACGAAGGTGAGATAGAGATCGCGATTGGTTGCGGTATCGAACTTCCGCTTGTTGGCGATCAGGATGTCGATGGTCCTTTTCAGCGCCGGCGACGCGCCCATCGCATAGTTGAACCAGACGGAGAAATTTTCCGGAAGCGGCGGCACGCCGTTCTGCGACATCAGTTGATTGGCCTGGTCCGCAATCGCGGCGGCGTAACCCAGGTCGTCCTCATCCGGGGCGCTGGTCATTCCCTTGTCCGTCATCCCTTGGCAGCGCAATCGCAGGGCAGCGAGCCAAATCCAAAATCAAAAATGGGTTTCGTCGATTATGCTGATTTTTGGCGGTCGGCCCGGATGTGGCCGGACAATCGCGCTGCAAGCATACTCCTCACACCTGAACGATGATTTAAGCCTGCTACCGCCGAGGCGTGCATTCCGGTTGCAAACGGTGCAAAATCCCGGGGAATTGCAACCGCCGGTCGTGATCCCGGGCCTTTGGTGGCCGCACAGGATGGCACTTGGAAAGTCTCCACGATCCTGATTTGATTGTGTTTTCGGGAATGTCGGGAGGTTCGGATGAAGACGCGACGCGAGCACGATCTCCTGGGTGACCGTGACGTTCCCGCTGACGCCTATTACGGCGTTCACACCCTGCGTGCGGTCGAGAATTTCCCGATCACGGGAACGCCCATCTCGATCTATCCGGATCTCGTGGCGGCGCTGGCTTCGATCAAACTGGCCGCAGCCAGGAGCAACCAGGAATTGGGTTTACTGGATGCCACTCGCGTCGAGGCCATCGTCGCCGCGGCGGAGGAAATCCGGGCCGGCCGGCTGCACGAGCAGTTCGTGGTCGATGTCATCCAGGGAGGCGCCGGCACCTCGACCAACATGAATGCCAACGAGGTGATCGCCAATCGCGCGCTCGAACTGCTCGGCCGGTCGAAGGGCGATTACAAATTCCTGCATCCCAACGAACACGTCAATATGAGCCAGAGCACCAACGACGTTTATCCGACGGCGCTCAAGCTGGCGGCGTATTCGGGCATCATGCGGCTGGTCGACGCCATGGCGGTGTTGCGCCAGGCGTTCGAGGCCAAGTCCGAGGAGTTCAAGGACATCATCAAGATGGGCCGAACCCAGTTGCAGGATGCGGTTCCGATGACCCTGGGACAGGAATTCTCGACCTACGCGGTGATGCTCGGAGAAGACGAGCAGCGCCTGAAGGAAGCCGTGCTGTTGATTTGCGAAATCAACATGGGTGCCACCGCCATCGGCACGGGCATCAATGCGCATCCGGACTATGCCCGGCTGGTATGTCAGCATTTGCGCACAACCACGGGCATCCCGGTCGTGACCGCTTCGAACCTGATCGAGGCGACGCAGGATTGCGGCAGCTTCGTTCAGTTGTCCGGAGTCCTCAAGCGCGTCGCGGTCAAGCTGTCGAAGACCTGCAACGATCTTCGGCTGTTGTCGTCGGGACCGCGCGTCGGGCTCGGCGAGATCAATCTTCCGCCGATGCAGGCAGGCTCCAGCATCATGCCCGGCAAGGTCAATCCGGTCATCCCCGAGGTCGTCAACCAGATCGCCTTCGAGGTGATCGGAAACGACGTGACGGTGAGTTTTGCGGCCGAGGCCGGCCAGCTGCAGCTCAATGCGTTCGAACCGATCATCGCCCACAGCCTGTTCAAGAGCGTCAACCATCTACGCGCCGGCTGCCTGACGCTCTCATCGAAATGCGTGAGCGGCATTACCGCCAATCGCGAGCATCTGCGGCGGGGCGTTGAAAGATCGATCGGCATCGTTACCGCTCTCAATCCCTATATCGGCTACGCCAACGCCACCGAGATCGCGCAGCAGGCGCTGGCGACCGGCGAGGCCGTTTACGATCTTGTCCTGGAAAGAAAGCTTTTGACGCGCCAACAGCTCGACCGGATCCTGCAGCCGGAAGTGCTGACCCAGCCGCATGCCTTTGGCACCGCGCCAGCAGCCAGCGCTCCGCAAGTTGCGGAAAAGCAGGCGCTCAGCGTGCGCCGCGACCAGACGGATTGACGGAAATCACGCCTTCGGCTGTTTTCTTGTATCTCCCTCGCGAGCGCAGTGCGCGGTCCCACACCGGAGGGATGAGGCCGGCCGTTCCTGGCGTTAAATTGGGCACGGCTCGGGGTGTTCACTCGCCGAGGTGCGTGATCCGGTGCTTTTATTCGTCTGGCGGTCGTGGCAAGAGGGCGCTAGGTTGAACATCGAAAATGCCGTCGAAACGGCGAGGATAAAGGGAGAGACGCATGCATGAACTGACGCCGGAAACCATCACTGACGCGGTGCTTGACCAGATGGCGACGACGCCGGATCCGCGCATGAAGGAGATCATGGCATCCGCGGTAAAGCACCTGCATGCCTTCGCCAGGGAGGTGAGGCTGACACCGGCGGAATGGATCAAGGGCATCGCGTTCATGACCGCCGTCGGCAAGATCTGCACGCCGGCGCGGCAGGAGTTCATTCTGCTCTCGGACACCCTGGGCCTCTCAGCCCTGGTCAATGGTCTGCACAACTCGACGGCCATGGAAGAGGGCACCCATACGAGCCTGCTCGGTCCGTTCTACCGGGAAGCCGCACCCGACCTTCCCGCGGGCAGCCAGATCGCCAAGACCGTGAGGCCCGGGTCGGAGATCGTGCTCTACGGCCGCGTGACCGACGTGAACGGCAAGCCGGTCGCCAACGCGACGGTTTCGATCTGGCAGACCGGTGCCGATGGTCTCTACGACATCCAGGAAAGCGCGGCGTCGATCGACTATCGGGGCGTGTTCACGACCGATGCCAACGGCGTCTACCTGGTGCGCACCGTCAAGCCGATCGGATACTCGATTCCGATGGATGGCCCGGTGGGTGACATGGTCCGGGCACAGAAGCGGCACGGCATGAGGCCGGCCCATATTCACTTCCTGGTCGGTGCCCCCGGTTATCGCGAACTGGTGACGGCACTTTATCTGCGCGACGATCCGCATCTGGTGGATGATGTCGTGTTCGGCTCCTCGGATGACCTCGCCGTCGACATCAATCCCAAAGACCCGGAGTGCCCGATTCCAGGCCTGCCGACCATCCGCTTCGACATGCGCCTGTCGCGCGAGACCGCTGCCGACAAGGCCGGCGGCCGTGTCGGCGCCGACCCGTCGGCGATCCTGAAACAGCCGGCATGAGCGGACGATCCGCCGCATCAGTCTAAGTGTTGATGCGGCGGATTTGACCTTTCTGTCCGCCTCGCGTCAGATTATCGGAAGATCAATAGTACACTTTCCACGAAATCCGGCGACCAGCCGGTGGCGCGGAAGGTCGGACAAAAACGTGAGATTTGGGAGGATCAATGAAACGCAGGACGTTTCTCGGCGCAGCGATCGCCGTCACTGGATTGGGGCTGACTTCGGGCGCACGCGCCCAGCAGGCACCGATCAAGATCGGCATGTCCATGGCGCAAACGGGTGGTCTGGCGGGCGGCGGCAAGGCGTCGCTGCTCGGCATCGAGATCTGGCGTGACGATGTCAACGCCAAGGGCGGACTGCTCGGCCGCAAGGTCGAACTGGTCGTCTATGACGACAAGTCGAGCGCTGCCGAAACGCCCGCGATCTATTCGAAGCTGCTCGACATCGACAAGGTCGATCTTCTGTTCGCGCCCTATGCGACCGTGCCGACCGCGCCGATCATGCCGTTGGTCAAGCAGCGCGGCATGCTGCTGATCGGGAATTTCGCCACCCAGGTCAACAGCAAGGTCGGCCACGAGATGTATTTCAACAACGCCCCGTGGGGGCCGGCGGACGCCTGGTCGAGGGCCTTCCTCAGTATCGGTCAAAAAGCTGGCGGCAAGACGGTTGCCCTTCTCTCGGCGGACCAGGAATTCGCCCAGAACCTCGTGAAGTCCACGCGGGAGGTCGCGGCCGAGCTCAAGATGCCGATCGTGTTCGACCAGAACTATCCGCCGAACACGGTGGAATTCTCCAGCATCATCCGCGCCGTCAAGGCCACCAAGCCAGACATCGTCTTTGTCGCGTCGTACCCGCCCAATTCGGCCGGCATCCTGCGCGCCGTCAACGAGATCGGGATCGGCGACAACGTCAAGCTCTTCGGCGGCGGCATGGTCGGACTGCAATTCGGCCCCATCATGGAGAATCTGGGGTCGCTGCTCAACGGCGTCGTCAACTACAATACATGGCTGCCGGAGCCGGGCATGTATTTCGAGGGGACCAAGGCCTTCTTCGATACCTATTCGAAACGGGCGGTCGAGGCAAAGGTGGATCCGCTCGGCTATTATCTCGCGCCGTTCGGCTATGCGAGCGGCCAGCTCGTCGAGGCGGCGATCAAGGCGACGGGATCGCTCGACCAGAAGACGCTGGCAAAATATCTGCGGGAGCACGAGATCCAGACCATCGTCGGTCCGATCGCGTTTTCGCCGGACGGCGAGCGCAAGGAAACCGCAACCCTGCAGGCGCAGTTCCGGGGCATCGTCGACAAGAACATGGATCAGTTCCGACAACCCGGCAAGCAGGTGATCCTGTTCCCGGATAGACTGAAGTCCGGCGATCTCGTCAGCCCCTTCGAAGCCGCGCGGAAGTAGACCTGGGAATAGATAAAAGCCGTACGTCCCAAAGGCGCGACGGCTCGGAGCAGCATGAGATTAGGTTGTAGCCGCGACGGAAGCGTGCACCCTCTCCCATTGGGAGAGGGTTGGGGTGAGGGGGTTACGGTCTCGCGTGGGAGCAGCGGCCCCTCACGCGATTTGCGCCGGACGATGCTCACGCATCGCCAGGGGCAAATCGACCTCTCCCCGCAGGGGAGAGGTATGCGGGCCCGCTGGCAAGGCGTTCGACCAAAAATCATGGTGTCTTAATAGGCGGGTCAAGGGGGACCTCACTTGTTTTCGATGGATCTGCTGCTCGACGCGGTGGTGATCGGCGTACTGCTCGGCTGCTTCTATGCGGCCGTCAGCATCGGTCTGTCCGTGTCTTTTGGCCTGCTCGACGTGCCGAACGTCGCGCACCCGGCCTTTCTGGTGATGGCCTCCTACGGCGTATTCGTCCTCAACGATCGCTACGACATCGATCCGCTGCTCGCGGGACTATTGATCACGCCGCTGTTGTTCGTTTTCGGCCTTGCCGCCTATCGGCTGTATTACGAGACGTTCGAGAAGCGCGGCAGCGACGCCGGCGTGCGCGGCATCGCCTTCTTCTTCGGCGTTGCCTTCATCATCGAAGTGCTGATCATTCTCCAGTTCGGCGTCGACCAGCGCTCGGTTACCGCCTCCTATATCGGCAAGGCCTGGCGGATCGGCGAGATGCGGATTCCGCTACGGTTGGTGGTAGCGTTTGCGGTTGCCTCCGCACTGACGCTGTTGCTCGCGCTGTATCTGTCGAAAACGTTCATGGGACGCGCGATCCGCGCCGTCGCGCAGGACGAGGAGGCGGTGCGCCTGATGGGCGCCAATCCGGTCCGGATCAAGCAATGGGCGTTCGGCATCGCCACGGCGGTGCTGGGGATCGCGGGCGCGCTGTTGATCATCGTGGCACCCGTCGATCCGACGCTCGACCGCGCCTATATCGGGCGGACCTTCTGCGTGGTGGTGATGGCAGGGCTGGGCAGCATGAGCGGTACGCTGCTGGCGGCCATCATCCTCGGAGTCGCGGAAACGATCGTCTTGACCATGTTCGGCGCCTCCTGGGCGCCGGCCATTTCGTTTGCGCTTCTGCTCGGTGTTCTGGCCGTCCGGCCGGAGGGTTTGTTCGGCAGGCGGTCATGAACAGAAGCAGCCTTCTCTTCTGGATCGGGGCGATCCTCTTTCTCGTCGCCGTCGCGACCGTGACGCAGGTGATCGGCAACGAATATCCGTTCTTTGCCGGCTATGTGATTCTTCAGTTCATCGTGCTGGCGGTGGCGTGGAGCATCCTCGGCGGTTACGCCGGCTACGTCAATTTCGGCACCAGCGCGTTCTTCGGCGTCGGCGTATACACGGCCGTGCTGCTGGCCCAGGCCTTCGGTGCGCCGCTTGCGGTGCAGATCGCGGTGGCTGCGGCGATGGGCGCGCTGCTCGGGCTCGCGGTCGGACTCCTGACCCTGCGCATGCAGGGCATCTTCTTTTCGATCGCCACCATTGCGCTCACCATCATCATCGAAACCTCGGTGACGAACTGGCGCTATCTCGGTGGCGCGGCCGGCATACAGCTGCAACGGCCGGCGGTGACCGCGCCGTTTCACAGCTATGTGCAGATGCTGTTTTTCGTCCAGGCCCTGCTTGTGGTGCTTGCGGTCGCGATTGCGCGCTACATCCAGAATTCCTGGATCGGCCGCGGCCTTCAGGCCCTGAAGGATGACGAGCTTGCCGCCGAATGCACGGGCGTGCCGACCTTGCGGCTCAAATTGCTGGCTTGCGTGATATCGGGTGCCCTGATGTGCGCGGCTGGTGCTCCCGGCGCGATGTATCTGCAATATGCGGACCCCTCGTCCGCCTTCAATCTCAACTACTCGGTTTCGGTTCTCGCCATGTCCCTGATCGGCGGGACCGCGCATTGGGCCGGCCCGGTCATCGGCGCGATCCTGCTCGGCGTGACGCAGCAGCTTCTGGCCGTCACCATCTCCTCGGAGGTGAATGTGCTGGTGCTCGGCATCATGCTGGTGCTGTTCGTGGTCCTGGCGCCTGAGGGTCTCATCGGCCTGTTCCGGAAGCTTGTCGGCAAACGCGCGGAGGGCAAGGCATGACCGCCGCAGACCAATTGCCCTTGCTGCGCATCGGCGCGCTCACCAAACGCTTCGGCGGCTTCACGGCCCTCGACAATGTCAGCGTCGATATCCGCCCCGGCGAGCGCTTCGGTCTGATCGGGCCGAACGGTTCGGGAAAGACGACGCTGATCAACTGCATCTCCGGCGCCTTCCGTACCGAGCCCGGCACCGTGATGTTCGAGGGCTATGACATCACGCGGCTGCCGCCCTATATGCGCACGCGCCGCGGCATTGCGCGAAGCTTCCAGATTCCGCGGCCATTCAAGAGCATGACGGTCGCCGAGAACCTGATGGTGGCACTGGATTTCGCGGCCGCCGCGCACGACCTCGTTTCGGCCGCACAGCGGCGCGACGCGGTGATGGCGGTCCTCGCGCAGACCGGGCTGGCCGCCAAGGCGGACGCGCCGGCGACGAAGCTCAGCCAGGTGGAATTGCGCAAGATGGAACTCGCCCGCGCGGTTGCCACGCGGCCGAAGCTTCTGATTTCCGACGAGGCGATGGCCGGCCTCTCCGGCTCGGAGGTCGACGAGGTGCTCGATCTTCTCATCAGCCTTGCGGACCAGGACATCACCATCATCATGATCGAACACATCATGCAGGCGGTGATGCGGTTCTCGCAGCGTATCATGTGCCTGGATGCGGGGCGGATCATCGCCATCGGAAAGCCGTCCGAGGTCATGGCCAATGCGCGGGTGCAGGAGGCTTACCTTGGCACTTGAGGGCGCAGCACATGACTCGGCACTTGGCCTCTCCATCTCCGGCCTCGATGCAGGCTACGGCGCCGTGAAGGCGCTGCGCGACGTTTCGCTGAACGTCGAAGCCGGCGAGACCGTCGCCCTGCTCGGCACCAATGGCAACGGCAAGAGCACGTTGATGAAGTGCATCACCGGTCTGGTCAGGCCCTGGCGTGGCAGCCTGACCCTGACAATCGACGGCCATACGCACGATCTGGCGAAACTCTCGCCCGAGGCCATCGTCGATCTCGGGGTCGCGATGGTGCCGGAGGGAAGGCGGCTGTTTCCAAGGCTGACGGTTTTGGAAAATCTGATGCTTGGCGCGTTCCGCAAAGCCGCGCGCCGCGACATCGATCGCAACCTCGCGCACGCCTTCGAGACTTTCCCCGTGCTGAAGGAGCGGTCGAAACAGCTCGCCGGCACCATGTCGGGCGGGCAGCAGCAGATGCTGGCGATTGCGCGCGCGCTGATGTCCTCGCCGCGCCTGTTGCTGATCGACGAACCTTCGGTGGGCCTGTCGCCGCTCCTGGTGTCGCAGATGATCGCGAAGATCGGCGAGCTCAGCCGCATGTTCGGCTTGACGGTGCTGATGGCCGAGCAGAACTTCAACCAGGCGATCCGCATCGCCGATCGCGGCTACATCATCGTCCATGGCGAGATCGTGGTTGCGGCCGGCGTCGAGGAATTGAAGGGCAACGATATCGTCAAGCGGCTCTATCTCGGCGGCGCCGCGTGACGCGCGCCTCTTATCCCTCCCTCCGCGAGCGTAAGCGAGTGGTGGGGAGGGAAGGCTGAAGCGAAGCGGAGGCCAGGGTGGGGGGCCTTTTCTTGCACCCCCCACCCCGACGCTCTCCGGACGACGCTTCGCGTCGCCGGGATTACTCGCATCGACCCTCCCCGCCGCTTCGCGGGGGGAGGGATCAAAGATCGGAAATCTGCCGCGCCAGGGAGAAACGCATGCCGCCAAAACTTCTGCCCACGACCGTCGTCGGCAGCTATCCGCAGCCGGATTGGCTGGTCGACCGCGCTCTGCTGGCGAAGGGCGTGGCGCGCGTGCGCCTCGATCTCTGGCGCGTGGCCGAGCCCTGGCTCGAACAGGCCCAGGACGATGCGACACTGCTTGCGATCCGCGACATGGAGCGCGCCGGCATCGATATCGTCACCGACGGCGAGATGCGGCGGGAAAGCTATTCCAACCGCTTCGCGACTTCGCTCGAGGGTGTCGAGTGCAGCAAGCCCGGCGAGGTCGTCTCGAAGGCCGGCCTCGTCACCGCCGTCCCGCGCGTCGTCGGGCGAATCAGGCGAACGCATGCGGTCGAGGTGCGCGACATGGCGTTCCTTCGCGAGAATACCGACCGGCTGGCGAAAATCACTTTACCGGGCCCGTTCACGATGAGCCGTCAGGCGATCAACGAGCATTACCGCGACGAAGACGAGATGATCATGGACTATGCGGCTGCGGTGAACGCCGAGGCGCGCGATCTCGAAAAGGCCGGCGCCGACGTCATCCAGCTCGACGAGCCGTGGCTGCGCCAGGACCCGGCGGCGGCGAAGCGGATCGCGGTGAAGGCGATCGACCGTGCGCTCGAAGGCCTCAACGTGACCACCGTCGTGCATCTCTGTTTCGGCTACGCTGCCGTGGTCAAGGGTCAGAAGCCGGTCGGCTACTCGTTCCTGGGGGAGCTCGCGGCGTGCCGGGCGAGCCAGATTTCGATCGAGGCGGCGCAGCCGAAGCTCGATCTTTCCGTGCTCGCCGAGCTTGCTCCCAAGACGATCATGCTTGGCGTGATCGATCTCGCCGATCCCGCGGCGGAAACGCCAGCGATGGTTGCGAATCGCATTCGCGCCGCCTTGAAGCATGTTCCGCCGGAACGGCTGGTGCCGGCACCGGATTGCGGCATGAAATATCTGCCGCGAGAGCTTGCGTTTGCGAAACTGAAGGCGCTTGCCAAGGGTGCTGCGATGGTGCGGGCGGAAGTGGGGTGAGGTTGTGTGACGACTGCCCCTCGGGCAAATCAGTTGCGGTTTTCCGCACACCCGTGTCCAGCCCCTTTCGCAAAAATTTTCCGCTTTCGCCGACGGGCAAATCAATCCTAAAGCCTTGCGCGTCTCGTGCCCCGCAGAGGGGCGTTTCGCGATCGTCACGACACGTTGGGCGCGGGATGCGATGGATGCGGTGGCGTCAGGCGCGATTCCTTGGATCGCGCCGGACGAAAACGTCGCCGCATACGGCGAAGTCGTGTGGTCCTGACGCCGCGACGCTGGCGTCAAGTTGGCGACGATGCTTTGCATCGCGCCGGCGACGGTGACAACGAAGCCCGCTCACCGGGGAGAGCTCGAAGGAAACCGTAAAAAACATCGCGCGGGGAAAGCCGGGTCGATCCGGATGTACCTGTGGTGACTACGCTCGTGTGCTTTTTATTTTCGCACGCGAGGCTATGGGTGCCGTCTGGCGCCCGGCTTTCCCTGCGCCCTCTCGAAAGGGAGGGACGAAGGTTTTCAGCAGAACTCGGGCGAACTTCGTCGCGGGAATGCCGAAGCTCGTCGTTTGCGAGCCGACGGGTCCGCGCGAATGCGCGGCCGAGGGAAGGCTCGTGAAGCAATCCGGACCGCGGAAATACACTGGATTGCTTCGTCGCGCTGCTCCTCGCAATGACGAGGCGAGGCGATGGCTGTTTGACAATTGAATCTGTGGGCCGAGGGTAAGGCTGCGCTCCCTCACCCTGAAAGGGAGGGTTGGGGAGGGGGTCAATTCGGCTGACCGAATTGCAGGGAACAGTAACGCTGGCAAGAAGTTTGCGACCCCCTCCCGGCTCGCATTGCTGGCCGACCTCCCCCTTTTAAGGGAGAGGTGAAGAAGCAGCATCAACTCGAAATGCAATTGGCTTGCTCGCAAGCCGGAGAGGTGAACTGAACCCGTCCGCAAGGGGGAAAGTTGAACTAAACGAGCTCAAGCGGTTCCTCGGCAGAACTCCGCAAACCCCGACCCTACCAGGTCCAGCGGAAGGGCTGAAAACCCTGGGGATAGCCGTGAGGATAGGCGGCCTGGGGATAGGCGGCGACCAGCTGACGGTCGGACCGCCTTGCGATCTTCGCTTTCCTGACCTCGCCCTTTGCCAAAGGCTTGATGGGCCCAGCCGCCGTCGAGGCGGGCGTCGCGGGCGGTGAAAGCAGCTGCGCGTAGGCCTGGCGCACCGGCGCCTGGGGCGCACTCAGCGCCAGGACGCTTGGTGGCGAATTGGGAGCGGGTGGCTGCACGCTGGTATCGAGGTCCACGCGTGCCGGAACGATCCGGTCCGAAGCGATGCGAATGACCGGCCTTGCGGCGTCGTGCTGCGGCACTGCCGCCGGTTCCGGAATGACGTATGAGCCGACAAATATGAGCGCGACGAGCGCTCCACCGACATAGGTGAAATAGCGAAGCAGGGGCATCATTGTGTTCACGCTACAAGAGAGACAAATCGCCCCCAGACGATCCCAAGCTTCCACCCAAAAAGCCCGTTTTGCGAAATCGCCCGTCTATAATGTATGTCGGCGCTCATCCCCATTGGTTCAAAGGGTCGTGCGGTAAAAACGTCCGCGGAGGGTTAATGTTAACCGTTCGGTCCCTGCCGGCGGCGCAGGTCGATTTCCGCATCACACCGTGCCGCCAGTTCCGCGCTTGCCTCCACCATGGGCAGACGGACCTCGGCGCTGTCGATCAGGCCGATGCGCGACAGCCAATATTTCGCGGCCGCCGGGCTCGGCTCTGCGAATAACAGCTTCGTCAGGTCGGATACGCTTTCCCAGCGCTCGCGGGCCGCGTCATGCTTGCCTTCATTCAGAAGTGAGCGCACCGAAGCAAAGGTCTCGGTCTCGATATGGGCCGACAGCAGGATCGCACCATCGGCGCCGTCGGCAAGTGCCTGGAAATATTGGGCGTCCTCGCCCGTGAGCACCCGAAAGCCGTCGGGCCGGGCGCGCAGCAGATCGAGGGTTTGGCTGCGGTCGGCACAGCAATCCTTCAGGCCAACGATGTTTGGATGTTGGGCAAGCTGGAGCAGGGTGTCATTATCGAGATTGACGGCGGTCCGGTAGGGGATGTTGTAGAGCACGACAGGCCAGGAGGCATGATCGGCAAGTACGCCGAAATGCCGCAACAGGCCGCGCTGCGACGGCCGCGAGTAATACGGGCTTGCGATCAGATAACCGTCGATCGGCCAGGCCGCCGTCTCGTCGATTGTGTCGCACATCCTCGTGGTGTCGCTGCCGGACAATCCGAGACAGATCGGCATGTAACGCTTTCCTTCGGCCGTCTCGGCGCGGGCCAGCGCAACGATCCGTTCGAGCTCTTCGATATCGAGCGTCATGCCCTCGCCGGAAGTGGCGGCAAGGATCAACCCGTCAATCGGCATGGTCGCGTAGTGCCGCAAGAGTCGTCTCAGCGAGAACTCGTCGAGCGCGTTGTCGCGAAACGGCGTGATCAGCGGCAACCACAGGCCGCGCAAAAGGGCGCGAAGGCCGGAGGATCCGGCATCGAAACGGGCAGCGGTATCGGTGGTATTCATTGGGTCATCTCCGAGGGGTGGGCCGGAGACGGGTCAACAAAAAAACCCGCACCTCGCGGCGGGGTTTTGCAGATCGGGCTTGAGCGAGAAGTCTATCGCGTGCGTCGATCCGAAGCCCCCGGGAGGGGGACTTTTTTCGACAAGAGATTCGAGCAGTGAGCAGCGCACGGAATCGTGATCATCGCGAAATGATGATGCGCAAGCACGTCGCTGTCAACGACGGAAACCGCGCTCGGATCGAGCAGAAAGGTCGAACAGAAAAAAGCCGGGCTCGTGAGAGCCCGGCTCAAGGTATTGGCCTCGTTAGGCCGACACAATCACCTTCCAAGAGGGATAACCGAGCACCCGCGCCACTGGAGGAGGGGGACAAATGCGAACGCGAGGACTCAGTGTAGAAACATTATGATCCGCGCCGGCGCTTTGCAGCAACCGTCCACCCCGCATGTCAGTCATGCGGAGAGGGCGGGGGACTTATCAGTTGATAATTAAGCCGTCCGAATCCGAACGGCTGGCTGCGAACTTCGGATTCGGGACACTAGGAAGGCCAGCGCTGCGCCTTGCTGACTACGAAGTCCCGGAACACCTGCACCCGCGCTACCGTCTTCAATTCTTCGGGATAGACAAAGTAGGTGTCGAGCTGGATGGAATCCAATTCTCCGAAAAGTTGCACCAGGCGGCTGTTTTCCTCCACCAGGTAGTCCGGCAACGCGGCAATGCCGAGGCCCTGCTGACAGGCTCGCACGAGCCCCAGGATGTTGTTGACCTTGAAATAGGCCTCGCGCGGCCCCGAGCCGTTGCGCCCGGCCTCGATCAGCCAGTTGCGGTTCTGCAGATGCGGCGCGACCTGCCCGTCGGAAAGCGTGATGATTCGGTGGGCGTCGAGTTCGTCCAGCGTGCGCGGCGTGCCGAACCGCTTGACATATTCCGGCGAGCAATAGGCATGGAATCCCATCGCGAACAGCTTGCGCTGGATCAGGTCGGGCTGAGTCGGCTTGCGCGTGCGGATCGCGACATCGGCCTCGCGCATCGACAGGTCGAGTTCCTCGTCGGTGACGATCAGGGAAATCCTGATCTCCGGATAAAGCGCGGTGAATTCGCCGAGCCGCGGAATCAGCCAGTTGATGCCGACGCCCGGCGTCGTGGTGATCTTCAGGTCGCCGCTCGGCCGTTCGCGGCTGTCGGTGAGTTTGGCGCGCGCCGCCTGCAGCTGCATGAACACGTCATGGGCGGTGCGGAACAACAGGTCGCCCTGCTCGGTCAGGATGAGCCCCCGCGCATGGCGGTGAAACAGGGAAACGGAGAGCTCCTGCTCGAGTGCACTGACCTGCCGTGAAACGGCCGATTGCGACAGGCCAAGCTGCTCGCCGGCATGGGTGAAGCTTCCCGCTTCAGCCGCCGCGTGAAACACCTTCAGCTTATCCCAGTCCATATCCGTAAATCCGTCGCGAGTTCGGGGCATGATCATTCCGCCGCTGCGCGCTCGCTCGCGCGCAACGCGAGGAAACGTTCGGCTTCAAGGGCCGCCATGCAGCCAAGGCCGGCGGCCGTGACTGCCTGGCGATAGGTTTCGTCGGCGACATCGCCGGCCGCGAACAGGCCGGGCACCGAGGTCGCGGTCGAATTGGGTGCCACCTCGACATAGCCTGACGGTTTCAACTTGACCTGGCCGACGACGAGGTCTGTGGCGGGCGCATGGCCGATCGCGATGAAGACGCCATCCGCCTTCACTTCGCTGAGCGCGCCCGTCTTGACGTTCTTCAGCCGCACATGGCTGACCTTGGCCGGGCTCTCGCTGCCGCAGATTTCATCGATCGCGCTGTCCCACACCACCTTGATCTTGGGGTTCTTGAACAGCCGTTCCTGCAGGATGCGCTCGGCGCGGAAATGATTGCGACGGTGTACGACGGTCACCTGGGAGGCGAAATTGGTAAGGAAAAGCGCTTCCTCGACTGCGGTATTGCCGCCTCCGACCACGATGACTTCCTTGCTGCGGTAGAAGAAACCGTCGCAGGTCGCGCAGGCCGAGACGCCGAAACCCTTGAACTTCTCTTCGGAAGACAGGCCAAGCCAGCGCGCCTGCGCTCCTGTTGCAAGAATCACGGTTTCCGCGAGATAGACATCGCCGCTGTCGCAGGTCAGGCGAAATGGCCGCTGGGCAAGCTCGAGCCTGGTGACGAGATCGGTCACGATCTTCGTGCCGACATGGGCGGCCTGCTTCTCCATTTGCTCCATTAGCCATGGGCCCTGGATGACGTCGGCAAAGCCCGGATAGTTCTCGACGTCGGTGGTGATGGTGAGCTGTCCGCCCGGCTGAATGCCCTGGATCAGGATCGGCTCTAACATGGCCCGAGCAGCGTAGATCGCCGCGGTGTAGCCGGCCGGGCCGGAACCGATGATGACGACCTTGGCATGAATGGGGGCGGGCATGGCAGGCAGATCCCTTGGGGGCTTTTGTGAGCGCTGGAGCGGAATTGACGCGGGAAGGGCGCCGAAAGCGACAAATCCAAGTCTAAAACATCTGGCGAGCTATGCAAGAATTGCAATCCAAATCAGCAAAATTTCCCGTGAGCAGCAGTTGAGCACTGGGATATTGCACCGCACTTGCGCAATAAAATTGCGCATCCGACCCGAGCTGCGCTAAGAGTGTTGCCGCTGCAACATTCTGAACGCCATGGGATCGAGAGCCGCGTGTCGAAGAATCTTGACGAAATTGACCTCAAAATTCTCAGCGAAATCCAGGCCGACGGCCGAATCACCAATGTTGAATTGGCCAAACGCGTGGGCATTTCGCCGCCGCCTTGCCTGCGCCGCGTAAGGGCGCTGGAGGAGGCCGGATACATTCTTGGCTATCGCGGGCTATTGGATCCGCGCCGCCTGGGTTTCGACGTTACGGTGTTCGCTTCCGTGCACCTCTCCAGCCAGGCGGACGCCGATCTGCGCGCGTTCGAGGAATTCGTGCGCGGCGAATCACTGGTGCGCGAATGCTGGATGCTTTCGGGCGAAGTCGATTTCATCCTGAAATGCGTGGCGCCCGACATGGCGACGTTCCAGGATTTCGTCACCCATCTGACGGCAGCACCGCATGTGCGCAACGTCAGGACGTCGCTGGTGCTGCATAATTCGAAATACGAAGCCGCGGTTCCGCTCGAGGTGAAGGCACGGGGATGATCCGTCGCGCTGGCCGCAGGCCGGTCGGGTAGCAGCCCTTGCCGCTCGTGGCCCATCTTTCGAGACGCATCGCATGCGCGATGCTCCTCAAGATGAGGCCGTAGCGCGTGACGCGGTATGAAAGCCTCATGGTGAAGTGCACGGCAGCGTCGTGCAACTCGAACCATGAGGTCGTTATCGCCGGCTCAGCCCTTCTTGCCCATCATGGCATCCAGACTGTAGGGCCCGCCGCCCGCGGTTGCGAGATAAAGGCAGGCAAAGCAGAACAGGATCGCCGCCGTGCCGCCATTGTTGAGCGGAAGAAAAATCGGCCCGCCGCTCTTGAACATATGGCCGAGGAAATAGGCGAAGGCCATTTCGCCGGCGAGGACGAAGGCAGCCAGTCGCGTGAACAGCCCGATCAGCAGCAGGCCGCCTAGAATGAGCTCGATCCATCCGGCCGTCTGGATCAGCGGAGGGATGTTGGCGAAATAGGGCAGGACCGGAAACTTGAAAATCTTCGCTATGCCGTACTGGAACAGCAGCAGCCCGGTGATGAAACGAAACAGGCTGAGAGCTGTCGGCTGAAATCTGGATAACGTTTGGTCCATGTCATGTCCCCTGTTTGACACGTTCGGCTTTTATCCTGCGAGTGGCAGAGCAGCCTGAAATCAAAACATCCTTACCCGAAAAATATTCCGGCGTGAAATGGCTCGCGCCTCGTGGTGCAAAAAGAAAAGCCGCGCAAATGGCGCGGCCTTTCTTCAACCGGGGCGTTCAGCGCGGCATCAGCGCCACTCGACCTTGGTGATCTCGTAGGCCTTGGGGCCTCCGGGAGCCATGACCTCCACGGTGGTACCCTTCTTCTTGCCGATCAGCGCGCGCGCGAGCGGCGAGGTGATGGAGATGCGGCCCTTCTTGGCATCGGCCTCCGGCTCGCCGACGATTTGCCACACCGTCTTCTTGTCGGTGTCTTCGTCGACCAGCGTCACCGTGGCTCCAAACTTGATGGTGTCGCCCGAGAGCTTGCTGATGTCGATGACGTCGGCGCGCGCCAGCTTGTCCTCGATCTCGGCGATGCGGCCTTCGTTGTGCGACTGTTCCTCCTTCGCCGCGTGATATTCGGCGTTCTCCGACAGGTCGCCATGGGAGCGCGCCTCCGCGATATGTTCGATGATGCGCGGGCGCTCCACCGTCTGGCGCTTTTTCAATTCGTCCTCGAGGGCGGCATAGCCGATCGAGGTCATCGGAACCTTTTCCATCATCTCTCTAATCCTTCAATCGCGCGGGGACCGCTGGGGCGCCCCGCGCGAAACGTCTTTCAGGTCAAGCCATTGCGGCTGGGAACAATCACCCGCCGGATCACCAATCTCGGTCCTGGAAAGGGCCAATTCAACTAAATTCGGCCCCGGAAGGGCCAATTCAACTTCGATTCGGGCGGAGAGTTCCTGGCCAACAGGCTTTACTGCCAATCATTTAGCGGCCCCCTTTGTGGCCCGCCGATGATCAGCTCTCGGAAAAATAACTCTGCAACGTGCGAACCTCAAGGTCCCCGCCCAAATAGGCGCGAATTCCCTGGGCGGCCGCCACGGCACCGGAAAGAGTGGTGTAATACGGCACTTTATGCAAGAGGGCGGCGCGTCGCAGAGAGCGGCTGTCCGCCAGCGCCTGCGGGCCTTCGGTGGTATTAAACACCAGTTGAATGTCGCCGTTCGTGATGGCGTCCACGATATGGGGCCGTCCCTCCAGCACTTTGTTAACCTTTTCGGTCGGCACCCCCTTGTCGGCAAGGAAGCGCTGGGTGCCCGAGGTCGCCATCACCTTGAAACCGAGCGAGAACAATAGCCGTACCGCGTCTACGATGCGCGTCTTGTCGGTCTCGCGGACGGAAACGAACACCGTGCCCTTGCGGGGCACGCGGGTGCCGCCCCCAAGCTGGCTCTTGGCAAAAGCGATCTCGAAGCTGCGGTCGATGCCCATCACCTCGCCGGTCGATCGCATCTCCGGTCCGAGCACGGTGTCGACGCCGGGGAATCGGGCGAACGGGAATACCGATTCCTTGACGCCGACATGGCCGGGCTGGCGCTTTTTCAGGTTGAAATCCGCAAGCTTTTCGCCGGCCATCAGCCTTGCCGCGATCTTCGCCACCGGCGTGCCGATCACCTTGGCGACGAACGGCACCGTGCGCGATGCACGCGGATTGACCTCGAGCACGTAGATCTCGTTGTCCTTGATGGCGTACTGCACGTTCATCAGGCCCACCACGTCGAGCCCGAGCGCAAGCTCGCGGGTTTGCCGTTCGAGTTCGGCTATGATCGCAGCATCGAGCGAATGCGGTGGCAGCGAGCAGGCGCTGTCGCCGGAATGAATGCCGGCTTCCTCGATGTGCTCCATGATGCCGACGATGAAGGTATCCTTGCCGTCGGACAGGCAATCGACGTCGACTTCGGTGGCATCCGAAAGATAGCGGTCGAACAACAGCGGATTGGTGCCGAGCACCGTATTGATCTGGCCGGTCTTGTCGTTGGGATAGCGGGCCTTGACGTCGCCCGGCACCAATTCCGGCAATGTGCCGAGCAGGTAGTCGCCGAGCTGGTTTTCCTCGCGGATGATCTGCATTGCACGGCCGCCGAGCACATAGGACGGGCGCACGACCAGGGGCAGTCCGAGGTCGGCGGCTACCAGCCGCGCCTGCTCGACCGAATAGGCAATGCCGTTCTTCGGCTGTTTCAGGCCGAGCTTGTCGAGCACGCGCTTGAAGCGGTCGCGGTCTTCGGCGAGATCGATCGCATCGGGCGACGTGCCGAGGATCGGCACCTTGGCCGCTTCCAGCGCATGCGCGAGCTTGAGCGGCGTCTGTCCGCCGAACTGCACGATCACGCCGCGCAGATTGCCGTTCTGCTGCTCGGTTTCGATGATTTCGAGCACGTCCTCGGCAGTCAGCGGCTCGAAATACAATCGGTCGGCGGTGTCGTAGTCGGTCGATACCGTCTCGGGATTGCAGTTGATCATGATGGATTCGAAGCCGGCGTCGTGCAATGCGAAGCAGGCGTGGCAGCAGCAATAATCGAACTCGATGCCCTGGCCGATGCGATTGGGCCCGCCGCCGAGAATGATCACCTTGTTCTTGTCCGAGGGGGCGCTCTCGTCGGCAAGCCGCCCCGCGAAAGGCATTTCATAGGTCGAATACATATAGGCGGTGGGGGAGGCGAATTCGGCCGCGCAGGTGTCGATGCGCTTGAACACGGGGCGAACCCCGAGCGCGCGGCGCCGCGTTTTCACGTCGGCTTCCGTGGTTCCGCCGAGCACCGCAAGCCGCGCGTCCGAGAAGCCCATCGCCTTGAGGGAGCGCATGCCGAACGCGTTCGCCGGCAGGCCGTTCTTCCTCACCCTTTCCTCCATCTCGACGATGCCGCGCAGCTCCGCCAGAAACCACGGATCGATCTTGCACGATGTGAAGATGTCGTCGTTGCTCCAGCCGAGCCGCATCGCCTGTGCCACCTGCAACAGACGGTTCGGCGTCGGCGTGCCGAGAGCGGCGCGGATCGCGTTCTTGTCATCGCCGCGTCCCAGCCCCTCGATTTCGATCTCGTCGAGGCCGGTGAGGCCGGTCTCGAGCCCGCGCAACGCCTTTTGCAGGCTTTCCTGGAAGGTGCGGCCGATCGCCATCACTTCGCCGACCGATTTCATCGAGGTGGTCAGCGTGTTGGCGGCGCCCGGGAACTTCTCGAAGGCGAAGCGCGGAACCTTGGTCACCACATAATCGATCGTCGGCTCGAACGAGGCCGGCGTGGCGCCGCCGGTAATGTCGTTGGCGATCTCGTCGAGCGTGTATCCGACGGCAAGCTTGGCTGCGACCTTGGCGATCGGAAAGCCCGTGGCTTTCGAGGCGAGCGCGGAGGAGCGCGACACGCGCGGATTCATTTCGATCACGACCATGCGTCCGTCGGCCGGGTTGACGCCGAACTGCACGTTGGAGCCGCCGGTCTCCACCCCGATCTCGCGCAGCACCGCGATCGAGGCGTCGCGCATGATCTGGTATTCCTTGTCGGTGAGCGTGAGCGCCGGCGCGACCGTGATGGAATCGCCGGTGTGCACGCCCATCGGATCGAGGTTCTCGATCGAGCAGACGATGATGCAATTGTCGTGTCTGTCGCGCACCACCTCCATCTCGAACTCTTTCCAGCCGAGCACGGATTCCTCGATCAAAACCTCGTTGGTCGGGGAGGCATCGAGTTCCCGCTCGATGATGTCGATGAACTCTTCCCTGTTGTAGGCAATGCCGCCGCCGGTGCCGCCCATAGTGAAGGAAGGGCGGATGATCGCCGGCAGGCCGATCTCGGAAAGCGCCATCAGCGCCTCGCCAAGCGCCTGCTCCTGGTAGCGCTTGTGCCGCTCGTTCTCACCCAGCGTCCACTGCCGCTCGAATTCCGCCAGCGCCGCGCCCGTCAGCTTTTCGCGATCCGCGAGATACTTGTCGCGGTCGGACTTCTTGAGGGCGGACGCGTTGGCAAGACGCGATTTCGGCGTCTGTAGCCCTATTCTTTCCATGGCGTTGCGGAAGAGCTGGCGGTCTTCCGCCTTGTCGATGGCATCCGCCGTTGCGCCGATCATCTCGACGTCGAATTTGGCAAGCGTCCCCATCCGGCGCAGCGACAGCGCGCAGTTGAGCGCGGTCTGACCGCCCATGGTCGGCAACAGCGCGAAGCCGCCGGGGACGACGTGACGCTCCTTTTCGATGATCTTGGCGACGATCTCCGGCGTGATCGGCTCGATATAGGTTGCGTCCGCAAGTTCCGGATCCGTCATGATCGTCGCCGGATTGGAATTCACCAGGACGATGCGATAGCCCTCTTCCTTCAGCGCCTTCACCGCCTGCGTGCCGGAATAGTCGAATTCACAGGCCTGACCGATCACGATGGGACCGGCGCCGATGATCAGGATGGTGGAGATGTCAGTTCTTTTGGGCATCAAGTCTCGTGAAGCTGGAAAATAGGCACAAAAAAAGGGCGCGCTGCCGCGCGTCCCTCCAACCCGGCGCTTGGGATCAAGCGCGCGGGTGGTCTTTAGACCAGATTCCGCAGCCGTGAAAGGGTTTTAGGACACTCATCAACGGGCATTTTGCCCTGCCTGAGGCCATTGCCATGGAGATTGGAGGCCCGGCCTGGATTTGAACCAGGATTGAGAGCGATGCACCGCTCTTGCGTGGACGCTTCCGCCACCGGGCCGCTTCCATCTTCATCGATCGTGCCGCAGACCGCTATGACTTGCCGCAATTAACCCTAACCCGCCTTGCGTGAAGGATCAGACCACGAGCGAAGGACGCGCGACAAAGGTCATGCGGTACGGATTGTGCCCGATATTGAAGGGGGCGCGAGAGGCGGCAAATCCGGCTTTCGCCAGCCTGGTGATGATTTGCTCTTCGCTGTAACGTTGTAGCCCGATGCGGCTGCGCAATTGCCGGTAGTCCGACAAGGCGGTTGAGATCAGGCCGAGCATCGCGTCGCGCAGGAAACCGTAGCGCGCTGCGAAGCGCAGCAGCGCAAGCACGTCGCGGAGCATGCCGACTTCCGGCCGCAGGATATCGCCGAGAACGAGGCGCCCCCCGCCCTTGAGAAGCCGCCGGATCGTGGCGAAAGCGCCATCGAGTTCGTCCGGCGTCATGTACTGGGCGACCGAATTCATGATCACCAGATCGACCGATTTCTCCGGCATTTTCCGCAAATCATCAAGCGAGCGCACGCGGATCCTGGTGTTCGGGGCAAAGCGCGCGATCAGCCGGCCTCGCACCCCCGGCGCGGGCTCGGCCAGATAAAGCAGGCCGCAGGCCTCCGCCACCTTTGCCGCCGACAACGCCTCGCCGCAGGCATAGTCCAGCACCACCGCATCGGGCGAGGAAATGTAACCTTTGATGTCGCTTGCGATCAGCTGGAAATGCAGGTCGCGATGCAGCTTGCTCGCATAAATCGTGTGCGTGGAATCGTAATAGTCGATCCAGTCGTCCATATCTGGCAAAGGTCCGGCAAAAAGAGGGTTCCCGCGCTGGAACCGGGGGCTGATTGATGCGTTAGAGGCTCCGGCGGCCAATGTCCATTGGCGCCGCGCCCGGTTCCTAACAGGAAGGTGCATCGTGAGCAAAGCCAAGCCCGACAACAAGATCTCTCCCGACCTCGATACCCCGACCGATCTGCCGCCGGCGGCAACCGAGAAGATATCGGCAGCGCTCAATACGCTGCTCGCCGACGCCTTTGCGCTCTATGTGAAAACCAAGAATTTTCACTGGCATGTCAGCGGCAGGCATTTCCGCGACTATCATCTGTTGCTCGATGAGCAATCAGAGGCGATTTTCGCAACCACCGACCAGCTGGCCGAGCGCGTTCGCAAGATCGGTGGCACCACGGTGCGTTCGATCGGTCAGATCGCAAAATTGCAGACCATCCAGGACAACAACGAGGATTACGTGCCGCCTCGGGCGATGCTGCGCGAGCTGATCGAAGACAACAAGCGCATGGCGGCTGCGATGCGAAAGGCCCACAAGCTGGCCGACGAACACGAGGATTCCGGTACCGCAGGGTTGCTCGAGACCTTCATCGATGAGACCGAGCGGCGCACCTGGTTCCTGTTCGAGGCTTCCCGTCAGGAAGGCAGCAACGCGGCCTAGAGTTGCCTCGCGGCTTCATGGCGAGGTTTTGCTGGCGATCCAGGGTTCGTTCTGGATCGCTCGCTTGCGTTCGCGATGACGGCAGAGAGGTCATGCCGAAAGGAAATCCGAAAATACGCTGGTCAATCGCCGGTTAGAGCTTCGCCCAAAGGCGGGCGGAAATCGCGCTTCACTTCGTCTCCGGCGTCGTCGCCGTCGCCGTCGTGCTCGATATCTCCGCGGCCGCCATGTGGGTCGACCAGTTCGGGCATGCCTTCAGGCCGGCGGCGGTTGGCCCGGCCGATTCCAGAGCATGACCAGCGGGCCTCTTTCTCCTGCGACGGGATCGGTCCTCGGCAATTCCACTTCCGGGATGGTCTTCAGCGCTTTGCGATGATTTTCCGGTGTCGGCAGTGTAATCTGCATTTTGGGGCCGGGCGGGTAGGCGCCGACGACGGAAAAATCGCGGCTTGCCGAGAGGCATTGATGGCCGGTGCCGGCAGGCAGGATCGCGACGTCACCTGCGGAAACATCGAACTCCCTGCCGGCGTCGCCGCCGAATCTAACGCGAGCGTGGCCGCGGGCAATGCCGAGCGCCTCGTGAACCGTGGCGTGATAGTGCAGATAGTCGTAGATGCCGTTCCGCCACATATCGCCCCAGCCATTGGCTCCGAACAACCGCTCGATCCTGCTTTCGGGATGTTGGTCGATCTCGATCGCGTTCCTGTAGATCAGCAGAGGCAGGAGATTGTTGGGAACGAGGCCGTCATCGGCAAAGATGAATGTAAGTGGTTTCGGGTCATTGCTGGCGTCGGCCATGGCGCTGCTCCCGCGCTTGCGAAAGGGTCTGAAGCAGACAACCGATCGCAGCGCCTCACGTTCCCTTCGCGGTGCCAGCCGGAATCTCGAAAACAAGACAGGTCGTGGTGGCGTGGGCCAGCAGGCGGCCCTTGGCATCGGTAATGCGCGCCTCGGCGGTGGCGGCGCGGCGTCCGACATTGAGCGTGCGGCCCTCGGATCGCACCGTGCCGGTGTCCTTGGTCATGCCTCGGATGAAACTGATCTTGAATTCGAGCGTGGTGTAGCCGGTCCCCGGCGGCAGCGTGGAGTGCACGGCGAGCCCCATCGCCGAATCCAGCAATGTCGCGGCGTAGCCGCCATGCACCGAGCCGATCGGGTTGTAGTGCCGGAAGCCGGGTGTGCTGTAGAACGCGACGATGCCGGGATCGGCCGTGGAATCGAAGGGTTCGATGTTCTGCATGATCGGCGGCGCCGGCAGTCGGCCGTCGAAAATGGCGCGGACGAAATCGATTCCCGCCATTGACGCCATCACCTCCGTCGGCGTCACGCCATATTCAACCTTGCGGGCGGTCCGGTCGTCCATCAGCGGCTCCTGCCAATGCAATGATATTCATCATACCAAATGATCGGCCGAAACGCCAGTCGTTCAGGTCTCCGTCATTGCGAGCGATAGCGAAGCAATCCAGAGCCACGAAACTGGATTGCTTCGTCGCTGGCGCTCCTCGCAAGGACGTGACGCGCCTTAAGCCCGCTTCCTCTCCCGCATCAGATCGGCGAACCTCTGGAAGAGATAATGCGAATCGCGCGGGCCCGGGGAAGCTTCCGGGTGGTACTGGACGGAGAAGACGGGCTTGCCGTCGAGCTGGATACCGCAATTCGAGCCGTCGAACAGCGAGACATGGGTCTGTGTCGCGCCTTTGGGCAGCGTCGCCTGATCCACGGCGAAACCGTGGTTCATCGATGTGATCTCGACCTTGCCGGTGGTTTCATCCCTGACCGGATGGTTGGCGCCGTGATGACCCTGATGCATTTTTTTGGTCCTGGCGCCGACCGCCAGTCCCAGCATCTGATGGCCGAGACAAATGCCGAAGGTCGGCGTGCCCGAATTGATCACCTTCTGAATGACGGGGACAGCGTATTTGCCGGTCTCCGCGGGATCGCCGGGACCGTTGGACAGGAACACGCCGTCGGGTTTCATGGCCAGGATTTCTTCGGCCGAGGTGGTCGCCGGAACGACAGTGATCCTGCAGCCGACGCCCGCGAGCAGGCGCAGAATGTTGCGCTTGATGCCGTAGTCGACGGCAACGACGTTGAACTCCGGCTCGGTCTGGCGGCCGAAACCCTTGTTCCACACCCACGACGTCTCGTCCCAGGTGAAGCGCTGACCGCATGTCACCATCGGCACCAGATCCATGCCCTCGAGACCCGGCCATTCGCGGGCCTCTTCCTTCAGACCGTGCAGGTCGAAGCTGCCGTCCCTGTTGTGGGCGATCACGGCGTTCGGCATGCCCTTGGTCCGGATCAGCGCCGTGAGCGCGCGGGTGTCGATGCCGGAAAGCCCGATGATGCCGCGTGCCTTCAGCCAGGAATCGAGGTGGCGCTTCGCCCGATAGTTGGAGGGATCGGTGATGGCGGTGCGCAGGATCACTCCCCGCGCGCCAGGCGTCGCCGCCATGTTCACCGTCTCGATATCTTCCTCGTTGGTGCCGACATTGCCGATATGCGGAAAGGTGAAGGTGATCAACTGTCCGGCATAGGAGGGATCGGTGAGGATCTCCTCATAGCCCGTCATCGCGGTGTTGAAGCAGACTTCGCCGACCGCCTGGCCCTCGGCCCCAAGGCCGAACCCTTCCAGCACGGTTCCATCGGCCAGCACGAGAAGCGCGGTCGGCTTGTGGTCCGGCCAGGCTGAGGCGTTTTCGGATTGTGTCATGAAGTCATTACATAATCTTCGCGTCCGCGCGCGTCAAAGCCGGAAACGCCCGATTTCACATGCGGATTGCGCTAATTTGACAGCTTTGGTGGGGTTCTTAATCTTACCGCTCTGCTTTCCAATATTCCCTGGAGCCCGCCACCGTGACGAATACCATGCCGATCCTGCTGGTTCCGGGGCTGGTGTCCTCGCCCCGGATATTCGCTCCCATCATGCCCGCGCTGTGGCGCAAGGGTCCGGTCATGGTCGCCAACCATATTCGCGACGACAATATGGCCGCCATCGCGCGGCGAATTCTTGACGAGGCCCCGCCACGTTTCGCGCTCGCCGGACATTCGATGGGCGGCTACATCGCGCTCGAGATCATGCGCCAGGCGCCGGAACGGGTATTGCGGCTGGCGCTGATGAATACCCAGGCGCGGGCGGATACCCCCGAGGCGACGACACGCCGCCGCAGCCAGATAGCGCGGGCGAAAGCGGGCGAATTTCACGGTGTGCTCGATGAACTGTTTAAGATCTTCGTGCATCCGTCGCGGCGCGATCGCGCCGATCTGCTGCAACTCGTGCACGACATGGGCCACGACGTCGGAGTTGAGGCCTTTATCCGCCAGCAGACCGCCATCATCGCCCGGGCGGATATGCGCCCGACGCTTGCCGCCATCACCTGTCCGACGCTGGTGCTGAGCGGTGACCAGGACAATACCGTCCCGAACCCGCTCTCGAAGGAGATGGCGGAGGGCATTCGGGGTGCGAAACTTGTGATCCTTTCGCATTGCGGCCATCTTCCGCAATCGGAACAGCCCGAGCCGACCGCGAATGCCCTGGTTGAATGGCTGCGACATTAGTTGTTTCGAAAGGCCAAAACGCCTAGTGGTCTGGCGTTCGAGCCAAAAAAAATCGCGAGAGGATGAAACCAATGCTGCGCGACGACATCAATAATGCGGTCAAGGAAGCGATGAAGGCGAAGAACGAGCGCAAGGTCTCCACGCTTCGGATGGTCAATTCGACCATCAAGAATGCCGACATCGAGGCGCGCGGGCAGGGCAAGCCCCCGCTCAGCGATGGCGATCTGTTGAGCGTATTGCAGAAAATGATCAAGCAGCGCCAGGAGGCGGTCGAACTGTACGACAAGGGCAGGCGCGCCGAACTTGCGGCGCAGGAGCGCGAGGAGATTGCGATCATCCAGGCTTACCTGCCGAAGCAGATGTCGGACGACGATGTGAAGGCGGCGATCGCGTCCGCGATCAAGGAGACATGCGCCGCCGGCATGAAGGACATGGGCAAGGTGATCGGCGTCCTTAAGACGAAATACGCCGGTCAAATGGATTTTGCCAAGGCAAGTGGCCTGGTGAAGGCGGCCCTGACCGGGTGAAATAAAACAGCGGAGGAAACCATGGCAGATCAACAAGCAACTCCCGCCGGTCCCGATCTGTCTGAAGGTGTGACGCTCTCCGAATTTTCCGGCGCGATGCTGCTCGGGCATGTCGGCGACGAGGAAGTGCTGCTGGTGCGTTCGGGATCGGAGATCTTCGCCATCGATGCCCATTGCAGCCACTATCACGGTCCGCTTGCCGACGGTCTCGTGGACGGCGAGAACATTCGTTGTCCATGGCATCACGCCTGTTTCGACTTGCGGACCGGAGAAGCGGTTCGCGCACCCGCCTTCAACGCGCTCGCCGTCTGGAAGGTCGAGCACGAGGGCAATCGCATTTTTGTCCGGCAGAAGCGCGAACACCCAAAGCCGCGCGTCAAGGGTGCGGTGGAGGCGCCGTCGCGGATCGTGATCGTGGGCGGAGGGGCTGCGGGTTTCGCCGCGGCCGAAATGCTGCGACGGCAGGAATATCGCGGCTCTGTCGTGATGCTGAGTAGTGAAGCGACGGAGCCGGTGGACCGGCCGAACCTGTCGAAGGATTATCTTGCCGGCAGTGCGCCCGAGGACTGGCTGCCGCTCAGGCCCGCGGGTTTCTATGCCGGGGCCGGTATTGATCTGCGGCTCGCCACGGAGGTCGCCTCGATCGACACCAGGACCAAAAACGTGATCCTCGCCGGCGGCGAAGCGGTTGCCTACGACCGCCTGCTGCTGGCTACCGGCGCCGAACCGGTGCGCCTGCCGATCCCCGGCGCCGATCAGCCCCACGTCCATCTGTTGCGCTCGCTCGCCGACAGCCGGGCGATCATCGCCTCGGCAAAGGGCGCACGCCGCGCGATCGTGATCGGGGCGAGCTTCATCGGGCTCGAGGCGGCAGCCTCGTTGCGCGCCAGGGAGATCGAGGTTCACGTCGTCGGCCTCGAACAGCGGCCGATGGAGCGCGTGCTCGGCCCCGATATGGGGGACTTCGTTCGCGCGCTGCATGAGGAGCATGGCGTCATCTTTCATCTGGGCGATACCGTGACCTCGATCGACGGCAAGCGCGCCGCGCTGAAGAGCGGCGGCGTGATCGAAGCGGACATCGTGGTGATCGGTGTCGGCGTGCGGCCGCGTCTATCGCTTGCCGAAAAATGCGGCCTTGCAATCGATCGCGGTGTCACAGTGAATGCGTACCTTGAAACGAGCATCCCCGGCATCTATGCCGCCGGCGACATCGCCCGCTGGCCCGATCCGCATTCGGGCGAAAATATTCGCGTCGAACACTGGGTGGTGGCCGAGCGCCAGGGCCAGACTGCCGCGCGCAACATGCTCGGGCAGCGCGAAGCCTTCGACGCCGTGCCGTTCTTCTGGAGCCAGCATTACGACGTGCCGATCAACTATGTCGGCCACGCCGAAAAATGGGACGAGATCGAAATCGACGGCGATATCCGCGCGAGGGATTGCTTGGTGCGATACAAGAGCGGAGGACGCGTGCTCGCGGTCGCCTCGATCTATCGCGACGTCGCAAGCCTCCAGGCCGAGCTCGCGATGGAGCGAGCGAGTTCGTGATTTCGGGTCGCATGCGTAACCGCACTGGAAGTCTGCTCCCTCTCCCATTGGGAGAGGGTTGGGGTGTTTTTCTCGTCAGCTTCCTGACGAGGCGGCATTGCAGTGGTTAGTCTCATGCTCACTGAAACCAACGATTACGACGAGCTCTGCAGGGGATTCCGCTGGGAGATCCCGGCGCGGTTCAACATCGCGACCACCTGCTGTGATCGCCATGCCGACGGCACCAACCGGCTGGCGCTGATTTATGTCGATGAGGAGGGAGGGGCGCAGTGCACCTCCTTCGACAAACTGGCAGCGATGTCGCGCCGTTTCGCCAATGTGCTGAAGTCCGATGGACTGGTGCGCGGCGATCGCGTCGCGCTGTTTCTGTCGCAATCGCTCGAACTGCCGGTCGGCCACCTCGCTGCGTTTCGCTCAGGTCTGGTTTCGGTCCCGCTGTTTGCCCTGTTCGGCGAGGACGCGCTGCAATTTCGCCTGTCGAACTCCGGCGCAAAGGCCGTCGTCACGGATCTGGCCGGATGGGAGAAGGTGAAGAAAATCCGCGGGCAGCTTCCGGACCTTCAGACCGTCTATCTGATCGGCGATGAGCCGCAAGCGGGCACGAAGTCGTTCTGGTCGGAGATTGCAGCTGCATCGGACGAGTTTGCGACGGTCGACACCGCGGCTGACGATCCAGCGATGATCATCTACACCTCGGGCACCACCGGAAACCCGAAGGGCGCGCTGCACGCCCATCGCGTATTGCTCGGCCATCTTCCCAATGTCGAGATGGTGCACGATTTCTTTCCCAGGCCCGGCGACGTGATGTGGACGCCCGCCGACTGGGCCTGGATCGGCGGATTGTTCGATGCATTGTTTCCGGCCTGGTATCACGGCGTGCCGGTGGTCGGGCACCGCGCCAGAAAATTCGATCCGCATGCCGCCATGCAGCTGATGGCCGATCATGCCGTACGCAACGTGTTCCTGCCGCCGACCGCGCTGAAATTGATGCGGCAGGCCGATGTCAGACATGCGGGCGTGAAGCTTCGCAGCATCTTCACCGGCGGAGAATCGCTTGGCGTCGAGCTTCTCGACTGGGTGCGCGCCACATTCGGCATCGAGGCCCATGAGGTCTTCGGCCAGACCGAATGCAATCTCGTGGTCGGCAACAACGCCAGACTGTTTCCGATAAGGCCCGGCTCGATGGGCAAGGCGACGCCGGGCTTCGACGTGCGGATTATCGACGACAAGGGCCGTGAGTTGCCGCGTGGGGAGAGAGGCATCATCGGCGTACGACAGCCGAACCCCGTCACCATGATCGAATACTGGAAAAATCCGGAAGCCACGCGCCGGAAATTCGCCGGCGAATTTCTGCTCACGGGCGATCTCGGTCGCCAGGATGAAGACGGCTATTTCTGGTACGTCAGCCGGGAGGACGACGTCATCACCAGCGCCGGCTATCGCATCGGTCCGTCCGAGATCGAAGATACCCTGCTCAAGCATCCTGCGGTGGCGATGTCGGCGGTGGTGGGCATTCCCGATCCGCTCCGCACCGAATCGATCAAGGCCTGGATCGTGCTGCGTCCGGGATTTGCGCCGAGCGAGGGGTTGGCGCGCGAAATTCAGGATTTCGTCAAGGTACAGCTCGCCGCGCACGAATATCCGCGCTTCGTGCAGTTCACCGACAGCCTGCCGATGACCGCCACCGGCAAGGTGCTGCGGCGGGAATTGCGGGCGCTGGGGTAAGGCGTTCCTGTAGCCAACTCAAATCTGGTATGCGTTGCCCGGGGGCGCGATCAACCCATAGCTGCCGCTCTGGTCCGGCCGCGGTGTGCGCGTCGATCGAGCCAATAGGTGCTCACTGCAAGGGCAATCCAACCGAGGTCATAAATCAAGCCGCAACAAAGCACGACCCAACCGGGAATCGGTCCGATTTCTGCGCGTTCAACGAATTCGTAGAAATGCGTCGCCATTTGTGGATGGATCGCCAGCTTGCCAAAATACGCAAACGTTTGAATCGCGATGATCCAGATATAGGTGCGACGAACACGACGGCCGGCGGCACGAAAGAAGCTGATATGATGACGCGGGTGCAGGTAATCATCCGCAAGGACCACCCGCCAGTTGGGATCGTCGGGGGCGGGTTTGCCGCTCAGGATCGGCGCGTAAAAATGCGTTTCAATGTAGCGAGCCCGCGCGCGCCAAACGTTGAAATAGCGGTAGCGGCGCGCCTCAAGCACGAGAAACACCGCGAGCAGCATGCCGATCAGAATCAGCGGCAACGCCGAGGCCTCTTTCGAGGAGAACGTTGTCGAAAGCGCGATGCCCATGGTCACGATCGACCAGTTGGTCGTATTGTCGAGGCGCGTTCGCCAGATTGTGCTGCGATAGATCTCTCCGCGATAGAGGTGGGCGACCGCACCCAACTCCGCCGCGTTCAGATCGTGAATTTCCCTAGGTGCTTCTGCAGGGCTGAGCATGGCGATCACCGAACCACCCAAAGCCGACCCGAAAGAATCTCAAGCGGCGGCATTTTGGCATCGGCCGGTCACGGGGTGGCGCGGACACGGGTGCCGGTGCCAGGTCAGCGATTGTAACACAAATTCCCATGGCTTCGACACTTCCGCGAGCCCGCACCGCTTCGGGCCGCGCTCTTCTCGCGCCACGGCGACCATCTCGCGTTCGCGAGAAATGTTCTCTGTGCGGTTTACCGACAGCCTGCCTATGACTGCGAGTGGCAGGGTGCTGCGGCGGGAATTGCGGGCGCTGGGCTAGCCGAAACGGCACCTTCCTACCACCGTCTTGCAACGTGGAAAGCGGACCGACGCCACAGTGAAAAGCGAGCCTCTCACGAATGTGCGAGAGCCGGACAGCGAGGCGAAAAGCTGTGCCGGAACAGCGACAAACGGCGCCATCCCGTCTTGCCAGCAGGATTGGCCCGTGTTGTTGCAATCCGGCGGTGCCTGTATGAGTATCGCAACCCAAGGCAACTTAAACGCAACTTGAGGGTATCGGAATGGAAGCCCTGGCAAAGGCACGCGTATCATCCGATACGGTCGACGCGCTCATTGCGCACGCGACCACCAGCGTCGAGGCGGCCGACTATTTTTCGGAGCCCTTTCCGCACATCGCGTTCCGAAACTTCTTTCCTGAATCCTTCTACCGCGACCTCGTCAGGAAGGTGCCCACCCAGGGGTTCGACCTCATCACCGGCACCGGCTCGCGAATGGCGCTGCGCCTTTATGGGGACAACATCGAGAAGATCGATCCCAGGCTGCGCGAGACGTGGGCTGCCGTATCGGCCGTGCTCTGCTCGAAGGAGATCGAGAACGCCATCCGCAGCAAGCTTCACGAGGGGCTGAAAATGCGCGCCAGCGGCGACAAGCTTGGCGGCCCCGACGATCTCAGTCTGGTGGCAAGGCCCGTCGTCTATCGGGATTCCGACGGTTACCAGATCAAGCCGCATCCGGACACGCGGAAGAAGGTCGTGACCATGCAGCTCTATTGCCCGTTCGACGAGAGCCAGGAGGCGCTGGGAACGACTCTCTACCGCATGTCGCTCAAGGGCCTGATGCATGTTGGCTCGTACTGCCTCGAGCCGGTGAAGACGATTCCCTTCCTGCCCAACACCGGTTATGCCTTTGTCGTGCTGAAGGCCTATCACTCGCTGTCAAAAATGAGCTGGCACGGCCGTCCGGCGATCAAGACCGACCAGCCGCGCGTCTCGATTCTCAACACCTTCTACATCAACGAGAACGCGGGTTTCTGAGTGACCTCGTCCCACCCTTGAGCGGCCGGTCGCAAGGTCACGGGGAAGCGGACGCGGAGCTCGCCGCCTTCGCCTTGGCTGTCGCCGGATCGGACTCGGGCATCGCCGCGACAGCGTCCTCGAACCGCACGCGATAGACCTGGAGATTTTCGATGACGCGCTGGACATAGTTGCGCGTTTCCGAGATCGGAATGCGCTCCACCCAGTCGATCGCGTCCACATTGGGATCGCGCGGATCGCCATACGCCTTCACCCAGTCGCGAACGCGGCCGCGGCCGGCGTTGTAGCCGGCGAAGGTCATGATGTGGGAGCCGGCATATTCCTTCAACAACGCGCTGAGCTCGGCCGCGCCCATTTGCGTGTTGTAGACGGGATCGGAGACCATCCGGTCCCAGTCATAGGTGACGTTGAACCGCTTGGCGGTATCGCGTCCGGCTTCCGGCGTGACCTGCATCAGGCCGACCGCATTGGCCGACGACTTGTCCTTCTGGTCGAACGCGCTTTCGGTGCGTGCGACCGAATAGATGATGCTGCGGTCGATTGCAGGACCGATCGGGCTGTGTTGCGGAATTCCGATGGTCGGGAATGCATAACGTTCGAGCCCAAGTCCGCGGGCGAGCGCCGGCTTGCCAATCTGCAGCATGGCTCGCGCATCGTTGTGGCGGCCGGTCAGTTCGGCAAGTGCAACCAGCACCGCTGTATCGGTGCTCTGTTCGGCGAGATCTGTGACAAAGCTCAGCACGACGTCGCGTTCGCCGAGCGCATACAGCATGTCGGCGGCGCGCACGCGTTCGTCGGTGAGCGCAGTGTCGGCGGCCGGGCGGGGCGGGCGCAGCTCGATCTTGTGAATTCCGAGCCTGGCGCGTGCAAGCTGTCCGTAATAGGCGGTGGGGTATCGGGCGGCGGCCTCGTAGCTGGCGTGCATCGCCTCCCTCTCGCCGGTCGCTTCGGCGACGCGGGCCCGCCAGTAATTCGCCCGCGCCAGCACGATCGGATTGACCGATCCGTCGTCAATATGCGCGAAATGCGCCCGCGCCGTCGCGGGATCGTTGCGGTAACGCAAGGCGATCCAGCCGCACATGAAATGGAAGTCCGCGCGATAATGTTCGCTGGCCGGCAGCGCGGCATCGTGCACCACCTGATAGGCGGTCTCGAACCTGCCCTGATCGAGGAGCTTGCGGGCGAGACTGCGCCTTTCGCGCCACCATTCGTCCGTGTCCTGAAGCGCCATCGTCTGCGGCGCAGCCGCCAGCATCAGGCGGGCGGCGTCCTCGATCCGGTCGTGATGTGCCATCCAGCGGATCCGGCAAAGCGTGTATCCGAGGTCGCCGCGGGCATCCGTCGAAACACTATTGAGCAGGTCGAGCGCCTTGTCGCCATTGCCTGCCGCGCAGGCCTTTACGATCGAAAGCGCGTCGTCGCCAAGGCGTTGCGCGGCGCGCCTGGCGCCCGCCAAATCCTTGGCGCCGATACGCTTGTCCATCCGCGCGCGATGATCATCGCTCGTGAGCAGGTCATGGAACTGCTCGAATGCGTCGGTTTCGGCGCGCTCCGACAATTCATCCGCGCGCCAGGCCTGCCGAACCAGTCTTGCCGCACCGTCGCGGTCGCCTTCGGCGAGCAGGACCCGGGCGAGCGCGAAGCGGCCTTTCGCGCTGATCGGACGATCGCCGACGAAGCCGCGCAAGGTGGCGGCGTCGGCGCGCTCCTGCCACAGCGCCCCCTCCGCGCGCTTGTGCATCAGTGTCATGCTCGGCCAGTCGGGACTGTCCTTGATGAAAGCCGCGTACCGGCTGAAGTTGGCGTCTGACTGAGGATGACGGAGAATGAACCATTCGACGAGTTGCCGCGCCGCCGGGTCGGGCATCGTTTTCTCCAGGGCGGTCGCCTCGGATATCTTGCCCTTGCGCGTCAGGTCGATCGCATTCTTGACCGCGGCGAGACCCTCCGGGAGCGGTGGTGTGTCCGCACCCGCGGGCGATACCTCGCTGGAGCGTGACGTCTTGCGTTGTTCGTCCCGCGCATGCTTGGCATGCTTATCCTTTTTGACGGCCGCGCTCTTGCGGTGATGTGCGCCCTCCGCCTCGTGGGATTTCGCCCCGTGCGATTTGGCTTCATGCGACTTCTTGCCGTGATCGGCCTTGTGGCTGGCGCGTGCGACGGCATCCGTCGAACATAAAGCGAGCGTGGCCAGGGTCAGTAAACAAGACAGCGGACGCAAGTTCATTGCATCGTCCCCCTCGAGATTCTCAAGATTCTCAGACGACCTCCAGTCAACTGCGACCTATCAAGCCCCCCAGCCGTTGACCATGACCGGGTGCGAGCACGACGACCGTTGCACCCTGCTTCACCCGATCGTAGAGATCAATCACGTCCTCGTTCGTCATGCGAATGCAGCCGGAAGAAATGGCCTGGCCGATATATTCCGGCTGGTTGGTGCCGTGTATGCGATACAGAGTGTCCTTGTTGCCCTCGTAAAGGTAAATCGCCCGCGCGCCCAGCGGATTTTCCGCGCCTCCCGGAACGCGCCGCGGATACGGGCCAAGCCGCGCCTGGATTTCCGGCGTCGGAACCCAATCGGGCCATTCGGCCATTCGGCCGACGGTCGCGACACCGGACCATGCCATCGCTTCCTCACCCACCGCCACGCCGTAGCGGATCGCCTTGCCTTGCGGCAGGACGTAGTAGAGGTAACGCTGGTCCGAATCGACCAGGATCGTTCCCGGTCTCTCCTTATACGGATAGTCGACAATGTGACGGCGGTATTGCTCGGGAATATCCGCCCGCGCGTAGGGCGGATTGGCCAATAGCTGCCGGTCTCGTTGAGTGAAACTCGCACCCGACGACGGCGAAAGCGTCGTTTGCGTACAACCGGCGAGAATCAACCCGGAGAATCCCACGAGCAACCACGCGAGTGCGGACCTCGGCACGTCTGCCCCCTCCAATGCGTGAGTTGCTCCATTTGGTCCTCGAATAGTGCAGAAATCAAGGCAGAGAGCTGGGAATAGTGTCGGAAGGCGGTCAAGGTGGTTAATTGCCGCTCGGGACCGCAGGAAGCACGCGACCTGCCGGACGTTCGCGCCGTGTGATTGCGGGCGCGGCCCAATTTTCGACTCACTGCAATCGGAATTGAAGGAGAGAGGCTGTTGAAGTCGAACTCTGAGAAAACGCATGGCGCGCGATCGGACCGACATGTCAGGCGTTGGCTCCGCCGGCTTCAACTCGCCGGCGCCGGCGACTGTGAAACCGGGATCTGCGCCCGAGAAGGCCGCGAGCCGCAAATCATCGTCGACGCTGCGCGCGGACATCCGCGTGATAATCCTCGCCGCATTCGCAGCCTTGATAATAAATCCAGGGATCGCCCGCGCCCAGTTTGCGTACTGGCCCCAGTACGGAGCCTGGCCGGGCCAATATGTGCCCCACAGGCACAAGCATAGCGAGCGGCGCACAAGTCCTGAATCGAAGAACGTCCAGGCGGAGACGCCTCCGAAGGGACCGCTGCAGATCATCATCTCGATCGCAGACCAGCGCGTCTCGCTATATGAAAACGCTGCGCTGATCGCGCGCTCTTCGGTTTCGACCGGAATGCAGCATCATCCCACGCCGGTCGGCGTGTTCAGCGTGATCGGCAAGCAGCGCTGGCACCGTTCCAATATCTACAGCGGCGCCCCGATGCCCTACATGCAGCGCATCACGTGGTCGGGCATTGCGCTGCATGCGGGTGTGCTGCCCGGGTATCCGGCGTCACACGGCTGCATCCGGATGGGCAATGATTTTGCCATTCGCCTCTACCGTCTCACCAAGCGCGGCACGCGCGTGATCATCTCGCCCGACGATGTCCAGCCGGTCGAGATAACCAATCCGCATCTTTTCAAGCCAAAGCCGCCGTCGTCCGATACCCAATTGGCCGCGACTGCCGGCAGTGGCGACGCAACAGCCGCTGGCGTGCAAGGCTCGCCGGTGTCGACTGCCGGGACGCAGGAAGCACCCAGCATAAGGGTATCGAACCCGGCTTCCGCGACAGCCGCGCCCCGGAAGCCTGCTCCCATCACCATCTTCATCAGCCGCAAGCTGGGCAAGCTCTATGTGCGCCAGGGCTTCTCGCCGCTTTTCGACGTCGCGGTCAGGATTGCGGATCCGGAAGCGCCGCTCGGGACGCATGTGTTCACCGCGACGGAACTCCAGAACAATGGCGCGGATATTCGCTGGATCGTCGTGTCGATGCCGCAGGAGCTTCCACGCGTGATCTCTCGCTCCGCCAAACCGCGCGAGAAAGGCGGAAGACAAATAGTCGAGATTCCGTCGTCGAAGCCCACGCCCGACAGGGCCAACGCCGCTCTCGACCGCATCGAAATTCCGCCCGATGCGGTTGACCGGATCTCGGAATTGCTGACGCCGGCCTCTTCGCTGATCATATCCGACAATCCATTCAGCCATGAGACCGGAGAGGACACCGATTTCATCGTCGTGATGCATTGACGCGCGGGCGTCCTGGGCAGGCGGCAAGGGACGCGGATCGTGAGCGTGGTTAGGTCGCTGCTGGCGCAAACTTTGCATTGAACCCGGCAGTTGTTCAACGAGTGAGGGGAGTCACAACTATGTGCGCAGGCGATGATCAAACGTGCCCGCATTTTGAGCTGCACCGGAAAAAATTGCTCGAGGACCTCGACCATGAGCGGCGCGGATTCCTCAAGAGCGCGTTCGTGGCCGGCGGTGGCGCCGCCGCGCTGGCGGCAAGCGGCACGCTGGCTACTCCGGCGTCGGCCCAAACGAGGCCCGGCCAACCGACCTATCATTATCTGCCGGCCAACTCGGACACGGTGCATTGGGGCTATTTCAGCAAGCTTCTGAAGCCCCAGCTCGAAGTGGAGTCAGGCGATTACGTCACCGTCGAAGCGGTAACCCATCACGCAGGCGACGATATCGAGCGCATGGTCAAGGGCGATCCCGGTCTTGAGAGCATCTATCTCTGGACCAAGGACAAGAAGGGGGTCAATCGCCGCGGTGCCGGCCCGGTCGATGGCAAGCTGCTCGGACGCGGCGCCGGCGAAGGCTTCGGCGTGCATATCATGACCGGTCCGGTATTCGTTCGCGGCGCCGAACCCGGCGATATCATCGAAGTCCGCATCATCGACGTGAAGCCCCGTCCTTGCGCCAATTCGGCCTATCCGGGCAAGTCGTTCGGCAGCAACGCCGCGGCCTGGTGGGGCTTTCACTACAGCGATCTGCTCACCGAACCGAAGCCGCGCGAGGTCTGCACGATCTACGAGATCGACTCCAGCGGACAGCAAAACTGGGCGCGGGCGGTCTACAATTTCCGCTGGGTGCCCCAAACCGATCCGTTTGGTGTCGTGCACAAGACGATCGACTATCCCGGCGTGCCGGTCGATCATTCGCTCGTGCAGGAAAACCACAACGTTCTGAAGAATATCCGGATTCCGATCCGACCGCATTTCGGCGTGATGGGACTGGCGCCGAAGGAAGCCGATGTGGTCGATTCGATTCCCCCCGGCTATTTCGGGGGCAACATCGATAACTGGCGGATTGGAAAGGGCGCGACCCTCTATTATCCCGTCGCCGTGCCCGGCGGCCTGTTTTCGGTAGGCGACTCGCACGCCGCGCAAGGCGATTCCGAACTATGCGGCACGGCCATCGAAATGTCGCTGACGGGCACCTTCCAGCTCATCCTGCACAAGCAGAATACGCTGACCGGCTCGCTTGCCGGGCTGAACTATCCGCTGCTCGAGACGCAGGACGAATGGGTTCTGCACGGATTCAGCTACCCAAATTATCTCGCGGAGCTTGGCCCGACCGCGCAGCAGGACATCTACAAGAAGTCCTCCATCGATCTCGCGCTCAGGGACGCGTTCCGCAAGATGCGCGGCTTCCTGATGACCACCAAGGGACTTACCGAGGACGAGGCGATCTCGCTCATGTCCGTCGGCGTCGACTTCGGCGTCACGCAGGTGGTCGATGGCAATTGGGGTATCCACGCCATCATCCGCAAGAACCTGTTCGCCGGCACGGCGACGGCCTGAGGCCTGCGGGATAGTTCAATTCCGCATCGCACCCTCTCCCCTTTTTGGCGGAAGGGCTATCGCATTGATGCTGATGCTTCTTCACCTCCCCCTGGAAGGGGGAGGTCGGCTAGCGAAGCGAGCCGGGAGGGGGTTCACGCTTCCTGCCTGTGTTTCTTTGCTCCGCACTTCTAATCGCCGAATTGACCCCCTCCCCAGCCCTCCCCCTTTCAGGGTGAGGGGGCACTCCGCTATCCCTGAAGCGTCGTAGGCGATTACCCTGCCTTCGCAGGAGGTGGTTATAGGCGGCCTTCGGCCACCGTGTTCTGGGTACGTCGATGCAGTGCATCGCCTATACAAGAAGTCCCCGCCGGATGAGAGGGCTGTTCAGCGCTTAAGTCAGCGATTTTTGACGGAGCGATTGCTTCCGCGGCGCTCATTTTTCGAACATTCCCAGGGTGAAGGGCTGCAGCTCGATCGACAGGGTGGTCGATCGGCCAGAGCAGTCATCGAGACTTCATATCAACGAAATGATATCATGGCAGCAGGCTCGAACGGGGATGGCGCTGGCCGCAAAGGGGAGGGGATCATGTTCAACCCCACGCAAATTGTCATTCAGGCCTTTGTCGAAGAACTTCGAAACAAGTATGGCGAGATCTATGGAGTCCTCGAACCCGCCTATCCGGACATCATCAGTTTCGTCGGACGGCTGGCGTTGGAGAATATCGCCGACAGCGACGCGGCCTACCACGACATGAACCACACCATCATGGTGACGCTGGTCGGCCAGGAAATTCTGCGCGGAAAACACACGAGGGAAGGCGGCGTTACCCCGCGCGACTGGCTCCATTTCATGATTTCGCTGTTGTGCCACGACATCGGCTATGTGCGCGGGGTATGCCGGGGCGACCGCGAGGGGCATTACGTCTGCAATGAAAAAGGCGACCTGGTGCCGATAGAAGCAGGCGCCACGGATGCATCGCTGACCCCTTATCATGTCACCCGATCGAAACTCTTTGTTCGCGAGCGCTTCGGCAAGGCGAGGCTGATCCACATCGATACGCTGGAGATCGAGGCGAATATCGAGCACACGCGCTTTCCCGTACCCGAGGACGAGCTGCATATCTCGACGGCGGATTATCCGGGCCTGCTTCGTGCCGCGGATCTGATCGGTCAATTGGCAGACATCGATTATCTGCGCAAGACGGCGGCCTTGTTTGCCGAATTCCAGGAAACCGGCGCCAACAAGAAGCTCGGTTTTCAGAGCGCCGATGATTTGCGGGCTGCGTATCCTGCTTTCTTCTGGAAGGCCGTCAGCCCCTATATCGGCGATGCCCTGGGGTATCTGCGCGTCACGCAGGATGGCAAGCAGTGGATCGCCAACCTCTATGCGCACGTGTTCTCCGAAGAACACCGCGGAGCGTTCGGGACGCATTGACGTCGCACAAGCCTCCTCCGGCGACTTCTGTTTCCAGATGCGGCGGCTGTTGCAATGCGGGTTTGCGAAAAATTTGATGCAGATCAATACGCGAACCGCGCGGCCTTGCGTGAATGGCTCCCTGAACCTGCCCGGTTCTGATTGAAATAGGGGAAGCCATGGCGTCCATATCCGGCAAGGTCGATCCGGTAGTGCGTAGCGTATCGCCTTCGGATATTGCGGAGGCGCTGGTGCAGGGGCTGCGCGATTTTCAGGCGGCGCCGCTTTACGGCCTCGCGTTCGGCGGGCTGTACGCCGCGGGCGGCATCGTCATCCTGCTCTGCCTAACAGCGTTCGGCATGGTCTACCTCGCCTATCCGCTCGCGGCCGGCTTCGCGCTGATCGGACCGTTCGTCGCGATCGGACTTTACGAGGTGAGCCGGCGCCTGGAGGCCAAACAGCCGATCTCGGTTCGCGACGTCTGGACGACGGTGACCTCGCGCAGCGAAATCGGCTGGATGGCCTTCGTCACGCTGTTCATCTTCGTGATCTGGATGTACCAGGTGCGGCTCCTGATCGCGCTGTTGATCGGCCTCAACGCCTCATTTTCCAGCCTGCATGAATTCCTCACCGTCGTATTGACCACCAATGAGGGGTTGGTGTTTCTCATCGTCGGCAACATCGTCGGCGCCGTCCTGTCGCTGATCCTGTTTTCCCTCACGGTGGTGTCGTTCCCGCTGCTGCTGGACCGCGAGGTCGATTTCGTTACTGCGATGGTCACGAGCGTGCGCTCGGTGGTGACGAATCCGGTTCCGATGATCGGATGGGCGGCCGTGATCGCGATGCTGCTGATCGTCTCGGCTCTGCCGTATTTCCTTGGGCTTCTGGTAACGCTGCCGGTGCTCGGTCACGCGACCTGGCACCTGTACCGTCGCCTCGTCGCGCCCGTGGCGGGATGAATGGGTGAGGGCCTGCTCCAAGAAGAGACCGTAACCCCTAACCCTGTCCCTCTCCCAAAAGGGAGAGGGAACACAGCTTCTTCGTGGCGGTAGTCAAACCTGATTTCATCAGGCTCTCTCAAGCATGATCCGGAAAAGTGTGTGGCGGTTTTCCGAAAAGATCATGCGAAAACAAAAAGCTAAAGCGCGATGGTAATTCAGCCTGACCCCATCGTGCTTTAGGCCCGCGCCGCGCGCAGCATCTCGGCCTGCACCGTGGCGTAGAGCGCCCCCCAGGACTCCCGCATCTCCGGGGTAAACGACGCGCCAAACTTGCGTTCAAGGCTCCATATCAGCGCCTCGCCCAGCGCGGCATATTGCGACGGCCGGACTCCAAATCTGTCGTGCTGGCGACCCGAATGCATGACCAGCGATTGGAACAGCGCGCGCTGATCGAGCGAGCCTACCAGCGCCGCGATCATGTCCATCAGCTTGACCCGCTGCCGCTCCATGTCGCGTGGGAACAGGTCTCTCGCATCGGGGGCGAGTTCGAAGAACCGGGTGTAACACAACTCCGCGATGTCGCCCCGCATCGACCACATCGCGTCGAACGACTTCCTTATGATGTCGACCTGTTCGGGGGTCATCGATAAGATTGCCGTAATCTACACACCCAAGAAGCCGGGCAAACCGGCGTGTGAGACAGCGACACATGCAGGCCCGGCGCCGCGAATGCCTGATGCTAATGGATAAGTGCCGCGATCGCCAGCAAATACGCGCCTGCCGTCATGAAAATCAGAAGTTGAATGCGTAGATGTGCCCGTCGGCGCCGACATAGAGGCGGTCCTGGGTCGCGATAAGCGTCTGGAAATGTCGGAGACCGCTCAAGGGCTCGCTGACGAAAACCGGCTCGCCGGTATCGCCGCGGAAAGCGTGCAGCCGATCATCGCCTTCGGCGCCAAGCGCCCAGACGATCGGATTGGAGTGCCCGTCGGTCGTCGTCGCAATTGGAGAACCGCGGCCGTGCAGCGCGCCGCACCAGGCCGTGGTCATCTTTGGCGGCGAACCCGCAGCGATCCTCAAGACTGTCAAATCGTGACCTCCTCCCGATTGCGGGCAATGCGCTCCCGGGGCCTGAAAAGCCACGAACGCATCCTTGCCCACAGGATAGACAACAGGCGAAGTGATGATCTCTGTCCGGGATACGGTTTCGGCCGCCAACTCTTTGCCAATGCCGCCGAGGTTATTTCGATCGAGAAGATAGGACTTGCCGTCCTTGCCCAGCGCCAGGAGCAAAGCCCGGTTCCCGCGCGGGCCGGGCAGATCGAGAGGAAGCGGATTGCTGCCTCCGAGATCGGCGTCGCGGGCGTCGAGCGTTTTCCAGTCTGATGGCGCGAAATAGTCGCTCCGGTTGCCACTGCGGCGCAGGTCGGTTCCAACGCGAAACACGGCTTCGCCGTCGCTCCAGGCCGACGCGCCGAACGTATTCCCGGTCGCAAAGTAGATGTCGCGCCCGGCAACGCTCAGGGCGCCCGGCGACCAGATGCCGCCCCCTCGCGCACGCGTTTCGAAGCTGACGAGCCTGTCGGGCGCGTGAAGGGGAATTCCAACTACCCAGCCGTGATAGTTTCCGCAATCGCCATAATGTCCGCCGAACGCAACATAAAGAGTGCCTTCGAACAGCAAGAGTGCCGCGCGCTGGTTCTGGACGCTCGGATCGAAATGTCGCCCCGCTTTCTGCAGGGCATCGGCCACATCGATCGGCCAGCCCGGGAGCACGTTGCCATCCTTTGTCGAAAGGGCGAACAACTGGTGGCGCGGGCCGTCTTCCCGCTCCACGGCTGCATCGAAGTAGATGGCTTGGGTCGCAGGGTCGATCACCGGCGTGCCGGTAATGCCAAGCGGATTGATATTCCCGCAGGGCAGCGACGAACCGCGGACCGGACGCCCGACCACGCGCTTCCACAATTCCCTGCCGGTCGTCGCGTCGAAGGCCTGGACGACATCATCCTCGCTGGCCACGAACAGCATCCCTGCGTTCGCGCCCGGTGGACGCCAGTAGAGCGGCTGGGCGTAGAGTGAGCCCGCGATGTGGGCGTTGAACGAACGATCCGGCTGGACCGACCTGGCTTTCTCCCAGGACAGCGCCGGGACGACGTAGTTGCCGCTTCGGCTGCTGTCGGCGTGATAGGTCAGAACCGGAGCGTCTTGTCCGAGACCGTGCAGAGGCGAGAGCGCAAGCGCAAATATTCCCGCGGCCAGAGCAGGACGCGCTGCTGCCTGAAAAGCGCATCTGACCTTCATGAGGGGCTTAACAGTCCGGCGCCGCGCCGGTTCCAACCGGGCCCAGGGCCGATTCCCAGCTTGCGCAAAGAAGCCCGCCATTCGCGACGGGCTCAAGTCAGGGAGGAAACGCCGTTGCCGGCAAGCGGAAGGTAGAGTGATTCGGGTCCGCGATGTGTGACCTAATTCACACGCACTAACAGCAAAAGGCCGGCTTCCTCCTCCCGTTCGATAGCGGCGATCATGCTGGATAAACTCAGAAAAGCGCAAAGTACGCGGTCATCGACACGACAGTCAGCGCCAGCACTACGGCCAGGGCCAGCTCGGCCCTGATGCCTCCTGCGGGGTGCGACCGCTGGTCGTCGATCCACCGGCTGGTCCTTATGAAACGGACGAGAGAAAGCACAATGATCGCCATCCCGATGAGAATCAGCATCAGCCCGTCATAGTGACTGAATGCGCCGGAGAACCGCTCCAGCCGCATTCGGGTCGCAGTGTCGCCTGCATTTGCCTCAACGATTGTCCGAATGAACAGGTTGAATTTTTCGACGACAAAGCCGAACGCGATGGTGGCAATGCCGGTCCGCACCCAGGCGAGAAAGGTACGCTCGTTGGCGGCGTGATCTGAATATCTTTCGATCATCGGGACCTCGTTGAATGCTGAAGGATGAGTTTGCGCGAAGAACGCGCAAATCATCGCGCCTCAGCCGGCACCGGTCCTCTTTGGCGACCAGCCGTAAGCCTTGGCGCAGGCACCGCCCATCAGCATCGCCCGTTCGGTGTCGTTCAGCCGGTCGGTCTTGAGAAAGGGTTGGACGCCCTGCTCGTAGTTGACGACAGCGAAGGCGCGCGTCCAGTCCGTCCCCCAAAGGCAGCGGTCGAAACCCCAGGCGTCGAAGATGCGGGCCAGCGGATCCCAGATGTCCGGGAAAGGAAACGGCTCCCGCGAGAGCGTGCACGCCCCGCTGACCTTGATCACCGCGTTCGGGCGTTTGGCCAGTTCCAGCACCTTCGGAAGATCGGCCCAGGGTTGCGGCGGGGCCGGTGGCACGCGTGGCTGCAGTATACCGAGATGGTCGATGATGAATCGCGTGTCGGGATGGCGATCGATGAGCGCAGTGCCCGCTTCCAGATTGCCCCAACACAGGACGTTGACCGGAAAGTCGTAACGGACGGCGGCGCGCGCGATCCGGTCGAGGCCCGGATCGTTCGGATCGCGCTTGGCCTCCGGCGTCAGCATGATGCGGATTCCGACCGTGCCCGGGGTCTTTTTCCAGTCGGCGACGACATCGGCTACCGCCAGATCGTCGGGGTCGACCGGCTTGACGATGGCGAGGCGGTCGGGATGGGCCCGCTGCACCTCGACGGCATAGCTCGCGTCATAGCGGTACATGGAAAAGGCGGAGATGAAGATCGCGCCGTCGACGCCGACCTTGTCCATCGCCGCTACCATCTCGCTGCCCGTGACGTGATCGGGCCAGTTCGGGACGCTGTGCCAGGGCCGTTTCGCTGTGTTCGCCTCATAGGCATGGACCTGAGAATCGATAATCGTCATCGGGCAACTCCTCTGTGCCGGGAGATTTTGGACGTTGCGGGAGCTTTGTGTCCAGAGGGCAAAGGCAGGAGAGGAGTTCAGCCGGCCGGCGCGGAATTCACAAAGGCAATTGGCGGCAGAGGCCGACACCCGGCCTCTGACGGTTCAAGACGGCCCAAGCCATCGTCGGGTTCAAGTATGCGTCGGCCAGTGCCGCTCGCGGAACCAGATGCGGTAGTCCGACGACATCTTCGCGCGCTGCGCCTGCGGCGCACGCCGTCTGCAGGTCGACGCCTCCTGGCTGTTTTCAGGCGCGGCCCACCTCACCTCGACGCAGTCGTTCGGATTGTATGCCATCTCGTAGTCCGCAGCCCGGTCGAGGACCTCCTTCAGCGACAGCGTCCACGGCGAGCCATCGCTGCGCGTGTAGGTTATTTTCCGCGAGGACAGTTCGGACGCAAGTACGCCCTGCAACTCGTTTTTCACGACCTCGACGCTCTTGTTGTTCGGCATGGCGTAGTGCGCCGCTCGCCGCACGACGCGATCGGGATATCCCCGCACGACGTCGATCGCGATCAACAGACGGAAATCGCGCGCCGGAGTGGAGTAATCCTCCCAGGCTCCCGAGGTCTCGAAGATCGAGGGACCGTTGGGCATGCCGATCTCGGCGGGCTGCTTTTCCTGGTATTTTCGTCCGTTTTCGACCGAGGTGACACGCGTCTTCACTTGCTCATGCAGACTGGCGATGGCGTCGGTCATCGCCTTCACGGGATCGACCGGATCGGGCGACATCACGTCGTCCATGCGATCGTAAAACTCCTCGGCATTGATCTTCGCCTGATCGGGCGAAAAATCCCCGTACTGCGGATTGCCGGAGATTTCGGCATTGGTCAGCCGCCGCAGCGAACCGTTCTTGTCGCGCACCACCGGGCGAAAGTGCTTGAAACCCGGGCTGCCGAGAGAGGGATCGTGCACGAACAGGAAATTGCCGCGCCAGAAACGCTTTCGCGTGATCGACCCGTCGGGCTCGGCATCGACCGCGAGAAAGAGGCCCGGCTTGCCGTCCACCTCCGGCACGCGATGCACGAGCATCAGCACGTGGCCGTAGGGGTCGGCATATATCGTGCCCGGGCGCAAGGATTCCTGCGTCAGCGCCACGGTATAGAAATCGGTGCTGTCATCGCCCGCGGAGACGCGCACCGCGCCAGTATGCACGACGTCGCCGACGTCGCGCAGATATTCGCCGAAATTCGTCGGCCGCTTTGGTTTCGGCTTGGGCGGAGCCGCGGATTCGGGTGCCGGTGTTGCCGCGTCGGCCGACTGCGTCCTGCCAAACAGGTTCAGGATGCCCGGCGGTTGCGCGGCCGGTGTGGCGGCGGCAAGCGTTGTCGAAGCAGCCTCCTGTTCGGGTGGCGGCGGCGGACGCGTCTGGTCCGGATGCTCCATGTCGAACCATTGATAGCACTTGGGGGCGGTGCCGCCCATGCCGCGCGAGCAATTGGAATAGCCGAAGGGCAGCCCCATCTTGTAGGCAAAATAGGCGCGCAGGAAGTAGCCGAAATCGGCGCAGTCGGGGCGAAGGCCCGACTTCGCATTGTCCTCTCCGCGACCCAGATAGTTGAACAGGAAATTGCGCGACTGGTCGCGCAGGACTTCATGCCAGGCTTTCCAGTTCAGATCCTGATCGGGCGGGGCGTCGAACAGCTTGGCGATCCATGCCGAGAACAGGGTCTCCGTTGCATGATTCCAGCTGTTGCGCACTTGCCAGAAGGCGCCGGAGGGGACAGGCACCGGCGCCGGCTTCTGCGCGCTCACTGAAATATCGCGTTTGATCGTGCTGCAATCCGCTGGCAGGTGGTCGAGCGTCAGCGTGGCGTGCCAGGTCCCCGCGGCCGGCGCGCCGACCTCGGCGACCCAGAAATAAGGCCCGCCGCCGTGCCGGTCGGACGATTTGGCCGCGACGGCTCCATCGGGGGCGACAAGCGACATCGCACCTTCGAGCGGCCTTTCGGCAATGATCATGACGCGAAGCGGCGCTCCCTTCCAGGGCGCGACCGGCGACGGCAGGACCTGGATTTCGGCTGCGCCCTCGCATGGACCGGGCGCCGCTTCGGCCGACGGGTTGACGGTTGCGAAAATGAAGGCAGCCGCCGCTGCAGCAGCAAACCGGTTGGCGTGACGCATTTTCACAACCTTTCTGGAGAAATCCGCAATCGCACTTGGCCCTGCCGCTCTTCTGCGCGCATGGCGACGTCCACGGCTCGTCGCCGCACTACCTCCAGGTTCCATCGCTATTCCCCATTGAGGTCAGTTGCCATTCCAGACAGCCGGGGCTGTCAAAGCAAGAGGCCAGCACGCAAAAACTTGACGACGATTGTCCGGCCAAACTCCGAATATGTGGCGAAAATCAGTACGGTGTGACTTTTCTCAACGAGATGTTGACGTGTCGTCGCCCGGACGTCAGCCACACGGCCCGATACAGGGGTGTCGGCCAGAGTTCGCGCCAAGCGCCATCCCTACCGTTGGGTCGCCGACTGTACTGGGGCCTGCGGCCGCGCGCTCACATGCGTTGTCGCGGGCGTCGGCACGGGCTTGCGCGTGCCAACGGCAACCGGTGGCTGCTGCGTCGATGGCTTGGGCCGAAGCTTTGGTTCGGAAGCTTTGGCAATGAGCTGTGCCATCTGCTCCTGGGTCGCTTTCAGGAGGTTGGCGTTCCTGGCGGCGTCGAGCGCCTCTTGCTCCTGGCTCGCCTTGAGCTGCTCCACGGCCTTTGCCGTGTCGCTGGCCATTTGCTGCTGGTTCGCCTTGAGCTGCTCGATCTCCCGTTCCACGTTGGCGAGATCGGCCATCATCCTCTGGAGTAACCTCGCTGGATCGGGCGACACCGGGACGGTGGTCGACATGGCGTCACGCGATGCGATCACGACCGGAGACACCGGCTCCGCTGCGGCCGACTGAAAGGCGGCCGGGCTCGGCTGGGTAAAAAGCAGCAGTTTTTCCAGTGGCAGCGTCAAAGCCGAAACAAGCTGCGGCGCCTGGCGTGCAACCGCATCGCCATAGGGCGACTGAGACACGAACGCCGCGGCAAGGATGTACGCTGCAAGCAGCAGGCCCAGTGTGCCGCGCAGCCACGGCTTGCCCCGCGAGCGCCGAGGGCCGGAACGCGGTGCCTCCCGCGGCTGCCTGGACAACTGGTCTTCCATGCTCGCGAGCTGCTCATTCGCGCTCTTGATTTGTTCCTGAACGTGCGCGAGTTGTTCGTCGACGCGCGAGATCATCGCGTCGCGCTTTTGCTTGATGTCCGTCGCGGGATCCATGGATGCCCCCCGTCCGATCATCTCCGATTTCCGCCAGGAGATTCCCCAATCTCCCCGTTCCTGTTGTGACCAAAGCAAGGCCGCAAGATGGAAAGAAGAGGTTATTAACGCCACACTTTCAGGAACCCCTCCCAAGGCGAAGGCCAGGGTGGGGCGCGGCATGATGGTGACAGAGATTCGGGCTTTCGTCTCGCCAATTCGCGCCTTCGCTGTTTACGATCCAATGAGTCATATCCGTCTCGAACGCAGGCATTGGAGGTTTGCCATGGGGATAAAAGGTCGTGCCGCCGCGGCAGCTCTTGTCCCCCTGCTTTTCTTCACGCCGCCGGTGTCGTTTGCCATCGATGCGACGCTGAACTCGGTCGCGTCGCAGCTCCCGGCCGGCATCGGCGGACTCGGTTTCACGTCCCTTGCAATGGCTCAACAAGGCGCGCCTTCGAAAAAGGAAGCCGACGCGTTCGGTGCCTACAACGATGCCGTTAAAGCCTTCCGGTCGATCCTGAGCCAGCGGCGCGCCCAGATCGATTCGAAACAACCGCTGCCGAATTTGCCGGGTCAGGCACTCTACGTTGCACGCATCAACATGATGAGCGCCTACAAGGACCTCACCGACGCCATCCCGTCCAGGATCGGAAAGTCCAACAAATTCGGAATCCCTCCGGCGTATTTTAACGCCGATAATGAGCCGCTCGTCGACGAGTACAGGAAACTCTTTGACATCATGGAGGCGCCCCCCGCCAACGCGCAAAAGTCGGACGCTCCATTCAAGGACGTTGTCGATCTGGGAATCGCCATTGCGCGAGCAAAGGGCCTTGACGGGGCGAATGCCGAAGCGGCGGGCCGCATCAGCCTTGGGCTCTTCTTTGCCGAGACGAACGGCAATCAAAACATCGGGAATGCACGCTCGAACAAATACAAGGGAAGTCTGCAAACGAGCCCGACCGAGGATCAAAATGGCCGAAGGAAATGGGCGGCGCTAAAGAAGTCCATAGCGGGCTTCGATCCTGCGCTGGTCCTTCGCGACGAGAAGGAAGAGGCGCGGGTTGGCAATCTTGACCATCGGTTCAACCACTGGACCGCCGTACGGGATGGCCTTATGAACGCACACGCGGACCTCTTCCCGAAACTCACGGCGATTGTGGAAACGCTGCCAGATCCGATCGATCAAATGAAATTCTTCGAGCTCATCCAGATTATCCCGTCTCCAGCCCTCTCCGCGCTCAGGTCAGGCAACCTGCTCGCCTACAGAATTTCCGAGCCGCGGATCATGGGATACCTGCGAAACAACAGTATCTTCGCCTTTGGACAGGCTGACAGGGCAAGAACATCGGCAACCTTCCGCGAAATTCTCGATGCGATGTGGCTCTTCAATGCCAAATTTGAACGAGCGCTTTCCAGGTTCGACGAGATCAGGGCGCGGTCAAAGGGTTGAGGGGCGGCGGCGGTCCATTGATGCGTGATGAAGTCAGGTCGACGGGTACGGCTTCGGACGGCGGGTTGAAAACTCGCTCTTCCGATCGGTTTGACGTCGTCTTTGGAGCGTTGACGGCGGTCTGGATCCTGGTCGCCTGCCTTTGGCCGGTGGTTGTGGCACCGATCGCCAACGCCGCCTCGATGCGACCCGTGGCCGCCGAAAAGGGCATGGTGGTCAGCGCACAGCATCTTGCGACGGAGGTCGGGGTAGACGTTCTCAAGCATGGCGGCAGCGCGATCGATGCCGCTGTCGCGGTGGGATACGCGCTGGCGGTGGTCTATCCCTCGGCCGGCAATCTGGGCGGCGGCGGATTCATGACCATCCGGTTTGCGGATGGGCGAAAGACGTTTCTCGATTTCCGGGAGAAGGCTCCGCACCAGGCGAGCCGGGACATGTACCTGGACAAGGACGGAAACGTCGTCAAAGGGCTGAGTACGACCGGCTGGCTGGCTGTCGGCGTCCCGGGCACCGTGTCAGGTCTGGAATATGCGAGGAAAAAATACGGGACGATGACGCGCACCGCGTTGATCGCGCCCGCGATCAAACTAGCCGAGGACGGCTTCATCCTGGACCAGGCCGATGTCGACATGCTGGCCACAGCGACTGAGGATTTCCGAAAGTTTCCGTCTACCGCCGAAGTCTTCCTCAGCAAGGGAGAGCCCTTTGTGGCCGGCCAAAGGCTCGTGCAGCGCGAGCTTGCGGACACATTACGCCTGATCAGAAGGCAGGGCGCCGACGGTTTCTATCACGGCAGGACGGCGGCCGCGATCGTCAGGGCGAGCCGGGCAAATGGAGGGATCGTCGATCAGGAGGATCTGGATCGCTACAGGACCCGTGAACTTGCACCGGTCGAGTGCGACTACCGCGGCTATCACGTGATCTCGGCACCTCCACCCAGCTCGGGCGGTATTGCCATTTGTGAGATGCTCAACATTCTGGAGGGGTATCCGCTCCGGGAGTTCGGTTGGGGATCGGCGCAGGCGCTGCACTACGAAATCGAGGCGATGCGCCACGTCTTTGTCGACAGAAACGCTCTTCTCGGCGATCCGGATTTTGTCAACAATCCGGTGAAGGAGCTGATCGACAAGGACTATGCTGCAAAAGTGCGCGATTCCATCAAGGCGGACAAGGCCGGAATCTCCGGCGATATCAGGCAAGGGGTTATGCCGCACGAGGGCAGCAACACCACGCACTTCTCTATCATCGACCATGCCGGCAACGCCGTTGCCGTGACATATACGCTTAACGACTGGTTTGGCGCGCGGGTCGTCGCGAAGGGCACAGGCGTGCTGATGAACGACGAAATGGACGATTTCACGCCAAATCCGGACCAGGCCAACATCTACGGCGTTGTCCCGGGCGGAGCGAACGCGATCGCGCCAGGCAAGACACCGCTGAGTTCGATGAGCCCGACGATCGTCACGAAGGACGGGAAGCCTGTCCTGGTTCTTGGTACGCCGGGGGGAAGGCGCATCATCACGACGGTTCTGCAAACGATCGTCAACGTCGTCGATTTTCAAATGAACATCCAGGAAGCGGTCGATGCCCCCCGCATTCACAATCAGTGGCTTCCGGATGCCACGAATGCGGAGCCCTACGCCCTTTCGCCGGACACGCGCAGGATACTCGAGAGCATGGGACATCGGTTCGACAATTCGCAGCCGGCCAACCACGTAGCCGCGATCATTGTCGGCGCGCCGAGCCTTGGGGGGAAGGCGGTCGGCCGCAACAGATATTACGGCGCGAACGACCCGCGTCGCGGCACTGGGCTGGCGAAAGGTTACTGAACCACCGGCGCCCACAGGAAGAACGCGGGCCCTGACGAACAGGCCAGGGACCGCGGTTAGAGCATGATCCGAAGAAGTCGAATCCGCTTTTCGAAAAGATCATGCCCAAAAAACTGAGGTCATGTTCCGATGCATCTAATCGGAACATGATCCTTCAGCCACGAGCTGAGATCAGTCTCGTTCGCATCGCCCGAATTGGTCGTCATCCGTGCTGGCGGAGATATCCGAGTTGGTGCAGCCGAAGAAGCCCTGCAGCCCGGGCTGGCCGGCGTAGCCGAGATGACCGAGCCCGAAGATATCCTCAATCGTCTTCAGCATGGAATAATGGTTGAAGGGCACGTTGGACACGGTCCCCGGCTTGAGGAACGGCGACAGCAGCACCGCGCCGGTACGATCGCCGCCGAACCCTTGCGTGGTCTCGAAAAAGTTGGGCGGGGTGCCTCTGGGGACGTTCTCAAACCCGATCTTGAGCGGTTGGCCCGGAACGATCAGCGGCGCCAGATTGGGTCCGGGTTGCTGACCGCAGCAGCTGACGCCCTCTGCGGTGATCTGGCTGTTGGCCGTGTCGAAATCGAGGCCGGCTTCGTCGAAGGTGATGATGATCAAGCCGTCCTCCTTGTAGGCGGGCGAGTTCTGGATCATCGGAACGACCTGCTTCAGGAACGCGTCGGCGGAGACGAGGCCACCGGGCTCCACGGTGTTCTTGCATTTCGTTGTCGTGCCGTTTCCGTCATGCCCGTCATGGCAGAGATTGGGCGTGATGAAGGAGAAGTTCGGCGTGGTCAATTCGTGCAGCAAGTCCTGCTGGAACTGGCTGAAATTGACCACGTGCCTGCCGCACTCGCCGCTGTCGATCAGCGAATGGAAATAGACGAACGGATTGTGCCGCGCGGCGTATTGATCACCGCCCGGAAACGCCTCGGCCGCTTGCGTGCCATCGAGCTGGTTGAGGGCGACTGACGTGACGCCGTTGACGGTGATGAGCGGCTGGCCGCAGGTTGCCTGCTCGCGGGCCGGATTCTTGCCCATGTCTTCCATGTAGCCGCGCCAGGTCTTGTGTGCTGCCGTGAGTTGATCGGCAAGCGTCTTGATCTGAGCCGGATAGACGCAGCCCGTGCCGATCGCCTGACCGTCGGGCGTGATCCCGGTGAGCTGGACATCGTCATAGAAGGTACAATCGACGCGGGTCTGCACCGTTGGCGCCTGGCCGCTGATCATGGCGATGTAATTGTCGAGGCTGACATGCCCGGTGGCGTAGTACTGGTTGAGCATCACGCCCTGAGTCGGCAGGGTTTGCGACAGAAAGGGCGCGAGCGAATTGGGGCCGAAGGTCGTATCGAAGCCCTCGTTCTCGAGCACGATGACAAAGACATGGCCGATCTTGCGACCGTCCCGATCGAAGTCTCGGGCCATAGCCGACGAAGTTGCCGCGAGCGAGCCTGACAGCGTGATCGCGGCGAGCAACAATTTGATAAAGTTGAACATGGTGATCCCCGGAGATGGTGGAATACAAGCGCAGCCATTTTCTCGCGACCGCGCGGTCGCCGTGGTAGCTGCCGATTGTTACAGGTGAGCGACGCCGTCGCGACGCGAGTTGGAGAAGCTCTTCACAAGAGGCGCGTGAACTTCGCGACGTTCGGGAATTTTTTGGGGCGGGGCTCAGTCTGTTTGTCTTGGGATCATCTCGCCAGCAAGAGGCTGGCCTGCGGATCTTGATGGAGCGAGCTGGCGCATCCTTGTTTCGCATCTGCCGGAGAGGGTTACGACGGTGGCCGCATCACGGCGTTGAGTTCTTCGAGGCTGCGGCCCTTTGTCTCGGGCAACAGCGATTCTGCGGCGTGCGTTATCGCACTGGTACCAGCGGGCTGCTGACGGTGTTGCCGTAGACCGCGTCCGTGCCAAAAAGATCGAAGCGCCTTCGCTTCGAGGATCGCGGGGTCCGTGCGCTCAAGGGATAGGCAGAGGGGGTGCCACTCTCTGCTGCGGAAGCGTCCTGATTCAAATCGGCCCCTGCTCAGTCGTGACCAAGGGGCTGCCGGGCCCGCAAGGCTTGGAACGCCTGATCGCCCCTGGCACCGCATTCATTAGCCACCGGCGTGTGGCGATGATGCCTGTCGGAGAACCTGAAACGAGCGTCGAAGCAAGGCACCAGTTCAGTACCGCATGGAATTTGCAAAAATTGCGCATGTGTGGCCTAGTTCACACTTTCTCTCGTCAAGTTCCTGTAGACGCGTGTACCGGCTACGGTTGATCCAAGGGAGCTGACAATCTCGCCCACCCGGGAATGAGCAGGGCCGTGTGGGTGTTCAGACATATGCGTCGGTGGCTATCCATGTACGGGCCAGCGGTCGCAAGTCTGAATTTGCCACTTCGCTTGGGGATCCGGGAACGCTGGAAGGGCTTTGGAAGCACTTTGCTTTCCTGGGCCAGCAACTAAGGTTTCTGGAAGATCGCGCGTCCGACAGTTGCTGGAGGCGGCGATGATCACGCCCATGAACGTCGATTCTTTAGTTGAAGCCATCGATGGGTAGACTTCCGTGACCAAGTGTCCCGTTTGCTCCGCTCGAGTCGCTCTGAATCACCGTTACTGCCCGCAATGCGGCAGCAGCCTCGACAGCGCCGTCGAAAACCTTGCACCGGTTGAGCCTCCAAGCGGACCGGCCACCGATACGCCACCCATCCTGCGACAGCATCGTCCCAAGCTGCGGCCGCTGCGGATGTTGACGGAGAACAAACAAGCGAGCGTGCTGTTCGCGGACGTCTGCGATTCCACCTCGCTGTTGCAGCATGCGGATGCGGAGGAGTCCCGGGACTATCTCGGCCAAGCGCTGGACCTGCTGGTCGAAGCGGTCGAAACCTTTGGCGGCACCATCAGCCAATTGCTGGGCGACGGTCTTGTTGCGCTCTTTGGTGCCCCTTTGGCACAGGAAGACCATGCCTTGCGAGCGTGCATGGCCGCGCTCAAGATACAGAGGTCGACCATTCCCGGATCCAAAGTCCGGGGCATTGCCAGTCCCAGGTTCCGCATCGGCATCAATTCGGGCGAGGTGCTGGTGGGCGTGGTCGGGCAATACCGATGGTCGCACTACGGTGCCGACGGCAAGACCATCCACATTGCGTCGCGGCTTGAGAAGCTGGCGTCCCCGGGCGGAATTTTGATCAGTGATTCGACGCAGCGCCTGGTTGCGCAGCAAATCGATACGCGACCATTTGGATTGCGGTCCGTGCGTGGATTGACTGCTCCGATCGAGCTCCATGAGGTCGTAGTGGGCACGGAGAGTTCGGCCGCCGCGCCTCTGACGCGAAAGCAGCGATGGGCACCCCTCATCGGACGCGAAGATTCGCTGGAGGTGCTGGAGGGGGCCATCGAGACCGTCAGAAGGGGCGCGATGAGAACGATCGGGCTCAGAGGCGATGCCGGGATCGGGAAATCGCGCTTGATCGCGGATTGGACGAGCGCTCTTTCCAGCCGGGGCGTGGCGGTTTGTGTCACTCAGGCCGTGGGATATGCGAGTACGAGGTCCTACAGCACCGCGGCTGACCTGATCGCGAACATATTGGGGTTGCCTCATACCAACGTGACCGAAGCGAAGCAAATTGCAATGCAGGCCTTGGTCGCAAGATGGCCGGCCGAAGGCGCGGACCATCTGGCGGCCGTAAGCGATATGCTTGGGCTGGCAGCGCCCAATGAAGCTTGGCTGGCGTTAAATCCCTCACAAAGGCGACGCCGGATAGGCGAAGCTCTGCTGTGGCTCGTACAGTGGCGCCTGAGCCTGCGGGCGGGTCCGCTCGTGCTGGTGCTTGAAGATATCTTTCTGGCCGATCGTGAGAGCCAGCGCCTGTTCGAGTCTTTGATTCCCCGGCTCCAGGCGTTGCCGGTTCTGATTTGCGTCAGCTATCGTTCGGACTTCGAGCATCAATGGGAAGGAACTGCATGGTTCGCGGAACATGTGGTGGAACCGCTGCCAGCCAGCGAGATGCTCGCTCTCGCCGGCGCCTTGCTTGGCGATGATCCTTCTGTTCATGAAGTCACCCGCGAGCTCACCCATCGCGCCGATGGCAATCCTTTCTTCATGGAGCAACTGGTCATCACCCTGATCGATGAAGGATCACTTGAAGGAACTCCGGGCGCTTACCGCCTGCGGAAGCATCTGGAAGAGTTGCGGGTCCCTGGCTCTATTGCCGCCGTGATCGGTGCGCGGGTCGACAGGCTCCCTGCTCCCGCCAAGTCGACACTGGAGGCCGCCAGTGTCCTCGGCGACCCCATAACCCGGGAACTGATCGCCGCTGTGCTGGAGGTGGATCTTCCGCGCGCGGAGGGATTGCTCCGTCTGTGCCTCTCATCCGGGTTGCTGACGGCCCCCAATCACGCGCGTGACTCGCTGGAGTCGTACGCATTCGTATTCCGCCACTCACTGGTGCGGGACGTCGTGCTCGGAACCCTTACGCGGGCTCGTCTGAAGACATTGCACCGATTGGCGTTCCGTGTCCTCCATTCGCAGCCCGGCGCGGACGACGCGGATGCCGCGCCGGCACTCGCCTATCACGCCTTCAAGGGCGAGGAATGGGAGCATGCGGCGAGATTCGCCGTAAAATCCATGGCACGCGCTATCTCACGCTCGGCCAACCAGGAAGCCTTGCGACTGTTCGAGATGGGCATTGAAGCCTCCGGTCGTGCGGGCGGCGAATCCACGGCACAAGCCCTGGAACTCGCGCTTCGACTGGAAGCCATCGGCGCCATGATGGCTCTCGGGCAGATCAACGAGATTTTCAGCAATATGGAACGCGCCGAGGCCCTCGCTGCGCAACTGAACGACCAGCGCGCACGCGCCTCGGTTTCGACGCAGACGGCCGTGTTCCTCTGGATGCGAGGGCAGTTCGAGCAAAGTCTCTCGCACGCCTCGCGGGGGCTGGACGCAGCCCGTCTTGCACAGCGTCGACACATGGCGATGGCGGCGCATCAGACACGCCTCATGAACCTTCATGCGCTCGGGCGATACTCCGAAGCCGCGGCGGAAGGCCGCCTCGTGCTCGCCGAGTACGGACCCGAGCTGGCGCAGCATTGTCTCCAGCCCGGATGGGCGGCCATCCCCATCATCAACCTCTACGCGTTTCAGGCCAGCACGCTCTTTCATCTTGGTGCTTGCGAGGGCGGGCAGGAGTTTTGCGCTCGGGCCTACAAGATTCTGACCAAGGTCAACCACCCCTACTCACGCCTGTTGATAGACACCGTCCAGGCCGGGATCTGGATCGAGAAAGAGCAGTTCGACGACGCCGAGACCTTGATGCGCGCCTCCGTGCGGCAATGCATGACGCACAACATACCGACAATGTTGGCCGCCTGTACCGGCTTGCTCGGCAATGTGCTTGCCCGAAATGGAAAAGCGTCTGAGGCTGCCCCCCTGCTCGAAAAAGGTTTCGCAGATCGCATCTGCGATGCAGCCGGCCCCTACGGCAGGATTTTCATGCAAATCAGCCTCGGTGTCGCCTATCGCAACCTTGAAAGATTGGAAGATGCCATTCGCATCGGACGCGAGGCGGTCGATCAGGCTGGTGAAGAATATGGGCATCGAACGGAAGCCCTTTTCGAGCTGGCCGGAACGCTGCGGTGTGCGGGTGAAGCAGCCGCCGCGAAGGATTGCTTCATGCAGGCCTACGAGGCGGCGCGTCGTCTTGAAATGCCCTACTACCTGGAGCGGTCTGCAACAGCTCTATCGATACAGCATGAGGAGTGGCACCCAGCATGAAATTCTCGGCCAGTAGTCCCGATGCCATGCCGCCAGGCTTTCGCGCCCTCTCCTATGGTGCTTTTTGCTGGCTCAATCGTCACATCATCGTTTTGCGCGGGTTCGGCGCGCTGCTTCGGTTTTGGCCGTCTTTGGGCGGTGTGTTCAGCGCGGTGGCACGAGCCAGCGCCGTCACAGGCGTGCTGACGAGAACACGGAGTTTTTCAAATACCGCGCATGTACCCAACCTGGTGGCCGGCAACTATCTCATCGCGATGGACCCCGGCCCGACCTATTCTTCCGACAGGAAGTTGCTCGAGGACCGGTTGGCCTGTCTGAACGTTCGGGTCGACGCTGACGAGGAGGCTCGGCAACGAATCATTGAGCTCAGGAAACTTGAAGGGAAGCCTTTCGATCTCATCGAGGACTACCTGATGTGGGTCGCCTTTCGCGCCATCTCGCCCGTGTTCGGCACGGCCGCGAGCAGCGTGGCAGTGGGCGCGGGCGGAAATGTCAACGATGTCGGGCTCCGGCGGCAGTACCTTCGGGAGGTCCGATATGTAGCGGGTCAACTGTTGAGCGGCAGTTTGTCGACGCTGCGGTTCCAGCGAAGGGCGGAACTCTGCGCGGATTCGCTGCGCGCGCGAATTTCAGGCCTTAGAAGCGCGATCCAGAACGCGTGGGGCGTCAGTTCATCCACGGATATCGAACGTAACGCGGTCGGCCTCTCCTGGGTCTCGCACCCGGTCACAGTCCAGTCCGCCGCCCTTGTCGCGCAAGAGCTTCTGAACCGCCCCGAGGTCTACCAAACGCTTCGATCGATGGCCGCGAAAATCGTAGGTCCCGACCTTTGGCGGGACAACGATTTCCGCAAATGCATTCGAGACCACGTGCTCGAGCTCATGAGGTTCCGGCCCGTCTTTCCGGTGCTCGCGCGCGATGTCCCGCGCGACACCGAACTCGAAACGGGAGGGAATCGCAATGCCCCGTGTCCCGGTGGCGGGAAGGTCCTCATTTTGTCGATTGCAGCCTTGTTCGATCCGCGCGTGGTCTCCGACAGTGCCCGGTTCTGTCCGCATCGCAGCTGGCCCGACGAGGACTTGCGGTGGCTTATGTTCGGATACGGCGAACGCCGCTGCCCCGCCAGGGAATATGCGGTTGAGATACTGACGAGCGCTCTTATCGGCCTGCTGACGATGCCGGAGCTGCGATTGGCGCACGATGATGGCAAGGCGATCGTCTACGATGGACCGCTGATGTCGCGCATGCGAGTGCGCTTCGTTCAATAGGGGTGAAGGTGCAGCAATGACGATCATGGTCCGCCAACAGATGATCTGCATCATCGCGCCTGCTTGGCCAGACGGAGCCAATCTTCCGAGTCGTGAGTCGCTCGACAATCTCTTCTCGGACGTCGGGGTCGTGCACTTTGCCTCGATTGCGCTGTTACCTGCGTTATCTGACCCGCAGGGTCAGAAGCCATCGCTGGCGCTCGAGCTTGTCACCGAGGAGGGGCTGCAACCGTACGATCTCCTGTATCGCCTCGTCACCCATCCGAGCGGCACGATGTGGTCACTCTACGGCGTGTACTGGTCCGGAGACGCGTGGCCCGCGGGCCAGCGCAACCAGGAACTGCTCAAGCGGCTGATGAGCTGGCACCATGTTTCCGACGGCGGCTTTGTCGGCGCCCGCGACCGATCGGTCCAGCAGATCAAGCGCGAGAGGACCCTGCTGGCACAGACGCGCAAAGAGGCGCGCGGACTGAAGGCTCAGCACGGCCAGGACCGCGCGTCGTTCGCACTTGCGATCGCTCGATGGGCATTCGACAAGCCGGATCTTGAATGGGCAAGGGAGCCTGCGCCACGATCCTTCTGGCGCGGAGGTGGTGCCAGCATCGCCGCGAAGCTGGCCTATCCGGCAGCGATCGTCGGTCTGTGGCTGGGCCTCGTCTGGCTGTTGGGTGCGCTTTCGAGGTGGGCGGCGCGTGCCGACGCCTGGTTCTTCGAGAGATCGAATTCCATCGTGCAGGCCGTGTCTTACAAGGTGAGCGCAGCGAGCGGATGGCTGCTGGGAGCAAGTGGCCGTTTTCTCCTGGCGCTGGCTGTGGTGGCCTTGGCGTTGGGGATATTCTTCGTCGCGCTGCCGGCACTGTTCGCATCCTTCAGGCATTGGCTAGAACGCCTGGATCGCGAGCTCGATCGGCCAACCGAAACAATATCGTCGTTGGCTACTTACGTAGCCGTCTGGCTCGTCGGCGTACCCCTTGTCCTGGCCGGAATTTGGTACGTCGTGGTCTACACGCTCTGGCCGAACATCGTCGCAAGCACGCTTGCCCCTTGGATCCCCGCGGTTCCTGGATGGAAGCAACTCGTCATCGCCGCTCTTGCCATTCTTGCGATTGTCGGCATCGGCGCATTATTTTCCCGGTTCGATCGCCTGCTTCAGAGAGCGAGCGACTGGTTTTATCATCCGCACGAAGATGACGTCGATCGCGCCCAACAGGTGCAGCCGTCCGTGGAGGAGTGCGAGGCTGAATTGGTCGGCGGAACCGCGCATATGATCAGCCTTACGGATATGCGCAGTCCGCACTGGTGGAGCGTCTGGTGGACTCGCCTGTTCCTGCGACTCGTGACGGCAATCGGCCGGATCTTTTTCACGGAGGGTCGACTGGGTGGTGCGCCAGGCATCCACTTCGGCCACTGGCACATCATCGACAACGGCCGTCGATACCTCTTCTACTCCAACTATGACGGCGACTTTGGCGGCTATCTGGACGATTTCATCAACGGCGCCTCAAGCGGCACGACATTGTTCTGGCGATGGACGGAGCTGAAGCGTCGCAAAGCGGCGGCCAGCGGCCAGCCTGAAGTAGCGGAGCCCCGCGCCTTCCCGCCGACCCGATTTCTCGCCTTCCGCGGTGTGAAGTGCGAGTTGAAGTTCAAATCCTATGCGCGCGACAGCATGCTTCCCCATTTGTACCGTTTCGACGCATGCAACCGGACGATTGACCAGATCAACCAGGCCACCGTGCTGCGAGATGCCTTGTTCGGCACCCGCAATAACTGCAATGACGACCTCATCATGAGGGCCATCGAATCATGAAGCACTCGCCGTACTTTTCCGATCAACTGTGCGACATTCAGGGAATGCTGGGCAGCGGCTTCGGCTGGCTTACCAGCAGCCGCTTCTTTTTATTGACGATTGGTGATGGCGGCCATGATCAGGCCCGGAAATGGCTTTCCGAAATCGCCGAAAGCAATTTGATGATCAGCGCCAAACGCGTCAAGGATCGAAAGAAAAACGGGGAGCGCATTCGCGAGGCCGTCGCGATCGCCTTCAGCCATTCTGGGCTGGCGAAGCTCGGCCTCAAGGAAACCAGCAAGCACCCGTTCCCGACCCCGTTTCGCAGCGGTCAGGGCAGTAGATTGCGCGAAAAGTTGTTGAGAGACGTGCCTCGCGAATGGCGGTGGTCGGACGTCGAAGGCGTTGACGGCCGGCAGACGGTGCATGTTCTCATTGCCCAATGGTGGTCGGGCGAAAAGCCGCAAATGCCGGCTCCCGACGAGAGCGCGTTCTCCCGCATCACGATCGTCGAAAACCGCCCCGGCTCCTTTCGGGAGGATGGCAAGCTCTACGAGCCATTCGGCTTTCGCGATGGCATCGCCCAGCCTGTGATTCGCGGCCTCAGGGACGAAGAAGGCGTCGATCCGAAACGGGTCAAACAGGATGCCGGTGAGCTGTACGACGATCGCTTGATCGACCCCGGAGAAATTGTTCTGGGCTACCGTAACGGGTATGACGAGCTCGCCTACACTCCCGACGTAGAGCATTGGACACAATCCGGCCGTGCTACTCATCCCGGCGGCCGCTTCACGCTGAACGGAAGCTACTTGGCAGTTCGTCAAATCGAGCAGGATGTCGAGATGTTCCGGGCACTTGAAGAACAGATCGGCGAGGAAGTCTGCACAAAGCTGATGGGTCGTTCGAAGGACGGGCTGCCGCTATCCTGGAAAGGTCCTCCAGGCGCCCGCGTGTCGGATTCAAAGGCTGACGCATTTCGCTATCGTGCCGAGGATGCGGATGGTTTTGTATGCCCCAAGGGAGCCCATATCCGCCGGGCGAATCCCCGAGACACATTGGGTGTCGATGTACAATCAAGTATCAAGTCGACCAAGCTGCACAGATTGCTTCGCCGCGGGCGGCCCTATCTTGAAATCGCCGAGGACAAAGAGAAGCGCGAGGGCCTGTTCTTCATCGCCTGCAACGCGGACCTCGAGAGGCAGTTCGAATTCATTTGCCAGCGTTGGCTGCGCAACTTTCGATTCGGGGATCTTCACCACGAGGACGATCCTGTCGTGGGTTCACCCGCGTGGGCAAAGACGTTCACCATGCCGGGGCTGCCCTGTGGCGGCGAAATGTTCCTGACAGCACTGACACGGACGCTGGGAGGTGGTTACTTCCTGCTTCCCGGAATCACAGCGCTCAGGTTCATCGTGAAGCATGGCGGCGGATAGACCCCTGATGGACGAGCCGGGGGCACCGGTGATGCATGATCCGAAAAAGTGGAAACCGGTTTTTCCTCGCCACAAACGCGAACGCGTTTGCGCGGAGATCATGCATCAAACAAAGTGATGCGATCCTGTACCGCCTGGTCTAATCGGAACATGATCTGGGGCGTCCAACGGTCGTCGGCTTGAAACGGTCGATGTTCATGGCGGTGCTCAGTTTTCGAATTTGAGCGCGGCGTAGGGAATTTCGAGCGGCTGCCCCGTCTCGAGCAGGCTCTTCAGACTGGACAGGATGGCGGGCCATCCTTTCGAGATCCCTGCGTAGAACTTGCTGCCCTCCGCGAAGCCTTCATGCGTCAGCGTCAGCTTGACGAGCTTGCCATAGGGTTCGAGTTCGAAGGTCGCCAGCGCGGGAAATTCGTTTTTGTATTTGTCCGACAGATTGACGAACGTGTAGGCGAGCCGTCGCGGCGGGTCGACCTCGACGATCTTGCCGGCATCGGAGACCGTGCCGTCGCTTCGCACCATCTCGAACGAAGAACCGACCTTCCAGTCCGATCGGAGCCGCGCGCCGAACCAGTAGCGCTCGGTGAAGTTGCCGTCGGTCAGGGCCTGCCAGAGTTTTTCGGGCGTGGTCTCGATATAGGTGACGTAGACGAATTCCGGTTTAGGCATTCGCGTGCTCCTTGAGCTCGGCCGGCAGCGGATGCCCGGTCTCAAGTATGCTCTTGAGGCTCGCCAGCACCATCGGCCAGCCGACGGAAATGCCACGCAATGTCTCGCCGCCCTCGTCGAGATTGTCATGCGTCACGGTCAATTTCACGACTTTGCCATATGGTTCGATGTCAAAGGTTACACGAGAGGTACGCTCGCGTTTCGTCTCCTCGGAGCAGCCGATCCAGGTATAGGCGAGCTTCTTCGGCGGATCCGAGATCAGCACTTCACCCTCGGGACCCGCTTTGCCCGGATGGGTGAACCGGAACGGCGATCCGACCTTCCAGTCGGAAGCGACGCGATGGCCGAACCAGTATCGCTCGGTGAAGTCGCCATCGGTCAACGCATGCCAGAACTCTCTCCGGCGTGGTCTCGATATAGGTGATGTAGACGAATTCCGGCTTATTCATCGCGCTTCTCCAGTTGCCGTTTCAACTCGCTGAGTGCGGCGAGCTTGCCGCGCTCGAATTTCTTGATCCAACGCTCGCCGATCTGATGGATCGGCACCGGGTTGAGGTAGTGCAGCTTCTCGCGGCCATGCTTGTAACTCGTGACAAGATTGGCCTCTTCGAGGATGACAAGGTGCTTGGTGACGGCCTGCCGCGTCATGGCGAGGCCCTCGCAAAGTTCGTTCAGGGTCTGTCCGTTTCTGGCGTGAAGCCTGTCGAGCAGCGACCGTCGCGATGCATCGGCCAGGGCTTTGAACACCTCGTCCATAAGTTAGTGCCGCCGGTTTGAAGTCCCTGCAACGCAGCCGGCAATTCGAACCAGGGACTCGAAATCGAAAAGCGGCACTGACAATCGAATACCTCTGCTGGTGCCCATGATCTTTTCGAAGTTCGCGGAGGTGGATGCTGCGGCGGTTCGAGAACTTCGGGAAGTGGGCACCATGATAATAGGCAACCGAATGGTTGCCTGTCAAGAGGGTGTTTTGGCGGCTGGGACCCGCTGTGGTAGGGGAAAAGCATCAGCGATCAGCCAGCTCAGACTGGTCTTTGAAAGCCTGGGTGGAAAAACATGAACCGTTACCTCAAGCCGGCGGCCTTTCTCTCGGCATTCTTCATGCTCTGCGGCGGCGCCTGTGCGCAGAGCGAAATGATTACGAGCCAGCAGATCGGGGCTCCGCCCGAAGCTTCCAACATGAAGCTCGTTGGATATAACGACCTGCAGGCGCGCAGCGCCTATCAGCCGACCATTCATCACCAGGGCGATCGCTGGATCGCCTATATCGGTCATCATGGCGGAACCGACGAGATCCCGGACCCGGTCAATCCGATGACCGGCAAGGCCGAACCCAACGGCACCTCGATCGTCGACGTCACCGACCCCGCCCATCCGAAATATCTGCGGCATTTGCCCGGACAGGAGGGAAAGTATGAAAGCGGCGGCGCGCAGATGGTGCGCGTCTGCGACGGCAAGCAATTGCCGAAGGGCGATCCGAATGCGGTCTATATGCTGCGCACTTTCGGCGGCGAGGCGCATGAGATCTGGAACGTCGCCGATCCCGCCAATCCCGTGCTCATCACGCGGATCGGTGGGTTGAAGGACACGCACAAGAACTGGTGGGAATGCAACACCGGCATTGCCTTTCTCGTCTCTGGCCTGCCCGACTGGCGCACGCGCCGCATGACGCAGATCTTCGATCTCAGCGATCCCGCCCATCCGGTGAAGATCAGGGATTTCGGGCTTCCGGGTCAGGAGCCCGGCGCAACCGGGCCGGTGCCGACTGAAGTGCACGGGCCGATCTCGGCGGGCCCGGAGGGCAACCGCGTCTATTTCGGATACGGCACCGACAAGGGCGGCTTCCTGCAGATCGTCGATCGCGAGAAGCTCCTGAACGGTCCCAAGGAGCCGACGCCGGAAAATCTTCGCTATCCTGAGATTTCGCGGATGGCGATGTCGGCCTTCAACGGTGCCCACACCACCTTTCCGATGCTCAAGATGCCGATTGCCGAATTCGCCCACGACAAGGAGCCGAACCGCGACATCGTCATGATCGTCGACGAGGAGATCGTGAACGAATGCGCCGAGCCGCGGCAGATGGTCTGGTTCGCCGATGTGACGGTGGAAAATCGCCCGATGGTGATTTCGAGCTATACGGCAAGGGAATCCGCAGGCGCATTCTGCCGGCGGGGAGGGCGGTTCGGTTCGCATTCCTCCAACGAGAGCATGGCACAGGTCTTCTACAAGAAGATGGCGTTCATCTCATTCTTCAATGCCGGCGTGCGCGCGATCGACATCCGCGATCCCTATCACCCGACCGAGGTCGGCTATTTCATCCCCTCGATCACGGCGGCCACCGACAAGCGCTGCGTCAAGATCGACGGCAAGGACCGCTGCAAGGTCGCGATCCAGACCAACAATGTCGAGACCGACGAGCGCGGCTACATCTACATCGTCGACCGCGCCAATACCGGCTTGCACATTCTGGAATTGACCGGCGATGCCCGCAAGATTGCCGGTTTGCCGTGACGCAAGGAGTAAGAGCATGTCCATAGAACTCTACCTCGCCTTCGTCGCCGCCTGCGTCGCGCTGGCGCTGTTGCCCGGGCCGGTCGTGACGCTGGTCATCGCCAATGGCCTGCGCCATGGCACGCGCGCGGCGCTGATCAATATCGCCGGCGTTCAGGCAGGCCTTGCGATCGCGATCGGCATCGTCGCGGTCGGGCTGACCTCGCTGATGGCCACGATGGGATACTGGTTCGACTGGGTGCGCTTTGCGGGCGCCGCCTATCTGGTCTGGCTCGGCGTCAGGCTCATCCGTTTTCCTGTCGAAGGCGTAAAGGCCGATGCGCCACCGCCGCCGCGCGGCGGCTTCTTCCTGCAGGGCCTTCTCGTTCTGTTGTCCAATCCAAAGGTGCTGGTGTTCTTCGGCGCGTTCCTTCCCGCAATTCATGGACATGAACCGCGATCATGTCTCTCAGGTGACGCTGCTCGGCGTGACTTTCATGGTGATCGCGGGACTGACGGACGCAACCTACGCACTGCTCGCCGGCCGCGCCCGCGTCCTGTTCTCGGCAAAACGGACGCGGCTGGTGTCGCGCATCTCCGGCAGCTTCATGATCGGCGGCGGCATCTGGCTCGCACTGACGCGGGCGAGACCATGACCAGTGCCACATCATCCGACCAAGCAAACATCATCAGATGTTGCCGCTCCCTCATCCCGAGGAGGCCGCTGCGCGGCCGTCTCGAGGGATCGTAGTAGCCTCATGGTTCGAGACGGTGCTTCGCACCTCCTCACCATGAGGGGCTAGCCCATGCGGGGAGGGACGAGCGGCGCTAAGCCGGCAGCACGAGCTGCGCGCGCAGCTCCGTTTCGATCTCGCCAAGAATATTCGCCAGCCGTTCCGCCCATTCGATCTGGCCGGCCTCTTCCGCAATCAGGTCCTGGCGGATCTCGATGCCCGAGTTCATCAGCCCGCGCGCCTCGGCGTGAACGGGAATGCTGTAATCGGTCTCTTCGCTCACCGCATAAGGTTCATTGTCGCCTACCACCAGTTCACCCGATGCGCGCAGGCCCTTGAGCAGGAGAGAAGGCAGGCGCGTGTCGCGCCGGTAGAGCGTGCCGACATGCCAGGGCCGGGCAATTCCCGCATATACCGGCGTGAAGCTGTGCAGTGCTACCAGCACAGTCGGGATGCCCTGGCGCGAGCGGTGATCGATCGCCTTCTCGATGCGGCGATGGTAGGGCTCGAACACCTCGCGCCGCCTCGCCTCGGCCGCCTCGCCCGTGAGGGCTTCATTGCCGGGAATGACGGTCCTTTCGCTGATGCGCGGGATCGAGTTCGGCGACTGCGGGGGACGATTGCAGTCGATCACGAGCCGCGAATAGCGCTGCGCGATCAGATGCGCATCAAGATGCCCGGCAAGCGCATGGGCGACTCCGGCAATGCCGACGTCCCACGCGATGTGCCGCGTCAGCTCGCTTTCCGGCAGGCCGAGATCGCCGAGCACGCCCGGTATCGCGCGCCCGTAATGATCCGCGACCAGGAGGAACGGTGAGGGGCCCTGCGTGTTCTCTTCCAGGACGGGCGCAGGATCATCCTTGGTCGTAAGCAATGAAGTGTCGCTGGCGCCACCCAAAACCATGTTTCGTTACCCGTTTCGCCTAATCAAGCGGCATCGTTGAGTTAGAAATAAGCAGGAATCCCTGTAGATTACAGCGCTCAAAGTCATAATTATTGCAATCAACGATGCCGCTTCTGACCATTCATCACAAGACCGAATATCGCTACGCGCGCCCGGTCGCGTTCGGCGAACACCGGATCATGCTGCGCCCGCGCGACGGCCACGATCTGCGCCTGCTCACGGGCGACCTCAGGATCGAGCCGCAGCCGATGCGGCTGCGCTGGATCCACGACGTGTTCGGCAACAGCGTCGCGATCGCGACCTTCGACGAGCGCGCCGACATGCTGAGCTTCACGTCCACTGCGACGGTCGAGCACAATCCGGCAGAGGAGTTCGCGCTGACGCCGGACGACCCGGCCTATTTCTATCCGTTCCTCTATGACGCCGAGGAGTTTCCCGATCTCCTCCAGTTCATCACGCCGCAATATGCCGATCCCGACGGCGAGCTTTCGGAATGGGCGCGGAATTTCCTCGATGCCGAGGCGCCGACGCCCACGTTCAATATTCTCGCCGGCATGACCCATGGCATCCGCGACGCTTTTTCCTACCGGAAGCGGCATGAGCAGGGCACGCAACACCCGCTGGACACGCTGCAGACGGGGTCCGGCACCTGCCGCGACTTTGCGCTTTTGATGATCGAGGCGCTGCGGCGGCTCGGGATCGCCGCGCGCTTCGTGTCGGGCTATCTGTTCGTCCCCGAGGATCGCGCCCACCGCTATGCGGGTGGCGGCTCGACGCATGCCTGGGTCCAGGTCTATCTGCCGAGCGCGGGCTGGATCGAGTTCGATCCCACCAACGGCATTGTCGGCACGCGCGATCTCATCCGCGTTGCCGTGGCGCGCGAGCCGCGCCAGGCCATTCCGCTGCATGGCACCTACCTTGGCCCGGCCGATGCCTTTATCGGCATGGAGGTTTCCATCAACGTCGTCTCTGAAGGCGAAAGCGTGGAGGCGTGACGATGCAGATCAAGGTCGGTTTTGAGATCACCTACACGGCGGCGCAGGCGACGCCGATGGTGATCATGCTCAGCATTCACCCCTCGCGCCGGCATGACATTATCGGGGGCGAGAGCATCACGACCGAGCCCGATGTTCACATCGGCTATTACCGCGATAGTTTCGGCAACATATGCGGACGGCTGGTGGCGCCCGCCGGCGGCGTCACGCTTCGCGGCGATGCGCTGGTGCGCGATTCCGGATTGCCGGACGCCGTGGCGCCGGACGCGCAGCAGCTTCCGATCGATCAGCTCCCCGATGAGGTGCTGCTTTATCTGATGGCGAGCCGCTACTGCGAGACCGACAAGCTCACCGACGTGGCCTGGTCGCTGTTCGGGAATACCAAGCCGGGCTGGCAGCGCGTGATGGCGATCTGCGGATATGTGCATGATCGCGTCAGCTTCGGCTATCAGCACGCGCACCACATGAAGTCCGCGCTCGACGTCCACGAGCAGCGCGCCGGCGTATGCCGCGATTTCGCGCATCTGGCGCTGACCTTCTGCCGCTGCATGGGAATTCCGGCGCGCTATTGCACCGGCTATATGGGCGATATCGGCATTCCGCCGGACCCCGAGCCGATGGATTTCTCCGGATGGTTCGAGGCCTATCTCTCCGGTCAATGGTACACCTTCGACGCGCGCCATGTCGTGCCGCGGATCGGCCGCATCCTGATGGCGACCGGGCGCGACGCCGCCGATGTCGCGCTGACGACGAGTTTCGGTCGCATGACGCTCGCCAAATTCGTCGTCGTCAGCGAAGAGTTGAAGGCTTGATGTCCGACCATCTCTTCGTCTACGGCACGCTGAAGCGCGGCTTCGATCATCCGATGGCGCAGCTTCTGTCGCGATCTGCCGATTTCATCGGCGAGGCGCGTTGCCGCGGAAGGCTTTATCTGGTGAAGCATTATCCGGGGCTCGTACTCTCGGATGATGAAAGCGACCTCGTATTCGGCGAACTCTTTCGATTGCGCCAGGTGGCCGAATTGCTTCGCGAGTTCGACATGTATGAAGCCTGCGGCGACGGGTTCGCCGAGCCGACCGAATATGTCAGGCAAAGGCTCGCCGTGACCCTCGATGGCGGGGAAGCCCGCGAGGCGTGGACCTATCTGTACAACTGGCCGGTCGAGCGCCTGCCGCGGATCGCCTCGGGGAGATTTCTGGAAGGGTGACCATAGTGTCCCGGGCGCACTGCAGCACCAGATGCCGCTGTGCAGAACCAGGACCCACACTACGAGCTTCCCATTGGCGCCGAATCAGCCATGCATCACTGCGCACTGCGCGTCATCAGGGGCACGGAACCCGTGCTGACGGCGATTTTCCCCTGTGAATAGCGGCAAGAAGGCCGATAATCCCAAGTCATTTCTCTCGCCACCCTTTATCCATGATCGGTTGGCAACCGGTTCCAACTCACCGAAAATCGACTTCCTCGCTGCGATCCGGATCAGATACGGGACAAATGCGCTTCACGCCCCAATTCCTCGACGAGCTGCGTGCCCGCCTTCCGGTTTCGGAAGTCGTGGGCAAGCGTGTGAAGTTGAAGAAGGCGGGGCGCGAGTGGAAGGGTCTGTCGCCGTTTCAGCAGGAAAAGACGCCGTCCTTCACCGTCAACGACCAGAAGGGATTCTACCACGACTTCTCGTCCGGCAAGCATGGCGACATCATCTCGTTTTTGATGGAGAGCGAAGGCGTCGGCTTCACCGAGGCGGTCGAGCGTCTAGCGGCGATGGCAGGACTTCCATTGCCCGCGGCTACTCCCGATGCCGCGCGGCATGAGCAGCGCCGCAAGACGCTCTATGACGTGATGGAACTCGCCGCGAAATTCTTCGCCGACACGCTGGCCTCGCGCAACGGGGCGAAAGCCCGCGGCTATCTCGCCGACCGCGCGATCTCGCCTGCCACGCAGTTGCAGTTTCGCCTCGGCTATGCACCGCCCGAACGCTTTGCGCTCAAGGAGCATCTCGGCTCGCACGGCATCTCCGTCGACGACATGGTCGAAGCGGGGCTCCTGGTCGCGGCCGACGATATTCCTGTTCCCTACGATCGCTTTCGCGACCGGGTGATGTTTCCGATCGCGGACGCGCGCGGGAGGGTCATCGCGTTCGGCGGACGCGCGCTGGAAAAGGATGTTGCCGCCAAATATCTCAACTCGCCGGAAACGACGCTGTTTCACAAAGGCGATAATCTCTACAATCTCGCCGCAGCAAGGCTCGCCGCCCACAACGGCAGCCCGCTCGTGGTGGTCGAAGGATATATCGACGTCATCGCCATGGTAGGTGCGGGCTTTCCGGCCACCGTTGCGCCGCTTGGTACGGCGCTCACCGAAAACCAGCTCGCCCTGCTCTGGAAGATGGCGGAAGAGCCGATCCTGTGTTTCGACGGCGACCGGGCCGGACAGAAGGCGGCATGGCGCGCGGCCGATCTGGCGCTGCCTCAACTTGCGCCCGGCAAGAGCCTGCGCTTTGCGATGCTGCCCGAAGGCCAGGATCCCGACGATCTGGCGCGCACGAGCGGACGCGGCGCGATCGAAGAGGTGATTGGTGCCGCGCGCGGGCTGGCTGACGTGATCTGGTCGCGCGAGGTCGAGGGCGGCACCTTCGCAACGCCCGAACGCCGGGCGGCGCTCGAGAAGCGGATCGGCGAGATCTGCAACGCGATCCGCGACGAGGTGGTGCGGCGCTATTATCGCCAGGATTTTAGCGAGCGGTTGCAGCGGGCCTTCGCGCCGGAGCCTGCGCGCGGCTACGCGGCGGGCGGATACCGAGGCGGTCCTTCCGGCAATTACGGCGGCGAATCACTTCGCCGGATGCAAGGCCGCGCACCCCCGCAGGGTCGATTCGCCGGCTCCTCGGCCAGGGCGCAAGGGGCGGGCGCCGTGCTTCTTCCCCGCGGCCCCTATCAGGCGGCAAGTTCACAGCTGGCGGCAAGCCCGCTTCTGCGCGGGCAGCGCAGCACCATGTCCCGCCGGGAGGCGCTGATTCTGCAATGCCTGATCAATCATCCCTGGCTGCTGCACGAGCATCTGGAAGAGATGGCCGCTCTGGAGTTCGCCCATCCCGATGCGCACCGGCTGCGTGCGGGTATCATCGCGGCGTTTGCCAATGACCATCACCATAATTCCGAGCCCTCCGAGCAGAGCGAGAAGATGCGGGCCGATCTTGCCAGTGGTGGATTTTCACAAATACTTCAAAGGGTTAATGGAACGATCACGACACAGGCGGTGTGGGGTGCACGAAGCGGTGCGGCGCGGGAGGACGTTCTTTCCACATGGCGGCAGCTCGTCTCCTTGCATCGACAGTGGCACTCCTTACTTAGGGAATTGAAAGATGCCGAGCTCGCCTTGGGCGAGGACGCAAGCGAGGCAAATCTGGCATGGCTGCGTGACGTGAAGGCCCGGCTGTCCGAAATGGAGGGCACCGAGGCCATTATCGAGGGATTCGGCGAGTCTTCTGGCCGGTTCCAGCGCAGCGTTTAGGCTGGCGTAGGCGATATTTGAAAAATATGCGGATGGCTTGCGCCGGAACCGCAAAAAGACTCGCCAAACCCATGGTTTGGCTGCAAAAAAAGGGTTAATCGAAGCTTAATGGCTTTGGTGCATTTTCACCGCCCCAGGGCCAATGGTGGACTGTCAGAAAAGTGTCAGGAATAAACTGGCTCGGCCTCTGTTTGCAGAGAACCGGCTAAGGCCTTCTGGGGAAGATGCATCGGGCCAGGTGCGAGAATATCCGGCGAAAAAGATCGGGGTGGCGAAATTTTGCGCCGCCCTTTCGTGTCATGAGTGACGGGTGATTTGAGAGCTTCAGGAGGCTGCGGGATGCATCCTTTGAAAGCGCGTTTGGGAGCTGTGAATGGCCAGCAAGGCAAAGACGCTGCAGGTTAAGGAAAAGGAAAAAGACGAAAAGGCAGCCGACGCTCCCGAGAAGGACGCGGCCGAAGCGCCGTCGCCCTTGCTCGACCTGTCGGATGCTGCCGTCAAGAAGATGATCAAGCAGGCCAAGAAGCGCGGCTTCGTGACCTTCGATCAGCTCAATGAAGTGCTGCCTTCCGACACCACCTCGCCGGAGCAGATCGAGGACATCATGTCGATGCTCTCCGACATGGGCATCAACGTCACCGAGGCCGACGAGGCCGACAGCGAGGAAGAGAAGCAGGAAGAGGTCGAGGACGACACCGACAACGAACTGGTCGAGGTCACCGCCAAGGCGGTCACCGAGGTCAAAAAATCGGAACCCGGCGAGCGCACCGACGATCCCGTGCGCATGTATCTGCGCGAGATGGGCACGGTGGAATTGCTCTCGCGCGAGGGCGAAATCGCGATTGCCAAGCGCATCGAGGCCGGCCGCGAGGCGATGATCGCTGGTCTCTGCGAAAGCCCGCTGACCTTCCAGGCCATCATCATCTGGCGCGACGAACTCAACGAAGGAAAGATCTTCCTTCGCGACATCATCGATCTCGAGGCGACCTACGCCGGTCCCGACGCCAAGAACAACATGAATCCCGGCATCCTCGGCGCGGTTGCGGCCGAGGGCCAGCCGGCCGAGGCCAACGGCAGTGCCGACCCCGTGCCCGCCGCGGCTGCGCCGCCTGCGGCTCCGCCGTCGCCGACGCCCTTCCGTGCCGCGCCTGCTCCCGACGCCGACGGCGAGGAAAAGGACCCGGCGGAGGCCGCCGCCGAAGCCGACATGGATGACGACGAGTTCGAGAACCAGATGTCGCTCGCGGCGATCGAGGCCGAGCTGAAGCCGAAGGTGGTCGAGACTTTCGACAAGATTGCCGACAACTACAAGAAGCTGCGGCGCCTGCAGGAGCAGGACATCTCCAACCAGCTTCAGAACGAGACGCTGTCGCCGGCGCAGGAACGCAAATACAAGAAGCTGAAGGACGAGATCATCGTCGAGGTGAAGTCGCTGCGGCTCAACCAGGCCCGCATCGACTCGCTCGTCGAGCAGCTTTACGACATCAACAAGAAGCTGGTGTCGTTCGAGAGCCGCCTGCTTCGCTTGAGCGACAGCCATGGCGTGGCGCGCGATGACTTCCTGAAGAACTACCAGGGCTCGGAGCTCGATCCGCGCTGGCTCAACCGCGTGTCGAAACTCTCCGCCAAGGGCTGGAAGAATTTCGTCCATCACGAAAAGGACCGCATCAAGGAGCTGCGCGGCGAGGTCCAGCAGCTCGCGGCGCTCACCGGGCTCGAGATCGGCGAATTCCGCAAGATCGTGCACGGCGTGCAGAAAGGCGAGCGCGAGGCGCGCCAGGCCAAGAAGGAAATGGTGGAAGCCAACCTGCGGCTCGTGATCTCGATCGCCAAGAAATACACCAACCGCGGCCTGCAGTTCCTCGACCTGATCCAGGAAGGCAACATCGGCCTGATGAAGGCCGTCGACAAGTTCGAGTATCGCCGCGGCTACAAGTTCTCGACCTATGCGACGTGGTGGATCCGGCAGGCGATCACGCGAAGCATTGCGGACCAGGCGCGCACCATCCGCATCCCCGTGCACATGATCGAGACCATCAACAAGATCGTGCGCACCTCGCGCCAGATGCTCAACGAAATCGGCCGCGAGCCGACGCCTGAAGAGCTTGCCGAAAAGCTCGGCATGCCCTTGGAGAAGGTGCGCAAGGTGCTCAAGATCGCAAAGGAGCCGCTGTCGCTCGAGACGCCCGTGGGCGACGAGGAAGACTCGCATCTCGGCGATTTCATCGAGGACAAGAACGCGATCCTCCCCATCGATGCGGCGATCCAGTCGAACCTGCGCGAGACCACGACGCGCGTGCTGGCTTCGCTGACCCCGCGCGAGGAACGCGTCTTGCGCATGCGCTTCGGCATCGGCATGAACACCGACCACACGCTGGAGGAAGTCGGCCAGCAGTTCTCGGTGACGCGCGAACGCATCCGCCAGATCGAGGCAAAGGCGCTGCGGAAGCTGAAGCATCCGTCAAGGTCGAGGAAGCTGCGGAGCTTCCTGGATAATTAGTTTCTCGCCCTCATCCTGAGGAGCCGCGCGCAACGCGGCGTCTCGAAGGATGTTGGGCGCAGTGCTTCGAGACCCGTTGCTTTGCAACGCTCCCTCAGCACGAGGGCGCTGGGGACGATCCGGCAATCCATGGAAACAAGGCGGCGGCGAAAGCCCGCCGTTTTTCTTGGATATGATTGATCTCCAGCCTCATCTCGTCATGCCCGTGCCCGTCGCGGGCATCCACGTCTTGCCTTCTTGTTGTGACAGATGAAGAGGCACAGGAGCGGAAGCGACGCCGTTCTTCGAGCGGCTTTGCCTGGCCATGACGATGCGGAGATATGGTCATATCAAGCGGCGAACACATGCCCCCACCCCGCCTCACCGTCTGGTACAATACGCGCTGCCCGGTCTGTAATGGCGGGATCGACTGGCAGCGCAACAAACTGGTCGCAGCGGTTCGCGCAGGCGAGATCGCATTCAAGGACATCAACGAACAACCGGATACGCTGTCGGGTTATGGCGCCTCGCTCGACGACGTGCGGCGCCGCCTGCATGCGACCGACGAAAATGGAAACCTGATCGTCGGCGCCGATGTCGCGATCGCGGTCTGGCGTTTGACACCGGGCGAGGGTTGGCTCGCGACGTTGCTCGGCAATCGCGCGACGCTGCCGCTCACACGCTTTTTCTATGACCGCTTTGCCGATTGGCTGTTTGCCTGGAACAGGCGGAAGGGGCGGTGGTGAGAAGGCCGGGACGTATATCACCCCCACCCTGGCCCACGCTTCGCTTCGGCCTTCCCTCCCCACAAGGGGGAGGGATGAGAGCGGGCGTTCGTGCATCGCGTATCGGCAGAGAGACATTCTCATCCCTCCCCCTCGTAGCGTGGGGAGGGCGGGACGGCCGAAGGCCGGCCGGGTGGGGGTGGCTTTAGCAACCACCGTCATGCTTTGGGTTCGGATTCCCGGATCGATGGCGTAAGCTGGAAATCGCGGACCAGGAGAGTTTCCCAATGAAGAACAGCAAGGCACTTTCATCTGTCGTTCTCGCCCTCCTCACCACGCTCGCCTGTGCGAGCGAGAGCGCCAGCGCCGCCCAATGCGGCAGCGGGCCGGGCGGCTTCGAGACCTGGAAGCGCGAGTTCGCCGAACAAGCGCGGGCCAAAGGCATCGGCGCCGCCGGCATCTCGGCCCTGATGGGCACGAATTATGCGAGCGCGACGATTGCCGCCGACCGCGGCCAGCGAAGTTTTTCTCTCTCGCTCGATGCGTTCCTCGCCAAGCGCGGCGCTTCCACCATCGTGGCGCGGGGCCGCGCGATGAAGCAGTCGCATGCGGCGATGTTCGCGTCGATCCAGCAGCGTTACGGCGTGCCGCCGGGGCCCCTGATCGCCATCTGGGGCATGGAGACCGGCTTCGGCAGCCAGCGGGGAAACCAGAACATGCTCTCCTCGATCGCCACGCTCGCCTATGACTGCCGGCGGCCGGAATATTTCACCGACCAGCTCTACGCGGCGCTGGAATTGATCGATCGCGGCGCGCTCTCGCCTTCCCAGCGCGGCTCGATGCATGGCGAGGTCGGCCAGACGCAGTTTCTGCCGAAGAACATCCTGGCCTATGGCACCGGCAATCTCGACAACGCCGCCAATGCGCTGTCCTCCACCGCGGCTTTCCTCAAGGCCCATGGCTGGCGCGCGGGTGCCGGTTACCAGCCCGGCGAGCCCAACTTCGCGGCCATCGAGGCCTGGAACGCGGCGGGCGTCTATCAGCGGGCGATCGCGATGATGGGCCGCCAGATCGACGGCGGGGAGTAGTGGGGTTTCCCGGACAGCCCCTCCATCGTCATTGCGAGGAGCAATGGCTCCGAAGCAATCCAGTTCTTTCTGGGTTCTGGATTGCTTCGCTTACGCTCGCAATGACGGTCCGCCAAGCCGGCGTGCCAGCTTGAAACCCGACCTCGCGCTCACGGGCGCGTCGTACGGATCAGCTCATCAGCCACGAGACGCGGCGGTCCGCGCGGCGGATCGTCGTCCCTCTCGCGCTGTCCGAGCGCCATGATGGCGCTGCCCATTGCGGTGGATCCAAGCGTGACTACGAAGCCGAACAGCAACAGCCCGAGCGCGACGCCCGGCGAGCGGTCGGTGAAGATCAGATGGCGCAGGCCGCCGGGATCGAGCCAGAGCAACCCGCCGACAAGGAAGATTGCCAGCGCCACGCCGCCCGCGAGATTGATCGCGAGCAGCCGGAACAGCGGCGATCGAGATTTCTTGCGTCGTTGCCTTCTCTGCATGGATTTCAATCTAGCATCGAAGCGTGGCGGCGCCAAAGCATGATCCGCGACGTGATTCACTTCGTTCGAAAACGCTTCCGAAGCCCCGACGAAATTCCTATGCCGCAGCGTGGTTTCCGACCGGCTGCTGGCTGGCGAGCACGTTCTGCCACAGCGAGGCGACGCTCGCCTGGGTTTGCAGGCGGTATTGACCGGGATCAATGGCCTTTCGGGCGCCTGCTGCGCATTGATCCGCCGTTCATTTTTGACGCGCCGGTTTTGCCCGTGCCATGATTGGCGGGAACCGAAGGAAAGAGCATGTTTAAATATCGCCTGATCGTCTTTTTGAGCGCCGTTCTCGCCTCCACCTCCATTGCTCACGCCGCCCGCTGCGGCGGCGATTTCAACGCCTTCGTCGCCAGCTTCTCGGCCGAAGCGCAGGCCGCCGGTGTCTCGCAAGGCGTGATTTCCCAGGCGCTCGGCGGCGTGCAGCAGGACATGGGCGTGCTCGCCTTCGATCGCCGCCAGCGCGGCACGTTCACAAAGACCTTCGAGCAATATGTCTCGACCCGCGTGGGTCCGGGCCGCATCAATGGCGGGCGCGCGATGCTGCAGCGTTACGCTCCGCTCTTATCCAGCATCGAGGCCAAATACGGCGTGCCGCGCCAGATCCTGGTCGCGATCTGGGGGCTCGAGACCGATTTCGGCAAGGGCGACATGGGAAAACTGCCGGTGTTTCGCGTGCTCGCGACGCTGGCGCATGATTGCCGCCGCACCGAACTTTTCCAGGGCGAGTTGCTCGCGGCCTTGAAGATCGTGCAGCGCGGCGATCTGCCGATACGCGAGATGATCGGGGCCTATGCCGGCGAGATCGGGCAGACGCAGTTCCTGCCGTCGTCCTACATCAAATATGGCGTCGATTTCGACGGCGACGGCCGTGTCGATCTGCGCCACGACGTCGCTGACGTGCTCGCCTCCACCGCCAATCTCCTGCACACCAACGGCTTCAAGATGGGCGCGCCCTACGACGAGGGCTCGGCGAATTTCGAGGCGATGCGCGAATGGAATCACGCCACGATCTATCGCAAGACCATCGCCTATTTCGCCGACCGCCTGGTCGGGCGGTGACGAACCCCCTCCCGGGGGAGGGTAAGGTGCTTCGTCACTTCGGCTTGTTCGCCGCCTTGCGCATCTTTTCGGTCCGCCGTGCCATCACGTTCCAGTAGGTGGCCGGCCGAAACCGCTGCAGCAGGTCCATGAAGCGCGCGTCGCTGCCGATCAGGATGCGCGGCTCGTTCCTCCCGATGCCCTTGATGATCCGGAGCGCGGCGTCCTTTGGCGTGGTCCTGGCGAACCGGTCGAAGAACTCGATCACCTGCGCGCGGCGTTCATTGTCGGTGATGCCGGAACCCATGCGCATGTTGCGCACGATGTTGGTAGAGACCCCGCCGGGATGCACTACCGACAGCCGCACCGGGCTGCCTGCCGCCTGCAGTTCGTGGCGCAGCGATTCCGAAAAGCCGCGGACGGCGAATTTTGCGGAAGAATAGGCGGTCTGGCCGGGCGGCGCCACGATGCCGTAGATGCTCGAGAGGTTGACGATATGGGCTTCCCGCTGGGCCGCAAGATGGGGCAGGAAAGCGCGGGTGGCGTGCACTACGCCCCAGAAATTGATGTTGAACAGCCAGTCCATCTGCGCCTGGTCGATCTCGTGGAACTGGCCCAGCAGCGCCACGCCGGCATTGTTGACGACGATGTTCAGCGCCGGGTGGGCCGCGATCGCCGCGCGCGCGAAGTCCGCGATCTCGCTCGCCTGGCTGACATCGACGCGGTGGACGCTGACCTTTTGCGAATTGGCCTGCGCGATCTCCGCGGCGACGCTGCGAAGACCGCCCTCGTCGCGGTCGGCCAAGGCCAGATCGCAGCCGCGCGCGGCAAGTTCGATCGCAAGCGCCCGACCTATGCCGCTGGCGGCTCCGGTCACGGCTGCTGCGGCTCCACGGATCTCAGTCATCGAAGGTCACTCCCGGCTGAAGAGAGGTCGATCGCGTTATTTGTCCGGCTTTGCGATGCTCGATGCAAGAGCAGGAGCGACGAGATGGACGCGTTCGAAGGACGCTGCGGGTAACGTTCGTCGTCGGATTCCTCGCCGCGCATGCGCGCGGACAGCGGATCGGATGCGCGACTGATCCACGGCGACGCCAAAATCGTGTCAAAACGCATAACATCTGTGGATAACGCGATGACACAGGCGTGACAGTGTGAGGCAGCAGCCTGCGAATCTGCTGGGATTACATTCGAGGATGTTGCGAGGCTGGCCCTCCGCCGAGCATGCCTCGTGTCGCGTTTCATTCCATTAACTCAGAAGAGGATGCTATGGCTAAGAAAGCGAAGAAGGCAAAGAAGGCTAAAAAGGCTAAGAAGGCGAAGAAGGGCAAGAAGTAAACCTTTAGACTGCCCGGGTGGGGCCTCGCTCCGCCCGGGCACCCGAACGGCTCCAACGAATACTTCCAGCCGGTACTCGCCTTCGAGAAGGATGATATTTAAGGAATATTTCAGCAAAGCGGCGGGCCCCTGGCCCGCCTTTTTAATTCCTGACCAGCCCTTGTTGAAGCGAGCTGTCCGATTGCCGCGACCGGCGGCGGACCTTCAAAGAGCCATCGCATCCAGCGAAAGGCTCATCGCCAATCGGGCGCAGGGTTAACGGCGCGCCAACGTTCGCGGGCGCAGTCCGGAACGCGCGATCTTCATCATTTCAAAACCAAGCCGCCGATCGCCGCATCTCAGGTGAGAGTCCGTTAAGCGGCGGTAATGCATGTTTGCCTGCAAGACTACAGGGATAGTCGGGACGGCCGTTGAACAGGGGAGACGGGGCGATGGTCGCTCTGGTTTCGCAATGCTGAGCGTACCGACGCTGTGGACGGCGTTCATCGTCAATTTCGTCGCGCTGGGCCTGGTCTGGGCCTTCGTCATGCGCAGCTATCCCACGTTCGAAGCCGCTCGCTTCTTTACGGCTGCTGCATTCACCGCTGCCGCCGGCGCCGGCATGGCGATGCCGTCCATGCTGATGGATTCTCTGATCCCCCTTCTTTTCGGCGCTACCACCGTTGTCTTCGCCGGCTGCATGATCGCGGGCGGGATCAGGCGGTTCTACGATCAGCCGGCGAATTGGCTCCGCACCGCGCTGGTCACCGGTTTGAGTTTCGCCGGGATCGCGTTTTTCATGTTCGGATACGAGAGTTCCACGATGCGGATCGTGGTCTATTCGATCGGCCAATCGCTGCCGCTCGCGCTGACGATCAAATTGCTGATGTCGGAGGAGGATGGCCACGTCAATCACGGCGCCCGGCTCACCGGCATCATCGCGTTGCTGATCGTCGCCATTTCCGTCCTGCGTGCCGTGGCCAAGATTTTCCACCTCGGCGGCGATTTCTCCTTTGTCCAATTCAACACGCCGCAGTCGATCGTGATCCTGGCGCTGATGTTCCTGTCGATGTCGCTCAATTTCGGCTTTCTGGTGATGGCGATCGACCGGCTGCGCAACGAGGTCGCGGATCTCGCGCTGATGGACGATCTCACGGGCGTCGGAAACCGGCGGCATCTGGCGCAGCGTCTGAGCGAGGAGTGCGCGCGGTCGCTGCGCAGCAACGAGCCGTTTGCGCTGCTGGTGATCGATCTCGACAGCTTCAAGGCGATCAACGACACCCACGGCCACGCCGCGGGCGACGCCTGCCTGCAGCACTTCGCCCTGATGGCGCAGACGAGGCTGCGGCCGGGCGACACGCTGGCGCGTACCGGCGGCGACGAATTCTGCATCGTGCTGCCTGCTTCCACCCTGCGCGAAGGGGCGATGATTGCGCGGCGCATCATCGAGGCTTGCCGCGAGGACGCCGAAGCCTGCACGGGCAACGAGGTCCCCATTGCCGCCTCGATCGGCGTCGCGCAATGGACGCGGGATGTCGGCGCCTTCCCCGACCGCCTGATCGCGGCTGCCGACCACGCACTTTACGTGGCCAAGAAGGAGGGCAGGAACCGCTATTCGGTGTACGAGTTCTCGCCGTCGCTCGTGCCCGAAACAGCCCTCATGTCGGACCTCACGCTGCGCCGGCACGCCTGATCCATCGGTCCGTCCCGTTCCCGCGAGCGCGTGTGGCCGAGCCCTTGATCCATCGATCGGGCGAGGCGCATATTGCCATTCATGAAGCTGTCTCTCGTGCTGACCGCGCTTGGCGCCCTCGCAATGTCGTCCCCGGCCGCGGCGCAATCTGCCGATCCTGCATCGGACCTCGAGCGAATGGCGCGCGCCTCCGGCACGCCGGAAATCCCCGGCTTGAAGATGGTCTGGCTTTCGCCATGGGGCGACGTCGCCAGCGCCCATCCCTGGCGCAACATCATCGTGCATCAGACCGAGGGCCCGGCGGGATCGGCGCGCGGTGGCGCGCAGGCTCAGCATAAGGATCCGACGCGCCGCGGCGTCATGGTCTGGGTGGAAACCGATGGCACCGTCTACTGGGCGGTGCCCGAAACCGTGGTGACAACTCACGGCGATGGCGCCAACCGCAACGACAACAGGTTCATCGACAATAGTGCGACCTATCATCAGGTGGTGCGCGACAATTCCATCGGCGTGGAATTCGCCGGCAATTATCCCGACGTCACCCGTGGCGCCACCGAGGCGCAAGTGTCGGCGTGGCGGATCCTCGTGAAGGTATTGCGCGCGCGCTACCGCATCCCGCTCGATCGCGTCTATGCCCACGACTGGATCGACTTCAAGGACGCGCGCTATTGCGAAGGCTGCGCGCTGGCGACGCTGGCAAGGCAGTGGGGGGAGTAAGGCGTTTCGAGCGAAGTGGGGACCGGTTCGCGAGAAAACGGCAAGAGAATAGAGCCGCGCCTCAGATCGGCTGCGCCATCCATTTGAAGAAGCGGTGGATCAGCCCGCGGTTGCGCCGGTTAACCTCGGCCGGCTGCTCGTCCTCTGATACGCAGCGCTTGTAGAAATAATCATAAAACACCATGTCGTTCGGCTCGGTGACCGTGAAATTCTCATCGCCCACGAACACGGTGTAGTCGTAGAAGAACGGGCCGATGAAGGGCACTGTCACAGGCGTCGCGCGGTCCTTCGAGATCACGAAATCCGACGGATCGAGTCCATGAGCGATCATCGCCTGCTCGAGTGCGGGGAGGCGGCGCATGAATTCCTGCGAGAAGCCGCCGACGGTCGATTGCAGCGTGATAGGCATCCGATCTCCCTGGAATGGAAGTTGGTCGATCGATGATAGCGCGAGGTTCAAGGGGTGCAACATACCACCCTCAAGGGCGGGGCTATCGCAATGCGAGATCCCGCCTTTGGTTCACCATTAGTTTGCTCTACAAACTCGTCATGCCCGGGCTTGTCCCGGGCATCCACGCCTTTCTTGTCCGTTGCCAAGACGTGGATGGCCGGGACAAGCCCGGCCATGACGACGGGAGTCAAACGCGATTGCCCTCGTCACGCCTGCGGGGGGAGCGAAAAACAAAAAGGCCGGCGTTGCCGCCGGCCTTCTCGTTCGTTGCGATCCGCCTGTTTAACTCATGCGCGAGAGGCTATCGCGTTTGTCGCACTTCCGCAATCAGTGAGCGGCTTCGAGAGCAGCCGCTTCCTGCCTGGCGATGGTTCCCTTTACCGCCGACTGTACCTTCTCGAAGGCGCGGACTTCGATTTGCCGCACGCGTTCGCGCGACACGCCGAATTCGGCAGCGAGATCTTCCAGCGTCATCGGCTCTTCCGCCAGACGCCGCGCCTCGAAGATGCGGCGTTCTCTGGGGTTGAGTACCTCGATGGCGCCGTGGAGCGCCTCGCGGCGATGATCGAACTCCTCGTGCTCGGCCATCAAGGTTTCCTGGTTGGGCGCGGTATCGACCAGCCAGTCCTGCCATTCGCCGGCCTCGCCGTCGTCGCGGATCGGGGCATTGAGCGAGGCATCGCCCGAGAGTCGGCGATTCATCTCGATCACGTCCTGGTCCGTCACGCCGAGGCGCTTGGCGATCGTCTTTACCTGGTCGGGGTGCAAATCGCCCTCGTCCAGCGCCGAGATCTTGCTCTTGGCCTTGCGCAGGTTGAAGAACAGTTTCTTCTGGTTCGCGGTCGTGCCCATCTTCACGAGCGACCACGAGCGCAGGATGTACTCTTGAATCGAGGCCTTGATCCACCACATGGCGTAGGTGGCGAGCCGAAACCCCTTGTCGGGCTCGAATCGCTTGACCGCCTGCATCAGGCCTACATTGCCTTCCGAGACGACCTCGGAAATCGGCAATCCGTAGCCGCGATAGCCCATGGCTATCTTGGCCACGAGCCGGAGATGGCTGGTGACAAGTTGATGTGCCGCGTCGCGATCGTCATGCTCGCGCCAGCGTTTGGCGAGCATGTATTCCTGCTGGGGTTCCAGCATCGGGAACTTGCGGATCTCGGCGAGGTATCGGGAAAGACCGGATTCTCCGTTGAGAATCGGTAACGAAGCGGTACGGGCCATTTAGCGCCCTCCAGAGGTTCAGGCCCCCGATAGCGGCGGGCCTGGCAGGTGGCCGCTTTGTTAAAGCCAGTCGCCCTGCGATGTTCCACGTTGTCATTCAACGCAGGCGCAGCATACACCGGACGGGGGGTCATTTGGAAGTTAAACTCCCGTCACGTCCCCGTGTGGCTGCCATAACCTGTTGGCATATCAACGGTTTCTCAACCATACTGCGTCATAGCGCCGCTCGAAGGCACTCTTTTAAACGAGCCAGGTCTGCCGGCAAACCCGACTTCCACTCCAGAATCGCCCCGGTTTTGGGGTGTTCCAGGACGAGGAGGTATGCATGTAGCGCTTGGCGGCCGAGGCTTGCCAGCGCCGCCTGGCTCTGCGGGCCGAGATGGCCGGCCTTGGTCTTGAAGTGCGCCCCGTAGACCGAATCGCCCATCACGGGGTGGCCGATATGGGCCAGATGCACCCGGATCTGGTGGGTCCGCCCGGTCTCGAGCTGGCATTCGAGGAGCGCCGCGACCGGCTTGCCGTCCCGTCCCATGAAGCTCTCTACCATCTGCCAATGTGTGATGGCGTCGCGGCCGCCCTGGCGGACCGCCATCTTTTCCCGCGCATGGGCGTGGCGGTCGATCGGCGCGTCGATAGTGCCGCGCTGCCTGTTCGGCACTCCCCAGACAAAGGCGAGATAGCCGCGCCGCATCTCGCCGGTGCGGCCGTGGTCGGCGAATTGCGCCGTCAGCGACTGGTGCGCGGCATCGTTCTTCGCCGCCACGAGCAGGCCGGTGGTGTCCTTGTCGAGCCGATGCACGATGCCCGGCCTTTTGACGCCGCCGATCCCGGAAAGGCTCGCGCCGCAATGGGCGATCAGCGCGTTGACCAGCGTGCCGGTCTCATGCCCGGCGGAGGGATGCACCACGAGGCCTTTCGGCTTGTCGATGACGATGATGTCCTCGTCCTCATACACGATATCGAGGGCGATATGTTCGGGTGCAGGCACGGCGGCGGAGGGCTCCGGCACGTCGATTGTGATCGTATCGCCGGTTGCGACATGATAAGCGGGGTCGCGAACCGGGGCGTTCCGGATCGCGACCTGGCCCGCGAGGATCAGCGCCTTCAGCCGCGATCGGGATAGCTCGGTCAGCCGCGTGGCGAGCACGCGGTCGAGGCGGTGCGAGCCCTCGTCGCCCTCGACAATGACTTCAAGCCTTTGACCGCCAGTGACTTGTTCCAAGAGATGTGCGCCTTGTTCCAAGCAACGTTCCGTTAATTCATTAGCAAAGTCTTGCATGACCGAAACCGCGCTGCCCGAACCGACCCAAGAGCAGGCCGCGCTGTTTGTCCGGGTGCGGCGCATGATGCTGATCGCGGGCCTGACCACGGCGCTTGCCATTTCGGCCGTTCTGGTCGCCATCGGCTACCGCCTTTTCCGCGCCGGGGAAAGCGTCAACACGGCTGCTGATATCACGGCGACGCTGCCGAAGGGGGCGAGGGTCGTCTCCACCGGCGTCGCCGGCGATCACCTGGTGGTGACGCTGGATGTGGGCGGGGCGACCGAAATCCGCACCTTCGATGCGCGGACGCTCAGGGCAACGGGGCGCCTGAGGTTCGTGAACGAGCCTTGAGGCGCTGGAGCAGAGCTCCCTCCCCCGCAAGCGGGAGAGGTGGACTGAAACTACCTGAGCCCGCCTTGCGGCGGCCCGTTTTCAAGGCTATTCCCTTATCGCTCACGCTCCCATCGTCTAGCGGTTAGGACGCGGCCCTCTCAAGGCTGAAACAGGGGTTCGATTCCCCTTGGGAGCGCCAATTAAATCAAATACTTATCTTAAATTCCAGGGAATGATGTCCAACACGTGTCCAATAAACGGATATGGACAGGTGTGGATATTTGACCCGCGCTTGATGCGCGTCGTGCTGTACTTCGCGGCGCTCGCCGGGGCGATCATCTGTCGTATAGCGAGGCGCAAGCATATGCAGTCGGGCGGTGTCACCGCGCTGCGCCGAGCCCTCCGCAACTGGGGCAGCCCATTCTCAAGCTGTCGGCGGCAAGGCGGACGATGGCTCAGTTCGAAACCAAGCGGTCCTTCGCGAGCGTCCGTTCGCGGAGGTTTTTTGATAGTGGCTGGATCGGCATACAGCGTCAGTCGACTTCGTGCACTAAGCCGAGACGCCTTGCGCGAGAATTTTTGGGAAACACGCTTTGACCTTCCCAACGGTCAGAATGATGGCCGGAATCTTCGCACAGGCGCCGACGTCGCGCTCCTCGACGAGTGCCGCATCAAGACCGCGTTCTCGAGCCCAGAGTTGAATATCCTCGGGCTTAAGCGCGGCAAGAGATGTTGCATTCAGGGCGCGATACCAAATGGCTTTGAAGTGCTCCTCAAGGTCTGACATTTTTCAGCGGCGCCATATCTCTTTCTGCAGAATGATGTCGTGCTCATTCATCTCCATCTATATCACATCGGGCATATGGCTTTCGACACTGTAAGCCACCGGCGTCGCTCGTCATTGTGCAAGTGCGTTCTCTATAGCCTCGGCTTCCAGGTGGAAAAGCTGGTTGAGCATCAAAAATTCCGCGAGCAATTAAGATTCGGTTTAGCGCCGCGACCCGAAACCGCGATGTTGCTGCAAAGGCATGATGGCCGCCTGTCCATTGTTCACGAAGCGATCGTAAGTATCTTCTAAATCCGCCTCTTCACGGAAGAAGACCGGTGCCTTGCCTTCAAAATGGAGAAGTGTGATTTCCTGGTCGTACCGCTCGGAGCGAATGCACATTTCGACGAGACCTTCAGGAAATCCCCAAGCCTCGGCCGGCTGCGCAAATCCCGTCTTCGTCTCTTCGGTAAATTGCCGCTTCGCTGCTGCCGCAGCCGCCGGGAGTTCGAACGCCGTTCCTTTCGTCCGGATGAACCGCCCAGACTTGAAGGCTGGCTCGCTCGGCCGCGCCCAATGCGCGAAGCCTTCATTCGACACGACCATCATTGCCCGCGTCTCGGTATATTCCAGCCATCGCAAGATCACGGCGGTCAGCGACACACCGTAACGTTTGGCGAGCACGCTAAGCCGTTCGAAGTCAGGCCGCTCGTTGGCCGGAAGCTGACGCCGGAAATCATGGAAAGGCATCAAAAGCGCCGCCGCAAACTCGTCGGCTTCTTTTTCAATCCCCTTGCCATCGCGCTGGAGGATGCTTTCTTCATCGCAATAGACCCCGCCATCAAATGTGCTATCGGCTTCAATCAGATCGCGATGCAGAATGTAGTGTCCAAATTCATGCCCTAGAGTAAAGGCCTTGCGCCCGGGCGACTGGTTCTTGTGGTAGGCAATGCCCCATTGCCGCGGCTTTGTCTCGCTGTAGACGAGGGCGCCCATGCAGCCTTTCAGATTGCGTTCTTCGACGGAGACGATCGGGCTCTGCGGCGCGATCTGCTTCGAATATTCGAGCGCCAGAAACTGTACATCGACAGGATGGCGATCGAAGCGGTCCGCCCCGTGAAAGGCGTCCAGCAATTGCGTTAAGCGATTAGCTTCTTTCAATGGGCGCGGTCGATCTGCTTCGGTCATTTTTCTTTCTTCGACCCCAATATCTTAGCCATCTGCCGAAGCTGCTCCTTGGTTTCAGGCGGTAGGTCGGTATATTCCCGAAAAAATGCGAGATCCTTGGCATCGCCGACGCTCTGTTTGTCCCGGCCAAAAAGATAATCCACGGTCACGTCGAGCGCCTTCGCGATCGCCGACAGCTTTTCCGCCGAGGGCCGAGGCGGGTTCTTGTTTTCCAATTCCCAGACATAGCTTTTTGCCGATCCGGTCGCCTTGGCCAGGTCGTCCAGGGTCATGTTTTTGGCGGTCCGCAGCTCTTTGATTCTTATGCCGAACTTGTCAGCCATGTTCTCCCCAGGACGGTGCGATTTTCGGTGTAGCGGTATTTTATGACCCTTGACAGCAGCAAGCAACCATCTTTATCTTGTTCGGAGTAGCGATACTTATGCTGCCGCTTAGGAGGGCTTGGGGCCGGGACCAAGCCTTTGGCTCCGAAAGGAAAAACCTCAATGACGACCCTGCCGGCCTATGACGGCCTCGATCCCTTTGAAGATCCCCTTGACCGCCTGTTAGCGCAAATTGCCGTTGAATTGCAGCTTCCGCCGTCCCTTTTCGACCAAGCGGGCGACCGTTACAGCGCGGTGCGCCGCAGGCTGGAGGGCACATCTGCATTCGCCGGAGTGATCGAGCATTTCTACCCGCAGGGGTCGATGGCCATCGACGCCACGATCTCGATCCGCGGCACGGACGACGAGTATGACTTGGACATCGTGGCGCAACTTGGCGGCCATTTCCGCGACATGGCGCCGCTTGCGGTTTTGATAGAGCTCGAAAAAGCCTTGGCCAACTATCCGGTGCAACGCGTCACGCGGCAGACCCGGTGCGTGACCTTGCAGTACGCCGACAAGATGCACCTCGACATTACGCCGGGCATTCGCGTCGCGGGCACCACCGAGCGCGAAAGCTACATTATGCATGCCAAGGGGCCGAAGCCTGACCACGACGACCGTCTGGTCGACATGAACGCTTATGCCTTTGCCTGCTGGTATCAGGAACGGACCCCGCTTGAACGACGGCTCGCAAAAGCCTTCGATCGCCACTGGCGCGGAATCGACGAGCTTATGGCTGCCGACGAAGCCGATGTCGACGACGTTCCGAACCAGAACTCACTTCTCCGTCAAGAACACCGCCACCCTGGCGCTGCAGTTGATCAAGCGCTTCCGCAACATCCGGTATGCTAACTATAGCGGCCGCATTCCTCCTTCGGTCGTGCTTTCCTACTATGCCGCGCTCGCGGCACGCCCGAACATGCGCCTCTCCGAGATGGTGGCGCGTATCGCTAAATGGATCGTGCGCGATATCGAAGCGGCGTCGATGTGCGGCAGACGGCTGCATGTCGCAAATCCGATGTGCCAGAAGGACGTCTTCACCGACCGCTGGCCCGAGTTCGTCGCACAGCAGAACGAGTTCGCAAACCACCTCAAAGATCTGGTCAACGAACTCGAGGCGATGGCCAAGATGACGATGGCGGCGGATGCCATCGGCGAGTGGCTGCGTCGTATGTTCGGCGACCGTATCGTCACTAAGGCGGCTGACAGCACCGCCATCCGCCTCGGCTCGGCAATCCAAAAAGTGCAGCAGAGTTATTCACGCAAGGGCCGCCTGCTCGTGCCCGGCACGGGGCGCTCGCTCAGCGCCTCGGTCGCGCCGCTCGTTGCCCCGGCGACGTCGGCCAGGGCCCATACTTTTTATGGGGCGAGGTTCTGATGGTGACGGGGCGGCCGATGTCAATCGACGAACAGGTCGCCCGGATGAAGTCGACGTGGCCTTTGTTCACTGCGCATAACATCGACCGCGCCCAGCGGTCGGTAAGGTGGACAGGCCATGTCGAACCGCACCTCACCCGGTACAAGCTGGAGATCCGATATGCGGCCTCGAATTTCCCTGAAGTCCGCGTCCTCACGCCTCCGCTGGCCCGGCTGCCGGGAAATGCCGAGGGCGCGCTACCACACGTCTACCCGCCGGCCGATGATCCGACCCTTTGCCTGTTCGATCCCGAGGCCGACCAGTGGGATTTCTCAATGGCGGTCGCCGACACCACGCTGCCATGGGCCTGCGACTGGATCGTCTGTTACGAGTTTTGGCTGATCACCGGCGCTTGGCGCGGAGGCGGCCGGCATGCAGGGGACCCTCCTTCACCCAAAAAGGAAAAACCGTGAATTACATCCCGCCCCGCCGATCCGATGGCACGCTGCAAACCGCCAGACTGAAGCAGCCCTGGCCGCTGGGCCGGCCGTTCCGCATTCTGAGTGTCGATGGCGGCGGCATCCGCGGCGTCTTTCCCGCAGCATATCTCGCCGAACTCGAAAAGCGGTTTCTGGCCGGTCGATCGATCGGCGATTATTTCGACATGGTTGCCGGCACCTCGACCGGCGGCGTCATTGCCCTGGCCCTTGCGCATGGGATGACCGCGAACCAGGCGCTTAAGATTTACAGCGAACGGGGGGCACGCATTTTTCCCCCCATGTGCGGCATAAGCGGCATCCGCCGCGCGCTACGCTGGTTCGCAAAGCCCAAGCATAACCAGGACGTGCTCAAGGACGAATTGCTCCAGGTTTTCGGAGACACCTTCCTCGACAATGCCAAAGTTCGCCTCGTCGTACCTAGCTTCGAGGGATTGCATGGCGAACCATTCATCTACAAAACGCCTCACCACCCGGACTACCAAAATGACCGACACAAGAAGTTCGCCCAAGTCGCCTTGCACACGACGGCGGCGCCATCTTATTTCCCTGCCGTCGATGACGATGGCTATGTGATGATCGATGGCGGGATCTGGGCTAACAACCCGATCATGAATGCCGTCGTCGACGCCTTGGCCTGCTTCGACGTTCCACGGGAGAATCTCAGGATACTGTCAATCGGAACTGGTGCTTCGAGTTTTACAGTGGATGTCGACGCTCAAAAGGGCGGCGTCGCACAATGGGCGTT
>CAWFZL010000023.1:0-48271 GCA_963820275.1 uncultured Alphaproteobacteria bacterium
CCTGAACTCTTTCTTGCCGGTTATCCGCCTGGAAGATCTGGTGCTGAAGCCTGCCTTCCAGGCGGCCTGCCGCGCCGAAATTGAGGAGCTGGCGCGGGACACCGCGGACGGCGGCCCGGCGCTCCTGATCGGGACGCCCTGCGTCGACGAGGGCAAGCTCTACAATGCTTGCGTGCTGCTCGACGAGGGCCGGATCGCGGCGATTTGCTTCAAGGTCAATCTGCCGAACGACGGCGCGTTCGACGAGAAGCGAGCGTTCGTGCGGGGTCTGTCACTGTTCGATGCTCCGATCCCGTGGCGTGCGGGCTGGGGGCATCGACCGCGAGGGACACCTGGCTGGAAGAGTCTGAAGACTACGAGTACGCTGTCGACGCTCCCGCCGAGAAATCCGCGCGGAAATTCTGCTGGCGCCGAATGGTCCACCGTACGCCCGGCGACAGAGGGCGATATCCGCCGATCGATCTCGGCGTCGTGTGTCACCGAGAAGCGGGTCTTCGTCGTTGATCTCGAATCAGGTCGGCGGGCAGGACGAAGCTGGTGTTCGACGGCGCCTCCTTCGTGCGTCGAGCCGGGCGGATCGTATCGTGTGGCAGGCGCCACTGCCCGCTTTCGAGAGCGAGCTTCACGACGTCGCCGGCTGGCAGCGAGAGGCGCGTCAGGCTGGCGCTGCAGCACGGGCGACGTGATCGCGCCCGCCATCGGCGGCGGCAGGCGCCGATTGCGCCGGCTATGCGTGCTGCGGCCTGCGCGACTACGTGCGACAAGAACCGGCTTCCGGCCGGATCGTGCTCGGCATGTCCGGCGGCATCGATCAGCGCGCTGGTGCGCGGCGATCGCGGCCGATGCGCTGGGCGCCGGATCGGCGTGCGCGCGGATGATGCTGCCCGTTTCGCTTCACCAGCGGCGAGGAGCCTGCGCGACGCCGCGGCACTGCGCACGGGCGGTCTCGGCATCCGCTATGAGGCGGTGCCGATCGGCAAAAGCCGGTCGACGAAGCGCTCGAGGAACTGCTGTCCGGTGCCTTTGGCCGTGCCTGCCGCGTCGATCATCACGGAGGAGAATCATCCAGGCGCGCACGCGCGGCACTGCTGCTGATGGCGATCTCGAACAAGACCGGCGCCATGGTGGTCACGACCGGCAACAGGGGCTGGAGATGGCGGTGGGCTACGCGACGCATCTATGGCGACATGAACGGCGGCTTCAATCCGATCAAGGATATCTACAAGACCGAGGTGTTTCGGCTGTCTGGCTTGCGCAACACGTGGAAGCCGGTTGGCGCGCTAGGGCCTTCGGGAGAGGTGATTGACCCAGCATCATCAAGCGGCCACCGACGGCGGAGTTGCGCGAAAATCAGACCGATCAGGATCTTTGCCGCCGTACGACGTGCTCATGTGCGACCATCTGCAGCGGCTCGAAAACGCGGAGCCGCTGGCAAGCATCGTTGCGGTGGGTTTCGATCGCGAGGCGGTTGCCCTGAATCTCGATGACGCCGCTCAAGATCGCCGAATACAAGCGCCGGCAGGCGGCTCCCGGCGTCAAGGTGACGCGCCGGAATTCGGACGCGATCGCCGTCAGCAGCCCCATCACCAAGAAGGTTCCGCGACTACGGCGGACGATGCAGGCTCAACGCCAACGTTGGAGATCGCGTGCGGGGATGCGATCGCCCGAGCCGTTTGAGGGATAACGCTGCGGCAGAAATTAGCGCGCCGGGAGGAAGCCCAACTGAACGGATCGGTTTCTTGTCCGAGCCTCCGGTTGCGGTAGTGGTGCTTGAATTAGGAGCCGCGGTGTGACATGATCGGGCGCGGAAATGCGGCAGCTGTCCCTTTCTTGCCGGCCGTGGGCGTCGGTTTCGCGATCGGCCGCGACATCTTCTTGGTGTTCTCCTCGGTGACGATGATCGCCTTGCTGTTCGGCCGCGGCCTTGTCGTCGATGCTCTCCAGCGCGTCCGACCAGGTCTGGCCTGCCGCCTTGCAGGAGCACGACGGATTGAACTCCTGACGGAAGCGGAAGGCATTGGCGAGGAGGCATAGGGCTGACCGCCGATCGACACGGCCTGGTTCATGCTTCGCCGGGGTTGCGATAGGCGTAAAGGCTGGCTTCCGCCGCCGGGCAAAGCGCCTTGCAGGTCTTTTTGTCATCAGGAAACCGCGCCGGCACGGTCGCAAACGAGATCGGAAACAGGCCGTCGCATGAGCGCACGCATACGGTGCGATAAGTGCCGGATTCGCCTATTCCGCCGGGCGCGTTGTTGAGTCGTCGTCGCCGCTGCCGAGAAATTGCTCAGGAAGTTGCCCGGTTGCTGCTGCACGGCATTGGCGTATTGCGGCCCGCAGTTGTTCTGCGCCAGCGCCACAAGAACCGAACGGCGCTGATTTTCCCGATCGCTGCCGCCAAGCCCGCCGCTGCGAAGCCGCTGAGGCCGGTTGTGATCTGGACCGATTGGATTCATCTGTTGAATTTGGTTGTTCACCGGATACACTTCTCCGACTGGCCGTTGAACAAGGAGAAAAGGCTGAACTGTCGCAACCCATGCGCTTGGCCTGCTGGGTGATACGATCGAGCTCGGCCTGCTGCCTCGACGCGGCGTCCTGGTAACGGCGGATCTGTTCGTCCTTGGCAGGGTCGCCGCTGCCGCGATCGACCGCTGCGAGCTGCGCCTCGAGCCCGGCACAGATCGGATTGGCTGCCGGCGCCGGGACGGCGGCGGGGGATTGACCTACGCGCGGCCGTCGACGCCAAGCTTGACCATGCCGAGCAGCACGGCACAGGTCAGGATCGATCTGGAACGGTAGGCAATCAGATTTTCGGGCATGTCCAGCCATTGGGGGCGCTTCTGCGCAGGTTCCTGACACATCAAGCCGCGGCCCGTTGCCACGTTTTTTGGGGTTCCTGTACAAAGCAGCGCAAGCTCATCCCGTAACCGTTGTATCGAAAAGCGGCGTTAGAAAGAAGATAATTGCCGGCCGCTCTATTTCTTCAGGATCGTGTCATAAGCCGCTGCAATATATCACGAAGTTCGATCAACGGGATGGCTTTCGAGAAGTGAGCTTACCCGAGTTTCCAATACCTTCTTCTTCGGGCGGCGTCACGTCGCTTCTTCGGGCGCCGTTACGTCAATTCCACGGCGACGGTGTGGCAGCCTGGCGCTGGCTTAACGCTGGCAAGTAATCGCGATGTATTCCTTGCAGCCGGCGCGCCCGCAATTTTCCGCAACCTTGGGAACGGACCCCGTTATTTCATCCGGATCGACCCGGCGGTAGGCCGTGGCCTCGGCGAAATTCCTTGACCTGCAATAGGAGTGGGCGGCGTGAGCGCCACACGTCTCGCCCTTGGCCAGGCATTGGTCGACGCCATAGCCGTCCGCCTGGTTGGCAATGATGAACACGCGACTGTCAGCCCATGCCGCCGACCCCGCTAAAACAGAAATAGTGGCGAAAATCGCAGGAAGGAATCGCATGCGGCACCGGCGTCTGAGGGGATGGCTCTCATAAAGTAGGCGGGAAGGGTAAACAATGATTAACCACGGCCGTCGGGGCGGATTCATGGCCGAATTGGCCGCCAAGTGACATATGCCGCCCCTTGACGCGGTCGCCCATGCTGGCCCATGGTGATTCCATGTACGGTTTCCTCGCCATCTGCGGCATTTGCCGTGAGATTATGAGCTAGCGATTCGCTGGCTGAGGCCGTCTTTTCTCACATGAGATCATTGGACGCCCGGTCAGCAGGGTTCGGGTCCAATGGAATTGCGCCTTTACGATACGCTGACCAGGGAAAAGCGCGCTTTCACGCCGCTTAATTCCGCAAACGTCCGCATGTATGTATGCGGGCCGACCGTCTACGACTTCGCCCATATCGGCAATGCGCGCCCGGTCATCGTGTTCGATGTGCTTTTTCGCCTGCTGCGGCATATCTACGGCGAGGGCCACGTCACCTACGTCCGCAACATCACCGACGTCGACGACAAGATCAACGATCGTGCCGCACGCGACTTTCCGGGGCGGCCGCTGAACGAGGCAATCCGCAAGGTCACCGAACAGACCGAAAAGCAATTCCACGACGACGTCGATGCGCTCGGCTGCCTGCGTCCGACGGTCGAGCCGCGCGCCACCGAACATATCGCGGAAATGCGCGCCATCATCGAGCGGCTGGTGCAAGGCGGCTTCGCCTATGTCGCCGAGGACCATGTGCTGTTCTCGCCGCAGGCGATGAATGCCGCAAATTCGGTCTTGCCGCGCTACGGCGCGCTCGCCAACCGCTCGCTTGATGAAATGATTGCAGGCGCGCGTGTCGATGTCGCGCCCTACAAGCGCGACCCCACCGACTTCGTATTATGGAAGCCGTCGAAGCCGGGCGAGCCGTCGTGGCCGTCGCCATCCGGCATCAAGGCTGAGGGTCGGCCGGGCTGGCACATCGAGTGCTCGGCGATGGCCTGGAAACATCTCGGCGAACAGTTCGATATTCACGGCGGCGGCGTCGATCTCGTGTTTCCGCACCACGAGAACGAGCTCGCGCAGTCATGCTGCGCCTTCCACGAAAATCGCATGGCCAATTTCTGGATGCACAACGGCTTCCTGCAGGTCGAAGGCGACAAGATGTCGAAGAGCCTCGGCAATTTCGTCACGATCAGGGAATTGCTTGGGGATTGGCCGGGAGAGGTGCTGCGTCTCAACATGCTGAAAACGCATTATCGGTCGCCGATCGATTGGACATTGAAGGGAGTGGAGGAGAGCAAAAAGGTTCTCGACTCCTGGTACGATATCATTGGTGATGATGCTCAAACGCTGGGCGAAGTCGACGAAGGTGTCAGTTCAGCGCTGGGTGACGATCTCAACACGTCGGGTGCGATAACGCGTCTTCACGCAATTGCGTCAGGTCGAACAGGGGCCTCACGGCAGGCCCAGATCGATATCAGGCGGAAGCTGAAGGCCTCGGCGATGTTGCTCGGATTGTTGGCGAGAACGAGGAAGGAATATCTCGACAGCAACCCCAAGGCCATCGTGGTGAACAGGGAGGTCGTTGAGACTCTCATAGCGAACCGCACCGCCGCCCGTGCCCGAAAGGATTTCAGGGAATCCGATCGCATTCGCGACGAGCTTGCGGCCATGGGAGTGATCATCAAGGATTCCAAGGACGGCACCACATGGGAGATCGCCCGATGACGGTGCAGCAGACGTCACCCTCTCCCGCAGGGGGAGAGCGTAAGAAAGGGGAGATCGCGCGATGAAGCGGCCCGACACGCCTTTTCCAAAACACTGGCGCTATTACATCGTGCTGAAATGGGCTTTGATCGCCGCCGCAGTGGTGATCGCGCTCAAGCTGTTCGGAGCATATTGATCAGATGGGACAGACCCTGCCCAAGGTCGCGCTGCGGCCCTATCTCGCTGAAGACATCCCCGTGCTGGCGGCGATTTTCGCGGCCAGCATCGAGGGGCTGACCGGCGATGACTACAGCGAGACGCAGCAGCAGGCCTGGGCGAGCGCGGCGGAAGACGAGGAACGGTTCGGCAAGCGCCTCGCTTCCGCGCTCACGCTCGTTGCCACGCTTCAGGGTTCGCCGGTGGGGTTTGCCTCGCTGAAGGGGGCCGATCACATCGACATGCTCTACGTGCATCCCGGTGCGGTCGGGCAGGGGGTGGCGGCGTCGCTTTGCGACGCACTGGAAAAGCTCGCAAAGGGACGCGGCGCCAAGAGCCTCACCGTCGATGCCAGCGACAACGCGGCGGAATTCTTCGCCAGGCGCGGCTACGAGGCGAGGCAGCGCAATACTGTCTCCCTAGGCGGCGAGTGGCTTGCCAACACCACGATGCAGAAAAGGTTGGACGATAGCGCCAGACCGGGGGTTCCGACATGACCCGCGAACGCCTTTATCTGTTCGACACCACGCTGCGCGATGGCGCCCAGACCAATGGCGTCGACTTCTCGCTTCACGACAAGCAATTGATCGCGAAAATGCTCGACGAACTCGGCCTCGATTATGTCGAGGGCGGCTATCCCGGGGCCAATCCGACCGACACCGAATTTTTCGCCAGGAAGCCGAAGCTTGCTCGCGCGCGCTTTACCGCGTTCGGCATGACCCGGCGTCCGGGTCGTTCGGCGTCAAACGATCCCGGTCTTGCGGCGCTTCTGGAAGCAAAAGCGGACGCAATCTGTCTTGTGGCGAAATCTTCGGCCTACCAGGTGCGCGTGGCGCTCGAGACCACCAACGAGGAAAATCTGGCCTCGATTCGTGACAGCGTGAAGGCCGCCAAAAAGGCCGGGCGCGAGGTGATGCTCGACTGTGAGCATTTCTTCGACGGGTACAAGGAAGATCCGCAATTTGCGCTCGCCTGTGCGAAAGCGGCTTACGATTCCGGCGCGCGCTGGGTGGTCTTGTGCGACACCAATGGCGGCACCATGCCGCACGAGATCGAGACGATCGTTGCCGATGTCATCAAGCACATTCCCGGCGACCACATTGGCATTCATGCCCATAACGATACCGAGCAGGCGGTCGCCAATACGCTCGCCGCGGTACGCGCGGGCGCGCGCCAGATCCAGGGCACACTTAATGGACTCGGCGAGCGCTGCGGCAATGCCAATCTATGCTCGCTGATTCCGACCTTGCGGCTCAAGAGCGAATTTTCCGATCGTTTCGAGATCGGCGTGACGGATGCCAGAATGGCGACCCTGATGAAGGTCTCGCGCACGCTCGACGACATGCTCAACCGCGCGTCGAACCGTCACGCGCCTTACGTCGGCGAAAGCGCATTCGTGACGAAGACCGGCATTCACGCCTCGGCGGTGCTGAAAGACCCGCAAACCTACGAGCATGTGCCGCCCGAAGCGGTGGGAAATCATCGCAAGGTACTGGTATCCGACCAGGCTGGCCGGTCGAACGTCATCGCCGAACTGGATCGGGCCGGTATTGCTCACGACAAGAATGACCCGAAGCTTGCGCGTCTGGTCGAGGAGATGAAGGAACGCGAGGCCGCAGGTTATGCCTATGAGTTGGCCGATGCGTCGTTTGAGCTTCTGGCGCGACGCACGTTGGGACGGGTTCCCGAATATTTCCGGGTCGAGCAATTCGACGTCAATGTAGAGCAGCGCTACAACGCCGTCGGTCAGCGCGTCACTGTGGCCATGGCCGTGGTCAAGGTCGACGTCGACGGCGAAAAGCTGATTTCGGCGGCTGAAGGCAATGGTCCGGTCAACGCGCTCGATGTGGCGTTGCGCAAGGATCTCGGAAAATACCAGAAGTACATCGAGGGGTTGAAGCTCATCGATTACCGTGTGCGCATCCTCAATGGCGGTACCGAAGCGGTGACGCGGGTGCTGATTGAAAGCGCCGACGAAAAAGGTGATCGCTGGACCACGGTCGGGGTATCGCCCAACATCATCGATGCCTCGTTTCAGGCACTGATGGATTCGATCATATATAAATTGGTGAAATCCGGCGCGCCGGCCTGAGGGATTCAAGATTGATCGACCACATTTCCATAGGCGTCAGTGATCTCGAACGTTCCGCGCGCTTTTACGAGATGGCGCTGGCGCCGCTGGGCTTTTCACGGCTGGTAACTCGGCCCGGCACGGTCGGTTTCGGCAAGAGCTATCCGGAATTCTGGATCAACCTGCGGCCTGCGATGCCGCCGGTACCGCCGGAGAGCGGATGTCATATCTGCCTTCGAGCGAAATCGGTCGGCGATGTCGACGCGTTTTACGCTTCGGCGCTCGATGCCGGAGCCAGTTCGGACGGTACGCCGGGCCTGCGGCCGCATGACCGGGTCCGATATTATGCGGCGTTCATCAGGGACCCCGACGGAAACCGCATCGAGGCGGTGACGTTTCCGAGCGACTGATGCCGCGGCTGCGCTTTGCGCTCGCTAGAGTTGGCGGGCGATTTCGGGCGCCATCTCGGCCGTACCTTCGAGCGCCCGGGCGGCGGCCTCCTGGAGCCGCGGAAGGATGTCTTCGACCCGTTCGGCCTTGAGAATTTCGACTGCAAGGCTTTGCCGTATGAACTGGGTCTCGCGCATATGGGCCAGAAGCGCGAGCAATGGCTCCCAGAAGCCCTCGACATTCGCGAGCAGGACCGGCTTGGAATGGCGCCCCAACTGTTGCCAGGTCAGTTGCTCCACCAGTTCCTCGAGCGTGCCGATGCCACCGGGCAGTGCCACGAATGCATCCGAATGCTCGAACATCAGCCGCTTGCGTTCGTGCATGTCGGGCGTGATGATCAGTTCCTGGGCGCGCTTGAGCGCGTTTTCCCGCGTGGTCAGAAAATCAGGGATAATGCCGGTCACGGTCCCGCCGTGGTCTAGCACCGAGGTGGCAACCGCACCCATCAGGCCGATGGAGCCGCCGCCATAGACGAGACGAATGCTGTTTTCGGCCAGGATTTTGCCAAATTCTTTTGCGGCTTCGACGAAGCGGGGATTTGTGCCGGGGCCGGAGCCGCAATAGACACAGACTGTCCTGATCTTGCTCATATGGTTCATGTGGCATTGCAGCGTAAAAGCCGTCAAGCCTTAATGGATTCGTTTGGCGAATGAAATCTTTCGGCGGAAATCCCAAAAAGGTTCCGGTGAGGGTGTACGCAAAGGCTAAACGCTCTATATGACTGCGGAATGCGAAAAAACCCGAAAAAGCGCGCGGTCCGGCCGATGCGCCATGTTTTGCCGGGCGTGGCTCGATGACTCACACTGATTCGGCCCGGACCGCCGGCGAACTGCCGGTTGCTGACAATCCTTTCGGACAGGCAACCCTGACCGGGACGCTCGTGCACCTGTGGCCGTATATCTGGCCCAGCGATCGCCTCGATCTGAAAATGCGCGTGGTCTGGTCGGTCGTGCTCTTGTTGCTCGCCAAGATCGCGACCCTGGCGGTGCCCTTCACCTTCAAATGGGCGATCGACGCCCTGACCGGCGCGGACACCGCTCCCGTACAAGCGTCGAACTGGGCGCTGTGGCTGATCGCCTCGCCGTTGATCATGACCTTGAGCTATGGCGCCTTGCGCGTGCTGATGGCGGTGCTGACCCAGTGGCGCGACGGAATTTTTGCCCGCGTCGCCATGCACGCGGTCCGCAAGCTCGCCTATCTCACTTTCATCCACATGCATGAGCTGTCGCTGCGCTTCCATCTCGAGCGCAAGACCGGCGGACTGACGCGCGTGCTGGAGCGCGGCCGTACCGGCATCGAAGTCATCGTGCGCATGGTAATTTTACAGCTCGTGCCGACCATCGTGGAGGTCGGGCTGCTGATGCTGGTGCTGCTGTGGAAGTTCGACTGGCGTTACGTGCTCTCGACCATGATCATGGTCGCGATCTACATGTACTACACGTATCTTGCGACCGAGTGGCGGATCGAGATCCGCCGCAAGATGAACGATTCCGACACCGAAGCGAACACCAAGGCGATCGACTCGCTTCTGAATTACGAAACGGTCAAATATTTCAACGCCGAAGAGCGGGAAGCTGCACGCTACGATCGCTCGATGGAGCGATACGAGCAGGCCAGCGTCAAGACCTACACCTCGCTTGCGGTCCTCAATACGGGCCAGGCGATCATCTTCACTGCGGGCCTCACCGCGACGATGCTGATGTGTGCGATCGGGGTCCGCCGGGGGCACAACACGGTCGGCGATTTCGTCATGGTCAACGCGATGATGATTCAGCTCTACCAGCCGCTGAACTTCATGGGCATGGTCTATCGCGAGATCAAGCAGGCGGTTATCGACATCGAGAAGATGTTCAATGTGCTGTCGCGCAATCCCGAGATCAAGGACAGCCCTGGTGCGAAGCCGTTGACCGTGACCTCGGGCACGGTGCGCTTCGAGAACGTCCAGTTCGCCTACGAGCCGGACCGGCCGATCCTTAAAGGCCTCAGTTTCGAGGTGCCGGCCGGCAAGACGGTCGCCATCGTCGGGCCATCCGGCGCCGGCAAGTCGACGATCTCGCGTCTCCTGTTCCGGCTCTATGACGTTTCGAGCGGAAGGATTCTGATCGACGGTCAGGACATCCGCAACGTCACGCAGGCGTCGTTGCGGGCATCGATCGGCATGGTTCCGCAAGACACCGTGCTGTTCAACGATACCATCCGCTACAACATCCGGTACGGCCGCTGGGATGCCAGCAATGCCGAGGTGGAAGAGGCGGCGCGCCTCGCGCAAATCGACGGCTTTATCCGGATGTCGCCGAAAGGCTACGAAACCCAGGTCGGTGAACGCGGACTGAAATTGTCCGGCGGCGAAAAACAGCGCGTCGCGATCGCGCGTACCGTTCTGAAGGCGCCGCCGATCCTGGTGCTCGACGAGGCCACGTCGGCGCTCGACAGTCATACCGAGCGGGAAATTCAGGACGCGCTCGAGCGGGTCTCGCGCAACCGCACCTCGCTCGTGATCGCGCACCGGTTGTCTACAATTGTAACTGCCGACGAAATCATCGTGCTCGATCAGGGTCGCATCGCAGAGCGCGGAACGCATGTTCAGCTTTTGGCAACCGGCGGCCTTTATGCCAGTATGTGGAACCGGCAGCGTGAAGCCCAGGAGGCGCGAGAGAAGCTCGCACGGATCGCCGACGAGAACGAGGCGCCGAACCGCGAGCCGCCTCCGGTCGAGGATACGCTGGTCGCTCCGGCCGCTGCCGAATAAACTGAAACGCAATGCCCTCCTTGCCCGGAGGGGAAGGTGACAGTGAGCCCTGATGTCGATCGCCAACTCCATCCGCGCGCAGATTCCGCCCATTCATCAGGAAGGCTATCCGTTCATCGGCGGCTTTGCGCTCGCGAGCCTGATCCTGTTCTGGATCTGGACGCCGCTTGGCTGGCTCGGCACTTTGCTGACGATCTGGTGTGCGCTTTTCTTCCGTGATCCGGTCAGGGTGACGCCCGTGCGGGACGGTATCGTGGTGGCGCCGGCCGACGGTCGCATCTCCATGGTGACGCAAGCCCTGCCGCCTGCCGAACTCGCACTCGGAGACCGGCCGCTGCCCCGGATCTCGATCTTCATGAGCGTGTTCAACTGCCATGTGAATCGCAGTCCGGTCGCCGGGCGGATCGATCGCATTGCCTATCGGCCCGGCACGTTCATCAATGCCGAACTCGACAAGGCGAGCGAGGACAATGAGCGCAATTCGCTGGTCATCTCGACGCCCAACGGACGCATCGGTGTGATCCAGATCGCGGGGCTCGTGGCGCGGCGTATCGTGTCGTTCGTTCGGGAAGGGCAGACGATAAGTGCGGGCGAGAGGTTCGGTCTGATCCGTTTCGGGTCGCGCCTGGATGTCTATCTGCCCGAGGGAACAATACCGCTGGTCGCGGAAGGTCAATCCGCGGTCGCCGGCGAGACCATTCTGGCCGATTTCAGGCTTGGCGATCACACGCGAACCTACCGCGCCGATTAACCATCGCCGCTTCTGACAGCAATGGCGGAATGGGCCCGCGATTGCTATATTTGGGTTATGCCGATGCCAATCGATCGCAATGGGCAGGAGATGCGCCGCCGCCGGTTTCGTCCGATCCCGGTGCGGATGCTCGTTCCCAATTTCATTACCTTGCTCGCGATCTGCGCCGGGCTGACCGCGATCCGGCTGTCCACGGAAGGGCGGATGGAATTGGCCGTGGCTGCGATCGTGTTCGCTGCTGTGCTCGACGGCATCGACGGTCGCGTGGCGCGCATGATCAAGGGTCAGTCGAAATTCGGGGCCGAGCTCGACAGCCTTGCCGATTTCGTCAATTTCGGTGTTGCGCCCGGTCTGATCCTTTACTTCTGGCAGCTCCACGAACTGCATAATGGCGGCTGGATCGCCGCGATGGTCTTTGCGATCAGCGGCGGCTTGCGGCTCGCCCGTTTCAACGCCACCATTGACGATCCCAACAAGCCGGCCTTTGCCGCGAATTTCTTCACGGGCGTTCCGGCGCCGGCCGGTGCGATCACGGTCCTGCTCCCGATCTATCTTGCCTTTCTCGGTCTGCCCAAGCCGCCCGCCATGTTGACGGCGCTCTACACGCTACTGATCGGCTTTCTGATGGTCTCGCGTCTGCCGGTATTCTCGGGCAAGACATGGCGCATGCGCGTGCCGCCGGAAATGGTGCTGCCGGTCTTCGTCTCCGTGGTGCTCTTCATTGCGCTCTTGATAGGCTATCCCTGGTATATTCTCTCGGCGGGCACCGTGCTTTACCTCCTCAGCCTGCCCGTCGGGTGGAAATCCTACCGCGACCACAAGCGCAAGGCTGCCGCGCAGGGGGCGACGCCTGCCGATTTCGCTCCTGCCGAATTGTCACAGCCCTACGTGTCGAAAGTCAGCGAAGCGCAACAGGACAACCGGCCGGTCCGCCTGAACTAGATTCATCGAAATTGCATGTAGTGACGGCAAGCGAGGCCGCTTTTGGCGGCGAATAACGCTTTTGCCGAACGCGCGCCGGTCCGCTATATGGCTGGCGGATGAAAACCCGCACGTAAGATTCCGGAGAGAAACCCCGTGTCGAATTCCCCAACCGCGCTGCCCGCCGCTCTGCTCGAAACACTGGCGCGGTACGATACGCCCACGATCTGCAATGCGATGGAAATCGTGGCGCCAGAGCGCCGCCTGATCGGCTACACCACCAGGCCGCTCGTTTGCCCGTTTCCCAACCTGCCGCCGATGGTCGGCTATGCCCGGACGGTCACCATCCGGTCGGTGCTGAAATCCTCGCTTCCAGCCGACGAGCAGGCAAGGCGCCGCATCGCCTACTATGAATATATGGGGACCGGCCTTGGTCCGCGCATTGCGGTGATCCAGGACATCGATGGCCCGGATATCGGTTTTGGCGCCTTCTGGGGCGAAGTTCAGAGCAATGTCCACAAGGCGCTCGGCTGCCTTGGCGTCATCACCGACGGCTCCATTCGCGACATCCCGCAATGGGCGCCCGGCTTTCAGGCGCTTGCCGGATCTGTCGGCCCGTCCCATGCCTGGGTCCATGCCGAGAGCCATGGCGGCGAGGTGCGCGTCGCCGGAATGACGGTGCGATCCGACGATCTAATTCATGCCGATCAGCATGGGGCGATCGTGATTCCGTTCGAACTCGCCGCGAAAATTCCGGAAGCGGCGGAACTGTGCGGCCGCCGCGAAATTCCGATTCTCGAGATCGCGCGCGCCAAGGATTTCAGCCTCGAGAAGCTGAAAGAGGCGCTGAAGCGCTCGGCCGAGATTCATTGAGACCGGAGCGAGGACCGCTCGAATTTGTCCGACTTACCCGATGGCTCCATCGGGCCACATCGCACGTAAGCAGCGTCGACTATGGTTAGCGAAATCTTGATGCCGCCTCATGACGCGGCGTCGGTGACCTGATTTGCTCATTCTGCCGAGTCCTGCAACCAGGTGAGGGGCCCATTCACCGCCAGGGCTGTCTAAACGGCTTAACCTTTACGCGTCATTAATGGCGACCGACGTAGGGTTCGATTTGCGCGGCTCGGGGTGGGTCGCGTCACCGTCCAGGACGGCCGGTCGTTCGCATACGCGTTTGGAGTCTCCCATGGATATTATGACGGGCGCCGGGCTCGTAGCCGGCATTATCGTCATCGCGACGATGATGCTTCTGGGAGGCGACCTGCACTTGTTTGTCAGCGAACACGCAATCATCATCATCTTTGGCGGTTCGATCGCGGCGACCATGATCCGGTTCCCGCTCGGTGCAATTCTGCATGGCTTGCCGCTCGGAGCAAAATATGCCTTTACGATGAGCCGGCTTTCGGCGCGCGATCTCGTCGACGAACTCGCCCGTATCGCCGAAATTTCCCGCAAGCAGGGGCCGGTCGGACTGGAAAAGGTCGAGACCGACGAGCCGTTCCTCGCCAAGGGAATCCGCTACGTGGCCGACGGTTACGACCTCGAATTCATCCGCGACAATCTCGAGCGCGATCGCGATAACTTCCTGATGCATCTCGACGAAGGCAGCAAGATCTATCGGGCCATCGGCGATTGCGCGCCGGCATTCGGGATGATCGGAACGTTGATTGGCATGGTGCAGATGTTCGCCAATATGACCGATCCATCGAAGCTCGGTCCATTCATGGCAACGGCGTTGCTCGCTACGCTTTACGGTGCGCTGGTTGCGAACCTGTTCTGCTTGCCGATCGCCGACAAGCTGCACGGCAAGCTGCTCGACGAGGAGACCAATCGCACGCTGATCATCGACGGCATCTTGATGATCCGCGACTCCAAGAGTCCGACGCTGGTTCGTGAAATGCTGCTGGCGTACCTGCCGGAAAAGCACCGCCATGAGGAAGGTGAGCCGGTTCCGGCCTAGACGGCGGATATCGGACCGGAAGATCGAGCATGGCCAAGAAAAAGCGCGGCGAGGCACATACCGGAGGACACGGCTGGTTCGTGACCTTCGCCGACCTGATGGGTCTGATGATGAGCTTTTTCGTGATGCTCGTCGCGTTCTCCACCATGGACAACAACAAGCTCAAGATCGTCGCCGGTTCCATGCGCGAAGCCTTCGGCGTGCAAACGGAGGCGCGCTATGCCGGGATCATCGAATCCGATGGCCTGCCGACCAGGCCGAAGCTGAAGAACCTCGATCATATTACACCCGAGGAATCTTCCAACACGCCGACCCCGGACGAGCAGGAGCGGAGCCGAACCGCCGGTGCCCGGCTGAAGATCGATCGCGAGTTCGCGCTTGCCTCGGCCTCGTTGCGGCAGGCGCTGCAGGACATGCCCGAGCTGACCGAAATTTCCAAGCACATCATGTTTGAGGAAACCAAGGAGGGCCTCAACCTGGAAATCGTCGACCAGGATGGCCGCTCGATGTTCGCCGATGGATCGAAAGTGCCATTCGAGCGGACGCGCCGGCTGATCCAGAAGCTGGCCGGTCCTCTCAAGGCGACGCCGCTTCGCATTGCAATCGTCGGACACACGGCCGCGGGCTATGTGCCGACCAGAAGTGATTATGGAGCCTTCGATTTGTCGGCCGATCGGGCGAACTCGGTGCGACAAATTCTCGAAAGGGAAGGGGTACCTCCGGCGCACATCTTCGCGGTCTCCGGCAAGGCCGACAACCAGCCGCTGTTTCCCGACGACCCGTCGCTGTCGGCTAACCGCCGCGTGACCATCACGCTGATGCGCGAAGACCCGCCGCTTCCGCCCGATCTGAAGCCCTGATGTCGATAATAATTCTGCCTCGACCGGCTCGCATTCGCAGGTAATCGATGGCGGCGGATCATCGGGCACTGGCGCCCAACCGGCGGGTCATATATATCTGAAAGGGTCATGCGTTTTTGCATGGCTGTGACTCAAAATCAGGCTATGCTATGCTTCAAGCGCAGGGCTATAAGCCGCGGCGCTTTGCGGTGTTGCGTTGAAGCGCGTTGAGGCCTCCGATCCAATCCCATGACAAGTGATGTTGCAGCTACCGCCGCGGAAACGACGGCGACAACGGGGCATGGCGAAGCCCATTCCACGGCGGGCTTCAAGGCCCTCCTGATCGGCAGCATCGGCGTCGTCTATGGCGACATCGGCACCAGTCCGCTTTACGCGCTGCGCGAGGCGGTGGTCGCGGCCAGCGGGCCGTCGGGCGTTGCCCAACCTCAGGCGGTGCTCGGGGTGGTCTCGCTGATCCTCTGGGCGCTGATCATCGTGGTCACGCTGAAATACGTCCTGATCCTGCTTCGCGCCGACAACCACGGCGAGGGGGGAACGCTCGCCTTGATGGCGCTGGCGCAGCGCGCGGTCACCAAGGGTGCCAGCGCCATCGTCCTGCTTGGTATCGTGAGCGGGGCGCTTTTCTACGGTGACGCGGTGATTACACCGGCTCTGTCCGTCCTCTCGGCGATCGAAGGCATCAAGCTCGTCACTGCCACCTTCGAGCCCTATGTGGTGCCGCTGACAGTGATTATTCTGATGGCCCTGTTTGCGGCCCAGGCGCGCGGCACCGCGCGCGTTGCGGCTTTCTTCGGGCCGGTGATGACCATCTGGTTCGCCGTTATCGCGATCGGGGCAATTATTCCGGTCATGCGAAATCCGGAAATCTTCCTGGCGTTCAATCCGGTGCTGGCGGTCTCGTTCATGCTTCATCATGGGATCATCGGCTTTGTTACGCTGGGTGCTGTGTTTCTCGCGGTGACGGGCGCCGAAGCGCTCTATGCCGATCTCGGGCATTTCGGCAAACGGCCGATCCAGACCGCCTGGCTCTTCATCGTATTGCCTTCGCTGGCGCTGAATTATCTGGGGCAGGGCGCTCTTGTGATCGCCGACCCCAAGGCGGTCGAAAACCCGTTCTTTTTGATGTTTCCGGAATGGGCGTTGATCCCGATGGTTGGGCTCGCCACCGTCGCGACCGTGATCGCGAGCCAGGCCGTCATCACCGGCGCCTATTCCCTGACGCGACAGGCGATACAGCTCGGTCTGCTGCCTAGATTTGAAATCCGCCACACGTCGGAAGCCCATTCCGGCCAGATCTATATCCCGCGCATCAATACGCTGCTGCTCGTTGCCGTGATGCTGCTGGTGCTGATGTTCCGTTCGTCCAGCGCGCTGGCCTCCGCCTATGGCATTTCGGTGACCGGCACCATGGTGGTCACAGGCATGATGGGCTTCGTCGTGATCTGGCACGTATGGAAATGGTCGCCATTTGCTGCCGCCGCGCTGATAGCGCCCTTCCTGTTTCTCGATTTGACGTTCCTGGCTGCGAACCTGCTGAAAGTGCTGGAAGGTGGCTGGGTGCCATTGGCGCTCGGCGCCGTCGTGATGCTTTTGATGTACACTTGGCGGCGCGGCAGCAAGCTGTTGTTCGAGAAATCACGCAAGCTGGAGTTCCCGCTCGCCGACCTGGTGACGATGCTGGAAAAACGGCCGCCGCAGCGCGTTCCAGGCACGGCCGTTTTCCTCACCAGCGATCCCGTGAGCGCTCCGACCGCGCTGATGCACAGTCTCAAGCACTACAAGGTGCTGCACGAGAAGAATGTCATTCTCACTATCGAGACCGCAGCCACCCCGCGCGTCGACCCGTCGGAGAGGGTACGGCTGGAGCAGGTCAGCAACACCTTCACCAAGGTCACGCTTCGGTTCGGTTTCATGGAGTCGCCGAACGTTCCGAAAGCCCTGGCGATCGCGCGAAAGCTCGGTTGGCAGTTCGATATCATGTCGACGTCGTTCTTCCTGTCCCGGCGCGCGCTGAAACCAGCCGCGCATTCCGGGATGCCGCGCTGGCAGGATCACCTCTTCATCGCGCTCAGCCGGACCGCCAATGACGCCACGGATTATTTCCAGATTCCAAGCGGACGGGTGGTCGAGGTGGGAACGCAGGTGACCGTCTAGCGCCCGTGATCCGCCCCGCGATGCTTGATTTTCGTCGCCCGAGAGGCGAGGTTGTCGCCCGAATACCAGCAATCGACGCGGGTTTTGCGTAGCAGCAGGGAGGCTTGGTGTGGCGGATCAGGGGCATCAGGTTCACGATTTGACGCCGGAGGAAGTCTCGAAGGGAATGGCCGAAGGGCATTATCTCCTGGTCGACGTGCGCGAGCCGAACGAGGTGGCGGTAGAGGCCTATCCCGGCGCCGTCGTGGTGCCGCTGTCGAGCTTTGATCCGCAGGCCATTCCCGATCCCAAGGGCAAACAGGTCGTATTTGCCTGCCGCTCCGGCAAGCGGTCGGTGACGGCGTCGCTTGCCGCACAGGCCGGCGGCCTTGCCTATGACAAGCATCTGGCCGGCGGAATGCTGGCGTGGAAGGCTGCGGGCCTGCCGACGAAGAGCGGCGGCTGATTTTCCATGACTTCGATGAACAAGGTATTTGCGGATCTGCCCGTCACGATCTTCGAGGCGATGTCGCAGCTCGCCCGCGACAACAACGCGATCAATCTCGGCCAGGGATTCCCTGACGGTCCCGGGCCGGAGGATATCCGTCGCGCCGCCGCGGATGCCGTGATGGACGGCTACAACCAATATCCCTCGATGATGGGGATTCCGGAATTGCGACAGGCCATTTCCGCTCACTATGGGCGCTGGCATGGCATCGATCTTGATCCGATGAGCGAGGTGATGGTGACGTCGGGCGGCACCGAGGCGCTGACATCAGCCATCCTGGCCGTGGTCGAGCCGGGTGACGAGGTGGTCGCCTTCCAGCCGGTGTACGATTCCTACCTTCCAATCATCCGCCAAGCCGGAGGAATTCCGCGTCTGGTCCGCCTCGAGCCGCCGCATTGGCGGTTGACGGAGGAGGCGCTTCGCGGCGCCTTCAGTCACAGAACCAAGGCGGTACTTTTCAACAATCCGCTCAATCCGGCTGCGGTGGTCTATCCGCGTGAGGATCTGGAATTGCTGGCGCGGTTCTGTCAGCAGTTCGACACGATCGCGATCTGCGATGAAGTCTGGGAGCATGTGATCTTCGATGGCCGCGAGCATATTCCGCTGATCACCGTGCCCGGAATGCGCGACCGCACGATCAAGGTCGGGTCTGCGGGCAAGATCTTTTCCCTGACGGGCTGGAAGATCGGCTTTGTCTGCGCAGCGCCGCCGTTGTTGCGGGTCGCTGCCAAGGTGCACCAGTTCCTGACCTTTACAACTGCTCCCAATCTCCAGGTCGCGGTCGCCTATGGCCTGGGCAAGTCCGCGGATTATTTTCACCAGATGCGCAAGGATCTGGCGCGCAGCCGCGACCGCCTGAGCGCCGGATTGGAGAGTATCGGCTTTCCTGTTCTGCGTTCGCAGGGCACCTATTTCCTCACGGTCGATCTTTCGCCGCTTGGCCTCAACGAGACCGACGAGGCGTTCTGCAAACGCATCGTGACCGATTACAAGGTTGCGGCCATTCCGGTGTCTGCCTTTTACGAGAAGGATCCCGTGACGACCGTCGTGCGCTTTTGTTTCGCCAAGAAGGATGCAACCATCGACACTGCGCTCGAGCGCCTGTCCGATGCGGTGCACCGCAGGTAAGGGCCGGACCGATGCGGCATGGCCTGACCTCGATGCAGATCCGATGCGCCGTCGCGGTTGCACTGGTGATCGCGCTGTTGCCGGCACCTGCGGCCGCGGAGGAGCGAACGGTCAACTTCTATAATTGGTCAAATTATATGGCACCGGGAGTGCTTGAGGACTTCACCCGGGAAACCGGCATCAAGGTCGTCTACGATACGTTCGACGCCAACGAGACGCTCGAAACGCGCTTGCTCGCCGGAAAATCGGGGTACGACGTCGTGGTCCCCACCGCCTATTTCCTGCAACGCCAGATCAAGGCCAGGGTCTTTCAAAAGCTCGACAAGTCGAAACTGCCGAACCTCGCCAATGCCTGGCCCGTGGTCACGGAACGGCTCGCGGTTTACGATCCCGGCAATCAATATGCCGCCAATTACATGTGGGGCACGACGGGCATTGGCTACAATGTGAAGCTGGCGCAGAAAATCCTCGGCCCCGACGCGAAGATCGACAGCTGGGATATTGTGTTCAAGCCCGACAATCTCGCGAAGTTCAGGGATTGCGGCATTCACATGCTGGATTCGGCCGACGACATTTTTCCGGCCGCCTTGAGCTATCTGGGGCTCGACCCGAATTCGACCAGCCAGGCGGATCTGGAAAAGGCCGCGGATCTGCTCGTCAAGATCAGGCCCTTTGTCCGCAAATTTCATTCCTCCGAATATCTGAGCGCGCTGGCTACCGGAGAGATCTGCCTCGTGGTGGGCTGGTCGGGCGATATCCTGCAGGCGAGAAGCCGGGCTTCGGAAGCAAAGAACGACGTCGAGATCGGTTATGCCATCCCGAAAGAAGGCGCCCAGATGTTCTTCGATAATCTTGCAATCCCGGCCGACGCAAGGAATGTCAATGAAGCCTACGAATTGATCGACTATCTCTATCGGCCAGAGGTAGCGGCGAAGAATTCCAATTTTCTGTCTTATGCCAACGGCAATCTGGCCAGCCAGAAGTTCATCGACCCGAAGATTCTGAACGACAGGAACATCTATCCGGACGACGCGACGCTCGCGAAATTGTTCGTCATCACCGCCCGCGATCCGGCGACCCAACGCATCATCAATCGGCTCTGGACCAGGGTGAAGACGGGACGATGACCCCGCATGTCCGTTTTGCTTTCGGACGCATACATCGGAGCTGCCTTCTGGCGTGACCGCTAGGGGCCGAAGGCACGGGAAAACACGGCCTCGGAACTGTGGCCTGCGGAGTCAGCTATCACCAATCCCTGAATGTCGGCTCAATGCACCCCCCGCAGACCCAGGGAAAGGTCCAATCGGCCGTGCGTTGGGCACTTTCGGGGATGTACTTGCTCCAGGCATCGGCTCGGACCGGATTGATGGACTGCCAGATGACATCGAAGGTCCCGGACGAATTCATTTTCCCGATCATGACTGGCTTGGAAAGATGATGATTGGTGTTCATCACGACCTCAAAGCCAGTCGGCGCCTTGATTCTCTGCCCGTACATGGCCTGACGGACTGCATTCACGTCGGTGGTGCCCGCCTGGACAACGGCTTGCGCCCACATCCTGAAGCCAATGAAGGTCGCTTCCATCGGGTCATTGGTAGTCTTGTCTCGTTGTCCGTTGAAGTCCGTCCACATTTTGATGAACGCTGCGTTTTCAGGCGACTTGACAGATTGAAAGTAATTCCAGGTCGCCATCTCCCCGATCAGGGTGGTGGTGTCCACTCCGAACAATTCGCGCTCGCCAACGGAAAAAGCCATGATTGGAATGACGGCTGGGTCCACCTTCTGGGCCGCGAGCTCCTTGTAGAAATAAGTGTTCGCATCGCCGTTGACGGTGGATATCACGGCCGTCTTCTTTCCCGCCGCACCGAAAGCCTTGATCCTCTTGATGGTCTCTTGCCAATCGGAATAGCCGAACGGCGTATAGATTGTCGTAATGTCCTCCGGCGCTACTCCCTGCGCGGCGAGATACGCGCTCAAGATCCGGTTGGTTGTACGTGGATAGATGTAATCGGTGCCGAGCAGAACCCATCTGTGAACTGACCCTCCCTCCTTGCTCATCAGATATCGAACGGCCGGGATTGCCTGCTGGTTCGGGGCGGCACCCGTATAGAAAATATTGCGCGAGCTTTCTTCGCCCTCGTACTGGACCGGGTAGAAGAGCAGCCCGTTCAACTCCTCGAAGATCGGCAGGACGGCCTTGCGGGAGGCGGAAGTCCAGCAGCCGAACACGACGGCGACCTTTTCCTTCGTAAGCAATTCCCGGGCCTGCTCTGCAAAGAGCTCTGAACTGGACGCCGGATCAACTATCACCGGTTCCAGTTTCCGTCCGAGCAGTCCACCTTTCGTGTTTTGGTCTGCTATCAGCATGAGCACCGTATCCTTGAGCACCGATTCGCTGATTGCCATGGTGCCGGACAGAGAATGCAGGATACCGATCTTGATGGTCTCTTCGTCTGCGCAGGCCGCTGGAGCGACGGCGAACACGAGCTGCGAAACGAGCAGCGCAAGCACGAAGCGTCGCACGACCGAAGCTGACTTCATGTCGACGCTCCCACCAGCTCGAAAATGAGGGTTTGCCTTGTCATTCCCTTGGCAACGACCGAGTCGAAAGCTCTGAACTGGAAGCGGTGGCGAGCCCGCAAATAGACGTCTTCGCTCACAAGTATGGCGGTCCCAAACTGCTTGTTCAGGCCTTCGAGACGTGCCGCCAGATTCACCGTATTGCCAAGTGCCGTATAGTTCATGCGCTCGGTCGATCCGAGGTTGCCCACGACGGCCTCGCCGACATGAATGCCAAACCGTGTGAAGAAGGGCTTGAGACCCTCAGCTTCAAAGCGGGAGTTGAGTTTCTCGCATGCCTGTTTGCCGGCAAGAGCCGCCCGGCAGGCCCGTTCTACGTGATCCGCTTGTGGATTGGGTGCGTTCCAGAACACCATCACGGCGTCGCCGATGAACTTGTCGACGGTGCCGCCTTCGGCGAGAAAAGCCTCTGTGAGTGCGGAGAAATAGCGCGACGTTTGGCGCATGAGAATGTCGGGATCGGCGGACTCGGCAATCGTCGTAAAATCCTGGACGTCGGTGAAAAGTACGGAAATTTCCTCTCGGGCCCCGCCGAGCTCCGTGGAGATGGAATTGTCGATGACTCCCTGAACGAGTTCCCTGGGGACAAAACGCGCAAACGACCATATGGCGCGCTGGGCCAAATTCATTGCGTTGCCAAGTTCGTGAACCTCGCTGATGCGCGATGGGACCGGCGACGAATCGGGCTCGGCCAGCTTCTGGAGCTTGACGGCCTCGGCCGTTATCCTTTTCAAGGATCGAGACATGCCGCTACCAAATATCCAGACGACCGGAATAAAGGCGGCGCCGGCAATGATTGCGAGAACCAGTCCGGTGAACTGGAGCCTGCGAACGTCCTTTACAAAGTCTTCCTGGGCCGCCAACAGCAGGATGGTGGCGTTGTACTGATCGCCCAGGGTGAATTTCGCCACCCTGAACAGATAGTCTCTCCCCTGGTCGTCCCGGATGCGGCCGTCGTAGTGATCGCGATCATTCGACTTCTGCAAGGCTGCTGCCACGATTCCGGTGTTGATCTCCTTGATATTTGGCAGTTGCGGGCGGGATGGATGTGTCATCGCATCGACGACGAATTGCGCGAAATCCGGATGGGCAATGAGCGAGCCAGTCGCATCGAAAATCAGCACAATTCCGTGCTCTCCCGGCCGCTGGGCCTGGACGAAATCGCTGAAGGTGTCGAGCTTGAGATCGGCGGCAAGAACGCCGGGCACCTTGCCTCGCAAGGGCGCGCTGATTGTGATGACCGGGGCCTCGATGCTGAACGCGAGATAAGGAGATGAGACGAGCGGCCGGTCGGCTTTCATCGTCTCGCGATACCAGGGCCGGTTGCGCGCGTCATAGCCGAATTTCCACAGATCCAGTTGCCCGACTTCATTGCCCTGCCGATCCTCAAAAATCCGTCGCATGGGCAGTTCGCCATCGGGCGTGGGGCGGACCAGATTGATCGCGATGCTGGCGCCGGGAACCGCACGTAACCTCTCGCGCTGCGAATCGCTGAGTTCGCCGATGCGCCGTACCTGCAGCCATGCCCCATTTTCGAAGCCGGCATAGACGCTGTCCATTTGAGGCAGTTCCTGCAATGCGGCCTTGAATAGCGGGATTGCGGGGCCGGTCTCGGTTCTCTCGTCTGAATCGGCCACGGTGGAGCTGGTCGCGAGCACATGCACCAGCGAAGCTATGGTGGTTATCTCGGTCTGGAGGCGACCGAACGCCTTCGTACTCGTCGCGTCCATATAGGCGGACGCGGCGTCTTGCGTGGCGGAGCGAAGGGCCAGCACCTGAATTGCGATCAGAAGCGCGGCCAGAGCGACGATGAATGCCGACACCGCAGAGATGATCGAGGTTCGAAATGTGAACATCCCGCGCCCGACGGCTTGCGTGCTAACGGCCAGCGCATTGGAACTGCGTGATGTTGGGCGCGGGAGGGTTTGGATATTTCTTGACGGATGCCAAGTACTCTTCGACCGGCTTCAGCGCGGGCCCCGACACCCAGCCGTCGAACCCGTGTGCAGTCGGCAAACTCTGCGGCGCGCGCGCCACGATGACCGCAAGAAATGCGAACAGAACGATCGACGAGTTTTTGCTGATTCCGATCATCGAACTCTCCCTAAAAGCCGTGGGGCGACAAAGGATGTTCGGGGAGCCCGCTGGCTCGAAATTTCATCAAGAATGACTTTGACCAGGCCATATTAGGGCGTAGTGAGCAAACTGCAATGTTCTCGATGGCCATTTTGGGGTCGTTTGCCGAGACTCTCCAAGGTCCAAGGCATGCCAGGTTCGCTCAAAAAAGCCGACGTTGCCCGTGGCTCTCCGAAGTTCGAAAAAAAAGCTTTGTTGAGACGGATCGAGAACAGACGGCAGCGAATGTCAAAATCCGTTCTTTACCGCCATCTCCGGTGCAGCCACAGCCACTGATCCGGATATTCGCGAATCCAGCCCTCGATCACCGACGTGATCGCCTGCATCGTGCCCTGAATGTCGATTTGCCCGGAGGCATCGCGCACGGGTTTGATTTCCTCGGAGATCTCGGCGCGGAAACGATTGCCCGGCAGGCGCACGACCCGGACGCCGTGCACGGGGCATTCGATCTGGCGAAGCAAGCGCGCAAGTGTCGGGTTGGCCCTGGTCTTGCGTCCAAAAAAAATGACGTCGACGCCATTTGTGAAGTACTGGTCAACCAGCATTCCCACGATCAGGCCGTTGCGCAGGGCTTCTGCCATCCTGAGCGGGGCGTCGCGGCCGGCCGGAATCAATGTTCCCATTTTCACGGCGCGCGTCTTTTCGATGATCCTGTTGGCGGAAGCAATGTTGGGCCGGCGAAACAGGATCGCGGCGTCGATTCCGTGCGCGACTGCTGCAACCGCGGGAAGTTCCCAATTGCCAAGATGACTTGCAAAGATCAGCGCGGGCTTGGCAGCGGATCGAAGTTGCGCGAACAACTCGAAGGTGCGCGGTGAAACTTCGATCCGGCTGTTTTCGGGATGCTCCAGATCGTAGTCCCAGATATGATCAAGATGCGCAAATTCCGCGCCAAGGCGGCCGAGATTGTCCCATACGCCTGCAAGTATGGACTCGATTTCTTCCGCTGATTTTTCGGGGAATGCGGCGGTCAGATTGGCGCGGCCAATTCTCTGTTCGGGCGTCATCGGTCCGATCAGGCGGGCGACGCGGCCGAACAGGTCCGCGGTCCTGAACGGATCGAAATGACGGGTCGTGCGTAGGAGCCCGATCGTCACAGCACCCACCAGGGCGTCGCCGAGCGGCCTGATCGCGTCGCGGATGCGCGCTCTGGTGCGAAGCAACAGCGGATGCATCAGGGGCCGACGACGATTTCGCCGGACCCGATCCACGGACTTCTGAAAGCGGGCACTAGGCCGGCTCGCGGGTCAGGATCAGCGAGGCATTCTGGCCGCCGAAGCCGAACGAATTCGACATCACGGTGGTGACGCGTGCGTCGCGGGCCTTGTTGGGGACCACGTCGAAGGGAATTGCCGGATCCGGGATATCATAGTTGATGGTTGGCGGGATGCGCTGATGTTCGAGCGTCAGCAGCGAGAACACGGCCTCCACCGCGCCTGCGGCGGAGAGGGTGTGCCCGACCATCGATTTGTTCGAGGATACCGGGATTTGCCTGGCGCGCTCACCGAAAACGGAGGAAATGCCAAGATACTCCATCTTGTCGTTCTCGGGCGTCCCGGTGCCGTGGGCGTTGATGTAATCGATCTGATCGGATTCCAGACCCGCGTCGGAAAGTGCGTTCCGAACGCATCCGATGATCGGCTTGCCGTCGGGGCTTGACCTCGTGCGGTGGAAAGAGTTGGCGAGCTCACCACAGCCGGCGACGACGCCCAGAATGGTTGCGCCACGTGCGGTGGCGGCTTCCAGGCTCTCAAGAACCAGGGCGCCGGCGCCCTCCGCCATGACGAAGCCATCGCGGTTTTTCGAGAACGGCCGCGCGGCGGCCTCGGGCGGGACGTTCTGGGTCGACAGGGCCGAAAGCAGTGAGAACCGCACCAACGTCTCCGGATTGACCGACCCGTCGGTAGCGACGCATAGCGCGGCATCCGCCTCACCGCGCCGAATGGCTTCGACCCCGAGCTGGATCGCGCTGGCTCCGGAGGCGCATGCGGTGGACAGCGAGATCGGCGAGCCTTTGGTGCCGAGCGTTGCAGCAAGATGATCCGCCACCGAGCCGAAGAGGAACCGCCGGTGATATTGCGTAAATCTTCCGCCGCCGCTGACACGCAGCATGGCGTCGTAATTGATCTCGGTATCAGGACCGATCGCGCGCCCGAGCTCCTGGCGTTGCGGCCATTCGACTTCGACCGGGGCGACCGCCAGAAACAGCGGTCCGGGAAAATCGCCTCTGCTTCCAATGCCAGCCTGGGCGATGGCTTCTTCGGCGACGACTTCGCCGAGCCGTTCGGAAAGGTCGGTCGACGAGAACGGGTCGACCGGGATGAAATCGACGGTTCCGGCCATCGTCGTCTTCAACCCCTCGGTCGGGAAGCGCGTAATGGTCCGGATCCCGGATTCGCCTGCGGTGAGCTTTTTCCAATTGTCGGACTTGCCCGACCCGAGCGAAGTCACAACACCCATGCCGGTGACGACGACGATCGGCCTACCGAACTTGTCGCGCGTAGCTGCCATGTTTTCCCCCGTCAGCGACTACTTCTACGAATGTCAGAACCAAACGAATACTTGCAAATTCACGGTTTTACTGCGGTTTTGGAATAGACATTCGCCAATAGTGTCAACGACCGAATGCCAAATCCACCGACTAGACTGCTTCAACCAGCGCCATGCCTTCGCCACGCCAATGACCAGTACCGATGACGACAATCTGGGAGGGCGGGGCGGACATTTCAACCTCCAGCCCGGTGGGATCGTTGGGCGGAAACAACGCGCCGCGTGACAAGGAGAGCGCCGCAAGCGCCAGCCCGAGCGGGAATTGCGTCTCCATCGTGTGGCCGAACATGGTCCCGCTGGCTCGTACAGCGAAATCCGGATGCCGTTCGAGGAAGGCGCGTTCTTCGGAGGTAGCCGGCTCGGTGCCGGTCGCGCCGCTGATGATGGCGCCGTTGTTCTTGAGCTTGCCGAGCTTGGACCACAGCTTTTCCAGCGTCGATGTGATCTCGCCCGGCTGCCTGCGGCGCGCGAGGTCGGCCACGACGTTGGACAGGCGCGCGAAAGGTTTTGCCCCGCGCGCCTCTGCGTGTGACCTGGACTCGATGACAAGAAATGCTCCGCCCGATCCGAGAGCAAAGCCTGCCTTGTCGCTGCGCGCCCAGACCGGGACAAACTTGTCCTTGAGATTGAATTCGCCGAACTCGTAGAGGACCAGAAGATCCTTGCGCTCGCCGTTTTGCGAGCCGCCGATCAGCGCGATGTCGCTTTGGCCGGAAGCAATGCGGGCAAGTGCGATCCTTGCCGCGTCGACGCCCGCGGCCTCCTCGCCCATGAAGGTGCGCGATGATCCGGTCACGCCGTGTACGATGGCGATGTTGCCGGCCAGAAGGTTCGAAAGCTGGGCCAGAAAGAGCGTCGGGCGCAGGTCATTCATCAACCGCTCGTTGAGGAAACCGGGGGCCGAATTGCCTTTCGCTTCCAGGTTCAGGATGTTGGAATCAACGTTGAGGTCTCGCTCGCCGCCGCCTGCGGCCACGATCATGTCCATACGCGCCAGGATTTCCTGGTTGCCTTTGACACCCGCCGATTCCAGCGCCAGTCCGGCCGCGTAGGTGCCAATTCGCTGCCAGGCTTCCATCTGGCGTTGATCGCCCTTCTTGGGAATCTGGCTGTCCACGTTGATCGGTGCCCAGGGATGTACGATGAAGGGCGCGTAACCCTTCTCATCGACGTTGATCCGGCGCTGATTGAGGGCTTCCCAATGCGCGTCCAGACCCTCGCCGAGCGAAGTGGCAAGACCAATTCCGGTGATCCAGACTTCCGCCGATCTCGGGTTTGGAGATTTCGTCTCAGTCATCGGCGATCGCATGCTGTGGGAAGCCGATACGCTTGGCCATGACCTCCATGTGTCCGCGCAACTCCGGGTTCGGGAAGGGAACGTGACGGAAGGTAAGCGTCGCGTTGCACCTCATTTCGCCGCCGACGCGGATCCTCGCGGCTGTCAGGGCAAAACCGGAGCCCTCGTGAACGATGCTGGCGTCGATCTCCAACAATTCTCCCGGGCTGACGAAGCCCCGCATTTTTGCTTCTTTCACTGCGGCCAGAAATGGCATGCGCTCGAATTTCTGGAGTGCAATCAGAAGCCAGCCGGATGTCTGCGCCATCGCTTCGATCAACAACACGCCAGGCATCAACGGGTAACCTGGAAAGTGTCCCTCGAAAATCGTGTTGTGCTGCGGAACCTGCGCAGTGACCGCAATCGTTCGCTCGCCGACACTGAGGTCGGTTATACGGTCGATCAGATGGAAATACTCAAGTTGCATGATGGGCGGTTACGCGCCCTTGGCCGCGACCAATTCGTCGATGCGAGCGCTGAGGTTCTTGAGGACGAAATATTGTTCCGTGGTGGCTTTGCCGTCGTTGACTTCCTGAGTCCACTTTTCCAGCGGCAATTTGATCCCGAACGCCTTGTCGATTGCAAAGGCAATGTCGAGGAAGTCGAGGCTGTCGATCCCGAGGTCATCGATCGCGTGACTCTCGGGCGTGATCGTGTCGCGCGGGATGTCGCAGGTTTCAGCGATAATCGTTGCGACCTGATCGAATGTTGAGGACATCATTAAGCCTTTGATATATTGAAGATAATTTTCGGAACCGCGGGGAAGGCGACCGCTGCGCCCGTGAACGCCCTATCCACCACCCGGAGTCGAGTGCCCGTATATCGGAGCAGGGCCTTGAGTTCAATGGAGGCAGAACGAGCCTCCGCATCTCCCTGGAAGGAAAAACGCACCAGTTGGGGCGCCAAAAAGGCAGCCTTAGGGGTGCGGTGGAAAGATCTGGACGCAATCGCGGCGACCCATCAGGACGCAGTCCTGGGTCCGTCTCAGATGCGCGATGTTGATGGCGAGCCAGATTCCGATCGCGAGGAGAGCCAACGTGAATGCGAAAGCCGCGATGTTTGCCAGCATGCGTTGTCTGAAATCGTCCGGCTCCTCCCGGTCGCGCTCATAGCGGGACAGATCGCTGGCTACTCCGAATTTTCGAGTGGGTTCGTCGGAATTTCCGCGCTGGCCGCCCGACACCGGTACCGTGTTGCGCGGCCGGAACTGGAGCACGCGGTGCTCCTCTTCTGGGGGGGCCGAAATAATGGGCCGCTGGGTTTTCACGAATGCCAGCTCCGGGGACTTGCGCTTCAATCTAGCACGCTCGCACTCGCTCTCCCAGAAAATTGAGATGGCAAAAAGCCCTATCCATCCAAAGTCTCGTGAAACTTGCCGTAGTTGATTCGAATTCGGCCATCTTCAGAATCCTCGAGAATGTCGGCGTAGCGCCTGCCAAAACGAATGTCGGTATGATCGTAAGTCCTTCGGCCATGGATGGTTTGCGCCGCAACAACATCATATCCCGTCACTACAACCACCAGTGATAGCTTGATCGTCCTGAAATCCTCCGCGTCGAGCCCGTGAAGCGGACTGTCTTCGTCAAGAACGTGGTAAATCGTCCAGCTGAGCGCCAACGCAGGGTGCTCGTTGCGCACCAGCGGCAACTCGTAAAACCGTCGCTGCGACTGGCCCTCCTTGCTCACGATTTCCCGAAGCAGCCAGAGCCTTACTGCAGCGTTGCCGATGATGTTGTGGCGTTCGTTGACAAATCTAATCATCAGGGTTGGCTTGCCCTCGTGGTTCGAAATGACCGGGTTCTCGGCGAACAGCAGTCGCGCGTTGGGACGCGCGAACCGCGCGAAGATCAGCCCGGTCATCAACGACATCGAGAAGATCCCGGTGAAGAGTTCGACCGTTGCAATCAGATGCCCGTAATGGGTCTGGGGGTGCATGTCGCCGTAACCGGCAGTCGAAAGCGTCTCGATGCTGAAATAGAAATAGTCGATGTACGCTCCCCCTGGCACGTTGGCGACCGGTTGATCTCCGATCCAGTAGAACAAGGCGAAGACTGCGTTGAACGCGAGAAACACCAGAGCGGCGCCTGCGATGAAAGCCGGCCATGAGGCCGTCATGCAGCGATGGCTGATATCGGCCCAGAAGCTCAGGGAGAGGCCTTCTGCGATAATTTCACGATTGCCGAAACGGATTACGCGTTCCTTCGACATCCTTTCATTCAGCCCTTTGAACATGCCTGCATTTCTCTCGATGCCCGAACGCGCGAACCGAACGCTGCCGGTCGGCACGCTCACGTAGCCGCACAATCGGGATGTGTGCGGGCGCAAAATCCGCCCCTGCGATGCCATTTTGCAAGCAAAGCCAATTGATCGTCAGTGACATCATGCCATAATCGCGGGGATTGCAGAGGCATTTTTCACAATCCGAAAAGGGTATTTCAAGCCATGGAACATCCTCGGGAACCTGTACTTCATCCGATTCCGATTCTCTCGCTTCGTCCAACCCAGATGACTGTCGGAATGAGAGAGGTAAAGGAGAAACGCAAGCGCTGGCGCGAGCACAAATCGAAGAAGAAGCAGGATGAGCTTCTGGGCCGACACATGATTCCGGTGGTACACGGGCCGGACAAGCGCTTCTACGTGATCGATCACCATCATCTGGCGCGGGCGCTCCATGATGAGGGAGTGCAGGACATTCTGGTGACGGTCGTTGCCGATCTGACGATGGTCGACCGCGACGCATTCTGGGTCGTGCTCGACGACCGCAAATGGGTCTATCCTTACGACGCCAAGGGCGAACGCCGGCATTACCGGGACATTCCGAAATCGGTCGCCGATCTCAAGGACGATCCGTTTCGCAGCCTCGCCGGCGAGTTGAGGCGGATCGGCGGCTTCGCCAAGGATACGACGCCGTTCAGCGAATTCCTTTGGGCGGATTTCCTGCGCCGCAGGATGGGACGCAAGAGCGTGGATCGCGACTTCGACAAGGCGCTGGAAACTGCACTGGATCTGGCGAAAGGCTCCGATGCCATCTACTTGCCCGGCTGGTGCGGACCCGTCCCGGGCGATTAGAACATGTTCCGATCCGGAACGTGTTCCAATCTCTCCGTTCAAGCATGATCTTTTCGAAAAACGGGCTTCCACTTTTTCATGCTCAGTAATCGCTGGTACGCCTATTTCGGAAGGCGTCCCATCATGTAGAACTCGTCGTTCGGACGCATGGCTGTAACGTTGGCCATCCGGTTCGACAGCGCAAAAAACGCGGAGATCGCGGCGATGTCCCAGATATCGTCGTCGCTGAAGCCGTGACTGGCGATCGCGGCGAAGTCCGCTTCAGAAATCAGATGCGCCTCTCGGCTCACCTTCATTGCAAATTCAAGCATCGCATGCTGACGCGGCGTAATATCCGCCTTGCGGTAATTGACGGCGATCTGGTCGGCGATTTGCGGATTCTTGGCCCGTATTCTCAGGATCGCCCCGTGTGCGATTACGCAATAATGGCATTGATTGGCGCTCGAGGTCGCGACCACGATCATCTCGCGCTCGGCCTTGGTCAGTCCGCTATCCCTCTCCATCAGGGCGTCGTGATAGGCAAAGAACGCGCGGAATTCGTCCGGCCGGTAGGCGAGCGCCAGGAAGACATTCGGAATGAAGCCGGATTTTTCCTGCACCGCGAGCAGACGGCTCCTTATGTCTTCGGGCAGTGTGTCGATTGCGGGAAACGGGAAGCGGCTGGCAATTGGCTGCGTCATGGCGAAGTGCCCTCTGAGTGCTTGCGATGCGGTTGTCGGGAAGGATAATCGACAGCAGCATTCCGGCAAGACGTCAGATCGCTCAGCGCAGCGGCTTTTTCAGGAGCGAGAAGCGATCGGGATCCAGCCCGAGCGAAGGTTGCAGCATCGGCGCCTCGATCGGGGTGGTGCGCACGGGAGAACGATCGTTGATGCCGGGATCGTTCGGAACGTCGCGATTGGACGTGGCACCGCGCCAGCGTTCCAGCACGGCGCTGACAAAATGCGTATCGTGGCCGGCGGTGACGGAAGGTACTGTCGAAATGGTCGCTTCGCCGCGCGGCAGTTGATGCACCGGAACTTCCTTGAAGCGCAGACGGGTCGGCAGCGCCACCCCTTCACCGAAGGCCAGCACTTCGCGGGTTCCGAGCGAGGGGACGAAAGAGAGCAGGTTGGCCGCGGCATCGGATACGGCCGAGCGCAACAACGCCTGGTCGCGGTCATTGGCAAGTCGCATCGTAAACAGCGTGTTACACTGTGAAATGATGGTGGCGTCGAGTTCGGCCGGACGTTGCGTGATGAGACCAAGATATACGCCGTATTTGCGGCCCTCCTTGGCAATCCGCGAGACGGCCTTTCGTGTCGGTCCGAAGCCGATGTTGCGGTCGGCCGACGCATAGCGGTGGGCTTCTTCGCAGACAAACAACAGCGGAGAAACGCCGTCGCTCCAAAGCCCGAAGTCGAAGGCCATGCGGCACAGCACGGAAACCACGGAATCGATGACCTCGGCGGGGAAGCCGGCAAGCTGCATCACCGTCATCGGCCTGCCGTTGGAAGGTAGCCGGAAAAGATGGCTGATGACCTCGGCCATGGTGTCGCCGCCGACATTGGCGCCGTCGAACATGAAGGTATAGCGCGGATCGTTGCGAACCGCTTCGATGCGCGAGATCAGCTTGTGATAGATAATGCGCGATGAACGGTTCTCGAGCTTGCCCATTCGCTCGTCGATCAGTGAGATCAGGTCGACCAGTCGATAGGGCACGGGAGTATCGACGGTGTAACCGACCGACTTGGCATCGAGCCGCTTCAGCCCCACCCGATCGGCGTTCTGGTACTGCGTATAGATTCCCTTCGCCGCCGGGATGACTTCGGCAAGAATGTCGAGTTCTTCAGGCACGCCGGGGCGGCCGGCGAACAGAACGTCGACGATTTCCTCGAAATTGAACAGCCAGAACGGAAGCTTGAGATTGCGAGGGTTGAGGACGAGCGCGCGCTCGCCGAAGCAGCGGCCATACTCGTTGTGAACGTCGAGCAGGAAGATCCGCAGGTTCGGCCGTGACTTGAGAATCTCGTTCAACAGCAGCGACACGCCGGTCGACTTGCCGACGCCGGTCGACCCGAGCACGGCGAAATGCTTGGAGAGCATTTCCTCGATGTCGACATAAGCGATCACGGACGGATCCTGCTGCAGGGTTCCGATATTGATCTGGTCCGATCCGCTGGGCGCATACACCGTTCGCAGTTCCTGATTGCTGATCAGGTCGACGGAATCCCCGATGGTCGGGTAGTGGGTGACGCCGCGCTGAAACTTCTGACGCTCGCCAGCGGTGAAAATCTCGCCGAGCAGGTCAACCGAGGCGCTGGCGATATAGCTGTCCGAGGTCGGCAGGTTTTCGCAGCTCACCTCGGTGATCATGGCGACGATCGTGGAATTCGTGCAGCGAATGCTGACGAAGCGGCCCACCGTCGCCCGGATTTCGGACAGGCCCATTTGGCTCGTCGCCATCAGACCGACACGGGCGAGGGAGCCGCGCACCGAAATCACGCGTCCTAGGGATGTCACGGTCGTTGAACCCGGCATGTCATGAATCGTGCTTTGGGCACCACTATGCAGTCAGTCGTTGCACAAACGGTTAAGCCGGTATCTGCAATCAGCGACTTTCGCGGATGCGGGCCGTCACGACCAGGCTCAGTCATCGCAAGGAGGCCACCTTTCCGGCGTCTGTCCAGTCCAGTTGCCACGAACCGCCTTAAGATTCTGTTAACTGCGGCCGGAGCCGATCAGCCGAAGGCAAACCGGCCTGAATTGCGAAGTGCGGGCACTTGCCATCCGTGCTTTCCGGATGGCGGCGAATGCCCTGGCGATTGCAGCGCATGCGATTTTGCTTCGCCTCGATGCCAAGATATTCGTTGACGCGACCGGTCCATTTGTACATTCGTACAAGGCAAATGCCCCGCCAATCCGACCGAGATGAGGCCGCAACGCGCAAGCCCAACTTGCGCGAAACCATCCTGTGCGCAGCCGAAGAGCTGTTTTCGACCAACGGGTTCAACGCGGTGTCGATCCGGGACATCGCACACGCCGCCGGAGCGAACCCGGGCAGCGTGACCTATCACTTCAAGACCAAGGACGGACTGCTTCTGGAAATCTATCGGCGTCACTGTGGTCCAATGAACCGCAGGCGTTCGGAGCTTTTGGCAGCGGCAAGGCGGGTGCGGGATGTCCAGGACAGGCTGGAGGCGATCGTTCGCGCCTATGTCCTTCCGGCATTTTCGTCGGGCAGCGATCTTGCGGGCGGAGGAGTGCGCTTTACCCGGCTGCGCGCAGTAATGTCGGCCGAAGGAAATGAGGTCGCAGGCCGGATCATCGCGCAGACATTCGACGATACGAGTCATGCCTTCGTCGATGCGATCTGCGAGAGCCTGCCGCACATTGCCCGCACCGAAATCGTCTGGCGCAGCCACTTTCTCCTGGGCGCGCTTTATTACACTTTGGTGACGCCTGAGCGCGTATGCCGCCTGTCGCGGGGCGAGGCTGACGGCGGAGATGCGGCAAACGCAATCGAACAGCTTGTGCGCGCGATGGTTGCCTCGTTCAAGGCTCCCGCGCTCGATCAACCGGAGCCGTTGCGGGGACGGGCAGGGATTTCGGCCGGGATTTAGAGAATACGTATGCGGCGAGTGTGTCCGGCGCCGCGGCCGGCCAGATTAGGCAAGTTCGAATAGGTCCTAAAGGGAACGCCAATTTCACCGGAGCGCCGGACGTTGCCAGGAGAACTTGAGCAGCTTTCCGGGAAATGGATCGGCTGCTATCATTTCCCGTTCGAAACGGAGCGGCTTCACAAAGGCTCGCACATCAAGAAAATCGGGAGGAAACTTCATGAATTGCCGGTCTGCCATTGCTCTCCTTCTCGCTGGCTTTGCCACGCTTTCCTATTCGCCAAAGGCGTCAAGCGAGGGCGGATGGATCACGTTGTTCGACGGCAAGAACCTCGATAATTTCAACAAGATCGGCGACGCCAATTGGCGGCTTGAGGACGGCGCCGTCGTTGCCGACAAGGGCAACGGCTTCCTTGTCAGCAAGGAAGGCTATGGCGACTTCGAGATCAGGGCAGAATTCTTTGTCGATCCCGATGCCAACAGCGGCATCTTCATCCGCTGCACCGATCCCGAGAAGATAGGTTCGGACAATGCCTATGAGGTGAACATCTGGGACATGCGTCCGGACCCGAGCTATGGCACCGGCGCGATTGTCAAAGTCGCCAAGGTCGATCCCATGCCCAAGGCTGCCGGCAAGTGGAACGTTTATGAGATCACCGCCAAGGGCTCGACCTTCACGGTGGTCCTGAACGGACAAAAGACCGTCAATGGCGCGCAGGACGCCAAGTTTGCGAGCGGGCGGATCGCTCTTCAGCACGGCCTTGGCAGCAAGGACGACAAGGGCGTTGCGAACGACAAGGGCGTGGTGAAATTCCGCAAGGTCGAGATCAGGCCGCTCTAGTGTGGCGGTTCTAGTGTCCTTTCGATTCCGAGATTCGCGAACGAGATCGCCTCATAATGAAGCGAACTTCGGAATCGGGACACTAGAGTCCCATGCGAAACTGGTATTCGTCGGGCTCAGGTGACGCCTGGCTGGGGAACTAGGATTCGAACCTAGACAAACAGAGTCAGAGTTTGTTGTGCTACCGTTACACCATTCCCCAAATACCTAGCGAAATCAATATATTAAAGACCATGCTTCCGGCGGGGCAGAAAGGGTCTTTATCGCGCCAAGGCTCGAGCCCTTCTACTCGCTCCGTCCCGGGCTTGGCAAGCACGAGACATGTAACTTCGATGATAGGTCAGGGCGCTCCCAAGCGCTCGGTGCCTGCACATGCACCGTCTCGCTGCGCCCATGAACCAGATCGCCTCGCGTGACCGCTCGTGTCCTGCTAGCCGCAAGTCGCCTTGCCTGGAAACACCCTACCAATAGCCTCCCGCCGTCAACTTGCTCCTGTAAAACCGGCATGCAATGCTGAAAGAGCGAAAGAAAATAGGGGAATGCGGCCGGAAATGCCGCGGATTGCGGACCAAAAAGGCCTGGTTCGCTGGGACTTCTGGGAGACGATCACACATGAGATTCAAGCGCATCCTGGGGCTCGTTTGCGCCGCCTCGATTTCCCTTTTGCCGGCAGGCAACGCTTTTTCGCAGGAGAAGACCGTCAAGATCGGCGCGGTCTTTCCCTTGAGCGGCAATGCCGCAACCGCGGGCGCCCATACCAAGGCTGCCATCGAAGTCGCCACGGATATCGTCAACAATGCGCACCCCGAGTTTGGCAATTTCCCGCTAGCCAGGAATGCGGGTCTCGCAGGGCTAGGGGGCGCCAAGGTCGAGGTGGTTTTCGCCGACAATCAGGGCAGTCCCGCCGCCGGGCAGAACCAGACGCTGCGCCTCATCACGGAAGACAAGGTGGCGGCAATCACCGGCGCCTATCAATCCGGAGTCACGCTGACGGCGAGCGCGGTTGCCGAAAAATACGGAATTCCCTTCGTCAACGGCGAGTTGGTCGCCGCCAATCTGACCGAGCGCGGCTTCAAATGGTTCTTCCGCGTCACACCGATCGCCTCCGACATCGCAAAGATCTACAACGAGTTTCTCACCGACATGAAAGCGTCGGGCGTCAAGACCGACAGCATCGCGATCATTCACGATACCACCGAATACGGTGTCTCCGTTGCCAACGTCGTCGCCGGCACGTTCAAGGAAAAGGGCCAGCCGATCGCCCTCGATATCCCTTATGCGATCAATGCGACGGATGTGCAGGGCCAGGTGTTGCAGCTGAAGGACAAGAAGCCGGACGTCGTGATCATGATCGCATATACGCCCGATGCCATTCTCTATCAGAAGACGATGCAGGCGCTCGACTACAAGCCTCCGATGATCATTGCAGATGATTCCGGCTATTCCGACCCATCCTTCATCAAGGCGGTCGGCAAGATCTCGCAAGGTGTCTTCAATCGCTCGTCCTGGAGCGTCGGTCCTCCCGGTTCGCCAACCGCGCTGATCGCTGAAATGTACAAGAAGAAGACCGGCGATGACATGGATGACACCACCGGGCGCGCGATGCAGGCGTTCTTCGTGCTGTGCGGTGCGATCGACCGCGCCGGCTCAACCGACCCCGCCAAGATCCAGGCAGCGCTCAGGGCGACCGATCTCAAGCCCGATCAGCTCATGATGGGCTACAAAGGCGTGAAGTTCGACGAAAAAGGCCAGAACATCCTGGCATCTGGACTTATCATACAGCTGCAGGATGGCGAGAACTATGTCGCGGTCTGGCCGAAAGCCAGCGCCCAGAAATCACCCGTCCTGCCCTACAAGGGCTGGTGAGATTTTGAAGGGGGCAAGTTCGCCCTCTTTTGTCATGGCACAGCCATTGCTTCGAATTTGACCTGCAAGAAACCTCCATATGTCCCTCACGCTTGTCCAGGTGATCGCAGGTGGCCTCTTGTTGGGCGCTGTCTACGCGTTGTTCTCCTCCGGCCTCACGCTGGTCTGGGGCATGATGAACATCATCAATTTCGCGCACGGCGATTTCGTCATGCTCGGCATGTATGTGGCTTTCGTGGTCTACACGCTTCTTGGCGCAGGCCCCTTGCTGGGGGCGCCTCTTGCGGTGCTGGTGCTCGCGACGCTCGGCGTGGTGGTCTATTTCGGATTGATCCGCGACATCATGAAGGGACCGATGCTGGCCCAGATTCTCGGCACGTTCGGGCTCGCGCTCCTGCTCCGGTATTCGGTGTTCTGGTGGTTCGGCGCAAACTTCCTGTCGCTGCCTGAAAATCTCGTCGGAGGCACGTTCGATTTTGGAGGCTTGCGAATTCAGGCATCCCGCCTGCTGGCCGGCACCGTCGCTCTGTTCGTGACGCTTGGTCTGCACCTGCTTCTGACCCGCACTTCGCTCGGATCGAAAATGCTTGCGGTCGCAGAGGATTTAACCGCGGCGCAACTGATGGGAATCCGCCCCGATATGATGCAGGCGATCGCCTGGGCGATCGCCGCGGGCGCGACGGGTCTTGCCGGCGCGCTGATCGCGACGTTCTTTTACATCGTGCCTACCGTTGGCGAGACGCTCGCCATCGTCGCCTTTGTTACGGTATCGCTGGGGGGATTCGGCAGCGTGCCCGGCGCACTCGTCGCCGGACTTGCAATCGGCGTCATCGAATTGCTGTCGGCCTTTCTGATCGGCGCCGTCTACAAGGACATGGTCGTCTATGCGCTCTTCCTCGGCTTCCTCTGGTTCCGGCCGCAAGGTCTGATGGGGAAGGCCTGATGCGCCGCTGGGTCTGGCTCTCGGTTGCGCTGGCTCTGGTGATTGCCTATCCGCTTGTGCTTTCGAGCCCGTTTCAGCAGCGGCTCGGCGCGCTGGTGCTGCTTTACGCGATCGCAGCGTCAGCCTGGAACATCATCGGCGGCTATGCAGGACAGGTCTCCGTCGGCCACGTCGTGTTTTTCGGTTGCGGCGCCTATGCGGCGATGGGCGCGTACGCACATTTCGCGCTGTCGCCGCTGGTGGGCATTCCAGTCGGCATCATCGCGAGCGTGGCGATTTCCGCAATCATCGGCGTGCCGACGTTGCGGCTGTCGGGCCATTATTTCAGCATGGCCACCATTGCGGTGGCTGAGCTCGTGCGTCTGATCGTCACCAACACCGAATACCTCGGCGCAGCGGTCGGCCTGAGCGGACCGACCGTGCCGCGTAACCTGTTCGATCTCTCGTTCATATCGGCGCTGCCCTACTACTATTTGTTTCTGGCGGTCCTGGCAGTGACGCTCGGCATCACCTGGTGGATGGCGAACAGCCGGATGGGCTTTTACCTTCGCGCAATCCGCGACTCCGAACGCGCGGCACGCTCGCTCGGCGCGCCCGCAAGCCGCACCAAGCTCTACGCCTATATGCTGAGCGCCGGGCTGACCAGCGTCGCCGGTGCGCTCTACGCCGTGATGTTCGGATTTGTGGATCCCGAATCCGGATTGGGTATCCTGATTTCGGTGAAGATGCTGATCATGGCGGCACTTGGCGGCGCCGGCCTGCTGTTCGGCCCCTTCGTTGGCGCCGCCATACTGGTGCCTCTCGAAGAGATTTCCAACAATCTGCTGGGAGGCAAGGGGACCGGCCTGACCTTCGTGGTGTATGGCGCGATCATCGTGTTGATTTCCCGGTTTCAGCCGGGTGGCATCCTGACCCTGATCAATCGTCTTCTGACTGGACGAAAAGGAAAAATGCCGGAGAGTGAGGCGGCGAGTGGAGTTGCCCATGCTCCTTGAAGCGCGCGAGGTCACCAGGGAGTTCGGCAGTTTCCGGGCCGTCGATGCGGCCTCCGTCACGCTGGAGCAGGGCGACATTCTCGGCCTGATCGGGCCGAACGGCGCGGGCAAATCCACCTTCTTCAATTGTCTGACCGGCGATCTGCAGTCGACATCGGGAAGGGTCCTGTTCGAAGGCAGGGACATTACGGAGCTTGCGGCGGAGGCTCGCGCAGCGCTGGGTCTTGCGCGCACCTTCCAGGTGCCGCAGACGTTTGAGAGCATGTCCGTGCTGGAAAACGTGATGATCGGCGCTTTTCTTCGCACATCCCGCAGGTCGGAAGCCGAGAGCAGGGCGCGCGCCGTTCTGGAACGTGTCGGCATGGGAAGGCTTGCGGAAGCGCCGGCGCGTTCGCTGGGAACGCCGGGCCGCAAACGGCTCGAAATTGCGCGCGCGCTTGCGACCGAGCCCAAGGTGCTCCTGCTTGATGAGGCGATGGCGGGGCTAACCCAGCGCGAAGTGCAGCTTGCTATCGATCTCGTGCGCGATATTCATCGTTCCGGCGTCACGCTCGTCATCGTCGAACATATCATGGAAGTGATCATGTCGCTGGCGACCCGCGTGATGGTGTTTCATCAGGGACGCGAGATCGCGCGCGGCAGCCCGCGCGAGGTCACCGGTAACCCGGCTGTCATCGAGGCGTATCTGGGCAAGCGCGCTGCGAGGGCCGCCGCGACCCATACGCCGGTCGAGCTCATGGGCGGGCCTGGCACATGACAACGCCTCTGCTCAAGATCGAGCATCTGGAGGTCCGCTATGGCGATCTGATCGGCGTGTCCGATGTCTCGATCGACGTGCCCGAGGGTAGCGTCGTCGCGCTGCTCGGCTCCAATGGGGGCGGCAAGACGACCGTTCTCAACGCCGTTGCCGGCCTGATCCCGGTGCATTCCGGTTCGATCCGTTTTGGCGGAAATGAAATCGCCGGGCAAAACGCGTTTTCGATCGTGCGCAAGGGCCTCGCCTTGTCACCGGAAGGCTGGCGGCTGTTCGTGCAGCAAAGCGTCGAGAATAACCTCAAATTGGGGGCGACCCCGCTGCGCGACAAGGCGCGCACGGCCGCTCTGCTGGATCGCGTCTACGAAATCTTTCCGAAACTTGCGGAGCGGCGCAACCAGCGCGCCGGCACCATGTCCGGCGGCGAACGGCAGATGCTGGCGGTCGGTCGCGCCCTGATGAGCGATCCCAGGCTCCTGATGCTGGATGAGCCGTCGCTGGGCCTTGCGCCGGCCGTCGTCGAAAAGATGTATGAAACGTTCGAACAGCTGCACAAGGCTGGGCTCACCATCCTGCTTGCGGAGCAATCCATCGAGCTCGCACTCGAAGTTTCCGATTTCGCGACCGTTCTGCAAGTCGGCCGGAGCGTGTTGTCGGGCACGGCAGCCAGCCTCGCCAACGATCCGAAGGTGCAGAAGGCCTATCTCGGCACCGCGTGACGCGGGAAGCTCAATTATTTGATCTTGTCATACGCGGCCGCAAAGTCGCTTAGCGGCATTGGGACAGTGATGGTTTCCTTGGCAAGGTCCTGGAACAAGACCTTCAATTGCCTTCCCGATTTCAGCGCGCCGACGATTTCGGGCGTGATCGGGGCGCTGGCGTAGCAGCCCCTGTTTTCGCAGGTCTGGATCTGCAGATCGACGGCCTTGCCGTCATCGACTTGAAATTTTGCGCCGGCCTGCAGGTTCAGTCCGAGAGGCAGTTGGACCAAAGCGATCGGCGCGCGGGTATCGCCTGGCACGCGGATGTTGACCGTGACGAACAGTTGTCCGGTCTTGGTGAGGATGGCGTTCTGTTCGATCGCACATTCGAGCGGAGCGTCACGGCTCGCGCTGCTGCAACGCGCAGCCCAGCCCGGGGCAGTTGGAGCTGGCGCGGCGGCGGTGCCCGACGGAGCTGGCGCGGGCGTCGCCTGCGGTGCCGGCGACCTCGATTTGGGTGCCTGCTGGGCATAACCAGATCCGCTCGCGGAAATGAACGCGAGCGCGAGAGCAATTCTTGCAGAAGTTTTCACTGATCGGCCTCCGCGGGACGTCCCCCGGATGCAGCGGCAAGCGATCGAAGTCAAGTCACTCGGCAGCCTGCTTGACGGGGCCATGCTCGGCAACATCCTGGTCGCCGTCACCTTTCGAGCGTCCCCAGTTCGAAAACGCGTTCGAAAGCCTGTCCAGATAGAGATAAACCACCGGTGTCGTGAACAAGGTCAGCGCCTGGCTGACGAATAGTCCGCCTACCATCGCATAACCGAGCGGCTGGCGAATTTCCGAACCGGTACCCGTTCCCAGCATCAATGGCACGCCACCGAGAAGTGCGGCCATCGTCGTCATCATGATGGGACGGAAACGCAGCAACGCAGCTTTGCGGATCGACTGCTCGGGGCTGAGATGTTCGTCGCGCTCGGCCGAGATCGCGAAGTCGACCATCATGATGCCGTTCTTCTTGACGATGCCGATCAACAGGATGATTTCGATCAGCGCAATCAGGCTGAAGTCGTAGCCGAATGCCATCAGGATCGCCAGCGCGCCGACGCCCGCCGAGGGCAGGGTGGACAGAATGGTCAACGGGTGGATGTAGCTCTCGTAGAGAATACCCAGGATCAGGTAGACGACCACAAGCGCCGCGAGGATCAACAGCGGCACGGTGCCAAGTGATTGCTGGAATGCCTGTGCGGTGCCCTGGAAGCTCGAGTTGAGCGTTGCGGGCGTGCCCAGATCTGCCATCGCTTTCTGAATGGCGTCGGTCGCCTGCCCGAGCGCGGCGTTCTGCGCGAGATTGAAGCTGATCGTGATCGCCGGAAACTGGCCCTGGTGGCTGATCGAGAGCGGACGGACCGGCACGCTGCTCCAGGTCGCGAATGCCGACAGCGGAACCTGGTCGCCGGTCGTAGGCGATTTGATGTAGATCTTGTCAAGCGAATCGAAGCTGCCCTGCATTTCGGGCAGGATCTCCAGGATCACGTGATAGCTGTTGAGCTGCGTGAAATACTGGGTGACCTGTCGCTGCCCGAACGCATCGTACAGCGTATCGTCGATCAATTGCGGCTGGATGCCGTAACGGGATGCCGTGTCGCGGTTGATCTTGAGCTGAAGGGTCGTCCCTTCCGTCTGCTGGTCGGTGGCGACGTCGCGCAGCTCCGGCAACGTCTTCATCCTGGCGAGCACCTTGGGCGCCCACTCGTTCAGCTCGACGAGATTGGCATCCTGCAGCGTGAATTCGAATTGCGTTCGTGTCGGCCGCCCGCCGAGCCGCACGTCCTGCGCCGCCTGCATATAGAGGCGCGCACCCTCGATCTTTTCAAGCTTCGGACGGAGACGAGAGATCACCTGCAGGGCGGAGGCGTCGCGCTCGCTGAGCGGCTTCAGCGTAATATAGACGTTGCCATTGTTGCCGGCCCTGCCGGTGCCGCCGATCACCATCGCCGCCGATGCCACCGCGGGATCGGCCATTACGACCGCGCCGAGTGCTTCCTGGCGCCGCTTCATTTCGGCGAAGGAAATATCCTGTGCGGCTTCGGAGGTCGCCGTGATCAGACCGATGTCCTGTTGGGGAAAGAAGCCCTTCGGAATGATCGTGAAAAGATAGACCGACAATCCGAGCGTCGCGAAAAATATGATCAGTGTTGTCAGCTTCCAGCGCAGGGCGAGATCAAGCCCCCGCTCATAGGCGTGCAGCATGGCTTCGAAACCGCGTTCGCTCAGCTGATAGAGCCGGCCGTGCCTTGGAGCCTCGCTGTGCGAGCGCAGGAAGCGGGCGCACATCATCGGGGTGAGGGTTAGCGATACGACCATCGACACGAAGATCGTCATCGCCAGTGTCACGGCGAATTCGCGGAACAGCCGTCCGATGATGCCGCCCATCAGCAGGAGCGGTATGAGCACCGCGACCAGCGAAATGCTGATCGACAGGATGGTGAACCCGATTTCGCTGGAGCCCTTGAAGGCGGCGGCCAGCGGCTTCTCGCCCTCCTCGACATAGCGGGCGATGTTTTCCAGCACGACGATGGCATCGTCGACCACGAACCCGACGGCGATCGTCAAGGCCATCAAGGACAGGTTGTCGAGCGTGTAACCGAACACCCACATCAGCGCGCAGGCGCCGAGCAAGGCCAGCGGCACGGTTACGGCCGGAATTACCGTTGCCCAGAAGCTGCGAAGGAAAACGAAGATCACCATCACGACCAGGAAGATGGTCAGGAGCAGCGTAAACTGGACGTCCTCGACGGCAGCGCGAATGGTCTGGGTGCGGTCGCTGATGACGTCGATCTTGATCGCGGCCGGAATCGAGGCCACCAGCCTCGGCAGCAGCGACTTGATCTTGTCCACCGTGTCGATCACGTTCGCGCCCGGTTGCTTGAAGACCACCAGGAACACGCCCCGCTTGCCGTTGGCCCAGGCTGCCTGCTTGGCATCTTCCGGTCCCGTCACGGCCTGGCCGATATCGCGAATCCGCAAAGGACCGCCGTTGCGGTAAGCGATGATGACGTCGTTCCAGTCCTTCGAATCCAGCAGCTGGTCGTTGGTGTAAATCGTATAGGCGCGCTTTTCGCCGTCGATGTTGCCCTTCGGGCTGTCCACGGTGGTGATCGCGATCTGATTGCGCACGTCCTCAAGCGACAAGCCCTTGGCGACCAGTTTCGCCGGGTCGACCTGGACGCGGATCGACGGCTTCTGCTGGCCGCCGATGATGACCTGCGCCACGCCGGAGATCTGGCTGATCTGCTGCGCGAGCTGCGCGTCGACGGAATCGCTCACGGTCGTCAGCGGCAATGTGTCGGAGGTGGCTGACAACAACAGGATCGGCGAATCCGCCGGATTGACCTTGCGGTAGGTCGGGGGCGAAGGAAGATTTTTGGGCAACTGGCCGCCCGCGGCGTTGATCGCCGCCAGCACGTCATTGGCGGCACCGTCGATATTGCGACTGAGATCGAACTGGATGGTGACCGCGGTTGTTCCCAGATAACTCGAAGAAGTCATCTGGGCGATTCCGGGAATCTGCGCGAATTGCCGCTCCAGCGGCTGCGCAACCGAGGACGCCATGGTTTCAGGGCTAGCGCCCGGCAGCTGTGCGGTAATCTGAATGGTCGGAAAGTCCACTTGCGGCAGCGGCGCAACCGGCAGCAGCGGATAGGCCACGAGGCCGACAAACAGAATGCCCGCCATCATCAGCGAGGTGCCGATGGGGTAGCGAATGAAGGGCGCGGAGATTTCGTCGCTCATTCCTGCCGGACCCTGGATTGCGCCGGATCCGAGCTCGCCACGGCTGTGCTGACGAAGGTTCCGGGCTGAACCTTGAACTGTCCCGAAGTGATGACCTGCTGCCCGGGCGACAGTCCTTGCTCGACCACGGAGCGTCCGTCGATCGACTGGCTGACCTTCACCTTGTGCAGCTCGGCCTTGCTGTCCTGGTTGACAGTGTAGACATAGAGGCCCTCATTGCCGTGCTGGATCGCGTCATCCGGAACGACGGTGGCATCCTTCAACGTCCTTACCAGAAGCCGCGTCGAAACCGACTGGCCCGGCCATAAAGCGTGATCCTTGTTCTCGAACACGGCCTTGAGACGAATGGTGCCGCTCGTCGAGTTGACTCTGGTCGTTGACCACCGCCAGCGTTCCTTTAGCCAGGGGTTTCTTGCCGTCGGTCGTGATCGCGATCGTCTTGAGCGGCGAGAGGGCCTGCCCCTCGTTTATATAGGGTAGCTGCTCTTCAGGGGCGGTAAAAATAACGGCAATCGGCTCGATCTGGGTAATGGTAACGATCCCGGTCTGGGCGGCGGCGTTGACGATGTTGCCGATATCGACCTGGCGCAAGCCGACCACGCCGGAGATCGGCGCCTTGATGGCGGTATAGTCGAGCTGCGTTGCCGCATTGGCGATGGCGGCCGTGTCGGCGGCGATCTGGGCCGTCAATTGCGAAACCGAGGAGCGCTGGGTATCGATCTGTTGCCTTGTGGCGAATTCGCCCAGTTTGAGGAAACGCTGCAGATCGAGGTTGGTGTTGGCCAGATTGGCTTCGTCCTGCTCCTTCTTGGCCTTGGCCTGATCGAGCGCAGCCTGGTACGGCCTCGGATCGATTTGGCGAGCAGGTCGCCCTGGTTCACAAGCTGGCCTTCGGTGAAGGCGATCTTGTCGATTTGTCCGTCAACGCGCGAGCGAACGACCACGGTGTTGAAGGCCTGAACGGTTCCAAGGCTCGTCAGGTAGACCGGAAAGTCGGTTTTCTCCACCCGGCGCCACGGTGACCCTCACCGGGTTGCGGGTGGCCTTTTGCGCATTGCTTGCGGCCTCTCGATGGCCTTCGCCGCGGAAGCGCTGCCAGCCAAAATAGCCCAGCCCGACAAGGGCCAGGATCACGAGAATCGAACGCGTTACCCGCGATTTCTTCATCTGGGCCCGTAAGGTTAAAAAAATTAAAAGTGGCCGTTGATCACAAGAGTTCCTAGGGAGTTCACATATAATATGCGTGCACTTAATGTGTAAACACACTATGGGCTCGAGAATCGGAAACAATCTGCAATCCGGAGACTTTGGCACCGATGTCGTCCGACCTCAAAAAGCAGCGTGAATCTCGCAGCTTGTCGAAAGTTGCGTTTTCCGCGCAACTATATCGATCACCGCGCCGAGAGGGCCGCGGCACGACGCGCGCGCAGTGGATTGTGCTGTTCAGGTTGCGCGATCAGGAGGGACTATCGCAGGTCGATCTGGCCGATGTGCTCGAACTGCAGCCGATTTCGCTGGTACGCCTGCTCGACCGGCTGGTTGAACATGGCCTCGTTGAACGGCGGCATGACCCAAGGGATCGGCGGACCAATCGCCTGTTTCTCACCCAGCGGCCGCCAGCTTGCCGATGATCTCGACAGCCTGCGCGACTTCATAGCTGAGCGATGTGCTCCGGGATGTGCCCGATGCGGCGATCGACACCAGCCTCAAGACGCTCAGAGACATCAAGGAGCGGGTCAAGACCTTCGCCGAGCCGTCAGGTAATGTCGCGGCAAAGTGAATTCTTCAGTTGACGCGGACGACCCAGAAACGGTCAAATTGACCCGTGACTGTGACTGTCAATTTCCGCCGTCGAGTGATGTATGCGTGCATTCCGTTTTCGAGCGATCTGTGGGGCGATCCTCGCTCTGGCAACGATGGTCATGGCCGCCGCATCGTTTGCGCAACAGCAAACGACCGCGCCGCAGCAAGCGACCGCATCGTCCCCGCAAGTCGCATCTCCACAAGTCGCCCCGGTGCCGGCGGTTGCGCCGTCCCAGTCGCCCGTCCGCCCGCGGCGGCGGAAGTGACAGCCGCTGCCGATAACGCCCGCCCCCTGAATCGACGAGCGTGGCGCTGCGGGAGCTGTCGCCCTGGTCGATGTTCCTGTCGGCCGACGTGCCGGTGAAGGCGGTGATCATCGGTTGGGCGTGCCCGCCTCGCTGGTGACCTGGACCATTTTCATTGCGAAAACGATCGAGCTGTCGGTCATCGAGCGCAGGCTGCGCACCGCGCTCGGCCGGATCAGCGACGCAAGGTCGCTGGCCGAAGCGCAATTCGCCCTGGGAGCGCATCGAACCATATTGTCATCGCTGCTTGCGGCGGCGATGCGCGAGGCCCGGCAGTCGGCGGGAATTTCCAGCGATGCGGGCATCAAGGAGCGGGCGGCGTCCAGCTTCGCCGAAATCGTGCGGGCCGAAGCGCGGAGGATCCGGCTCGGCATGGGACTTCTGGCCACCATAGGCGCGACGTCGCCGTTCGTGGGGCTGTTCGGCACGGTATGGGGCATCATGAACAGCTTCATCGGCATTTCGAAATCGCAGACCACCAATCTCGCGGTTGTGGCGCCTGGCATCGCCGAGGCGCTGCTGGCTACCGCAATCGGTCTTGTCGCGGCCATCCCCGCGGTCATCATCTACAATCACTTCACGCGGGTCACGAAAGCCTATCTCGAATTGGTCGGCCGATCGTCGGGCGCCGCCGCGCGACTTTTCGTCCCGCGATCTCGATCGCACCCATGTCAGCAGTTCGCGTGCGGCGGAGTAGGCGATGGCTGCGTCGATCACCGATACCGATCTTGACGACGACGCCGATTTCGACGAGGCGCACGAGATCAATGTTACGCCGTTCATCGACGTCATGCTCGTGCTGCTGATCATCTTCATGGTCGCGGCGCCGCTCTCGACCGTCGACCTCCCGATCGACCTGCCGTCATCCACCGCAACGCCGCAGAAGAAGCCGGACAAGCCGACCTATGTCAGCATCAAGCCCGATCTTTCCGTGGCGGTCGGCGAGACGGCGGTCAAGCGTTCCAACCTTGTCAGCACGCTCGATGCGATGGCGGACGTGGGCAAGGATCGTTTCATTTTCCTGCGCGCCGATCGCGCGGTGCCTTATGGCGAACTGATGGGTCTGTTGGAGATCCTGCGCGTCGGCGGTTACACCAAAATCAAGCTGGTCGCGCTGGAAGGCGTTCCGGAGCCGTCGTCGGCACCTGAAAACCCAAAACCTTGAGTTCAAAAGGCCAAATTCAAAAGACAAGTCAAAAGGCCATGCAAGGCCGGTCTATCGCGATGAACGACCTCGATGCCGAACCAAGACCCTCAAGGTGGCTGTGGTTTTCCGCGGCTCTGGGTGCGCTTGTGCTGCATGTCGGTGGCGCCGCGCTCGCGGTAGCACATCTGCGCATCGCCGAACCCGACGACGCGTTGGGCGCGCCGGCGATCGAGATCGGGCTTGAACTGGCTTCGCCGCACCTTGAACCCGCCGATCTGCCGCCGGGGCCGGACACGGAAGCATCCGTTGCGTCCCTGCGCTTGCCGAGCAGCAGGCGGAGGTCAAGGAGACCGATCTTCCTAAGGATGTTCCCACTGAAAGCGACAATCCCGACCGCGTGGTGACGACGAGCAGCACGCGCAAGCCCGAAGACGACACCAGGATTGCGGCGGTACAAACCTCAGCCTCGATCGAGTTGGTCGCGTCTGAAGCTACCGCCGCAGGCCGAGTTCCGAGGCGATTCGGGAAGGGACGCGCTCGGTGGCGCCCGCGATAGGCAGCGGCGCGAGCGCGCAGCGCGTGCGCGTCACATGGCAGAAAGAGCTGATGGCTCGATCCGCAACCGGCACAAGCGCTACCCGGCGGAGCGTTCCCGGAAGGGTGCCGAGATCGTGGTGAGTTTCGTGCTGGACCGGTTCGGCCACGTCCTCTCCACGAGCATCGTCAAGGGATCTGGCGATGCGGCCTTCGACGAGGCGGCGCTTGAGATGGTCCGGCGGTCCGATCCCCTCCCGCAACCCCCGCCGGCAGTGGCCGACGAGGGTTTGAATTTCACTTTGCCGGTGATCTTCAAGGTAAAGGGGCGGAGTTGAAGGGGCCCTTGCCGGTTTCGCGAGGAGCGAAGCATCCTCGAAACTGAAATGCCCGGCGAGCGTGCCGGGCATCCGATCGATCGGCGC
>CAWFZL010000024.1:0-191205 GCA_963820275.1 uncultured Alphaproteobacteria bacterium
TTCTGTCCCGATAACTGTCCCGGTAACGAGTTGAATTGGTGAGAAGTCTGGTCGGAGTGGCAGGATTTGAACCTGCGACCCCTGCGTCCCGAACGCAGTGCTCTACCGGGCTGAGCCACACTCCGACAAGAACGCGGCTTATAGCCTTGGCTTTCGTACACCGCAAGAAGCCGGATTTGAGGACCACAATTCCCGTGAAACTGGGCCTGAAAACGCAAATTCTGCCGGCCGGCGAGGCCGCCGTGGCGAGCGCCGCGCAGTGCCTGAAAGCGGGCGGCCTGGTCGCGTTTCCGACCGAAACCGTCTATGGGCTCGGGGCCGATGCGCTCCAATGCGGCAGCCATCGCACGGCTTTACGAGGCCAAGGGGCGCCCCCTCTTCAACCCCTTGATCGTCCATGTCGCGGATATCGAGCTCGCCATGCGGATCGGACGGTTCGACACGGCGGCAGCCAGGCTTGCCGAGGCCTTCTGGCCGGGACCGCTGACCTTGGTATTGCCCAAGACACGTGACTGCGCGGTGGCCGATCTCGCCACCGCAGGCCTCGAAACGATCGCGCTGCGCGTTCCAGCCCACCCGGTCGCGCGCGCCGTCCTGGGCGCCTTCGCTGGGCCGGTGGTCGCGCCCTCGGCCAATCTTTCCGGGCACGTCTCGCCCACGACCGCCGCCCATGTTGAGAACGATCTTGCGGGGCGGATCGATCTGATCATCGATGGGGGGGCGGTAACGGTCGGCGTCGAATCCACCATCGTCGGCTGCTTCGACACACCGATGCTGCTGCGTCCGGGCGGCCTGCCGCGTGAAGAAATCGAGCGTGTGCTGGACCGGCCACTGGCGCGGCCGCCTGAGGATGCTGATTACGAAGCCGGCCAGCCGCTGGCGCCAGGCATGCTGGCATCGCATTACGCGCCCCGCACGCCGGTGCGGCTGAACGCAGGTCACATCGAGCCGGGCGAGGTACTGCTGGCGTTTGGTCCAGCCCGCGTGCCGGGCACGGAGACGGCCGCCACGGTGATGAACCTGTCATCGCGCGGCGATCTTTCCGAGGCTGCCGCCAACCTTTTCGGTCATCTCCGCGCGCTCGATGCCAAAGGGGCGCACGCCATCGCCGTCATGCCGGTGCCGTCTCATGGTCTCGGCGAGGCGATCAATGACCGGCTGCGCCGTGCCGCGATCGGACGGTAAATCGAAAAGCGCGAAAGCAGATAGCACCGGCGCGTGAGAAAAAGGATGAATATCGCACCAAACTCAGTCCCGCCTTCGCCCGAACTGATCGCGCGGTTCCGCGCCATCGTCGGCGACAAATACGCGATAACCGAAGGCTCCGATATCGCGCCCTATGTCACCGAGGAGCGCGGCCTGTTCCACGGGCGATCGCCTCTGGTATTGCGGCCGGGTTCGACGGCGGAAGTCTCCGCGATCTGCAAGCTCGCCACCGAACACAGGATCGCGCTCGTGCCGCAGGGCGGCAATACCGGACTTGTCGGCGGCCAGACCCCGCATCATGGCGAGGTGGTCGTCTCGACGCGGCGCCTCGACAGGATTCGCGACATCGACACCGCGTCCAACACCATGACCTGCGAGTTCGGCGTCGTGCTGCAGGTCGCCCAGCAAAAAGCCTCCGAGGTGGACCGCCTGTTCCCGCTGTCGCTGGGTGCTGAAGGAAGCTGCACCATCGGCGGCAATCTCTCCACCAATGCCGGCGGCACCGCGGCGCTCGCCTTCGGCGTGGCGCGCGAGATGGCGCTCGGGCTCGAGGTGGTCCTGGCGGACGGGCGCGTTCTCAACGGCCTGTCGAAGCTGAAGAAGGACAATACCGGCTACGATTTGCGCAACCTGTTCATCGGCGCGGAAGGCACGCTTGGCATCATCACGGCAGCCACGCTGAAGATCTTCCCGAAGCCGCGCGCCGTGGAAACCGCCTTTGTCGGCCTGAAATCACCCGACGACGCGCTCAAACTGCTTTCGATCTCGCAGAACGAGGCCGCGGGTACTCTCACCAGTTTCGAATTGTTGTCCGACATCGCCGTCGATTTCAGCGTCCGCCACGGCATCGATATCCGCGATCCTCTCTCGAGCACGCACCGATGGTATGTGCTGATGGAACTGTCGTCCCCGCGTGACGACGCGCGCGACACGCTGGAGGCGATCCTGGCGCAGGGAATGGAACGAGGCATTGTCGACGACGCCGCGATCGCCGCGAATTTGAGCCAGCGCAGCGCATTCTGGAAACTGCGCGACGAAATGTCGGCGGCGCAGAAGCCGGAGGGCGGCTCGATCAAGCATGACATCTCCGTGCCGGTCGCCGCCGTCCCGGCTTTCATCGCGGAAGCAAATGCGGCTGTCGTCAAACTCATTCCGGGGGCGCGGCCGGTGCCGTTTGGGCATCTCGGAGACGGCAACATCCACTACAATGTCAGCCAGCCGATCGGCGACAAGCCTGCGGATTTCCTCGCGCGGTGGCACGAAGTCAACGCCGTCGTGTTCGAGATCGTGCTGCGGATGGGCGGATCGATTTCGGCGGAGCACGGCATCGGCGTGCTCAAGCGTGACGAACTGCCCGAGGTCAAGGACAAGGTCGCGATCGAGCTGATGCGTGCCATCAAATTGACGCTCGACCCGCTTGGCATCATGAATCCCGGTAAGGTGCTTTAGAGCATGATCGGAAAAAGTGGAAACCGGTTTTTCCTCGCGACAAACGCGACTGCGCTTGCGCGGGGATCATGCTCAAACAAAGAGATGAGATCATGATCCGATTCCGTCAAATCGGAACATGATCCAGGGGGCAGCGTTCAATGAGCGTCTCCGACCGCGTCCGCGTCAGCAATGTCCGTGTGCTTTCCGACGCCCACCTTAAGCTGAAGTCCGTAACCTTCGAATGGCGCCGCGCCGATGGCCAATGGCAGACCCAGGTGCGGGAAGTCCTCGATCGCGGCGACGCGGCGGCGCTCTTGCCCTACAATCCGGCGCAGCGCACGGTCGTGCTGGTGCGGCAGTTCCGCTATCCGGCCTATGCGAACCGCCACGACGATCTTCTGATCGAAGCCGCGGCAGGCCTGTTGGACAACGAAATTCCGGAGGTGAGAATTCGCGCGGAAGCCGAAGAGGAAATCGGCTATCGCCTCGGTGACATCAGGAAAATATTCGTGGCCTTCATGAGCCCCGGCGCCGTCACCGAAAAGATCCACTTCTTTGTCGCCGAATATGATCCGACAATGAAAGTCGGCAAAGGTGGCGGCATCGCTTCCGAAGGCGAGGACATCGAGGTGCTTGAACTTCCGTTCGACCAGGCACTCGCCATGATCGGCGACGGCCGCATTGCCGATGCCAAGACGATCATGCTGCTGCAATACGCCGCGCTGCACATTTTCCGGTGATGCGGAGACATCTTTTCGAACGTTGACACCTCGTAACCCCTTGGCCAGATTGAACAGGATGCGCATCGCCCTTATCCATGCCCTGAAACACTCGATTGTCCCGATCGAGGCTTCGTTCGCGAAGCTTTGGCCGGAGGCAACGCTGATGAATCTGCTCGACGACAGCCTTTCGGCGGATGTCGCGCGTGACGGGCGGCTCACTCCGGCCATGACCGACCGTTTCCAGGCGCTTGGGCGTTACGCGGCCTCAACGGGAGCCAACGCGATCCTTTTCACCTGCTCGGCCTTCGGGCCGTGCATCGAGGCGGTGGCCCGCGAGCAGGCGCCATTGCCGGTGCTCAAGCCCAATGAGGCGATGATCGAGCAGGCGGTCAAGCGCGGCCATCGGATCGGCCTGCTCTCGACCTTTGCGCCGACCTTGAGGTCGATGCCACCGGAGTTTCCGACATCGGTGGAGGTCGTTCCGAAACTGGCGGAAGGGGCGCTTGACGCGCTCGATCGCGGCGACCGCGCCGGGCATGACCGCCTGGTCGTGCAGGCGTCGCGCGATTTGCGCGACTGCGACCTGATCGCGCTTGCGCAATACAGCATGGCGCCGGCGGCCGCGCTCGTGGCGGAGGCCACAAAGCTGCCGGTTCTCACCACGCCCGACAGCGCGGTCATCAAGTTGAAGCAATTGCTGGCGGCCTAAGTCGCGACAGTCGAGGCGAATTAAAACAGGCTCCCCTGCCCCTCATCCGGCGCCGGGCTTGCGGGTTTTCGCGTGCTCGGCCTGACCAGTCTCGGCGCTTCAGCCTCGCGCTCTGCCGACGTGATCGGCAGGATCAATTGCGCATCGTCATTGGCGACGCGATTGACCCGCGTGGAAACTTCGTGAAAGACGAACTCGCCCTCGTCCGGTCCTCTCAAGAGCGGCATCACGGCGTCGGCATCATCGGCGCGGCAATCGAGCCAGCGATCGAAATCCTTCGCGCCGATCGTCACCGGCACGCGGTCATGAAGCACCGCGAGATCGGCGCTGGCTGTCGCGGTGACGATGGCGACCGTGTCGAGTTCCTCGCCGTTCGGGCCGACCCAGGTTTCGGCAACGCCGGCAAGCCCGAATGGAAGGCCGTCGCGGCGATGGATGAAACAGGGCTGCTTGCGCCATTCGCTCGCCCGCCACTCATAATAGCCGTCCGCGGGGATCAGGCAGCGCCGTCGCCGAATTGCATTCTTGAAGGCCGGCTTTTCCCTCACGGTTTCCGCGCGCGCGTTGATCAGCAGCGTGAATTTGCTGGGATCTTTGACCCAGGCCGGTATCAGCCCCCAGCGCATCAGCCGAAAATGGCGCCTGCCGTTCTCGAAGATGACAACAGGTACCGGTTGTGTTGGCGAAATATTAAATCTTGGAGGGAAATTTGGTTGTTCCAGATAGCCGAATATTTGCCTCAGGGCGTCAGGGGGCGAGGTGATGACGAAACGTCCGCACATTCTGTTTTCCAAACTGCTATAAATTCAGCACCTTTTAACCGCGACCCCCGACACTGCAACAAATGATGTCTGCCGCCGTCACATCGGCACGAACCGAACCCGGAGCGGGCGCCGATCAACAGGCGCGGGCCGCCCAATTGCGCGCGGCCAACATTAACCCGCACACCGGCCTTGCCACCGATTATCTGAACCATTTCAACGAAGCCATCATGCTGCTGGAAATGGTTCCGGACATGCCGGAATGCGCGGAGGATTTCCTGGCCTGGCAGCCGCTTTCCTATGCCGAGCATTTCACGGCCTCCAATTTCAAGGCGCGGGATCTTGCCATCGAGGCCTACGAATCCGCCGACGCTCGTATCCGCGCCGAATTCGACAGCATCACAGGGGCGATGACCTCTATCCTCACCGCTGTCGGCGAGGCCATGCGCGACGCCCGGCAGCCCAAGACCCTCTGCAGGCTGGCCGAGCAGGCCACGGGCTGGGTGAAGCCGCTGGTGATGCAGGCTGGCTGCATCATCAATGGCAGCGCGGAGGCCGACGTCGAACGTATCATGTCGCGCTGACCCAGCCGCGGACTCCACATTCTTCGGGATCATGGCTTTATCGGGCATGATCTCCGCGCAACCGCCGAGGCGTTTGTCGCGACCGAAAACCGCTTCAGACTTTTCGGGATCATGCCCATGCCTCTCGTTCAGCCGCCCTACCCGCAGCTTGCCGTCAGCGCGGCGATTTTTCGCGCCAGCAATATCCTGCTGGTGCGCCGCGCGCGATTTCCCGCGAAGGGCTTCTACTCGCTGCCCGGCGGTCGGGTCGAATTCGGCGAAACCCTCCATGCCGCCCTGAACCGCGAAGTCGCCGAGGAAACCGGGCTCAAGATCGAGATCATCGGCCTCGCCGGCTGGCGCGAGGTCGTGCCGGGAGCCGACGGCGGCGGGCATTACCTCATCATGTCGTTCGCGGCCCGATGGACTGATGGAGAGGTGACACTCAACGACGAACTCGACGACTACAGATGGCTTGCACCGGATGAAATTGGCGAGCTCAAGCTCACGGTCGGCCTCACCGAGGTCATCCAGTCGGCCCGGCGCCTGCTTGAGGTCTAAATGGCCGCTGCCCGCAGCCCATGCAAAGCCTTGCTTCCAGCGCATTGAGAAGGCATATCGCCAAGTTCCAATATTTGCTGGTTTTTTGGACCCTTGATGTCAAAGCATTTTCTCGCCGCTCTCCTGGTCTTCTCATGCCTCTCCGGCCCGGTTCGGGCGCAGGATGCGCCCGCACCCTTTGACAATGATTTGCAGCGGCTCGCCGAAATTCTGGGAACCCTGCACTATCTCAGGGGCATTTGCGGCAGCAATGAAGGTGGCAAATGGCGCAACGAGATGCAGGCGCTGATCGATGCCGAGACTCCCTCCGGCGAAAGACGGACCCGCATGATCGCGGGCTTCAACCGCGGTTATAACGGGTTTCAGCAGACCTATCGCACCTGCACGCCGGCGGCCACGGTCGCGATCCGCAGATATATCGAAGAGGGCTCGAAGATTTCGCGCGACCTGACCGCCCGCTATGCAAACTAAAGCGGGATGGGGTTTGGTTGAATCGCCAGGCATGCTGGTTCAGTTCACCTCTCTCGCTTGCGGGGGAGGTCGCCGCACTCGCAGAGTGCGGGCGGGTGGGGGCCATTATCCCCCCTCCCCAACCCTCCCAGCAAGCGGGAGAGGGAGCTCACTTACGCCGCGGGTGCAGCTCAACTAGCTTCAGCGAGCTTTAGTCGAGCCGACATGACAGTCTTCCGACACGCGCCAATTTCTCCACCGCCGTTAACCCTTCCTAAAGAAGTGGTCTAGGCGAAGGCGCCCTTCATGGTAAATGTCCTGACGTTCCGACGCGCGCGCGCCCGCGCAAAAAGCCCCGTTGATTGCATGAAACATCCAGCGTTCCTCACATTCGCCCGCGGTCTTTTGCCCGACCAGGAGCAGAAGCAGGCGGCACTGGGCTATCTCAACGAAGCCTGGGCGGAAGCACGGCACGATGGCGTCGATGGCGATTGCCTGGCGCAGGCAAGCCTGTTTGCGGCCTTCGCCGAACTGGTCAAGACCTATGGCGAGGACGCGGTGGCCAAGTTCGTGGAGGGGCTTCCCGTCCGCGTCCGCAACGGCGAGTTCTCGACCGAGACGGCGAAGCAATAGTCGCTGACGATTATCGGGCTCTGGCTGAATCAGAACCGGGCTCTGATCTCTTAGTTTGACGCGTTTTCTTGACGCGAACCGGTTCCCACTTCGCTCGAAAAACGCTTCAGACCTTCAACGCCTCGAGAAACCGTACCGGCTCGCCGGCCGATGCCGCGACGATCTCGCCCTGCCACATCACCCGCCTGCCCCGCACGAAGGTGCCGACCGGCCAGCCGGTCACGCGCATGCCGTCATAAGGCGTCCAGCCCGCGCGCGAGGCCACCCATTTGTCGGTGATGACCTCGCTGCGCTTCATGTCGACGATGGTGAAGTCGGCGTCATAGCCCGCCGCAATCCTGCCCTTGCAGGCGATGTCGTAGATCCGCGCCGGGCCTGCGCTGGTAAGATCGACGAAGCGCGCCAGCGACAGGCGTCCGGCGTTGACGTGGTCGAGCATGATGGGCACCAGCGTCTGCACCCCGGTCATGCCGGAGGGCGAAGCGGGATAGGTCTTGCTTTTTTCCTCGAGCGAATGCGGCGCGTGGTCGGAGCCGAGCACATCGACGATGCCCTGCTCGATGCCGCGCCAGATGCCCTCCCGGTGATCGGCCGAGCGCACCGGCGGGTTCATCTGCGCGCGGGTGCCAAGCCGCTCGTAACACTCAGGCGCGGCCAGCGTCAGGTGATGCGGCGTTGCCTCGCAGGTGGCGACGTCCTTGTGGTCCCGCAAGAACTCGATCTCCTGCTTGGTCGAGATATGCAGTACATGGATGCGCTTTCCGGTTTCGTGGGCGAGTTTGACCAGGCGCTGCGTCGCCATCAACGCCGCGGTCTCATCACGCCAGAGCGGATGCGAACGCGGATCGTCCTCCACGCGCAACGGCTTTCGCTCGTTGAGGCGATATTCGTCCTCGGCATGAAACGCCGCGCGGCGGCGGATGACTTCGAAGATCCGGCGCAGGCTTTCGTCATCCTCGACCAGAAGCGCGCCGGTGGAGGAGCCGATGAACACCTTGACTCCGGCGCAGCCGGGCGCGCGCTCCAGTTCAGGCAAATCGGCGACATTCTCGCGGGTACCCCCGATGAAAAAGGCAAAATCGCAATGCATGCGGTGATGACCGAGTTTCACCTTGTCGGCCAGAGCCTGCCTGGTGACGGTCAACGGATTGGTGTTGGGCATCTCGAACACGGCCGTCACGCCGCCCATCACGGCGCTGCGGGAGCCGGTTTCCAGATCCTCCTTGTGGGTGAGACCCGGCTCGCGAAAATGCACCTGCGTGTCGATCACGCCCGGCAGGATATGCAGGCCCTTGCAGTCGATCACCTCGGCAGCCGATGCCTGTCCAAGGCCGCCGATCTCGGCGATACGGCCATCGGTGATGGCGATATCGCGCACGCCCTCGCCGTCCTGGTTGACCACGGTTCCGGATTTCAGAATGGTGTCAAATCGCTGATTCATGGCGCTGATTCATGGCCTTGATTCTTGGACCTTCCCGACCCGCTTCGAGGGGCCCCCGGAGACGCGGGCCTTGTTCGGGGCACCTTAGCGTCTTACCTTTCATTCTAATATGCGGCACCCGCGTTTCCCCAGGAAACTGGCGCAGCAGGCTCGATCTGTCGCAGCACAATTTGGCAAAATGGCCGCCAGGAAAAGCCAGCGACGGAAACCCACGACATGGCAAGAGAACCGGGAAAGAAGACCCGGCAAGAGAACCCGGCATGAAGGCAGCGTTTCTACCCGACCGCGGCGTGGTCAAGGTCTCAGGCAGCGACGCCTGCAACTTTCTCAATGGCCTGGTCACCACCGACGTCACCTTGCTGCAACCGGGATTGGGGCGGTTCGGGGCGTTGCTCACGCCGCAAGGCAAGATAACGGTCGATTTCCTTATCACCGAAGCGCCGGCCGGCCATGGCGGCGGCTTTCTGATCGACTGTCCGCGGGCGCTGGCGCAGGCACTAGCTGACAAGCTCCGCTTCTATCGGCTGCGCGCCAAGGTCGAGATCGAAAACCTCTCCGACAGCCTGGGCGTGCTCGCCGCGTGGGATGGCGATCCCGTGCTGAAGCCCGATCTGGCATTCGCCGATCCGCGCAAGGAAAGCCTTGGCTGGCGAGTTCTCGTTCCCGTGGAGCTTGCGCACAAGGCGGCCGATCTGATCGGCGCGGAGATGGTCGACGCTGGTGCCTATGAGGCCCATCGTGTCGCCTGCGGTGTCCCGCGCGGAGGGATGGATTTCATCTATGGCGACGCTTTTCCGCACGAAACCAACATGGATCGCCTGCACGGCGTCGATTTCGACAAGGGCTGCTATGTCGGCCAGGAGGTCGTGTCGCGAATGCAGCACCGCGGCACCGCGCGCACGCGTACGGTGCGGATCGCACTCGACGGCCCCGCGCCGGAGCCTGGTGCTGCAATTCTGGCCGGCGACAAGCCGGTCGGCACCATGGGCTCGACCGCGGGCCGGCATGGCCTTGCGCTGATCAGGATCGATCGCGCCGCCGACGCGCTTGAAGCCGGCACGCCGCTGACGTCGGGTGGGCTCACCATCCGCGTTGCCGAGCCGGAAGAGTTGCAACCCATGCCGACGCAGACCGTCACATGACCAGGACCGCGCGCCTGCATTCCGACGGCCTGACGCGTTGTCCCTGGCCGGGCGAAGACCCGCTTTACGTCGCCTATCACGACACCGAATGGGGCGTACCGGAATTTGACGACCGCGCCCTCTACGAAAAGCTCATCCTCGACGGTTTCCAGGCCGGGCTTTCGTGGATCACGATCCTGCGCAAGCGCGACAATTTCCGAAAGGCCTTCGACGACTTCCAGCCGGAGAAGATTGCGCGCTACAACGCGAAGAAGATCCACACGCTGATGAACGACAGCGGGATCGTCCGCAACCGTGCCAAGATCGAGGGCGCGATCGAGAGCGCAAAATCCTATCTGAAGATCATGGAAGACGGGCCCGGCTTCTCGAAACTGCTGTGGGAGTTCGTCGACGGCAGGCCGAAGGTCAACCATTTCAAGACCACCGCCGGCGTTCCAGCATCGACCCCGCTTTCGATCAAGATATCGAAGGAGCTCTCCTCGCGCGGATTCAAATTCGTCGGCCCGACCATCGTCTATGCATTCATGCAGGCGACCGGCATGGTCAACGATCATCTGGTCACGTGCTTCTGCCATGAGAGTTGTGCCGGAAAACGCCGCAGCCCGCGGCTCAAGCTCAAATGACGGCCAAACGATTGCAAGCCGACAAGGCGAACGGCCGAGTTTGGCAACGCATGCTGTCGGGGCGGCGGCTCGATCTCATGGACCCCTCGCCGCTCGATATCGAAATCGCGGATATTGCCCATGGTCTGGCGCGGGTGGCGCGCTGGAACGGGCAGACCAGCGGTGCGCATATTTTTTCCGTAGCGCAGCACACCTTGCTGGTCGAGGCTGTCATGCGCGAACACAGCCCGCGCCTCGATATCAAATACCGCCTCGCCGCGCTGCTGCACGATGCCCCGGAATACGTCATCGGCGATATGATCTCGCCGTTCAAGGCCGTGCTCGGTGGCGACTACAAGGTGGTCGAAAAGCGGCTGCTCTCGGCGATACACATTCGCTTTGGTCTTCCCCCCGAATTGGCACCCGAGATCGAGCGTCAGATCAAGGCCGCCGACAGGGGCGCCGCCTATCTCGAGGCAACCGAACTCGCTGGCTTTGCGCCGGCCGAAGCCAGGCGGCTGTTCGGCCCCGATCCCGACCTGCCCGCAGCGAGCCGGCTGGACTATCTGACGCCCTGGAGCGCGGCCAAAGCCGAGAAGCGGTTTCTGGCGAGGTTCAAAGCATTGTCGTCGTGACGGTCATGTGCCCGTTCGACGGCCTGATCGCTGCCTCCCAAAGATCGCTGGCGTCCGCCCTGGTTCGGGCGCAAAATTGCACCGTCAAACAACGGCAGGGTGCCGATCGGCACAATACGTTCCGCCGAAGTCGGGCCGCCCGCCATTGCCGCTAGCGGGAGGGTATTGGGCGATGGCTGTCAGCTCGTCCGAACTGAAAGCGTTCTTGCTCGACACACCTTTCTTCGGTGGCCTTTCAGACGCGAGCCTCGATCTCCTCGTTCCAATGCTCCTTGAGCGCCGCTTCGATGTCGGTGCTACTGTCGTGGCGGAAGGAGAACCGGGACGCTCGATGTTCATTGTTCAGTCCGGCGAGCTCGTCGTGAGCAGCCTCGGGAATTCGGGGCACACCATTCGCATGGCTCGTCTCGGTTCCGGCGATTTTTTCGGCGAAATGACACTTATCGAAATGCAGAACCGGTCAGCAACCGTCGTAACGGAAAGCCCAACCGTGCTCTACGAGCTCACGGCCCGACAGCTCTACACGTATTACAAGACCGACATGCAAGCCTACGTGTTGGTGTTGCAGAATATCAACCGTGAGCTTTGTCGGCGGCTCCGGCGCGCCGACAAACGGATCGCCGACCTGCAGATACTTCACTCGAGCGAGTGACGCAGCTTCACCCGCGCCAGTAGCGAAAAAACTGCAGCGTGCATAGCGGACACAGCCGGCGGCGATATTCTCGTCGTTCCTCCCCCGGATAAGTGATATCTTGAGTGCTTTCAGCACTAGCGTTTGAAGGCCGACGCCGGCGCGCAAAATGCCATGAATCTAGCGTGGCGTGTATTTGCAACCGGCACCAACCTCAGAATTGTCGGAGAAAAAAGGAGGAGAGGATGACGTTCAGGGCCATCGCCGCCGACGGCGAAACCATCCTTTATCGTGACGGCAAGCGGTATCTGTGGCTGCTTTCGTTTATTCCGCCGCTCATTCCGCTGATTTCGTTCTGGATCTACTTCAGGACCGGGAGCGCCCTTGCGACGCTGATTCCATTTCTGTTCGTGTTCGGATTCATCCCCGCATCCGATGCCCTGTTTGGCGAGGATCGGAATAATCCTCCATCCCAGTTCGTCGCCGCAATGGAATCCGATCCGTATTACCTCAGGCTTACGAGAGCCGCGGTACCCCTGATGTGGCTGTCCTACATCGCCACCGTTGCTTTCGTCGGCACGCAGGACTTGCCGTTGTGGTCTTATGTCGCGTTGCTTCTCGGTGTCGGCACGATCGACGGCGGAACGCTGCTGGTCGGGCACGAACTCGGCCACAAGGCTGACAGGGTCAACAGGATATTCGCCCTGCTCGCCAACAATGTTGTCGGCTACGCGCATTTTCGCGTCGAGCACAACCGCGGTCACCACACATGGGTGGCGACGCCGGAGGATCCGGCAAGCGCGCGTTTCGGGGAATCCATCTATCGCTTCGCCATGCGTGAATTGCCGGGCGCCTTGAAGCGCGGCTGGCGCAACGAAGCCGAGCGGCTCGCGCGCAGGGGCAAGTCCTTCTGGTCGATCGAGAATGAAATCCTTGTCGGGTTTGCGCTGACGCTGGCGGTGGCCGCAGCCTTGATCGCATTGTTCGGCTGGAAAGTCGCGCCCTTCATTGTGGCTCATCACTTCATCGGCTGGTACGCGCTGACGCAGGCCAATTATGTCGAGCACTATGGGCTATTGCGAGGAAAGGGACCGGACGGACGCTATTTGCCGGTCGAACCACGTCATTCCTGGAACACGAACCACATCGTTTCGAATCTGATGACATTTCACCTGCAGCGCCATTCCGATCATCATGCCAATCCGATGCGGCCCTATCAATCGCTTCGCGATTTCGACGACCTCCCTCGCCTTCCAAGCGGCTATCCCGGCATGTTCGCGCTCGCCGCGGTCCCGCCGCTGTGGTTCAGGGTCATGGATCCGAAGGCGCTGGCCTGGGCAGGAGGAGATCTGGCAAAACTCAACATTGCTCCGAGCCTATCCGGTTCTGATTGAAACAGAACCGGCGCGGGCGCAAGGAATCGGAAGTCGCCGAGTTCGGGAGTCAGTCGCCGATGTACGGGCCGAGGTGCGGCCCTGCCCGATCCGTTGCGGCATGCTCGCGATGCGCCCGGCGCGTGCCAACCGGGCGCGACCACGCCAGGGAAACGAGATGGACGTAGCCGATCTGGTGCTGCCCGTGTTTGCGACCATCGTCACCGGCTGGCTCGCCGGGTGGCTTGGCTATGTATCGCGATCGCTGGCCGACGGCCTCGTTCATTTCGCCTACAATGTCGCAATGCCGGCACTGTTGTTCGTCACGATCGCGCAGGAACCGGCGCGCAGTCTTCTGGAGTGGCGCTTTCTGTTCGCATTCGGAGGCGGTTCCATCCTCTGCTTCATGCTGGTGTTCCTGACTGTTCGCGCCGGATTGGGACGCGACGTCGCCAGCAGCACAATGTACGGAATGGCGGCGGCGATGACCAATACCGGATTCGTGGCGCTTCCGATCCTCCACTCCATCTATGGCCAGCCTGCCGTGTTGCCCGCCGCCGTCGCAACCATATTCGTGGCTGCGGTCATGTTCCCGGCGACCGTCATTCTCCTGGAAAGCGAGGGACGCGGCACGCACCGGGGGACGGTCGTGATCAAGCAGATCGTGCTCAATCCGATGGTGCTGTCGACGGCGATCGGCCTGGCCTGGGCGATCACGGGCCTGCCTATCCCGGCTCCGCTTGCTGCCTATATGAACATCTTCGCGGCCGCGCTCACGCCGTGCGCGCTCTTCGCCATCGGGCTTGGCTTGTCGGTCGAGGGAATAGCCTCGAATCTCAGAGCGTCCATCCTGCTCGCGGTCGTAAAGCTCGTGATCATGCCGCTGATCGTTTACGGATTGTGCGTGGCGTCAGGCCTCAATCCGCTCTACACGATCGCCGCCGTCGTCTGCGCCGCCGTGCCGACCGCCAAGACCGCCTATATCCTGGCGAGCGAGTACAAGGTGGAGGAGGTGCTGGTCGCCTCCACGGTCTCGACCACGACGCTGCTGTCGGTTGCTACCCTGCTCGGCTGGCTCTACGCTCTGTCATGACTTGCGGACGTTGAGTTTCGGTCGGGAATTGGCAAACGGGATTGAGGTTTTTAGGCTGTATCTCGATCTTCGAGGCAAGTGATTTGCCCGACGGGCACGCCACGCAAATTCGTGTCCAGTGCCTTTGCGCAAAATTTTTCACTTGGCCGTTTGCTGGAAACAGTTCTATCGATTGGCCCGTCCCGTCCCACCAGAGGGGCGTACGCGTCGTCACGAACGTTGGTGCGGGATGCGATGGACGCTTGAAGTGCGAACGACGAACGCACTTGCAAGCGGACGGCGAAGTCGTGTCGTCCTGGCACCCCGACGCTGGTGTCAAGTTCCTGGGAAGCTGACGCTTCTCAGGGATGACGGAGACAAAAAGCCCGGTCTCCGGGGAGAACTCGAAGGAAACCGTTAAAACCATCGCGCAGGGAATGCCGGAATGGTTCGGCGTACCTGTGGTGACGTGCTCGTGTGCTTTTTTCATTCGCACGCGAGGCTGCGGGTGCATTGGGCATCCGGCATTCCCTGCGCCCTCTGCTCTCAGAGGACGTTTTTTGCAGAGCCCGGACGCAATGTCGCGTCGCGGGAAGCGCGGACGCATGTCTCGATATCATTGCGAGGGACAACGCGACGAGGCAATCCAGCGCCGGCAGGATTGCTTCGCAGAGCCGGGCGCGCCGCGAACCCCTCTGACGAAAACATGATCGAGACAATCGATATCAAGACGCGACACAACCGATGTTATGCCTTCACCATAGGAGGGGACGTCACTATAATCGGCCGCCAACAAAGGGACTATCATGATTCACGTCTGCTCCCTCGCAGCACTTCCCGAAACCGTCAAAACCGTCGGCGCCAGTCACGTCCTCACGGTGATGGCCAATGTCGAGCAGGTGCAGCGGCCGGTATCGGTGCTTCCGGCCAATCATCTGAAAGTGCAGATGGACGACATCACCGAAGATCTCGAAGGCTTCATCGCGCCGACTGAATCGCATATCGAACGCGTCCTTGAATTTGTTCGCCGCTGGGACCGCAGTGCCCCCATGGTCGTGCACTGCTATGCCGGCATCAGCCGCTCGACCGCGAGCGCCTTTGCCGCCGTTTGCGCGCTCAATCCGCATCGCGATGAAATCGCGATCGCCAGGCAAATGCGCGCGGCCTCGCCGATCGCCTCGCCAAACCGGCTGATCGTGAGACTGGCGGACAAGGCGCTGGGGCGCGAGGGGCGCATGCTGCGCGCGCTCGACCAGATGGGTCCGGGCAGCATGACCGTCGAGGGCCGGCCCTTCCGTATCGATCTGGAATGATTTGGCCTGTTGTGGCGGATTTGATATTCGGGGCCAAAAACGACGCCGCCATGTTTGAACTTTTGGCTCAAGACGTCACACTCAGTAGCGCGACGGATGTCGGGAGGCGATTCGAAAAGCGCCAGCGAGCCCGCACACTCTGTCGGCTGGAGGCTTGATGTTCGACTTCTTTGCCCTTCTGGTTGCAATCACTGCACTCGTCATAGCGCGCAAGACACTCAACCAGATCGCCGCCTTGCGCGCGCGACTGGACGCGGTCGAAGCAATCGCCCCACCGGCCAGGCCCTCCCCGGCACCGCTTCAGGTGCCCAAGCCGACGCTTGCTCCCTCGCCGCAGCAGCCGGCGGCCACAATCGAACCCGCGCCGGTTCAGCGCGAAGCCCAGCCCGGGACGACGGATCACGTCGAGGCGCGAAACGATGGGCCGCGGGTCACGGCCGCGACGCCCCCGCCCCTTCCGCCGGCATCGCCAGGCTTTGAGGAGCGCGTCGGCACGCGCTGGGTGGTCTGGCTGGGCGGTCTGACCTTGGCGCTCGGCGGCTTCTTCATGGTCCGCTACTCGATCGAGGCCGGACTCCTGGGGCCCGGCGTGCGAACCCTGCTCGGCGGCGCGTTCGCGCTCCTGTTGCTGGCCGCTGGCGAATGGACGCGGCGCAGGGAAAATATGTCCACGATCCAGATCCTGCCGATCGCGAACATCCCCGCGATCCTGACCGCCGCAGGGACGGCGGTCGCTTTCGCAACGGTCTACGCGGCTTACGCGCTGTACGATTTTCTCGCGCCCGCGACCGCCTTCATCCTGCTGGGCCTGGTGGCTCTCGGCACCCTCGCCGCCGCGCTGCTGCACGGACCGGTGCTGGCCGGCCTCGGCGTCGTCGGCGCCTTCGTCACGCCCGTTCTGGTCTCTTCCGAAAAGCCTGATTTCTGGTCGCTCTACATCTACCTTGCGATCGTGACCGCGGCCGCCTTCGGCCTTGCGCGGATCCGGCTGTGGCGATGGCTCGCAGTCGCCACCATTTCGTTCGCGCTGATCTGGACCTTGCCCTTCCTGAAATTCGATCCCCCGGTGGTCGGGCCGTATGCGTTCCACGTTGTAGCCGGCTTCGTACTCGCCGCCTTGCTCGTCGTCTGCGGCTTCATGTTCGGGCCGTCCGCGGAGGAAGGCCGCATCGAGCCGATCTCATCGGGTTCGCTTGCCGCCTATCTGTTCGGCGCGACAATGCTCGTGCTGGTGAGCTCTCATGCGGATGCGGCCCTCGTCGTGTTCGCGCTTCTGGTGGCAGCAGCCTTGTTGGTGGCCTGGCGCGCGCCGGCCGCTACCGGCGCGATCGCCGCCGCGGCCGCATGTGTCTTTGTCGTTTTCGCCGAATGGGCTGTGCGCGGCAATCCGGACATGACGGTGGCGCCGGGCGGACCGCTGCCGGGCATCGGACCCGCGGCCACCGACAGCTCCGTGTCGCTCCATCTGGTTACGGCGGCGATCTTTGCCGCCGGCTTCGGCGTCGCCGGATTCCTGGCCCAGGGCCGTTCGGTGAGTGCGATCATCCCGGTGGTTTGGTCCGCGACGAGCGTATTCGCGCCCGTTGCTCTCCTGATCGCACTTTACGCCCGCATCGCGCATCTCGACCGCTCGATCCCGTTTGCCATCCTGGCGGTCATGCTGGCTGGCGCCTTTGCCTCAGCGACCGAAACTCTCGGCAGATACAACAGCCGGCCGGGCCTTAGGGTCTCGATCGCGCTGTATGCCACCGGGACCCTCGCAGCCCTGGCGCTGGCGCTGACCTTCGCGCTTGAAAAAGGGTGGCTCACTATTGCGCTGGCGCTGATGTCGATGGGCACCGCCTGGATCTCGGTGCAACGACCGATTTCGTTCCTGCGATGGCTCGCGGCCATTCTGGCGGGCGTCGTGATACTGCGCATCGCCTACGAGCCCCGTATCGCGGGAGACGCGGTCGGCAACACGCCGGTCTTCAACTGGCTTTTGTGGGGCTACGGCGTTCCAGCGCTGTCGTTCTGGACCGGGAGCCGCTTTCTGCGCCGTGGTGGCGATGATGCACCGTTGCGCGCGGTCGAGGCGGCGGCGATCCTGTTCACGGTGTTGCTGGTCTTCATGGAAATTCGCCACGCCGTCAACGGCGGCGACATTTACCGCGTCAACACTTCGCTGTCCGAATTCGCGCTTCAGGTCTGCACCGCGCTCGCGATGGCGATCGGACTGGAACGCCTGCGGATCAGAAGCGGCAGCATCATCCATAATGTCGGCGCGGTGCTGCTCACGCTCTATGCCGGACTTGTCACGGTGTTCGGACTGATGATGCTGGAAAGCCCGATGCTCTGGCCGGTCGATGTCGGTGGTGTCCTCATCAACCTCCTGCTTCTGGCTTATGCGTTGCCTGCGGTGCTCGCGCTTCTGTTGTCCTACGCGGTAGCCGGGCGGCGGCCTGTCGCCTATGCCAACACCATCGCCGCGGCGGCGCTGGTCCTGGCGCTGACCTATGTGACGTTCGAGATCCGCAGGTTCTATCACGGCCCGGTACTGACTCGCGGGGCGACCGGCGGGGCCGAGCAATACACCTATTCCATTGCCTTTCTGGCCTTCGGCGTGGCCTTGCTCGGCATCGGCATCGCAGTCAGTTCGCAGCGCGCACGGCTTGCATCCGCCGCCGTCATTGCGCTGACGATCGTCAAGGCGTTCCTGGTCGACATGTCGACGCTCACCGGGGTTTATCGGGCGCTGTCCTTCATGTGCCTTGGCCTGGTGCTGGTGGCAATCGGCTGGTTCTACCAGCGCGTTCTGTTTCGCCGGCAGAAGCCGCCCGAGGCGCCGGCCGCCCAGGCCGGAGCCTGAGCGATCCAGTACGTCATGCTTCAGGCCGCCCTTACCGAATCCAGGAACTTGCCTACCTCCAGCTTGAGGCGATTGCTTTCCAAAGACAGCGACTGCGCCGCCGATAGAACCTGCGAGGAGGCCGAGCCGGTCTCGGTGGCGCCGCTTTGGACATCGGTGATGTTGGAAGAGACCTGCATCGTGCCCTCGGCTGCGCGCTGCACGTTGCGGGAGATTTCTCCGGTCGCAGCACCCTGCTCTTCCACTGCGGCTGCAATCGCCGACGAAATCTCAGACAGTTTCTGGATGGTGCCGCTGATCTCCTTGATCGCGGCCACTGATTCCTGCGTCGCGGCCTGTATGCCGCCGACCTGCTGGCCGATCTCGTCGGTCGCCTTGGCGGTCTGCTCGGCCAGCGCCTTGACTTCGGATGCGACGACCGCGAAACCGCGACCGGCCTCTCCGGCGCGCGCCGCCTCGATCGTTGCATTGAGCGCCAGGAGGTTGGTCTGCCCGGCGATGGTGTTGATCAGTTCGACCACGTCGCCGATGCGGCTTGCCGCCTTCGATAGTTCGCTGACCCTCTCGTTGGTCTGGCGCGCCTGGTCCACGGCATCAGTGGCCATCCGCGCGGATTCCTGGACTTGGCGGCCGATCTCGTGAACCGAGGAACTCAGCTCTTCCGTCGCCGAGGCCACCGATTGCACGTTGGTGGAGGCCTCTTCCGAGGCGCCTGCGACCACGGCGGCGAGCTCCTGCGACCGCGTGGCGGTCGAGGTGAGCGTCCTGGCGGAGGCTTCGAGCTCGGTCGAGGCCGAAGACACGGTTTCAACGATCTCGCCGACGGCGGTTTCGAAATTGTCAGCGAGCTTGACCATCTCCGCCTTGCGCTGCAGCGTTTGCCGGTGCTCCGCTTCCATCTGCTCCGCGCGCAGGCGGTTGGTTTCCACCATCGCGCTTTTGAAAACCTCGGCCGCGCGCGCCATCTCGCCGATCTCGTCGGTTCGGCCAAGTCCGGGCAGGACTACCTCGAAATTGCCGCCTGCAAGCTCGGTCAAGGCGCCTGTCATCGCCGACAGCTGCGTGGAAACGGTCCTGCCGATGAAGATGCCTATCCCCAACACCGAAAATGCGATCAGGACCATGGCAAGCTTCATTTGCCAATCGATACTATCGCGCACCCTCTTGTCCGCCTGGTCCGCATCGGACCTCATCTCGCTTACCGCCTTCGTCACCGCGACAATCACCGGTTCGATTTCAGAGAAGGATTCGGATGTCGCCTTCAGTTCGACGGCAAGCTTCTGGGCAGTATCGAACCAGGCGAAAAAATCACGCTGGTAATCCGCAAGCTTCTGCTTCAGTTCGGCCCTCGCGGCTTCCGGAATATCGGCCTTGCCCGTCTTCGCAGAAAACTCTGCAATCCGCTTCCTCATCTCGTCGCCGTATTTGGCGTCGCGCCGCAACATGAAATCCTTTTCATGCCGACGCATCATCAGCATGGTGATCTCGAGGTCTGGTTGCTGAAACTGACTGACCTTCGCCTCGATGTCGTGCACCGAGCCACGCAGGCGACCTTCGAGTCCGGATTTTTCGTCGAGGCCAAGGCGCCCCTTCTCCTCGATCACGGAGGCGAAATGCGCCCGATATTGCTTCAACGAATTGTTCATGGCCTCGATCTGGCGAGCCAGATCGATCCTGCCGGTGGCCTGCAACTTTCCATGCAGCATGTCTATGTCCACGGCGACCGCTTTGCTGATCTCACCGTGGGTTTCAGCCTTCTTCTGATCATTGCGAAGCAGAAAATCCTTTTCGGCGCGCCGGGCCTCCAGCAGTTCAATCTCGATCTTTCTGCTCAGCTCGAAGATGGTGCGCGCTTTTTCGGCAGCGTCTCTGTAGCGGGCGATTTCCGACTCGCCGTACATATGCAGGCCGCCGACGAGGAGGACGCCGGCGACGCCGACAATGCCTATAGCCGTAATTTTGTGGGTCAGCCGAAAAGAAAAATTGCTGAAAAAAGGCATGCAGGCAGTCCCTTCCAGTATGTCGCGGTGGTCAGGGCTGCGATTTCTTCATGCACATCAAGAACCCGTTCCCCGGAGATAAGGTCTTGGCCAATATCAATAAATATTGATCAAAGTTACTGTCGCACGGTAAGCGAAACGTTAAGCATTCCGGTGGGTCGATTGCGACATTTTGGCTTCGTGAATGCGGTCAACGCCGCCCGCTCGATCATGGCGTTGCGTCGAAGAAAGCCGGCCGGCCCGACTACGGAGCTGATCCGTTTGGCGCGGTCGTCAAGACAGGCTGTCGCTTTCGGCGCTTGGGGCGACGGATCAATCGGTCGAGCGGCGCAGCTGCAGCGGGGCTCCCGGCTTGGCCGGCTCCGGATTGGTGTCGGACTTGACCGGGTCGATTCTCGCGCTTTCGACCGGCGTCGTCTCGACGCGCGACAACACCTCGACCGAGCCTGTGCGTTCCTGGGCTCGCAGCGAGCGCGGGTGAGCCACCGCGCGCGCCATCAGCATCTGGGTTGCGCCCTGGTGATGGAAATCGCAATAGGCGAAACTCATGCCCGAGACCGATCCTCGGAAGCTCCGCTCGTCCTGCTTGTCGAGATTGAAGCAAGGCTCAAACGGCAGGCCCTTCAGCGAGGCGCAAACGGCCTGGCCGCGAATCTGCAGCGTGTTGCCGGGCAAACGCACGTGGTGAAGGGGACCGGAACCACTGAACTGCACGGCGCCAGCCGCGCCCATATCATCGAGTATCCGCCCTGCCCCTCGCGTACCGTCAAAGCAGGTAAAGGCAAACACCTTGCCCGCCACGAACCTGCGAGCCTCCTCAGCATTCATCTGCCCAGCCAAAGCAGGCGCTATCGCCGCACCAGCCACAACCGCTCCCAATACAAAACGCGCAAGCATGCTGTCACTCCAACTCGACCCGAGCGCGGGCAACCTCAGGAAGCTCTTTACCCGCTGCTTACCATACCAACAGTGGCAACATTGGAGCAGCTTGGTTGGTAAAGTCTGAACGTATCATGCAATTTTTACCACGATCCGACCGCGAACCTGTCCGGCGAGGATCTTGGGGCCGGCCTCCACAACCCGATCAAGGTCAATTTCGTGAGTAATTTCAGTCAGTTTTCCGGAATCCAGATCGCTGGCGAGCCGATACCAGGCCTTTTTTCGCAACTCGATCGGACACATCACGGAGTCGATGCCGAGCAGACACACTCCGCGCAAAATGAACGGCGCCACCGAAGAAGGCAGGTCCATCCCGCCGGCCAGGCCGCACGCGGCGATGGCGCCCCGGTACCTGGTCATCGACAGCAGATTGGCGAGCGTTGTCGAGCCGACGCTGTCTATCCCACCCGCCCAACGCTCCCTGGCCAGCGGCTTCGCCGGGCCTGTAAGTTCACTGCGATCTATCACCTCGGCCGCACCCAGATTGCGCAGATAATCGGCTTCCGCCATGCGTCCGGTCGAAGCGATCACGTGATATCCGAGCTTCGACAGTACGGCCGTCGCCACCGAGCCGACACCACCGGCGGCGCCTGTAACGACGATGGGACCTTGCGCCGGAGCGAGGCCATGCTGCTCCAGCGCGAGCACGGCCAGCATCGCGGTGTAGCCCGCAGTGCCGATCGCCATGGCCTCTCGCGCCGACATGCCTTCAGGCAAGCGCACGAGCCAGTCGCCCTTGACGCGCGCCTTCTCGGCGTAGGCGCCAAGATGCGTCTCGCCCATGCCCCAGCCATTGCAGATCACCTTGTCGCCAGCCTTCCATTGCGGATGCGAGGACTGCTCGACCGTGCCCGCAAAATCGATACCCGGGATCATCGGAAAACGGCGCACAACCGGAGCCTTGCCGGTGAGTGCAAGGCCATCCTTGTAATTCAGCGTCGACCACTCGACCCGCACCGTCACGTCGCCTTCCATCAGGTCGGCTTCGTCAAACTGGGTGAGCGTGGCGGTGGTACCTTTGTCCGCCTTGTCAATCCTGATCGCCTTGAACATGGCCAACGCCTTCCGTCTGCCGTGCGCCGGCTCACATTGAACGGTCTAGGCCGGTTGCGCAACCCGGCGCGCGACCGGCGCCTCGACGATCGGCAGGTTGATCAGCGCCGAAGCGATTCCGAGCAGCACCGCGAACCACCAGATCGGTGCATAGGAGTGGTATTTCTCGAACACTACGCCACCGAGCCAGACGCCGAGGAAACCGCCAACCTGATGGCTGAAGAAAGCAAATCCATAAAGCGTCGCGAGCCAACGCGTTCCGAACATCAGCGCGACAAGGCTCGAGGTCGGCGGAACCGCCGAAAGCCAGGCCAGACCCGTGACCATGCCGAACGCCAGCGCCGAGAAAGGCGTGATCGGGAACGAGATGAAGGCGACGATCGCCATCGCGCGAACGGAATAGATCACGGAGAGGATGTAGCGCTTCGGAAGCCTGCTCTGGAGCCATCCGACGCTGAGCGAGCCCACGATGTTGAACAGGCCGATGGTCGCAACCACCCATCCGCCCAGCTGAGCCGATACGCCGCGATCGACCAGGTAAGCGGGAAGATGCACGGTGATGAAGGCGAGCTGAAAGCCGCAGGTGAAGAAGCCGAGTACCAGCAATACGTAAGAGCGATGGCCGAAAGCCTCGGCCAGCGCATGCCTGAACGTCTGCTGTTCCGCAACGGCAACCGCGTCGCTCGCCTGGCCGGGGGTTGCCAGCGCGAGCGAAAGCGGCAGAACCAGCACCATCAGACAAGCAAAGACCATCAAGGCCGACTGCCAGCCAAAATTGTCGATCATGGCGACGCCAAACGGAGCGAATACGAATTGACCGAGCGATCCTGCCGCGGTGCCCGCGCCGAGCGCGACGCCACGCCACTCCGTCGGCAGCAGCTTCCCGAACGCCGACAGCACGAGATTGAACGAACAGCCCGACAGGCCGAAGCCGATCAACAATCCGGCGCTGAGATCAAGCGCCAACGGCGTTGTCGAGTAGCGCATAAGGATCAGGCCGGCCGTATACATCGCCGCCCCCGCACAAATCACCCGCACACTGCCGAATCGGTCCGCGACTGCGCCGGCAACTGGCTGGCCGATACCCCACAACAGGTTCTGGATGGCCAGCGCGAGACCGAAGACGTCGCGACCCCACGAAAAATCCCGGCTCATCGGCTGCATGAAGAAACCAAGCGTCGAGCGGGGACCAAAGGTCAAAAGACCGATCAGGCAGCCGCACACCACGATCACCAGCGGCGTCCGCCAGGTCACGGCTGTCGAAAAATGAGCCCGATCGCTTTCAGTCGCAGTCATGCCGAGTACCCCCGGGGCGCGGATCAAAAAAATCAACGGGCGCGAGACGCGAACGCAACCGCATCAAGCGCGGCCGCTGGATTTAATGCATTCGCATGAAAATCCCAAATGCCATTTCCGCAGGGCAGATGCGCGCAATGCTGTTTTGCGATTTTTGGCCGGCGGCAGGTCGCAGCGACAAGCCTTTGAAGCGGCGCGCGATCCCGCGGCCAGCGTCGATTCACACGGAACTAGCGCCGTATCGATGTCTCAGACATTTCGGCCGAACTCTTTGCAGCCTCGGCCAGCTTGGCCGAGATTTCCGCGGTCTGGGTGGGGTTGCCCCAGCTCGGCGCCTCGCTGCCGTCACCCCATGCGCGCGGCCGGTAGAAGGTGTGCACGCCGAAGCGGTACATCTTCTTCATTTCGCTGACCCAGGAGGGGTGGACCCAATAGGCGTGATAATGCGTGGACTTTCCGACCTCCGGCAGCCAGAGCTGGCCGTCGAGCATCGCCTTCGCGATCTTTTTGGCGCGATCCCACATCTCAGGCTCGCGGACGACATCGGCAACGTTATCGCAGGCGAAGGTGAACTGGCAGGCCAGGTGCCGGTGCTTGTTCTGGTAGACCACGCCGCACACGGTGGTGGGATAAAAGCCCGAAAATGCCCGGTTCAACACCACCTGCGCCACCGCGATCTGACCTCGCACGGCTTCGCCGCGCGATTCGAAATAAACCGCCTCGGCGAGACATTTCTCCGCTTTGCTGCGCGACTTCTCGTCGAACAGGCTGAGGCGCTCGGCCGGCGTCAGGCCGCGCTGGTTGTCGCTGTTCACCTCGCCCTTGGGCGCAATGCTCTCGCCGCTCTCCACGGCCTTGGCGGTGGCATCACTACCCGCCGAGAGCGAAGACATCATTTTCATGTCGGGGTCGGCAGCGTCGCCGGGCATTACGACAACCGGCTCTTCGCCGGGCTGCCAGCGCTCGATACCCTCAAGTGGCGCGCCGAGGGAACTGCTTCCGAAGTAGAGACTCGCCGTCTTCACCGAAAAACCGTCGTGCAACGAAGCGGAATCGGTTGCCGCTTTCGAACCGTCAAGTTGAGCCTGCAGCGGTCTGGAGACATCATATTGCGGGAGCGGCGGCGACTTGAGGGCTTCTGCAAGTTCCGGATCGAGCGGGGCGGGTTCGGTGGACGCGTCGGCGGTCTTGGCGCCCATCACCGAGGAATTGGAGGTCGCGGGATCTTCCTTTGCAGGCGCGGAACTGGCAGGTGCAGCAGGCTGAGGCAAGGCAACGACGAGACGGTCGCCCTTGAGTGTGCGATCGACCTTTGGGAAATCGGAAGGCTGATAGCGCGGCGGATTTTGCGCAAGGGAATTACGCCTCACCGAACCGGTGACGTCGATACCCCTGACGTCGAGACTCGCCAGCCGGTAAGTCGCAGTCTGCGGGGCGGATGTGCCGATCGGGCGGCCGAAAGTGTAGGTGGCGAGCTGGATGGTGCTGGCTGCGTAGAATACACGGCTCTGCCAGCGCTCGGCGACGCCGGGCTGCCGGGCCAGCAGCGATGCGATATCCTGATATCCGATTTCCGTTGGGGCCAATGCGAAACCGCAAAGACCGAGGCCGAAGAGCGCAAAACGCGCGCTCTTCGTCCGGTTACGCAACTGTGACATCCTTACGCTCACGCAACGCAACATCTACGCTTACGCGATCGAACTCAGTACATCCGTGCAATTCGATCTTTTTTGTTCGTAGCTAATTTAGGTTGCGAGGGAGTTAATTGGCGTGGCTTGCACGACACACGCAACAATCGGCTCGAATTGCGCCGGCCATATCGAAGACGATGGTAAACAGGCGCTCGAAAGAAGTGGTAAATATCGCGTCAAGAAAAATGATGAAAAAAATTTCACGTTGGGAATGTGTCGAGTTTTCTGAGTTCATATGGAGGAAGACGCGGATGCCCGGAACGAGTCCGGGCATGACAGCTCACTTACATTCAACGATAGCCGACCGACAGAAAATTTACGCCTGGCTGGCGACGGTCTTGCCCAGTGCTGCCTGCGCCGCCGCGAGGCGGGCAATGGGCACGCGGTAAGGCGAGCAGGAGACGTAGTCCAATCCCACCTGATGGCAGAATGCGATGGACGCCGGATCGCCGCCATGTTCGCCGCAAATGCCGACCTTGAGGCTCGGACGGGTCTTGCGCCCGCGCGCAACACCGATCTTCACGAGTTCGCCGACACCGTCGCGATCGACCGAGATAAAGGGATCGATCTCCAGAATTCCCTTGGCGACATAGGTGCTGAGGAAACTCGCCGCATCGTCACGGCTGATGCCATAGGTCGTCTGCGTCAGGTCGTTGGTGCCGAAGGAGAAGAACTCCGCCGTCTTGGCGATATCGCCGGCCATGAGGCAGGCACGCGGCAACTCGATCATGGTGCCGACCTGATAGTTCAATTTGGTACCGGTTTCCTTCATCACCGACTGCGCGGTGACGTCGATCCGCACCTTGACCAGATCGAATTCGGCCTTGGTCGCGATCAACGGCACCATCACCTCGAGCCCTACGGCCTTGCCCGTGCGCTTTCCCGCTTCGACTGCGGCTTCGAAAATGGCGCGCGCCTGCATTTCGGCGATTTCGGGATAGGCAATGGCAAGCCGGCAGCCGCGGAAGCCGAGCATCGGATTGAATTCCGACAGTTCGCGGGCACGATCGGCCAGACGCCGGGGATCGGTGTTCATCGCCCGCGCGACTTCCTCGATTTCGGCCTGGGTGTGCGGCAGGAATTCGTGCAACGGTGGATCGAGCAGCCGGATCGTTACCGGCATGCCCTTCATGATCTCGAACAACTCGACGAAATCGGCCCGCTGCATCGGCAACAATTTTGAAAGCGCGGCTCGCCGGGCCTGCTCATCTTCGGCGAGAATCATCTCGCGCACGGTACGGATGCGGGTTTCCTCGAAGAACATATGCTCGGTGCGGCAGAGACCGATGCCTTCGGCACCGAATTTGACCGCGGTGCGCGCATCATCGGGCGTATCGCCATTGACGCGTACGCCGAGCTTGCGCACCGAGTTGGCCCAGCCCATCAGGGTCCCGAACTCGCCGGACAATTGCGGCTCAATCATCGGCATCCGCCCGGCCAGCACCTGGCCCAACGACCCGTCGATGGTGATCACATCGCCGGTCTTGAAGGTGCGCGACCCGATGCTCATGGTGCCGCGGCCATAATCGACGCGAATGGCGCCGCAGCCGGAAACACAGGGCTTGCCCATGCCGCGTGCGACCACGGCGGCGTGCGAAGTCATGCCACCCCGGGTGGTGAGAATGCCTTCGGCGGCATGCATGCCGTGAATGTCTTCCGGGCTGGTCTCGATCCGGACCAGGATGACCTTGTGGCCGTCCGCCTGCAGTTTCGCCGCTTCATCGGAGGAGAACACGATTTCGCCGGAGGCTGCGCCAGGCGACGCCGGCAGGCCGGTGGCAATGACGTCACGCCTGGCGGCGGGATCGATGGTCGGATGCAGCAACTGATCGAGCGAGGCAGGATCAATCCGCATCACGGCGTCTTTTTTCGAGATCAGCCCTTCGTTGGCAAGTTCGACTGCGATCCGCAGTGCCGCCTTCGCGGTGCGCTTGCCTCCGCGGGTCTGCAACATCCACAGCTTGCCCTGCTCGACGGTGAACTCCATGTCCTGCATGTCGCGATAGTGCTTTTCAAGCAGGGTGTAGAAGCGGGTCAGTTCCCTGAACGCCTCGGGCATCGCGGTTTCCATCGAGGGCTTGTCGGAGCCGGATTCCTTGCGCGCATATTCGGTGATGTCCTGCGGGGTGCGAATGCCCGCCACCACGTCTTCACCTTGCGCGTTGATCAGGAATTCCCCGTAGAGACGGCTCTCCCCGGTCGAGGGATTGCGCGTAAACGCCACCCCGGTTGCCGAGGTCTCGCCCATATTGCCGAAGACCATTGCCTGCACGTTCACCGCCGTGCCCCAGGATTCCGGAATGTCATGCAGCTTGCGGTAGGTCACCGCGCGCGCGTTCATCCAGGATGAAAACACGGCCCCGATTGCGCCCCATAACTGGTCGTGCGGATCCTGCGGGAATTCCGCGCCGGCCTCGCGCGCCACTGCTTCCTTGAAGCGGCCGACAACTTCGACCCAATCATCGCCGGTGAGGTCGGTGTCGAGGGAATAGCCCTGGCTGTCCTTGAAGGTATCGAGGATTTCTTCGAAGTGAGAGTGCTCGAATCCAAGCACCACGTCGGAGTACATCGTGATGAAACGGCGATAGCTGTCATAGGCAAAGCGACGGTCGCCGGACAACGACGCGAGCGCCTCGACCGTCTTGTCGTTGAGCCCGAGATTGAGCACGGTATCCATCATGCCCGGCATCGAGGCGCGTGCGCCCGAACGTACCGAGACCAGCAACGGGTTTCTGGAATCGCCGAAAGCTTTGCCTGTCAGCTTTCCGATATGGTCCAGCGCTTTCTCGACCTGCGCCTTCAATTCCTTCGGATAGGTTTTGCCGTGCGCGTAGAAATAGGTGCATACCGAGGTCGGAATCGTGAAGCCCGGGGGCACCGGCAATCCGAGATTGGCCATTTCCGCGAGATTGGCGCCCTTGCCTCCGAGCAGGTCGCGAAGGCTAGCCTTGCCCTCGGCCTTGCCGTCACCAAAGGTGTAAACCCATTTGCCGGATTTTGCGGTTTCCTCGCGAATCCTGTTCGGGGTCGCCTTTCCTGCGGCAACCTTGCTCACGGGTTTCGGCGCTGCCTTGACCGGGTGCTTGGTCAGCGCCTTTCGCGCACTGGCCGAGGACGCGGGCTTGGCTGTGCCGGTCATGGATGACTTTGATTTCGCTGCAATTTTCTTGGCTCTACTGACGACTTTGGCCATGACAGAAATTAATCCGCAAGAGATGAATAGATGGGCGCCTTACACCATTTTGAGCGGCCCGGCGCAAGCTGCGAAACCCCGCTGAAGGCCTGCCAATGCCTTAAAGGTGCAGCCACCTCAGGAGCCCGAGACCGATCAGGCCGTTGAGGATAAGGAATATCGCAACGATCAGGTTGAGCAGCCGAGGCATGATCAGAATCAGCACCCCTGCAATCAGGGACATGATCGGCGAAACGTGAGCGACGGTCAGGGTCATCGGAAGCTTCTCCGCTGGAGCGATGTGTCAGGCTTTTTGATGGGCTGGTCTCGAAGGCAAGTCTCGAATCGGGTGCGGACCTTACACCTCTGGGCGGTTCCACGACAGGAGACGCTTTGGGGTTCAATGCGTTCCCTGCCATTTCAAATAATGATCCGTCATGAAACCTCCTGATTCATTTTTTTTAGGAACGATGGCGCGCCTTCGCGAATTGGATCGGTCGCATGCCGGAAAATACCGGCACGCTTCAATTCGCGAAGGAGCAGATCATGCGGAAGTACATCCTGGCCATACCAGCCATCATGGCCGCCATGAGCGCGCCGATCGCGGTTCAGGCACAGAACGAGACCGTCGGCATCGCACGCGGCGGCGCCGTGATCGAGGGTGCCCCGGGCATCGCCATAGGTCAGCGCCCGGCATTCCGCGAGTACGTGGCGCGCGAACGGGTACCGACCTACACCATTCCGGATCCCGTGGTCGTTGGCGGCATCCTGCCGGAAACCGGCGTCACCTATTACGACGTGCCGCAGACGTTCGGCATCACGCCTTACCGCTACACAGTCGTGAACGGCCAGGCCGTGCTTGTCGAACCGCGCACGCGTCGGATCGTTGAGGTGATCGACTAAGGCGCCCTGAACGTATTTGTCCGGGATACCGCAGCGGCCACCGGACAACGCCCCGCCCGGTTTCCCCCCGCCCGGGCGGGGCGAGTTTCAAGAATGCAAAAAGCACTGGCGCGTCAAGCCGCCTTTCGCACGACGATGCGGTGGACAATCTTCCCCGACGACGCGCTCACGACTTCCTCGTCGAGCAGCATCGTCGTCCCCGGCAATTCCGCCTTTACCAGTGAGGAATCGAAAGCGGCATAGAGCCGGTCATGGCTGTCGCGCTGATCGGCGCCCCCGGTAACGCGCCAGCTCAGGTAGAAGATTCCGCCCGGCTTGACGATGTCGAGCATGCGGCGAACCGCTTGTGCAATCTGCTCGCAGGCAAGATGCATGATCACGGTCTCGCATAGCAGATTGTCAAATGAACCGGAGGCAATGCCGTGCAGGTGAGGCAGCTCGGCAGATGCAAAGTCGAGACCCGGATAGCGCGCGCGTGCCTCGGCCAGCAACCCCTCGGACCCATCAAAGCCCTTTGCCGGAAAGCCATTGGCGTTCAGCCAAGCCACTTCGCGTCCGCTGCCGCAGCCGATATCGGCAGTCATGCCGCCAGCGATGAAGAAGCGCTTGACGATCGCGTGCAGATCGTAAGGGGCCGGCTGCTCGTGCCAATCCCTCGCAAACGCCGCGGCGTCCTCGTCATAGGCCGCAAGCGTCTGGCGATCCAAACTACTAGCCCTCGATCTTCGAGAAATCGGCGACCTCGCGCGTGGCGGCGCGGATTTCGTTCAGCAGCTTCAGGCGGTTTTCGCGCACTTTCGGATCGTCGTCGTTGACCTTTACATGGTCGAAGAACGCATCCACGGCGGGACGCAGTTTCGCCATTGTGCCCATCGCGCCGGCAAAATCTTCTCTTGCGATTGCCGAAGACGCCTCCGCCTTCACCTGGTCGATGGCTTTTGCGAGCGTCTTTTCTTCGGCAAGGCTGTAAAGCTTGGGATCGGGCGCGCTATCATAGGTCCTGCCATCCTTCTTCTCCTCGATGCGCAGGATGTTGGCGGCGCGCTTGGCGCCCGCAAGCAGGTTCTTGCCGTCATCGGTATCGAGGAACTTGCCAAGCGCCTCGACGCGGCGAACCACCATCAAGAGGTCGTCCTGGCCTTCGAGCGCGAACACCGCGTCGACCAAATCATGACGCGCGCCCTGCTCGCGAAGCTGAACCTTCAGGCGGTCCGCGAAGAAGGCGAGGAGGTCAGTAATGAGCGCCTCAAAATGATCTGATGCAGTTCGCAGCGCTTCGTCGGAACTGGCCATTTGGTGAGCGCGCCGAGCGAGAACGTCAGCGAGGCCCGGCAGGACGAAATCAAGCGATCGTGCTTGCGTAGAAACCATTCCTTCGAAAGTCGAAAGCGTTTTTTCGGCAAAGCAAAGCGAATGCAGAATCGCACGCTCATAAAGTGGAAACCGCAGCTGGTTTTCGGTGATGATTCTGATCACCCCGAGCGCCGCACGCCGCAGCGCATAGGGGTCCTTGCTTCCCGTCGGCTTTTCGCCGATCGCCCAGAAGCCAACCAGCGTATCGACCTTGTCGGCGAGCGCGACCGCGATGCTCACGGGATCGCTGGGCACGCGGTCGGTCGGCCCCTGCGGCTTGTAATGCTCCTCGCAGGCTGCGGCGACGGAAGTATCCTCACCCTGCGCCAGCGCATAGTATTTTCCCATCAAGCCCTGAAGTTCGGGAAATTCGCCAACGACTTCCGTAAGCAGATCGGCCTTGGCGAGATGCGCCGCGCGCCCGGCTTTCTCGACATCGGCGCCCACAAGCGGCGCGATCTCGCCCGCAAGGCGCTCGATCCGCTTGATGCGCTCGCCCTGCGTGCCGAGCTTCTCGTGGAAGACGATCTGCTCGAACTTCGGCAGGCGATCCTCGAGCCTGGTCTTCAGATCGGTTTCATAGAAGAACTTCGCATCGCTCAAACGCGCTCGTATCACGCGCTCATTGCCGGCAACGATCGCCTTGCCGCCGTCGGAGGCCTCGATATTGGCGGTGAGGATGAATTTGCTGGCGAGCTTCCCTGTCCTGGGATTGCTCACGACGAAGCACTTCTGGTTGTTGCGGATCGTGGCGCGGATCACCTCGCCCGGGATCGACAGGAACTCCTTGTCAAACGTGCCCATCAGCACCACCGGCCATTCGACGAGACCTGCGACCTCGTCAAGCAGCCCCTGGTCTTCGATGAGTTCGAATCCTTGCGCAAATGCAAGTTGTTTCGCGTCGGTGAGGATGGCGTCCTTGCGTCGCTCGGCATCGAGCACGACCTTGGCGTCCAGCAGCTTCGCCTCATAATCCTCGAAGCGGCGAACCGAGATGGCGTTGGGCGCCATGAAGCGATGGCCGAACGTGGTCTGACCGGCCTCGATGCCGTCGACGGCGAATTTCACGACGTCGGGTTCTTCGGTTTCAAGCCCGAAGGTCGCGGTGATCGCGTGCAGCGGCCGCACCCAGGAGAGCGCGCCTGATCTTGCCGAACGCTCGCCCCATCGCATCGATTTCGGCCACGGAAACGTGCGGATCACGACTGGGAGTATTTCCGCAAGGACGTCGATCGTGGCGCGGCCTTCCTTTTCGATCAGCGCGACGTAGAAGTCGCCCTTTTTCGGATCGCGCTGGATTGTCGCTTCGTCGATCGAGGCAAGGCCGGCCGACTTGAGAAAGCCCGCGATCGCTGCTTGTGGCCCGCCGACGCGCGGTCCCTTTCGTTCTTCCTTCAGGTCGGCCTGCCGCGTCGGAATGCCGCGCACGGTGAGCGCCAGCCGTCGCGGCGTCGCAAACGCCCTTGCGCCTTCATAGACGAGGCCCTCGGCGACCAGCCGGTCAGTGATCATGCGGCGCAAATCGTCGGCCGCCCTCGCCTGCATGCGCGCGGGAATTTCTTCCGAAAAAAGTTCGAGCAGGAGATCGGGCATCAGTATCCTACTCCCCTCCCCCCGCTTGCGGCGGGGAGGGGTCGGGGGTGGGGGGAGCCTTATGTCGGATCACAGCATCGATTGCCGAGAGGACGCCAGATATGTTGTCCAGCACCTCGTTGTTCCAGAACCTCACGACAGCGTAGCCCTTGTCAGCGAGTACGCCTTTTCGTCGCTTGTCGGCTGCATTATCCGCATGCTGACCTCCGTCGATTTCAATGACAATTCCAAGCTGATGACTTGCGAAGTCACAGAAGTACCGGCCGATGGTCGCCTGCCGTCTAAAGTGATGCTGCTTAAACGGCGGCTGTCGCAAATGCCACCAGACTTTCTTTTCAGCTTCCGTCATCTCTCGGCGGAGTGATCGCGCGCGCGGAACGCGCTTGTCGATAACTCGTTGCTTTCGATGCGGCATCCGCCCCCCACCCCCGACCCCTCCCCGCCGCAAGCGGGGGGAGGGGAGAGTTTGCCCATTCAAAATAGCCATCACGACGGACCGCCCGCCGTCGCCCCGCCCGCGTCGGTATGCACCCAGGCCTCGCCGCAGGCCTTGGCGAGTTCGCGCACGCGCATGATGTAGCTCTGTCGTTCGGTCACAGAGATCACGCCACGGGCATCGAGCAGGTTGAAGACGTGGCTTGCCTTGATGCACTGGTCATAGGCCGGCAATGCCATCACATGCTCCTTGCGGTTGCCGCTCTCCTTCCAGCCGGCTGCCAGATATTTCCTGCAGGCCTGCTCGGCCATCCTGAACTGCTCGAACAGCATCTCGGTGTCGGCGAATTCGAAATTATGCCGCGAATATTCCTGCTCGGCCTGCAGAAACACGTCGCCATAGGAGACCTTCTCGGCGCCCTCGCGGCCGTTGAAATTGAGATCGTAAACGCGGTCGACACCCTGCACATACATCGCGAGCCGCTCGAGCCCGTATGTCAACTCGCCCGAAACCGGCGCGCATTCCACGCCCGCGACCTGCTGGAAATAGGTGAACTGCGATACTTCCATTCCGTCGCACCAGCATTCCCAGCCCAATCCCCAGGCACCGAGCGTCGGGCTCTCCCAATCGTCCTCGACGAAGCGAATGTCGTGCAGATTCGAATCGATACCGATCGCCACGAGCGACTTCAGATAGAGGTCCTGGATGTCCGGCGGCGACGGTTTGAGGATCACCTGAAACTGGTAGTAGTGCTGAAGACGGTTCGGATTCTCCCCGTATCGACCGTCTTTCGGCCGGCGCGACGGCTGCACATAGGCCGCATTCCAGGGTTTCGGGCCGAGCGCGCGCAGCGTGGTCGCGGGGTGAAACGTGCCGGCGCCCACCTCCATATCGTAGGGCTGAAGGATCGCGCAGCCGTAATCTGCCCAATAGCGCTGCAGCGTCAGGATCAATCCCTGGAACGAGCGCTCCGGGCGCATGTGGAGAGGCAGGGCATCCATCGTCGGGTCAGGTCTTCGCAAGCGTTTAAGCGCGCGGGACCGTATCGGCGAGCGCCTGAGGAATCAAGGCGATGAAAGTCAGCCCGGTCGGTAAAGGCCGGTGTTCGGGTCCCGCCGCAGCGTCGGAATTTCGTGAGATCCGGCGGCCTCCGCGACCCTTGCGAGACGCGCCTCCTCCAATTCCAGGTTGATCCGGACGGCGGTTCGGTAGGCCCAGCGGACCACGGCCAGCCCTCCGAGAACGCCGGCGAATGCGACAAGCGGCGGCATCGATCGATCCTCGTTCATCAGTCTCGCCCCAAGTCTCATTTTCGCCCAAGCCGGCCTGCCCCGCAATCGAATTGGCCCGGGACCAAATGGCGCGGTCAATTCGCCGTCAAAACCCGAATTTGGCCCAAATCGCCCTGCTTTCGAGCGCCGAAATCAGCTCTTCGGGCAGGCTAGACGCTCCCTCAAGCCCAAAGGTTCCGGGCGACCGGCGACCCAGCAGGCCGGACAGCATCCCTGACGGAGGCGCGACCAGGGGGGTCACCACCTTCTCGCCATAACGGGTTCGCAGCGTCGAACGCAAATCGCCGATGGCATCGGCGAGTCCGAGCGAGACCGAAGTCTCTCCCGCCCAATATTCGCCGGTAAAGAGAACGTCGTCGGCAGCCTTGAGCCGGGTACCTCTGCTCTGCTTCACAAGCGCGATGAAGATGGTGTGGATTTCGCGCTGAAGCGATTTCAGCCTGTCGACGTCATCGGGGTTTTCGGGGAGGAACGGGTCGAGCATCGCCTTGTGCTCGCCTGCGGTATAAAGCCGCCGCTCGATGCCGATCTTCTTGATGAATTCCTGCAGGCCGAAAGAGCCGCCGACTACGCCGATCGAACCGAGGATCGACGATGGGTCGCAGAATATTTCATCGCCTGCGCAGGCAATCATATAGCCGCCGGAGGCTGCGACATCTTCGACGAACACCAGCACCGGAAGTTTTTTTTCGGCCGCAAGCTGTCGAATGCGCAGGTAGATCTGGCGAGACTGCACCGGCGACCCACCCGGCGAATTGATAACCAGCGCCACGGCTTTCGCGTTCTTCATCGAGAAAGCGCGCTCAAGTATGCGCGCGACGCCGGCGAGCGACATCCCGGGCCGCAACGGGGTCACCGCGCCGATGAGTCCGGAGAGACGCACCACGGGAACCACGGCGGCGCCCCTCAACCGCGCCGGCAACCATTCCATCAATTTCTCAACCGGTGCCGGCCACCGCCGGAGATCGCTAGAATGTTCCGTCATCGACTTACCTCAAATTAACCGTTTGTTATCACGCGACTGTCATTGAACTGACGAAACGCATTTTCAAAGTCGGTTGTAACCAGGCTGCAACCATATACGGGGGAGCAAGCCATGAAAATTTACCTGCTGGTAATGCTTATCGGTACCCTTTTGACCGCGATCCACTTCACTTCCGCGCCAAAACAGAAGTCGACGACGCAGTAAGGCGTGGTCGGCCAGCGGGCCGTTCAGGGCACCGCCAGAGGCAATGCCCCCTTCCCTTCAAGGATATCCTGCACCTTCCGATACGGCCGACCCTCCTCGTCATTGAGGATGAGAGCGGGCCGGATGCAGGCGGGCGCCTTGCCGCCTTTCACGGCACCCAGCAGCACGCGAATGGCCGGTGATGTCACATCGGCGTGAACGGGCAAGATCGCGAGGCTGCCAAAGCCGCGACCAAGCGCCGTCAGCACGTCGGCAATTCCATCCGCGCGCCAGATCATCACGAGAACACCGCCTGTCTTCAGAATTCGCCGGCTCGCGTGGATCCAGGCTTCGAGAGTCTCAGCGCTAGCCAGATGCGCGGTTTCGCGCGACCTGTCGGGCGAGGCACGGTGGCGCGTGGAATCGTTGAACGGCGGATTCATCAGGACGACGTCGACGCTGTCGGGGAGAAGGCCCCGAGCAGCAAACGAACTGGAGGACGAGGTCACATCGAGCACGATCGTTTCCGCCTCGATCGCATTCAAAGCCGCATTGCCACGCGCAAGCTCGGCAAGCTTCTCGTCGATCTCGACCAGAACCAGCCTGATTCCCGAGACGCGTTTGGCGACCGCAAGACCCGCCGCGCCAACACCAGCGCCGAGATCGACGACGCGCGCGCCGGGCCGCGCCGGCGTCGCGGCCGCCAGCAACATCGCATCGTGACCGGCACGGTGACCCGCCTTCGGCTGACGCAGGCGCAGTTTCCCGCCGAGAAAAGCGTCCTCGGTCAATTCGCCCTTAAAGTCATTCATCCGGCCGCAGCTCGTGTGCGAGCCCCGCATCGCGGAGAATCTGGCGCGCCTCACGATTATCGTCCTCATGAACGAGAATCCGGCGCGGCAGGACCCCGAGGGAGCCTTCGATGATGCTCATGTTCTGGTCCAGCACGAGATGGTGGATATTCGCACCGTCGAGCAGCGCGCCGATGGCTGAGACCAGCACAATATCGTTGGTTCGTACCAATTCCCGCACTTTCAACTCTCCATCTGCAAACCCGACGCGTGACGTCGGCTGCTGCTTCGTGCCCTTGCCGCGCTGGCCGGCTCTTTCTATGGTTATATCCTAGTGTCCCGGACCGAAGTCGTCGCAAGGGTTTCGTTCGTGACGGATAGCGGGGTGGATTTGACATCAGGCACGAAGCCACAGGTTCGCATGGCCCGATTTCAAATCCAAAACTCCACTGGAATCTTATACTTGCTGGCGATTCTGCAAGTCTGACATTCGCAGTAATGCCTGTTGGCGCCGGTGGATGAATGTCAGAATCGGACCACCAGATCGACAAATTGCCGGTGTCCTTCGATTTCCGAAGCTCGCAGGCGGACGCATTGGACGGTAATGCGAACTTCGAAAAGCGCTACACCAGGGCAGAGCCAGACAGGCAAATGTGGAGACCACCGTGGCGGTTATTGTACCCTTCGAAAGCCCCTCGGACGCCTCGATCGATCCGCTGGTTCAGCTGGTTGCCGCCGACATGGAGCGCGTGAACGCGACAATTCTGTCGCGAACGGGCTCGGAAGTCGCCATGATCCCGGAGGTCGCAAACCACCTGATTTCCTCTGGCGGCAAGCGGCTGCGCCCGATGCTGACGCTGGCGATGGCCCATCTGGCCGGCTATTCCGGCGACGGCCATATCAAGCTCGCCGCCTCGGTCGAGTTCATGCATACCGCTACCCTGTTGCATGACGACGTGGTCGACGAAAGCGAAATGCGCCGCGGCAAGCTCTCAGCCCGCATGCTGTGGGGCAACGAAGCCAGCGTGCTCGTCGGCGACTTCCTGCTCGGCCAGGCCTTTCGCATGATGGTGGAGGTCGGTTCGCTGCGCGCGCTCGACATTCTGTCCTCTGCCGCGGCGACAATCGCCGAAGGTGAGGTCATGCAGCTCGCCGCGGCCAAGAACACCGCCACCACCGAAGACGAATATCTCGCGGTGATTCGCGGCAAGACCGCCGAATTGTTCGCCGCCGCCTGCGAAGTTGGACCGGTGATCGCCAATCGCCCGAAGGCCGAGCAGACCGCCTGCCGTTCGGTCGGCATGAATCTGGGCATCGCGTTCCAGCTGGTGGACGATGTCCTGGACTATGGTGGCAAGTCCGCCAGGCTCGGCAAGAATGTCGGCGACGATTTCCGCGAGGGCAAGATTACGCTGCCGGTGGTGCTTGCATTCCGCCGCGGCAACGATATCGAACGTGAATTCTGGATCAGGGCGCTGGAGCGCGGCGAGATCGGTGACGGCGACCTTGATCACGCGATCCGGCTGATGACAAGGCATCGCGCGCTCGAGGACACCATCAACCGTGCCCAGCATTATGGCGCGATGGCGGTCGACGCGCTGGCACTGTTTCCGGCGTCGCCGATGAAAAGCGCGCTTGAGCAGGTGGTCGCCTTCTGCCTGGCGAGAACGCATTGATGCCGCCTGCTTGACCTCTCCATGCAACGAGGCGAGCGGCCCGCGGACGAAGGAGCCGATAGGCTTCCGTCGCATTCCGCGATATCCTCGCCCGGTATCTCGATAACACCTCGTTCTCAACAACAATAAAGGGAGGACTTTCATGCAGCCGATCTTCACCGGTCGTCGCGAATTTCTGAAGGGCGCCGGCGCGTTGGCAATGGCGACGGCCGGCACCGGCATTGGGTTAAGAAGCGCGGATGCTCAGCAGGTGCCCTGGTCGACGGGAACGGAGCAGCCAAAGCTCAAGGCGCCAGCCAATGCCTGCGATTGTCACATGCACATCTATGACGCCAAATATCCCATCGCTCCGACGGCGACGCTCAAGCCCGCCGACGCAACCGTTGCAGACTACAGATTGTTGCAGAAGCGAATAGGCACGACGCGCAATGTGATAGTTACCCCCTCAACATATGGGACCGACAACCGGATCACTCTCGACGCGATCGGGCAGATTGGACCGACCGCCCGTGGCGTGGCCGTCGTCGATACCAGCGTCACCGACGCGGATCTCAAGCGCATGAACGATCTCGGCATCCGCGGGATTCGCTTCAACCTCGTGCAGGCCGGCGCCACGACTGCCGACATGATCGAGCCCCTTTCGAAACGCGTGAACGACCTGGGTTGGCACATCCAGATCCATATGAAGGGTGAGCAGATTGCCGCGATCGAGGATCTGTTGCTGCGTGTGCCATCCCCGATCGTATTTGATCATCTGGGCAGGCTCGCGCAGCCCAACGCAATCGACAGCGCCGGGTTCAAGACGATCAACAAGCTGATCGACAAGGGCAGGACGTGGGTAAAATTGTCCGGCGCATATCAGGACAGCAAGGTTGGACCACTCAGTTATTCCGATACGGTTCCGCTTGCCCGCGCCTATATCAAGGCTGCCCCCGATCGGATGGTATGGGCGAGCGACTGGCCGCATCCGACCGAGAAGGAAAAACCCGACGACGCAGTCCTGTTTGACCTGCTGGCCGAATGGGCGCCCGATGCGGCAACGCGAACCGCCATTCTGGTGCAGAACCCGGCCAAGCTCTATGGGTTTCCCGCGACGGCGTAAAAGTTCATGACTTTGAGCCCGATCCAGCAGGACCTGCAGAATCGCGCCCGCGCCCTGGCACGAGAGATCATCGCTCCTCGCGCGGCCGAGGTGGACCGCACCGAGGAATATCCATGGCAGAACGTGAAAGCCTTGAACGACGCCAGGTTCTTCGGGATGACGATCCCGAAGCAATATGGGGGGCTCGGCCTTGGCTTTCTCGAAGCATGTCTCGTTGTCGATGAGATCGCCCAGGTCTGCGGAGTAAGCGGACGGATTGTCGTCGAAGCAAACATGGGTGCCATCTCCGCCGTCATGCATTACGGCAGCGAGGCCCAGAGGAAGCTTGCGGCCGAGCTGGTCTTGAGCGGCGACAAGCCGGCCATCTGCATTACCGAACCTTCCGCAGGTTCGGCCGCAAGCGAGATGACTACGCGCGCCGACCGCAGAGGCAGCGGCTACGTCATCAACGGAGCCAAGCACTGGATCACCGGAGGGGGAGTATCCAGGCTGCATCTGGTTTTTGCGCGCGTATTCGATGAAGCCGGCGAAGAACAAGGAATCGGCGGCTTTCTGGCCATCCGTGACAAGACCAGGGGACTTGTCATCGGAAAGCGTGAGCCGGCAATGGGACTTCGCGGCATTCCGGAGACCGAGGTACGGTTTGAAGACATGGAGGTCGGAGAGGAAATGGTGGTGCTCCCGCCATCCGGCTTCCGGCATGGGTTTGCCGATCTCATGAACGCCTACAACTCCCAGCGAGTTGGTGCTGCAACCGTGGCGCTTGGTTTGGCGGATGGCGCGTATCAATATGCTCTTGAGTACGCCAACTCCCGCCAACAGTTCGGACGCCCGATCGCCGAATTCCAGGGGCTCCAGTGGATGCTGGCCGATATGTCGGTACAGATCGCCGCGGCGCGAGAACTGATCTACAAGGCTGCGCGATCCAGTTCTCCCTTTCCCGATCCCTTGTTCGCCGCGCAGGCCAAGATTTTCGCTTCCGAGGCAGCCATCAAGGTAACCAATGACGCGCTCCAGATCTTCGGCGCGGCCGGCTATTCGCGAAATCGACCCCTGGAGCGCATGGTCAGGGACGCCCGCATGTTCACAATCGGCGGCGGTACGGCGCAGATCCTGCGCACCGTCGTGGCAAGCCGCATCCTCGGCCGCAAATTGCCGCAGACCCGCGACGGATATATCTAACCCAGCGCTCCCGCATGCACCCACCAGCGGGGGTGCGAGGCCTCGATCTTCTGTGCGGCGTTTTGCGCGGCAGCGACGCTGTCGAAGATCGCAAAGCAGGTTGCCCCCGAACCTGACATCCGCACCAGCCGCGCGTCACCGGCCGTGCGAAGCGCCGAAAGCACTTCGCCGATGACGGGTTGAATGCTTATTGCCGGGGCTTCGAGGTCGTTGGTTCCATTTGCGAGCATCTCGATCCAGTCGCCGGGCGATGATCCATCCGAAGGCCAGGCGATTGCCTCGATCACGTCGGCGGCGCCGACCAGCAATTCACCATTGCGCAGGCCCAGGGCCTCGAACACATCCTTTGTCGCCACGGGAATGCGGGGATTGACCAGCACGCAGGGCAGGTTCGGCAAGGCGAGCGGCAACAGTTTCTCGCCGACCCCCGTCATGACGCAGGCGCGTGACGCCAGACAAACCGGCACGTCGGCACCGGTCGATTGCGCGACGTCGACCAGCCGGGAATCGTCCATAGCAAGGCCGTTTGCTCGCGCCAGCAATCTCAGGGCGGCGGCTGCATCGGCCGACCCGCCTCCTATGCCGGCTGCGACCGGCAGCATCTTGTGGAGAGTGAAGGTCCCCACCTTCAGATCCGAAACGCGCTCGCGGAGCAATCGTGCTGCCTTGAGCACGAGATTGTCGGCGGGATCGCCGCAAGCTTGCGCGAGCGGCCCGGTAATGTCGAGCAGCAGTTCCACGCCGGGGAAGAGGCTCAACCGGTCGGCACAATCGGCGAACGCAACCACGCTTTCGAGGTCGTGATATCCGTCGACTCGCCGTCCAACCACGCGAAGGGTCAGATTGATCTTGGCGTGCGCGTCCTCGACGAATGCCGATGCAGGGGATTCGACGATCGCTTCAGTAGCTCGACCGGACGTCATGGCGAGTGCAAAATCCAGAAAGGCCGCGCCGCGCGGGAATAGCGTGAGAAGCGAATGGACGGGCGGTTCGCGCAGGCCCTCAAGGGCCCCCCGCTCTAACCGCCCTTGTCTTCCTCTTTCTTCTTGTCCGCTGAAGCGGCCGAGGAGGTGTCGTCCGGGAGGCCTTTTTCGATCTTGGCTTCGATCTTCGGCAGATCCTCCGGCTCGGGCTTGAGATCGCGCGCATGCGCCCACTGGAACTTGGCTTCCAGGGTGCGACCGACGCGCCAATAAGCGTCACCGAGATGGTCGTTGATCGTCGGGTCCTCCGGCTTGAGGTCGATCGCGCGCTCGAGATTTTTCACCGCGTCCTCGTAGTTACCGATGCGATAATAGGCCCAACCAAGCGAATCCACGATATAGCCGTCATCCGGGCGCTGCTCGACGGCCCGCTTGATCATCTTCATGCCTTCGTCAAGGTTGACGCCCTGATCGATCCAGGAATAGCCCAGATAATTCAGCACGTGAGGCTGCTCCGGCTGCAGCTCCAGTGCCTTGCGCATATCAGCTTCGGCCTTGGTCCACTGCTTGGAGCGCTCCTCGCAGATGCCGCGGTAGTAATAGTAGATCCAGGTGTTCTTGTCGGTCGCCGCCGGCAAGGCATCGATGCCACGCGAGTAGGTCTGCGCGCAGTCGGCGAACTTCTTCCGGCCGCGCTCGACATTGCCGAGCGCCATCAGCGCCTCGAGATCCTTCGGGTCTTCGGCGGTAAGATTTTTCAGGATCTTGATTGCCTCGTCGCTGCGGTCGGCCGCGTCGAGATTGATCGCGAGCTGGATTTGCGCATTGCGGTGCAGCGGCGAACTGGCCGGCATGCGCTCGTAGACCTTGATCGCCATCGACGGCTTCTTCACCAACTCATAGAGATCGGCCAGCGACAGCAGGGCGAGCGGATGATTGGGCGAGAGATACAGCGCAAGCTGCAAATAGACGAGCGCAAGATCCTCGCCGCGGCGCGTCAGAGCCGAGCCGATTCCGTAGAGCGCCTCGGCGCCGCCTGCCTGCGGTGAATCGACCAGCGGCGGAAGCTTCTTGCCTGCCTTGGTCTCCCGCAGTGCTTCCAGCACCAGCGGATGCCGCGGAAGCTTCTTGTCGAAAGCCTCATAGACCGTAATAGCCGACGCGGAGTCCTTGTTTCGCGAGAGCCAGCGCGCATAGTCGTCGGCGACGCGCAGGGTTAAGTCCTCCAGCTTGTACGCCCGCTCGAGGCGAACGCCGGCTTCCTTTTCCTTGCCCGCCAGCTCGAGGATCATCCCGGAGTGCAGATCCTTGAAGATCGGGTACCATTCCGGGCCGGTCAGCTTGTCGATATTGGCCACGGCCGCCTTGGTTTCGCCCGCGCCGTAGCTGGCCCAAGCCGAGAGCAACGTGGCCACCAGATCGGTGATCGGCCCGCGTATCGACTGGTTGATGTTGGCCTGAGCACTCGAATATTTCTTCTGTTTCAGGTCGCGCACGCCGATGACGAGCCGGGCGACGCGGTTATTCTTGTCCTGCGCGAGGATGCGGTCGGCAAGCTTGACGGCCTCGTCAATGTCGCCATCGGCGAGCGAGGAGATAAATGCGCGATCCAGCAACTCGCCGTTTTTCGGATCGGTGCGGAGCGCGGAGCGATAAAACGTCGCCGCCGAGGCGGCGTCGCGCTCGACGCTGGCATGGCGGGCGGCCAGGTAGCTGCCGGACGTCGTCAGCGATTTCAGATCGCGGCTTGAGGGGTATTGCGCCGAGTTGTCCGTGGGATGATCGGGCGTTTGCGCCGAAACGGAGCCCGGCAGCGCCAGCGCGGTGAAAGCAATGGCGGCAATGGTCCAGCGATTGAAACGAATGGAAAGCATCAGGGTTCGCCTTGGGTCCAGGATTTACGGCAGCAGGATGATGTTGATCGATCTCGAATGCGAGCCCAGACGGCGGCATCAAGCAGCGCGACAATGCCGCTTTTGGCGTTGAACCGCAAGGATACGCGCCGGCAAATCGAACGGCCGGGAACAGCCGACCTTCCTTCCCTGTCACGCCTGAAAACGCTTCCAGTATGGCGGGATCGTGGCTGGGACAGCCCGATTCTGACATTCGGCACCGCTGCAGCCGATGGTCCTGCGAATGTCGAAAATCACAGGATCGCCAGCAAGTACCGGATTCTAGTGGTGTTTAGGATTTTACACACATTTGCGCAGGTGACCGGGCGGGTGCGCGACCGGCAAGTCCGCCGCCGGGCTCCACTGAAAAGTAATTTGGTCACGCAATCGTGGTCACATCGCCTCATAATTGGGCCCGCCGCCGCCCTCCGGCGGAACCCATGTGATGTTGCCGTTCGGATCCTTGATGTCGCAGGTTTTGCAGTGGACGCAGTTTTGCGCGTTGATGACGAAGCGGGGACCTGAGCCCTCCTCCACCCACTCATAAACGCCGGCCGGACAATAGCGGTTCGAAGGACCGGCATAGACATCGTGTTCCGAGGTCTTCTGCAGGTTCATGTCAGCGACCTTCAGGTGAACCGGCTGATCCTCTTCGTGGTTGGTGTTGGAGAGGAATACCGATGACAGGCGGTCGAAGGTCAGCTTGCCGTCGGGTTTGATCGCAGCGATCGGCGCATGGTTCTTTGCTGGATCGAGCGTTTTGCGGTCGGGCTTGGCATGCGATTGCGTTCCGAAAAGCGAAAAGCCAAGCGTGTTGCACCACATGTCGATACCGCCGAGTGCCACCCCGAGGACGGTACCTAATTTCGACCACAGCGGTTTGACGTTGCGGACCGGGTAAAGGTCCTTGCCTACCGCTGAATTGCGCCAGGCATTTTCATACTCGACCAGTTCATCATTGGCGCGGCCGGCGGAAAGCGCCGCCGCGACATGTTCGGCGGCAAGCATGCCGCTGCTCATGGCGTTATGAACGCCCTTGATGCGCGGCACATTCACAAACCCCGCCGCGCAACCGATCAACGCTCCGCCTGGAAAGCTCAGGCGCGGTACCGACTGGTAGCCGCCCTCCGTGATGGCACGCGCGCCATAGGCAAGGCGTTTGCCGCCCTCCAAGAGACCGCGAACGGAAGGATGAGTCTTGGAACGCTGGAACTCATCGAATGGCGAGAGATAGGGATCATCGTAATTGAGGTGCACGACGAAGCCGATCGCGACCAGATTGTCGTCGTAGTGGTAGAGAAACGAGCCGCCGCCGGTCGAATTGTTGAGCGGCCAGCCGAAGGCGTGCTGGATCAGCCCCTTGCGGTGCTTTGCGGGCTCGATCTGCCAGACCTCCTTGAGTCCGATGCCGAATTTGGGTGGCTCGCTCTTCGCATCGAGAGAGAACCTCGCGATCAACTGCTTGGTCAGGCTGCCGCGGGCTCCCTCGGCGAACAGGGTGTATTTGCCCAAAAGTTCCATGCCGCGCGTAAAGGACGATTTGTGCGAGCCATCCTTGGCGACTCCCATATCTCCGGTCGCGATCCCGCGCACTGCGCCCTTGTCGTCATAGAGCACTTCCACCGCGGCGAAGCCCGGATAGATCTCGACACCGAGAGCTTCGGCCTTGCGCGCGAGCCACCGGCACACATTGCCGAGCGAGCCGACATAGCAATGATGGTTGTTCATCAGCGGCGGCATCATGAAATTCGGCAGCCGGATGGCTGTCCCCGCCGTGTTCCAATAGAATCGGTCCTCGCTCACCTTCGTCTTCAACGGGCAATCGGAATCCTCACGCCAGTCCGGAAACAGTCGATCGAGCGCCGCCGGGTCGATCACCGCGCCGGAAAGAATGTGGGCGCCGACCTCGGAGCCCTTTTCGACGACCACCACGGAAAGATCACTGTCGAGTTGCTTCAGCCGGATCGCCGCGGTCAGGCCGCTGGGTCCCGCACCGATGATCACGACATCGAATTCCATGGATTCGCGCGGAGGTAATTCTTCGCTGCTCATGATTTTCTCTCGGGCCCGTACAGGTGGTCACTGAGGGTTTGTTTCCGATTTTTCCGGCAAGAACAACCATGGAAATGCCGCATGCGGGTCCATTTCTTCGTTGCAGCGCAATCCCGGCCTGACGCGCGATTGCCAGGTCGAAGCGCCATGGCGCCTCTTGACGTCGTTGTTCGAGAATGGTCTCCACGCAAACAACGCATCCTCGCGATGGAAAACCGGTTCCCACCTCTGCCAATCACGCGCTAAAAATCCCGAAAACACCCAAGGAAGCCCCAGAGCGACGAAGAAAGCCCGCATCGTTCCGTGACACCCGATCCGCTGCCCACCGCCCGGCAATTGCTCGCCTTTTATCTTGAGGCCGGGGTCGACTGCGCGCTGGCCGAAGAGCCTGCCGACCGGCTGTCCGATCCTGTCATCGCGCCAGCCGCCGCGACCACAACCCCGGCCGAGCCGGACTCCGACGAAGCGAGCCCGGCGAGGCCCACCCGACCTGCGATCGTTACCGCTCCGGCCGTGTTCGCCGAGGCCGCGCCTTCGCCCGACGCTGCCATCGCAACAGCGCGTGAAGCCGCACGCACTGCGCCCTCGCTCGAAGTTTTGAGGAGCCTGCTTGAGAATTTCGGCGGCTGCGCATTGCGATCCACGGCCACGCGTCTGGTGTTCGCCGACGGCAATCCGCAGGCGCGCATCATGTTCGTCGGCGAGGCGCCCGGACGCGAGGAGGACATCGAGGGGCTGCCTTTCGTCGGCCGATCGGGAAAGTTGCTCGACCGGATGATCGCAGCGATCGGGCTCGATCGCAGCAACGTCTATATCGCCAACGTGATTCCATGGCGGCCGCCGGGCAACCGCACGCCGACGCCACACGAAACCCAGATCTGTCTCCCGTTCATCCAGCGACAGATCGAACTGGTTGACCCGGACATCCTGGTGACGCTCGGCAATCCCTCGACGCAAACCTTGCTCTCGACCCGCGAAGGCATCATGAGGACCCGCGGGCGGTGGTTCGACTACGACACCGGAACGCGCGTGGTCCGCGCGATGGCGACGTTCCATCCTGCGTATCTCCTGCGCTCGCCGTCCTACAAACGCATGGCGTGGCAGGATCTGCGGGCGATCGCCAAAGCTCTGGCGCAGACATCGTAAGGAGAGCCAATCCCGGAAATGTCGCGCGGTTACGGCGTCTTCGGTCGGACGATCGCCCAGCCGATCCGCAGCAGGGGCTGCCGTCCATTGACGAGCCACTCGAATGCACGGGGCACTTCGGGCACGAGACCCGGGAACCGCAGCGCGACATCTCCGGGCGGCGTGCCGGCCGTATCGGACGCACGCCAGACCACGACGCCGCCGGTTTGATTGAATCTGGATAGATTCATCCAGGGTGTCCGTTGAGGCGTCGCGGCCAGAAACAGATGCGGACGGTCGCGACTCAGGGTGAGCAATGTCGCAAGCTGTGCATCCCCACTCACCGCGCGAAGCTTCTGGCTGGTGCGGCGCTCGAAGCTCTCATCGAAAAAGTTGGCGATTTCCGCCGCGGGCAGCGAGGTCGCCACCTCGGCGCTTCCCGTCCACGGCACAAACAGCGTGGTCGCGACAGCCGCAATGGCAGGCGCGACGATGATGGCCGCCCAGACCGAACGCAGGATGCGCTGGCGACGCAGATGGATCAGATCGCCAGTCGCGACGACTATTGCCAGGCCCGACATCAACAGCGCGATGCCTGCCCCGCCGACGACACGGTCGAGATCGAACAGTCCGGAAATCAGGCTTCCCGCCAGGACCGGACCGATCGCGAAAAAATACACGAAGTCACGCGCAAGTTCCTCGACAGGGGGGCGAAAGATAATCGGCGCATCCTCCGGATTGCGCGTCAGCCACCCAGTGTTGAGTAACGCCAGTAAAAGCACGCCCGAAGCGGCAAACAGCAGGCCGCCTGCCAGAGAGGCCCAGTGCAGCATCCTGCCGCTCAAATCCGAAATCGACGGCCAATGCGGCCAGGCGAGCGCGTCGGCTCGGATCACCCAGACGAGATAGGGTAGCGCCAGCACGGCGACTACCAGAAGCGCGAACAGCGGATCGAACGAGGCCAGGACGCGCCGTCCACGCGGGGTTGCGACGGCAAATCCGACTACGAGCGCCAAGAGGTAGATCGCAGCCGAGGTCGTCAGCAGCAACAATCCGGCTTCGATCGACCAGGCGAACCATGCGTTGCGCCGGTTTTGGCCGATCAGCTGCCAGGAATGCAGCAGCAACAGCGCCCAGAGCGGCCGGGCGAGCACGAGCGGGCCGAATTCGAGACCGGGCGAACTGAATGCCAGGACCGTCATCGTCAGGAGAACCGTGAGCACCGCCTGTTGTCCGCCGACAATGGCCCGCGCCAGCATATAAAGCGTCCAGAACATGACGACCGCGCAAAGCTCGGCCAGCAGATAGATTCCGAACACGTGATTGCCCGCGGCCCGAAACGCGATGTCCGCGAGCCAGGGCGCCAGCGGCGGACCAAGATCGGTCCCCACCTGGTACTCGCGGCCAAAGGCCAGCACGGTCGCCAACTCCGCGGGTGGACTGCGATACAGCAGCAATGACACGAACAGCCACAAGGCCGCCTGCAGCAGCACGACAAGCCAGACGACCAGTCGGGGCCGGGCGCGGATCAATTCGATGACCAGAGAGGTAAAACGCATGAAACGTCCGACAAACGCGCGGCCGGTCCGGCAGGTCGGCCTGTTTGATGCTTGAGTTGATAAAGCGCGCAAGCCGCAGAGGCAACTGCGTCAGACCGCGGCCGGGATTTCGCCCGTATTCTCTCCGGCAAGGGCGAACAAATCGGGTTCGCGTTTCACGGTCCACGGCTGATGTTTTTCCCGCGCGGCAATGACGGGCGCAAAGAAGCTGCGGTGGTGAACCGAGGGCCCCAATCGGTCGAGCGCCTCGAGATGCTCGGGCACGCTGTAGCCCTTGTGGGATTCGAAGCCGTAGCCCGGGCAATCCTGCGCCAGCGCGCACATCAGTCGATCACGCGTCACCTTGGCGATGATTGACGCAGCGGCGATCGAGACCACCAGGGCGTCGCCGCCGATCACGGCCTCGCAGTCGCAGGCTGTGTCAAGCCGGTCGCGGCCATCGACGAAAACGTGCTTCGGCAGCTGCGGAAGCGCCTGGACCGCGCGCTTGAGCGCCCAAAGCGAGGCGCGCAGAATATTGTCGCGATCAATTCGCTCCGGCGAGGCGAAAGCGACTGCAAACGAGGCGGTCGCGCAAATCTTTTCGAACAGTTCCTCACGGCGTTCGGCGGTCAGCCGCTTGGAGTCGTCGATCCCCTTCGGAATCCGCATGGGATCGAGCACGACGGCGGCCGCCACCACCGGACCGGCGAGCGGGCCGCGGCCGGCCTCATCGCAGCCGGCAACCGGCCATATGCCACGTTTGATTAACGCGCGTTCGCGGCGAAAGCTGGGTAATGCAACCTTGGCTGGCCTGGCCTCGCCGTTGCCTGACTTTTCCCGAATCATGGCCGGGATCGTGCGCAAACCAGGAGCCCGGCGCAACCGGGAACCGTGGCCCAATTCCCGCTATTCAGTGCTCCCGAGCGGCGCGATCAGGGCAACGCGCCTCAAAACAGGCTGAGTTGCTGTCCGGCGCGCTTCGGCCTCGCGAAATGATCAGTCGTCAATTTCGACCGCCGCTTGTTGAGCCCGAGCTTTTCGCAGGCGATCTCGAACCTGCGTCCAATCATCCAGGCCATAGGACCGGTGCCTTTCATCCGCGTGCCCCACTGTAAATCGTAATCGCGGCCGCCACGCATGTCGCGGATCAGGGTGAAGATGTGTCGATAGCGATCCGGATAATTTGCCATCAACCATTCGCGAAAGAGATCGCGCACTTCCAGCGGCAGGCGCAAGAGCACGTAGCTTGCCTCCTTGACGCCGGCATGCGCGGCCGCGTCGAGAATGCGTTCGATCTCGTTGTCATTGAGGGCCGGGATGACCGGCGCGACCATTACGGTGGTCGGAATTCCGGCCTCCGACAATCGCCGCAACGCCTCGAGCCGCCGCGGTGGCGTCGAGGCGCGCGGTTCCATCGCACGCGCAAGTCCTGCATCGAGCGTCGTCACCGAAATCGCTACCTTGGCAAGGTTGCGTTTCGCCATCCGCGCCAGAATATCGATGTCGCGTACCACCAGCGCCGATTTCGTGACGATGCCGACCGGATGCCCGGCGCGGTCCAGCACTTCGAGAATGCCGCGCATGATCTTTCTCTCGCGCTCGATCGGCTGGTACGGATCGGTATTGGTACCGATTGCGATCATGCGCGGTTCGTAATCCTCAGCCGCCAATTCCTTTTCGAGAAGCTCCGGCGCCTCGGGCTTGGCGAACAGTTTCGATTCGAAATCGAGACCCGGCGACAGGCCGAGATAGGCATGCGTCGGCCGCGCGAAGCAGTAAACGCAGCCATGCTCGCAGCCACGATATGGATTGATCGAACGATCAAAGCCAATATCGGGAGATTCGTTGCGGGTGATGACTTTGCGCGCGGTATCGATCGCGACCGTGGTCTTGAACGGCGGAAGCTCATCGAGGCTCTGCCATCCATCGTCGAAGGCGACCCGCGCTTCAGCCTCGAAGCGGCCGCTGACGTTCGACTGCGCGCCGCGGCCACGCCGCCGCTCGCGGTCGATCGCCGCCGAAAGCTCGGGAAAAGCAGAAGGCGCACCCGCCGGTTCGGAGGGCGCCGTGACCGGCGGGTGCTTGAGGGCATTTGAGGATGCTCGGCTCATTTTTCAAACATAGCATGGATGCAGAACAAATCAAGAACATTAAGTTCGCCTGTGGACGCAGCGGAAGCCGCGCTGTCAGCTAACCAGATGGTTCCATGACATTTTTATGAATGATCTGGCGCAATGCGAGTGCGAACAGGACGAGCAATCTTGGCCTACTTCTTCCTGGTAGGCGGTCATGAAATCACAAATCATCAGGGAACTCGGGCAGACCGATATCCTGCTGCCGTCGCTGGTAGCGGAAGGGCTTGCCGCCAACGATCGCATCAAGGTGCGAATGAGCGCGCTGCAGGCCGCAACCCAACGCGCCCAGCAACCGGCGCGTCCGGCGACAGATCTGCATGCCGAATGCCGTGCCGCCGGCATGGCGCCCGCCGCGCTTGCGACGCTGATTGGAGGCGCCCACCTTGCCGCTGCCGGCCGGATTACCGCACCCAATCTTTCAAGGCTGATCAAGGATATCGGCGACGATGCTGAGATCATGCTGCACTCGGCCAGCGCAAATAAATCGGCCGACAGTGAATCTCTCGCCGCGCGACTTGCCGCGATCCGTGCCGCAGGCCTGCTGGACGCAGCCAACGAGATCGAAATCGCGCGGGTGGCCAATTTAACCGGTATCGCACAGCGCGGCGCTGACAGTCTGCACAGCCTGGTAATGGACCTTCACAAAGCTCTCAACCGATTGGCCGTGGATTGTTCCGAGGAGATCGTGAGCGGCGCCCACGCATTCGGTTTGCGGCCCGAAGACCGCGCGCCGGTCGAAAGCTTCATGAAAGGTCTCAACGAGACGCGCACCCTGAAGTTCAACCATCCGGGCCTCGATACCACGGCGACTCGCTCGAACGGCCGGCTGCTGATCCAAAACGATATCGGAGCCACCGACGCGCATGTGGTGATCATCGCGATCAGCGAAAATTCCGTCACCGTGACCTACACCGACGTGCATCTGGCGCGCGTCAAATTCTTTGTAGCCCTGTTCGACAAGTTTGACGTCAAGTGGAGCGGGCTCGACCGCCACGCCGCGGCGGGCCTCGGGGAGGACGACGCCTTCTTTCTCGTTACGGGAGAATTGCACGCCGGCGGCGCCGGCGACCGCAACGCCTTTCTGACTGCAGTCGGCGCGGGGCTGGTTTTTCTGATCGACTGGAACAAGGCACGCAAGCTGCTGCGCAGCTGGGTCGCCAAGGAGGATGCGGGGCGCATTCTCGACTGGGCAGCCCGTCAGCACTTCGGCCATCGCGCCCTCCTCGAGCTCGGCGGCAGCGAATTGATCGGCGCGGCCGTGCGCAATGCTGCGCCAACGCGCATCGGATTCGGCGAACGGCTCGACCAGGCGCTCGGCCGCAACGCCGCGGTCGACTTCATCAAGACCGCGATGCGGGTTTCGACCGAAGCCTTGATCAGCGGCCGATCCGTGCGGCTGGTCCGCGACCGGATCGAGGCGGACCTGATAAGACGCCTCGAACGCGTGGATAGCGCCCTTCTCGCGATCGTGCTGCGGCAAGTCGGATTGGCGCATGACATCATCGCAGCCGTCGCCCACCACGTCGCGGCGCTGCGGGCAGGCAGGACGAGCGACTGCAAACGTCTTGCGGCGACAGCCGGTCTGATCGAGCGCAAGGCCGATCGCATTGCGCTCGAAGCCCGCAAGGAGGCAAGCCGCCTCAACGCCGGTCCGGTCATCGAACAGCTGGTGGATCGTGTCGAGGAGGCCGTCGACGAACTCGAGCAGGCGGCCTTCATCGCATCGCTCGCACCCGCAGGGGTCGATCCGCGATTGCTCTCGACGCTTGCCGAACTATGCGCGGTCGGCATTACCGCGACGGAGGCAGCGGCTTCGGGCCTTGCCGCCGCGATCGAAGTTCCGGAAGGACACCGCGCTGATTCCGAAGACGCGCTCAACGCCATCATCCGCCTTATCGACGCCGAGCACGCCGCGGACGAGCGTGAACGCGATGTCACCACGCAGGTTTTTGCCGGCGGCTTCGACGTCGCTACGTCACTTTCCGTAATCGAGCTTGCCCGTGCCGTCGAACGTGCCACCGACCGACTGGCCGGCTTTGGACATCTGCTGCGGCGGCACATCATGGCCGATCTGTCGGCGTAAACCATCATCCAGGCAAGCCGGCTTTCGAAAAGACCATGCTCAGTGAGGGGTTTTAAGCGATGCACATCGTGCGTATCGGCGGTCCCGGGACCGAACTTCCTTCAGCCGAAATTGTCGGCGCCAAAGCCGCCAACCTCGCGCGCATGGCGGCCCTCGGCTTGCCGGTGCCACCGGCCTTTGTGCTGCCGGTGGAGCTTTGCGCCGCGATAATTGCCAGGAAGGCACATGCCGAACGTGAGCTGCGCGAAGGGCTGAAGGAAGGCATTGCCTTCCTGGAGCATGCGACGGGCAAACGCTTTGCCGACCATCGGCAGCCGCTTTTGGTATCTGTGCGATCCGGGGCGGCTCGCTCGATGCCGGGCATGCTGGATACCGTCCTCAACGTCGGCTGCACGTCGGCCGCGGTGCAGGGTCTGATCCGCAACAGCGGCCGGCCGCGGCTGGCGTGGGATTGCCGGCGGCGCTTTCTCGAAAGCTACGCCGAGACGGTTCTGGGTCTCGATCCTGCACTGTTCTCCGCCAGGCTTGCGGAATTGATTTTGAGCGAGGGCGTCGCGAACGGCCACGAGCTGGACAGCGAAGGGCTTGAACGGCTGGCCACGGATGAACGGGCCATGATCGAGGAGCGTTACGAGGACGGCTGGCTCGAGGACGAAGCAATCCAGCTCGAAAGCGCAGCGCGGGCGGTCTATCGCTCATGGATGAGCGAGCGGGCGCAGTCCTACCGTCGTCTTCAGAAACTCGATGACCTCAAGGGCACTGCCGTGACGGTGCAGGCCATGGTGTTCGGCAATGGCGGGCTGTCGTCCGGCGCAGGAGTTGCGTTTTCGCGCGACCCCTCAATCGGGTCGCGGCAACCGATGATTGATCTTGTACTCGACGCCCAGGGCGAAGATGTCGTTTCGGGCCGACGGACGCCCGACACGGAAGAGACCGTCATCCAAGCCCTGCCCCGGCTTTCGGCCGAGCTGGGCGATGTCTTGCGCCGGCTCGAGAGAGAATTCGGCGATGTGCAGGACGTCGAATTCACGATCGAGGACGGCAAGTTGTGGGTGCTGCAGACCCGCTCCGCCAAGCGGACGCCCCGCGCGGCATTGCGTATCGCGATCGATCTCGTGCACGAGGGATTGATCACGCCCCACGAAGCACTGGATCGGCTTGGCGGGATCGATCTCGCCACTCTGGTTGAGATTTCGCTGGCTTCCGCCGACACGCCGCTTTTGACGGGTATCGCAGCGTCGGGCGGGATTGCGAGCGGCCGCGCCGCCTTCTCGTCAGAAAGCGCTCGGCGGCTCTCGGTCTCGGGTGACCCCGTCATCCTGTTGCGTCCGGACACCAGCACGGCTGATGTCGAAGGCTTTGCGCTGGCCGCGGGCATCGTGACCAGAGTCGGGGCGCGTACGTCCCACGCCGCGCTGGTCGCGCGGCAGATGGGAAAGCCCTGCATCGTCGGATGCAGCGGAATAGCGATCGATGTCGCCGCCGGCCGCGCGCAATTGGACCGGACAACGATCGCGGAAAGCGACTGGCTCACCGTCGACGGCGACAGCGGCAGGATGTATCTCGGCCGGCTCGAAACGGTGGTGAGCCGGCCGGAGAAGGAACTTGCCGAGATTGCGACCTGGCGTTTCCAGGCCGGTGACGGCCATTGGAAGGACTCAACGCCACCCCAACGAGCGTCGGCCGGTGGATGATGCTCACCATTCAACAGATTCAATAAGCCCTTCGGATTGCCCAAAAAAACGCAATCGGCGTGGTGATTTGAATGTGACATGGTGATAACAGTTCCAGCGTTCTCGCCGTTCAAAACATCGAAACTTCATGCTGAGCGTCATTATCCCGACCGAAGGCGCAGAGGGGCCGACCGTCGCCACGCTTGCGGCGCTGGTGCCGGGGGCGGCCGCAGGCGTGGTGCGCGAGGTGTTGCTGGTCGACCGCGCCGGCACCGGCGTGATCGAGCGAGTGGCCGATGTCGCGGGATGCCGATATCTGCCCTTCGATGGATCGCGGGCCGCGGCATTGGCGGCGGGGGCGCGTCAGGCCCGCTCGCCATGGCTGATGTTTCTGCATGCGGGGGCGGTCCTCGACCCCGGCTGGATCGAAGAAACGACCCAATTCATCCAGCGCGTCGCGGAGAGCGAACGTCAGCGCGCGGGAATTTTTCGCTACGCCCGCTCGCCTTACGCCGAGGCGGGCTTTCGCGATGGGCTGAAATTCGTTGCGCGGATGATCGCGGGGCCCTGGGCCGACCAGGGACTGCTGATCGCGCGCGATCATTACGAGCGGCTCGGCGGGCACGCGCCAGACGCGCGCCGCTCCGAGGCGAAGCTGCTCCGGCGACTGGGGCGATCCTCGCTTACGCTGCTGCGGAGCCGGATCGTGGTAGCATAACGCTGCAAGGTACTTGCCAAAGTCAAATAATTGATTGACGATGGCAATCACCGAGATTGGCTCATGTCCCAAACTGATTGCGACGACCAGATATCGATGGTGCGCGCTTTCAACCGCTTCTACACCGGCAGGCTGGGCGTGCTTGATCATCAGATATTGCAAAGCTCGCTCTCGCTGAGCGAGGCGCGCGTGCTTTACGAACTTGCCAACCGCGAAAATCCTTCCGCCAAGGCAATCGGAAGCGAACTCGGCCTTGATCCCGGCTACCTCAGCAGGATCGTCCAGAAAATCGAAGCGGACGGGCTGATCAGCCGCAAGCCGGAACCCGCGGACCGGCGGCGATATCGGCTCACTCTGACTGCCAGGGGGCGGCAGACCTATTCGAAACTCGACCGTGGTTCGCAGGAACAGGTCGGCGGGATGCTATCCTTGTTGTCGGAAGGCGACCGTCAGCGCCTGACCGGTGCGATGGCAACGATCAAGCGACTGCTCGCACACCCCGCGGCTTCCACGGCCGCAACCTTGCGCGAACCTCGACCGGGCGACATGGGCTTCGTGGTGCAAAGCCATGGCGCGCGCTATGCCAGCGAGTATGGTTTCGACTCCTCTTTCGAGGCCCTGGTCGCGGAGATTGCCGCAAAATTCCTGACCTCGTTCGATGCTTCGCGGGAGCGCTGCTGGATCGCCGAGATGGAAGGCATTCAGGTCGGTTCGGTTTTTCTGGTCAGGGAGAGCGACGAGGTCGCCAAGCTGCGGTTGTTGCTGGTCGAGCCGGCCGGACGCGGACAGGGATTGGGACGACGGCTCGTCGATGAATGCATTACCTTTGCGCGGGCCTGCGGTTACCGCAAGGTCACGCTTTGGACCCAGAGCATTCTCTCTGCCGCGCGCAGGATTTATCAGGACGCAGGATTCGTGCTGGTGAAAAGCGAGCCGCACCGCAGCTTCGGCCAAAACCTCGTCGGCGAGACCTGGGAGTTGAAGCTCTAATCGTTTTCGCCGGCTGCGGAATCAGCCGATGCCGGCTCGTCCGAGGGCCGCACCTCGAGAAATTTTATGCCGTAGGTCTTGGCTCTGCGCCAGACAACTTCGCAGAATTCACGATTCGGATGATCCGGCACGAGCGCCAGCTCGAAACTGTCGCCGACGTCCATCGCGTCATCGGTCGCGATCCTGGCGCCGCCCGGCGAGACATCCATTACGTAGCACTGGCGTTGCGTCGCGCCATGGTCGTGCGAGATCCATGCCGGCTTCTTGTTCAGGTGCCGTCTCGGTTCGCGCTTGACCCTTATCCTTGGCTCGACAACAGTCATGAAGACCATCCGTCGCGGGGCTGTCTTTTCTGAGCTCGGCCCGCCGCTCGTCAAATCACACCCTCCACACTGCAGGGAATGTCGTAAGGTTCCCTTAGCAAATTGCGATGAAATTTATCGATTCCTGCGTGCTCGCTCCGTCAGGCGGATGCGCCCTTCGCGCGGCGCAGATGTTCGTCCAGCCGCGGCATGATCTCGACGAAGTTGCACGGCCGCGTTCGGTAGTCGAGTTGCGCGGCGAGAATGCCGTCCCAGCCGTCACGGCACGCGCCGGGCGATCCAGGCAGGCAGAAGACGAAAGTGGCGCCCGCGACGCCCGCGGTGGCGCGGCTCTGGATCGTCGAGGTGCCGATCTTGGCCTGGCTTAACATGTGAAACGCGATGGAGAAGCCGTCCATCCGCTTTTCGAACAGCGGCTCGATCGCCTCCGGCGTCACATCGCGTCCGGTGAAGCCCGTGCCGCCCGTCGTGATGACGACGTCAACGCCGGGATCTGCAATCCATTTTTTCACCAGGGCGCGAATCTTGTCGACATCGTCGGTGACGATTTCCCGCGCCGCGAGTTTATGGCCTGCAGCCACGATCCGCTCCGCCAACGTGGTTCCGGATTTGTCATCGCCAAGCGAGCGCGTGTCCGAAATCGTCAGCACTGCGATGTTGAGCGGCACGAACTGTTTGGATTCGTCGATCGAGGTCATGGAAGGTTCTTCTCGCCGATTGCGAAATTGCGGCGCCGCCGATCGGTTACAACGAAGAAGCGCCGAACGTATCGCATGCCTTTACCGTACCCTGCTGATAGCCGGTCATGAACCATCGCTTGCGCTGCTCGGCCGAGCCATGCGTAAACGAATCCGGCACCACCCGCCCCGTGGCCTGGCGCTGCAACGTGTCGTCGCCGATCGCGGACGCGGTCCGCAGCGCGCCATCGATATCGCCCGGCTCGACGAAGCCGGGCCGCTTCTTTTCTTCGCGATTGACCCAAACGCCAGACAGGCAGTCGGCCTGCAGTTCCACCCTCACCTGCAAAGCGTTGGCGGCCGCCTTGCTGCCCACCGCCTGCTGCTGCGCCGTCACCTTCGGCAGGATGCCGAGCAAATTCTGGATGTGATGTCCGGCTTCATGCGCGATGATGTAGGCCGCCGTGAACTTGCACGCGCTTCCCTGGCAGCCGTGAAACCTTGTCTCGACCTCGCGGAAAAATCCGGTGTCGAGAAAAATCTGCTTGTCCGGCGGACAGTAGAACGGTCCCATCGCCGACTGAGCCATGCCACATCGGCCGCCATTGGTGACGTTGCGGAACAGCACGATGCGTGGACCCGTATAGTTCAATCCCGAAGCCTGGAAAATCTCGCTCCAGCGGTCATCGATCTCGCCGAGGATGCCGGAAATCATGCTGCCCATCTCGTCGGTGGGCGCGCCCCGCTTGACTGAGGCGGACCGGCGATCGGTTTGATAACTCGGAGCCTGGCTGCCGCCCGTGAGAATCTCCGCGCCTCCGATCAAAAGACGCGGATCGATGCCGAAGGCGTAGCCGATGAGGCCGAGCACGATAATGGTGCCGATTCCGAGTCCGCCGCCGCCCATCGGAAGACCAAGACCGCCGCCCATTCCGCCGCCACTGTCGTCGCGACGATCCTCGATGTCGTCGCTACGGCGAAAATCATCGTAACGCATGAGCCGTTTTCCTCATTACAATTTGCCGCAACAAACTTCGCCGGTTCCCGCGCAGCGAAAGCGAAGAATTTTCGTCCCAGCGATTCATAGCCTGCCCGGCAAAAATTGCCTACCCTGAAAGAATTGCCCGGTTAAGTCGATTTTTACTTTGCTCGGCCAATGTATCGCCAGTCGGTTGTTTGGTCCCGCGTCGCCGACAGCGTCGCCTGAGTCAGAGTTTTTGAGTCATGGTTGTGTCGCGTCGCGGGGCGTCTGCAAGGGCGCCCCGCACTAAATTTGATTCCCGCATCGGCAGCCGTATCGTCGTCGGCGATTGCGTCGCCGAGATGTCAAAATTACCGGCAGGTTCCGTCGACCTGGTATTCGCCGACCCGCCATACAATCTCCAGCTCAAGGGTGAGTTGAAGCGCCCTGACGAGTCCCATGTGGACGCCGTCAACGACGACTGGGACAAATTCTCCTCCTTCGCGGCTTACGATGATTTCACCCGCGCCTGGCTGCTCGCTTGCCGCCGCCTCATGAAACCGTCGGCGACGATCTGGGTGATCGGTTCCTATCACAACATTTTCCGCGTCGGCGCGATCATGCAGGACCTCGGCTTTTGGGTACTCAACGATATCGTGTGGCGCAAGACCAACCCGATGCCGAACTTCCGCGGCCGCCGGTTCACCAATGCCCACGAGACCATGATCTGGGCGGCGCGCGACGAGAAGGCCAAGGGCTACACCTTCAATTACGAAGCCTTGAAGGCCGCCAACGAGGACGTGCAGGCCCGCTCCGACTGGCTGATCCCGCTCTGCACCGGCGAGGAACGGCTGAAGGACAAGGATGGCAGGAAGGTCCATCCGACCCAGAAGCCCGAAGGCCTGCTGGCGCGCGTGCTGCTGTCGTCGTCCAGGGCTGGCGATCTCGTGATCGATCCATTCAATGGAACCGGCACCACCGGCGCGGTCGCAAGGCGCCTGGGCCGTCGCTACATCGGTTTCGAGCGCGACGAGACCTATGCGGCTGCGGCGGAAGCCCGCATCGCGGCCGTCGAACCGCTGCCTGAGGCAACGCTGGCGCCGTTCATGACCGCCCGCGAGGCTCCCCGCGTCGCCTTTTCGGAACTGATCGAACGCGGCATGATCTCGCCCGGCACGCGTCTCGTCGATGCCCGCAAACGCCACGGCGCGCTGGTCCGCGCCGACGGCGCCATCATGCTCGGCGACAAGGTCGGCTCGATCCACCGCATCGGCGCGGTGGCGCAAGGTGCGGAAGCCTGCAACGGCTGGACCTTCTGGCACATCGAGACCAAGCAGGGCCTCAAGCTGATCGATGAGTTGCGGGCCGAAATCCGCAGCCGGATGACGGGCTGAGTCGCACACGGCGTTTCGCCATCCCGGCTATCGAATTCGGACGTCAGCTAGATGTTTCCGCATCGTCATGGCCGGGCTTGTCCCGGCCATCCACGTCTTGGTAACTGAAAAGAAAAGCGTGGATGCCCGGGCCAAGCCCGGGCATGACGGGGTGGAAAGGTCAGTGTGTATGCTCCGGCGAACAGGATGTAACTGCAGGCCTTTAACCGATCCAAGTTTTCAAACAGCATAAGGGGCACAGGCCGGCATTCCCGCGGCGAAGCCTCGCCCGAGCTTTGCAGCAAACGCGTCCCTCAAGAAGATAGAGGGCGCAGGGAATGCCGGATGCGGATGCACCAGCAGCCTCGCGTGCGAGTGAAAAAAAGCACACGAGTTAGTCACCACAGGTACAGCCATCATTCCGGCATTCCCCGCGCGAATGGTTTTAACGGTTTCCTTCGAGTTCTCCCCGGAGACCGGGCTTTTTGTCTCCGTCATCCCTGGAAGCGTTAGCTTCTCAGGAATTTGATATCAGCGTCGGGATATCAGGACCACACGACTTCGCCGTCCGCCGCCTCGTCGCTCGTCTGTCGACATGGCCGCGTCCACCGCATCCCGCGCCCAACGCTCGTGACGATCGCGAAACGCCCCTCTCGGAGGAGCGCGGGATAGCGGCAACGTGAAGTGTGTCGGGGTCGTCAGGCAAGCGCGCGTGCCTGCGACAAGTTAACACGACGGGCAATTTCCGCATGGCGGACATGCGCGAACTGCCCGACGTGGAAGTCCGACTTAGCGGTCATCAGGTCGGCTTATGACCCAAAGCGAGCGCCGCAGGGGGCTGTTGCTCCGTTGTCATGTTTTTGGCTGAAGCTGACGATGGAGCCGGGAGTAAACCCCGATGAATGTGACACCCCCGGTGCTATAGGAGCCGGTCTCGGTATCGCCTTGTCTGCACCAAGTCTGTCACAAGTGGCGCGCCAATGAACGCCGCACAGCCGGAAGGAAGGGAGTTTTGCCATGTCTCATCATCTCGATACCCCTCTCGCTGCACAGAATGGCCAGCTTTTTATCGATGACATGTATTTGTTCTCAGGTAACGCCAGCACGGTGTTTATCATGGACGTCAACTCAAACATCACCGGCGTCCACGTGAAGCCAGGCTTTCATCACGAAGCACGCTATGAGTTTAAGGTCCACTTCGACGGAGCCGATTTCGAAGCCTTGACGTATCGGGTCTCCTTCGACGAAGCCGATTCGCAGGGACGACAGGTGATGAGATTGCACGCTCTCGCCGGCAAGGAGGCGCGCGAGGACTTTGCAGTTGGCCAATTGGTGCTAGAAGGCCGGACAGGTGAGCCGGCGAGCGCGGGTGGCACCCGGTTATGGGCAGGACGCGTCGCAGACCCGTTCTACATCGATCTCTCGCTACTCGCGAAGATCAACGGGCCAGTCAAAAGCGGGACCGCTGTAGACCTGTCGGAGTGGCGTCCAGAGAATGCGAAGAACAGTTTCGCGGGCACTAACGTCGAATCGATCGTGCTTGAGGTCTCGCACCAGCATCCCCAATTGAAGCCCGGCGCGCACATTGGTGTCTGGTGCGCCACGAAACTCGCTACCGATTCGGGCGGCTGGCGGCAGATTAACCGCGGCGGCTATCCAATGATGTGGCCGATCTTTTGGCCGGATGACACTCACTTTACAAATCCCGCTAACACCAGGCACCCATCCAAAGACTTTGATGCGGAAGGCAAGCACATCGCGGAGCATATCGCTGCCGTTGTCGCGGCCAGCGGGACCTCAGATGACCCAGAGGGCTACGGCCAGACTGTAGCCCGAGAATTATTCCCTGATGTCTTGCCATACCTCGTGGGGACGCCCGCTACATACGGCTTCGCCACCCGCAATGGCCGGACGCTGGCAGACAACGCTCCGGAAGTAATGATGTCACTTGTCACAGGTACGGCTGTAAACTCGGGGCTAAGGCCCTCCGTCGCGAAAAACCAACGGCAAAAGAAGTTCCCATACGTCGTGGCAGCGTGACCTGAGCGAGCGTCTGCTGCGGTTCGTGTGTCCGGGGCGCGAAACGGACTCGTCCCTGCGTTCCCCCGTGTCCGCGATCGAAGGATGAATGGACCTAGCTTGGACGTGGTCCGAGGTCCGAGTCTGGACCCGGAGCGGACCTCGAAGCTCGTGCGCCCATCAAATCGGCCGCCGGCCGGAGCCGATCTGGAATGCGACAGGCAGGTTCAGTCCATCGGCTGATTTGTAGACGCTCGCGCAACGTTCGAACGCGGTTCGGATCAAGTCTTGAGTCGCCTGATCTTGATGCCTGATGACAGCACCGGTCAGAACGAGGCTGCCCAACCCGCCTCGCCAAAGAGTCTCCGTATCCGGAACGAAGTAGCTGGCTGCGTACTCCGTGACCGCAACTTCCATGAGTCCAGCTCCCTCCAGCAACCGAAGGAATTCGCCCGAGTTGGAGAAACGAAACACATTGTGGCCCTGTGGCACGTCCGGCGGCAACGATACGCCAATCTCGGCAATGGCTTCACGGAAGATGCCCTGGATTCGCTGGCGCGCCGGATCATGCCACCAGGCGAATGCAATGCATCCTCCGGGCGATAAGGTTCGTACGCACTCTGCGACAGCAAGTTCCGGCTGGGGAAAATGTCCAAGCCCGAACGCGCAGACGACCGCGTCAAACGCATGATCGGGAAATGGGAGATGTTCTACGTCAGCTTCACGAAATTCGATCGCAGGGTACAATCGCTGCGCCAGTTCTATCATCCGTGGGGACAAATCGACGCCGACCGGTCGTGCGCCGCGGTTTGCGGCTTCGGCTGCAAGAGCACCTGGCCCGCTCGCGACATCCAGCAGACGTGTTCCGGGGCGCAATCGCACGGCATCGAGAAGGGGATCGGTAGCCAGAGCAGTCACGGCTGAAAAAAATGCGTGATAGCTCTTTGCTACAGTATCATGACCTTGCCGTTCGAATGCGCGCAGTCGTTCCGCCTCGCTGCTCGACAATTCCGTTGGAGACACGATCATCCCCCCTCTAGACGAACCTCCCCCAAAACCGCGCAACACTAGCAGCTATTGGAGAGCGGCAACATAGTGTCCGGATCTGGCACGAAACGGACCAACCCGTCCGGTCTCACGATGTCCGTTGGTGGGGGCCGCGATGTCCGAATTGAGTCCGGCTTAGGGTGCAGAGCGGAAGTCCGGCCGAGCGGTCGTCAGGTCAGTTTTTGAGCCATTTCGGACCCAAGGCATTGCGCTATTCTGCTTTACACAATTATCGTTCACATAGGTTTCAGCGGTCGAAAACCCAAGTTTAATTCGCTATCATCGGAGTGGTCTTGAGGCGCGGAAAGAGGATGCCACGACGCGATTTCGTCGAGGGAATTGCCGCTTTCCGCCAGCGTCCCGCGTCGCAGCGACGTCGGAAAATCTTTGACTCTTGCCAAGGTTCTTTGGCGCCTCCGCCGCCAAGCAGAGCGCGCTCAGCTTAACTTGCTAACCCAAGCGAAGGAGTGAGCAATGTCGAGAATTTCAACAACAGCGATTGCGACCATCATTGCGGCAGGGGTTGCTGTCCTCGCAGGCGGGGCTATTTCCGCGGACAAGTACACCGTGCAAGTTTCGGGCGGGCTCGCATTCTCGGAGTTCAAGGGGTACGAAGACTGGCCTCTCATCTCAATGAGCGACAACAACGGCAAGTTTGCCGCGATTTTGGGGAATCCAGTTATGATGGACGCTCTTCGGGCGGGCGTGCCCGGCAACGGCAAGCCGTTCCCGGATGGGGCAAAGATGGCGAAGATTTATTGGAGCCCCAAAACACAAGAAGCGTATCCTGGCCCGCCGAAGGTTCTAGGTACCCAAGCTAACGCCGATTTCATGGTGAAGGACAGCAAGAGGTTCGCGGACAGCGGCGGATGGGGGTGGGGCTCCTTCGATTACGACGCGGCATCCGATACGTTTACGCCCGCAACCGAGGCCGATACACCGCCGCAGGGACACGACGCGAGTTGCGGGTTCGCGTGCCATTCGTTGGTGAAGAGCCGCGATTACGTTTTCACTGAGTACGCGCACAGGTGAAGCGATAGAGCGGCACCAGATGCTGCCTTTGCCTCAGCCGTGGAAACCATCGTCTCGACGGCACAAATCTTCCGGGAGTCGATAATGGATAATTGCCAACGTATCTCACGCCGCGTGCTGCTCTCCCACGCGGCGCTTTCACTCGGCGCGGCCACAGTCGCTGCGATGGTCTCGCAAGCGGCGGGACAGGTTAAATTGAGCCAGGTGGACGCCAAATATCAGACCACGCCGAAGGGCGACCAGCACTGCGACGGCTGCGTCAACTTCCAACCTCCGAATGCGTGTAAATTCGTCCAAGGTGACATCAGCCCGAACGGCTGGTGCCAGCTTTTTGGCGCGAAGCCCAAGTCCTAGTCGCTTCCGTTAAATCCGACCAGGAACGGGGGACTTGCCGTGGCAGGGGATCAGCAGCGCGCCGCAAAACGGTACGGCTTTTGAAACGCTCAAGTTCGGTCCTGTCGTGTCACAATGCGCAAGCTTTCTCATTTTTGATGCGCCGCACTTTGGTCGAAAATGGCACGCTTAAGACATGCCGGGCCGGTCGGGCGATGTCCGTTGGTCGGGGTAGATCGGAAGTGATGATCCGAAAGCCAAAATGACGTGAACGACCCATTAGCTGACGATCGGATCAGCTCCATCATGCATGCCCCACCACCGTCTGGCGCAGGGCGCGCTGCGCCACCACCCGCGATCCACTACGTCATCTCAGTGGCTTCTCCGACTTCTCTGAGAATAGGCGCTCGCACCACGCCATTATCGCTCTGACCCGCGCCAAATGCTTGAGGTCAGGATGGACGATTATCCACATGTCGCGCGAGAGAACCGGCTTTGTGTCGCCCAATCGGCAAAGTCCGGGGACCGCGTCCCCGACCCGGCAAGGCAGGAGCGAGCGGCCGAGCCCGGCTCGCACGGCGTTCAATGCTAGCTCGGAGTCGTTGACTACGAGGGATGTGTCCGCTTGCAGATCAGCTTCTATTGCCTTCGCCATCCAGCGCACCTGTGGCAGGTTCGACAAATCGGCACTGTACGTGATCCATGGCAGCGGGCAGCCCGTTGCCGTGCCATAAACTGCGTAATCTATCTTTCCGACGCAACGCGCAACAGCGCGATGCTCCTTGTCTGGGCGCGCCATGCGCACCGCAACGTCAGCTTCCCGGTTGGTGATGCTGAGGTTACGGGGATCGGCCACAAGCTCGATCTGCAATCGTGGGTGTGATCGCATCAAGGCAGACAGCGAGGGGATCAGAATATGATTCATGACCAGCGGCACGGCGGTGAGGCGTACCTTGCCGGCAGCCACGCTGTCCGCACTGGTCACGCCGTCCTTAACGGCATCGACTTCAAGTTCGATGCGCTCAGCTCGGCGGATGACGATTTGCCCGCTGTCGGTCGGCCGCAGTACACCCGCATGACGCTCGAAGAGGCGCACTGCTAGCAGTGCCTCGATGGCCTTGAGGCGCCGCGCCACCGTGGTTTCATCTACGCCTAGCTTCCGCGCGGTGCCGGCAATGCGGCCAGTGCGCGATAGCCAGAGAACATAGCGAAGATCATTCCAGTCCAAGTCCCGCATTTGTGCAGTTTAGCGCAGCAACAATACCGGTCGAGCCCGCATTTTGGCTCGTGTACCCTCTAACGAAGCGGCGAGCGTTTTTGCCCGCGCATCGCCGGGACCCATGGTCAACGGAGGGAGCCCATGTCTCCAGCACGAGCCCGTCGAAACGCCCTCATGGCGGCAGCGCTCGGTTTGACCGGCGTTGTACTGATGTCGATGCCGATTAGCACAGCCAAAGCGCAAGGGGCGAAGCCGATACAAGAGCCCATAACCGGCAACGAGGAACTCGGCGACCTGAGCCAGCCGCAACAGGCATTGGCTCAATTCTATCACGCGTTCAATTCACGCGATATCAAGATGATCGACGACAACTTCGCTGCTTCCGACGACGTTGCGATCGACAATCCGCTGGGCGGAATTCGGCGAGGTGCTGATGAGCCGCACAAGATGTACGAGGGCGTCTTCAAAAGTCCAGCCAACGTCCATGTTGTATTCTGGGATTACACGATCCACCGTACCGGCGACGTGTTTTGGGCGGTAGGACGCGAGCGCGGCAGCTACGTCGACGGCGGCGTAGAGAAGGACCTCAATATCCGCACTACCCGAGTTTTTCAACTCATCAAAGGTCGATGGCGCCAGATGCATCATCACGGTTCGATTGAGGACGCGAAACTTCTCGCCGAATATCAGAACGCGGTGCGATCCGCTGGGTCGAAGGCTAAACAATAGCTTTCGACGCAGAGATAAAATGTGGAATTGATGTCGCCTTTTGGCACCTTTCGGACATGCGTGACGAAGCTGACGACGTCCGCTCGTGGGGCAAAGCAGACTTCGCGGTTGGGTCGGCTCTCGCGTTCGCGGGCCTATACAAGTAGTCTATTTAGACCGGCGTTTTTTGTCCGATATTAAATCCGCTCTAGCCGGAACATCGGTTCGTAGTCCGGCTCGATCGTGACGCGGCCGACAGGCATCACGGGCCGCGTCCCGAACACTGTGATCCGGTACCGCGCAAGCAGGTGCGCCAGCACGATTTGCGCTTCTGACAACGCAAAATGCAATCCGATGCAGATGCGTGGTCCGACGCCAAAAGGGATATAGCTAGGCATTTGTACCCAGGGGGCCGACTTGCCGGCGAACCGGTCGGGTATGAAAGCCGTCGGGTACTGCCAGAATTTGCGGTGTCGGTGCATGATCCAGGGGCTGGCCCAGATCTGATCATTGGCCGCAACGCTCACGCCGCTGATCGCGTCAGGACCGTTGGCCTGCCGTATTATATGCGGCAGTGGTGGATAAAGCCGAAGCGTCTCCAACAGTACATTGCGCAGGCGTGGCCAGTTCGCGAGATCGTCGAGCGTACGGACACGGTCAGGCGGAAAGGCCGCGATCTCGTCGGAGAGGCGTTGTTGTTCCTCCAGGTCGAGCGTAAGCAGGTGCGCCGTCCAGAACATCAGCCGCGCTGTTGTCTCGGAACCTGCGAAAAACATCGTTGCAGACTGATCGCGAATTTCGTCGTCCGAAAGCATCTCGCCGGTGTCGGCGTCCTTCAGTTGGAGCAGCAGATCGAGGAGGTCGCGTTGGCCCGCGGACTTCGGCTCGGCCTTGCGCTCGGCGATGATGGCCGCAACGGCGGCAAACCATTTGGATTGAAACCGCCTGCGCTTTCCGAGCGTGAATCCAAATGAGTTGTCGCTCACGGCAAAACCATCGAACAGACTGGGGCGCCCGGGACCTTCGACGTAACCCCGCACCAGCGCACTCAGCTCTTCACGGGCGCGATTCTCCGGCATCGAGAACAGAGCGCGCAGCACGGCTTCAAGCGCGGCATCCTGGAACGCCCCGGAGAGATTGACGCTAGGCTTGCCTTCGACACCCAGCAGCAGGTGCCGGGCAGCCTCGTGGAAATGCGGCACCAGCACGTTGATGCTCGACGGCGTAAACGTCGGCGCTAACAGTTTGCGCTGGCGCCGCCATTCGGACCCCTCGGCCAGGAAAAGGCCGGAGCCGCCGAGCGGAAGGGCGACGCGGCGTACCGCCGATGGCCGCCGATAATTCGTGGCGTTAACCGCCAGGAAGTGGCGCGCACCTTCAGGATCGTTCACAACGATCGACGTGATTCCCAGCATCGTTTGCTTGTTGACGAGGAAATCGAAGGCCCGGTCAGGCCAAAACGAGAGGCTGGAACGCGCGATGGCGGGAAGCAATCGCCACGCCGGCAAATCCGCCGAATGCACCTTGGGTGCACTCGGAAAAACTCTCGGTGCGACGGCTGTCGTCATAGGGCAGCGTACCACGGTTTGGGGGCGTCGAAGTGCGGCCGGATCTTGTACTTCATTCAAAATTTGAGCATTTGGTGCCGTGAAAGGTCGATGTATTCGGTATATGCAACCGAATGGCACCCTTGCTGCTGGAGAGCCGAGCTTGAGCAACGATGGCGTTAGTGTCTTGCAGACATTTCGCGGCGCGCTGATGGGTCTGCCTTTGTCGCATCTCTGGCGAGGGCACGGCTCAGCCATCTTTTTGGAGTTCGGGCATCTTACACCAAGGACCCTTCGTTCCGGAGAAGCCGGTAACCCGCAAGGCGAATTTGGCCTAATGATCGAATGGAGTTGGCGGATTGAAAGTAGGACCGCCATCTTGTGCGGGAGCTGGAGCAACGAACAACTGTGGGAGCCGACATTCGATCTGCTCCGTAACAGAGCGGTCGTCGATTTGTCTGTAGTAGGAAGACTGCCCGAAATCGTCGTAGCCATGGCAGAGGACCGCTACGTGTCGTCATTCATGACGGCTGAGGGCGACCCGAGTTGGGCGTTATTTGATCGACGAAGCGATACTTTGAGGACGTTGAGCGTTCGTGGGGGAAGCCTGAAAATCGATATCAAGCTCCGTTCGGAATAACGCACGGAGCGCCGTGTCCGCCAGTTGCACGAACCGGACCAACTGAGTCGATGCGCTGATGTCGGTTGATTAGCACTGACCGGTCACGCCTTGGCCGGCGGCGAAAACTACGCATCCGCAGCACCACGAGGCAGCCCGGCTGTGCGTTCTCGTTCAAAAGCCTAGGTCTTGTTCGGTCAGTGGCAATTATCCGCAGACTGTTCCCGCATAGCGGCGAGCGGGAGTGCTTCGCCTTGAGAGATCTGTTGACCCATATCAAGAGGAAAAATAGGAGGCATGTTAATGGCCCCCAAGGGGCATAGTCCGTCCGTCCATGGAGATGAGCATGCAGACGCAGAGCAATATCCACTTCTATGTAAATTGGGCCAAGGAACGACTGGATGAAATGGAGGCTGTACTGACGTCGCTTGAAAGCAGGATTGGCGAGGTTCAGGCCGATGCCCGCGACAAGGCCAACAAGGCACTCGCCGACCTGCGCAAAGGTCGTGATATTTTCCGGGATACCGTCAAGAAGCAGGCGGAGGCCAACGAGGCCGCGTGGATGAGCGCCAAGGCAAAGCTTGAGCCGGAGTGGAATACGTTCGAGGCCGAGGTCAAGAAATACGTCGAGAACTTCAGCAAGCAGGTCGAGCAGCAGCGGGCGACATTCAAGCTTCAGTCTGCGGCCCAACTGAAGGCGTGGCGCGAGGCGGCCGACAAGCTTGCCGGCGACACCAAGCAATTCGCCACCGAGCGTCAGGCCGAAATCGATACCGCCGTGAAGCGCATGCAGATCGACGCCGCCGCTGCGGAGGAAAAACTCCAGAAGCAGCTGGACCAGATGGGGTCACAGTCATGGTCCGCACTTATGGCCACTCTGACGGAAACGCGCGCTGCCTTCGATCGTGCCAATCAGGCGGCGCGCGAGGCGTTCAAGCGAGCTGCCTGATCCAGACACTTTCTCGGTCGGAGAGCCGCCGGGAGGCGGCTTCTCCTTCTGGAAGATGCGACGCTTGAAAGGCGCCGGCTACTCACAAACTCTTTGGTTGAACTGCGGCCAAATTCGACGCATGACGCATGACGCACGGCGCCCGCCGTTCGCGACAGACCCGATCGATTCCAAAACACAGCAAGGACTCTCGATGCTCGAATTCTATTTCAACGGATCGCCGAACCCGACCAAGGTCGCCCTGTTTCTGGAAGAGTCCGGCCTCCCCTACGAGCCGGTGCCGGTCGATACCCGCAAGGGCGATCAGTTCAAGCCGGAGTTCCTCAAGGTCAATCCAAACGGCAAGGTGCCGGCAATCGACGATGACGGCGTGCTGGTTTTCGACTCCAACGCGATCCTGCTTTATCTCGCCGAGAAGACCGGAAAATTCCTGCCCCCCAATACGCCCGCGAACCGCGCGCAGACACTGTCCTGGCTGATGTTCGTTGCGACGGGTCTCGGCCCCTATTCGGGACAGGCCGTGCACTTCAAGCATTTCGCGCCGAAGGATCAGGAATACGCCCACAACCGCTACCAGTTCGAAGGCCACCGCCACTACAGGATCCTCGACGACCATCTGGCCAAGAGCAAATATATGGTAGGCGACACCTACACCATCGTCGACATGGCCTTATGGGGCTGGGCAAGGATGGCGCCATTCGTGCTCGGCGACGACGTGTTCACGAAATACCCGAACGTAAAACGCCTGGTCGATGAAATCTCGACAAGGCCGGCCGCGCAGCGCGCCGTCGCGCTGAAAGACAAGTTCACCTTCAAGACCGATATGGACGATGAAGCGCGCCGCATCATGTTCGGTCACCTGAAGACCAGGGCGGCTTAAAGGCGTACTGAAGTCGGGTTGAAACCGGAGCGGCATCGACGGTTTCAGCGATGCCGCCAGCTACTCCCCCAGCCCGTGCGCGATCACCTTGCGCATCAGATTGGGCAGTGCTTCGTCATCCAGCGCAGCGATCTCAACCCAGCGCATGCCCTTTGGCGCGCGGGTTCGCGGAGGCACGTCGGCTACATAGACCGCAAGCTGCAACGGAAAATGCGTGAACACGTGATTGACCACGCCCGCCTTGCGGCGCCAGCGCGTACCAGCCTTTAGCTCCGGCGCCTGCCCGAGCGCCGATTGATCGTCCTGCGCCACCAGCCAGTCCGAACCGGGTACTTCGGTCATGCCGCCGAGCAAGCCTCTTTCGGGACGGGTGCGAAGGAGGAGTTCGTCCCCGCGCATGACGAGGAAAGCGGCACCGCGGCGCAATTCGCCCGGCTTCTTCGGCGCCTTGCGCGGGAATGTCTCCGCATCGCCGCGCGCGCGGCCAGCGCAATCGTCGTTGAGCGGACAGAGCGCGCAAGCGGGCTTTTTCGGGGTGCAGATCGAGGAACCCAGATCCATCAGCGCCTGGGCGATATCGCCGGCGCGAGACCTCTCGTCACCGGCGCGAGACCTCTCGTCGCCAGCGCGAGACTTCTCGTCACCGGCAGAAATTTCGTCCAGCAAGGTCGCGGCGAGTTTCCGGATCAGCGGCTTTGCCTGCGGCAACGGCTCATCGACCGCAAACAGCCGCGACACCACGCGCTCAATATTGCCGTCGACCGGCATGGTCCGGCGACCGAACGCAATCGCGGCGATGGCGGCGGCCGTGTAAGGCCCGATGCCCGGAAGCCGACGCAAGCCTTCCTCGGTGTCCGGAAAAATCCCGCTGTGGTCGCGGACGACCGCCACCGCGCAGGCGTGAAGATTGCGCGCACGCGAGTAGTAGCCAAGGCCGGCCCACATCCGTAAAATTTCATCGAGCGAGGCCTCGCCCAAGGCTGTGACATCGGGCCAGCGCGCCAGGAATTTTTCGAAATACGGGCCCACCGTTTTGACGCCGGTCTGCTGCAGCATGATTTCAGACAACCAGACGGCGTAGGGATCGGCGCGCCCGCCCTTTGCCGGGCGCCACGGCAGGACGCGTCGATGCCGGTCGTACCAGGAAAGAAGCAGCGCGGGACGGTTGGACCAGGCAACGACCTCTTGTTGTCCAACGTTGTTCGCCATAGCGGAAGACTTCATTTCAACAGCCTTAGTACGGAGTTGGTCGTTTCTCCACGTCATGCTCGCGCTTGTCGCGGGCATCCACGTCTTTCTTAGCATCCATCCAGGACGTGGTGGCCGGGACGAGCCCGGGCCATGGCGACCGATCCGGTTCCGTTAAAGCTGTGCGAAATGATATAAGACCGCATGGTCAAACCCGGTCCGATCTCGGCAAAGCCGCTTTCCGTCCTGCTCAGCGACGTCTTTTCGGACGCCTATGCCCGCCAGGGATTTGCGGCGCGCGAACTGGTCACGCGGTGGACTGAAATTGCGGGGCCCGAAATATCGGCCCATTGTGAACCTTTGAAAATGCAATGGCCGCGGCCGGTGGAAGGACAGCCTGCGGAACCGGCGACGCTGGTGCTGCGGGTGGAGGGACCGATGGCGCTCGAAATCCAGCACGCTTCCGACGTCATCCTGGAGCGGGTCAACCGGTTTTTCGGCTGGCACGCCGTCGGCCGCCTCGCCCTGCGGCAAGGACCATTGTCGCGGCGGCAGAAGCCCCCGGCCCCGCTCAAGCCGGACGCGAGCCGTGTCGAAGAGGTGGCAAAAACCCTTTCCTCGATTGAGGATAAGGAGTTAAGGGCGGCGCTGGCGCGACTCGGCGCCTCGATCAAGCGAAATTGAGGCCGCCCACCAGTTTGGCGGTTAAAGCCCGCCATTGCCACATTCCTGGTTTCAAGCTAGCCAACGTCGCTATCGATGTTCTTTCGGCGCGAATGCGCCAATCCGGGAGCAGACCTTGATCATTACGCGTCGTGCCTTCACCGCTGCCCTGTCGCTGACCGGACTTGCCGTCCTTGCCGGATTCCCGCCGCTGCGCCTGATCGCGGAGGCGTTGGCGCAGGGCGCGGCAGATGTGGCCAAGCCGATGTCGCTGCCGGACATGGCGCTCGGCCCGGCGAATGCTCCGGTCACCATCACAGAATATGCCTCGATGACCTGCCCCCATTGCGCGGCCTTCAACGAGGCGGTTTTCCCGAAGATCAAATCGACCTACATCGACACCGGGAAGATCCGCTACGTGTTTCGCGAGTTCCCCCTCGACATCAAGGCGGCCGCCGGCTCGATGCTGTCGCGCTGCATCGCCAAGGACAATTCGGCAAAATACTTCGCCGTCACGGACCTGCTGTTCAGACAGCAGAGCGAATGGGTGATGAAGAACACGACCGAGACGCTGACGCGGATCGGCAAGCAGGCGGGCCTGAGCCAGCAGCAGGTCGAGGATTGCCTGAAGAATCAGTCCTTGCTCGACAAGATCGTGGCGGACCAGAAGTATGCCTCCGAGGTGCTGAAGGTCGATTCGACGCCGACCTTTTTCATCAACGGCGAGAAGATCAAGGGCGAGACCTCGTTCGAGGAATTCGACAAGCGGATCAAGGCGCTGCTCAAGAGCTGATTCGGAGAACCGGTTCCCGCTTTTCCGGATCATTGCTGTAAGCCAAGAAAAATCCTCAGGAATTTGCTCGAAATCCCTTGGGAAAAACAGGGCTCGCCGGTTGCGCTCCGGCCCACCCCTCGCCATTGTCGGACCCAGATGCCCCTTTGGGAGCAACTCGCCCCACACACCGACATTGCCTTCTATGGTATTGTCCCGGCAGGGAGATTCGCGCCCCGCCAACAGAGAAACTGTGCCTATGAAACTGACCCGCCTTCGCCTCCACGGTTTCAAGTCATTCGTCGAACCAACTGATTTCGTGATCGAACCCGGCCTCACCGGGGTGGTCGGTCCGAACGGCTGCGGCAAGTCCAATTTGGTCGAGGCGTTGCGTTGGGCGATGGGCGAGACGTCGCACAAATCGCTGCGCGCCGCCGACATGGACGCGGTGATCTTTGCCGGTTCCGGCAACCGCCCGTCGCGCAACCACGCCGAAGTCGTGATGACGATCGACAATTCCGCCCGCACGGCACCGGCCGCGGTGAACGACCGGGAGATTTTGGAAATCTCGCGCCGGATCGAACGCGAGGCGGGTTCGGTCTATCGCATCAACGGCCGCGACGTGCGCGCGCGCGACGTGCAATTGCTGTTTGCCGACGCCGCCACGGGTGCGCGTTCGCCGGCGCTGGTGCACCAGGGCAAGATCGGCGAGATCATCCAGGCCAAGCCCGAGCAGCGCCGCCGCGTGCTGGAGGACGCAGCCGGCGTCGCAGGCCTTCATGCCCGCCGGCACGAGGCCGAATTGCGCCTCAAGGCGGCCGAAACCAACCTCACCCGGGTCGAGGATGTCATCGGCCAATTGGCCGGCCAGATCGAGGGCCTGAAGAAACAGGCACGCCAGGCCATTCGCTACCGTGAAGTGGCGGCAAAGGTCCGCAAGGCCGAAGCCCTGCTGTTTCATCTGCGCTGGATGGATGCCCATGCCGGCGTCGCGGAGACGACGACGGCGCACGAACTGGCCGTCCGCGAGATGGCCGAACGCACCCGCGAGCAGGCCGAGGCGGCCCGCATCCAGGCCGTCCGCGCATCGGAACTGCCGGGCTTGCGCGAAGCCGAAGCGCGCGCTGCGGCCGGATTGCAGCGCCTGACGAATGCGCGCGACATGCTCGACCGCGAGGAAGAGCGCGCCAAGGAACGTGCCGCCGAGCTCGATCGCCGGCTGACGCAGTTTTCGGCCGACATCGCCCGCGAGCAGCAGCAGGCCGCGGATGCCGAGGTGGCGCTGCAGCGGCTCGACACCGAAGATGCCGAACTGAAGGACGAGATCAAAAACCGCGTCGAGAAGCGCAGCGGCGTCGACGGGCGCGTCGCCGAAGCGGAAGCCACGCTCATTTCCGCCGAGCGCCTGTTCGCCGAGCTGACCACGGCGCTCGCCGACCTTACCGCCAGGCGCAATCAGCTTGAGGACAACGTGCGCACGCACGGCGACAGGCTGGCACGGCTCGATCAGGACATCGCCAATGTCGAGCGCGACGAGCAGAAGCTCGCGGAAGAGACGAGCGGGCTTGGCGACGTCGCGGCACTGGCGGCCGCGATGGAGGCCGCCCAGCAAAACCTCGCGCATTGCGAAAGCGCGGCCCAGGCCAGCGAAGCCGCTCACGCCGCCGCCCGATCCAGGCTCGATGCCGCCCGCGCGCCGCTGAACGAGGCCGACAAGCGCGTGCAACGGCTCGAGACCGAGGCGCGTACGATCTCGAAGCTCGTCAATGTCGAGACCAAGAACCTGTGGCCTCCGATCATCGACGGCATCACGGTGGCCAAGGGATACGAGAAGGCGCTTGGCGCGGCGCTCGGCGACGATCTTGATGCGCCGGTCGATCCCTCGGCGCCGATGCGCTGGACCAATGCCGGCGTGACCGAGGGCGACCCTGCGCTGCCCGACGGTGTCGAAGCGCTTGCGGTCCACGTTCAGGCGCCGATCGAGCTGAGGCGACGGCTCGCGCAGATCGGCGTCGTGGGGCGCGAACAGGGCGCGGAGCTGGTTTCCAGACTGAAGACCGGCCAGCGGCTGGTGTCGCGCGAAGGCGACGTCTGGCGCTGGGACGGCTTCGTCGCCGCCGCGCATGCGCCAACGGGCGCCGCGCGCCGTCTCGCCGAGCGCGCACGCCTCGTCGATATCGAGAACGAGCTCGAGCGAGCGCGCATCGAGGCCTCCATCAAGCGGCAGACGCTGGAAACGGCGGAAATCGAGCTCAAGGCCGCATCGAGTTCGGAATCCTCTGCGCGCGACGCATGGCGCGCCGCCCAGCGCGAAGCAGACAGCGCACGCGAACGGCATGCCGCAACCGAACGCGAGATCAATCGCCACGCCGCGCGCAAATCGGCGCTCACCGAAGCCCGCAACCGTCTCACCGCCGACCGCGGCGAAGCCGACGGCGCGCTTGAAGCCGCAAATGCAGCCCTTGCCGAGTTGCCGGCGAGCCTTCCCATCGAAACCAAGCTCGCCGAGGTTCGAACCGGCATCGAGGGCTGTCGCCGCGTCGCGGCGCAGGTGCGGGGCGAGGCGCAGGCCCTGGCGCGCGAGGCGGAACTTGCCGACCGCCGCCTGCAGGCGATCACTGCCGAACGTGACGAGTGGCAAAACCGCAAAGGCAGCGCGGTCTCGCAGATCGAAACCATCGAGGCCCGCATCACCGAGGTCGGGGCCGAGCGCGCCGAGCTCGAGAATGCGCCGGCGGTGTTCGCGGAAAAGCGCCGCGCGCTGATCAGTGAAATCGAATTGGCCGAGAATGCCCGCCGCATCGCGGCCGACGCTCTCGCCGCGGCCGAGAACGCGATGGCGGAAACCGATCGCGCCGCCAAGATTTCGCTGGAGGCGCTTTCGAGCGCGCGCGAGGCCACCGCCCGCGCCGAGGAGCGCATGGAGAGCGCCAGGCGCCGCCTGGTCGACGTCGAGCGCGAAATCCGCGACATGCTGGAAGTCGAACCCAATGCCGTGGCCGGCCTCGCCGAGATCGAGCCTGGCGCGGAACTGCCGCCGCTCAACGAGATCGAGGAAAATCTCGAAAAGCTGCGCCGCGACCGCGAGCGGCTGGGCGCGGTCAATCTGCGCGCCGAGGAAGAGCTGCGCGAGGTCGAAACCCAGCACGCCACGCTGACGACCGAGCGCGACGATCTGGTGGAAGCGATCAAGCGCCTGCGCCAGGGCATCCAGAGCCTCAACCGCGAGGCGCGCGAGCGTCTGCTGGCCTCGTTTGAAACGGTCAACGGTCATTTCAAGCGGCTGTTCGTCGAACTGTTCGGCGGCGGCGAGGCCGCGCTGCATCTGATCGAGAGTGACGATCCGCTGGAAGCGGGACTTGAGATCATCGCCAAACCGCCGGGCAAGAAACCGCAGACGCTTTCGCTCCTGTCCGGCGGCGAGCAGGCGCTGACGGCGCTCGCGCTAATCTTCGCGGTGTTCCTCACCAACCCGTCGCCGATCTGCGTGCTGGACGAGGTCGACGCACCGCTCGACGATCACAATGTGGAGCGCTTCTGCAACCTGCTGCACGAGATGACTTCGAGCACCGAGACGCGCTTCGTCATCATCACTCATAATCCGATCACCATGTCGCGCATGAACCGCCTGTTCGGCGTCACCATGGCCGAACGCGGGGTATCGCAGCTGGTCTCGGTCGATCTCGAGGACGCGGTGAAGATTCTCGATCAGAACGTGGCGTGAGGGCGGCTCCCGATCTGCCCGCCGAACTGCGAGCCGCGATCGAGGCGAAACTGCAAGGCGTGGCGCGAGAGGCCATCGCGCGGCGTGCGGCACAGATCTCGAAGACTTACCGCGATGGCGGCAATTCCACCACGATCGCTTCCGACGGCGACGCGCTAGCCTACGCGCTGGTGCGAATGCCTGCGACCTACGCCGCGGTGGTCGCATGCCTCAACGCGCTTTGCGAGCTGAGGCCGAACTTCGCCCCCACCAGCCTGCTCGATGCGGGCGCGGGACCCGGCACGGCGGCCTGGGCCGCGGCGGAGGCATTTCCGTCGCTGCAGAGCTTTGCGTTGCTGGACAGCAACGCCTCCTTGGGCTCCCTGGCGCTGGAGCTTGCCCGAAAGAGTACGCGGCTGCAGGCGATCACCTACCGGCGGGGCGATGCCTGCGCTCACCTTGGAGAAGCCGAGCCGGCCGACCTGGTGGTGGCAAGTTACATGATCGGCGAGGTTGGCGAACCGGAACGCCACGCGCTGGCGGAGCGGCTGTGGGCGAGCGCAAGCGACACGCTGCTCCTGATCGAACCCGGCACGCCATCGGGCTATGCGAGAATTGTCTCCCTGAGACAACACCTGATCGCTTCCGGCGCGCATGTCGCAGCCCCCTGCCCGCATGACGGGCCATGCCCGCTTCGGACGCCGGACTGGTGCCATTTCACCCAACGCCTGCCGCGCCTGCGCGCGCACATGCAGGTCAAGGGAGCCGAACTCCCGTTCGAGGACGAGAAATTCAGCTATGTCGTGCTGACGCGCACGCCCCATGGCGGGCGGTTCGCCCGGGTGCTCGCACAGCCCGTTGTCAGCAAGGTCGACGTGACCGCAAAACTATGCACGGTTCAGGGACTCGAAATCAGGAAGGTGCCGCACCGCGACAAGGCGTCCTATGCGCGGGCCCGGCGATGGCGCTGGGGAGATATCGCAACCGATTGAAATTGACCGGTTTCGGTTGAACTTGCCCCGGCTTGTGGCCGACCAAACCGATACCCACCTCGTGACCGCTGCTGCGCGTCATCGAATTCGGCTAGATTGCAGCATTGGTTGTCCAATCAGGAGCTTATTGTCATGTCGACCGGCTGGATCGTACTCGGCGTCATCGTCGTCCTCGTTCTTTTCGCGCTCGGCGCCTATAACCGGCTGGTCGCGCTCAGCCAGCGCGTGAACCAGGCCTTTGCCGACATCGACGTGCAGCTCAAGCAGCGCCACGACCTGATCCCGAACCTGGTCGAGACCGTGAAGGGCTACGCGGCCCATGAGCGCGGCACGCTCGATGACGTCATCAAGGCGCGCAATTCGGCAATGGCGGCGCAGGGCCCCACGCAGGTGTCAGCCGCGGAAAACCAGTTGAGCGGCGCACTTGGCCGGCTGATCGCGCTCTCGGAGGCCTACCCGGATCTCAAGGCCAATGCCAACTTCCAGCAGCTCGCGGCCGAACTCTCCGACCTCGAGAACAAGATCGCCGCAAGCCGCCGCTTCTTCAACAACGCCGTCCAGGAATACAACACCGGCATTCAGCAGATGCCGGCGGCGCTGTTTGCCGGCATGTTCGGTTTCACCCACAAGGATTTCTTTGATCTCGGAGCCAGCCGCACCGAAGTCGAGGCGGCGCCGCAAGTGAAGTTCTGACAGGCCTCTTCCGGTATCATGGCCGCCTACGGTCTTTATACGCATATTGCCTCGAACAAGTTCCGTTCGACGCTGCTGCTTGGCGGGCTGTTCGCGCTGGTCTACGTCATGGTCTATGCCGGTGCGTTGATCGCGGAAGTGCTGGCTTACGGCGGCGCACCGGCCGACTACTACCTGGCGGCGGCGGCGCGCGACCTGATCAAGGCGCTTCCCTACGCGACCGGCGGCGCCGTCCTGTGGATCGTGATCGCCTATTTTTTCCATCAGTCGATTGTCGACGCGGTAACCGGCGGTGAAAGCGTGACGCGGCAGCAGGAGCCGCGGTTGTACAATCTCCTGGAGAATCTCTGCATCTCGCGCGGCATCCCGATGCCCAAACTGAAGATCATCGAGAGCGACGCGCTCAATGCCTACGCGACCGGGCTTAACCAGCGGCAATATGCCGTCACCGTCACCACCGGCCTTCTCAATGCGCTGAACGATCAGGAGATCGAGGCCGTGCTCGGCCACGAACTCACCCATATCCGCAACGGCGACGTGCAGATGATGGTGATCGCCGTGATCATTGCAGGCGTAGTCGGCTTCTTTTCCGAGTTGTTCTTCCGGAGCTTCACCAATTTCGGCTATTACGGCGGCTATGGCGGCTATGGCAGGGGCTCGTGGTCGTCTTCATCTTCATCGTCTTCGGACAGCAACCGCAGGAGTTCCGGAGGCGGCGCCGTCATCGTCATCATTCTTGCGGTCGTGCTGATCGCGCTCGCCTGGCTGTTGTCGCAAATGGTGCGGCTTGCGCTGTCGCGGTCGCGCGAATTTCTCGCCGATGCCGGGTCGGTCGAACTGACCAAGAACCCTGATGCCATGATCTCGGCGCTGCGCAAGATCGAGAACCGGGGCGAACTTCCCGGTGCGACCTCGGCAGTGATGGAATTATGCGTCGACAACCCGCGGGAGGGATTTGCCGACCTGTTCGCGACTCATCCTTCGGTACAAGCGCGTGTGCAGGCCCTGGTCCGCTATGCCGGCGGACATGATCCCGGCCCGCTGGCACTCCCATCGGATTCGCCAAGCCTGCCGAACGATGGCGGTCCAGTCCAGGAGCCCATCCAGAAGGGTCCGTGGAGCGACGCCGGCGAGTCCGGCGGCCAGTCGCCCCAAGGTCCGGCCCAAGGTCCGGCGCAAGGGCCGGTACAGGGTCCTTGGGGCGAGCGGGCCGGCCCATGGGGCCCGCACTGAAAAGCCTGCGCAAACCTCAGCGCGTCTTCGAGCGAAACGGCAACCGGTTCGCGTAAAGAAACGCGTCAAAGCAATAGATTAGAGCCCAGATTCTGATTTCATCAGAACCGGACAGGCTCTAAAGCGCGATGGGATCAGGCTAAATCACCATCGCGCTTTAGGTCTTTTGATTTTCGCATGATCTTTTCGGAAAACCGCTACACACTTTTCCGGATCATGCTTTAAAGGACACCGCGGCTGTTCCGGCCGCCCTTTTCAGGGAGGAGGACACTTGTTGGCCCGGGGGCAGGGTCTGTCGGGTTAACGACCTTGCCAGGTTCGACCGTGGCGCTTGTATGATGAATTGAATTCTCCCTTGTTTCTGCCATCTTCGCGCCCAAAGCAGGTAGGGGACAGTCCGACCGAATTCGGGGCACCCGACCGGTCAGGATACAGGGGCATTGCGGGGTCGATCCCCGTATTTTCCGAAAAGCAGACGTTTTGGTTTGTTCCAGGAATGATGCTCTCATGAAACACGGCGCATTGGGGATAGGTTCATGGCGAAACCGGTTGTGATTGTGGTGGGCGCGGACAAGGGCGGTGTTGGCAAGACGACGGTCTCGCGGACGCTCCTGGATTATTTCAGCGCAAACAGCGTACCTACACGGGCGTTTGACACCGAATCCCCCCGCGGCACGCTGAAGCGCTTTCACCCCGACGTCACCGAGATCGTCGACATGACGACGACGGCTGACCAGATGAAGATATTCGATACGCTCAACGCGGCCAGCCCCTCGGTGACCGTGATCGACGTCCGGGCCGGCCTGTTGTCGCCGGCGCTCGCCTCGCTGCGGGATATCGGCTTCCTCGATGCCGCCAAGTCGGGGCAGATCACGTTCGCCGTGTTCCACATTCTTGGCCCCTCGATCGCCTCGCTTGACGAGATTGCGGAAACCGCGAATTTCATGATGGGAGCGAAATATTTCCTGGTGAAGAATTTCATCAACAACACCAGCTTCTTCGAGTGGGATCAGGCCACCTATAATTCCTATTTCCACCGCATCAAGGACGCCACCGAACTCACCATTCCCAAGCTCAATGAAATGGCCAATGAGCAGGTCGAGGTCGCTTCGGTGCCGTTCCTCAAATTCGTCGCCAACAAGGGCCAGAGCGATGAATCCGCCAACTATTCCTTCGTGCTGCGCGGTTACGTCCGCCACTGGCTCGCCAATGTCTGGAGCGAGTTCGACCGGATCAAGCTGACCGATCTGGTTGGCGCCAAGCACAACCCGCGCGGCGAAAAATAATTGCACGCTCGGCAAGATTTGGCTGGAAATAGGCGCAAAGTTTGCCAGATATAGCGGGGTAATGCGCCCGACACCGGTTTATATCATCTGCTCGCCTCGCCCGCTGGTCGGAAAAACGCTGATCGCGCGGCTGTTGAGCGAATTCCTGTTGTTCAAGAACGGCAACGTCGCGGCGTTCGACGTCAACCTGAAAGAGCCGTCGCTGCTCGAATACCTTCCCAACATCACCGAAACGGCCGAGATCGACGATACCTTCGGCAAGATGGCGTTGATGGACCGCGTGATTATCAATGACGGGATGGCCAAGGTGATCGACCTTGGCTTCCACGCCTTTGACGAATTTTTCAAGATGACGGAAGAAATCGGCTTCATGAAGGAGGCCGCCCGGCGCGGGGTATCTCCGATCGTCCTGTTCGTCGGAGACACCGACCGCGTCTCGGCACGCAGCTATCCGATGCTGCAGCGTCAGATTCCGCAAAATGCGCTGGTGACAATCGACAACGAATATGTGGTTCGCGGCGAGTTTCCGGAGGCCTTTGCCGAAGGAAGGATCCTGCGGGTTCCGGCTCTTCCGACTTTTCTCAAGACCTATGTCGACCGCCTGTCGTTCTCGTTCACCGAATATTTGCGGAGCGAGCGGGATTCATCGACGGAACTGCATCAATGGATCCGCAGGAACTATTTCAGCTTCCGCGAGATGGAAATGAGCCTGATCCTTCAGGGCTAGACCGTAGCTGCCGCAAACGCGGCAGTATCGAAGACGAAGATTGTCTTCACTGCGAAGGGTGCGGGCACACCTCCATTCCATCAACGCGCAGTTCGATGACAAATTCGGAACCTTATTGAGCGTGTCGAGAATGTTGTCACGCCGTTCAAGGCGTCGCGCCGTTATTCCCAGCCGGTGCCCCGCGATATTCACGTTCAACCAGAACGCCCTGACGTCGGAGATATTGCTTCCGGTCTCGAGTATGGTGCGTTACACAATCCACGGGAGTACGCCATGATCTCACGCCGTCTTGTCATCCGTTTGCTGGGCGCCGCGGTATTGGCTCTCGCGCTCGGCCGCGCTCCGGTGGCTCTGGCTTTTTCGACCGAAGCGAGCAACGCGAAGCTGGATGAAACCCTTCGGGGACTGGTCGAAGGCCGCAGCACTCCGGGTATTTCGGTGCTGATCCTCCAGAACGGCCGCCCGGTCTACAGCCGCATCATCGGCGTTCGTCAGCTCGGAAGCACCGTGCCGATTGGCGAGAACGACATGTTCCGCCTGGCCTCGATGACGAAGGCCGTCACCTCGGTGGCAGCGATGATCCTTATCGAGCAGGGCAAGATCGGCCTGGACGATCCGGTCAGCCGTTTCCTCCCCGAGTTCGCCAACCTGCGGGTACGTGGGCCCGACGGCACCGAGGGTCCTGCGAGCAGGCCCCCGACGATCCGCGAACTCATGACCCATACCGCCGGGTTCTCCTACAACTTCATCAACAATCCCCGGCTCGTTGATGCATACCGCGAAGCGCGCGTAAGCGATGGGCTAGACCAGCCCGGACTAACGACGGCTGACGCGATGCAGCGTCTCGCCTCGGTTCCCCTTGGCTATCAGCCTGGTATGGGTTGGGAATATTCGCTCGCCACCGACGTGCTCGGAGCGGTCATCGAAAAGGTGACGGGAGCCAGTCTGGGAGCTTTTGTAACCGAGCGCATTGCAAAGCCACTGCGCATCCAGAGCTTTATATTCAACGCGCCCGAGACCATCCGCCTCCGCTTCGTGAAGGTGACGCGGCCCGCACAGGTCACAGGCGCACTCGGCACCGGCTATGTTCCGATGGTTGGACCTGAGGCTGTGCCGTTCCCTGCCACCAAAGGCACTGCTGATTTTGACCCGAACCGAGCCTTCTCTCTGACCGCCTATAACTCCGGCGGCGCCGGAATGAGCGGCACTATCGGCGACTATGCGCGGTTTCTGCAGATGCTGCTAAACGAGGGCGAACTCGACGGCGTGCGGGTGCTCGGTGCCGACACGGTCCGGCAGATGACGCAGAACGCGACCGGCAATATGCCGACGCTTCGCGGCCCGGGTTGGGGCTTCACGCTTGGGTTTGGGATAGTGACCGATTCGGCTGCAGCGAAGACCCGTCTTCCCACCCGCAGCTATGGGTGGGGCGGCATCTACGGCACGCAGTTTTGGGTCGACCCGGCGAACCACGTTGTCGGCGTGGTCATGACCCAGACGGCGATCATCGGCTCCGGCCCGATCGCCAATTCCGTCCGGGAAGCGTTCTACGCGACTGATTGACGAAGAGATATCCGCTTCGCCTCGATAGCCGACGTTCCCCCCGCGCAGCCTTGCGCTCAATGTCCGTCGAACGCCATCAGCGTTCGTACCGGCACGTTCATCGCGCGCAATTTCGCGGCACCCCCGAGGTCGGGCAGATCAATGATGAAGCAGGCAGCGACCACGTTGGCGCCGATCTGTCGCATCAGCTTGACCGCACCCTCCGCGGTCCCGCCGGTCGCGATCAGGTCGTCGACCAGGATCACGCGCTCGCCTGGATGGATGGCGTCGGCATGCATCTCCATTTCATCGAGGCCGTATTCCAGCGAATAGGCGATACGAACGGTGGTGTGAGGCAGCTTGCCCTTCTTGCGGATCGGCACGAAGCCGGCGGAGACCTGATGTGCCACCGCTCCGCCGAGAATAAATCCTCGTGCTTCGATGCCCGCGACCTTGTCGACCTTCGAGCCCGCCCAGGGCTGCACCAGCTCATCGACCGCGCGCCGGAAAGACCGCGCGTCGGCAAGCAGGGTGGTAATGTCGCGGAACATTATCCCCGCCTTCGGATAGTCCTTGATGGTGCGAACGGTGGCCTTCAGATCGTATTCGGGGGTCATGGATTTCTCTCTCAAATCGCCAAATTCAACCAAGTGGCATGTGAAGCCGGAATGCGTTTTCGACGATGCGCAAACCCACTTCGCCGCCAAGCGACATCAGCGACTCCGGGTGAAACTGCACCCCGCCGACCGGCAACGTCCTGTGCTCGATCGCCATGGCCACGCCATCCTCGGTACTCGCGGTCACCTCCAGCACGTCGGGCATTCGGTCCCGTTCGACATAAAGCGAATGATAGCGACCGATCACGATCTCGTTCGGCAGGTTTTGCATGAGCCTTCCGCCACGTACCTGAACGCGCGACGGCCGTCCATGGGACGGGTGCTGCAACTGCCCGAGATGACCGCCGAAATACTCCCCGATCGCCTGCAGGCCGAGGCACACGCCGAATATCGGAAGTTTCCTGTCCAGTGCAGTCTCGATCGTGTCCGAGATGTTGAAATCCTCCGGTCTGCCCGGCCCCGGCGACAGCACCAGGAGGTCATAGGCTTTGCTGTCAAGCATCTGCCTGGCATGAACATATCTTACGACCGTCACGCTGGCGCCGACCTGGCGAAAATAGTCCGCAAGCATGTGCACGAAGCTGTCGTCGTGATCGATCAGCAACACGCGCTTGCCTGATCCCGTGGCATCCGGCGCGAACGCCGAGAGCGGTTTCGGCGGATCGCCGCGCAGCGCCTGGAAAAGCGCTGCCGCCTTGACCTGACATTCGCGGTCCTCGGCGGCGGGGTCGGAGTCGAAAAGGCAGGTGGCGCCGACCCGTACCTCGGCGAGGCCCTCCTTCATACGGATGGTGCGAATAGTCAAACCGGTGTTGATGCCTCCGTCGAAATTCACGACGCCGATGGCGCCGGCGTACCACCGGCGCGGCGAACGCTCGTGATCCTCGACGAATTGCATCGCCCATAATTTCGGCGCGCCGGTTACCGTGACCGCCCAGGCATGGGTGAGGAAGGCATCAAGCGAGTCGAAGCCCGGCCGCAGCATGCCCTCGACATGATCGACGGTGTGAAACAGTTTCGAATAGGTCTCGATCTGGCGCCGCGCCAGAACCTTGATCGTGCCGGGCACGCAAATCCGCGCCTTGTCGTTGCGGTCCACGTCGGTGCACATGTTGAGCTCGAATTCGTCCTTCTGCGAATTCAGGAGCTGACGGATCTGTTCTGCGTCTCCGATCGCGTCTGCGCCTCGCGCGATGGTGCCCGATATCGGACAGGTCTCGACCCGCCTGCCGTCGGAACGCACGAACATCTCCGGCGAGGCCGACACCAGGAATTCGCCGTCGCCGAGATTCATCAGCGCGCCATAGGGCGATGGATTGATCCGGCAAAGCCGCTGGAACACTTCCGCCGGCGAGCGCTCGCAGGGTTCGGCAAACAATTGACCCGGCACCGCCTCGAACAGATCGCCGCGCGCGAAGGCGGCGCGGGCGGTTTCGACGGTGGCCTGATATTCGCCCGCCGCGTGATCGGAAAATCCCTGCCGTGGCGTCTTTGCGTAACAGCTGTCGGCGGTGTCGCGCGAAAAACCTTCCGACGATTTGCCCTTCCAGGCGAATTCATAACTCAGGACCACGCCGCGCCCGGTCGCGCGGTCGTAGGCCAACAGACGATCCGGCACATAGAGCACGATGTCGCGCTGGTCGTTCTCGCGCTGGCGCTTCTGCACCAGATCCTCGATCTGGAACACCAAATCATAGGCGAACGCACCGTAGAGACCGAGCAGCGGGTCGTCCGAAGCGGAAAATGCCGCCACGAGGTTACGCACCAGCGACATCACGCTCGCGCGGCGGGTGCGTTGATCCTCATCCACCGGCGCGGCTCCGCGGACGATATGCCCCGAAAGGCGGCCGGCACTCCTTTCGGTGATGACAACGCAGGGATCTCGCAGCACGTCGGCAAGGAAAGCGATCAGGATTTCGCCGCGCGGATTGAGTGCCAGAAGCGAGAAATCCGCTTCCCTCGTCTGCAACTGCAACGGCGGATCGCAAAAACCCAGATCGAAGCTCTCATAGCGGCCCGGTACCGTCGTCCCCGATGACAGCACGACGCCACGGCGGCGGTCGAGCAGGTCGATCAGATCGTCGAGCCTGTTGGCAGCACCGGAAAACTGTTCGACCGAACGGATGACGGCGAGCCCGCCACGGGTGCGGTATTCGCTGTGGGCCGGCAGGGAGAAGACTGTCCTGTTCATGTGATCCTCTTAACCAGACTTGCCGAGGAAACGCCACTCAGGACAAACGAAAGGCCGTCGCTCTGCAGTGACGGCCTCGAACGATATTGGGAAATCAAATCGCACCGGCCACCCCTAGGAGGTGGGCCACCACAGACGGGTATTGCGGACGGCGGTGCTCATGGCCACTAAACACCATGACGAAGGGGCCCCCGTCAAGGGAGGGCCCACGGGAGAAGCGGCCTGCGCCCTTCCCAGCCGGTAACTACACGCGAATGTCGGGCGCCTGTTGGGATCAAACAAGGTGCAGTCGTCCTCATGGTGAGGAGGCGCGAAAGCGCCGTCTCGAACCATAGAGCCCGGCTGCCGATCCCGCGGGCCTCATCCTTCGAGACGCTTGCTCACGCAAGCTCCTCAGGACGAGGAACTGGCGACGAGGGCATGCTTCGCTCGAAAACGCTCTACCCCAGGTGCTTCTTGAAGAACTCCGTGGCGCGTCCCCAGGCGAGTTCCGCCGCGTGGCGATCGTGCACGGACATGCGCTGCTCGTTGACGAAAGCGTGCTCGGCGTCGTAGCGGAAAATTTCGAGCGACTTGCCGGCCGCCTTCATGGCCTTCTCGAACGCATCGACGACTTGCGGCGTGCACCAGTCATCCTTGTTGGCAAAATGTGCCTGCAGGGGAATTTTCACGTCCGAAGGCTTTGCCGCCTGCTCCGGCGGAATACCGTAGAACACGACGCCTGCCGCCAGCTCGGGAATCCTGGCGGCACCGATGATGGTGACCGCGCCGCCCATGCAGAAGCCGGTCAGCCCGACCCTGGCGCCGTTCCTCGCCAGATATTGCGCGGCGCCACGAACCGTCTGCGTGGTCGCGTCCATGAAATCGAGCGAGTTCATCTCTCTGCCGGCAGCGTCCGTGTCGTGATAAGGGACCACCTTGCCCTTGTAGAGATCGGGTGCCAGTGCGTCGAAGCCGGCGACCGCAAAGCGGTCGCAGAGCCCCTTGATCTGCTCCTGAAGTCCCCACCATTCCTGGATCACGACCACGCCCGGGGCGTTGCCGCGCGCAGCGTTGGCGAGATAGCCGCTGGCGTCCTTGCCGTCCGGACGCTTGAACGAGATGCTGGTGCCCATGATGCCTCCCGACAAGTTTTTCGCTGCGATTGGGCGTATCTTGTCCGCACTGCGATCGGGAAGCAACGGTCTCGTCAAAGCCTCCGCGCCAGTTCCAGGCTCGCAAACGGGTTCCGCTCGGTCGAAGCAAAGACGTTACCAACAAAAAAGCCCCCGAAGGGGCTTTTCGAAGTCACGTCATATCAGGGTCAGTGCGCGTCGGCCCAAACCTTCTTCTTGGTAAAGTACATCAATCCGGCGAAGATGATCAGGAACACGAAAACCTGCATTCCCAGCTCCTTGCGCGCCTCCATTTTCGGTTCCGCTGCCCACATCAGGAACGTGGCGATGTCTTTCGAGTATTGCTCCAGCGTCGCCGGAGAGCCGTCGTCAAAGGTGACCTGGCCGTTGCTCAGCGGCTGCGGCATCTTGATGGCGTGGCCGGGGAAATACTTGTTGTAGTAGGTGCCCTCGGGCAGCGTCACGTCCGCCGGCTTCTTTTCATAGCCCTGCAGAAGTGCTGCGACATAGTTCGGGCCCTGTTCCTGGAACTGGGTGAAGAAGTCGAAGACGAACCACGGGAAGCCGCGTTCGTAGGAGCGCGCTTTCGCAATCAGGGAAAGGTCGGGCGGCAAACCGCCGCCATTGGCGGCCCGAGCCGCCTGTTCATTCGCGAATGGCGCTGGGAAGTAATCGGCCGGCCTTCCGGGCCGCTCAAACATGTCACCCTGATCGTTCGGACCGTCCTTGATCTTGTATTCGGAAGCGAACGCCGCAGCCTGTGCCGCCGAATAACCGGGCCCTCCGGGATCGGCGAGGTTGCGGAATGCGATATAGGACAGGGAGTGGCAGTTGGAGCAGACTTCCTTGTAGATCTTCAGGCCCCGCTGCAACGATCCGCGATCATACTTGCCGAACGGACCGGCAAACGACCATTTTAGCGATGGCGGGGTTTCCTGTTCCTCGGCCTTCGCATTCTGTGCGCTGCCGGCAAACAGGGCGCCCGCGACCACCAGTGCGATGACGGTTGATACCGCTGATTTACTTCCGTACTTGGCAAGCACGTCGTCCGCAATCGAATTGGGGATGGGCCTCGGCTTTTCGATCCGGCTCAGAAGCGGCAGCAGGATCAGGAAATAGGCGAAGTAGCAGACCGTCAGGACACGGGCTATGTAGACATATACTCCCTCGGGCGGCTGCGCCCCGAGATAGCCGAGCCCGATGCAAACCGCGACGAATATCCAGAAGAACTGCTTCGCCAGCGGACGATACTTGGACGAGCGCGTCTTGGCTGTATCGAGCCATGGCAGGAACACCAGCACGATGATCGCCGAAAACATCGCAATCACGCCGGCGAGCTTGTTCGGGATCGAGCGAAGGATCGCGTAGAACGGCAGGTAATACCATTCGGGCACGATGTGCGGCGGCGTCACTCCCGGATTGGCGGGGATGTAGTTGTCCGCGTCGCCGAGATAGTTCGGCATGTAGAAGATGAACCACGAGTAGAAGATCAGGAAACAGGCGACGCCGAACCCGTCCTTGATGGTCGCATAGGGCGTAAACGGCACGGTGTCCTTTTCGGTCCTGGCCTCGACGCCGGCCGGATTGTTCTGACCGGCGACATGCAGCGCCCAGACATGCAGCACGACCACGCCGGCGATCACGAACGGCAACAGATAATGCAGCGAGAAGAAGCGGTTCAGGGTCGGATTGCCGACGGAATAGCCGCCCCATAACAACGTCACGATGCTGTCGCCGACCCAGGGAATGGCGGAGAACAGGTTGGTGATGACGGTGGCGCCCCAGAAACTCATCTGCCCCCACGGAAGCACGTAGCCCATGAAGCCCGTCGCCATCATCAGGAGGTAGATGATGACACCGAGAATCCACAAAACCTCGCGCGGCTCCTTGTATGAGCCGTAATAGAGGCCTCGGAACATGTGAACGTAGACGGCGAAGAAGAACATCGACGCGCCCGCCGCATGCATGTTGCGCAGAAGCCAGCCAAAGTTGACGTCCCGCACGATGCTTTCGACCGATTTGAAGGCGAGATCGGCGTTGGGCGTGTAATGCATCGCCAGGACCACGCCGGTGACGATCTGCACGCCCAGCATCAGCGAGAGGATGGCGCCGAAGGTCCACCAGTAGTTCAGGTTGCGTGGCGTCGGATAGGCCACGAACGAGGAATGCATGAGACCGAAGATGGGAAGACGCCGCTCAATCCATTTCAGCGCGGGATTGGTCGGCTGGTAGTCGGATGGTCCGCTCATGTTGCGATCCCTAGGGAATTAAGACGCGACAGGCCAAGGGTCCCGGATAGCTCCGGAAGCTCAGCCGATCTGGATTTTGCTGTCGGAGACGAATTGATAGGGCGGCACTGCCAGATTGGCAGGCGCGGGCCCCTGGCGAATGCGACCGGAGGTGTCGTATTGCGAACCGTGGCAGGGGCAGAAGAAACCGTCGTAATTGCCTTCATGGGCAATCGGGATGCAACCCAGATGCGTGCAGATGCCGATCACGACGAGCCACTGATCGTGGCCCTCCTTGACCCGCGACTGATCGGACTGCGGATCCGGAAGGCTCGAGAGCGGAACGCTGCGGGCCTCCTCGATCTGCTTCTTGGTGCGGTTGCTGATATAGATCGGTTTGCCGCGCCAGAACACCTTGATGTCCTGTCCTTCGGCGATCGGCGACAGGTCGACCTCGATCGGCGCACCCGCCGCGATGGTCGAGGCATCCGGATTCATCTGGGAAATGAAGGGCCAGACCGTGGCCAATCCGCCGACGGCCGCGGCGGCTCCTGTTGCAACAAAGAGGAAATCACGGCGTGTCGGATGCTCCGCCGAAGACGCTGTCGTCACGATTTCAAACCCTTTCTTTTTGCTGCAGCCGATGAACCGTCCCGGAACCCGACCGGGAGGCTGCCGGCGCCCGCGCACCCCGCGGCGGCAGAAAGACCCCTTTTCCCCGCCCATTCGGGAAAAACAAGCTGTCCAGAATCGTTCTATTGGCACCCTTGCCGGGCGAGCGCAAGCCCGCTATCGGCTGAGGCGCGTGCAATGCACGAATTCCGCTCGGAGCCATGATTTTTTCAGGACATTTCCGGAGGAGACCCGAAGGGAATGCAAATCGCGCTTTTCCAGCCCGACATCCCCCAGAACGCCGGGACCATTCTCAGACTTTGCGCCTGCATGGACGTGCCGGCCCATATCATCGAACCAGCAGGGTTTGCGGTATCGGACCGGCTTTTCCGCCGGGCCGGTATGGATTACCTCGATCAGGTCAATTGGACGCGTCACGATTCATGGACGAAATTTCAGGGCTGGCGCAAGGAAACTGGTAACCGGCTTCTTCTGTTCACGACCAAGGGTGCCACGCCCTATCTGGATTTCCGCTATCATCCATCCGACATTCTGTTGTTCGGGCGCGAAACCGCCGGCGTTCCGCAAGCCGTGGCAGATGCCAGCGACGCGCGGCTGGTAATCCCGATCAGGAAAGGCTTGCGCTCGCTCAATGTTGCCATCGCGGCGGCTATGGCGTTGGGTGAGGCGCTGCGGCAAACCGGTCAGGCAGTTTGAAATGGACAATTCCGTGCTCGGGGAACGCAAGGCGCGCGCCAGGACCTGGTTCGAGCGCCTGCGCGACGACATCTGCGCAGCGTTTGAAAGACTGGAGGACGAGGCGCCGGTATCTCTCTATTCCGGCCAGTCCGGGCGCTTCGTCCGCACCCCCTGGGATCGCACGGACCATACGGGCAAGCCCGGCGGCGGCGGCGTGATGAGCCTGATGCGCGGTCGGCTGTTCGAAAAAGTCGGGGTACATTGTTCGACGGTGCACGGTGAATTCGCCCCCGAATTCCGCAGCCAAATTCCCGGCGCCGACGAAAGCCCCGCCTTCTGGGCGTCCGGCATTTCGCTGATCGCCCATATGCGCAATCCGAATGTACCGGCCGTGCACATGAACACGCGCTTCGTCGTCACGACCAAGGCCTGGTTTGGCGGCGGCGCCGACCTCACGCCGGTGCTGGACCGGCGGCGCACCCAGGAAGATCCCGACACGCTCGCGTTTCATGCCGCGATGCAGGCCGCCTGCGATGCTCACGCCGATGTTGCGAGTTACGCGAAATACAAGAAATGGTGCGATGAATATTTCTACCTGTCCCATCGCAAGGAGCCGCGTGGCATCGGCGGCATCTTCTACGACTGGCACGATTCCGGCGACTGGGATGCCGATCTCGCCTTTACCCAGGACGTCGGCCGGAGCTTCCTGAAAATCTACCCTGAATTGATCAGGCGCAATTTCGAAACGCCCTGGAGCCAGGCCGACCGCGAGGAGCAACTGATCCGGCGCGGGCGCTATGTCGAGTTCAACCTGCTTTACGACCGCGGCACAATTTTTGGGCTGAAGACCGGCGGCAACGTGGAATCCATCCTCTCGTCGATGCCACCCGAAGTGAAATGGCCGTAAGGCAAGTTGGCGGAAATCAAAAGAGCTGCCGCGCTGCCACCGAAATCATGACCACGCCTCCGGCGATCACAGCGGCGTCGAGAATGGCGGTGTGAACATGCACCGGCATGCGCTCGACAAAGGCCCTGGCGAAAAATGCTCCCGGCAGCGCGATCGCGCCGATCAGGAGCGCGAAGGCGAGCACCTGCGCGGTAACAACGCCTGCCAGTCCGAATACGGAAATCTTGATCAGGCTGGTTGCAAGCGAGATCACGGCGTCGGTCGCGATCACGGCCGCGCCTTCAAGGCCAGCGGCCATCAACAGCGACAGGAGGATCACGCCCGATCCGGACGTGCCGCCGACCACGATGCCGTAGCTTGCCGCGCCGAAGCCGAGACCCGTATTGCCGATCCGCAGCTCGCGCCGTCTGGCAAACCGTCGCAGCGGCACGCTCAGGATCAGCATGGCGCCGATCACCATCGCAGCTCCCGCATTGGTCAGCCGCGTGTAGCCGTACGCGCCGAGCGCGGTCGTCAATGCGGATGCCAGGATCACGATGGATGCGCGGCGAGCATCGGCATGGCGCCGATAGGCCGTGGCGCGGCTGAGATTGGTGAATATGGCCGATATCGCGATGATCGGCACGACCGGCTCGGCGCCAATCAGAGGCACCAGCACGAGCGGCATCAGCGCGCCCGTGCCATAGCCGGCCAACCCGCCGACCACGGACGCAAACAACGCAACGCATGCCACAAGCACAAGCTGGGCGAGCGAAATGTCGGCAAAGCCGGAAACGAGATTCACGGCCTGTCGTCGCGGGCAAAGCGGGCCACGGCCTGGTCGGCGATAGATTTCAGGGCGGCCTCGTCAAGCGGAAAGTTCGCCGCGAGCCAGGCGTCTTCGGCCGACCCGAGAACCTGGCCGAGCAGCGGCCCCTGGGCAACTCCGCGCGCCAGGAAATCAGCGGCTTTCAGCGGGAATTTCGGCGCGACCCAGCGCTCGGGCAAGGTGGCAAGCTCCCGCCACGACGCGGCATCGCTGTCGTCTCCCGACCGCGCCCAGGCCAGCAGCAGCCGATCGCGGTAGCTGGCCTCGCCCAGCCGATAAAGCCTTCGCCGCGCGATCGCTTCGTCCATTGCAGCCAGCCGCCACCAGCGGTGCCCCATGGAATCGAGCGTCTTTGTTTCCGCATTGGTCAACCGCAGGCGGAGGGAAAGCCGTCTGGCGTCTTCGGTGACGGCAACCGCGAGCGCGCCGAGCCGGCGAACAGGGTCCGGCGCAAGCCCCAATGCGCGTTCTATTGCAATCATGGCGGCGAAGGGCCCGGCGTAGGCGATGCCGCCAAAAATCGGCAGCAGCAATCCGCCCTCCACCATCGCGGCGATCGCGACCGCCGCACCGTCCGCGACCATCAGCTTGAGCATTTCCATGCGCACGCGCTCCGCCGAGAGCGCAGCAAGCCCCGCCCTCCCGTTGATGCATGCGAGATAGCCGGGGCGATCGGGCGGACCCGCGCCATAGGCGGCATGAATGCGGAAGAACCTGAGGATACGCAGATAGTCCTCGGCGATCCGCTGGTTCGGGTCCCCGATGAAACGCACGCGCCTGGCTGCAATATCTTCCAGCCCACCAACATAGTCGTGAACGCGGCCATCAGCGTCGACGGACAGGCCATTGATGGTGAAGTCGCGCCGCTCTGCGTCGCGTGCCCAGTCGCGTCCGAATGCGACCTTTGCCTTGCGGCCGAAGGTCTCGGTGTCTTCCCGCAGGGTCGTTACCTCGAGCGGATGCGAGTCGATCACCAGTGTCACGGTGCCGTGCTCGATCCCGGTCGGCACGCTCTTGATGCCGGCCGCCCTGGCACGGCGGCTGACCTCCTCGGGCAATGCCGTGGTCGCGACATCGATGTCGCCAATCGGAAGGTTCAACAGCGCGTTGCGCACCGCACCGCCAACCACGCGCGCTTCCTCGCCGTTGCCGTTCAGCAGCTTCAGCACACGAGCGGCCGGACCGGATTTGAGCCACGGTGCGTCCAGGGCTCGGGTTCCGAAGTTCGCAGGCATGCGCGGCTCCCTCTTATGCGAACTTCGGAATCAGGTCCGCAAGCAGATGGATTGCGGCGCCGCTCATCGCTCAACTCCCGGCACCAGCCTGCCGTTTTCCAGATGCGCGGGAAAGTAGGTCGAATCCGGCGGCGCTCCGGAAAATTGCGCAAGCAGGACCAGGCTGACGACGACAAGCAGAAGCGAGGCGAGCAGCAATCTGCCGACGACGATCACCGGCCAGGATGACTGCACCAGCAGTCCGGAACGGGTCGCGACCAGGAACAGCGTATAGATCGCGAAGGGAGCGAGAAAAACTCCGATCTCGGTCAAGGCCGGACGGATCATGGCTGGCATATCCGTTCGTAGAGCATGCGAAGGATTCCGGCGGTGGCGCCCCAGATGTAGCGCTCTTCGTAAGGCATCGCGTAGTAGACGCGCTCCACGCCGCGGAACTCCTTCTTGTGCAGCTGGTGGTTTGCGGGGTTCATCAGGAACGTCAGAGGAACCTCGAATGCGTCGTCGACTTCCGCATGGTTGACCCGCAGCTTGAAACCGGGCCTCACCCGCGCGACCGTCGGCACTATGCGAAAGCCGAAGCTCGTTCCGTAGAGACCGAGATAACCGATCGGATCGACGAATTGTCGTTGCAGCCCGATCTCCTCTTCGGCCTCGCGCAGCGCCGTTTCCAGCGGCGAGGCATCGGTCGCGTCGATCTTGCCTCCGGGAAAGGAAATCTGGCCGGCGTGATCGTTGAGATGCGCGGCCCGCAGCGTCAAAAGTACGGTCGGCTCTGCATGGTCCACCACCGGCACCAGCACCGCGGCGGGACGAATCGGCTGCTCCCGCGCAATGATCTCCAGCATGTGATCGGTGCCCTGATCGCCGCTCGCGGGAATTAGGCTTGCGTCGGTCAGGCCCGGGGGAATGTCGAAGCACAGGCGCGCACGGGCGCGGTCGAAAAACTCCGCCGAACTGATCGCGGCAGGATCATTCCTCAACATCGCCTCGTTCAAGCTGCGCCCCTCAAACTGCGCCCCTCACCTGCTCTGCGTCCGCCATCGCGAAAAAATCCCCCGCGGAAGCGACACCGAACATCAGACGGCCATCGATCATCCGCTCTTCGCCGATGTCAACCAAATCATAGTAGAGCGCGCGGGTGACCTTTGCCCAGAGATCGGCACGGATATGGATATAGGGCGTCAGCCCGCCGTCGGCGGCGGCCTCGAACCGGAGCCGGTGCGCCATATCGCAGGCGACCCAATCGTCAACATTAGTGCGGAAGAGCAAGCACGGTCCTTGATTGTCGCGTTCCTTCAGCATTTCGACAGCCACAAACGGCACATCGTCGACCCGTATTCCGACCTTCTCGACCGGCGTCACGAGAAAGTATTTGCCTTCCTCGCGCTTGAGGATAGTGGAGAACAGCCGGACCAGCGCTGGCCGCCCGATGGGCGTCCCCATATAATACCACGTGCCGTCGCGAGCGATTCGCATGTCGAGATCGCCGCAGAAGGGCGGATTCCACAAATGCACCGGCGGAAGGCCTTTTCCGGTGGCGCTGGACTTCGCAGCATCCCGGGCCGCGGCCATCAGGCCTTCAAGACCCTGATCCGGTTCCCGCCCTTGCTTCGCCATCGTTTGACCTGAGTTTGATCGCCGTGTGTTTGGCACGATTGGTGCAAGAATAGCCGCGCTCGCGTTGGTCGGGTTCCACGTTGCTCGATCCCGGATCAATTCGCCACATCGTGACCGTTCATAGCCCGAATTACCGATAATATGGGGATAGTTTAATTCAACAAACACATGATCTTCCCATAAGCTTAGCATGGGGTTCATGGCATGACGACGCGATCGGCGGCGTCTCTGACAGAGTTTGACAGGATGGAGAACGAAATGGCTGGCGCGGACAGCGTCGAGAAACTCGAGGACGTTATCGTACGATCGGCCGAGCAGGTTGCCGGTCAAATCCGCTCCGCCAAGGAAGCGATTTCCACCGTCATCTTTGGCCAGGAACGGGTGATCGAGAACACCCTGGTGACGATCCTCTCCGGCGGTCACGCGCTCCTGATCGGCGTTCCCGGTCTCGCCAAGACCAAGCTGGTCGAAACGCTGGGTGTCACGCTGGGACTGGATTCCAGGCGAATCCAGTTCACACCCGACCTGATGCCATCGGACATCCTGGGAGCGGAAGTGCTGGACGAGAGCAGCTCGGGGAAGCGATCTTTCCGCTTCATTGCCGGGCCGGTATTCGCACAGCTGCTGATGGCCGATGAAATCAACAGGGCGAGCCCCCGCACGCAGTCGGCGCTGCTTCAGGCGATGCAGGAGCAGCACATCACGGTTGCCGGCGCGCGTCACGATTTGCCCAAGCCGTTCCACGTGCTCGCCACTCAAAATCCGCTGGAGCAGGAAGGCACCTACCCGCTGCCCGAAGCGCAGCTCGACCGTTTCCTGATGGAGATCGACGTCGATTATCCGGACCGTGACGCCGAGCGGCGGATCCTGTTCGAAACTACCGGCGCAGATGAGACGCTGGCCAAGGCGGCGATGAATGCCGAAATCCTGATCGCGGCGCAGAGGCTGGTGAGGCGGCTGCCGGTCGGCAATTCCGTCGTCGAGGCCATCCTATCGCTGGTGCGCTCCGCGCGCCCGGGACCGGAGGGCGGCGAGGCCGGCAAGCTGATTTCGTGGGGACCGGGGCCGCGCGCCAGTCAATCGCTGATGCTCGCCGTTCGCGCCCGCGCTTTGCTCGACGGACGTCTTGCGCCTTCGGTTGACGACGTGCTCGATCTGGCCGAACCGATTCTCAAGCATCGCATGGCGTTGACATTCACGGCGCGGGCGGAAGGGCGCACCATTCCCGACGTGATCAAGCAGTTGAAGGCGCGGATCGGCTGATGGCCGCAGACAACGAGCAGGCAGCCAGGGAGATCGCAGCAGTTCGACGTGCCGATGGCGAAAGCCGAACGCTCGCCGCATCGCTGCCGCGCCTTGTGCTGGAAGCTCGCCGCATCGCTGCCAATGTCATTCACGGCCTGCACGGACGCCGGCGCGCCGGAGCAGGCGAAAGCTTTTGGCAATACCGCCGCTTCGTTTCGGGGGAACCGTCGCAAAGCGTCGACTGGCGCCGCTCCGCACGCGACGACCATCTTTATGTGCGCGAGCAGGAATGGGAGGCGGCGCACACAGTGTGGATGTGGCCGGACCGTTCGCCGTCGATGGCATTTGCATCCAGACAGGCGCGCGACAGCAAGCTTGAGCGAGCCCTGATCGTGACCTTTGCACTGGCCGAGCTTCTGGTTGCGGGCGGTGAGCGGGTTGGCATTCCGGGCCTGATAAATCCAACCGCAAGCCGCAACATCATCGACAGGATGGCGCAGGCGATGCTGCACGACGACACGACGCGGACCAGCCTGCCGCCGTTTTTCGTGCCGTCGGCGCTCGCCGAGATCGTGATACTGTCGGATTTCTGGTCGCCGATCGGCGAAATTCGCGAGATGCTTGCCCGGCTGTCGGCGTCCGGTGCGCATGGCTCGCTGATCCAGGTCGTGGATCCGGCCGAGGAAAGTTTCCCCTATTCGGGGCGGGTCGAATTCGTCGAGCCTGAGGGCGGCGATATCATCGTCGCCGGACGAGCGGAGCAATGGGTCAATGACTACGTTGCCCGCGTGGCACTTCATCGCGACCAGATTCGTCATGAGACCGGCAAGCTCGATTGGCTGTTCTCTACCCACACGACCAGTCGCTCGGCGGCCGAGCTGCTGCTTTTCCTGCATTCGGGCATGATGGCAAGCAAGGGCAACATACGCGCAGCGACGGTCAAGGTGGGACGAAGCGCATGATCGCAGGTCTTCCGCTCTCCTTTGCCGAACCGCTCTTGCTGCTGGGGCTGTTGAGCCTGCCCTTGCTGTGGTGGCTCTTGCGGGTCATGCCGCCTCGTCCGCGGCGCATCGAGTTTCCGCCGACGCGACTGCTGTTCGATATCGCACCCAGGGAAGAAACTCCCTCGCGGACGCCGTGGTGGTTGACCGCGCTGCGGCTGGCAGCCGCCGCTCTCATTATCCTCGCGGCAGCAGGACCGATCTGGAATCCCTCCACCATCGCCGGCGGGTCCAGGGCGCCACTGGCGATCGTGATCGACGATGGCTGGAGCGCGGCCAGCAGCTGGGATGCAAGGGTCAAGGCCGCGGACGAATTGATCGCGAATGCCGACAACGACCGGCGCGGCATCGCCCTGATCGCGCTGTCGGAGCCCACACGCGACATCACGATCATGACTGGAGGCACCGCACGCGTGGCGCTGCGCCAGCTTGCACCCAAACCCTATTCGATCGAGCGGGTGGATACGCTGCCCGCCTTCGAGCGGTTTCTCAAGGCCACCGGCGATTGCGAGATCGCCTGGCTGACGGACGGCGTCGATACCGGTCGCGGCGAGGAATTCGTCAAGGCTCTGGGCAAGACCGTCGGGGATCGCACGCTGACGATTTTCGAGGGCGGCACTGCGCCCGCGCTGGCGCTGGCGGCGGCCGAAAATGCAGCGGCGAAGATGACAGTGAAGGTGCTTCGCGCCGACGGTGGCGCCGGCACAGGTGTCGTGCGCGGACTGGACCAGAAAGGCGCGCCGGTCGGCGAGGCGCGGTTTGACTTTGCGCCAACGGAACGCGAGACCGAAGCCGCGTTCGACCTCCCGGTTGAGTTGCGCAACGACATCGCGCGGCTCGAAATATCCGGCGAGCGGTCCGCAGGGGCGGTGCAGCTTCTCGACAAGCGCTGGCGCCGGCGCGCGATCGGCATCGTGAGCGGTTCGAGCAGCGATACCGCCCAGCCACTGCTGGCATCGACATTCTATCTTTCGCGCGCCCTGTCGCCGTTTGCGGACGTCCGGCTGGGAGAACGCGGTGCGCCCCACCAGGCGATCGCGCAATTCCTCGACCAGAAGCTGCCGATGATCGTGCTGGCCGACGTCGGAACGCTGGCGCCGGAAATTCGCGAACGCCTCAATGCATGGATCGACCAGGGCGGCGTGCTGGTGCGCTTTGCCGGACCACGCCTGGCGCAGGCCGACGATGATCTCGTGCCGGTGAAGCTGCGGCGCGGCGGACGCATCCTCGGCGGCAGCCTCACCTGGGAAAAGCCACAGCATCTCGCGGCCTTCTCTCCCGAAGGGCCGTTCGCAGGCCTCGCCGTGCCAAAGGACATCACCGTCAGCCGTCAGGTGCTTGCGGAGCCCGATGCGGTGCTGGCAACGAAAAGCTGGGCGTCGCTGGAGGATGGTACGCCGCTCGTGACCGGCGAGCGCCGCGGCAAGGGTCTGGTAGCGCTGTTTCACGTCAGCGCCGACATGCGCTGGTCCGATCTGCCGATGTCCGGCACTTTCGTCGAAATGCTGCGGCGGATCGTCGATATCTCCGGATATACGTCGAGCCCGGGCGCGGGCGTTGCCGGCGACACGAAGGCCGAAACGGTGGCACCGCTGCGCACGCTTGACGGTTTTGGCGCGTTCTCCCCGCCCCCCTCGACCGCAAAGCCGCTTCCCGCCGACTTCCGTGACCGCGCTTCGCCCGATCATCCTCCCGGGTTCTATGGCCCCGCCGACGGTCCGCTCGCGGTAAACACGCTCGCGGCAGCCGACCGCATCGCGCCACTCGACACTTCCGCTCTTCGCGCACGGCGGGCGACCTACACCAATTCCGAACCGCGGGATTTGCGCGGAATCCTCCTGTCCGCGGCGCTGGCGCTGTTCCTGATCGACGCGGTGATCGTCGCACTGCTCGGCGGGGGTATCGCATCTCTCTTGAGGCGACGCGCGGCAACCGCGGTCCTGAGCCTTGCGCTGTTGTTGCCGATCCTGACCGTGCCCGCGCCGACCCGGGCCGAGAGCGCCGACGATTTCGCCATCAAGGCGACCACGCAAACTCGCCTCGCCTATGTGCTGACCGGCAACGCGGACGTCGATTCGATCGTCAAGGCCGGGATGTCCGGTCTGACCTTGTTTCTTGCGCAGCGCACGGCGCTCGAAGCCGGCGATCCCGTCGGCGTGGATCCGGCGCGTGATGAGCTCGCGTTCTTCCCCCTGATCTACTGGCCCGTCGTTCCCGGAGCGCCGAAGCCGCCGCAAGATGCGATCGACCGCATCGATGCCTACATGAAACAGGGCGGCACGGTGCTGTTTGACACACGTGACGCCATCGAGGCGCCGCCCGGAGACAACAGCATCGCGCAGACACCGGGAATGCTGGCGCTGCGAAACATCCTTTCGTCGCTCGACATTCCCGAGCTCGAGCCGGTGCCGCGCGAGCACGTCCTGACCAAGACGTTCTATTTGCTGCGCGACTTTCCCGGCCGCTTTGACACCGGCCAGACTTGGGTCGAGACCTTGCCGCGCGAGGATGACGAAGACACGGCCTCGCATCCGGCGCGCGGTGGCGACGGGGTTTCGCCGATCATCATCACCTCCAACGATCTCGCGGGTGCATGGGCGATCCGTCCCGACGGCCAGCCGATGCTGCCGCTCTCGCCCGGCGAACCGCGACAGCGCGAATTCGCGTTCCGCGCAGGCGTCAATATCGTGATGTATACGCTGACCGGAAACTACAAGGCCGACCAGGTGCACGCACCGGCGTTGATCGAGCGGCTCGGACAATGACGAACATTATGATCAGGTCCGCGCCATGAATTACGGCATCGCGTTTGCTCCGCTCGTTCCCTCGGCCGTGTTTTGGACGGCCGTCGTCGCTGCGGCCGTGATCGCGGCGTTGCTGCTGCTTGGCCGCCCTCGCGGCGCGGCGTTGCGCATATTGGCGCTAGCACTGATCCTGCTGGCGCTCGCCAATCCCTCGTTCACGCGCGAGGAGCGGGAGCCGCTGTCGTCGGTGGCAGCCGTGGTGATCGACAAGAGCCCGAGCCAAAATTTCGGTGACCGTACCAACGAAACCGAAAAAGCCCGCGAGGCGCTGGTTGATAGCCTCAAGAAGATCAACGGCCTTGAAGTGCGGGTGGTCGAGGCGGGTCAGGCCGACGGCGAGACCGACGGCACCAAACTGTTCGGCGCGCTGTCCTCGGCGCTTTCGGACGTGCCGGTCGATCGCGTGGCTGGCGCGTTCCTCGTCACCGACGGGCGGGTGCACGATATTCCGGCAAACGCGGCCGCGCTCGGGTTCCAGGCTCCGGTTCATGCGCTGATTACCGGCCGCAAGGACGAGCGCGACCGCCGCATCGCGATTACCGCCGCCCCTCGTTTCGGCATCGTCGGCCAGCTGCAGACCATCACTTACCGGCTCGACGACCAGGGCGTGAGCGGCCAGCGCGCGAAAGTCGTGGTGCGCTACGACGGCGAGGTGATCAACGAACGAACCGTTCTCAGCGGTCAGACCGTCAACGTCGACATCGACATCAAGCACGCTGGTTCGAACATCGTCGAGATCGAGGCGTCTCCGCTCGAGAACGAACTGACGCTGGTCAACAACCGCGCGGTGGTCGCAATCGACGGCGTGCGCGACAAACTCCGCGTTCTCCTGGTTTCCGGAGAACCGCATTCGGGAGAGCGCACCTGGCGCAACCTTCTGAAATCCGACGCCAGCGTCGATCTGGTCCATTTCACCATCTTGCGGCCGCCCGAAAAGCAGGACGGAACGCCGATCAACGAATTGTCGCTCATTGCGTTTCCCACGCGAGAATTGTTCCAGCAGAAGATCAACGAATTCCAACTGATCATCTTCGACCGTTACGCGCGCCAGGGCGTGCTGCCGATCGCCTACTTCGACAACATCGCGCGCTATGTGCGCGGCGGCGGCGCCGTGCTGGTTTCCGCAGGCCCCGACTACGCTTCGAATACGAGCATCTGGCGCACGCCGCTGGATTCGGTGCTGCCGGCGGAGCCGGTCGGGGTCACGGAGAAGCCGTACTACGCCCATTTGAGCGACATCGGCAAACGGCATCCCGTCACGCGCGGTCTCGAAGGTTCGAGCGCCGAGCCGCCGCACTGGAGCCGATTCTTCCGCACGGTGGACACCCGCAACGCGACAAGTCCTCCCGTGATGACCGGCGCAGACGGCAAGCCGCTGCTTCTGCTCTCGCGATTTGGCGAGGGGCGCGTGGCACTGCTGCTGTCCGATCATATCTGGCTGTGGGCGCGCGGCTACGAAGGCGGCGGTCCGCATCTCGACCTCCTGCGGCGGACGTCGCATTGGCTGATGAAGCAGCCTGACCTCGACGAGGAGGCGTTGCATCTCCTGGTGCGCGGCCATGATCTCGTGGTGCAGCGCCAGACGATGGCGGACAGCGTCGCTCCGGTGACGGTGACGTCGCCTTCCGGCGCCACGCGCGAACTGACGTTGACGGCCGGCGAACCGGGCACCTGGACCGCGACGATACCGGCCAACGAACTCGGTCTGTGGCAGGCGACCGACGGCACCTTGAAAGCGCTGATCAATGTCGGCCCGACCAACCCGAAGGAATTTTCGGAAGTCACCTCGACGACAGAGACGCTGATGCCGCTGGCGCGAGCCACCGGCGGCGACTCAAGGCGCGTAGTGGACGGTTCGAGCATCGACCTGCCGCGCATCGTGCCGGTACGCGCATCCAGCGTATTCCACGGCGACGGCTGGATGGGCGTAAGGATGCGCGACGCCAGCGTCGTCAGGGGCGTCGGCGTATTGCCGATATTCGCAGGGCTGATCGGCCTGTTGCTCCTGCTCGGTGCGCTCGGCGCGACCTGGCTGCGCGAGGGACGCTGATCGCGCTATCGAGCTACGCTCCAATCCGGACGGATCGGTCCCGAAACGCCGTCGAACGCGCCATCGACGAGCTCGGCCACCAGCAGGCGGCTGTAGTCGACCGGTCCCGGCATGATCGCCCGTCCCTTCGGCACGGACTTGAAGCCGACGCGGCCATAATAGGCTTGATCGCCGACCAGCAGCACCAGTCGATGCCCCTTTGCCTTCGCCACCTTCAGCGCGCGTTGGAGCAATGCGCGACCGACGCCGTGGCCGCGAAACGGCGGCTCGACCGTCAACGGTCCCAAAAACAGGGCCTCCGTTTCCCCGATGAGAACCGGCAACTGGCGAACGGACCCCACCAGCAAAGTCCCGATCCACGCGGTGAACGACAATTCGGGCAAGTGGCCGACATGCTCGCGAAGGCGGTAAGCGCTTAGCACGAAGCGGCCAGGGCCGAACGTGCGCTCATGCAGGCGTTCGATCGCCTGGGCGTCGTTGGCGGTTTCGGCCAATATCGTGAGAGAAAGATCGCTCATGACAGTTCGCGGAGATATCATCCCGCGCCGAGGCGGTCCATCGTTCCCGTTCGCCGGATTTTCGGCTTGTCAGATCCGCAAGGCAGCCTGAGCCAGGTAAGCCAGCAGCTTCATCTCGCGGCGACCGCGCGTCACGGTATCGAGCACCAGCCCCGAAGATGCCGAGAGCATCGCCAGAATCATCAGGCCCATCGACAGGACCGCGGTGGGCAGCCGGGGAACAACCCCTTGCTCGAGATAGGTGACGAGAACCGGAATCGCGAGGCCGATGGAGACGAGAGCCAGAGAAATCCCGACTGCTCCGAAAAAGCGCAGCGGCTTCTCCGACCGGTAAAGCTTCAGAATGGTACTGAGGATCCGCAAGCCGTCGCGCCAGGTATTGAGCTTGCTGACCGATCCCTCCGGCCGGGCGAAATAGGGAGTTTCGATCTCCGCAACCGGCAGCATCAGTTCGAGCGCGTGGACCGTCAATTCGGTTTCGATTTCAAAACCATCCGAAAGTACCGGAAATGATTTGACAAAGCTTCGCGAGAACACGCGATATCCGGAAAGAATATCCTTGAAAGCTTCCCCGAAGACCGTCGCCAGAAAGCCGGTCAGCATTCGATTGCCGGTGCGGTGACCCGGACGCCAGGCGGCCAGCGCCTGATCGACGCGCAGGCCCACCACCATGTCAAGACGGTCGGAAACCAGTTTTTCGATCATGCGCGGGGCGCTTGCGGCATCGTAGGTGGCGTCCCCGTCGACGAGCACGTAAATGTCGGCATCGACGTCGGCGAACATGCGACGGACCACGTGGCCCTTGCCCTGGCGCCGCTCCGCGCGCACCACAGCCCCCGCTTCGCGAGCTACCTCAATGGTACGGTCGGAAGAATTGTTGTCGTAGACGAATATCTCGGCCGAAGGCAGCGCCTTGCGGAAATCGGCAACCACGCTTGCGACCGCAGCTTCCTCGTTGAAGCATGGCACCAGAACCGCGATCCGCGGTTGAGCCAGGTCGGCTTGCGGGAATTCGTGCTTCGCCAATTGCGTTAGCGCCTCCGCCATGCCGGCGAGATCACCGCGAAGCTTTGGCGGGCGCTTTGGGTCCGGCACGGCACTCATCGGGGTTTCCTTAACGATCATTAAGGGCTTTTCACCCGCGAGATCATAAGGACTGATCGCTAACGATCCCTAACGCCAGGTCCCCCGCCAAGTCACTGACGCCAGGTCCTCTAAGGCCAAGTCCCTAACGCCAAGTCCCTAACGCCAGGTCCCTAACGCCAGGTCGGCATCGGCGCCCGGCCTTCCACCACCTCTGAAATCCGCAAGCGCGTCCCCGCCGTCGTCTCCACCGGCAGCGCCTCAATCTCGAAAAAACCGCAAGCCGCGATCTCGCGATTGGGCTCCGGCAGACGATCCTGACGGAAATGCCGGACGATATAGATCGCAATATGGTCCCGCGAGGAAACGTGGCGGTTCAGGAACAGCCCGTGCAGCACCGGCTCACCCGTCAATTCGATGCGACCCTCTTCGGCCAATTCTCGCCGCAGCGCGTCGCGAAATGTCTCACCGGTTTCCACGCCGCCGCCGGGCAGGTGCCAGCCACTGACATAGGTGTGCTTGACCAGGAATACTCGATTGTCACCATCAAGCACGACGGCGCGAACCCCCAGCGTCATGCCGCGGGCAAACAGCCAGTAGAGATGGAAAACCCGCCGCAAGGCGGGCTCGAGGCTCCTTCGCAGGCCCTGCGGGATCATCAGCAAGCAGACCTCAAGGGATTTTGGATCGACGGCCGACCTTGCATCGCGACAGGTCCCTTGCCAATACATTCAATGACATTTCAGGATATCATGAAGCAATGGCGCAGCAGTTTTTTCGCGCAGACAACCGCAACAGAAGCAAGTGATGGCGACCTTCACCCTCGCCCATCTGTCCGACCCGCATCTTGCCCCGGTGCCAAGGCCGAGACTTTCCGAACTCGCCGGCAAGCGCGCGCTTGGCTATCTCAACTGGACGCGCAACCGGCACAAATTCCACCGGCGCGATGTCCTAGATGCGCTGGTCTCGGACATGCTGGCACAAACGCCAGATCACATTGCGATTACCGGCGATCTCGTCAATCTGGCGCTCGAAGCCGAATTTGCACCATCGCGCGCCTGGCTCGAAAGCGTCGGTACGCCGGACCGGGTCACGGTCATCCCTGGCAATCACGACGCCTATGTTCGCGCCACCCGGCACCATTTCGCAGAGAGCTGGTCGAACTATATCGCCGGCGACGATAATAGCGATCCCGGCGCAGCGTTTCCGGCCGTGCGCCGCCGCGGCCCGGTCGCCCTGATCAGCGTGTCCTCGGCCGTGCCCACCGCGCCGCTGATGGCGACGGGACGGCTCGGGCGTCGTCAAATGGAGGGGCTCGCGCAAACTCTCGCCAAATTCTCTGACGAACAGGCGTTCCGCGTGCTCTTGATCCACCACCCGCTACGCTCGAAAGCGCGTACCAAGCGCTTGACCGATTCGCCGGAAGTGCTTGCGCTCTTGCAAAAACATGGCGTCGAGCTGGTGCTGCACGGGCACGACCACATTCACTCCACGACGTGGATCGAGGGTCCGAAGCGGTCGATCCCGGTGATCGGCGTGCCCTCGGCCTCTGCACTCGCGCACGGCCGCCACCCGGCCGCGGCCTACAATATTTTTTCGATCGAGCGCGATGGCGCCGCGTGGCGTTGCCAGCAGATCGTGCGCGGCATCGACGAGGCGCATCGGGTCCGCCAGATCCGACAGATCCGGTTGATGTAGAAACGACCCTGGTATACGACGATCTAAAGCAGCTCGGAAAAGTGTGGTGCGGCTTTCCCTCGCGACGAACGCGAAATGCGTTTGCGCGTGGATCATGCGAAAACAAAAACCTAAAAGCGTGACGGTGATTCAGCCTGATCCACGCGCCTTAAAGGCTGCGCAGGCTGGCAAACACCGCAAGGCCAAACAGCGCGGCCGCGCCGAGAATGAAGCCGAGGGCAAAGCTCCAGAACCTGCTCCGGCGGTGAGGTTCTTTGACGACGGCAGTCGGAGCAGCTGGCGTAGCCACCAGCGCATGTTCGCGCTCGACCATGCGGCGCGCGACATAGTCGGTCACCGCCTTGACGATGACCGAGACATCGTGGTCTTCGGCAAGCACGATGCGGCCGAAACGGGTATCCTGCACGAAACGATAGATGCGCTTGTCGCGTCCCATCAGGACATGAGCCACGACGTCGATCCACAGCCGCGGCGTCTCGCCCTGGCTGATACCGCGATCGAACAGATCGATGTTATCGGGAATTTGCGCAAACAAGGGATCGAGCGCCTCGTTGAGAATTTCCAGTCGGGCCACTTCCGCATCGCGCAGATCGACGACGACTCCGGTGCGATCGGCAGCCTCGATCCGTGCCTGGCGGAGCGCATCGCGCAGCCGCATCGGACGCACGTCACTGACCGCTTCGCTTGCGCTGTTTGGTGCCTCTGACATCCCCTGACGACCCTTGTCCTGACGGTTCGAATGGCCGTTAACCTATCAGTAACCCGGCGGTCCGCAAAGGCCGTTTGTTCCCAATGGCTTAGCTCCGCGAGCAAGTCAGGAATCGCAAGCGGCCCCCGCCGGAAGTAGCCGGAGGGGGCCGCCATTGTCCCTGGACGTCTCCCTTGGGGTCACGCCGTCAGGCGGGACGGTTCTTCAACAATTGAAAAGCGAACGCCGGCCTTGTGACGGTTTTTTTCCGAGACCTCGCGCCAGCAATCCTCGGCCTCTTTGCGGGTCTTGAACGGGCCTTTGACCTGAGCGGAGCCTTCCACCAGCTTGTGGAAGTTCATCGAGCCGAACTCGCCACCGATCACCCAGAAATTGCTGTCATGTTTCATGATACCCTCCTATTCAGCCGCCTGAATGCGGATGTCCGCACCGTGCTTCTTGAACTGCGCGGTTTCGGTCGAGTCGTGGAGCGCCGTGGTCGATGAGGTGCCGCCGGTGATGGTGGTCGACACCAGATCGAAATAGCCCGTACCGACCTCGCGCTGGTGGCGCGTCGCCGAATAGCCGAATTTCTCAGAAGCAAACTCGGCCTGCTGCAGTCGGGAATAGGCGGCCATGCCTTCGGTCTTGTAGCCGCGTGCGAGTTCGAACATGCCGTGGTTGAGCGAGTGGAACCCGGCGAGGGTGACGAACTGGAACTTGTAGCCCATCGCGCCGATCTCGCGCTGGAACTTCGCAATCGTCGACTTGTCGATGTTGGCTTCCCAGTTGAACGAGGGCGAGCAGTTATAGGCCAGCATCTTGCCCGGATAGACCTTGTGGACCGCTTCTGCGAACTCTTTCGCCTCTTCGAGGTTCGGCTTCGAGGTTTCCCACCACAGAAGGTCGGCGTATTTCGCAAAGGCAATACCGCGCTTGATGCAGTGAGCCAGACCGGTGCCGGGCTTGAGGCGATAAAAGCCTTCCGCGGTACGCTCGCCGGTGATGAACTCGTGGTCGCGCTCGTCGACGTCGGCGGTGATCAGCTTGGCGCTCTCCGCATCCGTGCGCGCCAGCACGAAGGTCGGCGTGCCGCAAACGTCGGCGGCAAGTCTTGCCGCGATCAGGTTGCGCTCATGCGCGGCGGTGGGGATCAGCACCTTGCCGCCCATGTGGCCGCACTTCTTTTCGGAGGCGAGCTGGTCCTCGAAATGGACGCCGGCCGCGCCTGCCTCGATATAGGCCTTCATGATTTCGAACGCATTGAGCGGACCGCCGAACCCGGCTTCCGCGTCGGCGACGATCGGCACGAACCAGTCGATCTTGGCCCCGCCTTCGGAGTGCTCGATCTGGTCGGCACGCTGGAAGGTGCGGTTGATGCGGCGGCACAGCTCGGGCCCCGCATTGGCCGGATAGAGGCTCTGGTCGGGATACATCGCGCCCGCCGTGTTGGCATCGGCCGCGACCTGCCAGCCGGACAGATAGATCGCGGGCAAACCGGCGCGCGCCTGCTGCATCGCCTGGTTGCCGGTCACCGCGCCCAGCGAGTTGACGTATGGCTCCTTCTTGAGCGCCTCCCAGAGCCGGTTGGCGCCTTTGGTAGCCAGCGTATAGGCAATCGGCACCGAGCCGCGCAGCCGCTCTACTTCGGCCGGGGTATAGGGACGGGAAATGCCGTCAAAACGACCCGCAGGCGCGGGAACCAGCTGTTCAAAGGTCTTGCTCGACATTTCAATTCTCTCCAATCGACATTCGTGACAGTGCGTTGCGAAATGCGTGGGAAGAGGTAAACGCGAATCCCTCCAATTCGTACAGACCGCTTGATTCCGAATGGTGATGTCATGTAACATATGAACTTGTCATAATTGTTATTTTGTCATTTTTGTCACAAAATGGCGGTGCGATGGTAGCCACCAGGAAAGGGAGGTCCGATGCCCGCAAATTCCGGCAAGAAGCTCTTTGTCGGCCCGCGCTTCCGGCGCATCCGCCAGCAATTGGGACTGTCGCAGACCCAGATTGCGGAAGGGCTCGGCATTTCTCCCTCCTACATCAATCTGATCGAGCGCAATCAGCGCCCGGTAACGGCGCAGATCCTGCTGCGTCTCGCTGAAACCTACGACCTCGACCTGCGCGACCTCGCCACCGCCGACGAGGACCGATTTTTCGCCGAGCTCAACGAAATCTTCTCCGACCCGCTGTTTCGCCAGATCGACGTGCCGAAACAGGAACTGCGCGACCTCGCCGAACTCTGCCCCGGCGTGACGCATTCGCTGCAACGGCTTTATGCCGCCTATACCGAGGCCCGCCGCGGCGAGACGATGGTCGCGGCGCAAATGGCCGATCGGGACGAGGGCGCGCGGTTTGAAGCCAATCCGATCGAGCGCGTGCGTGATCTGATCGAAGCGAACCGCAATTATTTTCCCGAGCTTGAAACGGCGGCGGAAAAGTTGCGCGACGAACTGAACGTGGCGGCGGAAGAGCTGTTCGCGGCGCTCTCGGCGCGCTTGCGCGAAAAGCATTCGATCCTCACGCGCATTATGCCCGTCGATGTCATGCGCGAAACCCTGCGGCGGTTCGATCGCCACCGTCGTCAACTCCTGATCTCGGAACTCGTCGATGGACCGGGGCGCGCGTTCCAGCTTGCCTTTCAGATCGGGCTTGCCGAGTGCTCGGGAACGATCGAAAGCATCATCGGCCGCGCGGGTCCCCTCGATGACACGCCACGCCGCCTCTACCGGATCACGCTCGCCAATTATTTCGCCGCCGCAACGATGATGCCCTACCAGCCGTTTCACGCGGCAGCGGAAGCGCTCGGCTACGACGTCAACGTGCTGGCGCAACGCTTCAATGCCGGTTTCGAGCAGGTCTGCCACCGCCTGACCACCTTGCAGCGGCCCAATGCGCGCGGCGTTCCCTTTTTCATGCTGCGCGTCGACAATGCCGGCAATGTCTCCAAGCGATTTTCCTCCGGCACTTTCCCGTTCTCGAAGTTCGGCGGCACCTGCCCATTGTGGAACGTGCATTCCACCTTCGACAGCCCGGATCGCCTGCTGAGCCAGATCATCGAACTGCCCGACGGCACCCGCTACTTCTCGATCGCGCAAGTCGTGCGCCGGCCGATCGCGCCGCATCCTCTGCCGCAACCGCGCTTCGCGATCGGGCTCGGCTGCGAAATCCGCCATGCCGCGAAACTCGTCTATGCCAGCGGCATTGACCTGGAGAAGACCGAGGGTACGCCGATCGGCGTCAACTGCCGGCTGTGCGAACGCGAAAATTGCAGCCAGCGAGCCGAGCCGCCGATCACCCGTAGCTTGATCCTTGACGAGAACACCAGACGGGTGTCCTCGTTTGCGTTCAGCAACGCCAGGGAGGTTTGAATACAGGAGGGAAAGATGCTGAAGAGGATGAGCTTCATCGCCGGACTTCTCGTCATCTGCGCCGGCAATTCGGCGCTCGCCCAAAGGGTGGTGAAAGAGGAGCCCCCAATGGGAGCGATGCAGGAGGGCGAGGTGCTGCTCGTGGACGACGGCAGTTGTCCGCCCGGAAAAATCAGGCGCGTTGTCGGCGGCAATCACGTCAAGGTCGGCGGCACAAAGCAGATTGTGCGCACCAGCAGTTGCGTTCGGCGGTAGCGCCCGGTTCTACCGAGAGAGTTGTCAGTTGCCATCACCCTCCCCGGGAGCGGCAGGACGGCGGTTCCCTTTCGCAATTCAATTCAGCCAAACCAGTTCACGCGAGTGTATGGACGATCACCGGTCCCGCCACCGCTGTAGCTTTTCCCACGAGTAGCGGCGCAAGATCTTGTTCGATCCAGGCGATCGCACGCCTGTTCGCCTCCTCTGCGCTCGCATGATTGTTGAAGATGCTGATTGCGGTCACCGTGTCGTCCGGTGCGTAGACAACATAATAGGCCATGAAGCCTTCAACATCACTGATGATCGGAATGGCGCCCTCCTTGATCCGGCGCGCCAGTTCCTCGGCCTTTCCAGTCTTTGCCTTGGCCTGACGGATGGCGGCATACATGAGACCCTCCCTCCGGTTGAACAAAAATCGGGCGCTTGTGTCAGCGCGCCTTGCGTCCAATCGTACGCCTTCCCGCGAAATTGATCCATGCCGGAGGCATGGACCGGAGGGGTACGCCACCTGTTGGCTAATCCACACCACAGGCTATGGTGTCCTTGCCCTACTCCCGACCCCGAGACCGGATCCCAAAAAATGTTCGTTTCATTTTTCCCCCAACCCAGGCTGTTCTTTCCGTCCGCCATCCTATGGACGGCGCTGGCAATGTTGTTCTGGTATGGCTACGCGAATGATCTCATCGGATCATCTGAACCTGGCGTCGTTGGTGTGGCGCTGTTCTGGTCGGCGCGGTCGCTATGGTTCGATTTCTACTTCGCGCTCAGCGTGGCGATGTTCGCCGGAGCCTGGATGTGGTTCTCGCCGCATCGCTGGGCAGGATGGTCGATTTTCGGTTCCGCGCTGATCCTCTTCACCTCTTACTTCCAGGTCCAGGTCAGCGTCGCCATCAACACCTGGTACGGGCCGTTCTACGATCTCGTCCAGGCCGCGCTGTCGAGATCGAGAACCGTCACGATCGAGGAGTTCTACGGGGAGTTGGCAACTTTTGCCGGAATCGCCTTGGTCGCGGTCGTGGTCGGCGCGCTAACAAGATTTTTCGTCAGCCATTACATCTTTCGCTGGCGAACGGCGATGAACGATTTCTATGTGACCAACTGGCCGCGGCTGCGCACGATCGAAGGCGCTTCGCAGCGGGTCCAGGAAGACACAATGCGATTTGCGAGTACTACTGAAAGCCTCGGCGTCAATCTGATCAGTTCCGTTTTGACGCTGCTGGCATTTCTGCCGGTTCTGTTGCGGCTGTCGAGCAATATTACGGAACTACCCTTGATCGGACATATTCCTTATCCGCTGGTGGTCGCTGCGATCATTTGGGCGGTCTTCGGCACCGGCGCACTCGCCTTGATCGGCATCAAACTGCCGGGGATCGAGTTTTTCAACCAGCGGGTCGAGGCGGCTTACCGCAAGGAGCTTGTTTTGGGCGAAGACGATTCAAGCCACGCCGCTCCGCCGACGCTCGCTGTTCTTTTCGCCAATATCCGTCACAACTATTTCCGGCTCTATTTGCATTTCTTGTACTTCAACATTGGCCGGATCGTGTATTTGCAGACCGACACCATCTTTCCCTACATTCTGCTCGGCCCAACGATCGTTGCCGGCAAGATAACGCTCGGTACGATGAACCAGATCCTGAACGCCTTCACCCAGGTCCGAACCTCGTTCCAGTATCTCGTCAATTCGTGGAGCACGATCGTCGAGCTGATTTCGATATATGTGCGGCTGCGGGCTTTCGAGGCCCAGATCCATGGCGAGCCGCTGCCTTCGATCGAAGCCGAAACGGAGCCGGCCTCGTTGTGAATCACAACTTCCAGGAACGGCACCATGGCGCGACGACCATCGGGCGAAAGCATGCAGCCATGGTGTAGCCGGGAAGCTCTCCGCCTCTAAGGCTAGTGGCGTTGCGCGCGGCACCCGGAGCGGCTGTAGTGCCGGGCCATGAGCACGAGATCCCGTCAATCGATCTATGGCGGCCGGATAAAGGGCGCGAAGATCCGTGCCAGGAATGCGCGCGAAGCGGCGATCAAGGCGCTTTGCGAAGCCGACCGCGCGGAAGCGGAAGCCTGGTCGATCCGGATGGAAGGATATGGCGGCCCCGCGCAGCCTTCGCCGACGATCGGTCAATGCCTCAATGGCGGGCTCGGGTGGATCGAGGTGGAATGCAACCGTTGCAAGACGCGGGCGAGCCTGCCCCTCGATGCCATTCGCAGGCCGCGCGACACCCCGCTCTGGAAGCTCGAGGCTTCGCTGAAGTGCCGCTCGTGCCGGAAAGGACGCTATGCGCCGCCCGTCCACATGATCAAGCTGACGGAGAGGCAGGAGATCACGCCCTACGTCTGGGTACATCCCGACGAAGAGCGGTGAAGCCAGGCATCTGCGCCCTACCGAATCCTATCCCAGGTTAACCCGCCGAAATCCGGAGTCGTTGCCAATCAGCGCCCGCCTCACCTTCATCAAAAATATTTTAACCGGGGAGATGTGCGGCCGGAGCAACTACCGGACCTCAGTTCCGTTGACGAAATATCTCAGAATTGAGGAGGTTCTCATGAAGAAACATCTTCTCGCTGGTGCGATGGCTCTCGCGCTTGCAACGGGGATGACGACAAGCGCAATGGCGTTCGGCCATGGCGGCGGCGGCGGTTTCCACGGCGGCGGATTCGGCGGCGGTTTCCATGGCGGCGGGTTCGGTGGTGGCTTCCGTGGCGGCGGGTTCGGTGGCTTCCGCGGTGCCAGCGTCGGCGGCTTCCGCGGTGCAAGCGTCGGTGGCTTCCGCAGTGCAAGCGTGGGCGGGTTCCGCGGCAGCTACGCCGCAATGCGAGGCGTTGGGTTCGCGCGAGGAGGCTGGAATCGCGGCTGGGGAGGCCGGCGCTTCGGCTGGGGCGGGTGGGGAGGCGGTTGGGGCGGAGGCTGGGGCGGCGGCTGGGGTTACCCCTACTACGACGACAGCTTCATCGGTCTTGGCCTTGTAGGGCTCGGACTTGGGCTCGCCACCGGCTACCCCTACTGTTCACCCTATTACGGCTACGATTACGGCTATTGCGGCGGCCCGGGATTTGTCGCGGCCTGGTAGATGGTTTCGAACGTTGCGCCGCAGCGCTGACCGAGAAACTGCCCCGATCCGGGGCAGTTTCCCTGTACGTCAATTGCTGCTGGAGCGACGGACCATTTGATCCAAAGCGCGATGGGATTGAGTTGAATCGCCCTCGCGCTTCAGGTTTTTGTTCTCCGCGCAAACGCGTCCCGCGTTTGTCGCGATGGAAAACCGCTACACACTTTTCCGGATCATGCTTTATTTCATGTTGATGCCGGTCGTCACATCATCGTTCGAGCGCCCGCTACTGCGCGTGACGGCCTCGATGAATATCCCGGGACGCGAGGTGGCAGCTACTGCCGGCTCGTCGCCATTGAGTTTCGAATAGAGCGATCGATCCTTCGCCGCCATTTCAAAATGGTTGAGTTGTTCGGCCGTCGGTCCGATATGCCTCTCGTTGGCAAACTGCTCCTGCTGCGGCGTGGGCCGCGCCGCCTGCGATCAGTCTGGGCATGTCTTGTCCGATCGCGATTCACGCCTTCGCTTCCCGGGCTGAAACCGAACCGGGGAATCATGATCGAATGCCGATCGTTCGACCTGCAATTCGACCAGCGATAACTGACACAATTTAAACCAGGGTCCTCGCGATCGTTTCTAAATAAATCCTTAGAATGCCGAAGCTTTGTCGGAAACGCCCCATGCCAGCCTGAAACGCCAACCCGAATAACCATAGCGCTTCAGCGCGTTGTTCAGTCGTAATCGCCGCGCAAAGGTGTGCCGGATTTGCACACCGACTAAACATTTCTTTAATTCGGGTGCCGGGCGGCATGGGGTAGGATTTAAATATCGGCTGGGACCCCCAGCGCATCGGGACTACCAACGCCTCATTCGCATGCCCTTTTTGCCAAGGAGGGGATTGGTGAGGAACCCATCGGTCTCCTTGCGTCGTTTCCAGCTGATGCCACTTGCGGCGAGGTGCCGTGTGCTGCCAAGAGCACGGAACCTCGCCGTATTGATTCTTGCCGCCAGGTTTTTCCGTCAGGTTTTTTCCGCCCTCGCGCGCTCGCGCGCGATCAACAGTTGCGCCGCCAACCCGGCTGCGATGACGCTGGGCTCCTTGTCCTTGATATCGGGCAACCCGATCGGACAAACCAGTCGCGCAATCTGGTCCTCGGAGAGACCGAGCTGCTTCGCATGACCGGCAAATCTCGCGCGCTTGGTAAGGGATCCGATCAAGCCGACGAAACCGAAGTCAGGTCGGCGAAGCGCCACGGCCGCGATCGAATAATCCAGCGGATGAGAATGGGTCATGATCACGACGAAGGCGGCTTCAGGCGCCGTGTCGATCTCGCGCTCGGGCTCGTCCGTCCTCACCGTAACGACGTTTGCCGGCACGTAGTCCGGGAAACGGTCGGCCCGTGAATCGATCCAGCGCACCGAGAATGGAAGCTGCGACAGCGCGAGAACGACGGCGCGGCCAACATGGCCTGCCCCGAACAACATCACCGTCTTGCGAAGCTCGCCAAATCGTTCCACGAATCGCCTCGCCGAGAATTCCCCGGCTTCCTCGCAGGCGTTCCTGTCCAGGATCTCCCGCGCTATGCGGCCGGTCTCCGTCATGCGGCTGAGTGCGACGAAGGGCCCGGCATCTTCGGCCGCCGCAAGTTCACGAACGGACCCGAGGTCGGCAGCATCGAACGTCTCGACGATGGTCGTCACCGATCCGCCGCAACACTGGCCGAGATTGGGACCCAGCGGCCAGACACGCAAGGAAGTTGAAGGCTTCTCGGCCGACAGGGCGACTTCCGCCATGGCGAGCGTTTCATATTCGAGGCGGCCTCCGCCGATCGTCCCGAAGAACCCGGCGTCCTCCTGAATCACCATGCGCGCGCCGACTTCGCGAGGCGCCGACCCCTCGACCTTGACGACGCTGATCAAGGCTGCGCGACGATTCTGTTCAAGCGATTCTCGGATTCGTTGCCATACCTGCATTCAATCCGGCCTGTTTTCGCCGAAGCTGCCTTCGCCGATGTTGCCTTGGCTCCTCGCCAATGCCGCGGCAGCGTCGAAGGTTCCAACTGCCTTGAGGATCGACTCCGGTGTCGCCGGCGCGTCCAGCAGCACGGGATTGCCGGGGTTGACGGAATGAACCGCGTCCGCGATCGCCGCGAACACCGAGGTCGCCAGCATCAAAGGCGGTTCGCCGACGGCCTTGGAACGATAGATCGTCGCCTCGTGGTTTTCGTTCGCAAACAGCGCAACGCGGAAATCGTCCGGTACGTCGGAGGCCACCGGAATCTTGTAGGTCGACGGCGCATGCGTCAGCAGACGCCCTTCCGCGTCATAGACCAGCTCTTCGGTGGTCAGCCAGCCCATGCCCTGCACGAAGCCGCCCTCGATCTGGCCGATGTCGATCGCGGGATTCAGCGAGCGGCCCACGTCGTGGAGGATGTCGACGCGCTCGACTTTCATCTCGCCGGTCGTGATGTCGATCACGACCTCGCTGCAGGCGGCGCCATGGGCAAAGTAGAAAAACGGCCTGCCCCTGGCCCTGGCGCGGTCCCAATGCAATTTCGGAGTCTTGTAGAAGCCGGCCGAGGAAAGATGAATGCGCGCGCCATAGGCCCGCTTCGCAAGCTCGCCGAAGGAGATGCTTTCGTTTCCGATGAAGACCTGGTCGTCACGGAATTCGATCAAATCCTCGGAGACATTCCAGCTCGCTGCGGCGAACTGCGCAAGGCGCGCCTTGATCTCGCGGCAGGCAATTTGCACGGCCATCCCGTTCAGGTCGGTCCCCGCGGAGGCTGCTGTCGGAGAGGTATTCGGCACCTTGTCGGTCGAAGTCGCGGTGATGCGGACGCGTTCGAGCCCGATACCGAATTCCTCGGCGGCAACCTGCGCTATCTTCTGAAACAGGCCCTGGCCCATTTCAGTCCCGCCATGATTGAGATGAACCGAGCCGTCCTGATAGACATGAACCAGCGCGCCGGCCTGGTTGAGCGGCGTGAGCGTAAAGGAAATCCCGAACTTCACCGGCGTCAGCGCGATCCCGCGCTTGAGAATTGGCGAGGCGGCGTTGAACTTCTCGATCTCCCTCCTGCGCCGCCGGTAGTCGGAAGTCCGTTCCAGCTCTTCGATCAGCCGATGGATCGCCTCGTGGTCTTCCACGGTCTGGCCGTAAGGCGTGACATCGCCTCCACTGCGGTAGAGATTGGTTTTGCGCACATCGAGGGGGTCCAGATCGAGGTGCCAGGCGATGGCATCGACGACGCGTTCGATCGAAAGTACGCCTTGCGGACCGCCAAATCCGCGGAACGCGGTATTGGAGACCGTGTTGGTCTTGACGCGCCTGGAGTGAATCCTGAATTCGGGGAGGAAATAGGCGTTGTCGGCGTGAAACATCGCGCGATCCACGACGCCGGTGCTGAGGTCGGCTGAGCAGCCGCAGCGGGCGTCGAGCTGAAGCTCGACCGCATCGATACGGCCGCCCGCATGGAAGCCGACCGACCAGTCGACCCGGAAATCATGGCGCTTGCCCGTCATCATCATGTCGTCGTCGCGATCGAGGCGAAGCTTGCATGGACGACCCGTGACGCGCGCCGCAAGCGCCGCTATCACCGCCCACTGCGTCGCCTGCGTCTCCTTGCCGCCAAAGCCGCCGCCCATCCGCCGCACCTGGCACGTCACGAATGAGTCGGGCACGCCAAGCGCGCGCGCCACGATATGCTGGACCTCCGATGGATGCTGAGTTGACGAGTGCACCAGCATATCGCCGTCCTCGCCTGGGACCGCGAACGCGACCTGCCCTTCGAGATAAAAGTGCTCCTGGCCGCCGATCCGGAAGGTTCCGTTCAGGCGATGCGACGCCCCGGCGATCGCCGCCCTGGCGTCACCACCGACGAATTCATAGTCGGGCAAGACGGTTTCCCCTGATGCCAGCCCCTGATCGACCGTGACATTCGGCTGTTCGCGCTCGACCTCGACTGTCGCCAGCAGAGCCGCGCGACGCGCGATATCGCGCGTGGTTGCGGCGACGGCGAACACCGGTTGCCCGTGAAACATGACATGGCCGGCGGCAAACACCGGCTCATCGGCATTGGCGGGGGAAATATCGTTCTTGCCGGGAACATCCTTCGCGGTGATGACTGCGTGAACGCCGGGATAGGCGCGCACCCTGCCGAGATCGATTCGAACGATGCGTCCTCGAGCTGCTGGCGAGCCGCCGACCGCTACGTGCAGAGTTCCCTCCGGTTCGCGGATGTCGTCGATATAGTCCGCGGCGCCTTGCACATGCTTGAAAGCGCTGTCATGCGGCATCGCCCGATGCACATGACGCAGAGACGTGGCGGCCGGCTCATTCGGCGACATGAACCGTCTCCTGTCGGTCGAGTATGCGCGTCATCGGCCGCGACCCGCCGGCAATTTCCGCAAGCGCCTTGATCACGATGTTCTCGGCGACACGAAGCCGGTATTCCGCGCTTGCGCGCATGTCGGTCAGCGGCGTGAAATCGTCTCCTATCCCTTTGGCGGCACTACGCCAGGCATTGACATCGTCGAGCGCGGCTCCGGCAAGTTGACGCTCGACCGCAAAGGCACGCCTTGGCGTCGCCGCCATGCCTCCATATGCAACGCGCGCCGAAGCGATGCGGCCATGCTCGACACCGATCCGGAATGCACCGAGAACGGCGGTGATGTCCTCATCGAAACGCTTGCTGATCTTGAACGCCCTGAAGAAGGTCGCCGGAGGCACTTTTGGAACGATCAGCCGACGGACGAATTCACCCGCCTCGCGATCCTGTTTGCCGTAGCTGATGAAAAATTGCTCGAGCGGCAGCGTCCGTATCCGCTCGCCTTTGCGCAGCTCAACAGTGCCACCGAGCGCGATGAAGAGCGGCGCCAGATCACCGATCGGCGATCCATTGGCGATGCTGCCGCCAACCGTACCCGCGGCGCGCACCTGCACCGAGCCGAACCGGCGGAGGATTTCGCCGATATCCGGGTCGATCGACCCGAGAGCCGAGGTGGCGCGCGCCAGCGTGACCGACGCACCAATATGAAATGCATCAGCGGTCTCCTCGATCTCATCGAGGCCGGCGCGGCCGACGTGAACGATCTTGTCCATGGTCACAAGTTTCTTGGTGATCCACAGACCGACATCCGTTGCTCCGGCGATGATCCTGGCGTCCGGATGGCGCTCAAAAAGCGCGGCGAGCGAGGCTTCGCTCGCGGGCGACGCAAAGAAACGCGTCTCATCGCCGACGAAGACATCAACTCCGTCATTCAATTCCTTCAGCGCGGCAAGCGTTTCAGTTTCCCTTGCGGTGAAATGATCGCTCGCCGGTCCGGCACAGCAGTTGCGGGTAGCCTCGACGATGGACCGATAGCCGGTGCAGCGGCAGAGATTGCCCGCCAGCGCATCGTTGATCTTGCCGCGGTCAATTCTGTCGCCTTCGCTGTGGAAATGCGCGAACAGGCTCATCACGATGCCCGGCGTACAAAATCCGCATTGGGAACCGTGGCTGGCGGCCATGGCGGTCTGCACTGGATGCAATTTGCCGACATGCGCGAGATCTTCCACCGTGATGAGCTCGGCGCCATCCAACTGACCCAGCGTGGCAATGCAGGCGTTCACCGGCTCGTAGTGCAGGCGGCCGTCGCGCTGCCTTGCTAGGACGACGGTGCAGGCGCCGCAATCCCCCTCCGCGCAGCCCTCCTTGGTCCCCGTGGAGCGCTCCTCGATCCGCAGCCAGTCGAGCACGGTCGATTGCGGCAAGAACGAGTCGAGCCGTACGATCCGCCCCTTCCTGCGAAACTGGATGCAGCCTCTCGTCATTCGGCCTCCGAACTCCGGATCAACAGACATAAGAGCACGCTCATGATGCACCCCGAAGGGATTTTAGTGAAGACCTGACGATCGTAATACATCACGGCCTCCGATCCAGACCTTCGCGATATTGGGCTTCGACGCAGTATAGATGATCTTCTGCAATATGGTCTCGCCTTGATCGAGATCGTCCCAGAGCCTGATCGTGCCGCGCTGCGCGCTCGTATCGATCACGATAGCGTCGAATTGGTATCCTGGCGAGAATTGCCCGACCGGCAGATCGAGCGCAACTCCACCGCCCGTGGTGGCCAGATAGAAGGCATCGCGAAAGTCGATCCAGACGCCCTTCTGGCGGCTTCGCTCGGCGGGCCCAAGGTTCGGGTCGACGCCGCTTTCGAGCAGGCGCGCAACAAAGATGGCGCTGCGCATATTGTCGAACAGCGATCCGCTCGGGCCACCTGAAATGTCGGTTCCAAGCCCGACATGCAGTCCCTTCTCGAGAGCGGCCTTCAGCGGAAAGACGGCGCTGGAAAAATAGGCGTTGGACAGCGGGCAGTGCGCGATGCCCGAACCGCGCCCATGAATCGTTTCCATATTGGCCGCGGTGATCAGGTTGGAATGCGCCAGTACGGTGTGCCGGCCAAGCAGTCCGAAGCGTTCGAGGCTTTCCGTGTCGGTTATGCCATGACGTTCGAGCACATAGCCATGTTCCCAATCGCTCTCCGAACAATGGGTCTGGACATGGCAGTTGCACTCTCTTGCCAGCGCGCCCAGGGCTTCAAGCGTTGCATCGGTGCAGGATGGAATGAAGCGCGGCGTCACGACAGGCTTCACAAGCCCCGAGCGGTTGTCCGGATGCGTCCTGACGTATCCGATCAAATCCTCCGTGCCGCGAAGCGCCTCATCCGGGGAAGCATCGCGGTAGTAATCGGGGCATTGTTCGGCATTGTCCATCACCACCTTGCCGATCAAGGCCCGCTGGCCGGCCTCGAGACAGACATCGGCAAGAATGCGCGTGGCCTCGCCATGAATGGTCGCAAAATACAGCGCCGTCGTGGTGCCGTTGGCAATGAGGTCAGCGACCAGAAGGCGATAGCTCTTTCGGGCAAATGCCGCATCGGCGTAACGGGCCTCGAGCGGGAAGGTGTATTTCTGCAACCAGATCTCGAGCGGAACGTCGAGCGCGTTACCGAGCTGCGGGTATTGCGGCGCGTGGATATGCAAATCGACCAGGCCCGGCAACAGATACGAACCTTGCGGCAGGCTCGCCAGCGTTCCGGCCGCGGCATGCTTTTTCTTCTGCTCGGCGTAATTTTCATCGCGCGGGCGAAGAACGGACAGAATTGCGCCGTCATCGCCGATCGAAATCAGGGCTTGCTGAAAGAAATCGATCTCTCCGCGCTTGATGCTGTGAAAGCCCGACGCAATGATGGCCTTGCCACGCAAATGATCCATAAATAGTTCCGAGCCCGCTTTAAAAACCTGGCCTCAATATTGATCGCCCGCCGGTGACCCCTCACCCTTCCATGTGACCGCTGGAAGCAATCCGGTCATGAACCGGACTATATTGAGTTTGCGGGCACGAGTCGTGGTCGAATCCAGGGCGTCTGGCATGATGGCGTGCCGAGTCCTTGGGCAAAACCTCTTGCCCAGGCATGACGGCGGGACCCGAATGATGTACCAGAGAAGGGTTAATTCACGCCGATCGGTAAATGCATGCGGACGTTTTCGAGAACAGAATTTTTGCTTGCGGCCCTGTGGTGCGCAACCCTGTACGCGTTCCAGCCCGCGCGGGCTCAGCCCTTGCCGCCGCTCGGCCAGCCGATGGCGGCGCATGCCAGACCAGCCACGACGCCCTCCCCGCGCGCGGCCGCCTGCCACAACGGCGCGAGTTTCGACCGCTTCCTCGCCGATCTCAAACAGCAGGCCATCGCGGCCGGCGTATCGCAGCGCGCCATTGCCGAAGCTTCGCCTTACCTGGTCTATGACCAGGGCATCGTCAACCGCGATCGCGGCCAGCGCGTGTTTGGACAGAAGTTCACCGAATTCGCCGGCCGCATGGCCGCGCCCTACCGGATGCAGCAGGGGCAGGCGCGGATCAAAACCTATGCGGCCGCCTTCGCGCGCGCCGAGAAGGAATATGGCGTTCCACCGGCGGTGATTGCCGCGTTCTGGGGACTTGAAAGCGACTTCGGGGCCAACATGGGCAACCTGCCGACGCTGCGCTCGCTGGTGTCGCTGGCCTATGATTGCCGCCGCTCCGAGCGCTTCGTTGGCGAAACGATCGCCGCGCTCAAGATCATCGACCGCGGCGATCTTTCGCCAGATGAAATGGTCGGCTCCTGGGCCGGCGAACTCGGCCAGACGCAATTCCTGCCGACGCATTATTTCAATTACGCTGTGGACTACGGCGGCCATCGCAACCTCCTCAGCAGTCCCGAGGACGTGATCGGCTCGACCGCCAACTACATCGCCAACGGCTTGAAATGGCGTCGCGGCGAGCCGTGGCTACAGGAAGTGCGTGTCGCAACGCCAGCCAATTTTCCCTGGGATCAAGCCGACCTCACGATCCAGCTGCCGCGATCGAAATGGGCGCAACTCGGCGTCACCTACCCCGATGGCAAACCGCTGCCGAACGACGACATGCCGGCCTCGCTGCTCCTGCCGATGGGGCGCACGGGACCGGCCTTCCTCGCCTACGCCAATTTCTCAGCCTATACCGAGTGGAACAACTCGCTGATCTATTCGACCACCGCCGGCTATCTGGCTTCCCGCATTGCCGGCGCGCCGCCGATGCAGCGGCCCACGGCCCAAGTCGCGCAACTGTCGTTGAACGAACTTCGCGAGTTGCAGCAGCTTTTGGTGCGTGCGGGATACAATGTCGGCAAGATCGACGGCGTGATGGGCCAGCAGAGCCGCAGCGCCGTGAAGGCGATGCAGATCAAATATGGCTTGCCCGCCAACTCCTGGCCAACGGGCGAATTGCTGGCTCGGATGCGCGGCACTCGCGCACCGCAGCCTGCGCAAGTCGGCGCCGCCAGCGTGAGATAGCCTCCTCGTGCTGCTCCGGAATATTTGACTGCATGGACCTGCTGGAGGTTGTAAATTGTCCGCTGTCGGCCATTTCGTGAACGCCTGCCCGCCCCGCATCACTTCCTCGGCAACAAAAAGAGCATCTCATGTCATTCTATGACGCTTCCGTTTCGGCCTTCCTGCCAATCCTCAGCAGTCTCTCAGGTCTTCTCACCAAGGCAGAGGCGCACTGCAGCGCGAAGAATATTCAGCCCGAGGTGCTCCTTGGGTCCCGGCTTTATCCGGACATGCTGCCATTGTCGCGCCAGATCCAGCTCGCGTGCGATTTCGCCACGAAGGCCTGTGCGCGGCTTGCGAATGTGGAGGTGCCGTCGACGCCGGATACGGAAAAGACGTTTGAAGAGCTGCGGCAGCGGCTGGCCAAGGCCAGCGAATATCTGAAGGCGTTTACGCCTGCGCAATTCGAAGGCGCGGGAGATCGCGACGTTACCTTCCCCGCCGGCCCGGATCGAACCCTCACACTGAAGGGCCAGCAGTTTCTCAACCGATTCGCGTTTCCAAATTTCTATTTCCACGCGGCCATCACCCACGGCCTTCTCCGCCACAATGGCGTGGAGATCGGCAAGCGCGATTTTCTCGGGGTGACTTAAAGCGTGATCCCGATGCCCTAGCCCTGGGTGTTTTTGCCGCACAACATAGTTATTCCCAACTCGCGGAGAACACGTCGAATATTACCACGCATTCACTGGAGTCATTGCAATCGTCAACGGCGCCTCTGACGAGGCAGTTTTGGCCAACGCGGCATCCCGCCAGTACCTTCGCTATGTCTTCCTTGCTAATCACGCATATGCCTTCCTTTTTGCTCCGCTCACCTCCGATATAAACACCTTCATGATCTTGCCGAAGGACACCTGAGCATTGGTTTCGAGCTTCCGCGGCGTGTCCCTCGGTAAAATTATAGATGCATGAAATGGTAATGGCGATTAGCGCAAGGTGCTTCACGAGCGCTCTCCTTGGATATGTCCAGTCAAGAGTGAACAGCATTCCTCGTTGCGATTCCGTCGTTCTCCGCGCTCGAACCGAGATATGCTGGCTCATATCTTCCATGTCCGCAACACAACCGTCATCAGACGACATATTTGGTCTTCGATCAATATTGCCTGAGGCCATCCACTTTCATTGCCCCTGGGCTCCCGACCTCGCCAGGCAATAGATCGGCGCCCCATTTTCTCGTTTTATCCCTCGAGACGGCGCTTACGCGCCTCCTCGGGGTGAGGCGGGCGCAATGAACTGGACCGGGTGGGAGAAAGAGGTTGGCCCTGCTCCTTTTCGCTCAATCGCGAACATAACATTCTACCCATTCGGCTCATCGTTTCCGGTAGCTAACAGCATTTTTCAGGTTGCGGAGCTAGCCTGCAATTTCGTGATAGCTGGCCGGTCTTGTCATCGGCAGCGGCAATGCCCACGTCGAAGGTTACCCGCCCGACCTGTCATTACCCGCCTGTCGTCTCCTGTCTGCATTCACGAAAGCATCAAAAATGAGCATGACGTCGAAACTCTTCGAGCCGTTCAAACTGGGCCCGATCACACTTCCCAATCGCCTTGTAATGGCCCCGTTGACCCGCAACCGCGCGATCGAAGGCATGGTGCCGGGGCCATTGGCGGTCGAATATTACGGTCAGCGCGCTTCCGCAGGTCTTCTGATCACCGAAGCGAGCCAGGTTTCGCAGCAGGGCCAGGGTTATCAGGATACGCCCGGCATCTATTCAAAGGAGCAAGTCGCCGGCTGGCGCAAGATCACGGACCGCGTGCATGCGCGGGGCGGCCGGATTTTCATTCAGCTCTGGCATGTCGGCCGCGTTTCGCACACTTCACTGCAGCCGAATGGCGGCAAGCCGGTGGCGCCATCGGCGATCCGCGCCAAAGGCAAGACCTTTGTCGGCGGCACCTTCACCGACATCTCCGAGCCGCGCGCGCTGGAACTCTCGGAAATTCCCGGGATCATCGAGAGTTTCAAACGTGGCGCGGCCAATGCGGTTGCCGCTGGATTCGACGGCGTCGAAATCCACGGCGCCAACGGCTATCTGCTGGATCAATTCGCCAAGGATGGCGCCAACAAGCGCACCGACGCTTATGGCGGCTCCATCGAGAACCGCGCCCGCTTGATGCTGGAAGTCGCGGCGGCAGTGGCGGCCGAAGCAGGTGCCGAGCGAACGGGCATCCGCATTTCTCCGGTGACGCCAGCCAACGATATTTCGGATTCCAATCCGCAGCCCCTGTTCGACCACATCGTCGACCGGCTCAGCGCGTTGAAGCTCGTCTATATTCACGTCATCGAAGGCGCGACCGGCGGTCCGCGCGACATCGCGCCGTTCGATTACGGCTCCTTGCGCAGGCGCTTCAAGGGCGCCTATGTCGCCAACAACGGCTATGATTTCGAACTCGCCAACAAGGTGTTGTCGGCCAATAAAGCCGACCTGATCGCGTTCGGAAAACTGTTCATCGCCAATCCCGATCTGGTTGAACGGCTCAAACGCGGCGCACCGCTCAACACACCGGACAAGGCGACGTTCTACGGCGGCAGCGCCAGGGGATATACGGATTATCCCACGCTGGAAGCCGCAGACGCAGCGGAGTGATGAGCTGACATCCAGTCATCGATGGCGGCGATCTCGGCGGGCGACAGACGCAAGCCAAGTTTGGAGCGCCGCCACACGATGTCTTCGGAGGTGCGTGCCCATTCCGATGAAATCAGGTATCTGACCTCCGCCTCGGTCAGACCGGCGCCGAAAGGCCGTCCGAGATCGCTTGCCGATTTCGCATCGCCGAGCACGTCGGCGGCGCGTGTGCCATAGGCGTGCGCGAGCCGGCTGGTCTGCGCTACCGTCAAAAACGGGTAGTTGCGGGAGAGTTCCGCGGACAACGCAGCGATTCCCGAGACGTCCATGTCGCCGCCGGGCAAAGGCGTCTTGCCGGTCCATCCCTCGCTCGCGCCGGTGCCATGCAGATATGGCGCGAGCTTTTCAAGCGCCTCTTCCGCGAGGCGACGATGGGTGGTGATCTTCCCGCCATAGATCGAGAGCAGAGGCGCGCCGCCGGGCGTGTCCAGTTCGAAGACGTATTCGCGGGTCGCCGCCTTTGCTTCGCTTGCGCCATCGTCATAGAGCGGGCGAACACCTGCATAGGTCCAGACCACGTCTTCAGGCTTGACCGGCTTTGCAAGGTATTCGCTGACGGCGTCGCAGAGATACTGGATCTCCTCAACAGATGCCTTCACCTTTCCCGGATCGCCGTGATAGTCGCGATCGGTGGTGCCGATCAGCGTGAAGTCATCCTGGTAGGGAATGACGAAGACGATGCGGCCGTCGCTGTTCTGGAACATGTAGGCGCGGTCGTGATCGTATAGCTTGCGGACGACGATATGCGATCCCTGCACCAACCGCACCTTGGCACGGGCCTTGACGCCCGAGCCTGACGCCAGCACCTCTTCGACCCATGGCCCACCCGCGTTGACGAGCACGCGAGCACGAACGCTCGAGCGTGCGCCGCTGAAACTGTCCTCGACCGTAACCCGCCAGATTCCTTGCTCTTGCCGGATATCGGTCGCTCGCTTTCGGGTGCGGATTTCAGCGCCACGATCGGCAGCATCTTTAGCGGTGAGGACGACAAGCCGCGCGTCGTCGACGAAACAGTCCGAATATTCAAAACCCCTTCTGTACCGGCCGGGTACAAGCGGCTTTCCAACTTCGTCGCGCCGCAGATCGACCGAACGTGTCGGCGGCAGCAGATGTCGTCCGCCGATATGATCATAGAGGAACAGGCCGAGACGCAGGAGCCAGGCCGGGCGCAAGCCGTCATGGTGTGGCAGCACGAAGCGAAGCGGGCGGATGATGTGCGGCGCGATCCGCCAGAGGATTTCGCGCTCGATCAGTGCCTCGCGGACCAGGCGAAATTCGAAATATTCGAGATAGCGCAATCCGCCATGCACAAGCTTCGTCGACCATGACGACGTCCCGCTCGCAAGATCGTTCATTTCACAAAGGACAACCGAGTTTCCACGCCCGGCCGCATCGCGCGCGATGCCGCAGCCATTGATGCCGCCGCCGATGATCAAAAGGTCGAAAATATGGTCCAAAGGACGCTACCCGCAGATTCTGGGAAAACCCTGCTTCGCACCTGTCATTAAATCACAGGCCCTGCCTCGCCGGCGCCAGGAGCGCACATTTCCACATCTGAAACCGATCGGAGCGGCGGGAAATCGAGGCTTCGCCTGGGTGTGTACCCCCAAAAGGCCTCACGTTTGAGTGAGTTGTGCGGAAGGTTTGCTCCATCCCCCGGACCGGAAGGCCGCTGGCGGAGGCTATTGAAGCCGGCGCGTTTGAGACAAACTTCAGCTCGCTCCGGAAAAATGCACCAGCTTCTCACGTTGATGTGACCGCCTCGGAATGTTTGATCCGATGCGGTGTGGCACGTTGAGGCAAGAAGCCTTGATACATTTCGGAAAGACGCGCATGAGCAAATTTGCGATCCGGCTTTTGACACTGGCTGTCTTTGCGACGTCGCTGACAGTCGCTCCTCTGATCTCGCCTGCCAATGCGGCGGCCGACAGCAGCAAGCCAACGAAGAAAAAACACAAAACCATGAGCCCCCGGGGTTCCCAGATGGAGGCTCCCCGGACCTCGACTCAAACGATACGAAACATGTCCGACGATCCGGATCGCAAAGTCGGCTACTGAACGCCAGCGCGCGAAGTCTAGCCCCCCTCCCCGACCAATACGAATGGCGCCCAGGTCGAGGGTTCGGCATTGTGCGCCGAGGAGCGGTCGGCGATCAGCGCCTGAATAGAACGGCGCAGCGCTTCGGCGCGGCCAATTCCGGGGTCCTTGCTCAATCTCGCAAACGCACCCGTCGTCAGCTTGACGGCGGCGTCGGATTCCACCGGCCAGTACGACACCAGAAGCGAGCGCGCGCCCGCATAGAAAAACGCACGCGCCAGGCCCGAAAGACCTTCCGCGCCGGGCCTGTCGCCTGCGGCCGTATTGCAGGCGGAAAGCACCGCCCAATCTGCATCCAGACTGAGCCTTGCGATGCGGCTCGCGGTGAGCAGGCCGTCATCCTCGGCGGTTGGCCTGTCCGGGAGGCTCAGCACGAGAGCCGGTTCGCTCAAGCCGCCGACCTCGCCCGCGACCAGGCCATGGGTGGCGAAATCAATCACCCTGTATTGTTGCAGCGCCGTTGCGCTGACGGCAGTGACGGTAGCTGCTGGGCCGAGTTTCACGTCGTCGCCGGATGCACCGAGTTCGCGCGCAATTGCACGAAGCTCGTCGGCCGTCTCGGGCAAAGCGGGCAGTCCGTTGCGGAGGCGCTCGATATCGACCACCGATCCGTTGTAATAGGATTGATAGGGCTGCACGCTGCGCGAGGCTCGCCTGCTATCGCCGCCCGGGCGTTTTAGCAGAGGATCTCCGAAACCTATGAACGGCCTGGTGGCGCGCGAGGTCCTGGCGAACACGCGCAACGCGCGCAGGCTCGTCACTGATGGCAGCACGGTAATCGCCTTGTCGTTCAGCAGCCATGCCGCCTTCCGGTAGCGATCGTCAGGGGCGGCCGCCGGTTCGGGCTTGCTGGTGACCAGGACATGAAATGGCAGGCTCGTGAGTGCTCCCGCCGGCACCACCAGCAGTTTTGGCTTTTTGGAAATCGCGCCTTCAACCGGTCCCAACAGCGCGGTGTAAAGCTCAAACGACGCGTCGAGATCGAACGGCTTCGGCGCGGAATCCGGTGCGGGATCGAACAGGCCAAGCCGCAGCTTGCCGACACGCTCGCCAATATCGTTTCGTCCCAGCGGAATTCGCTGCCAGACGCTGCTCTCGCGCGTGACCGCGAAGACATAGCTATGGTCATCCAGGGTGATGAAGGACACCAGCGCCTCATCGGGCTTGAGCAGCGCCTGGGCCTGGGCGACCGACAGCGGTGCCGGGCTCGAAAGCTCGGCATAGGCCGGAAAATCGCGCGCGATCCGGGCCGTTATCTCGTCAAATGACTGGCTGGCGCGTGCGCTTTCGGCGCGAAGACTCGCAAGAAGCGCGTCGTTGCGCTTGCCCTCCGCCGCGCCAAGCTCGGTCGCAATGCGCTTGTCGAGGCTATCGAGCGTCGCCTTGAGGTCCTGTTGCCGGCGCACGGCGGCGGCAATCGCGTCGTCGCCAGCGGCAAACCGTAACGCCATCTGTGAGAGCGCAGCCGAGGCCTGCGTTTCACGGGTCCGCTGCGCGGCAATAAACGCCTCGTTCCTGGCTTCTTCGTCCGTCCGTCCGTTGGTGACGTGCCAGAGTGCCTCGATCAGGCCGGAATCCAGTTCCACGAAGCGCTTGAATTGCAGGTTGGCTGCGCCGGAGCTTCCCTGCCCGTCCATGGTCGCGGAAGCGCGCCTCAACATGACGAGCGCGTCCGGCCATTTGTTTTCGTGGGCATCGACGTCGGCGAGATTGACCATGGTTGCGATCGTATCGTGGTGACGCATTCCCAGTTTGGCCTGAGCGATGGTCAGAGCCCGAGTGAGTTTCTGCCGCGCATCGGCATAGTTTCCGGTTTTCAGGTCGAGAAAGGCGATCGCGCGGAGATTATGAATGATCTCGGGATGTTCCGGACCGTAGGTGTGCTCGTTGATCCTGAGCGCTCGATCGAAGGCTCCGGCAGCCTCGTAGGCAAGGCCCAGGTCCTGCAATGTCTGTCCCATCGAACTGAGCGCGATCGCGCTTGCGCTGCTGTCCTCGCCAAATTTGCGTTCAAAAATCCGCAGCGAGCGTTCATAGAGCGGCAGCGCCTCCTCGCGCCGTCCTGTCTCGCGATAGCTGTTCGCAAGATTGGCCAGGCTGCGGGCGACTTCCGGGCTGTCGGGGCCAAACGCCTTCTCGTCGATTGCCACGACCCGTTGCAGAAGCCCTATGGTTTCCTGGCTGCGGTTTTCGTCCGCATAGACGACGGCGAGATTATTGAGACTGATGGCCGTTACCGGATGATCGGGCCCGAAGATTTTCTCGTAGATCACCAGTGCTTTCTTCTGGAGGGCTTCGGCATCGGCGAAACGCGACTCCTGCTCCAGGACGATGGCGAGAGTGCCCATGGTTCCCGCTATATTGGGGTGGTTTTCCCCGTGGCTGGTTCGTGCGACCTCAAGCGCACGATTGAGCACTGCTTCCGCCTCGGGCAGTCTGCCCGCCTCCTTGTAGAGGCTGCCAAGATTGATCAGTATCTTGTCGTAGTTCGGCACTGTCGCTGCATTGGCGCCGTAGGTCTGGTCCAGCAATTTCGCCGCTTGCTTCAATAGCCGCTCGCCTTCCTCGAAACGACCCTCCAGACCATAGAGATCGCCGAGATCATCCATCACGGATGCCAGGTCGAACGGCTTGGCATCCGGCGTTTTCTGCAGGATCGCCAGCGCGCGCTCAAGATAGCGTTCGGCCTCGCTGTAATTCTCCAGGTCACGCGCCAGACCACCGAGCGAGGCGAGCGTGTCGCTGAGCCTCGCATCGTCAGGACCAAACGCCTGTGTTCCGATCGCGAGCGCGCGTTGGCCAACTGCCGATGCGTCCGCACGGCGATCGAGCATCGACAATGACGCTGTCAATATGCTCGAGGTGCGGAGCACAGCCGCCGGATCGTTCCTGCGCAGCCTGATTGCGAGCGATGCATTCAGTTTTTCGATCGCCTCCTGATATCGCCCGAGGTCATGCAGCAACATGCCCTGATTGTGCAGGACAGCCGCGTAGTTCAGGCCATCGGGACCGTCTTTCCGCCGGACCAGGGGTTCGAGCTTCTGTGCCAGCGAAAGCGCTTCCGGAAAACGCCTTGCATCCATCGCCTGGTTCATCCGGGCGGCCAGCGTGTCGATGTCGCTACCCCGTTGGGCAACGGCCGATCGACCCGCGAAGCAAACGGTCGCCACCAGAATGATCGCTGCGATCACACGAGCACGCTTCATGTCATGGTCCGTCGGGAGCGGGTTTGCCGGGCCGGCTTCAAGTCAGACTATCGCAAAAATCATATCGACGCGGCGGGCCGCGATCGTTTTCTCCGGCGGCGAAAGGTATATCGCGAACCCGTCAGGCATCTGTGACGCCGAGCACAGTTCCGGTCAGCGTCAGTCGCTCTTGCTGCTCCGCCACAGCCAGATCATCAGCGAGCCCGAACGACCGCGAAGGAGCGTTTCCTGTGGCCCGACCAGCGCGCCCGATTTAAACAAGGCACAATCTTGCCCTGCGGCGTGGAGCAATTCGTCGCTTGCCGCAAGCTCCGCGCCCTGACTTGCGGCCACCTCCATCAGCCGGCTGGCCACGTTTACCGTGTCGCCGGTCGCGGTGATGTGGTGGTAGCTTCCGCCACCGAGCCTCGAGGCAACGATCACGCCAAAATGGGCGCCGACCTTGAATCCAAGCCTCGATGAGTCCGGAAGCCGCAGCGAGGCGAGCCATCGCCCGACACTGCGGCATAGCCTCAGCGCGCAATCCGCTGCCCGCGATGCATCTTCGGTCGTCGGTGCCGGCAAACCGAAAAGGATCATGGCGCCATCGCCGAGAAAACTTGTGATCATCCCGCCGGAGGCGACCGCCTCCCGATCGACCAGAGCGTGAAAATCCTTCAACAGATCGCGTATCCTGTCAGGTCCAAGCTGCTCGCTCAGGGGCGTGAATCCGGAAAGGTCGATAAAGACGATCGCCGCATTCTGGCGCACCGGCTCGGCAAGAAAGTTCGGATCCCGCGCCAGCCATTCCTGTATCGCGGGAGCCTGAAACTTTTCGAGCAGCTCGTTCCTCGCAGCGAAATACTGTGCCTGCCGCCGGCCCGACCACAGCTGAAAGGACGCGAAGACAACGACGGGCACCGTGGCAGCGGCGACCGGCACGGCCGCATTCAGGACTATTCCCGACGAGAACGCCATGAAGATCGTTGCGACCCAGATCGCAACGACGGCCGCAGCGGCGACGAGACCCACCGCACTTCGACGCCAGGCGAGGAGGCCGACAAGAACGGAAGGCAACAGGACCGCCGCCACACCGTCGGCAATGCGAACGGATCGATTGCGCAATGGGCCGTCTCCCGCCAGCAGCTGAGTGATGGCCGTCGAGATGACTTCCACTCCGGGCAACAACTGCTCAAAGGGACTCGCAAAGAAGTCTCCGCCGCCGGTAGCGGTGGTCCCGACGACGACGATTCGATTTCGAATCGCTTCGGGTGCGATATCGCCGGCAAGCACCGAAGCCGCGCTCAAGGTCCGGATCGTCCGACGTGGGCCGTAGAATATGATCGGCAATGCATGATCGGCGTCGGTGGGTATCGATCGTTGACCCAGCAGCAAGCGGTCTGGCTCGATCATGGGCTCCCTTCCGAGTGCGAGCGAGGCGACGCGCAGCGGAAAGGAAAGCTCGACCATATCGCTGGAGCGAAACAGTGTCGGGATGGAGCGAGGTGTGCCGGTCTGGTCGGTTGCCACGTTGACAATGCCGATTTGGGCGTGATCGGCGAATTTCTTCAAGGGCAGCAGGAATTTTTCAGCCGTCGGGAGCCGGGCGAACGGATCGTCGTCGTTTTCTGACAAAATCGACTGCCTGGCCTCCGGGAATATGGCGGCGGCCGCAATGACCGCGGGACGCGCGGCGAGCGACTTCGCCAGGGCCTCGTCGCCATCGGCGGCGCCGTTGTCGACCAGCAGCAAGTCGACCGCAATGACTTTCGGTTCCAGGCGCGCGATTGCATCCACGATCCTTGCAAGATCGATCCGGGCCAGCGGGTAGACACCTGTCTGCTTCACCACGGCATCGTCGATCGCGACGATGGTCACGAGATCCGGCGGCGACTTTATGCCTCGAAAAAGCGTTCGAATATCGATCGTTGTCGATTCGATGCGATCGAGAAATCGCAGGCGTCCATGACTATGCGCGAAAAAGACGCCCAACCCCCAGACCGCCGCCAATGCGACGGCAATCGAGGTCTGGATGTGGCGTCCGATCATTCGCTACCCTGCTCACTGCCCGAGGCGTGCCATCAAGGCCGATACCCGAGCGGGAGCCCAACGCTTGACAGTGAGAGGAGCGCCCGCTTCGACGTCCACTCCTTCGCCAGACCCAAGGGTGACGTTCTTGACTGCCCGTTCGCGTTCCAACAGCGACTTGCCCGTTGACCACGAAGACGGAGGTCCTGGCTTCGGCGGCATCGACCGCCCATTTCGTGCCACGCACGGCTGCGATCGCCTGAGGCGTGATGACCTGAAACCCATTTCCGCCGGACTTTGGCGGAACCTCGATCAACAAGGCCTTGCTGTTCAGTTCAACCGCATCCACGCGGCCCTTATGGCTTCGATCCAGCAGCGTATACCCGGCGCCACTTTCGACGACGATCGTCACTCCGCCCGCGCAGTGCAGTTTTTGGATCGTGCCCGACCATTCTGACGTGCAGCCCAGGTTGGCGGGTTGCGCGACCACGGCCTCATTCGAGACCAGCGCGCATGCAAGCAGAACGATCCCCGCCTTGAATACAGCTTTCATGACAACACCTCCCGATTTGACGACAGAGGAAATTGCGCGGCAGCATCCTGCCACGTTGTCGTGTCAAGGGGTAATGGAAAGCGTCAGACGCGACGAGAGGAGTTCACGAAATACCGCGACGATCAAGCCGAAACTGGCGGCTCGTCGCGCTGGACCGCTTGCGGATGCCCCTGATCGTCGATCGAGACATAGGTGAAATTGCCGTCGGTCACCAGGATCGACCGCATCTCCCTGCGGCGCAGAACCCATGCTTCCAGATGAACAGTGATCGAGGTCCTGCCGATCCTGACCAGATTGGCATGGACGGAAACGAGGTCGCCGACGAAAACGGGCTTGCGAAAGTTCATCGCCTCGATCGCAACCGTGACGGTGCGCGATTTTGCGATCTTGGAGGCAAAAACACCGCCGCCGACATCCATCTGGCTGAGCAGCCAGCCGCCAAAGATATCGCCATTCTGATTGGTATCCGCCGGCATCGCCAGCGTGCGGATGCAGAGATCGCCGCAAGGCTCGATTTCCGCAACAGGCGGCGCGTGGACGGCTTGCGTGTCGGTCATGTCTATAAAGCCCCCGCTCAGACTCGAACTACTTGAAGCTATCCCAGCCGGCATCCGGCGTGAACCGTCCCCCGAATTTTTCGGCAAGCGCACGCAAGGTTGAGGCGACATTCTCAGCGCCGCGAGTCCTGGCATAGTTCAGGGGACCGCCCCGAAATGGCGCGTAACCCGTGCCGAAAATCATCGCGCCATCGACCGCATCCGGATTTTCGACGATACCCTCCCGCAGGCAGGCCACGCAGACATTCGAGATCGGCAGGATGAGCCGGTCGATCATTTCTTCGGTCGGTTGCGCCGCAGACGACGGGACATGCGTCTTTTCCGCCTTGCCGCCCTTCCAGACATAGAATCCCTTGCCTGTCTTGCGGCCGAGTTCACCCTTGGCGACCTTGTCGCGCAGCCAGGCTGGCGTCGGCGGCAGCAGGTCGCCGAACTTCGCGCGCAGCATGTCGCCGACCGCAAGACAGATATCCAGGCCGACCTGGTCGGCGAGTTCGACCGGCCCCATCGGCATTCCGAATTTCTGCGCCGCCGCATCGATGGTGATCTTGTCGATCTTCTCATCGAGCATCATCATGGCCTCAAGCATGTAAGGCGTCAGCGCGCGATTGACGACAAAACCGGGCGAACTCTTGACCGGCAGCGGCAGGCGGTCGATGGCGCCGACAAAGGCGAGCGCCTCCTTCAACAGCTGCGGATCGCTGCCGTCATGGCTGACCACTTCGACCAGCTGCAGGCGCGATACGGGATTGAAGAAATGCAGGCCCACCAGCCGTTCCGGATCCTTCAGGCTCGTTCGCAGATCCTGCAACGGAATGCTCGAAGTGTTGGTGGCAAGAATTGCCTCCGGCTTCATCCTCGATTCCAGCCCGGCATACACTTTTTGCTTTAATTCAAGATTCTCCGGCACCGCTTCGATGATGAGGTCAGCCGTCCGGACGCCCTCGCCGTCGAGATCGGGAATGAGCCGATCCAGCGCATCGCGGACGTCGATCCACCTGCGCATGATCTTGCCGAACAGGTCGGCCGCGCGCTTCATTGCCGCTGCGATCGGCTCCGCCTTCATGTCGGCGAGCGTCGCCCGCATGCCTTGATTGGCGCACCAGGCGGCGATGTCGCCGCCCATCGCGCCGGCACCGATGACGTGAACGTGCTGTATCCTGTTGCCGGAGCCGGCGGCCTTCTTCATCTGATCGCGCAGGAAGAATACCCGGATCAGGTTCTGCGCGGTCGACGTCACCATCAGATTGGCGAACGAAGTCTTTTCGGCCGCGAGCATCGCCGCCTTGTCGCCGCCATGCTTCTCCCAGAGATCGATCAACGCATAGGGCGCCGGATAATGCTCATGCGGCGCGGCCTTCCCGGCTTCGCTGCGCATGCGGGAGGCGAGCGGGCCTCTGGCGAGGCCTGAATTCAAGAGGGTGTTGAGAGGCCCGGGACGGGCGCGCTTGAGCCGACCGAATACGGCATCCCTGACGGCATTGCGGACATGCCGCTCCTGCGTCACCGCGTCGACGAGCCCAAGCGACTTCGCCCTTCGCGCATCGATGGTCTTGCCCGTCAGCATCAGCGTCATCGCCTGCATCGGGTTGATAAGCCTCGTAAGGCGCGCGGTACCACCAAGGCCCGGATGCAGCCCGAGCATTATTTCCGGAAAACCAAAGCGCGCGCCGTCGATCGCAATGCGCGACTGGCAGGCGAGCGCGACCTCCAGCCCACCACCGAGACAAAATCCGTGAATGATGGAGAGCGTCGGAAAGTTCACCGCTTCCAGTCGGTCGATCACCGCATGCGCCTGACCGATCGCGGCTTCCACCGCGTGAGGGTCGGTTGCGCCACGAAACTCGTTGACGTCGGCGCCGGCGATGAAGCCGCTGGCTTTGGCCGAGCGGATGACAAGCCCGGTGGGCCGCTCACCTTCCAGCGAAGCGAGGACCGTATCAAATTCCGTGAGGACCTCGGCGGACAAGGTATTGGCGCTTGCCTCGGCGCGATCGAACAACAGCCAGGCGATGCCGTCGGAGTCCCGCGTCAGCCTGAAATGGCGATAGGGACCGCTTGCCTCGGGCTTCGGTCCGAGCTCGAGCACGCGATCATCGAGCACGTCCATGATTTTGCTGTCCATGGCGTACCCTATACCGTTTCGATCAACATGGCGCCGCCGAGCCCGCCGCCGATGCATTCGGTGGCGATACCGCGTTTGGTGCCGAGCCGCTTCATCGCATTGACAAGGTGCAGCACGATGCGGTTGCCGCTGGTGCCCACGGGATGGCCGAGACTGATGGCGCCGCCATCGACATTCAGCCTTGCCCGATCGATCTGCCCGGCTGCGCCGTCCAGACCCAGAACCTCGCGGCAGAACTTCTCGTCGTTCCAGGCAGCAAGACATCCGAGCACCTGGGTGGCGAATGCCTCGTTCAATTCCCAGGTCTCGATATCGCCGAGCGACAACTGGTGGCGTTTTAGAAGTTCGGTCGCCGACAACACCGGGCCCAGGCCCATGATCGAGGGATCGAGCGCGGCCCAATGGCTGTCGACGATCACGGCCTTCGGTTTGAGGCCATGTTTTTGCACGGCATCCTCGGAAGCGAGGATCACCCAGGACGCGCCATCCGTGATCTGGGAAGAATTGCCGGCGGTGACCTGGCCCCAGGGCCGTTCGAACACCGGTTTCAATGTCGCCAGTTTTTCCGGGGTGGAATCCGGTCGCACTCCGTCGTCGTGATCGTAGAATTTGCCATCGCGCGCGAACGCCGTCTCGACCTCGCCCTTCAGAAATCCGTTCTCCTGCGCGTTGGCGAGCCGTTTGTGGCTTTCGACGGCATAGGCGTCCGACTGCGCGCGCGTGATGCCGAAGAGATGACCCACCACTTCGGCCGTCTGGCCCATGTTCAATTCCGTGATCGGATCGGTCAGGCCGCGCTCAAGCCCGATGACCGGCTTGAAATAGGCCGGCCGGGCCCTGGCGATCGCCGCCAGCTTGCCGAGAATGCCCTTGGCGCCGGCAAGCCCGGCGAACCAGCGCACGCCCTGCTGCGGCCAGACCAGCGGCGCATAGCTCAAGGCCTCGGTGCCGCCGGCTAGAATCAGATCCGAGATGCCTTGCTGGATGTAACGATAGGCCGTGTCGATCGACTGCATGCCCGAACCGCAATTGATCTGCACCGTGAACGCGACCATGCTTTCGCCCATGCCGAGCCGCAATGCGGCGACGCGCGCCGGATTCATTTCGTCGGCAATGACATTGACGCAACCGAGGATGACCTGGTCGAAGGCGGAAGGCGCGAAGGGCTGACGCGCCAGGAGCGGCCGGCCGCACTGAACAGCGAGATCAACCGGCGTGAAAGGCCCGGGCCCGCTGCGCGCCTTCAGGAACGGCGTCCGGCTGCCGTCGACGATAAAGACCGGTCGCGCCATCAACTTGCCGCCCTTTGCTCGCCCAGTTCCTGAAAGAATTGGTGCACGTCCGCCGGCTTCTTGTAGATCGGCGACAACGCATCTGGCGCGAAATCGTCGACCTCGATCACCCTTGCGACGGCTTCACGCGCGGCAGCGATCTGCTGGCCCTCGCCTTGCGTGATGACGCCGCGCTTGGCCGCCTCCTGCCAGTCGTGGATATGCGCAGCATGCATTCGCTTCGCAATCTCTTCAGTGCCGGCCACCAGGACGAACGCCTTCTCGAGCCGCGCAACCCCTCCGTCGTCATCGACATGCGACAGGTCCGGCGTCAAGCGGTCGCGTGCCGCCGACGGCGCAAGCACGAGCTGGGCGCATTCGTGCACCACGCGATCGGAAGGGCCGAGCACGCGCGCGCCAAAGGGCTGGACGACGAACTTCAGAACGATAGCGACAAAACGGTTCGGCAGGTTCGCGAGTATTTCCGCTAACCGGTTCTCGATCGTGCGGAATCCGCTTGCCATGCACCATTCAAGTGCCGCGAAATCGGTCGCCTGGCGTCCCTCGTCCTGCCAGCGCTTGAGTGCCGCCGAGAGCAAATACAACTCGGACAGGATGTCGCCGAAGCGCGCCGAGAGCATTTCCTTGCGCTTGAGTGCGCCGCCCAGCGTCAGCAGCGCCATGTCGGCGCACAACGCGAAAGCCGAGCAATAACGCGAGAGCTGACGATAGAACGCGCTCGCCTGTCCGGCATCTGGCGCGGGTGCGAAAATCCCGCCGCTCCAGCTTCGGCCGAGGGCGCGGAACAGCGTCTTGAAGCTGTGACCGACGTGTTTCCAGAACGCGTCGTCGAACGCGTCCAATCCCCTGGCGCGGTCCTCTTCGCGAAGCGCATTCATCTCCTGTAGGAGGTACGGGTGCGCGCGGATCGCACCCTGCCCGAACACGATCAGGTTGCGCGTCAGGATGTTGGCGCCCTCCACCGTGATGCCGACCGGCACCGAGCGATAGAGGTTGCCCAGGTAATTTTGCGGTCCGTCGATCACCGCCTTGCCACCGTGGATATCCATGGCGTCGTCGATCGCGATCCGCATCCGCTCGGTCGCCTGCAGCTTCATGATGCCGGAAATCACCGCAGGATGATGGCCCTCGTTCAGCGCCGCGCAGGTCAGCCGCCGCGCCGCGTCGAGCAGGTAAGCAGTGCCGGCGATACGGGCGAGCGGCTCCTCGATGCCTTCGAACTTGCCGATCGAGATTCCGAACTGCTCGCGGATTCGCGCATAGGCGCCGGTGGTGCGTGCCGCATACGCCGCGCCTGCCGCCGACAGCGATGGCAGCGAGATGCCCCGCCCTGCGGCAAGCGCCGTCATCAGCATTTTCCAGCCCTGGCCGAGCCGCTCCTGTCCGCCGATGATGTAGTCCATCGGAATGAAAACGTCCTTGCCCCAGTTCGGGCCATTCTGGAACACCTGCATCGCCGGCAGATGACGACGCCCGATCTCGACGCCGGGAAGATGGGTGGGGATCAGCGCCACGGTGATGCCAAGCTCCTCCTGCGGGCCCACGAGATGATCCGGATCGTAAGCCTTGAAGGCGAGCCCCAAAAGCGTAGCGACCGGGCCCAGCGTGATGTAGCGCTTGTGCCAGTTGAGGCGCAGCCCCAGCACTTCCCGCCCTTCGAAATTGCCCTTGCAGATGACGCCGCTGTCGATCATCGACGCGGCATCGGAGCCGGCCTCGGGACTCGTCAGTCCGAAGCAGGGAATATCGCGGCCATCGGCCAGCCTTGGCAACCAGCGCCCCTGCTGCTCGCTCGTGCCGAAGCGCATCAGGAGCTCGCCGGGTCCCAGCGAATTCGGCACCATGACGGTGACCGCCGCGGCAAGCGAGCGCGTCGAAAGCTTCCGCACCACCTCCGAATGCGCATAAGGCGAGAAGCCGAGCCCGCCATATTCCTTCGGGATGATCATGCCGAAGAATTTCTCGCGCTTGATGAAGTCCCAGACGTCACCGGGCAGGTCGCGCCACTCCCAATTGATCTTCCAGTCGTCGAGCATCGCGCAGAGCTCGTCGACCGGACCGTCGAGGAAGGCCTTCTCCTCCGCCGTCAGCGTCGCCGGCTTCTGGCTTAAAAGCTTCGACCAGTCTGGGTTGCCCGTGAAGAGATCGGCATCCCACCAGACATCGCCAGCTTCAAGCGCCTCGCGCTCGGTGTCCGACATCGAGGGCAATACGCCACGCGCCCAGGAGAAGATCGGCTTGGTGATGTAATCGCGGCGGAAGGAGCTCATGGCGATGTCCTCTTGGTCGGCGTTGGCGGCGCGATGAGAGAGCTACACATATGCCAGACGACGGCTTAACTTAGCGTAATGCGGGGGACAGGTTGACAGTTTGCGTTGAAAATAAAGTGAAATTAAACCCTGCAACGGACTTCCCGATAACCAAGGACAGTCGTCTCAGTTCCGCAAAGTGATCAGTAACTTAACGCTAATGGAGTGGATTTGACATTCGCTGCAGAGCCAGCCGCAGGTCCGGCAAGCGAATGTCAAATCCCAAACTCCATTAGAAACCTATATTTGCCAGTGGTCCTTCGATTGCAACATTCGCAACCGTGTCTGCTGCAACGGGAGGCGAATGTTACAATCGGACCACTGGTAATCAGTCCGGCCGTGGCATTTCGAACATGGCGTCCTGCCGGATGACGAAATAGTCGCCGCGCCGGCCGGCACGCACGATCGGCTGCGCCAGCGCCGTCTGATAGACGCCGTCCTTGATCAGGGCCTTGTCGATGTGGACAGCGACGACCTCGCCGAGGGTGAGCCAGGCATCCGCCTTCGTGCCGTCGGCGCCCTGCAATTGAACGATCTGCGACAGCTTGCACTCGAAGGAAACCGGGCTTTCGGCGACGCGTGGTACCTTGACGAGCTTGCACGGCGCGGGCGTGAGACCAGCGATCGTAAACTCGCAGACTTCATGGGCGACATGGGCAGCCGTGGCATTCATCTGCTTGGCGAGAGCCATGGTGGCGAGATTCCAGACGAATTCGCCGGTCTCCTTGATATTGGCGACGCTGTCCTTCCACGAGGTCGAAGAGAACCCGATGATCGGCGGCTTGTAACAGAAGCCGTTGAAGAAACTATAGGGCGCCAGATTGATGTTTCCCCTGATGTCGCGGGAAGAAATCCAGCCGATCGGCCGCGGGGCGACGATCGCGTTGAACGGGTCGTGCCTGAGGCCGTGACCGTTGCGCGGCTCGTAGTAATGCAGGTCCTTCGGGCTTGAAGCGTCCACGTCGTTTTTCCTGCGTTTCTCTGGAAGGCGATCAGTTTCGGCCGCGCGGCGCGAGCGCCGCGAGGATGAAGTCGATCATCTGATCGATGGACGGGCCGGGCTTGTGGGCGGCCTGTGCAATCATCTGGGGATGGAAAAACCTGACCATCGCCGTGCAGGCGCACAGCGCTGCCACCACCACGTCCGATTTTTCAAATTCGCCCGAGGCCATCCCTTGCCCGATCACGGCGCCGATGTTCTCGGTGATCTGCTGGATATGGGCGACGCAAACCTCCCAGCTCTCCTCCATCGCGATCGCCACCATTTCGTGGAGCTTGGAATCCCCGACATAGCGCTCCGAGTTCATGCGATGGACCGTCGTCAACAACTCGCGCAGCCGGAGTACCGCGGGGCCCGGCGCATCGGCGATCCGCTGCGCCTCGACCTCGACCTCGCTCATCAGCACGCGAGCCACGCCCTCGTGGATCGCCTTCTTCGAATCGAAAAAGCGATAGACGTTGGCCGGCGACATCCGCAATTCCTTGGCGATGTCAGCGACGGTGGTCTTCTGGTAGCCGATTTCGCGAAACAGCCGTTCCGCCACCTCGAGAATGCGTTCCCGGGTGTCCGGCTCGATATGTTCCGAAATCAGCGCCATTTCCTGTGCTCGATCCTATGCTCGGTCCAATGCTCGATCAGTCTGCTCGATTCGTCATTTAAGCATGATCCGTTCGACTGTCAGCACCGTGCTGGATCATGCCTGAGTGTTCAATTATTCCGCCGCCGCAGCAAGCGGAAACGCGGGTTGAACAACGCCGGGATGTTGCGGCGCAAGATCAGGATGCTCACTTCCACCGCTTTCCTCAAGGCTGTTGCGGAACCAGAGCGCATAGAGGCCCGGCAGATACAGCAAGGTCAGGAAGGTTGCAACAAACAGCCCGCCCATGATGGTGATGGCCATCGGGCCCCAGAACGCCGAGCGAGACAGCGGGATCATCGCCAGAATGGCCGCAAGCGCCGTCAGCACTACCGGGCGGGCCCGGCGGACGGTGGCCTCGACGATGGCCTCGCGCCGCGTCAAGCCATGGGCGACATCGGTCTCGATCTGGTCGACCAGGATCACGGCATTGCGCATGATCATGCCGGCCAGCGCGATCAGCCCGAGCAGCGCCACGAAGCCGAAAGGCTGGTTTGCGACGTTGAGCCCCAGCGACGCTCCGATGATGCCGAGCGGTGCGGTGAGGAACACCAGAATGAGGCGCGAGAAGCTCTGCAGCTGGATCATCAGAAGCGTGAGCATGACGATCACCATCACCGGAAACAGCACGAAGATCGAGGCGTTGCCCTTGGCCAATTCCTCAAAGGCGCCGCCCGGCTCGATCCGGTAGGCCGGCGGCAGAGAATCGCGAATTTCCTGCAGCTTGGGCCAGATCTGGTTGGTTACGTCGGGAGCCTGCACGCCATCGACTACATCGCCACGCACGGTAATCGCCATGTCGCGGTTGCGCCGCCAGATGATGGGTTCTTCGTGAGAATATTCGATCCTTGCGATCTGCTGCAGCGGCACGGCCACGCCGTTGCGCGATGTCACCGTGAGGTCGCCGACATGGCCGAGGTCGAGCCGCTCCGACGGCACCGCGCGCGCCACCACGTCGACCTTCTCGATTCCGTCGCGCACCGTCGTCACCGGCGCGCCCGAGATCAGCATGCTCAGCGCCTGCGATACGTCCTGCGGGGTGAGACCGAGCGCGCGGGCGCGGTCCTGATCGACGACGAGCTTCAGGTAAGGCGACTGCTCGTTCCAGTCGAGCTGCGGATCCTTGATATTCTTGTTCTGCTTGACGATGTCCTGCACTCTGTAGGCAATGTCGCGGACCATCCGGGCGTCCGGCCCGATCACGCGGAACTGGACGGGGAAGCCGACCGGCGGCCCGAAATTGAAGCGATCCACGCGCACGCGCGCTTCGGTCAAGGCGCCTTCGTCGACCGCTTTCTCGATCCTGGCCTTGATCCGCTCGCGCGCCTCCACGTTTTTGGCGACGATGACGATCTCGGCAAAAGCCTCGTTCGGCAGTTGCGGGTTGAGGCCGAGCCAGAACCGCGGCGAGCCTTGCCCGACGTAAGCGGTATAGGTCGCGATGTCCCGATCGCCCTTCAGAAGCGCCTCGGCCTTCTCCACGGACTTTTCCGTGACATTGAACGCGGTGCCTTCGGGCAGCCGAAGCTGCAGGAACAATTCCGGTCGTTCGGACAGCGGGAAGAATTGCTGCTGGACGTGACCGAAAGCCGCGATCGACGCGACGAACACACCGACCGTCGCCACCACGACGGTGATGCGGTGATTGACGCACCATTGGATGACCTGGCGCAGGGCGCGGTAAAGCCGGGTCTCGTAGATCGCATGCGGATCGTGGTTGTGATGGATCGCGACATTCGGCAGCAGCTTGACGCCGATATAGGGGGTGAAGATCACCGCCACGAACCAGGATGCAACGAGCGCAATCGCCACGATCCAGAAAATGCCGCCGGCATATTCGCCAACGGCCGAATTGGCGAATCCGATCGGCAGGAACCCGGCCGCGGTGACCAGCGTTCCCGTCAGCATCGGAAAGGCCGTGGATTCCCAGGCAAAGGACGCGGCGCGGAAGCGGTCCCATCCCTGCTCCATCTTCACCACCATCATCTCGACCGCGATGATGGCATCGTCCACCAGTAGCCCGAGCGCAATGATCAGGGCGCCAAGCGTGATGCGATGCAGATCCAGCGACATCGCGTTCATCACGACAAATACGATCGCAAGCACCAGCGGCACGGACAATGCCACCACGATGCCGGTGCGCCAGCCGAGCGCAATGAAAGAGACGAACAGCACGATCACGAGCGCCTCGATGAAGGAGTGCACGAACTCGCTCACCGCGTGCTCGACCACCTCCGGCTGGTCCGCGATCCGGTCGACACTGATGCCTTGCGGCACCGCCCTCATGAATTCCGCGGTCGCGTTCGCAACATTCTTGCCGAGCTCCAGGATGTTGGCGCCCTTTTCCGTGACCACGCCGATGCCGATGGCGGACTTGCCTTCCTGACGCACGACAAAGCTCGGCGGATCGACGAAACCATGGCTCACTGTGGCGATATCGCCCAGGCGAAATACGCGGCCATTGCTCTCGACCGGCGTTTCCGCCACGGCCTTGGCGCCGTCGAGCGCACCGGTGACGCGCAATGGCACGCGCTGCGAGGAGGTTTCCACCGTGCCGGCCGGCACGACGTTGTTCTGCTTGGCAAGCGAATCAAACAGTGCCTGCGGCGTAATGCCGAGCGTTGCGAGCTTGGCATGCGAGAATTCGACATAGATTTTCTCGTCCTGGGTGCCGTAGAGATCGACCTTGGTCACGCCGGGCACTTTCAAAAGCCGCTGGCGCATGCCTTCGGCTGCCTTCTTGAGCTGCGCGTAGTCGGCGCCATCGCTCGTCATCATGTAGAGAATCGAGTCGACGTCGGAGAATTCGTCGTTCACCACCGGACCAAGCAGTCCCGACGGCAGCTGGGCCTGCACGTCGACCAGTTTCTTGCGCAGGAGATAGAACAGATAGGGCACGTCCTTGGGCGGCGTGGAATCCCGGAACGTGACCTGCATGGCGGTGAAGGAAGGCTTTGAATAGGTCTGCACCTTCTCGAAATAGGGCAATTCCTGCAGCTTCTTCTCGATGGGGTCGGCGACCTGCGACTGCATCTCCGCGGCGGTTGCGCCCGGCCAGATCGCCGAGATGTTCACCACCTTGACCGTGAAGAAGGGATCTTCGGCCCGACCGAGCCGCTGATACGAAAAGAACCCGGTCGCCCCCAGCGCGATAATGAGGAATAGAACGAGCGCGGGATGGCTGACCGCCCAGGCCGACAGGTTGAAGCGCTTCATCACAGGTCTCCAGCTTTGATTCCCGTTTGCAATGAGTGTCATTGCGGGGAGCGTAAGCGACGAAGCAATCCAGACTGGCTCAAATTCGAATGTTCTGGATTGCTTCGCCGGCGCTCGCAATGACGGAGCAGTCCCCGCCGTCAGAACGACAGTGACGAAACCACCCTCACCTTCTGGGTGCGGTCGAGTTTCTGCACGCCGAGCACGACGATTTTCGCGCCCTCCTCCACGCCGCCGGTAATGACGACGTTGTTGGTCTCGTAGGATTTGACCGCGACCGGCCTCAGCGTCACGTCGCCCTTGTCGTCCACGACGTAAAGCGAGGGATCGCCGCCCTGGCTGTAGAGCGAAGACAAGGGCAGCCGCGCCACTCGCTCGGTTTGCGGATCGGCGAGCGTCAGTGTCGCGGTCATGCCGAGTTCGACGTTGTCGCCGGCTTCTGGCAGCGAGAATTTGGCGAGATAGGTTCTCGTCGCAGGATCCGCAGACGGCGCGATCTCGCGTAACCTCGCGGCATATTTCCTGTTCGGCTCGGACCACAGGGTGACGGTGGCGACGCCGTCCTTGGCCCGTCCAACGAGCGTTTCGGGAATCGCAACCACGGCCTCCTTCTCGGCAAAGCGCGCGACCCGAATGGCCGCCTGGCCCGCTGCCACGACCTGGCCCGGATCGACCAGGGTAGCGGTAACGACGCCACGACTGTCGGCGACCAGTGTCGCGTAAGAGAGGGAATTCCTGGTGAGTTCCACCGAGCGCTCGGCACGGTTCAAGCGTGCGCGCGCCTCGTCAGCGGTGGCCTTGGCCTGATCGAGCTGTGCGTCGGTGGCCCAGCCCTTGGCGCGAAGGTCCTTGGCGCGCTGCTCGGCCGCCGCCGCCTGTGCCAGCACACCTGTTGCCGCACGAGATTCGGCTTCGGCCTGCTCGGCCTGCAGTTTCAGGTCCACTTCGTCGAGCGTTGCCAGCGGCTGCCCGACGTCGACGGTCTGACCGACATCGACCAGGCGGCGCGCCACCTTGCCGGACACCCGGAACCCCATGTCCGCCTCGATCCGAGGCTTGATGGTGCCGACAAAGCTGCGCTCGGGGGAATCCGCCTCGTAATGCACCGTCGCGACCAGCACTGGCCGCGAGGGCGGTGCCTTTTCGGCGACGGAGTCGTTGCAGCCGGCCAAGGCGATTGCAACCGCAGCCAGCGACAATCCAGCTAACAATCTGGAATAACTTGATAAAATCTGACGGCGCAGCATCGGCACTCTCCTCCGATTGAAAGTCGATGGGAAATGTCGATTATTGACTGATAAATGTCAATATTCGTCAGTAGTCATCAAATCGTGATCGTTAACGTTCCGCTGCTCTCTGAGGCGTGATCTGGGGTCCCGCGGGCGCGCGAGAGCTCCAAATCCGGGTTCATAAGTCAGCACGGCGAAAACATTCAGTGAGCGCTGAGGAAGCCTCGGCCCGGCGCTGCGCAAAATCTGCAAGGAAATCGGCAAATCCTGATCATTCCGGACAAACCGCCTGCCAACCGGCAGGGCATCGTCGGGCATGGCGAAAATCATCCCCTTTCAATTTCGGCGACCGCACCTGCCTCGGCGGCTGCTTCGGGATGGTTGGTGGTTGGAAGCGCAAGCGCCCCGCCCCGCTGTCGTCGCCTTCCGCAAGCGCCCAACGCCGAAACGCGATGCAAAGGGCCGACACCTCACCCTCGTTCGTCCCGGGAAATAAAACATGTCGATCGCGACCACGACCGATTTCGAAATTGCGCCCGCGCGCCCGCTTGTAACGCCGCTCGCCCTCGCCACCATCTGCGTGGCGCTGGCCGACTGGCTGTTTTACGGGTGGCCACCCGGCATCTCGCTCGCGCTTTTTCTGACGGCGCTGGGCCTGGTCGCCGTCTCCGCCAATCGCGTGCACGCGACGCCCAAGACCCGGATCGTCATGGCCATCATTTTCGTGGCTGGCCTGCTGGCGCTGGCCGAGAACATCAATTTCCTCTCGATCATCGTCGGCACCCTGGCGACGGCAATGTTCGTCTTGGTCATGACCTCTCGCCAAACAACATCCTGGCAACGGCAATTATTCGAAGTTGTTACGATCCCGTTTCGTGGTCCATTTCAATTCGCGGGCGACACGATCGGCGCGCTTCGGCACATGAAAGTCTGGACGCCGGGATGGTTGGGGTGGCTCGTGGCCTGGATTGTTCCCTTGAGCGTCTTTGCGATTTTTCTGACGCTGTTCTCATCGGCCAACCCGTTAATCGAATATCGCCTGATGCAGATCGATATTCGCAAAGTCTTTGCGCTTATCGATGGCTGGCGGCTGAGTTTCTGGGTTTTCGTCATCTGCACGATCTGGCCCCTGATTCATCGCCGCATCAAACCGAAGCTGACGCGAGAACCGTTTCCCTCTCCCTCTCCCGCCCCGGCCGGCGCTGCCACGGCCTCTTCCGATCTGGACTACCTCCTCGGCGTGCAGGCCGTGACGCGTTCGCTCGTCCTCTTCAATGCGCTGTTTGCACTTCAGACCGCGCTCGATCTGACCTATCTCTGGGGAGGCGCGACCCTGCCCGACGGCTTGAGCCATGCTGAATATGCCCATCGCGGGGCATACCCACTGATCGTGACCGCGCTGCTTGCGGCGGGCTTTGTCCTGGTTGCAATGCGACCGGGAGGCCCGGCGGAAAACTCCCGGCTGATCCGTCCGCTCGTGCTGATCTGGATCGCGCAGAATATCCTTCTCGTTCTCTCCTCGATCTTCCGGCTCGACCTTTATGTCGCTGCCTACTCGCTCACCTATTGGCGGCTTGCGGCATTCATCTGGATGGTGCTGGTCGCCGTGGGGCTCTTGTTGATCCTCATCCAGAACATCTTGCGGAAACCCAATTCCTGGCTCATCACGGCAAACGCCGTTTCACTTGCGCTGGTGATTTACGGATGTTGCTTCGTCAATGCGCCTCGGCTGATATCGTTCTACAACCTGGAACATTCGCGTGAGAATGGTGGGACGGGACCCGCGGTCGATGTGGCTTATCTTGCCTCGCTTGGACCCCAGGCGATTCCCGCGCTTGAAGCTTATGTTGAGAAAATACCGAGGCTCACCGTAACGACCATCAATGATCGGCGCGCGGAGGAAAATCAGATACGCCACCGGAACTGGCGGGCATTCGGTTTCCGATCGTGGCGGCTGGAACAGTACTTGACGAACCATCCCGGCACATCGTCCAATCCTCCGCCAGGCAACGCAGGCTAACAAAATGGCCCACTCGATTCTCGTCGTAGATGACGACCCTCATATTCGTGACGTCGTGCGCTTCGCGTTCGAAAAGACGGGCGCGAACATTTCGATCGCGCAGGATGGCAAGGAAGCGCTGCGCCAGTTCGATCGCAACGTTCATGACCTGATCGTTCTCGATGTCGGCATGCCGGAGATGGACGGGCTGGAAGTCTGCCGGCAGATCAGAAAGACTGCCGACACGCCGATCCTGTTTCTCTCGGCCCGCGACGAAGAAATCGATCGGATCCTCGGCCTCGAGATCGGCGGCGACGACTACGTGACCAAGCCTTTCAGCCCGCGCGAGCTGGTCGCGAGGGTCAACGCGATCCTCAGGCGCACGCGAAATACACCTGCCCCGCCAGAATCCAAAACCTATGAGCGTGGCGGACTGAAGATCGACCCGGATTCCCGCACGGCGAGCTTTGGCGACAAGCCGGTGTTGCTCACGGCGCTTGAATTCTCCATCCTGCGCACGCTTCTGGCGCGACCTGGCCTCGTGTTCACGCGCGAGCTGATTCTCAGCGCCGCCTATGCCGGCAATATTCACGTCGCCGACCGCACGATCGACAGTCATGTCAGGAACATTCGCGCCAAGATGGCCGCAGCCGGCTCCGATTCCGTGATCGAGACCGTCCACGGCGTCGGGTTCAAGCTTGGGCGTTGCGAGGCGTCGCGTTGAGCGACGCCGCAAGATCGGAGGCTGGCACGCCCTTGAAGTGGCGGCCAAGTCTCAGCCTCGTGGTGTTTCTGGTTCTTCTGAGCGTGCTCCTGCTTCCGCTGTTCAGTCTGTATTTTCTCAAGGTCTACCAGAATCAGCTGATCCGGGAGACCGAGTCCGAATTGATAGCGCAGAGCGCGGCACTTGCCGCGGTGTTTCGCCGCGAGGTCGAAACCGCAATGCCCCGTGATGTCGTACTTGGCGCAAAGCTTGCACCTGCCGCTCCCAGGCCTTCGGACGATCCATATCAACCGATCTGGCCAAGGCTCGAATTGGCTGAGGAAAGCGTGTTGCCGCCAAGACCGTCAGCGCGCGCGCCTTCCGCACCGGCTGATCCGGCCTTCCTCGATCTGGGCGCACGCATGATGCCCGATCTCGCGGCAACCCAGAACGTGACGCTTGCCGGTTTTCGCCTGCTCGACCCCAATGGCGTCGTCATCGCCGGCCGCGAGGAGATCGGGCTGTCTCTGGCGCATCTTGAGGAAGTCGCCGAGGCGCTGCGGGGGCGCTTCAGCGCGGTCTTGCGCGTGCGAATCTCCAAGCACGGTCAGCCCTCGCTCTATTCGATGAGCCGCGGAACGGGCGTGCGAATCTTCACGGCGATGCCGGTCATCGTCCGTGATCAGGTAGCTGGCGTCGTCTATGCCTCGCGAACGCCCAGTAACGTCTTCAAGTACCTCTACGAGCAGCGGGCAAAAGTCGCGCTGGCAGTTCTGTTCGTGATCGTACCCACGCTCTTGATCGGATTTCTGTTTCACCGAACGATCACCGAGCCGATGCGCGAGTTGATCGAGCGCACCGACCGGATCGGCAAGGGGGACCGAACCGCGCTGGGTCCGCTCAGGCGCCACGGCACCAGCGAATTCGCGCGGCTGTCGCGAAGCTTTCTGGAAATGGCGAGGCGGCTGGATACCCGCTCGAACTTCATCTCGACGTTTGCCACCCACGTATCGCACGAACTGAAGTCGCCGCTGACCTCGATACAGGGCGCCGCCGAACTGCTGCGCGACGACGTTGATGCCCCGGCCATGGACGACGAGGACAGACGCAAGTTTCTCGGCAACATCGTCGCCGATGCCGACCGGCTGGCGAAGATATCGGTGCGCCTGCGCGAACTGGCTCGCGCCGAAAGTCCGGTTCCGCTTGGCGTCGCCAGGCTCACGGATACGCTCGCCACGCTGCGATCGAGCTTCCCCTCGCTTGCGATCGAGGCGAGTGGCGACCTCGACACGCCGCTGCGCATTTCCGCGGAAAATGCCGCTATCATCTTCTCCAATCTTGCCGACAATGCGATGCGCCATGGCAGTACCGTGCTCGAGCTGTCGGCCACGCGGCAAACGGATCGCGTGGTGATAAGGATCGGCGACAACGGCGAAGGCGTCTCGCCCAACAACAGGGCGCAGATATTCGACAGCTTCTTCACGACGCGGCGCGAGAACGGCGGAACCGGCATGGGCCTGGCCATCGTTCGCGCCATGCTGGACGCCCATGGCGGTTCTATTCGCCTGTTGCACTCGGACGTGGGCACTACGTTCGAGCTTACGATTCCCCTCGCCGACGCGGCGACGTCGTGATGGAGGACGTCTCGGCAGGATATTCTGATGCCGCCTTGCCGGGGTGGACGCACATGATGCAGCGCGCGCCTCACTCCGCGAGCTGAAAGCGCTCGAAGCGGTGCAGCTCCTGCTCGATCCGACGCTTGAGAGCTTTCCGCGCGCCTTTTGCGGCAGCGCCGATCCAGTTCCATTTCTGCAGCAGCAGTTTCTTGCGCTGGCGGTCGGTCTTCAGATCGAGTGCGGCGACGATCTCGTCTCCGACCAGAACCGGCAGCGCAAAATAGCCGAAGCGCCGCTTCTCCTTTGGCACATAGGCCTCGAAGCGGTGTTCATAGTCGAAGAAGAGATGCGTCCGCTTGCGCTGGATGATAAGCGGGTCGAAAGGCGACAGGATGTGCGCGATTTCGGATGACGTCGGCGTGGTCGTCTCCAACGTTTCCGGCAGCGCCCAATGCTCCTGTTTGCCCGCGCCCTCGATCGCGACGCCCACGAGTTCCTTGCGCCGGACTCTTGCCTCGATCAGTCGCCGCACGGCGGGCTTGCTTGGCGCGTCGAGGTAACAGATCGAATCGAGGCTGACGAGGCCCTGCGCGCGAAGCGCGCGGTCGAGCAGATAGGCGGTGATTTCCTGCGCGGACGCCGGTTTCGGCGGTTTGTCCCAGCCGAAATGACGCTCTGCCAGCTCGTAGGTCTTGAGCATCCCGTTGCGCTCGGAGATCGTGAGCACGCCGCCGTAAAAAGCGAGCTGCAGCGCGCGCTTCGACGGCTTGCGGCTCGCCCACAGATGCTCCTTGTCCACCAGCACGTCATCGTCGATGTCGCGGATGGTGATTGCCCCGCCCTCCCTGATCAGCCGCATGACCTTGCGCATGTCCGCAGGCTTGACCGATGAGAGCCATTTGTGGCCGTCGCGCCGGTGGCGCTTCATCGCGGGTATGAAGAAGCGCAGATCGCGCGACGGCACGTAGGACAGCGCGTGGGTCCAGTATTCGAACACGCTTTTGTCGATGCTTTGCGCGTGGCGCAGGTCGGCGCGGGCATAGGCCGGAATGCGGTTCCAGAGAATGTGGTGATGGCAGCGCTCGATCACGTGGATGGTATCGATCTGCACATACCCCAAATGTTCGACAGCCGCGGCCGTCGCCTGCGGCCCGTCGCCGAACGGCGCCTCGGCGTCGAGCCTTTGGGCCCGTAGCCAGATGTGCCTGGCAGCGGATTTGGTCAGGGGAACGGGCTGATCTGCACGCGACATCGCGCATTAATCTAGACGGATTCGCCCTGGAATAGACCATTCAGTCCAGGAGCGGCCTCACGGTTTTGGCTGGCCCGGGACGGTCCCGGTCGCGATCTCCGCCTCGCACACCGCCTTGCCGCGCTCCGGCGCCTTGCACTTGTAGACACCGCCAGTAAGCCGATCGATCAGCCAGACATTGTCATCGTTGGGGCTCTCGATTCCGACAAACCGGGTACCCACCACCGTGATCAGCGTGGACAGAAGGATGGCAGCGGCGATGATCGCCGAGCCGATCAACACGGATGCGGAGCTGCCGAAATGTCCCGGCGTGATCGGGCGCGCCGCCTGGTATTCGTGTCTTTTTGGTGTCTGGAACAGGGTCAGTTTGCTGTGCTCACTATGCTTTCGACGCGACAAGCCCGTTTAGGAACGCATCTGGCCGATTTTTTGGCCGCATGCGGCTGCTTTGCAGTCCAAACGCCCCAGGACCTGAGAAAAGAGCGGTTCAAGACCTGGGATCCGGTGTGACCCAAATCACATCCGGCGAATCGAACCGGCCCTATCGTCGGAGCATCTAAACGCTATCAAGCGTAGCAACGAAGGAACAGGACCATGACCAGCTTGCTCAAAGTCTCCGGTTTAACGGCGATTACGCTCGGTGCCGCCCTGTCGCTGACGGCTGGCTTAGCCTTTGCCGGCGACAATGTCTCGGCCGATCAGATCCTGAGTGCGCTACAGCCCAGGCCGCTGACACGTAGCCTGTCGCTTGCCCCGCCGGCCGATCCCGCGGTCAAGGCAAGGGAAATCAGCTTCGTCGACAGCCTGCGCAACAGGAAGACCCGATCGCTTTCGCTCGGCGAACGCGAGGAGATCGCAGAAATCGCGTCGACCAAGCCGAAAATCGATCTCGAGATCCAGTTCGACTACAACTCGGCGGAGATCAGCAAGACCTCGACGCAGGCCGTCCAGGAACTCGGCAAGGCGCTCTCCGATCCGAGCCTCAAGGGTTCGACCTTTGTCGTCGCCGGCCACACCGACGCCATAGGCGGCGATGCCTTCAACCAGGACCTTTCCGAACGCCGCGCCGACACCATCAAGCGTTACCTGGTGCAGAATTACGGCATCGCGGGCAGAGACCTCGTCACCGTCGGTTATGGCAAGACGAGGCTGAAGGACGCGCAGGATCCGGCCGACCCCATCAATCGCCGCGTCCAGGTCGTGAATCTCGAAACCAAGACCGCTTCGAAATGAGCTGTACCTGCTCAGCCGCCTGCCCGCATGGCAGGCGGCCTGGCGATTCGAAAGACTCGCGGGACAATCGCATCGGCGGACTCAAATCCAGTTCTGGAAGATCATCAGCCGGTTGAAGTTTTCCATCGATGTGCCCACGAACGCTGCCGAAATCGGCAGCATTGCGGCAAATCCGGCGAACGAAACCGCGACGAAGGTCCACAACAGCCAGCCTGGACCGCTTCCCCGCCTTATCAGATAGACCAGCGCAACGCTCGCGAACGTTGCCGGCGGCAGATAGTAATAGAGAAACCCGAGCGTTCGCGGCAGCAGAGCCCACGCCAGGTAAGGTCCGAAATAAAACGCGCTGATCAGAAATGCGTCCCACCGGCGCATCACCACCAGGTCGCGCAGGCATACTGCAAGCGCGGCTAATGCCGGCCACAGCACCAGCGGATTGCCGAGCAGAACGATCGCCGCGACGTGATTTTCGTCGATCTTGTCGAAGAGATACCAGACCGGCCGCACCAGAAACGGCCACGACGGCCACGAACTCATATAGGGGTGGCCCGCGATCGCGGTCGTGGTGTTGTCGGCAAATATCCGGCGCTGCGCTTCCAGGATATCGGAGACGGAGAAACCATAGAGCGGGATGAAGGTCGAAAGATAGACCAGGGCCGGAACAAGCACGAAGCATGCGACGAACTGCCAGGATCTGAAATCCGGCCATAGATTGGGGCGGTACCAGTCACCGGCGTTGCCATCATCGAATCGCGTACGCCAACCCTGCATCAGGCGGATCGCGGCAATGATCACGATACAGGTTGCAAGCACGAACAATCCGCTCCACTTGCAGGCGATCGACAGGCCGCAAGCAAGTCCGGTCAGACCGAACCAGAGCTGGGGCCGATCTTTCCGGAAGCCGTACATGAACGCGGCGATTGCAAACAGGCCGAATGCTAGAGAAAAAATATCCAGCATCGCGATACGCGATTGCACGAAAAGCATCTGGTTGAAGAAAGCGATCAGAGCGGAAGCGAGCGCAGGTCCTGTGGCCTCAAACAGGACGAGGCCGCAGAGGTAGACCGCAACGATCGCGAGCGCCCCGAACAGCGTATCGGCATAGCGCCAGCCGAGCGGGTTATCGCCGAAACTTGCGATCGACAGCGCGATGAATTGCTTCGCCAGCGGCGGATGCATCGGGTTGAGCAGCGGCTCCGAACTCGTGGGCGCCAGCATTTGCCTTGCCGCCGGCACATAGTGCACTTCGTCGAAATAGAATTTGTCCGGAGCCGTGACGCCGACAAGAAGCAAAAGATGCGCCGCGACGAAGATTATGACCGCAAACATGGCGTTTCGCGCCGGAAACTTTGCCGGGAGTGAACGCGAACTTGGCTCGATGTGCACGGATTTGACGATCACGAAGGCTTCAGTTGTGGGCGCACAAAATTTTTGCGTCCTGTGCATTGAACGCGTCTCGCTTGGTGGTTACTAACCATCGGCTGGTAGCACGCGGGTTGTGATAAATCTGCTACATCGCATGGTTGTGCGATCGGGTACGATGATCCATGGAAAGTCGATCGGTGGAATGATGAATTGGCGTCACTGCGTTCTCTTTGTCTCCGCGCTTTCATTGTCTGCAGGGCTCGCGAACCAACCCGCTCATGCGCAGGCCCGCGTCGGTGAGGCGGTCATTATACAAAATCAGGTCGTACGCGTATCGGATTCAGCAACCGCGCAAATCAACGTCGGCGACGGACTGCTGCGCGACGAGGTCGTACGTACCGGACTGGACAGTGCCGCACGGCTGGTGATGGCCGACAGCACCAATCTGTCGCTCGGCCCAAACGCAACGATCAAGCTCGATCGTACCGTCTACAGCGACGAGCACACCTATCGTGACATCGCGATCAGGCTGACCACCGGCGCGTTTCGCTTCGTTACCGGGAATTCACCGAAAGCGGCCTACACGATCACGACCTCGGTTGCGACGATAGGCGTGCGCGGCACCATCCTCGATATCCTGTCGCAGACAGGAAAGACCACCGTGGTCCTGCAGGAGGGCGCGTCGCGCGTTTGCGCCATTCGCGGCCAATGCACTGAATTGCTGCAACCGGGCGATACCGCCGTCATCACGTCGACCGGCGGCAGGACCACGGTCAGGAAATTCAACACTCCGCAATGGAGCTTCGCCTCAAACTGCCTTGCGGCGCCAGGCCTGTGCTCTGTCACGCATTATGCCGACGCCACACCACCTGCGCCTGACCAGGGCCCCGGCGATACGGCCGACGCGTTATGCGGACGCTGATGATGGCAAGTTTCGTGCGCAGCTTTGTGGCATCGGCGGCGCTTGCCGCTATGATTTTGGTGGCATTCGCTCCGGCACGGATCGCTCTGGCGCAGGGCGACATCACAGTACTGCCTACACCCACACCCACACCCACGCCTACGACACCCACGGGGGCCTTACCGCCACCTGGACCTACACCAACACCCACGCCTTCACCTTCGCCGGCGGCACCAAGCCCAACGCCGACCCCGACCGGTGCCAATTCCAGCGGGGCCTCGATCAATGGCCTTGCCAACCAGCACTTCAACCAGATGATCACGGACCGGGTGCTTGGTACCGTGCTTCTGGGCGTCAACGAACAGGTCAATTGCAGCGACTGCATCAGCGCCTTCGGCTCGGCCGGGTCGTTCTCTGCCGGCATTCACGGCCGCAAGGAGATCACCCCCAACCTGTCGTTCCTGGGAGGTATCGCCTACACCCAATTCAGCGAGAGCGGATACAGCGTGACCAGCGCGCCGATCGCCGCCTTCGCGCTGCGCTACGATTTCACCGACTGGGGATCGTCGCGGCCCTTCTTCGACATCGGCACGATCCTGACCCCGTTCGAGAAGGTCAATTACAGTCGCGCCTATGTCACGAGCCTCGGTGCGGTTTCGCTGCAAAGCTCCACCAACGCCAGCGACTACGACGTTTATGGACGGGCGGGCTGGATCGGCCGACTTTCGCCACGCGACGAGATCGCGGCTTCGGTCGAAGTCTGGCAGCTGTGGCAGCGCGTCGGCGGCTACAGCGATCCAACTGTTGCCTTCAACCCCTTCGACGCCACCATTGCGGCCGGTACCGATCGGACCAACCTGGTCAAGATCGGCGGACAATGGACGCACCTGTTCGGCAGCAGCATCGAAGGCAACATCAATGGCGGCTTCGTGCAGTCATTCGGCAATCACTCCGGCATCGTCGCCACCGTAACCGGCGACGGTCTCGTCGTGCCGACGATCGGGAACCAGAGCTGGTTCGAATTTGGCGGCCGCCTCGGATTCCGAATCACAAAAGGCTGGGCCGCCGACCTCTTCCTCAATGGCACCCTGGGTCCGCAACCGGTCGGCAACACCGTGCACGGCGGCCTGGGTCTGCGCGCGAACTTCTAAAGACGATTTTCCCCATCACGTCACCTTCAAGGGGACGAGATGGAAACGCCAGCCCATCGCGTACCCTCACGCGGCAGACTTGCCTTCGTACGCCCTTTTCAATTCGGCGATGTCGAGCTTTGTCATCTGCAGCATGGCACGCAGCGCCCGCTCCGCGCCCGCGCGATCCGGACCGCCAAGCAGTTCCGGCAGGGCGGACGGCACGATCTGCCAATACACGCCATAACGATCCCTGAGCCAGCCGCATCGCTCGACCGAGCCGCCATTGGAAGACAGCGCCTCCCAGAGGCGATCGACCTCCGCCTGGTCCTTGCAGTCGATCTTGAACGAAATGGCGTGGGTATATTCAAACCGGGTACCACCGTTCAGCGCCATGTATTCCTGGCCGGCGAGCGTGAACTGGACCACGAGCACGGTGCCGGCCTTTCCGGCGGGACCATCGACGAGGTTTTTCTGGATCCGGTCGATCCGCGAATCCGGCAACAGCGAAACATAGAATTTCGCGGCTTCCTCGGCTTCACCATCAAACCACAGGCAGGGCGAGATCTTGGACATGGGTCAGGCTCTCCTTCGTTAAGGTCGACCTTAGGACGAACGTCCGGATCCAGATCCGACACCCGATTTTGGAATTTTTGCGCAATCGCAGCCCACGGGGAAATCCGTCATTCCGGGACGCGCGCGCAGCGAGCGAACCCGAAAATGACGATTTGACACTCAGGTCGCGATCGGCGTCGGCATGGTGAGGAACGATCTGGTTACATGCCAGAACAATTGCCGGTTGGTCGCGAGCACGACGGAATGCGCGGTGCCCGGCAAGATGATGAACTGCCGATCGCCGCTGGGCAGCAGGTTGAAGAACTCCTCAAGATCGGCAATCGTGGCGATGCCGTCATACTCGCCGCGCACCAGCAGCACCGGCGACATGACCTTCTTGGGATCGACCAGCGGCAGATTGGCGACCATGTCGAGATAGGTGCCGGTCGGAATCTGATCGCCGAACTGCATCTCCGCGTCCGCCAGCGCCTCGACCGCGGCCTGATCGCTGGTCCCGGGCTTGTCGCGCGTGGCAATCGAACGAATCATCTCGCGGTCGCGCTTGCGCATGTTATGGGTGCGGTAATAGTCGACCTGCTCGGCGCGTTTGGCGAGCGTCGGCGATCCCTCGCCCTTGTAGGTGAACGCGGCCAGCACCAGGCGATCGATGCGCTCGGGTGCGATCATCGCATAGGCGCCGGCGCGGATCGCGCCGGAAGATTTGCCGAGAAAATGATATTTCTGCCGTCCGGTCTCGCGCGCGACCACTTCGACTGCCGCCTTCAGATCCTCGGCTCCGCTCTTGATGTCGGAATTGCCCGAGGTGCGTCCGGACTTGCCGTAGTTCTCATGATCCATGGTCCAGCAATCGAAGCCATAGCGGGCGAACTCGTTCATGACGGAGTATTCGCCGTGCCCGGGCACGTTCAGGTCGAACACCCGCGAGGTGACCGACGAACCATGCACGAAGAACAGCACCGGCTTTGACGGTTCGCCGGGCTTGGGCGCACCGACGCGTTTGCGAAACATCCACAGCGGCACATCGCCCTTTTTCGCCCAATATTCGCTGCTCCAGATCTCGCCTTCCGTGGCAGCGGCAGCGTCGCGGGCGGGAAGCGCAGCCGAGATGCCTCCGGCAACGAGACCTAATCCCGCGCCCTTGATCACGGTGCGGCGGTCCAGGGATTGATTGATTGGTTCCACGATTCCTCTCCGATCCTGATTTTTGCGGATTGTTTTCCGACACCGCGGCGCAACGTCGGTTTGAAGGATGCGCCACGCCCAATCTAGCAGACAGGGCTTTCAGCCGAAAGCCATGTTGGTGGCGCGGCAGGGCCAGGGTTCGCAAGAATGCATGCGAGGGTTGATGACGATGGCCTACCTGGATTCCGCGGGATCGCGGTGAACGGGGTCGACCCACAGCACGGTTTGCGGCTTCTCCACCGGCTCGATATCGAGGTTGATCGCAACCGCCTCGCCGTCGCTGCGCACCAGAACGCATTCCAGAACCTCATCCGGACTGGCGTTGATTTCCTGGTGAGGCACGTAAGGCGGAACGAAAATGAAATCACCGGGATTGGCTTCCGCAGTGAATTGCAGACGCTCGCCCCAGCGCATCCGAGCCTTGCCCTTGACGACGTAGATGATGCTCTCGAGGTGACCGTGATGATGTGCGCCGGTCTTCGCATCGGGCTTGATCGTCACCGTCCCGGCCCACAATTTCTGCGCGCCGGCGCGGGCGAAATTGATCGCGGCCTTGCGGTCCATGCCGGGGGTCGAGGGCACATTGGGGTCGAGCTGGTTGCCGGGGATCACCCTGACACCGTCATGCTTCCAGCGCTCCGCGCCGTGGTCATGGGAATGGGTATGATCATGCGGGTCCGTCATGTCGGTCGTTTCCGTTTTCCGTTCGCGTGCGTCAGCCTTTCACATCGAGCAGTTCGACATCGAAGATCAGCGTCGCGTTTGGCGGGATCACGCCGCCGGCGCCGCGGGCGCCATACCCCAGTGCGGGCGGAATGATCAGGGTGCGCTTGCCGCCGACCTTCATGGATGCGACGCCCTCGTCCCAGCCGGCAATTACCTTGCGTTGGCCGATCGGAAATTCGAATGGCTCGTTGCGATCGACAGAGCTGTCGAATTTCTTGCCCTTCTTGCCGTCTTCATAGAGCCAACCCGTGTAATGCATCACGCAGATCTGGCCGGGCTTCGGTGTCGCTCCGCTACCAACCTTGCTGTCAATGATCTGCAATCCTGAAGCTGTGGTCATGGTTTTTCCTGCGGTCTGAGCTGCTGCGGTGGTCGGCAGAAACGCCGAGATGGCAAACGAGACAATCGCAATGGCGGCCAACATCGGGATCATTGCATGCGGGAAGCGTCGCATCCGGGGTTCCTTCTCTCAGTGAAAGCAAGGCTTCTCTAGCGCATCGTTGGGCCTTTTGGAACCAATACCAGCAATGCAATGGCGCCGACCGCGGCGAAGGCCGCGCCAAACAGAAACACGCTTGTGTGCCCGACGTTGTCCCAAAGCCATCCGGCAACAAGGCTCGCCACCAGGCCGCACATTCCCACGATCGTATTGTACCAGCCGATAGCGCTTGCGCGAAGTTCGGCCGGTACGTAGTCGCTGGCGAGCGCCTTGCCTGCGACGCGTAATATGCCCTGATGAAGCCCATAGAGAATGAAGAGCACGCCGATGAGCACGACGTTGGCGGTCAGCGCGAAACCGAGATAGGTGACCAGGAAGATGCCGACAGCGGCCAACAGAACGTTCCTGCGGCCCAGCCGGTCAGACAGAAATCCCGCCGGATAGGAAATCAGCGCCGCCACCAGATTGTAGCCCGCATAGATCAGAATAGTCACCGTCAGCGAGGCGCCGATGTCCTTTGTCTGCAGAATCAGGAAGGCATTGCTGGAATTGCCGATCCCGAACAGCGCGATCGCCAGCAGGTATTTCCAGTAGGGTCGCGGAAACCGCAACGGGCTGACATCGATCTTCGCTTTGGCCTCGACAGCCACCGGCCGCTCCTCGACGAGGAGAACCATCAGGAAGGCGAGGAGACCCGGAATGATCGCGATATAGAAAATCAGGCGGATGTCGAAATGCAGCACCATAAGCAGCAGGATCGCAATCAAAGGCCCCAGGAACGCGCCCGCGTTGTCTCCGAGGCCTTCCAGCCCGAACGCGCGTCCGCGGCTTGCCTCGTCCACCGAAGCTGCAATCAGCGCGTCACGCGGCGCAGAACGTGTTCCGGCGCCAAGCCTGTCCAGGAACCGTCCACCCATCACGCCCTCCCAGACGCTGGCAACCCCCATTACCGGCTTGGCAACCGCCGAGAGGAAGGAGCCGACGAGTGCGATGGGCTTTCTCCTCTGCAGGTGATCCGACAACGAACCGGAGAAACCCTGGATGACGTTCTGCGTGGCGGTAGCAATACCTTCCACCAGACCGACGATCGCGCCATCCGCCTTCAAGGTCTGCGTCAGGAAGATCGGCAGGATCGGATAGACCATTTCCGTTGAGATGTCGGAGAACAGGCTCGACAGCGCCAGCAGGAACGAATTCCGCGTCAGACCGGCGAAATACCGACTTGTTACGTTCGCCATGATGAGTTCCCGCCCCGACTTCGAAACGCAAGGCCAGCGTTTCCGCTAGCGGTTCAATTCTGACATTCGCAACCCGCTGCAGCGGTCACCGTTGCGAATGCTAACCTGACGCGCGGCACCCCGATGCAACGGGGCTACGCCGCCGGGAGTTCCGAAGCGAGGGCCTCAATACCCCAGCGCGCACCCATCCTTGCGAGGATCGGAACCGCCGGTGAGCGTCCCCTTGTCCCAGTCGATCCAGATCGCCTGCCCCCCGCCAAGCGGCGGGATGATTTTCGTGGTCTGATGTCCGAGCTTCTTCAGGCCTTCGACGACCCCGGCGGGCACGCCGTCTTCCAGCTGATAGACGTTTTCATAATGAAGGCCCCGCGGCATATCGATCGCTTCCTGCACGTCGCAGCCGTAGTCGAGCATGTTGGTCAGCACATGCACCTGCCCGACCGGTTGATACTGTCCACCCATCACGCCGAACGGCATCACGGCGCGGCCGTTCCTGGTCGCAAGCGCCGGAATGATGGTGTGCAGCGGCCGCTTGCCCGGAGCGATGCAGTTGGGATGGCCGGGTTGGATGCGGAAACCGGCGGCGCGGTTCTGCAGGAGGATGCCGGTCTTGTTCGAGACGATCGCCGAGCCGAACGAATGCGCGATCGAATTGATGAACGAGCAGGCGTTGCGGTCCTTGTCCACCACCGTGATGTAGACCGTGGACGGGTTCATCGGCGGCGAAACTTTCGGCAAGTCGAGCATCCGGTCCATGCGGATCTTGCCGGCATACTCGTCGGCGAATTCCTCGGCCAAAATCCGGGCCACATCGACCTTCACATGAGCGGGATCGCCGATGTGCTGTTCGCGCATCATGTAGGCGACCCGCGCGGCTTCGGCTTCGAGATGAAACCGCTCGACGCTCAGCGGCGCGAATTTCGTCAGATCGAAATGCGACAGGATGTTCAGCATCACCAGCATCGTGATGCCCGGCCCGTTCGGCGGGCACTGCCAGATGTCGAGGTCCTTGTACCTGGTGCCGATCGGCACGGTCGTTTCGGTCGTGTGCGCGGCGAAGTCTTCAAGCGTGTGCAGGCCGCCGATACCGCGAAGCGTTTCGACCATGTCCTCGGCGATTGCACCCTTGTAGAAGGCATCGCGCCCGCTCTTGGCGATCGCACGCAGCGTCTGGCCAAGCTCCGGCTGCCTGATGACGTCGCCGACCACGGCCGGCTTGCCGTGCGGCAAGAGATAACGCTCGGTGTTGGTGCCCTTCTTGAGTTTTTCGAAGAAATTCTTCCAATCGAAGGCGATCCTTGGCGCGACGACATAACCTTCTTCCGCCGCCTTGATCGCGGGTTGCAGCAGGGTATCGAGTCCGAACCTGCCATGGTCGCGCAGGATGGTCGCCCACGCATCGACCGCGCCCGGAATACTGACGGCGTGCGCCGAGGTCAGCGGGATCGCGTTCATATTGCGCTCGAGATACCACTCCGCGGTCGCCGCCGTCGGCGCTCGGCCCGAGCCGTTATAGGCCACGATCTTGCCCTCAGCCTTGGGCTGGATCAGCGCAAAGCAATCGCCGCCGATCCCGGTGGACTGCGGCTCGATCACACCCAGCAGCGCACTGGCCGCCACCGCGGCGTCCGCAGCGGTACCGCCCGCTTTCAGCACATCGATTGCCGCGAGCGCAGCCAGCGGGTGTGACGTCGCCACCATCGCGTTCTGGGAATGGACCGTCGACCGGCCGGCGAGATGGAAGTTTCTCATGCCAAATTGCTCACTTTGTCGCTGATTTCGCATATCGCCGGCCCCAAGCCGGCTGCGTTTTTCGGGGGTTACTTGGCACATTCATCCCTTCCAGGGCAATGCTTGGGATGCATGACGCTCTCATACTTCATCCTTAACGTGCGCCCGAGAGCGTCCCTTGAGCACCGGGTGAGCCTTTTCCCTCCGCCGCTGCCCTGATAAACCCCCGGCATGCACTATCAGGTCGCCGCCTTCTATCAATTTGCAGCTCTGCCGGACTACCGCGAACTGCGGGAGCCGCTGCGGGCGCTATGCGCCGCCCTCCGGCTGAAGGGCAGCGTGTTGCTGGCGCAGGAGGGTATCAACGGGACGCTCGCAGGGACGGCCGAGGCAATTGCCGAACTGGTTCATTCCTTGCGCGGCAGCGAACTGTTCGGTGGCCGGCTCGACAATCTCGAACTGAAATTCTCCACCGCCAGGGTGATGCCGTTCCAGCGCCTGAAGGTCCGGTTGAAGAAGGAGATCGTCACCCTGGGCGACATTGGGACCGACCCGACGCGGCAAGTTGGCATCTATGTCGATCCCGCCGACTGGAATAATCTGATCGGCTCGCCCGACACCCTTCTGATCGACACCCGAAATGCATTCGAAGTGGCCATGGGCACCTTCGAAGGCGCCGTCGATCCCGGCATCAAGAGTTTTGGCCAGTTCAGGGATTTCGCGGCTCACCGTCTCGATCCTGCCAAACATCGAAGAATTGCGATGTTCTGCACCGGCGGCATTCGCTGCGAAAAAGCGTCGAGCTATCTGTTGTCCCACGGCTTTGCCGAGGTCTACCACCTCAAGGGCGGTATTCTGAAATATCTGGAAACCGTGCCGGAGCAAGAGAGCCGCTGGCGCGGCGAATGTTTTGTCTTCGACGAGCGCGTCGCACTCGGCCATGGCTTGCGGGAGCGCCAGAGCGGACAGGATTGCGATGGCTAACGGCGAGACAAATGACAAGACAAGCGATCTCGAGGCCCTTGGCGATCGGATCGATCTTCTCGAGACCCGCCTGACCTTTCAGGACGACGCCATCGAAACGCTGAACAAGACGGTCACCGAACAATGGGCCACGATCGACGCGCTCACGCGCCAGCTCGCTCTGCTCAACGAACGTATGAGGGAGGCCGAGAGCCAGATGCCGCGCGCTGGGAATGAACCGCCGCCGCATTATTGAGGTTTTACTTGAACTCCGCCGGCAGAGCGGGTGCCTCAGCCTTTTCGGGCGCGCGCCTTTTTGCGCTTTTGATGCGGCCTCGACGGCGCGGGCTGCGCCGCGCTCACCGGATCGGATGCAGGAAAGCTGTCCATCAAACCTGCTTCCAGCATTTCATGGATCTTCCGCTCGGTCGCTGCGGCGCTGCCGGGTTTTTCGGCATGCTTGTCATGGGCGGCGGGGTCGAATTTCTCGGCCATGCTGAGCCTCCATGCGGGATCCGGGGGTGATCAGGCATTCCGCAAGAACATCGCCAAACCCGTTGGAATGAGGCCCCTTGCTCTTGGTCTTGGCCCTGTCGGCGTGTATCAGGGACCCTGACTGCCTGAACGATTAACACAGCGGACCAAGCATTTGCCCTCAATTCATACCGTTAAACCTTTCCTTGAAGTGCTTTCCGGCCGCAGACAGCCGACACCGCCGGTCTGGATGATGCGGCAGGCCGGCCGCTATCTGCCGGAATATCGCGAGGTCCGCGCCACGGCCGGCGGCTTCCTCGATCTATGCTTTACGCCGGAATATGCGACCGAAGTGACACTTCAGCCGATCCGCCGTTTCGGCTTCGATGCCGCGATCATCTTCTCGGACATCCTGGTCATTCCTCATGCGCTCGGCCGCGCCGTCAGATTCGAGGCCGGCGAAGGCCCGCGGCTCGACCCGCTGGACACGCCGGAAAAGATCCAAACGCTGGCACCGCGCGCCGACCTCGGGAAGCTCGAGCCGGTGTTCGAGGCGCTGCGACGCGTTCGCGCCAAACTCGATCCAAAGGTCGCGCTGATCGGTTTCTGCGGCGCGCCGTGGACGGTCGCAACCTACATGGTGGCCGGACAAGGCACACCGGATCAGGCACCGGCACGGATGATGGCCTATGGCCATCCGGACGCCTTCGCCGAACTCATCGACTTGCTGGTCGAAAACTCGATCCGATATCTCATCGGCCAGCTCAGGGCCGGCGCCGATGCGCTGCAGATTTTCGACACCTGGGCCGGTGTGCTGCCACCGCGCGAGTTTGCCCGCTGGTCGACCGAACCGACCCGCCGAATTGTCGAAGGCGTGCGAAAGGAGGTCGGCGACGCAAAGATCATCGGCTTTCCCCGAGGCGCCGGTGCGCAGTTGCCGGGATATGTGGAGGCGACCGGCGTCGATGCGGTCAGCATCGACTGGACGGCCGAGCCGTCATTCATCCGCGAGCGCGTGCAGAACCGCGTCGCCGTTCAAGGCAATCTCGATCCCCTGGCGCTGATCGCGGGCGGTGCGGCGCTCGACCGTGCGGTCGATGACGTGCTCTCGAATTACGCCAAGGGCCGGCTGATCTTCAATCTCGGCCACGGCATTCTGCCGGAGACCCCGATCGCGCATGTCGAGCAAATGCTGAAGCGGGTGCGGGCCTTCAAGGGATAAACGTTACTTCGGCCGGCTGCGTTCGATGATCTCGGCCGCTCCCTTCGCCAGCAATTCGAGCCCGACGGCGCGGCCGAGCTCGCGCGGGCGGTCGACAGCCCCGGAGCGCGAAGCTTCGATGAACGCCTCGCCGGCCTCATCCAGCACCGAAGCCCTCAGCGACATCTGTGCGCCGGCGATTGAGGAAAATCCCGCGACCGGCGAATTGCAATGACCGTTGAGGACCCAGAGCACCTCGCGCTCGGCCTCGGCGCTTCGGCGTGCCTCGACGTCATCGATGGAGGCCAGAATGCTGCGCGTCTGCCAATCGCCCGCAGCGCATTCCACCGCGACGATCCCCTGCCCCACCGCGGGAAGCATCTCCGCGATCGGGAACTCATAGGCGATACGGCCGGCCAATCCGACGCGCTCCAACCCCGATCGCGCCATGATCAGTGCATCCGCGGGCCCCACCTCGCCGCCGTCGGGAAGACGCTGTTTCTCCAGGCGATCGAGCTTGCGCACCCGCGTATCCGCTGCACCGCGATAGTGGATCACCTCGATTTCCGGAAACAGCCGGCGGATATAGGCGGCACGCCGCACCGCGTTGGTACCGATCTTGAACCCCTTGCCGCGCGAACGGCGGAACTCCTCGAGCGAGATGCCCGGCCGCAGCACCAGAACGTCGCCCGGCGCGTCGCGCTTGAGTGTAGCGCCGATCACGAGCCCGGGGGTGTCTTCGTTGCCCGGCATGTCCTTTAGCGAATGCATGGCCGCGTGCAGTTTTCCGGCCCGGACGGCGTCACGAATTTCCGCCACGAAGGCGCCGCCCTTGCCGCCATGCTTCAAGAGCTTGCCGGTCTGGTCGATATCGCCCGTCGTCTCGAACTTGACGATCTCGACGTCGATATCGGGCACGGCCGCGGTTAGACGCCGGGCAATCTCCCCGGTCTGCGCCAACGCCATGGCGCTCTTGCGCGTACCGATCCGCAGTCGAATTGCCACCACTCATGCTCCAAAGAGATGTTCCGCAGGAGCCTCCAGGCCCGACCGCGGCACCGCAGGATAGAACGCGCCGCGACGCCAGGCAAACGCGCCTCAGCGCGCATCCTGTAAAATCATGTCGGAGGCCTTCTCCGCGATCACGATGACCACGGCGTTGGTGTTGCCCGACACCAGGTCCGGCATGACCGAAGCGTCGACCACGCGCAGACCTTCGATCCCGTGGACGCGAAGCCGCTGATCGACGACTGCGAGGGGATCATTCCCCATCCGGCAAGTCGAGGTCGGGTGATAGATGGTGCTGCCCCGTGCGCGGCAGAAGTTCAGGAGCTCCGCATCGCTGACGATCTTGCGTCCCGGATCGACCTCCTCGACGATGAAGGGTTTGAGCGCGGGAGCGGAGAGGATTCTCCGCAGCATCTTCAGCCCCTCGACATGGGTGATACGGTCTACCTCGGTCGAAAGATAGTTGATCCTGATCTCCGGCGCGGCTTGCGGATCGGCGCTTCGAATGCGAAGCGTGCCGCGGCTCTCGGGACGCAGTTGACACACCGACGCGGTGAAGCCGGAAAACGAGTGCAGCTTCTCTCCCATCTTGTCGGTGGAAAACGGCAGGAAGTGAACCTGGATATCCGGCGTGGCCAGGCGCGGATTGGTCTTGAAAAAAGCTCCCGAAGTGCCTGCCGCGATCGTCAGCGGGCCAGTCCGGAACGCCGCATATTGCAGCCCGGTCAGGATCCTGCGAACGGGATTGTTGACGATATCGTTGAGCGTGATCGGTTTCGAACAGCGCATGATCACCCGAACCTGCATGTGATCCTGCAGATCGTGACCGACGCCCGGCGCGTCAAGCACGACCTCGATGCCGTGCTTGCGCAACAATTCCGCCGGTCCCACGCCGGAGAGCTGCAGCAGTTGCGGCGAGTTGAAGGCGCCTCCCGAAACCACGATCTCCTTGCGGGCCTTCGCCATTCTCAGGACGCCCGCCTGCCGGTATTCAACCGCCGAGGCACGACGTCCTTCGAACCGGATACGCTGCGCGGGCGCCGAGGTCTCGATGCGCAAATTGCCGCGGCCCTTCGCAGGGCGAAGATAGGCGACCGCCGCGCTCGCCCGCCGGCCGCGACGCGTCGTGGTCTGGAAAAATCCCGCGCCTTCCTGCGACGCGCCGTTGAAATCGCGATTGACAGGCAAGCCGGTCTCGGCCGCAGCCTTGATGAAGGCCGCAGAAAGCGGATCGGGATGTCCGAGGTCGGAAACCGGCAGCGGCCCGCCGACGCCGTGAAAATCGTCCGCGCCACGCCCCTGATCTTCGGCTTTCTTGAAATACGGCAGGACGTCGTCGAAACCCCAGCCCTGATTGCCCTGCTGGCGCCAGCGATCGTAATCCTCGTGCTGGCCGCGGATATAAAGCAGGCCGTTGATCGAACTCGATCCGCCGAGAACCTTGCCGCGCGGCTGAAATATTCGCCGGCCGTCCAGTTCCGGCTCCGGCTCGGTCTGGTACATCCAGTTGACGCTTTCCTCCTTGAACAGCTTGCCATAGCCGAGCGGCACGTGAATCCAGAGATTGGTATCCCTTGGACCCGCTTCGAGCAGCAGCACCGAGTTTTTTCCGCCCGCGCTCAGGCGATTGGCGAGCACGCACCCGGCCGAGCCCGCGCCAACCACGACGTAGTCGTATTCGGAAGTTTCGGCACCTGTCGGGGCCCTTGGGCTCATGTCGTTTCCTCGCTCACGGCGCTGCCCGCGCAGCTGTTTCTCAGTCCAAAGAAGCACTGCCCGCCGGACCAGCATCTGAACGCATCGTTGCGCATCCGGTCAACGACTGAAAAGTTGCCGGCAGGCTCCGGACATTCCGGTGGAGCATTAGAAGCAAAAGGCCGTTCGATCCCGTGCGGGATCAAACGGCCCACTCATGTCTTTCGCGGAAAAATGCCCGCCTATTTGATTTCGACCTCGCCGACCTGATTCACCAGGCTGTTGGCCATGACAGGGTTTCCATTGGGCAACACCGACATGTTGCGCACGATATCGCCGCCGCCAGGAATGGCCCAGGTCTGGAATTTCTCAGTACCCGGATCGAAGCGAACGATGGTGTTCGGCTTGGCGTTGGATTCGCTGTACCAGACGGCGCCCTTGGTGAAGACCATGCCATAAGGTTCCGACTTCGGTCCGCTCGGCGACGGCCACTCCTTGACGGCGCCGCTCGCAAGATCAAGCCTGCCGATGAACCCGCGCGCGAAATCGGCATACCAGATCATCCCGTCGGGTCCGATAGCGAGGCGCCGCGGCCGTGCACCTGCATCGGGCAGCGGGTATTCCTTGATCGCGAGCGTCTTCGGATCGATAGTCGCGATCTTGTTGGTGCCGAATTCGACAAACACCGGCACGCCCTGCCCATTGATCTGGATGCCGTAGGGACGTGACTTCGGCGTCGGCGAGGTGATCAGCTTGATCTCCCCTGTCGCCGGATCAAGTCGACCGAGAAAGTTTCCCTGTTGCACTGTGAACCAGAGAATTCCGCTCTGGTCGAAATTGAGAGTGTGAGGATCCTTCGCATTGGGATTCGGCAGCGGATATTCCGTCACGACGCCAGTGTTGGGGTCGAGCTTGCCGATCAGCCCGGTGAGATTCCCGGTGAACCAGATGTTTCCGGCCTTGTCGTCGACGAGCCCGTGAGGACCGGTGAACGCGGACTTGAGCGTATATTCCCGGATCGCACCGGTCTTCGGATCGACCCGGCCGAGCTTGTTGGCAAGCTGGGCGGCCCACCAGATCGAGCCATCCCGAGCGCCCAGGGGATCGTGCGGTCGCGCGCCTTGCGTCGGCACGTCCCACATCCTGATATCGACCTTCGCGGGTCCGTCGATGATGACTGCTTCGGGGCGCTTGCGCTCCGGGAAACTCGTCATGAGGTATTCGGTCATCGCCCCCCACTCCTCGGCGGGAACTGGCGCATTCATGTTCTGCATCATGCGCACAACCGTCAGCCAGCCGTCGGGGGTGTAGCCGATGCGAACCCGATTGATGTCGTGACAGCCATTACAAGTGTCGACGAACCTTTGTTTGCTCGAACCCTCCGGCCATTCCTTTGCCGTGTACTGCGCATGCGCGGCACCCGTCCCGAGAACCAGCATGCCCAATGCAAAAATGATTGATTTGCCGCGTGTCATTGTCTCTCCCCAAGGCCTTTTTGACCGAGCCCTCTTTGATATTTATCGGCGTCAGCTAAACTGCGGCGTTAGCCCGCGTCAAGGCATTCGGCATGCAACAAAGGCATGCAACGAAGCTGGCTTTCGCCTTTCATTCTTTCCGCCCGAGTTAAATGTCATGGGTGCAGGATGGACCGCACTCCGGTGCGTGATCCTCATGCCAAAGGCGCCGGTGCGGCGGCCGCGTACCAATCCGCCAACTGGCTGCCCGTAAAGAAACCGACATCGGAGCATGCCGACATGAGATCAAGCATGCGATCGAGTTCATGGATGCGGTGCGGCACCGATATCAAATGCGGATGCAATCCGATCGCCAGCACAATCGCGCTGTCGCGACATTCCAGTTCGAAGCGGCGCAGTGTGAATTCCAGCCGCCTCGACATCTCGCCCGTCGCATGCCGCTCGATCGCATAGATGATGGAATCGTTGATCTCGAGATTGTAAGGCATGGCGATCAGCGGTCCGGCCGACGTCTTCATCCAGGAGGGCCGGTCATCGACGACCCAGTCGCAGACATAATCGACCCCGTTACGCTTGAGGATGTCGGGCGTATCGACGGTCTCGCGAAGCCCGGGCGACAGCCAGCCGCGCGGACGTTGCCCGGTGAACTGGGTTATCTTGTCCAGACTTGCGCGAATAACGGACTCCTCGCCTCCTTCGACGTGGTTGATCGCCTTCTGGTGCATGCCGTGACCGATGAATTCCCAGCCCGCGTCACGCATCGCTGCGGCCGCTTGCGGATAGGCATCGATGACGCCGGCGTTGAAGCTCGTCGAGGCCGGCAGATTGCGCAATGAGAAGGCCTTCAGGATACGCGGAAGGCCCGCGCGCATGCCGTAGTCGGCCCAGGAAAAATTGGGCACATCCGGAACCGTCTCACGCCCGTGCGGCGGCGTGATGATCGTGCGCGGCATCGGCTGGTCGAATTGCCAGTTCTCGACGTTGACGACCAGATGGACAAGGATTCGCTTGCCGTTCAGCGGCGGAAGGGCCGCACGATCGGAAGACAGCTGATAGGGAATGCGCGGATTGGCCATTTCGGTTTCACGCCTGGGAGGGGTGTGTGACGTTCATGTCGGACATGATGGCGGCCTTGTAGGCCACGAATTCCGTGCTGGTGAGGCTGGCAATGGAGCGCGGCCGCGGCAGCGCGATCGGAATGGTTCGCACGATTCGTCCGGGACGGGCCGACATCACAGCGATGCGATCGGACAGCAATATCGCCTCGTCGATATCGTGGGTGACGAACAGGACCGTCGTGCCAAGCGACTGCCATACATCGAGCAGCAATTGCTGCATCGAAAGACGTGTCTGCGCGTCGAGCGCACCGAACGGCTCATCCATCAGAAGCGCGCGCGGGCTCATCGCCAGCACGCGCGCAATTCCGACCCGCTGGCGCATGCCTCCGGAAAGCTGCACCGGCAGCGCGTCGGCAAAAGCCTCCAGTCCGACGAGCTTCAATAGTTTCTCCGCCCTTGGTTCGTATTCGGCGCTGGGAATGCCCTGAACCTGCGGACCGAAGACGACGTTCTGCCGGACATTGAGCCAGGGAAAGAGTGCCGCCTCCTGAAACACCACCCCGCGGTCAGGGCCCGGGCGGGTCACGGTCTCGCCGTCGAACAGCAAAACGCCTTCGGTCGTCTTCTCGAAGCCGGCGAGCAGGTTGAGAAGCGTCGACTTTCCGCAGCCCGACGGGCCAAGCAGTGCGACGAACTCGCCTTCGTCGATGCTCAGGCTGATACCCTCGAGCGCCCGGACCTCGGTCCGGCCCGAAAACGTCTTCGACACGTTTTCAAATGCGATCGTGCCCATGATCCCGCTCACGAATGGAACGATTGCAGGCGCCGCCATCTGAGCACCCAGCTTTCGATCAGCAGAATGATCCGGTCGCTGACGAGCCCAAGCAGGCCGATGGTCGCCATGTCGGCGATGACGACATCCATCCGTCCCACGTAATAGGCATCCCACAACACGTAACCGAGGCCTGATTTCACCGCCACCATCTCCGCGACGATCACCGCGGTCCATGCGATGCCGAGCCCTATTCTTAGTCCGGTAAAGATCGAGGGCAGCGATGCAGGCAGAACCACGCGGCGCAGGATCGTCCACTTTCCAGCCCCCATCATCATCGCCGCGCGAATGAGATTGCGTTCGACGTCGCGCGCGCCTTGCGCCGTGTTGACCACGATCGGATAGAACGCGCCGAGCGCGATCAGGAAAACCGCGCCCATGTCGCGAATGCCGAAAACGGCGATCGAAAACGGAAGCCAGGCGGTGATCGGGATCGGCCGCAGCAGTTGAACCGTGGGGTCGAGCGCGCCCGAGGCAATCCAATTCCATCCGATCGCCAGCCCCACCGGCACAGCCACCAGAATCGCCGCAAGGAACCCCTTGCCGACGCGCTCGGCCGAAAAAACCAGATTGGCAAACCATGTTCCGCTATAGGGATTGAGGCTCAAGCCCGTCGAGCCGAAGGCCCAGACCTTCCATGCCTGCCAGGCCCTGTCCGGGGTCGGCAGCACGCCGCCGAAAAGCGAACCGTCCTTCCCCGCGAACTGCCAGATAGCGATCGCCACGGCCGGCAGAACGACCGCCAGCAATATCTGCCGCAAGCTCCTGCGGTAAGCCGGCGAGAGGATCGGGGATGCCAGGCCCGCACCGCGCGATGCAGCCGGTTTTGCGCCTATCTGCCCGGTCGAGAGCGACATCACCCGATCCTTTAAGCTGTCACTAACGAAGCGCCTTCTCCAGGAAGGAGCCGTCCCAATGCGCATCGATCTGGTCCGAAACGTCCTTCTGGATCACGCCAAGCTCGGCAAATCCCTTGGCCTGGCGCTTGATCTGGTCGGGCGAAATCACCTCGCCCAGCTTGATGATCTGCGATGCCTTGGCGGCGATGTCAGGCGCCATGCCGGAGAGCTGCGCGTAGGCATCGGCGAATTTCGCAGGCGAGTTGGTGAGCTCTTCCTGCTTCTTCAGATACGCCCAGACAAAGCGCTCGATCGCGCCCCGTTTGGTGTCGACCGCCTGCCTTGACGCCATGAACATACCAAGCTCCGCGCCGACGGCCTTCGACGAGCCGTATTCGAGGCTCCTGGCGAAGAACCCGTAACCTTCCATCGCCGGAATGGACTCGAAGGGCTCCCAGGTCACCAGACCATCGACCTCGCCCTTCTTGAGGGCCTGGTCGAAATTCGCGCCGCCGCCCTGGATGTTGACGGCCTCGAAGCTGTTATAGGGGATGCCTTTCTCGACCAGCGTCGCCGCGAACTGAAACCACACGGCTGACCCCGGTGCGATCGCGATCTTCTTGCCCTTCAGATCGTCCCAGGACTCGAACTTCACGCCGCTGCGCCCGATCACATATTTCGGCGACGAGCCGACACCCATCAATCCGACCACATTGGTCGACCCTTGCGCCAGCGAGATCGCAAGATCGGCGGGCCCGACCGAAGCAGCGTCGAGCGAACCCGCGAGCAGCGCAGTGCGTGCATCGGCATAACGGACGAACTCAACGAGCTTGAGGTCGACACCGAGCTTCTTCAGTTCGTCGGTGATGAGGATGACAGGAGCCAGATGGCCGACCTTCTGATAGCCGACCGTCAACTGAACCGGCGGCGACAGCGGAGCCGGCTCGGGTCCGACGGCACAGGCGGGCTGCGACAACAACCCGGTAGTTCCCGCCAGCAAGAGAAGCCCGGTGACCAGTCTTGAAATCTGCAGCATACGCCCTCCTGTTAAATCCTTAAGACGCTTGTCCGACGTCACATATTGCCACACTAACCGCAGGCACACGGGCCTTGATTATAAATGGCCTTGTGATGAAGGGCCTCATGATGAGGGGCCCTATGCAAGGGCTGCACCATATCACGCTTCCGCGAGCCCTGGCTTTATGTCACGAAGGCAGCCCTGGCTCGAGAGCGATATCGGCCGCGATCGCCGCCGGCACGCGGGAGTGCCAATCGGACCGCTCCTGCAACCGTTCGCCGATTTCGAGCAGCATCGCCTCGCTGCCCGGGGCTCCCACGATTTGAAGGCCGACAGGCAGGCCTCGCCCGTCGAAACCTGCGGGAACAGCGAGTGCCGGCAAACCCAGATAATTGATGAAACGGGTGAAGCGGCTGAGCGCATACAGCGCGCGCGGATTGAAATGCGAGGAAGCCGGATCGACTTCAACGACGTCCGGCGTGCGGATCGGCATCACCGGAAGCAGGGCCACGGCAGCGTCACCGAGATAACGCGAAAGAAAATCCTCGCGAAGCCTGTCGCGAGCAGCAAGAGCGAGCCCAAGCTCTTCATTCGAAATCGAAAGACCCTTTCGGAGGCGTTTTCGCAAGGTCGCGTCAATGCTCGCATCATCGACGCGCCGGCCGTGCTCGCGGGCGGCTTCCGCCTGCAATACCAGGAGCGCGCTTCGGTCAGCGTCCTCGGGAAATCCAGACCTGGCCTCGACCGCAATTCCAGTCCCAACCAGCACAGCAATCGCCTCCCGGCAGTTTTCAGCGATCTCGCCTTCGCTGGCAGTGAACGCGTCTTCCAGCACAGTGGCTTTGAAGTGATCGGTGGCCGGGCCGTCGCCGAATACCGACCGCCATATCAGCGCCAGATCGACGGCGCTCCGGGTGAGAAGGCCGATGGTGTCGAGGCTTGGCGCCAGAGACATCGCTCCATCGGCCGGTACAATGCCATAAGTTGTCTTGAGACCCGTGACGCCGCAACAATGCGCAGGGATCCGCACCGAACCGCCCGTATCGGAACCGAGCGCCGCAAAGCAGCAGCCGGACGCGACAAGGATCGCAGACCCTGCCGATGACCCGCCGGGGATCGCGTCGGTGCGCCACGGATTGAGAGAGCCGCGCCTGGTGATGCCGGCCGGCTCGTAGGCCAACTCCGTCATGGTTGCGGTGGCGGTGAGACAAGCTCCGGCTTGTTCCAGGCGATCGACAATCGATGCGCATGGCAACGCTGCGGCCTGTGGCGCGGAACATCCCCAGGACGGCTCGCTTCTGCCGGTCGCGATCATGTCCTTGACTACATACGGCATGCCAGCGAGCGGGCCGCGGTCGGAGAATGCGGCGGGAAAAATCTGCTCGACCGCATTGAGCTTGCGCCCGATTGCAAGAAGCCGCTCCCGGCACTGTGCGAAAGCCGCCGGGCGCTCAAATGCCGAAAGCGAACACCAATCCGGGAAACGGCGGACCAGTTCATTCTCCTGTCAATGCACCGATCGCGTGCAGGAATAGCGATGGCCGTCCTTGACGGCATAGACGCGGGGAGAGGAACGGCGTCGATTCACACACGCGACGTCGTCTGAGTTGCCGAAATAGACCTGCGAGGGGTATGGCAGGATCGAACGATATGGGTTGCTTTCAAGAAAGCCTGCGGCACCGATCGAAGCCTCCCAGGGGTTGGCAGCGAAATTGCCGGGAAAGAAACCATCGTTCCGGAAGTCGCGAGCATCATTGCGGGCGTCGAAAGACCAGCTGCTGGTGTTGCCGTAGCGCAGAGGGCGCACACCGTCGTAATCCCCTGCCAGAGCCGAGGCACCGAAGAAGAACAAGACGAACACAGCAAGCGATATTCTTCTCAATTGGATCGTCATCGATGCAAGCCTTTCGCTCATGGCCGGATCGTGCCCCAATCGCCCTTCCATCCGGTAAGCCGGCCTTTGCGAAACTGCAGATAGAGCCCATCGCTGCGGAAGGACAGCGCAGCGCCTTTGACGGTGGGGATCGCGAGCAAAAGTTCGTTTCCGGAGCGGCAGCGTACGCAATAAAGCGGAACGCCAAGCGTCTGCGAAACTTCGTCGGGAGTCATCCCAAAGCTGAGCGGGACACGGTTCGATGGCGCCGCGGACGGCGCCTGGCCGCACACGGGCGCGACGATGCACATCGCAATAATCATCGCGGCCGGATATCGCGCACGCACCATCTCACTCCATGAGTCCGGGACTGACTTTGATCATGCATCAATCCCCGACCGGGGTAAACATCGGGAGGTCTTTTTGAACAGCGCGTTCAGCGTGTGCTTCATCGGAACACGGCGGATCCTGTTCGGGGGCGATCGAACGCGGAGGGCCCGAAAACCGGCGGGGCGGTCGCTGCCACCGCACAACAATGCGGGGTATTCCACGCTTGAACGCATGTGCGCGCCATGCGCGTTAACATTGCTGGTTGAATTTAAATGGCCTTCACTTGACAGACTTATCCGGACACGGCCAAAGCATGGCCAATTGTTCGCCCGTTCAACGGGGAAAACTGCCGGATCAAGGGCTCTCATCCCTCGTCCTGCGAGTTCGGAGTTTTGCATGTTCGCGCGGAAATGGCTTGCGCCTTTGAGCCTCGGTTTGCTCTCGATTACTTCCGTCTCCGCGCAGGCGCCTGCAATACCTTCCCTGCCCGATTTGAAATTCGCGGAAATACCGCACGCTTCGCGCGCGAACTATCTGGGCGACCGCTTCAGCTACATGGAGGCGGGACGCTCCGGCGCGCCGGCAATCGTGCTGTTGCACGGGGTCGGCGGCAACTCCATGCATTGGCGTTTCCAGCTTGCGGCGTTGTCGGATCGCTATCATGTCGTTGCCTGGAATGCGCCGGGCTATATGCTCTCGGATGGACTGAAGACCGATGATCCCGGCTGCGAGACCTTTGCGAGCGCCCTGAAGGATTTTCTCGCGGCAGTGAAGCTCGACCGCGTCAACCTCGTTGGCAATTCCTTTGGCAGCCGTGTCGCGCAGTGCTTCGGGATCTATTACCCGGGCCGCGTCGTCAAACTCGCCATGACCGGAACCGGCATTGGGCCGCATAACATGAGCGAGGAGAAGAAGAGCAAGATCATCGCAACCCGCGAAGCACAGATCGCCAAGGGCGGATATGCCTTCGGCGCACGCGCCGGCGCACTGCTTGCGGCCAATGCTTCGCCTCAGACGCTAGAGCTTGTGACCAACGTCGTGCGCGCCACCAACCCGCGCGCCTTCATGCAAGGCGTGAAGCTCGGTCTGGTCGACGGTTACAGTCCCGACGAGATCGCAGGGAAGCTGAACTTTCCGGTATTGATGATTTCCGGACGCGAGGACCGGGTGAATCCCGTCGAGGAGAACGCCGCCGTTCTGGTCAAGGTGTTACCGCAAGGCAAGCTGGAAATCCTCGACGGCGTCGGCCATCTGCCGGAGGTCGAGCGCCCCGACGTCGTCAACAAGATGCTGCGGGATTTTTTTGGCTGACAAGCTCAGCCCGTATCCCGGGCCTAGAACTGCCCGTTCAGGCCACCGCGAGACCAGGATTGGCTTCCGGATTGGGACAAAGCAGCCGCCTGCGAATGGCTTCTTCAACAAGCGCGAGCGCCTGCTTGGCCTCGCGCGCTTCAGCCTCCGCCGCCTGCGCGCGGAACTCCATCGCCGTCAGTCGGTCTTCGGCTTCTTGAAGACGCGATTGCGCGTGTTTGAGAGCTCGCGAGGCGTCCTGCAATTTGCAATCCGCCTCCGTGATGATTTCCCTTCGCGCGCGCTCGGCGGCTTCGATTCGTCTTTCGGCATGCTTCAGTTTTTCGGCCGCGCTCGCGCACATCGATTTGGCGCGCGCTTCGATCTCCCTGGCATGGTCTTCCATGCTGCTGAAGACCTCTGCCGCCTGATACACGAGATCAAGCGCCTTGGCTCCGCAATCCTCGCCCGACCGGACAAAGTGCAGGACGTTATCCCTGTCGGCGGATGCCACCCGATGGCGCGGCTTCATTGATTCCACTCCCCTATGCGGCGAGCATGATCTCAATCATGAACAGTTATGGTAAAGAGAGGATTAAAAAGGTTCTGGCAGAAACGCGCTGGGCCGGGCGACCGCGGATCGGGCCAGTATATTGTGAGGGGTGGCCGATATTTTTGCACGCTGGGCGCGCGTTAACTAAATCTCTTAAGAATCCCTGAACAAATCCCTGCAAAATGGAGAAATTCGAGCAGGGAGGGCGCATGAGCACCATCGGTCCCACTTACCCAGCCCACTTTATCGTCAGCCAGGCGGAAGTCAAACTCGTGGCAGACGAAGCTGCCAAGGCGAAGGCCGCCACCATCAAATCGGATCAGAACGAGATCGAAGCCGCCCAGGAAATCGAGGCGGCCGAGGCCAAGGCCTCAAGCGTGGATTTCGCTACCTGACAGAACCGGGTTTGCCGTGTGCGCCGCGACGGCATCCCCGAAGATTCCGGGCAATCAAGCGGCCAACGAACGGAAGACGCGGGCGTATCGCCTCACGCTGCCGCCAGCATTCCCCAATGCGCGTTGTCGTGTGCGGCTACCCTGGGCGCCGCAGAGCGATCGTTGGCCTTGAAGTAGGCCTCGAGCTCACGTACCGCGAGGCGTTCCCATTCCTCGGCCTGGTCCAGCAGAGACCATTTTTGCTCAGGACGAAAGGCTGCGGTCTGACGATACAATGATGCAATCGCCCGATAGCGGCGCACGTTTTCCAGGACAGCTTTCCCGCTCATGACATCCCCCTGTTGCTGTTTGTCGTCCGCGACTTTGAGGGCTACGATTTTCCAAATCGTTAGCGGGGCCGGCAGAAAGTTTGAATGGTTTCCGCCCTGTTGACGGAGGCGTTCCCCTCGAAAAGGCTGGCGAGCCGCTCCGAACGAATCCAGTGATCTTGAATGCTGCTCTCGCTCTTGCGCGAGGGTGCTTAGCCGTTCTCGCATGCCGGACCATCAGGCGATCGAGCGCCGATGGCCCTCACTGTCATGACCAATCAATTCGTAAAACTCGCCCCAGGCGGGAGCAACTTTGCTGTAGCGGCACTGTCCGGCATACCAACCTTCATCATTGGTCGATCCAAGTCTCCACATCGAGCACTCGCTGAACGTCAGGCAGCCCTCTTCCTCCTCTTTGGCATGGTGGGCAAATGGGTTGAGGAAGAACTTGAGCCGAACCTGCGACGCACTTACTTCGACTTTGGGTGCTGGAGCATTGGGCTCTGCATTCCAACCATCGTTCAAGCGCCTAAACAGCAAGCCGGACACCGCAGCACCGCCGCCTCAATGGTTGCACCTGACAAGAAAATCTGCGCTCAAGAAGTTACCGTTGGTAGCGGGGGAGCGCTACCTACGTTCCCCCCGACCGTTTTCTGCCCAGTTTATGGTTTCTGTAGCGTAGGACGCTGTCCCTCCCAACCGTCCCGGCGGCCAGTTAGCGGTCGCTTCTAGGCGGTACCATCCCCTTCGGTTCTTGGGTTGCACGAGAGCCGCACGAGCGACCTCTTGGCCTTCCGCCACCCCCCCTTCGCTCATGCTGCCCACATAACCAAGCGCCCTTTAAATTTTTCGCGGATTCCACCCCCTCGCCCTTGGGCGCTATCGGGGAAGAGCGGACGTGTACTCTAATTGCTGCCGTGGCCCAGCAAGCCCTATGCAATGCCCTAGGGGCCTCAGGCCTGCACTGGGTGTGGGCGATAGACGCTACGTCTGGGCCACGGCTCTTTTTCAGGACGGCGAGCGGCGCATATCGGACGTCACGGCGAGAGTCCCAGCGCTCAGGATTTAGCTCAGAATACACTTTTGAAATCTCACCCGAAGTGGGTCAGGAACCCGCCTGCTGGCTACGTCACCGCGCTCTCCGAGGGCGCTCCCATATATGATTTCATGCGGGATGAAGGACACACAAGCATTGGTGCTTGGATCGACCTAGCCGCGCAGCGCGCCGGCCGCTGAGAATTTGGTTTCCTCACCGGCGATGGTTTTTGGATCGCCCTATTCCGAAATTGGACTAACCTACTGGAGTAGCGTCTACGGAGGGTGCGAACGTGATCTCCACTCTCAAGGTTCAGAAGCCAGAACCCATGACCTTGATTGAAAAAATCAAGGCCGAGATCAAGAAGCGTTCAGAGGCGAAGGCCAAGCGGATGCTGCTCAAGCGGCCCAGAAGGCTGCCGAGACGCTGCGGCTAGTTCCAGGGCACTATCGCTCGGCCAGCCGAGGTACTTTGCACTCGAGCTGCTGCCACTAAGATGCGGCCCAAACAAGAAACGGCGCCGTTGCCAGCGCCGTTCCTGAGTGCTGCACTAACGCAAGCCGACCGGCCCGCTTCGACTGGCCACTACGGTAGGAAACCAGCTTCGACTAATACCCACGGGAACCAGCCGCTCGGCACTGCTGGCGGGGAAGTCTGCTCGCGATCTGATAACCGATAAAAACATACGCTGTTCCCATCACTGAAAATCAGGGCCGGCAGATCTAGATTATTCTTGCTCCCCGGACCCCAAAACGCCCCCCATTCCGGGGAGAAACCTCCCCAGAGGTTTGACGGCCTCGGCGCTCCCCACGTCGGGGCCGTTTTGGCTTTGTCGATCGCACCCCTTAATCTTCGGCACATGTTTGAGTTCTGCATCCCCACCAGATCGACCAGCGTCCCCGACACCCCCGACTGGCTGCACGAGATCAAATACGACGGCTACCGGCTGCGCCTAGAGCGCAATGGCGACCGCGTGCGGCTGATCACGCGCGGCGGCTACGACTGGACGGACCGCTAACCTTGGATAGTGGACGCCGCGCGCAGGGTGCGACAGAAGAAGTTCGTATTCGACGGCGAGGCCGTGATCCTGGGCGTGGACGGCGTCTCCGATTTCGACGCGCCGCACTCCGGCAGGCACAACGAGGAGGTCAAGCTATGCGCCTTCGACGTGCTGGCGATGAATGGCGACGACCTGCGCAGATTGCCGCTCTCGGTGCGCAAGGGCAGAATTTCGTTCGATTGACCCGCCCGCAGAAGATCACCCTCGGCGAAATGCGTGCGTCAGGCGTGCGCGACCTGCTGATCTATTGCGCACACTACAAGTGCTCGCGCTGGATCAGGCTCAACGCCGATCAATACGGGGGACGACGTCCGGCTGTCCGATCTCGAAGAAAAGTTTGTCTGCTCGACGTGCGGCCGCCGCGGTGCGGACATCAGGCCGGATTTTCACTGGGACAAGCCGGGCGCGCTTACGAGGGGCTTTTGATAGGCGCGTTCACGTGCAGCGCTTATTTCTGGTTCTCCGTCCCAGATAAGCTCCCCGCACTCATCGCATTGATATAGGCAAACCCTCAAGACCCGGCGAACATCCAAGACCATCGACGCTAGGCGGGCGCAGCCCTTGCATTTTGGACAATGGAGCGCTGCGGTTGGGACCGGCAGCTCTTGCGCTCCCCCTTCAACGCAATCCCCCATCGTCCGCTCCGTGTAAACAACCGTTTCACCGGATCGAAGCTAGCTAGAATGGGGAAGTCCAGCGCGACGTAATGCGTCAGTTGATTTGTCTGTGGATAACTCTCGCAAGTCCTTGAAGCGAGTGGAACGAGTGGCTTTTGACGGATTCGCCCTTTGCTTTTTCTTCGGCCAGGAGCTTGGCAATCACTTTGCGCTGGGTCTGAGTTAGGTTCGGATCGGAAAGGAGCTTCTTATACAGAGCAATCTTTTCTCGTATCTCCATGGCGTTCCCCTACCTTGGAACGAACTGGGACGATTTTCATTATGCCCCTAGAAAGATAAGTACGACAGCCCCAATTACCTGTCAGAAGCCCAAGTTCCGCTACTCACAGGCCCGCTACGAACCTGCTTAAATCCATTTGAGTTCTGCATCCTGACCGCAGGGACAAAGGTTCCAGCCCGGGCGCCGCGATGCTGGGCCTACGGCGCACCCGTCCACAGCATCAAACTCGGAAGTATTAGACCTACGATTCCTCACACCCCTCGCGGCATTACGTGGCATAATCTTTTTAAGAACGCTGCCAAGTCTGTTTGTTTTGGAGAGAATTGTGATGCTTCCGAAACCTGAATTGGCCTATTTCGCTATCGCCGATATCTCCGGCTATACGAGCTTCCTCGCAGGGGTCGAACTCGAACATGCGCAGGACATCATCGCCGATTTCATGGACACGGTGGTCAAGGGGTAGGCTACACGAGCAGCGCGAGCCTCGAACTGTAAATGCTCGCAGCGCGAGCAAAGAAACGGCGCGAGATGCCAGTAAAATGCTTGCCGACGGCACGGTGAAGATTTTGGCAAGCCCGCTTCAAGGACAGCTGTCGAGATTGTACAATCTTTCCCGCCCGTTTGAAGCCCCTCGTTGTCCTCAATGGACCTGCGACGTCTTCAGCGCGTCATGGGCGAGAGGGTTCTGCTTGAAGAACCCGTCCGCGTCGCCCGCGGGAGCGGTGGTGACAGGTGGCCAGTTGGCGCAGCAGCCCGGCTAGGCGTGCGCGGGTGTACCACCGTGTGTCGTGAAAGTTGCCAATGCGAGCAGAAGAGCTCGAGGCCCTGCGTGAAGACATGCTCGCGGTCATCGCCGCCGGCGCCTTTGCGCTGCGTGACACGATCGGCAAGAGTGCCTTTGACGAACGCGTCATGACGGCCATGGGCAAGGTGCCGCGGCACGAGTTTGTGCCAATCGAACTTCAGTTCTACGCGTATGCCAATGTTCCACTTCCAATCGGCTTCGGGAAGACGATCTCGCAGCCGTTTATCGTCGCCTTAATGACCGATCTGCTCGACATCAATGCTGACGACAGCGTTCTCGAAATTGGCACCGGTCTTGGCTATCAGGCCGCCATCCTCGCGCAGCTGGCCCGCAAGGTGTACTCGGTCGAAATCATCGAAGAGCTTGGCCAAAAGGCGAAACGACGACTCCGAGAGCAGGGCTGTAGCAATGTCGAACTCAAGATTGCCGACGGTTATCACGGTTGGTCAGAGCACGCCCCCTTTGACAAGGTAATCGTCACGGCTGCCCCGGATCTCATTCCTCCACCGCTGATCCACCAATTGAAAGCGCGTGGGAAAATGGTGATTCCAGCCGGCCTGCCCAATACGCAGCAGCTCATTGTGGCCGAGAAGCTCGCCAACGGCAGAATGACGATTAAAGAGATTCTGTCCGTCCGGTTCTCTCAACTCGAGGGGACTGGATCCGGCTTATAGCGATCCCGGTGGCGCATCCATAACGGAGGATGAGGTCGACGCCTCAGCCAGTCAAGCGTGTAGGCGCGTGAAGTTCCGCGTTCTGGCTTCATGGTTCCGTTGGAACTATGAGCACCCTTTATCTCCGATTGTTGCGCGGGAGAAGCGATGCATCTGGAAACCCTCGCAGGCCGCCGTAGGAGCCGAACCGCAGCCAGAGTTTTCACCCCCACAGTATGGCCAATCGGGAGTCGGCCGACTGCTGAGGCAGAGATCTGTCAGACGCTTCCAACGATACCGAGATTCCACGGGCCGCCACGAAACCGAATACCCCCCGGCCCTCCCTGCGGAATTGATCCGGCAACCGCATCGCATGAGGGCGCAGATGCCAACGTCCCCACGGGATTGGAGCCCGGTGGTGCGAAGTGAGCTGGATCAACGCAGTCTTCCCATGTTGCGACCGGCCGCCTTGATATCCTGTTCGCGAATAGCCAATTTAGACCCATGTTGGAATGGGAGGACCCGACTGCACGATCAGATGAACTGACTAAGGCCGGTACCGAGCGGTAACCCGACTCGCTTCACCAGTGCGGCGGATCATACCTTGGAGGGGATCATGTATAGCGATTCGTTGTTCAACGCTTTCGCTCGGTCCTTCGAGGCTCGAAGTCAGACCGACCTGTCGATGGCGGAATATCTGGAATCGTGTCGAGGCGATCCGATGCGATACGCGAATGCGGCCGAGCGATTGCTAGCTGCGATCGGTGAACCTCAGATGATCGACACGGCCAAGGACCGTCGCCTTGGCCGTATTTTTTTGAATAGGACCATGCGCATCTATCCGGCCTTCGCCGGCTTTCACGGCATGGAAGAAACGATTGAGCGCATCGTTGGCTTCTTCCGGCATGCGGCGCAGGGGCTGGAGGAGCGCAAGCAGATCCTTTATCTGCTCGGCCCGGTCGGCGGCGGCAAGTCATCGCTCGCAGAGCGGCTGAAGTCGCTGATGGAAATTCACCCGATCTACGTACTCAAGGCCGGAGACGAACTCAGCCCCGTGTTCGAGTCCCCGCTTGGACTGTTCGATCCGGAGAACCTCGGTCCGATGATCGAGGAGAAGTACGGCATTCCGCGCCGTCGCCTCAACGGCTTGATGAGCCCGTGGTGCTACAAGCGGCTCGAAGCCTTCGGCGGCGACATCTCGCGCTTCCGCGTCGCGAAGATCCAGCCCTCGCGGCTGCGCCAGATCGCGATTGCGAAGACCGAGCCGGGCGACGAGAACAACCAGGACATCTCCTCGCTGGTCGGCAAGGTCGACATCCGCAAGCTCGAGACCTACGCCCAGAACGATCCCGACGCCTACAGCTACTCCGGCGGCCTCAATCGCGCCAACCAGGGCGTGCTCGAATTCGTCGAGATGTTCAAGGCGCCGATCAAGATGCTGCACCCGCTGCTGACGGCGACCCAGGAAGGCAATTATATCGGAACCGAGAACATCGGAGCGATTCCCTTCGGCGGCATCATCCTGGCGCACTCGAATGAGGCGGAATGGCAGGGCTTCAAGGCCAACAAGAAAAACGAGGCGTTCATCGACCGCGTCTGCGTCATCAAGGTGCCTTACTGCCTGCGCGTGACCGAGGAGCAGAAGATCTACGAGAAGCTGATCGCCGGGTCCGAGCTTGCGGCCGCGCCCTGCGCGCCGGCGACGCTGGAGACGCTCGCCCGCTTTTCGGTAATGTCGCGCCTGCGCAAGCACGAGAACTCGACGCTGTTTGCCAAGATGCGGGTCTATGACGGCGAAAGTCTGAAAGAGAGCGACCCCAAGGCGCGAAGCGTCCAGGAATACAAGGATGCGGCCGGCGTCGACGAAGGCATGGACGGCGCCTCGACCCGCTTTGCCTTCAAGGTTCTGGCGGCAACCTTCAACCACGACACCGCCGAGATTGGTGCCGATCCCGTCCACCTGATGTATGTGCTCGAGCACGCGATTCGGCGCGAGCAGTTGTCTGAGGAGGTCGAGAAGCGTTATCTCGAATTCATCAAGGCCGAGCTCGTGCCGCGTTATGCCGAATTCATCGGCAACGAAATCCAGAAGGCTTATCTGGAGTCCTACGCGGACTACGGCCAGAACCTGTTCGACCGTTACGTCGACTACGCCGATGCCTGGATCGAGGACCAGGACTTCAAGGACCCCGACACCGGTCAGATGCTCAACCGCGAGCTGCTGAACCAGGAACTGACCAAGGTCGAGAAGCCCGCGGGCATCACCAATCCGAAGGACTTCCGCAACGAGGTGGTGAAGTTCTCGCTGCGATCGCGCGTTCGTAACGGGGGCAAGAATCCGTCCTGGACCTCCTACGAAAAGATCCGCGAAGTGATCGAAAAGCGGATATTCTCGCAGGTCGAGGACCTGTTGCCGGTGATTTCGTTCGGCACGAAGAAGGACGGCGAGACCGAAAAGAAACACGACGATTTCGTCGCGCGGATGGTGGAGCACGGCTATACCGAACGGCAGGTCCGGCGGCTCGTCGAATGGTACATGCGCGTGAAACGGGCCGGGTGAGGCGGCTGACACAGTGGCGATGTTCATTGTCGATCGGCGCCAATGAGAACTGAAGAGTGCCAGCCGGGAATAGAAACTTGAAAGTCATAAGCTGGAACTTGTTGCGCTTGACTGGCGCGGGGGTAGAGGATGTAGCCGCTCTCGTCGAGCAACATCATCCCGACCTTCTCTTCTTGCAGGAAGCGATCGAGGAAATGGCGGATCTACCGGCCCTGGTCGGCGGATATTTTTTCCGCGAACCACTGGAAGGGCGCATTTACGGTCTGGCTGTGTGGAGCCCGCATCCATTGCTGCGGCCCTATGCGCTACGCCTGCCGGTTTCGCAGGTGCCCGGTCGCGTGCCGCCTCGCGTCGCACAAATCGTGCACCTGGGTGACGTGGCCTTCGCCAACGTGCATCTTTCGCACGGCCAGTTCCTGAACCGGTGGCAACTGGTGCACATCGCAAATGCTCTCGACGGTCCAGCGGCCATTGTCGGCGACTACAACGCAGTCGGGCCGATCAAGCTTGCCGGCTTCAAGGATGTCGGGCCTCGCCAATCCACACACAGTCCGAACGACATCATTTCCTTCCGCCTCGATCGTTGCATGGCGCGAGGTTTGCGCTGTTCCTATGGTCGGGTGCTGGCGCGCGGGTCTTCCGACCATCATCCGATTTCGCTCAAGCTACATACCTTGCCGGGCGTTCAGGTCTCGGATGGACCCGTCACGGCACACATTCGGCGCCCCATGCTGCGCGTCAGCGTGGAAAGATGGCTTCGGGTGGTACGCGAAGCACCCGCCCGCATTCGCGTGAGGCGGACGTTCTTGGAGGCGCTCGATCTGAAATTACGGAAAGCGAAGCGCGGTAAGGCACAACGGCAGCGTCCCGGCCCTGAAAGCAATGACATCATGGCGCGGCACCGCATCGAGGATCGCGTTCGGAAGTGATGCTCTCCAAGCCTCCATGGTTAAGTTGAGGCGCCCAGGCCGTAAAGATCAAGCCGTTTCGATTGGCGGTTCTGTTGAGCGATGATATTATGTATTTGGTCTAACCCTAGGGCATGGACGATCCTTGATGCACGGGGTCGCACCCCAAATGTGCGGTCGAGTAGCCGGCCCATTGTTAGGCCGAGGAGCCGGGGGTCGCTCCCCCGGCTTCCTTTAGTCGCCTCAGTGGCAACACCAAAGTCGCCGCCGAATCATAGCTTTCCACCTCGGCCCCCACACGCGCTCGTATTGAGCGGAGGCCGGGGCAGCAAGGGCTGCGGTCACAATCGCCACAGCGCTGAGTGTTCTGATGTTCACGGAATTTCTCCTTTGACTTGGTGAGCCCTGCCCTAGCTAGGCGTTCCAGTCTTCGAGAACCCGCCTCCATCAAGGACGTCCCGGCATTCAAGCTAACGTGACGCAGCCGATTGACAGCAGGTTCTGAAAGAAAGCCAGGACAGATCGCCGCCACTTTTGTGGGAGGTTCGATGTCCGTTCCGGATCAAAAACTAACCTGACGGCCCGTAAGTCGGACTTTCGCTCCACTCCCGATAGATGGGGTAATCGGCCGGCGATTTTGTGGATAGCTGAAGATTTTGGGTGCTGCGCTTCAGGTTGATGGTGAAAACGAGGTCCGTGGTTTCGGCCTCAAGCATCAGAAGGAGAAGCGCAGCATGGCCCATTTTGCTGGATTGGACGTATCGGTCAAGGAGACCAGCATCTGCATTGTGGATGACACGGGCAGGATCGTGAAGGAAGTGACGGCAGCGAGCGAGCCTCAAGCCCTGCTGAAGGTTCTGGGGAACCCCGCCGACCGCGTCAAGAGGATCGGACTGGAAGCCGGCCGCTATCGCAATGGCTTTTCAGTGCTCTCGCCGAAGCAGGGTTACCAGTGGTCTGTGTCGAGACGCGGCACATGCAAGCGGTGCTGAAGGCGCAGATCAACAAGGCGGACCGCAATGACGCGCGCGGCATCGCGCAGATGATGCGGGTGGGGCTTTACCGTCCGGTGCATGTGAAGATGCTGCGAAGTCAGAAACTGCGATGCTGTTGACCCATCGCAAGCTATGCAGTCGAAGGCCATCGGCTTGGCGTCGAACCCTCCACGGTCCGCACTTACCTGAAGCGCATCTTCGACAAACTCGGCGTCCATCGCTACAGCGGGATTGCCGCAGCCGTTGCAAGACAACGATAGGGTCGTTCGGTCCTTCTGCTACGATTTGGCCGGTGGCGGAATTCGCCCGAGCAGTTTTTCGAGTGCGAGGCCGATCGAAAGCAGCCGTCGATCGCTCCCGGCCGGACCGTCCAGTTCCATGCCGACCGGCAATTTGCTGGCCGCGCCCAACGCAATCGGGATTTGAATTCCCGGGACACCGGCATTGCTGCCGGGATCGGTGTTCTGAATGTACATGACGAAATTTGTCACGCTGCTGGAGTCAGGATTGGCGTTGATGGCCACCTTGGGCACCGTAGGAAACACGATCGCGTCGAGATGATTGTTGGCGAAGGTGTCGCGATAGAGCTGCTGCAGCGCCGGGCGCGCGGTCTTCATGGCGGCCTCATAGGCGGGCTGTGCATCCACGACGGTGTTATCGGGACCCGGCAACTTGCGCGGAATCACCAGGCCGTCATAGGTGCCTTTGACGTCCGGGCTTGAGATGCCCTTGGCGAGCGCGTCGATCGAGATTTTCGGCCCGCGCTTGAGATAGGCGACCATGTCGTCATAGGCCTCGTAGAGCGCGACCGGGAAACCAATCTGCTCGTTCAACTCGGCCAGCTTCGGCATATCGACGTCTACCATGGTGACGCCGGCCGTCTTTAGCTTCTCCCGCGCCGCGACGAAGGCTGCCTTGGTATCATCATCGAGGTTTGCAGTTGTCGCTGCGACTAACCCGAGCCGAACGCCCTTCAGGTCGGCGGGCTCGATCCGTGCGCCGCCGGCGATGATGCGATCGAGCAGGGCGACATCCGTCATCGAGCCCGCCATCGGCCCGGCGGTATCGCGGGTGTGGGAGATTGGGGCGATGCCTGCCTGCTTGTATCGTCCGACGGTCGGGCGCAGCGACATGCAGCCATTGAGCGCGCAGGGAATGCGGACCGACCCGCCGGTATCGGTGCCGATCGCCGCCGGAATGATGCGCGCGGCGATCGCGGCGGCGTTGCCGGACGAAGACCCACCGGCGATCCTTGTCGTGTCGTAGGCATTGCGGACGCCGTATTCGGCGCCAGTCTTGAAAGCGGTATTGTAGCCGGTGATGCCGAACGCGAGTTCATGCATGTTGGTCTTGCCGACGATGATCGCGCCCGCGGCGCGCAATCTTGCGACCACGGGAGCATCTTCGGCGGGCACGTAGCCTTTCAGGGCCGGCGTCCCGGCCGAAGCCGGCAGGCTGGCCACCTCGATATTGTCCTTGATCGCGATCGGCACGCCACCGAGCGGCTTGCAGGCGGCGCGCCGCTTGTGCGCGGCATCAAAGGCGCGCGCCTCCTTCATGGCGCCTTCCTCATCGAGCGTGATGAACGCGTTCAACTCAGGCCGCGTCTTCGCCCGGGCGATCACGGCCGAAACCAGCGCCACGCTGGTGTATTTGCCCGCGCAAAGATCGGCCGCCGCCTGCGTCGCCGTCAGATGATCGAGATCGACGGCCGATTGCGCCTTAGCGCAGCTCGCCGCAAAGGCGGCGACGCCTGCAAGGACGATTGAGGCTGCGGAAATGCGATTTGGGACAAGGCGCATGGTTGTCTCCTCGATGCGGGTTCCGTGAAGCCGACTATAGATCGCCCGGCAATAGCTTGTCCCCATTTTCGGAGACAAACCGTCAGCACGCCGTGCGCGCGACCGGTTGCGCTGCGGGCAGGCTTGTCGAAACTGCTGTCCCGGTCGCGCCGCGTCTGGTTACGTACGAAAAGTGCCATGTATGGGTTTCTCCGGGTTTCGACTGGGTCTTTCAGTCGATGAGCGCCTCCGCCGGCGTAAACCCAAGTCCGTGCGCGTCAGCCACCGGCTTGCAGGTGATCTTGCCGTCGCAGACATTGAGGCCGTTACGCAAATGGACGTCGTCCTTCAAAGCTTGGTGCCAACCCTTGTCGGCAAGCTGCAATGTGAACGGCAGGGTAGCGTTGTTGAGCGCAAAGGTCGACGTGCGTGCTACCGCTCCCGGCATATTGGCAACGCAATAATGCACCACACCATCCACCACAAAGGTCGGATTGGAATGGGTCGTCGGCCTCGACGTTTCGGCACATCCGCCCTGGTCGATGGCGATGTCGACGAAGACAGAGCCCTGCTTCATCGTCTTTATCATTGTGCGCGTTATTAGTTTTGGCGCGGAAGCCCCGGGAACGAGCACCGCGCCGATTACGAGATCAGCTTTAGTGACGAGGTCAGCGATCGCAGCGCGCGTCGAATAGATCGTGCGCACGCGTAACTGGGTCGCGAGGCGCCGCAGAACCTCGAGCGATCGGTCGAGGAGCGTCACCTGAGCACCCATGCCGAGTGCGATCGTCGCGGCGTTGGTGCCGGCGACGCCGCCGCCAATGATCAACACATCTGCCGCCGGAGCGCCGGGAACGCCCCCTAGGAGAACACCTCCTTTTCAAGCGCATGAGCACCGACTTGCGGCGCAAGGCGACCGGCGACTTCCGACATCGGCGTGAGGAGCGGCAGTCCTCCTGACGAGGCGGTAACTGTTTCATACGCGATGCATACGGAGCCGCTCGAGATCAAGTCCTGCGTTTGCACCAAATCAGGCGCGAGATGCAGATAAGTGAACAAAATCTGGCCGCGTCGCAACATCTTGCGCTCGCCATCCAGCGGCTCTTTCACTTTGACGACCAGTTCAGCGTGAGCAAATAGACGCAATTTCTGCACCGAATTTCCTGGTCGGCAAGACGTTGTCACCTTTCAATAGGCTGCTGCGAAAATTCTGCGTCAACGCCTTCCAACCAGGTACAAGCAAGGTGCTAAGGTAGCCCTATTCAGACATCTCAACCGAACTCAGCTTACCGATCGCGCGATCACTGTGACGGTGAGATCTCTTCGAAGGCCTGAAGCTGCCGTCATCTCATCGCGTATCTAGCAAGGTGCAATGGTATACGCCCCTATGGGAGCGAATGCTCGAGGAAGAAACGCAGCATTTCCCTTGTGGCGTCCGGTCCGAGCTGATCAGTGTAGGAGCCCGCAGGGCTGCCTCCCGACCATGCGTGTCCAGCTCCATGGATATTCCAGTGCTCAAAAATTCCGCGTCCGCTCGCATCGGTATGGATCGTGCGGGTATAGGCATGCCCTCCAGGTACCCGCCCGCGATGCACCTTCTTTCGCGTGCTGGTAGTTCTCATAAACTGTTCGAGAATATGGTCGCCGTTGTTTGGATGCACCGTAGTGTCGCGATCACCGTGAAAGACAATGGTCGGAACAGGCGGCCCGTCACCTTGAGTTATCCTGTCGTCTGACCTTTTACCTCCGTCGCATGGCGATAAACGCAGAGGGAAGGTCAATGGCGGCCCCACAGGCGAGGCCAGAATGTACGCCGATTGCCGCGTACAGATCGTTGTACGTTGCTCCCATGATAGCAGCCGCCGCCGCTCCGGCCGACAGTCCACCAACGTAGACGCGTTTTGAATCAACCGAATAGTCGCGCATGATTTGGCGAGTGATGCCTGCGATAAGCGAAGGTTCACCCCTGCCCCGCTGCTGGTCGGCTGTTCGAAACCAGTTCCAGCATTTCGCCTGGTTTGCCTCACTGTGCTGTGCAGGATAGACCACAAAGCAGGTTTGTTCTTCTGCGATAAAGTTCATCCTCGTGCCGGCTGCGAAATCTTCGGGCGACTGGGTGCAGCCGTGCAACATGACGACCAAAGGAAGCGGCTGCCCGTGATAGCGACTGGGGATGAAGAGCCTGTAAGCTCGGCTTCCCGCCTGGTTGCTGTAGGTACCTCCGATGAACTTAGCGCCCTCCGGCATGATATCCGGCGTGGACGGCGGGGCGCGCCTAGTCTTAGTCCGCAATCTGAGCCCAGGTGACCCCTTTGAACGAAGGGGTAACTCATCGTGGGGCTTGTGCGGCTGAGTGGATGTGGCCCGGAAGTTATTGGCCTTCGCATCAATGATTAGCGGCTCGCGTCTCGTGAGAGCACCGTAACCGGCGGTGCCCGGCGCGGTCTCGCCACGAAGCATGCGCTGAAGGAGTGCCGTTGCTTCGACAAGCCGGCCCGCGCGCGTGAGGCGTGTAGCTTCGCGAACTATGTCCTGATTCAGCATCGCCTTCACCGGGTTCTGTCGGCGAGAGCGGCCTTGACCGCCGGACTGGCATGCAAAGCGCCCAGCACGGTGACCGAGGCAATTGTGGCGCGAGCAAGCTCGGGCGTGACATCTTGGGCGATACTGGCAAGGCCGAGAACATTGATGCGCAGCATCTCGCCGGCTCGCCGCGCCGCTTCAAGATCCTCGCGGCTATAGTTCCGGAGACCGAGGTCGAGGCTTTTTCGGGCCGTGGACTGCTTGACCACGTCTGCGTGGCGTTCGAGCTGGTTGCGGATCGCGGTCCGAATGAAGTCGGTACGGTTCGAGTAGAAGCCTTCCTGCACCATTAAATCGACGTGACCAAGGTCGACATAGCCAAGATTGATCGTGATTTTTTCAGTGTCAGCGGGCTTTGGTCGGAATTCGTGGACGTTGTCGGCCATGTACGTTACCATCCTTGCACCATCTAAATGGATGGTATATGGATGTCTTGGGGCGGTTGTCAAGTGTATTGCGTGTCAGAACAGATCTGGCCGATGATCGGTTAGTTCAAACTGAGAAGAATTCGGTGCGGGCAAATTCGCGCGAGATAAGCGCATGTCGACCAAAGTAGTCTGGTTGGAACGACGTCGACTAGGGCCAAACAGGCCACAATCCGATCGGCCGTTTTATTGGAGGGCGAGGAATTTAAACAGGCGATGCCGTTTAAATTCCTTCGTCACATTGGCACGCCGTCTCGCGGCTGCCTTTAGCAAGGTGACCTCCCCGGTTGCGGCCTCATATCTGGAGTGGAAATCACGATGCCTGAAAGAGGCTGTTTGAATATCTACAATAGTTATGACCGTGCGATCTGGTTCCGACGCCAGTTGGATTTCACCTAGGGATCGCGATGAACGACTACGGAGTGGCGGCTCGCGAAGGGTCGCCTCTTCTGGTATGATGATCTGTCTGCGCCCAGGATGAAGACAGATGGCTGAGTTCGAGTTGGCATCCGCACCACGATCCATCACGGCGATCGCCAGCTATCATGCCCACATCTACTATGACCCCGCTGCCACGCGAGAGGTTGCGGAGCAGCTGCGCCAGCGGATCGGCGAGCGTTTTGTGGTCCGGCTAGGCAGCTGGCACGACGCGAAGGTCGGCCCTCATGATCGTGCGATGTTTCAGGTCTCCTTTGCCACGGAAGTCTTCTCGTCGCTGGTACCTTGGCTAATGCTCAATCATCGCGGCCTCAGCATCTTAATTCACCCCAACACGACCAATCCGCGCCAGGACCATCTCGCCGACCCCATTTGGATCGGCGAGCCCCTTCTGGTCCATGGCGAGATTCTGCCAGAACAGGCCGAAGCAGAGGAGGCTCTAGAGCCGAATACGACCCCGCACCTGTCGGCCTAGAAGGGGACGGATCAATCTTCTGACCCTGAACGACCGTTAGGACAGCAGCACCGGCTTGAAGGGCATCGCCGCCAGTCACACATCACAAAGCATCGGGATCATTGGCCCGACATACTGGCAACGCAACAAGCCGCCTAATTGAGGCAGCGCGTCCAAACAGGAAGAGGCACCGCGTTCGAGCACCGCTCGACGCTGCGCACCTCTATATCAAACGCAACGGCACAGGCCGTCGAGGGAAACCTTGGCGGCTTTTGCGTGGAGAATCATGCTCTAGTCTTGGTCCGGCTCGCGCACGACCGGCGGTTCGTCGGCACGGTCCTCGTCCTCTTCGTCGTCGTCGTCCTCGTCGTCTTCCTCAGGATCTCGGGGCGGCATCGTGCCGCCCTTGACCACGAAGGGACTCCAGTCGATCAACCTGGTGGAAACTTCCTCGGGGATGCGTAGGGTCATGCTGTTGCTCCTCCAAGGCAAGGCATCATCGAAACAGTCGCGCCGTATTAGCGGCGGCCTCAGCCAGCATTGCATTCAACTGTGACTTGGTGAGTTCCTTAGGCTGCCTCACTACTGGCTTGCGCGTAGACACAACCTTATGAACCGGGCGAGCACAGGCCGCCAACAGCGCTGGCTTTCGCTTCGGCACCGACACGATCTTGGGTTTGGCGGTGGGCGGCTTGTGGGCGCGCTTCAATCCCAACCGCAGCAACTTGGCGCACACCGCGTTGCGGCTGTGCCCTAGTCGAGTGGCGATCTGCGCGGCGCTGTGGCCGCTGGCCCAGAGTTTTTTGAGCAGTGCAACGCTGGCGGCATCCCACATGCATATTGCAATACACCTAAAGGTCGGATGATTGCAATCAGCTCCGCTGTCCCGTTGCTTCACCAAGCAAGCGCGGAGGTACGCTCAGGCAGCGGCACCGAGCTTTTCGAAGGCAGAGCTTTTCAGACGGTTGAGATCGCGCTCACCGAACGCCGCCTGCTGAAGAATATGCTCCGCCACTTCAAGCGGCGTGACGGACTTGCGGACCAAGAAGCGACGATCCGTGACGACCTCATCCAACGCCTGCCGCATAACGGCGACCGTGTCATGAACACAATGTGGGGATCCGCTGGAGAGATTTAAACCCCCGACGCCAGTGCTTGCATGTCCGCTCTTACGCGCACAACGGACCTAACTCGGACATCGCGGGATGTCGGCTTTGTGCCATGAGCGGAAGTGAACGCCTTATTCGATCACCTCGTCGGCGCGGGCGAGCACGGCCTGCGGAACGTTGAGGCCGAGGGCTTTGGCGGTCTTCAGGTTGACCACTAGTTCATATTTGGTCGGCGCCTGCACAGGCAGGTCAGCGGGCTTCTCGCCTTTGAGGATGCGATCGACGTAAGCAGCGGCGCGCCGATAACCGTCGATCGTATCAGGTCCATATGAGGCAAGGCCTCCGTCCACGACGAAGTATCGGAACGCATAGACTGCAGGTAAGCGGTACCTCTTCGTCAACGAAATGATCAACTCGCGATGGGCCGCCGTTGACGTGCTCGCCGTTAGGATCACACCACCATTCGGCTCGTGTGCGAATGCCGCCAAAGCGCGCTCGATCCCACTTGCGTCACTGGGATCGATTACGCTCAACTCCACACCAGCCGACGACGCAGACGCCATGGTCTGGATCGCAGCGAACTGGCCGATGCCCGAGCCTATTGAGGACTCGCGAAGCACGACTACTCGTGTCAGGTTGGGTGCGAGCTCTTTCAGCAGTTCGAGCCATTTCCCGCTGATGCTGTATTCAAAAGCTGTAAATCCTGTTGTATTACCGCCGGGCCGCGCCAGACTAGTGACGAACCCGGCCCCGACCGGATCGACCACATTCGCAAAAACGATTGGCTCACTCCGAGTGATCTGTTGCAGTGCGGCGACGCTTAGACTTCCGGAGGCAAGGATCACATCGGGTGCTGAACCTACCAGTTCTCTTGCATATTGGCGAAAACGCTCAGCGTTATCGCCCGCCCAGCGGACCTCAGTGCGCAAATTGTCCCCCTCGATCCAACCGGCTTTGCGGAGTGATTGTGAAAAGGCTTGCAATCTTGCCTTACCCTGAACGTCTTCCGCGGCAAAATTCATAAGGACGGCAACCTTACGTATCCGGTCGACTTGTTGCGCATTCGCGGAAAACGACCAAACGGTCGCAGCAGTCCCAACGAGCCCGAAAAATTCGCGCCGTCGCATTTGCCTAACCCCCAAAGCCTCAGGGCCACGCCTTTTGAAACAACTAACACTAGCACTTTGCGACCGG